>OMWK01000021.1 GCA_900314745.1 uncultured Eubacteriales bacterium | reverse complement strand
GCACGGGTTTCTCTCCAAGGGATCCCATGCCTGAAGCCACGAAGCGTGCTGCCGATAAGGACGCTCCAGGAATAGCCGAAGCGATAAGAGCCTACAGCCTTAAGATCACGCCGAATGCGATGCTGTCGAGAGGGGTGTCCGTAATCCGCGGAAAAACTTTGATCATCAACCTTCCGGGAAGCCCAAAAGCCGTCAGTGAATGCCTCGAATACATACTGCCGAGCCTTGAACACGGACTCGGTATATTAAGAGGAGAACTTACTGATTAAGTGCGGTTATTGTCAGATATTACATTATGTCCTTAAGCGTTCTTCCGTAGAAGAAGTCGTGGACCATATCGTCGAACTCTTTCCACATGGGGAGAGTCTCGCATTTCTCCATTCTCGGGCACTCGTAACCATTGTCTGCCAGGCAGGCGACGGATGACATCGTGATTTCCATAAGATCCAATATCTCGCCTATTGTGTATTCTTCCGGTTTTCTAAGGAGCTTATAACCGCCGCCCTTGCCGCTTGCTCCTTTAACGAGTCCGCCGGTGACCATTTCTTTTACGATTATCTCAAGATACTTCTTGGAGATTTCCTGACGCTCGGCTATGTCCTTAAGAGGAATATAGTTGCCATTATCGTTCTTCGCAAGATCCAGCATAACGCGGATCGCATATCTTCCTTTTGTTGAAATCATTATAATTGCCCCTTTAATCTCACGATTTAACCTATTATACCCGTAGGCAGTCGGGTAAATCAAGAATAATAACCCATTGACGCAGTAGGTAAATAATCATAATATAACTCCGTGTTATTTTGAAAAGGAGATTTACTTTGATATACGCAGATAACGCAGCCACAACGAAAATGAGCGATGCGGCAATTAATATAATGGTAAGTCTCATCGAAGATACATACGGCAATCCTTCAAGCCTTTACACATTTGGTCAGAAGGCTAAGGAGGTCCTCGAGAAGTCAAGAGAGGATGTAGCTTCGGCAATCGGATCTTCTGATCCCAGGGAGATCCTCTTTACATCCGGCGGTTCTGAGGCCGATAACCAGGCTCTGATAACCGCTGCAAGGCTCGGAGAAGCAAAGGGTAAGAAGCACATCATCTCGACCAGATTCGAACATCATGCGATACTTCACACTTTGAATAAACTCGAGAAGGAGGGATTCGAAGTAACGCTGCTCGAAGTTCATGAGAACGGAATCGTAAGACCGGAAGAGGTTATGGATGCTATCCGCGAGGATACCTGTCTTGTTACGGTAATGTACGTCAATAATGAGATAGGTACAATCCAGCCTATACGTGAGATCGGAGCAATCTGCAGGGAGAAGGGCGTAATCTTCCACACAGATGCTGTTCAGGCAGTAGGTCATATTAATGTAAATGTAATTGACGACAATATCGATATGCTCTCGGCATCGGGACACAAGTTCCACGGTCCAAAGGGAACGGGATTCTTATACGTAAAGAAGGGCATAAGACTTGTTAATCTCATCGAAGGCGGAGCACAGGAGAGAGGCAAGAGGGCCGGAACCGAGAATGTGCCCGGCATCGCCGCAATGGCAGTTGCTCTCAAGGATGCCGTCGCTTCACTTGATGAATACAATTCGAAGGTCACTCCCATAAGGGACAGGATCATCGACGGTCTTAACAAGATCCCTCACTCGGCAATTAACGGCGATCTTACAAGGAGAGTTCCCGGAAACATCAACTTCTGCTTCGAAGGTATAGAGGGCGAATCGCTCCTTCTGCTCCTTGACGACAAGGGCATAGCAGCTTCTTCGGGAAGTGCATGCACATCCGGTTCTCTTGATCCTTCCCATGTGCTTCTTGCCATAGGCAGAGTGCATGATGTTGCACACGGGTCTTTAAGACTCTCGATCGGTGAAGATATTACGGAAGCGGATGCAGACTACATCATCGCTTCCGTAAGCGAAGTTGTAGAGTACCTCCGCGGTTTCTCTCCTGTATGGAGAGATCTCATGGCAGGCAAGAGACAGTTCATTTTATAAGGGCGGCTATAGAAGCTGCACTTACACGCGGTTTTATTATTCTTCATTAACCTATTGACACAGTAGGTAAGTAGAATTATAATCACTGACATAAGAAAAACGAGAGGAGCTCAGCTTCATGAGAAACATGTGTTGTCGAATGTATCATTCCCGGGCGAAGGAAGATATGTCCCTTCATGTTTCACGATGTTGAGATAAAGGATATCTAAGACAATACGCCCGGAGCCGAACGAAGCCCCGGGCTTTTTAAACACCAAAAACAATTAAGGAAGGTAAATATAAATGAGCAAGGAAACATTAAACATCAATTCACTTCTTATCCACGGCGGTATCGATGGAGACGAGACAACGGGTGCGGTCAACGTTCCTGTTTATCAGACATCCACTTACAAGCAGGACGGCTTGGGCAAGAACAGAGGCTGGGAGTACTCACGCACAGGCAACCCCACGCGTGCCGCTCTCGAGAAGCTCATCGCAGACCTCGAGCACGGACAGTACGGCCTCGCATTCGCATCGGGTCTTGCGGCTATCAATACCGTTCTGTCGCTGTTCAAGTCAGGCGACAAGCTGATCGTCTCCGACAACATCTACGGCGGTACTTTCCGTATCCTTGATAACGTATTCAAGAACTTCGGCATCACTTATAAGATAGTAAACACATCCGACCTGGAAGCTGTTGAGGCAGCAATCGATGATGACGTTAAGGCGATCTACATCGAGACACCCGCGAACCCGCTACTTACGATCACGGACATCGAAGCGGTATCTAAGATCGGTAAGAAATACGATAAGCTCGTAATCGTAGACAACACATTCCTCACGCCTTATCTGCAGCGCCCGATCGAACTCGGCGCAGATATCGTAATCCACAGCGGCACCAAGTACTTGGGCGGACACTCCGACACGATCTCGGGCTTCGTAGTGGTAAACGACAAGGCGCTCGCAGATAGGCTTTACTACCTTCAGAATGCTATCGGCGGAGTGCTCGCACCCTGGGACAGCTTCCTCATCATCAGAGGAATCAAGACGCTCGGCGTAAGAATGGACAGACATGTTGCGAACGCGAACAAGATCGCGCGCTGGCTTTCGGAGAGCGGCTATGTAAGCAAGGTGTACTACCCCGGCCTCGAGTCTGACCCCGGCTACGAGATTCAGAAGAAGCAGGCTGACGGTGCAGGCGCGATGATCTCTTTCGTGCTGGATGAGAAGTATGACTACAAGAGGTTTTTCGAGGAGCTTAAGCTCATTACGCTCGCGGAGAGCCTCGGAGGCGTGGAGTCGCTCGTATGCCATCCCGCGTCCATGACTCACGCTGCGATCCCCGCGGACATCCGTAAGGAAGTAGGCATCGTGGATGAGCTCATAAGACTGTCGGTAGGTATCGAAGATGTTGATGATCTGATCGCAGACTTGAAGCAGGCTATCTTAAATTCCGCGAAGGCGTAAAGAGGACAGGAGAACGGTATGAACAACGTATATCAGGATGTAAAGGACATGATCGGCAACACTCCGATCCTCAAGATAAATCACATGGGCGTTAAGCCCGGAGTAAATGTTTATGCAAAGCTTGAATTAATGAACCCCGCAGGCTCCGTTAAGGACCGCGTAGGTGTGTACATGATCGAAGACGCGAAGAAGCGCGGGATACTTAAAGAGGGTGGCACGATAGTTGATGCCACAGCAGGAAACACTGGTATAGGTATCGCGATTGCAGCGCTTAACATGGGCTTTCACGTAATCTTCACGGTGCCCGAGAAGTTCTCCATCGAGAAGCAGAAGATCATGAAGGCCCTGGGTGCGGAGATCATTCATACACCACGAGAATTCGGTATGCTCGGCGCAGAGCGTATCGCGGAGGAGATCCTGGGAAGAACCAAGGGTGCGGTCTCACTAAGACAGTTCAGAAACCCGGCGAATCCTCTTGCGCATTATGAGACAACAGGCCCCGAGATCTACAGCCAGCTCGACGGCAAGATCGATTATTTCGTTGCAGGTGCCGGATCAGGTGGAACGTTCACGGGAGTTGTTAAATATCTTAAGGAACAGAACAGTAATATTACAGGTGTCCTAGCTGATCCCTACGGTTCAACTATCGGCGGCGGCGAGCACTTTGATTACGACATCGAAGGCATCGGTAACGATTTCATCGCAGACACGATGGATATCACTCTTGTGGATAAGGTCATCAAGATAACAGACGATGAAGCGTTCGAGACTTCGAGATTGCTTGCGCTTCACGAAGGTATTCTCGCAGGCTCGTCTTCTGGTGCGGCTCTGGCTGCGGCTTTGAAGCTCGCCGAAGAGATTGAAGAAGGAAACATTGTAACGGTATTCCCCGACAGAGGCGACCGCTACTTAAGCAAAGGATTGTTTGATTAATGGAAAACGTTTACGAACTCAATAATGTCTACAAGACCTATAAGAATGACGGCAGGGAATTTACGGCATTAAAGGGCGTGAGTCTGGAAGTGAAAGAAGGCGAAATCTTCGGCATCATCGGTATGAGCGGCGCAGGTAAGTCAACGCTTGTGAGGACCTTGAACCGCCTCGAGGAAGTCACTTCCGGCACCGTCAGCTTCTATGGCAAAGACCTTGCAGCGTTAAAGCCTGCGGAGCTTCGCGAAGTTCGTCATTCAATATCGATGATATTTCAGGGATTTAACCTCCTTAACCAGAGGACGGTAATCCAGAACGTGGAGCAGTCGCTGAAGATTATCGGCGTGCCCCGCGTTAAGCGCCGCAAGAAGGCAGAGCAGATGCTCGAGATCGTAGGCCTGCTCGAAAAGTGTAACGAGTACCCCGCACGTCTCTCGGGAGGTCAAAAGCAACGTGTAGCTATAGCCCGCGCACTTGCGGCTGATCCGAAGGTTCTGCTGTGCGACGAGGCGACAAGTGCACTTGACCCGAAGATCACGGGTGAGATTCTGGATCTTCTTAAAAAGATTAACGAAGAACGCAAGTTAACAATCATAATCATCACTCATGAGATGGCAGTGGTCGAGAAGATATGCGACCGCGTCGCGATCATAGACGACGGTAATCTTGCTGAGATCGGAGACGTAAAGGAAGTGTTCTCCAACCCTCAAAGCAAGGCTGCGAAGAAGCTTGTGTTCCCGAGCAATCCTTTCGAGGCGTCTCATCCTGACGGGAAGGTGATAAGACTTGTTTTCGACGGGACGCAGTCGAGTGTGCCATTCATCGCGAACCTCGTGGAGAAGACCGGCATCAAGGTCAACATCCTGAGTGCGAACACGAAGAGCGTCGGCGGCATCGGCTACGGTCAGATGATCGTGGAACTGCCGGAGAGTCAGAAAGAGAGGCAGACCGCGATCGATTTCTTCAGGGACGGCGGGCTGTCCGTGACGGAGGTGAGTTAAATGAGTGATTATATAAAAGATGCGATCATAACAGGTGTGTGGGAGACCTTCATCATGACGTTCTTCGCTTCGCTTTTCTCATACGCTGTCGGACTGCCTCTGGGTGTGGTGCTGTACTCTACGTCAAAGGGGAGACTTCTCGAGAACCGCGGTGTCAATGCCGTGATAGGAACCATAGTCAACATCACGCGTTCTCTGCCGTTTCTTATCCTTCTGGTGCTGCTGATTCCGTTCACGCGTGCAATCGTGGGAAAGTCGATCGGCACCACGGCTGCCATCGTGCCTCTTACTATCGGTGCGATCCCGATCGTTGCAAGGATGGTCGAAGCTTCATTAAGTGAAGTTCAGCCCGGCATCATCGAAGCAGCGACTTCAATGGGAGCATCGCCTCTTTATACGATAATTCATTTTGTGATTCCTGAGGCAATGCCGTCACTTTTGCAGGGTGGAGCAATCAACGTAGCAACAGTACTCGGTTACTCCGCGATGGCGGGTGTCATCGGAGGCGGAGGTCTCGGCGCTATCGCGCTGCAGTATGGCTACTACCGTTACGACAAGCCGGTTCTGTGGACGACGGTCACTTTGCTGATCATCATGGTAATGCTGATACAGGAGTTTGGAATACGGCTGTCGAAGAAGCATCGTAAAGCTTGATTTATCCGGACCTTAGCGGTCCCCGTGTATCGAATCAGTCCCTGAATTCTTCAACTGTCTCTTCATAATTAGAAAAGTGAAGAGGCTCATGAAGAATTCAGGGCTTTTTCTGCAACAGTCTCTTCATAATCAGCCAAAGTGTAGAGATTCATGAAGAATATGATTCATCCTAGAATCTATTGACAAGCAAATCTAAAGGCTGTATAGTCTGTATTACAAGAACTAATACAAAGCATACAGAAGCTTTGGAAAGGCGGCAGATTATGGATAAGAAGAGAGTAATCAAGTTTGTCGGCATCACCTATGTGATCGCTTGGACTTTGCAGATCATCGGATCTCTTTATATGATTAATAATCCCGGAATGACGGGGGAGATGGTGTTTAAGGGTTGCCTCGCGATCTGCATGTATGCACCTTTGCTTGCAGCTTTGATCGCTAACGGAAACTTGAAGGGCATGGGCTGGAAGCCTAAGTTCAAGGGCAATATTGGATGGCTCTTCTTCGGCGCATATGCCATGATCATTCCGATGGCCCTGGGAGCAGCTTTGTTCTTCGGTATCTTCCCGAATCTGTTTGACGGCAGCGGATCAATGCTGATCGCTCAGGCCGAGGAGCAGGGCGTGAACCTTATGGAGATGCTCGAGCAGTCAGGAATGGATATGAAGACATACCTGATTGTACAACTTGTTCCCTCAGTGCTTATTGCACCCTTCATAAATATCATTACAGCAATCGGCGAAGAGGCCGGTTGGAGAGGATTCCTGTATCCGGAACTTAACAAGAGATTCGGTAAGGTCGGAACGTGGCTTATAGGCGGAACCATTTGGGGAGTATTCCACTTTCCTGCGATGATATTCGGCGGCTACGAGTATGGCTTTGACTATCTTGGCGCCCCTGTACTCGGACTTGCTGTATTTACGATCTGCTGTATAGTACTCGGTATATTCGAGGAGATCATCTACTACAGGACAAAGTGTATCTGGTATGCAGCGCTTTTACACGGATCATTCAATGCGGTCGCTACCATCCCTCAGCTGTTCATGAATGCGAATAATCCGGATATCAACAAGTACATGGTATTAGGACCATTACCTAACGGACTTATCGCTATGATTCCCTTAGTCGTATTCGCAGTGATCCTTGGTGCATGGTCGATCAGAAGAAAGAAGGTGGAATCATGATCATAAGGATAGATGAATACTCTGATGTACCTATCTATATGCAGATCAGAAACCAGATTGTGATGGGGATCTCCTCGGGCGAATTGAAGCCCGGGGAGCAGCTTCCCACGGTAAGGGCACTTGCACTCGAGATAGGAATCAATACGATGACGGTCAGCAAGACCTACCAGCTATTAAAGCAGGAAGGCTACATCATGACGGACCGTAAGAACGGTGCGAGAGTGCGTGAGCAGATCACACAAAGCGGTGTAATAAGTGAAGAGAACAAATTGCAGCTTCGCCGCATCGTATCAGAAGCAAGATTATCAGGCGTCGGCAAAGACGTGCTGAAGAAACTCATAGATGAGTTCTATTGAGAATAGGAGGTAGAGTTATGACATGGCTTATTAAAGTAATAATGTTTGTCTGCATAGTTCCTTCAGTTATTCTCATGTATATGCTGGGTTTCTCCAAGAACCCCGGAAAGAAGAAAATGATCTTCGGCGTAAGAGATAACCCGAAGTTTCATGAGGGTAAAGGACAGGAGAAGTTTGATGCGATAGTAAGTTCCGCACGTAAGGGCGGCCTCATCATTACGGCAATTGTTGTGATCTTAAGCATCATCATGCTGTTCCTGCCTGTTAACGGCGGCACGCTAATTGCCTGGATACTTCTTGTTTTCGCGCTGTTTGGGGTAGCGGCACCTTACGGAAAAGGCAACACGGAACTTAAGAATCTTAAGAAAGAACTTGGCATAACGAAGTCGGGCGTAACATATACAGACCTTACGAGTACGAACACCGTGCATGCGCTGAAGCTTGCATGGATCATTCTTCCTAATGTACTCGCACTTCTCGGCACGATTGCAGCAGTCCTTATAGACTTTGGCGTCTTTGGTGTAACCCCCGCTGTCGAGAAATACGCGCTTACCATAATGAGCCTGTCGTTCCTGTTCGTAGCTGCTATCATTATTCCTATCGCCGTTATGATGGACAACACAAGAAATATGGTAATAAGCCGCGACAGCAGCATCAATGCGAACTACAGCAGAGCAAAGAAAAAGACATGGGCGGATATGTTCATCTCATTTAGCTGGGCGAATGCGCTGTACCTTATCGCAAATAGTGTCCTGATGTTCTTTACTGACAGCGAGTCGGCAGTGCTCATAAGCACTTTAGGTTACACAGCAGTGATAATGGCTGTCGTCGTAATCGGTGTCATCAATCAAAGACAGGTCGAGAGAAGATACGAGCGCGACACCGAACTCGAGCTTCAGGATGACGACGACAACTGGATACTCGGCATGTTCTACTACAACAAGAACGACACGCGCTTGAATGTCGAGAAGCGCTTGGGCTACGGCTCGACTATCAACATGGCGCATCCTGCAGGGAAGGTCATCAGCATAATAATCGTACTGCTCCTGATAGGATCGATCGCTTATATAATCTACCTGGCTGTTACAGGACAGTTGGATTCGGCGGGTATGACCAATATTCCGTGACAGGCGGAACCATAGTTAAATAAGAAAGATAAGCCTGTTATCAATTTAATTGATAGCAGGCTATCACTTTCTCCAATGATAAACCTATTGACACAGTAGGTGAATAGAGTTAAAGTAACACCATCGCAAACGAAAGGAGGCGTGGGTAATGTACAAGTCAATTAATACAGGGACAATGATGATGTGTTGTCGAATGCTTTACTCCCGGGCACAAATGATGGCCTCGGCGCAGAAAATAAGCTCGCGCCTTAAGACAGAACGATGTTGAAGCTTAATGCTTAAAAACATATGCCATGTGCCCGGGAGTAAATGAACGCCACCCGGGCTTTTTTATGCCAACCACTATCAGGATTAGAAAACATTTTTGAAAAATAAGGAGATCACAAAAATGAACAAGAACATTAAGAAGGCAATCGCAGCAGCAGTAACACTTTCGATCGCAAGCTCTTTCGCAGCGTGCTCAGCAGACGGGGCGGAGGAAACCGTGCTTGGTGAGTCAAGTGAGAACACTGTCATCACAGTAGGAGCCAACATTACACCTCACTCAGAAATCCTCGAGGTCGCAAAGCCGATTCTCGCCGAACAGGGCATCACACTTGAGATCGTTCAGCTTGAGGATTCCGTAACACCCAACACCGGAGTTATCGAAGGATCACTTGATGCCAACTACTTCCAGCACGTTCCTTATCTTGAGCAGTTCAACCTTGAGAACGGATCCGACCTCGTGTCCATCGGTGCTGTCCACTATGAGCCTTTCGGCATATATGCAGGCAGAGTAACAGACCTTGCCGACCTTCAGGACGGAGCCGTTGTAGCAGTACCCAATAACGTAACTAACGAGGCAAGAGCGCTGCTTCTCCTTGCACAGGAAGGACTTCTCGTACTCGATGAGGATGCAGGCATCAACGCAACTGTAGAAGACATCGTAGAGAATCCTTTGAACATACAGTTCGAAGAGCTTGCACCCGAGCAGCTTGTTGCAGCACTTCCTGACGTAGACGTAGCAGTTATCAACGGCAACTACGCTATCGAGGGCGGACTTCACGTAAGCCAGGCACTCGCAGTTGAAGCTAACGACGGACTTGCAGCTCAGACATACGGCAACATCATCGCTACTTCACCAGAGCATCAGAACGACCCTGCACTCCAGGCTCTCGTAGAATTGCTCCAGGGACCTGAGATCGCAGAGTACATCAACAACACTTACGACGGTGCTGTAGTACCTTTGTACGGCTGAAGATAAGTAGAGGAGTTTACCCCCATGATCGGATTCGAGTACTACAACCCTGCGAAAATCGTTTTCAGTGAGGGAAGTGAGAACAAATTATACGACCTTCTTTCTGATAACAACGTCACATCTCTTCTTCTTGTTTACAGCGGTGACTTCATTAAGACTTTGGGTATTTACGATGTAATCGAGGACGCCGTAAAGCGGCTCGGAATAAAGTTCTCCGAGAGCGGGGAGGTAGTGCCAAATCCTTCGATCGAACTTGTAAGGAAACTGGTTGCCCAAGGTAAGGAAGATAAGGTTGACTTTGTCCTGGCTGTCGGTGGTGGTTCATCCATCGACACCGCCAAGGCAGTCGCACTCGGCATACCGTACGAAGGCGATGTCTGGGATTTCTTCTCCAAAGGAACGGTTCCGGAATCTGTTCTCGGAGTAGGAGTCATAGCGACAACTGCTTCAAGCGGCTCCGAGACCAGTAATGCAGCCATTCTCTCTTACGGGGAGTGGAAGAAGGGCTTCGAGGATGACAGGATCATTCCGAAGTTTGCAATCATGAATCCCCGATACACAGCTAACCTTCCCTGGTATCAGACGTCGGTTGGAATCGCAGATGTACTGGCACATCTTCTGGAGAGATATTTCTCTGATGAGAAGCATTCGGACACTACTGATTATCTCATCGAGGGTGCGGTCAGGGCTCTTCAGGTGAATGCAGTAAGACTTAAGAATGATCCGTCGGATATCAATGCGAGAGCTGAGATACAGTGGCTTGCAAGCGTGGCTCACAACAACTTCCTTGATGCGGGAAGAACAGCAGACTGGGGTTCCCACCGTATAGAGCATGAACTGTCTGCGCAGTATAACATCACGCACGGAGAGGGAATGGCGATAGTATTCGTCGCGTGGGTCAAATACATGGCCGAAGTTAAGCCGTGGAGACCGGCGCTTCTCGCATCGAGAGTCTATGGCAAGGATTCATATGATTTCGATGAGAAGGAAAGGGCGCTGCTTCTTGCCGAAGAACTAGAGAAGTTCTTCCGAAGCCTCGGTGTAAAGACGCATCTTTCCGAACTCGGTATCGGTGATGAGGATTTTGAAGAAATGGCGAAGCGTGCAACAGCAGGCGGAACGGTCGGACACTATGTTCCTTTGGACGGGCAGAAGTTCGTCGAGATACTTAAACTGGCACTTTAATAAATTTTACATACAAAAAGGAGAATCACAAAATGGCAAGAATCAAGCTTTTGGAGCAGAACGAGGTAACCGGAGCAGAGAAGGAGCGCTATGACGAGCTCGCAGGAAGAAATGCGGTTACAAACATGAAGAGAGGCCTTCTTAATGACGCAGCGACATATGACGCATACATGGCCTGGTACACATCATGGAACAGACTTGTTGAGGTTATTGGCGAGAAGGATGCAATCCTCTATGCACATGCAATATCGACAACGAATTCATGCCAGCTGTGCTCTCTTTTCTTCATCAGTGATGTCAAGGGCCTTGGACTTGATCCTGCAAATCTTGTATACGATGAGAAGGAGCAGGTCTTAACTGAACTCGGAAGATCGATCGTTAAGGATCCGACTTCAGTATCAGATGAACTGTTCGGTAAGCTTAAGTCCTTCTTCAACGATCAGGAGATAGTAGTCATAGTAGGTTTTGCAGGTCAGATGATCGCTACAAACAACTTCAATTCTGTTCTGAAGATCGATGTTGACCAGAGACTTCTCCCGATCATAAATGAGTTCAAACCCGCTACTTGGAGAGAGAACATTAAGTAATCATTTATTATTGTAAAGTAAAACGGGTATAGTATAATCATATTGTCAGAAGTTAATAATTTTTGTTGATTTTACTGCGGTGACTATATGTATTATGCAAGCATCGGATTGCTGTCCCTTGTTTTACATTGCATCATAAATCTTGAATATCTGAGACCCTTAGGTTCCAGGAATCTGTCTGCATCAATGGATAGGTACAGACAGTTTCTGTTCAGCCTCGGGGTCTTTTACATTGCTGATTTTGCATGGGGCTCAATAGATCCCTCCAGAGGTCTTTTTCTTCCTTACCTCTCGACGCTTGTCTTCTTTATCTCCATGTCTTTATCGGTTCTTCTTTGGACCAGATTCGTAATCGCATATCTTGGCAGGAGCGGCAGATTCAGTATTGTAGTGGCATTGAGCGGATGGTTTATCTTCATATTCACGATAATCTCCCTGCTTATTAATTTCCTCGTTCCGATCGTTTTCTCATACAGTGCGGACGGTGAGTACACGACGGGATTTGTCCGCTTCATCATGCTGTTTGCACAGCTTGCACTTTACCTTATAACATCCGGCTATTCACTTACAGTAGCGATCAAGACGAAGGGGAATACAGAAATTCATCACCGTACGATAGGCATATCCGGACTTGTAATGGGCTGTTTCATCGCAATGCAGGCTCTGTATCCTTACATGCCTTATTATTCGATGGGCAGCCTTGTTGCCACATGTATCATTCATACTTTCGTAGTTCAGGCTGAGAAGAATGAGCAGCGTAAGGCCATTGGTTCCGCTAAGCAGATAGCGTACAAGGATCCTCTTACAGGCGTTAAGAGTGCACGGGCCTATTCTGAAGCTAAGGAACATATCGATCAGAAGATATCGTCACTCCAGCTTAAGGAGCTCGGCGTCATAGTCTGCGACCTTAATAACCTTAAGCAGATCAACGATAATCTCGGACATGAAGCCGGTGACAGTTATATCAAGACGGGCGGCGAGCTCATATGCGCTCAGTTCCAGCACAGTCCCGTTTACCGCATCGGAGGCGATGAGTTCGTGGTTCTTCTCGAAGGTGAAGACTATAAGCAGAGACAGTCCCTGATCGAAGAGTTCGAGCGTAAGATGGAGGAAAATAACAGGAAGGGACTTGTCGTCATATCCACGGGACTTGATATCTACCGTCCGGGAAGAGACATCTGCTTTGATTCAATATTCGAGAGGGCGGACCAGAGAATGTACGAGAGGAAGAAATCCCTCAAGTCAATGAATGTGAAATCAGCATGACAGAAGCCTTCCGTGTACGGAAGGTTTTTATCTGTCTATTATTCCGCCGCCGATCACATAGCCTTTATCGTCATAGAATACGGCTGACTGCCCGGGACATACGCTCTTAAGAGGTGCTTCCGGGATGACGCGTACGTGTCCTTCGGAAAGCGTTTCAAGTGTTGCCTTCATGGGCTTTTGATGATACCTGGCCTTGACGAGGCAGGGAACCCTTGTTCCTTCGGAAGGTTCCTCTATGCTCATGAAGTTAACGTCCCTGCATGTAAACGAGTCTGAGAGAAGATCTGGCTCGATACCGAGAACAACCTCGTTTCTGTCGGGATTGATCTTTGTGACGTAAGCGGGGAACCCCAAGGCTATGCCTAATCCCTTTCGCTGTCCCACGGTGTAGTGATGTATGCCCTTGTGGCGACCGAGAACGTTGCCTTCCTCATTCACAAAATTGCCTTCTCCCGGCACAGTGGAAGCCGCATGCTCTTCAATGAAATCCGAATACCTTCCATCGGTAACAAAGCAGATCTCCTGTGAGTCTTCCTTCCCGGCGCATGGAAGCCCGGCCCTGCGTGCAATGTCGCGCACCTCATCCTTGGTGTACTTTCCGAGAGGCATAAGCGTGTGAGCAAGCTGCTCCTGTGTGAGCTTATAGAGCATGTATGTCTGGTCTTTGGAAGCCTGATCCGCAGTGCGCACGCTGTACCTGCCGTTAGGGAGCTTCTCCACGTATGCGTAGTGCCCCGTGGCTACATAATCAGCTTCGTAAACCTTCATGAGTTCCATGAGCTTTGCCCACTTTACGTGACGGTTGCACTCAATGCATGGGTTGGGGGTGAGTCCTTCAAGGTAAGCCTTTACAAAGGGTTCAACAACGCAGCTTCCGAAAAGCGAAGTGCAGTTGTGAGGGTAGTATCTGATTCCTATTATCTGAGAGGATCGGCGTGCATCATCAATCTCGCAGCAGCGTCCTTCTTCGCCGTTGTCATCCCATACACGCAGAGTGACTCCGATGACTTCGTAGCCCTGCTCCTTAAGTAAATATGCCGCAACGGCGCTGTCGACGCCTCCGGACATTCCTACGATAACCTTTGACATATGTGTTTTTTCTTCCTTATTAGTTTATAATCGTACCATATCTTTTTGGGAAGGGGATAAATATTATGAGGAAATCCAAGATTACTGCACTGGCATTCCTGATTAGCGGAGTGCTTCTGACAATTTGCTGCTTTTTGCCGCTTAAGACCATGGTTATTGAGTCATCTTTCTTGAACGAGACTGAGATAATCAAGTTTATGCCGTCATTCGGCGGGTTCCTGATTCTGATACTTGCATTAGGCTGTGTTATCTTTCCGATTGTCGGATATAAGCATCAGTCGGCAATGGTCGGAACTATTTCTGCGTTAGTCGGAGGAGGTCTGCTCTGGTACTATTCCGCGAACGCGGGCAGAGCGGAGATGGCAGCAGGACAGGTTGATACCATAATGAGCGCGGCGTTTGGGTCAGGAACGGATAGTACGTCCGTTACGATTACTACGAATTTCGGATTCTATCTTACGATCCTCGCACTTGTCCTGGTTTTGATAACGGGTTTTGCATATACGCTCTCTGAAGATAACTGAGGTGTTTTCCGTGAAGAGATTTAAGACTGTTGTTTCCATAATTCTTATAACAGCGATGCTTCTTTGCATGTCAGGCTGTGCCGGCAGTTACCGCCGTTCTTCAAGAAGAGACAGGGACCGCGATGATGCAGAGGAGTCTTCAGAAGAAACGGCCCGTGATGATACGGGAGAGATCGAGTGTGAGACTGAATTTGGCACTTATACAATAGGTTACGGATGGGTTGAGGTTGAGTCTCACAGCACGCCCCCTGATTATTATTCATATTGTGCGGAAGGCAATGAGGATTCACAGACACCGCCGAATAATCTTGCGGTGTCTCATGATACGAATTATTACGGGCCGGATGAGGACGATGATTTTGCAACTGCAATTCTTCAGCAGATTCATGGTCAGGCTGCTGCATATAACGGTACAGCCTCTATGACAGAGTATGGCACATTCGGTGAGAATCAGGTTTACAGATTCGATCTTGAAATGGAGGACTTCAATATCTATCAGTGGTATGTCTGCGGAGATCATGAGTATGTAATGTTCTCCCTTGCGATATATGATTTTGATGAGGCAGAGGAAGATCATTCGATGGACGTTGCGGAAGAAGCTGTAAACTCCTTCGTCTGGAACAGGTAAGATATCAGGAACGTGCTTGGTTCCTGCGGTGACTCGTCTGAAGACTCAGGTGATGACGGAGATATCCTCGAGTTCTTCCCTGAAGAGTGATTACTTATTCCCCGGTAAGCATCTCGTAAGTAACGCCGTATTTCGCTGCGATATCGCGTGCGTAGGATGAGCCTTCCGGCGCCTTCTCAACGACTTTGTAGGAGCGCTTTCCTTCTTCGCTTGCCATGACTATCGATGAGACGTTGAATTCGGATGCGTTCTCGGCGAGTTTGTGCATGTGCGTGTTGTAGATGGTGCGGCTGCCCTTAAGTCTTAAAGCGCGCACGGCATCAACTGCGATGTAGTATCCCTCTTCGAATGACGTCGTGGAGAAACTCTCATTAAGAAGTACAAGGCTCGATGCGGAAGCTTCTTCAAATATCTCTCTGAATCTGACGCATTCCTCTCCGAGACGGCCGAGATCCATGGTCTTGTCCTCATCTGCAGGAAAGTGCGTGAATATCGAGTCGACGGGGGAGTAGCTGAAGGAGTCTGCCGGCACGTATATGCCGCCCTGCGCGAGCGCGAATAGAAGTCCCACTGCCTGCGTCAGTGTCGTCTTGCCTCCGCGGTTGGCTCCCGTGAGAAGGAAGATGACGTGGTCCTTATCGAAAATCAGGTCGTTGTCCACGACTTCGTCGCTGCTTGCAAGAGAAGAAGCGAGCTTAAGGTTGTAAAAGCCTTTGGCATTCATCGTGCTGATGCCGTTATCCGTGCCGACGGGTTCTGACTTGCAAAAGTGCATGCCTTTCGCCCGGGCTTTAGAAATGAACTCGGAGAAGTCGATGTAGTATGTAAGCTCCGGGATCAGCTTGGATATGGTCACGATAGATATGTCGGAGTAAGCGGACAGAACTGAGCGCAGCTTCTTAACGAGATGGCTCATCATTTTTGTGGCTATGTTCGACAGATAGAATGTCGAATTGGAAGTGCCGTCTCCGTCCGGAATCTTGGCGAGCGAGGACTTGTTGCCGATGACACTCGTGTAATTGATGGCATCGGTCAAAGTCGAATTGATCTTGTCCAGAGCGCCTTCTGCGCCGGGTGTATCAGCAGGTTCGTATCGAAGCTCGCCGTCCCATTTTGTGTCCTCGTTGAGCCTGTCTCTGGCTGCTACCGCATCCGCGAAGCTGCTGACGATGCCTGATTTTCTGAAGGGTTTGGCGTTTACTGAGATAAGGCCTAAGCTCTCCGCTTCGAATCTCGAATTGACATTGATTCCGATTGTGACGCTTCGGATGGAGTTCGCATCTACGCTTATGTTCTCGATGTCTTTCTTCATCGAAGCGAAGTTCGCGTCGGTATAGAGGGTGTCGATGTAAGTGAGAAGGTCCTTAAGTCCCCTGGACTTTATTCCTGAATCAGACAGGCAGTCGTGAAGCGATTCGACGCAGGTTATGAAGGTCTTAAGTTCATCTAATCTGTGCATGAGATCCCAAAGTCCCGGCTTCTCCTCGGCGTTCTTACGCCATGTGCCGTAATCCTTGAGATAATCGATCTCGTTCATCAGCTCAAGAAGCCTCTGTCTCATCTTAGGCATATTATAGATATCGTCAAAGATCTCCTGCCTGTATCTTGCTACGGATTCATCTGAAGTCATCCTGGAAAGGACGCGGATTATCATCTGCTGCCCCTTGGCGTCACCCGTTATCTGTGTGGTTATGGTGTCGATGCCAAGATCGTGAATCGTAGTATCACTCAGCGTCTTATATGTTGCGTTTGAAGAGGGGAAGAGCAGGCTTATTGAGGATTGATTATCTGTGGACATACAGCACCTCTCAATTCAATTTCTATCAAGATTATATTATAATTCATTGTAATTAGCATCTTATGAGGAGATAGATAGTATGGCATTCGGATTGAAGTTTTTGAATGATCTCGCAGGTAATCTTGCCGCAGGAGCCGTGTCTTCCCTGATGGAGGCTGACAACAAAGCCGCTGCAGCGAGGAAGGCTGAAGCGGAAGCCAAGTTGAAGGCTTATGAACTTCAGAAGAAGCAGATGGAAGAAGCGGCGCGTCAGAAGAGAGTCATAGAGGAGACCAACAGACTGAAGGCGCAGGCGGAGGCTCATAAGGCTGCGGTAGCCGAGAAGATATTTGATGATAAGTACTGCAATACGATTAAGGCGGGTATCGCGATGAGCTGGTATATCGCCGGCATCGACGGCAATATCTCGAGAGAGGAAGCGAGTGCTATCACCAAGAGGATCGAGAACATCAGGGCAACGACGAGCATTCCCGACGAATACAGGGGAGCGCTTGATGAACTGATGACATACAGGAGTATTACTTTCGATGAGCTCAAGGTGTACCTTGACCGCGCTGACAAAGAAGCGCTGGTAAGCATGGTGTTAAGAGCAGAGTACATCTCCAAGGTAGATGGAGTGACCCCTGCGGAGAAGTCTGCTGTCGATGGATTGAAGTTATATGTTGAGGGCAGGACGGGATACCACTTCAAGGATCTGCATATGATGCCGCTCTCCGTAAGTCTCATCTGTCCGACCTGCGGCGGCAAGCTCATTCCGGATGATTCTCTTCGCAAGGCGACATGCTCATATTGCGGCTTTACAAAACTTGTTGAAATGAAAGAAACATAAAGTGGTTGCCAATTAGAAGATTATGGTATAAAATCACTTGGTCAAATTACTTTTGACGTATGTGGGTCATTAGCTCAGCTGGATAGAGCAACAGCCTTCTAAGCTGTGGGCCGGAGGTTCGAGTCCCCCATGGCTCACCACATAAGATAAGCCCCGTAAACTTAGTGTTTACGGGGCTTCTTATATCTTTGCTGATTTGTCAGAACCACTTGCTTCTGATGCCTTTGCTCTTGGCTTCCGCCTGCATTGTCTTACGAAGCTCCCTGACGGCGTCGTTCATCGGGCCGTCCTTAATGATCTTAAAGTCGAGCCACGCAGGGGAACTTCCTGTTATCCTCTGGTATTCTCTTTCATATCTGGCGTCGAATTCCCTGGCGAGATCATCAGATGCCTTGGTGCTCTCATTAACCTGCGGCTTGGAAGGAACCTTGACCGGAGCAGGTGACGATGAGACGGATGATGAACCTGAGGAACCTCCTTTGATTTTGATAACAATGAATAATACAAGTGCGATAATTGCGATGAATACGCTGAAGACTCCTGCGCCTGTGATGGCTGCGAATACAAGAAGCCTTAAGAAATCCTTGCGGTGATTGGAATCTATGAGCCAGAAGATCAGGGAGACCAGTGAAGCCGCGCAGAATACTATGACCGCGATATAGAACATCTTCTCCAAAACGCCAACGGTTGAACGGTCGGGACGCCAGGATCCGTTGTAGTTATCAATAAACAGGGCGTATGAAAGACCGATCGCCTGAAGGACCAGCATAACAGCCATTATTATTCTTTTGACAATACCGTTATTCAGGAAATATGAGATAAAAAGAATCACTAACCCTAATGCGATGAGGATGAGGCTTAATTTGTACCAGATGGTCTCGAAGCCATGACTCATGAGATTGCTGAATACATCACCGCTTTCCATCTCTGATATGAAGGTGATAACGGTATTTGCAAGACATAACACAAGAGCAGCTATGCATGTCCAGAAACTTATGGTCTTAAATAGTTTGTTAGTCATTGTTAAGATCCCCCTCGGTAAATCCGGCATTATTATACATTGCTATATCGGTAAGATTGCCTTCTTCATCTAATTTTATGCCGAATCCGTTCGCAGGAACACCGTTAGAATTAAGAAGCTCGTTGATATTGCCCTCTACGGCACGGTCATCCGGAGCTGCTCCATAAGGAACAAATATCGTCACGTCTTCAAATACAATATTGGGAAACATTCTGTATCCCCATACATCCCAATACATTCCGGGAGCCAGATCATATCCCATTGAATACTCATTTCCGGCTTCGTCAACCAGAGTGTAATAGGGGTGGGGATTAGTCTCGGCTGCGTCAGTCCAATAAAAATCAGTGACATAATATGTCATGCCCATATCATTGGTAAACGACTCCACACCATCCTCCAGATATGCATTCCCCTCGGCAGGGATTATATTAGGAACTATTACGGTGCCTGTAAGTTCATATCCTTCGCCGGTATCTACGGCAGCATATGTTGCCCAGGCTCCGGAAACATCCTCGCCAGTGTTTCCTGATGCGGTCTGGTTAACTACAAACAGACTGTATCTGCCAAGACCATAGATCAGGCTGATATCGCAGCCTGATTCGTTCTGAACCTCTGTCTCTGCCACTGCCTCGATTGAAGTCTCAGCTTCTGTCTCAGCAGAAGTCTCAAAGACGGAAACTTCTGTGACGGAAGTCTCCTCCGGCAGAACGGGTTCTGAAGATTTGTCTTTGTTTGAATTAACCAGAATAATTCCGGTAACTGCTGCAGCTACTGCTACGGTGCCTGCTATACAGCCTGCGATCAGCTTTTTGCTCATAACTTTTGTTCCTTTCGATGTTCCTTTTGTTGTGTCAGGGCTTTCTTTCCTGCTTAAGCCGTCTGTCTTCGGTATCTCTTTTGATGCGGAAAGAGCTTTGAGCGAAGCCTGCATGGGTTTAAAGGGTGTCTTCTCCGCTTCAATCGTGAGAAGTCTGCTTAACAGAGGTGCTGCCATGCCAAATACTTTGGTGTCGTTATCTTTCTCATATTTCTCTACCTCCTTCTTGATCTTGTTCCTTGCGAAGTTAAGGCGTCTTAGGACAGTGCCCTGAGGTACATCCAAAGCTTCCGCGATTTCCTTTGTGCTCATCTCATCGAAGTAGAACAGTATCAGAGTTCTTCTGATATCGTCAGAGAGTGAACTCATAATAATATCCATGATGACCTTGCGCATTTCTTCTGATTCAATGACCGAATCGGGGAGGAAGTCCTCGGGAGTTGCTTCAACGGTATCGAGAAACTCGTCGCCGGTATTGACAGTCCTTGTTCTTGTAAGCTTGTTAAGGGACTTGTTGGCCGCCATCTTCTTAAGAAGGGGAACGGCTTTGGTTGTATCTGTCAAACCGCTGTAAGAATTTATGAAGGATACGAAGGTGTCCTGAACGATATCTTCTGAGTCCGCTTCGTTCTTAAGCAGAGAGAACGCTGTCCAGTACACGGTCGATATGGATTATTCGCTCTGTTTTGAAATATTTTTCGATTATTTCTGCATGAATAAGTATAACCGAATAAATTAGTGATAACTTGCTTGACACAACCTTTTTACAATGATATTATTCTCTAGCATTTGAACGGCAAGACGCGGTCATGGCGGAACTGGCAGACGCGCACGTTTGAGGGGCGTGTGGTTAACCCCATACGAGTTCAAGTCTCGTTGACCGCACCAGTTCAATCCCGAATCCACAAGGATTCGGGATATTTTTTTACCTAATTTGTCTAATTTTTCTTACATATTAATATGTAAATGATGATATTATATGCACATGCGTAAAGTATTAATAAAAATAGCGGCTGTAGTCGCGGCGATCATAATATTTATTCAGATTCCCCTGATGACGGGGAAGGTGAGTGCTGCAGTTAATCCCGGTGCCGGAGAATTCGTTAACCGACTTTACGGTTATGCTCTTGGCAGGGTTCCGGATGCAGCTGGATTTAATGACTGGTGCAACAAACTTCTCTACGGAGAGGTTAACGGCGCCCAGGTTGCCGAGGGAATACTCTTCTCGGATGAGTATGTAAACATGGCAACTGATGACGCATCTTATGTAAATACTCTATATCACGTATTTTTTAACCGCGATCCCGATCCTGCGGGAATGGATGTCTGGGTTACTGCCCTTGCAGGCGGTGCCGGAAGACGCGAGATCATGTCCGGCTTCATCAATTCTGTTGAATGGGCCAATGTATGCGCTTCCGCAGGTATCTATTCCGGAAGTACCGCAGTTCCTACGGTAGATCTTCCCGTTACAGATGCAGCAGTGAATTATGTTTCCAATCTTTACAGGAACTTCACCGTTTTCCCGCCTTCCGATGCCGAGATACAGGCCATCGCTTCCGATATCATCTACCTTCGCAAGACATGCCGTGAGGTAGCGTCTGATATCGTCTTCAGCGATGAGTTCATCGCATTTGCCAAGATATCTTCGCCCGGCAAGGTTGTCGAGACCTTCTTTAAGGCTTTCGACATCAAGCCTGGTGCCAAGATGTGGCTCGATGAGAAAGACCGCACCATCATCTGGTAATATCGTCACGCACACAAACATTTAACCCGAGTTGTCATAGAATAGACAACTCGGGTTATTTTATTGTAAGTCTTGAATAGTGATTAATCACGCAGGATGGGCATTGTCATGCAACGTGCGCCACCGCCAGCGCGGGGAAGCTCACTGCCAGGGAAGGCTGCCACAAACTTGTCGTAGCTATTCATGTCAACCTTGCCAGCGACGATGTCCTCGGCATTGAGCACGGCAAATCCCGCACGATCAAGGGCGTCGATGGTGTGGGTGTTGCGTCGATAACCCAGTACCTTACCATCGCCCATTGAGAAGAAGTTGGCGCCACTGTGCGGCACATTTTTGTAGCTTATCTTACCGTGGTCAATATTGATAACAACGGTGTTTTTACCTGCAAAGAGTCCTTTCTTGGTAAGCATGGGCTCAAAAGCCATGCACTGGTGCTTACCCAGGAAAGTAAACACCATGTCGAGGTGGATGAACGACTCCGGCTCCATGGGCAACTCTTGCACCACAATGTTAAAGTGCTCGCGCTCGCGGGCAAAGGTCTGCGCAAGATAGTCGATGCCCTTGCGGTTGGTGCGAATGCCCTGACCTATGCACAGCGTGTCGGGACTAGCAATCTGCACATCCCCACCCTCAGTGCGAGCATAGGGGTTCCATGCCATGGCATTGAGAGTCTCAACCCCAAAGAAGTGGCGGAAGATAGCCTCATAGATGAGCGACTCACGCTCTCTAACCTCAAAGCTCATGGAGTTGATGAGCACGCGGTTATAGACAGTCGACGATGCGTCGCGTGTGAAGAACAAGTTGTAAAGCGGCTTGAGCAGGTAGCGATTCTCGCTCTCGCCATCCCACGATGGGTTCTCACAACCCTCGATTAGCACCTGAGCCAGACGCTTGGGATCACCACCAGTCATTTCTTCTATCACACGAGCTGTTTTTTGATCACATCCTTTCAGGCTGTCATTCAGCAAGCGATTTCTCACGTCTTCATCTTTGAGCAGTTGTTCCAGGATGTCTTGAACATAGTAGACCTGAGTCCAGCGCTCTAGAACTCCACAAAAGTTGGAATACTCATTGTCTACAATAGGCTTGTTTAGGATATCGCTATAGAGAGCTTGGGCGGCATTAAGTGGTGTCATGCGCTCTATTTCCACTCCAGGGCGATGCAACAGCACAGCCCGCAGGCGACCAGTTTCGGAACTTACATTTACCTCACAGGGAGTTAGTTGTTTTGTGTCCATACAGTTTTTTCACCCTAGCGTCGGCAATCACGCCACACGTGTGACATGATTGCAGAGCTAAGGGTTAAAATTGTTGTTTTATAGATTAATAGTGTTGATATTTTAATTGCTTTTTATTTCATATAGGTGTAGCGGTAGTCGGTAGGCGATACCAAGGTCTCCTTAATAACGCGCGGGATAATCCAGCGAATGAGGTTAAACTCACCACCAGCCTTGTCGTTAGTACCACTAGCGCGAGCACCACCGAAGGGTTGCATACCAACCACTGCACCAGTTGGCTTGTCGTTGATGTAGAAGTTTCCGGCGGCGTAGCTCAGGATTTCGGTAATCTTCTCTACCGCCATGCGGTCGCGGCCAAACACGGCTCCTGTCAAGCCATAAGGAGAAGTCTCGTTGCAAATGCCAGCTATCTCTTCCCACTTCTCGTCGTCGTAGGGGTAAACAGTGAGCACAGGAGCAAAGATTTCCTCTTCCATCGACTTGAAGTGAGGATTGCTGGTCTCGATAACAGTGGGCTCAACAAACCAGCCCTTGCTGCAATCGCACTTGCCACCCATCACCACCTGGGCATCATTAGCGTCGTTAGCATAGTCGATGTAAGATTTAGCTTTGTCGAACGAGGCTTTGTCGATAACGGCATTGATAAAGTTCTTGGGTTCCATCACATCGCCCATCTTAACTTCGGCTGCCATGGCTTTCATATCCTCGAGGACACCTGCCCACAGGCTCTTGGGAATGTACATGCGTGAAGCTGCCGAGCACTTTTGTCCCTGGAACTCATAAGCTCCACAGAAGGCGGCAGTAGCCACAGCCTTGGGGTCGGCACTGGGGTGAACGAAGATGAAGTCCTTGCCACCAGTCTCGCCCACGAGGCGGGGGTAAGAAATGTACTTGTCGACGTTCATGCTCGCTTGTTTCCATAGCGACTGGAAGGTGGCAGTGCTACCGGTGAAGTGTATTCCTGAGAAATATTTAGAGCTAGTGGCAACCTCGCCAATGAGCGCGCCACTGCCAGGCAGGAAGTTCACAACGCCATCGGGCAAGCCAGCCTCTTTGTAAAGTTGCATTAGGTAATAGTTGCTCAGCAAGGCAGTGGTCGATGGCTTCCACAGTGCCACGTTACCCATCAGCACGGGTGTCATGCACAGGTTGCTGGCAATAGATGTGAAGTTGAATGGGGTCACTGCCAGGATAAATCCCTCGAGAGGGCGATACTCGGTGTGATTCAATTGGCCATTGCCGTCCTTGGGCTGCATGGCATAT
>OMWK01000019.1 GCA_900314745.1 uncultured Eubacteriales bacterium | reverse complement strand
TCTGCTATCCACTGACTTTGGCTTATTATAATTCTCTCTTTCTATGATTCCATGCTTCTGCTTTACCTGAGCAATGTTCAGATTTGTCACATGAAATCCGTACTTCTCCTGCACCCAGTCCTGGATCTCCTTATACGTTGCCTTGGCTTCTGCGCTAGTCAGATCGAGCTCCGACATTTTGATGTTTACCTGTAATTTAGGTGCCTCAGAAAGTTTGGACAATAAAACGCACGTCTCAACATGATGAGTCCAGGGGAACATATCTACGGGACGGACGGATGTAAGGCTGTAGATTCCTGAACCTACGAGTGCGCTCAAGTCGCGGGACATTGTCGCGGGGTCGCACGAGATGTAGCAGATCTTCGACGGCTGGAATGTCAGAAGCTTCCTGATCAGCAGCTGGTCCAAACCCTTGCGAGGGGGGTCAACGACGACCACCATTGGCTCGGGAAGTCCGAGTGTCGCGAAGTCGATCGACTCCGCGGGCTTCACGTAGAACGTCGCGTTCGAGATGCCGTTCATGAGGGCGTTCTCCTTGGCGGCGCGGATGGCTTCGGGTACGGTGTCGAGACCGATGAGCTTCTGACCGGCGCCTATAAGCGAGAGGCCGATCGAGCCCGTTCCGCAGTAAAGGTCAAGTATCGAGGCCGCATCCCGCGTGAACCTCGCTGCGCTCTTGTAGAGCAGTTCTGCCTCGGGGATGTTGACCTGGAAGAAAGCGCCTGCATGGATCCTGAACTTGTGTCCGAGAAGAATCTCTTCGTAGTAGTCGTTGCCGTGTATCAGTACGCGTTTGCCGCCTCTTGTTCTCTTGTCTACCGCTGTGGCGCTGATCCTCAGGGTGATGCCCGTGATCCTGTAGCCTTCAGCCTGGCATGCAGCCGTGAGCTTGGATATCATGCCCGTGGTTTCCACGTATTTGTTTGTGTTGCCTATGGTGACCTCATGCGGTGCGCTGCTTCCGGACACGAACTCGAGGAGAATGTCCTTGGTGTTCTGTGAGCCTCTCATTACGACCTCCTCGAAAAGGTTGGTCGGCGCATTCATGAACACGTTCTCGATGGCATATCTCAAGGTTGTGAAGATGTTGTACTCGAGGATCGGGTTGCCGGGATCCTCTGCCATCTTGGTGAAGTTATTTATGAGGCACAGCTTGCCGCCGACGAGACGGTACTGCATGTGATTTCTGTAATTAAGCGGGTTTACGCAGGGAAGGATCTGCTTCATCGCAGGGTAGACGGTCTCAGCCGGGAGCCTGCCGATGTGGATAAGGCAGTTGCGGACTTTGTCCTCCTTATAGGCGAGTGCTGCCTCATAGGAAAGGTGTGCAAGGTCTGCGCCGGGAACGAAGTTGCCGTAAGTTAAGATCCTGTCGCGCGACATGACCTTGAGCTCGGTGCAGATGCCCTCCGCATATCTTGCTGTCTCGGACGTAACTTCCACTTCGCATACTTCTTCAGGAAGCACGGCAGGCACGAAAATCTTCTTGCCTGAAGAGAGGTCGCCGACACCCTGTCCTTCGTTGCCGAGGGCAGTAATTGTAATTGTTTCCTTTAAACCCATAGATGAGATTGTAACACGGCAGGGGCGTTCTTTACAGTAATTATGGTAGAATAATAAACTATGAGACCAGCTAGCAGAGACAGTCACAACGTTAGGCAGCCGGGAGCTGTCAGAAATACAAATCCCGTAGCGCCTGAGAACAGCGCGCTCGCGGATGAGCTTCGACGCATACTTAAGGGCAAGCCTACCGTGTCCGGCTTCAACAGAAGCCTGAAGCACGAGGTGATTTCATTCTTCGCGGCTGTATTTAAGATCGCGCTTGTCGCCGTTCTTTGCGTAGGCTTCGCATTCGGAGGCTTCGGCGCGGGAATGCTCTTAGGTTATGTCTCTATGACGAGGCCGCTCTCGATATCTGATATCACGCAGACGGATGAGGTTCAGACCTCGTTTGTTTACGACAGCGAGGGCAACGTTATCGCGAGGCTTACGGGAAGCGCGA
This sequence comes from uncultured Eubacteriales bacterium, assembly GCA_900314745.1. Lineage (GTDB taxonomy): Bacteria > Bacillota > Clostridia > Saccharofermentanales > Saccharofermentanaceae > Saccharofermentans. The sequence goes on along the minus strand of OMWK01000019.1, from coordinate 31,551 downwards.
ATGTGGACAGAATCTACATCCCCATAAGTGAGGTTCGTAATACATACCTCGAGGAGGCCGTTATAAGCATCGAGGATGAGAGATTCTACGAGCACTCCGGAATTGATATCAGAAGAATCGGAAGTGCCGTGCTCTCCGCTCTCGCCAACGGCGGTTCGGCTACACACGGCGGTTCTACAATCACACAGCAGACAGTTAAGCTCATCTCGGGTAACGACGAGCACTCCACGTCACGTAAGATACAGGAGTGGTTCTCGGCGATGAGCCTTGAGCAGGAGCTCTCCAAGGACGAGATCATGGAGCTTTACCTGAACCTCGCTCCCATGGGTAACAACTACGTAGGAGTCCAGGCTGCAGCGCAGAACTATTTCGGCAAGAATGCTTCAGAGCTTAATCTTGCTGAGTGCGCTTTCCTTGCAGGACTTCCGAAGAGCCCCTCTTACTACAACCCGTTAAGAGAGTCGGGCAGACGTAATGCGCTACGAAGGCAGCGTATCGTACTTTCGAAGATGTACGAGCTCGGCTACATAACCGAGGAGGAGTACCAGGCCGCACTTAACACGGAGCTTCTTTTCCGCACGGAGGAGGCACATTCCGCAGCAGATATCAATTCATATTTCTGCGAGTACGCTATCTCGGAGGTAATCAACGACGTTGCCGAGACGCGCAACATATCAGTCGACCTCGCAGCGACGATCGTCTATAACCGCGGATATCATATCTACACGACGCTCGAGCCGAACGTGCAGTCGGTGCTCGATGAGGCGTTCTCGACGCGCGACCTTTTCCAGCAGGATCCGACGCTTCTGGTGGATTACCCGGAGAAACCGCAGGCCGGCATGGTAATAATCAACGTTCAGACCGGCGCCATCGCGGGCATGCAGGGAGGATACGGGCCGAAGAGCGGCAACATGGTTCTTAACCGAGCGACGCAGGCGTACAGGTCCACGGGTTCCTCTATAAAACCGATAATTGATTATGCGCCGGCCATCGAGCTCGGACTCATAGTGCCGTCGATGATATACGTTGACGAGGAGAGCCATTTGGATCCCAATAATCCCGATGCGGCATGGCCTTTGAACGCCGACCGTTCCTACGCGGGCCCGATGACCATAAGAAGAGCCGTCGCGACTTCGAAGAATACCATAGCCGTTAAGGTCTGGTACGACGTCGGAGGCGATACGGCACTCTGGTTCCTTATGCAGGAAGGCATTGACATGACGGCCGAGGGTTCATATCCCGCTCAGGCCATTGGTTCGTTTACTACCGGCATCACGCCGCTTCAGATGTGCGGTGCGTTCAACACGCTCGCTTCAGGCGGAACGTATACCGAACCTTATTCATATACGCAGGTGCTCGACAGCAACGACAACGTGGTACTCACCAACGCACCTGAGAGACACCGCGTTTACTCGGCTGAGACAGCGTTTATCATGAGTGATATCCTCGAGGACGTTATCACGAACGGTACTGCAACGGGTACGGTCTCGATCATTACGAACAGCAGCGGCGAGTACATTGCAACTTCAGGCAAGACAGGTACTACAGACGCGAACCTCGACAAGTGGTTCTGCGGCTACACGCCTTACTACTGCGGTGCCGTCTGGTACGGTTACGACAACCGTCTGCGCCAGACTCTCATCCCGCAGATCGACAAGCCGAACGCTAACAGGATCTGGTACTACGTCATGAGCAGAATCCATCAGGATCTGCCCGGCGCGAGCTGGACACGCCCCGACAACGTTGTTGAACTTGAGGTGTGCGAGTCAGGTTACTGGCCCAGCGAATACTGCCGCGAAGCGCACACTACCGTAACGGATTACTTCGTACTCGGCTCCTACCTCACGCCTACGCAGGACAACGTGTGCCCGATACATACTGCACCTGAGGAAGAGACTCCCGAGCAGCCCGGCATAACAGGTTAATATATAGGGCGCATACCTTTTCGAAAAGGATTTTTAACCTTTTTTCACGAGGGTCAAAAAGTGTGAATTTTTAGTGTAGTTTTTTAGAATGATTATAAATTAGGGTTGTAATATGATTTTCATTTTGCTATATTAGTGCTACCGAAAAGTCTTAATAAATCAGAAAGGAAATAGAAGCCATGAAAAATTTTGATCAGTGGGAAGGTTTCTCCGGAAGATTGTGGAAGGAAGAGGTCAACGTAAGAGACTTCATCCAGAATAACTACACACCTTATGACGGCGACGAATCATTCCTCGCAGGTCCTACAGAGGCTACAGATAAGCTCTGGGGCAAGCTCAAGGAATTGCAGAAGGAGGAGAGAGCCAAGGGCGGCGTACTCGATATGGAGACAGAGGTTGTTTCCGATATCCTCGCTTACGGCGCAGCTTACATTGATGATTCCATGAAGGATCTCGAGAAGGTAGTTGGTCTTCAGACAGACAAGCCTTTGAAGAGAGCATTCATGCCCTTCGGCGGTATCAAGATGGCTGAGCAGTCATGCCAGATGTACGGCTATGAGCCTTCCAAGGAGCTCCACAAGATCTTTACTGAATATCATACAACTCACTCTGACGCTGTTTTCTCAGTTTACACACCTGAGATCAAGGCAGCTCGTCACTCACACATCCTCACAGGTCTTCCCGACACATACGGCCGTGGAAGAATCGTAGGTGACTACAGAAGAGTTGCTCTCTACGGTATCGACTTCATCATCGCGAGCAAGAAGAAGGATCTTGCCAACTGCGGTGACGGCACTATGCTCGATGATGTTATCCGTCAGAGAGAAGAGCTCGGCAAGCAGATCAAGGCTTTGATGCAGATGAAGGAAATGGCTGCAGCTTACGGCTTCGACATCTCCCAGCCTGCAAAGAATGCAAGAGAAGCTGTTCAGTGGCTCTACTTCGGATATCTCGCAGCTATCAAGACACAGAACGGTGCTGCTATGTCCGTTGGCCGTGTTTCTACTTTCCTTGATATCTATATTCAGAGAGACCTCGAGAAGGGTATCCTCACAGAGTCCGAGGCTCAGGAGCTCATCGACCACCTCGTTATGAAGCTCCGTATGGTTAAGTTCGCTCGTATCCAGTCTTACAACGAGCTGTTCTCCGGTGACCCGGTATGGGCTACACTCGAAGTTGCTGGTCTTGGTTCTGACGGACGTTCACAGGTTACAAAGAACGACTACCGTTTCCTCCACACACTCGAGAACATGGGTCCTTCACCTGAGCCTAACCTCACAGTTCTCTACTCCAAGAGACTCCCTGACAACTTCAGACAGTATGCTGCACACATCTCCATCACAACATCTTCCGTACAGTACGAGAACGATGATGTAATGAGACCTGTATGGGGCGATGACTACTCCATCTGCTGCTGCGTATCCGCTACACAGACAGGTAAGGAGATGCAGTTCTTCGGTGCAAGAGCTAACCTCGCTAAGTGCTTGCTCTACGCTATCAACGGCGGTAAGGACGAGCTCGAGACAGATCCTAAGAGAGTACAGGTTGGTCCTGCTTACCAGCCCATCACATCCGAGTATCTCGACTATGATGAGGTTATCGCTAAGTTCGATCCTATGCTCGACTGGCTCGTTGATCTCTATGTTAACTGCCTGAACTTGATCCACTACATGCACGACAAGTACTACTATGAGGCTGCTGAGCTCGCACTCATCGATACTAACGTAAGAAGAACATTCGCTACAGGTATCGCTGGCTTCTCACACGTAGTTGACTCACTGTCAGCTATCAAGTATGCGAAGGTTAAGGCTATCAGAAATGCTGACGGAATCGCTACAGACTTCGAGATCGAGGGTGACTTCCCGAGATACGGTAACGATGACGACAGAGCTGACGATATCGCTGTATGGCTCCTCGACACATACATGACAAAGGTTAGAAAGCACCACACATACAGAAATGCTGAGCCTACAACTTCTATCCTTACAATCACATCCAACGTTGTATACGGTAAGAAGACAGGTACACTTCCTGACGGACGTAAGGCCGGCGAGCCTCTGTCTCCCGGAGCTAACCCTGCATACGGCGCAGAGAAGAATGGTCTCATCGCTTCCCTGAACTCCGTTGCTAAGATCCCTTACACATGGTCTTTGGACGGTATCTCCAATACTCAGACAATCAACCCTTCTGCTCTCGGCAACAACGAGGCTGATCAGAAGAACAACCTCGTTAACGTAATGGATGGTTACTTCGCTCAGGGCGCTCACCACCTCAACGTAAACGTATTCGGTGTTGAGAAGCTCCTCGATGCTCAGGCTCACCCTGAGAAGGAAGAGTACGCTAACTTCACTATCCGTGTATCCGGATATGCTGTTAAGTTCATCGACCTTACTAAGGAGCAGCAGGACGACGTTATCTCCAGAACATGCCACGACAGACTTTGATCTGAAGATAAGTAAAATAGTTTCCTAATTGATTTAGGTAAGACTTATATGAGAATGGCCCAGGCAATCGCCGGGGCCATTTTCAATGTGATGAAGATTCAATGTGGTTCGTTTTACTTTGTGGTTGAAGCTACATATTCCTCGAGGTTCGCGTAGAAGTGGTCGCGGCCTACCTGATCGTGGAAGCCGATCTTATCAAGCGCGCTGTTGATATCTTCATTCATACCGACAAAGCAGAAATCAGCGCCAAGGCTCTTGATGTATTCGATGGCTTCGACGAATTCCGTCTCTGCAGATACGTCTACGAAGACAACGCCTCTGAATGACAGGATATATGTGTCGTATTTCTTTTCGCACTTCTCGATGGCCTTCTTAAGCTGCTTGCCGTTTGCGAAGAAGTAAGCACCTACAGAGTAAACGATGGCCGCATCCCTGTTGTCGATGAGTGTCTCCTCCTCGACGTTTACACGGATGTCTACGAGCTTGCTTATGGTAATGATCATGGAGAGTGCAACACCGATTACGATGGCGTAAGTCAGGTCGAGGATGACCGTTGCTGCCATGGTGATGAAGCAGGAAGCGATCGCATCCTTAAGGCCGTGCTTGAAATATCCCTTGATCGTAGTGAAGTCGTTCATCTTGTATGCAGTCATGAATAGTACGCCTGCGAGTGCAGCGTAAGGTACCATGCCGATGAGGGGGGAGAGAACGAACATGCAAAGAACGAGGAAGATGGACTGGAATACGGATGTAAGTCTTGTTCTGCAGCCGCTCTTGATGGCGACGGAAGTTCTGGCGATTGCAGCCGTGGAAGGCACACCGCCTGCGAAAGGCACCGCCATGTTGGCTATGCCCTGTGCTATGAGTTCAACGTTGGAGTCGAACTTCTCTTTCTTCATGGAAGCTGCGGCAGTACCGCAGAGGAGGCTCTCGATCATGCCGAGGAGAGCGATCGTAATGGCGTAGCCTGTGATGGATGTGATCATCGGGATGTCTACGGCCTTGATGTCGAGGACCTCAGAGTTGATGATCGAGCTCGGGATGGAGCCGATTGTCTTAACATCGAGGTTTATGAGCTTGCAGATTGCCGTGGCGATGATGATGGCAACGAGAGAAGAAGGTACGTACTTGGAGAACTTCTTGGGGTACACGATCATGAGGACAACTACGAGAGCTGCAACGCCAAGTGTCGGCAGGCTTGTGTCCTTGATGTTGGAGGCGAATGCCATAACCTTGCCGATAGTGCCTTCGCCCGCTGCATTTACGCCGAAAGCATTACCCAGCTGACCGATTGCGATTACGAGTGCGATACCCGAGGTAAAGCCCGTGACGACCGGCTTAGGGATGAACTGAACGAATCGGCCGAAGCGCAGAAGACCTGCAATCAGCAGGATGACACCTGACATGAATGTAGCCATGAACATTCCCTGAAGGCCGTATGTGCCGGAGACTATCGTTCCGAGGATAACCGCCATGGCTCCCGTAGGACCGGATATCTGGAAAGAACCTCCGCCGAGAAGACCGGAGATGATGCCTGCGATTATGGCAGTGATAAGACCGCCTGCGATTCCTATCGCGAGATGGTCCTGATCGACACTCGCCGCACCGAATGCGAGGGCGAGGGGGAGGGCGACTGCACCGACGGTGATACCCGCGGTCATGTCGTTGATGAAGTATTTCTTGTTGTAACCTTTGAACTCATTTCTGAAGATCTTCGCGTAATGTGCGAAGAAGGGTCTTCTCTGCTTAGCCATATATGTACCTTCTATTTTTATTATTAAAAAAAACAGCGTTATTCTACCACGAATATATTGTGCATATAGCGTATAATGATAGGACAAAATCAATAACATCGGAGTTGTAATTATGTCTAAAGGTTATATACATTCAACAGAGAGCTTCGGTTCTGCGGACGGGCCCGGAGTAAGATACATAATATTCTTCTCGGGCTGCGCCATGAGATGCCAGTTCTGCCATAATCCTGATACATGGAAGATGACGGACGGACAGCTTCGCGATGCGGACGAGCTTCTGAACCAGGCATTGAGATATAAGAATTACTGGGGACCCCTGGGCGGAATTACCGTCTCCGGCGGCGAGCCTTTGATGCAGATAGATTTCCTTCTCGAGCTTTTCACAAAGGCGAAGGCGAAGGGCATCAATACCTGCCTTGATACTTCCGGCAACCCCTATAACACCAACCCCGAGTGGCACGACAAGTTCCTTGAGCTCATGAAGGTCACGGACCTTGTAATGCTCGATATCAAGCACATCGATCCCGAGGGACATAAGGAGCTTACCAAGCAGCCCCTTGATAACATTCTCGCGATGGCACGTGAACTTTCCGACCTCGGCGTTAAGATGTGGATTCGCCACGTACTTGTACCTGAGCGCAATGACAAGGATGAGTACCTGATCAAACTTGCAGAGTTCATTAAGTCCTTGAAGACGGTCGAGAGGGTTGAGGTCCTGCCTTATCACACACTGGGCGTGCATAAGTGGGAGACACTCGGAATCCCGTATGAACTCGAGGGAATTAAGACTCCTTCCAAGGAGCGCGTAGAGAACGCAAGGAAGATACTTGGAGCGTAAATCATGACCGTTAAAGCTGTACTTTTTGATATGGACGGAGTCATATTTGACTCCGAGAGGGCTGTCGTTGACAGCTGGGTTGTAGTTGCCAATGAGGAAGGCATCCCTGATATTGAATCTTTCTGCGTGAAGGCGTTGGGCATTAATGCCGCGGCCACAAGGGAATTGTGGTTCAGTATCTACGGCGATAAGTACCCTTATGATGAATTTAATCAGCGAAGGCGCGATATATTCCGTGAGAGATTTGACGCGGGACTGGTCGCCATCAAGCCCGGAGTCATCGAGCTTCTTAAGTATCTTAAGGAGAACGGGATCAAGACTGCGGTCGCCTCATCGACGTCCAGTGCTTCGGTTATTCACGAGATCAAGGCCGCAGGTCTGTACGATTACTTCGATGAGATCGTATGCGGCGACATGATCGATCACAGCAAGCCCGCGCCTGATATCTGGCTTAAGGCCATGGACCTTCTTGGTGTGAAGCCTGAAGATTCGGCGGCCATAGAGGACTCGTTTAACGGTGTTAAATCCGCCAAAGCGGCCGGATTATATACGTTTATGGTGCCTGACATGGTGGAGCCGGATGATGAGATGAGAAGTCTTGCCGACATCATCCTTCCCTCACTTAACGAGGTCTTGGACACTTTACGTGGGGAATAATTACTTCAGGAAATAGCGGCGTGTAAAATTGTTGGCGAAGAAGTCGACCAGCGGTCCCATGAACAGAGCTGTGATGATGGTTCCGATGTTTACGGCTGCAAAAACGCTCTTGAACGGTTCCGGTGATACTGCATAGAGGATGCAGCTCAATGTGACGCATACGAAGTCGGTGATGATACGGTCGTACTTGAACTTCCCGACCTTCCATGTATTAGCCATAATAAGGGCCACGGCATCGTACGTCGAGACTCCGAGATCGGCAGGTACATAAAGACCTGCGGAGAAGCTCAATGCCAAGACGCCGATGATAAGGCATATGATCCTGGCAGCAAGAGAATCCGGTGATAAGATGCTGCTCAGGAAGAGCTCTGTATACTGGGCGAGGTAGCCTACGAGGAACAGGTTAACTATTGTTCCGAGACCAATCATACGCCTGTCAAAAACAAGACTGAACAATAGCAGAACAGCATTCGCTATTATGTAGAGCAATCCGTATTCAATGGGAAGCGTTACATCAAGGCCGCACATAAACGATGTGAACGGATCAACTCCGAATGAAGAGAACTTAAAAAAACCGACGGCTATTCCGCACAGGATCGTTCCTGCGATACACAGGACAATTCGTGTCTTCATATGGTTGGAATCAAAAAAAGACTTCTTATTGCTCATGAGTTAGATAATAACACATCAGTACACATACCATGTTACGATATTGAAGAATATATTTAAACCGGCACCTGCGAACAGGATAATATTGATAATAAAATCTTCTCCGGAATTACGGAAGATGAAAGCAATGGCTAATATCAGAAAGTCAATGAGAGTTATTATGATCGTGTACGGAAGGATCTTCCTGTAGTCAAACATATGCTTGTCGCTTACCTGACGGGTCCTGCTTATTTCCTTCCTGCTGAAGCTGTCGAGTTTGTTTATGAATTCCTCGTATGTGTACTGCTTAGTGCCGTAGAAATACGGAGTGTCCTCATCACTGATGCGAACGCGGGCCGCGGGGAAATCCTCGATGACATTCTCTCCGTAGAGCACTGTGCAGAACCCGTCGTGATAATTGTAGACTTCGATATCCAGTGAACTGATCATCAGCATGTTCCTCGGGTCGCTGTAGTCCGCATAGAACATCGGGTCGTCCGGTGTTATTATGCGGTTCGGGTCGCCCGGAACGATTGAGGTGCCTTCGTAGATGAAATAGTACTCGCCTTCAAGATACCTGTTATAGGCATCATGCTTCGAGAATACGTAATCCGAGATTGAGCCGATCATGCCTAACAGGATGATGACTACCATAATAATCTTTTTCATAATATCTAATCTCCTTATCCAACGGTATTATATCAGAGCCTTGCCTCATCGAAAATGACATTTGTCATTTCCCAAAGTGATGCTGTTCACTTACAAATACCCCGTCCCGAAGGTGATAATCAACCCGTAAAGATCAAAGGGAGGAAATAACGATGAGTGAGATCTTAAGCGTTAAGGGATTAGTAAAAAGATATAAGGAATTGATCGCCATAGATCATCTTGACCTGAGTGTTAAGGAGGGCGAGATCTTCGGACTTCTGGGTCCCAACGGCTCCGGTAAGTCAACCACGATCAACTGCATACTCGCGCTTCTTGAATACGACAAGGGCGAGATTAAGATCTTCGGCGAGCCCATGAGCCCCAAGGCTTATGAGATTAAGAAGCAGATCGGCATCGTTCCCCAGGACGTCGCAGTTTACGACTCTCTCACAGTCTACGAGAACATCGACTTCTTCTGCGGACTCTATATCAAGGACAAAGAGACAAGAAAGAAATATGTTCAGGAAGCGATCGACTTCGTTGCGCTTAATGACTTCGTAAAGTTCAAGCCTAATAAGCTCTCGGGCGGTCTTAAGAGAAGACTTAACATCGCCTGCGGCATCGCACATAAGCCGAAGCTCATCTTCTTCGACGAGCCCACGGTAGCGGTAGATCCCCAGAGCCGTAACAAGATCTTGGAGGGCATCGAGGAATTAAGAGACAAGGGCGCGACCGTCATTTACACATCGCACTACATGGAGGAGGTCGAGCAGCTTTGCGACCGCATCCTCATCATCGACAAGGGTCACACTATCGCAGAAGGAACTGTAGAAGAACTTAAGGGCATGATCAAGAAGAGTGAGATCATCACGATAGAGGTCGCAGGACTCGATAACAAGGCCCTCGACATGGTAAGGGAATCCAATAATGTGTACAGCGTAAGCTACGAGAACAATCAGCTTAAGGTAGAGGCCGGCTCAGGCAAGCACAATGTCATCGACATCGTGAATCTCCTTCAGGACAAGGGCTACAAGATGAAGAAGATCTTCTCCGAGCAGCCGACATTGAACGACGTATTCCTCGAGCTTACCGGCAAGCAGCTTCGTGACGAGTAAAGGAGCAGGGCATGTTTAAGTATTCGATAATTAAAATGATCAGAAGTATCGGTGGCCTGTTCTGGATGTTCATATTCCCGCTGGTGCTCATGACGGCAATGCACTTCGCATTCGACTCTATCTACAGCTACCAGAACAGTATCGACCCCATGAGAACGATCCTTATCACCGAAGGTCAGGGCGTATATCAGGAGGGCTTCGAAGACCTTATAGAATCTCTGTCGGAGGAAGGATCTGAGGATCAGCTCTTCATCCTTGAGAAGGCGGACTCACTCGAGGAAGCCAAGGCTAAGCTTGCCGGGGAAGAAGCAGAGATAATCTTCGTTGTATCCGACGGCGACGTCGAGGTCTATCTTCAGGAGAATCACTCGATTACGTCCGCAGCAGTGGCAGGCTCCATAGCAGACACATACAAGCAGCGTTATCAGCTGATTGCTGATGCATGGGAACAGGACCCTGCCTTCGCGATGGAGCTCGTAAATGATGCCAGAGAGAACGTAACCTACACGGTGTCCCAGAAGGAGAAAGCTTTCGGTGCGGAGCCGAACCCGTACAATTGGTACTTCCTGAGCACGCTCGTAATGGGCATCCTCTTCATGGCCATGATGGGCATAAACATGGTGGGAGACCTCCGCGCAGACGTTTCTGCGGTAGCGATGCGCTACTCGGTTTCCCCCGCCCGCAAAGGACAGATGGTAGTAACCGCTTTTGCCGCGAGGGTTATCCCCGGCATCGTGATAGTAGCGATACAGCTTATGGTAATGAAGTATGTGTTCGGAATCTACCTTGGGAACGATTACCTGAAGCTCGCGCTTTTCGTAGTGTCTGCTGTAATGTTCTCGATAAGCTTCGGCATTATCTGCGGCCTGTGTTTCAAGGGTGATGTACACCAGAGAGGAAACAAGGCGACGTCTCTTATCATGATATCCGTTTTCTTAAGCGGCGAGATGATATCGCAGCTGCCGGGATTATTCGAGAGATACTTCCCGATCTTTAACAAGATCAACCCGGCGACAGTCCTGAACATGGCACTGTTCAAGCTTACGATCGGCAATTCCGCAGAAGGGTTCTTCACGAACATCGCGGAGATCATAGGTCTTACCGTGGTCTTCCTTGCCATCGGTATCGCAGTATTGAGGAGGGAAAAGTATGGATCTGTTTAAGAATTTCTTCAAGCTTCTTAAGAACAACAGCACAGGCGTGATCATATATGCGGTTATATTTGTAGCCATGGTAATAGGCGTAATGGTCGCAGCACCTGCAATGGCATCCGAGACCGGCGGCCCGGACTATGCCGTCCAGGAATCGATAGAGATATCTTATATTGATGGCGATCATTCGGCATTGTCCGAAGGACTTATCGATTACTTAAGCGTAAACAACAATGTAACACCTGTGTTCGGCAGATCCCAAAGCTCCATACAGGACCTGGTATTCTTCGGATTAAGCGAGTATCACCTGAAGATCGAAGATGGTTTTGCTGACGGTACCGGAGAGATCACATACCTTACCAATATGGATAAGTCCGGCTCGATCTACATGATAGACAATGCAGTTAATAACTATATTCAGGCCTATAAAGATTATGAGAATATGGGTTACGCTCCCGAGAAGTGCGCGGAACTTGCGAAGGAACTGATGCTTGATACAGCGGCTCTTAATATCGTTCAGGAGGAAGACGGAAGCTCTCCCACGAATGAAGGCGATGTTGTCATTGTATTCATCAATCAGTTCTTCCCGTATCTTTCTTTGGGTTTTATGACGCTCGGCATCGGCCATACCGTAATCGCCAACAACAATAAGCTCATCTGTGACCGCATCGAGTGTTCGCCCGTAAACAGAAAGAGGATAAGCTTCGCGAATTCCCTGGGAATTGCCGTATCGGGAATAGCATTGTGGATCATGTTCATGTTGATTAATGTGATCTTAGGATTTGCCAAGGATTCCGCAGCTTTCCGTGATTACTGGTGGCTTCTTGTGATCAACTCGTTCCTTACGACACTCATCTCCTGCGCATTCGCATCATTCGTAACTTCATTCGATCTTACGAGCAATACACTTACAATGGTAACGAATATCGTGAGCCTCTCGATGGCATTCACATCAGGTGTATTCGTACCTCAGTATCTTCTCGGTGAAGGACTTCTTACCATAGCGAAGTTCATGCCCATGTACTGGTGTGTATATGCATCGAACATGGCTGACGCAAGAACCGCTTACGAGCCGGATAAGCTTCTCATGTGCTTCGGCATCGAGATCCTCTTCGTAGTGGTCTTCACTCTGGCAGCGGCTTTTGTTAAGTCATCCGGATTAGGCAAGGCAAGGAGCGCAGTAAAGACCGAATAATCGTATAATGTATACATGAGCTGGAGGATGGTCGACAGAATAGTAATATGGCTTGGCACCGCCGCTTCCGTGTTAGTCCTTTGTAACGGACGGCCGGGAGCGGCGGATATTGCTGTTATTCTGGTATCCCTGATACTCGGTCTCCTGTGCGAACTTAAGCGTAAGGAGACTACGGTAATTTTGTGTGCGGCTGTGGCTTTCGCATCGGCTTTGCTGTTCCCTGTGATGGTATTAGCCGTGCCCTCGGTGGTCTACTCGCTTGTAAATTGCGAGAGAAGCTTCTCGAGAAGTATGTCGCTTACGGTGCGCATAATAGCTTCATGCGCGCTTGCTGTTCCGGCTGTTATCGGAAGCGGTGACCTCATGCTGAAGATTACTGTGCTCCTGCTGTCGCTTCTCGCGGCTTACCTCGCGTTCAACACTTACCGCCGCGATCATGTCGAAAGGACTTTACGCGAGAAGTACGACGATGCCAGGTTCGATTCGCTTAATGCGCAGAAGCTTCGCGAGGAGACGATGAAGAACGCCGACAACGAAGTGTATATGGCGACGCTGAAGGAGCGCAACAGGATCGCGCGTGAGATACACGATAACGTCGGTCACATGATCACGAGAGTTATAGTTCAGATGCAGGCGATCAGGATCATTAATAAGGATAAGGCTGTAGGAGAGCAGCTCGAGTCGGTGGCACAGACGCTGGACCTCGCGATGACTTCGATGAGGAAGAGTGTGCATGAGCTTCATGACGATTCGATCGATCTGTCGATAGGGATTAACGAGATAACGTCCACGCTTGATCAAAGATTCGATGTCACGGTGAACACGGTCATAGATTCGCCCGCTGACAATGCACTTAAGAATGCGGTCCTCGGTATAATCAAGGAAGCGGTCACCAATATATCGAAGCACAGCAGAGGTGACAAGGTGCTTATTGAAGTCGTGGAGAACGTGTCATTCTGGCGCGTGAAGATATTTGATAACGGTAGCAATGAGGTAAGAGAATACGACCTCAGCGGCTCTGCCGACGGCGGCATCGGTCTTAACAACATCGCATCGAGAGCGAAGGCCGCAGGCGGACGCGCGAGCGTGATGTCGGATAAGAGCGGCTTTACCGTTATGGTGACGATACCTAAGAAGGGGGAATGACATGATAAGCGTAATGATCGTTGACGACGATCCTTTTGTGTCGGGATCGCTGAAGATAATCCTCGATAACGAGCCTGACATAGAAGTTAAGGCAGTTGCGGGTTCAGGAGAAGAGGCGGTGAAGCTCGCGTCTTCCGAAGAGCCCGATGTCATCGTCATGGATATACGAATGGAGGGGATGAACGGCACGGATGCCGCGGAGAGGATCATTAAGAACGGCTCGAAGTCCGCGATACTTTTCCTTACGACTTTCCTCGATGACGAGTACATCAACAAGGCGCTCAAGATAGGCGCCAAGGGATACATCATCAAGCAGGACTGCGGATCGCTTCCTTCATCTGTAAGGGCAGTCGCTTCAGGTCAGGCGGTGTTCGGAGGCAAGGTCGTCGAGAAGCTTCCTGACCTTCTTAACCGCAAGGATAATTTCGACCCTGCGGAGTTTGATATAACCGAGAAGGAACTCGAGGTAATTAAGTTAGTTGCAGACGGTCTGTCGAACAAGGAGATATCCGAGAAGATGTTCCTCGGTGAAGGCACGGTGCGCAATATCGTAAGCTCGATACTCGCTAAGCTCGACCTTCGCGACAGGACTCAGCTCGCATGCTTTTACTACCAGAAGATGGTCTGATATCATTAGCTCATATATGGAGGTGTTCATGAAAAGACCGGTAAAATACATCGCAATAATTATGGCTGCTGCTCTTGCAATGAGCGCATGCTCGAAGACCCCCGCGGAAACAGCTCCTGAGTCTGTTCCGGCTGCGCCTGAGACTTCAGAGACAGAGGTCACTGAGACAGAAGTCATCGAGACTGAGGCCGAAGAGACTGAAGCTTCTGAGGAGACGGAGATCACTTACGTTCCCATCGAAGATCCGGACATTACTCCTCCCGAGGGCTATAACCTCATATGGCACGACGAGTTCGACGGAGATGAGCTTGATGCTTCTTCGTGGGCGCAGGAATATCACCGTCCGGGATGGGTCAACAACGAGCTTCAGACATACGTTCAGGACGGCGAGAACATCTTCGTCGAGGACGGCGATCTTGTCATTCAGCCCATGACCGGAACGAACGACAACGGACGAGCTTTCTATACATCCGGAAGAATTAATACATATCATCTTCACGCTTTCCGGTATGGAAGAGTAGAGGCCCGCATAAGGGTTCCCGAGGGACAGGGGTTCCTTCCCGCATTCTGGATGATGTCTGATGATGAGTCCTACGGCACATGGCCGAAGTCCGGTGAGATCGACATCATGGAGATCCTCGGAAGCGATACGGATACGCTCTACGGAACGCTCCACTACGGCAATCCGCATATGCAGAATCAGGGTATCTACGACCTGCCTTCAGGTGACTTCGCGAGCGAGTATCACGTGTTCGCGATCGAGTGGGAGCCCGGCGAGATCAGGTGGTACTGCGATGACGTGATGTACTACTCCACGAGCTACTGGTATTCCGCGATGGACGGACAGGAGCCGAATGAATATCCCGCTCCCTTCGATCAGCCTTTCTATATAATCCTGAATGTAGCGGTCGGAGGCAACTGGCCGGGTGATCCTTCTGAGGATACGCCTTTCGATGAGAGAGCGCAGATGCGTGTGGATTATGTGCGCGTGTTCCGCATGGATTCCTACGATGAGAACGTCACGTGTCCGGATGCACCGGATCCCGCTAACGGAGAAGGTTCTTAAATCTCAGCGCAGAAGTCCCCACAGCACCAGAAGCAGTGCGAGGAAGATAATATTAACTACAGTGAATGCCGGCAGATATGAAATGCCGGCATTCTTCTTGCTCGGCATGACGGAGTAGAACTTGTAGGTGATGAGTGAAGCCATGCTCGCGATGAGCGTGCCTAGGCCGCCGAGGTTGGTGCCGATGACGAGGGCTTCGCCGTCAGATGTGAAGGCCGACAGGAGCATCGCCGCGGGGACGTTGCTTATGACCTGCGAAGACAGTACGGAAGTCAGGACAGGCGACATGCCGACAACTTTGGACAGCGTGTCGTAGACTACGGGGATGCGCCCGATGTTGCCTATGAGGACGAAGAAGAAAACGAACGTCAGAAGCAGTGCGTAGTCGACGTACTTGAATGACTTCCTGTCGAGTATGGCTGCTGCGGTGATGACGACCGCGAACATTAATATCCAGTGGATGACACCTGCTACTGCGAGCACGCACACGGCGAAAAGCACAATGCACAGAATAAGCATATCCTTCCTCGGTGCCGGTGCATCCGAGGTCTCTCTTTCCCCGGATTTCCTGTTACCGCAGAGCATGAATACAGAGGCTATAAGAAGCGCCAGCGAGAGCGCACTATAGGGGAGCATCAGCCTTATGAAGGGGAGAAGCTCCATGTTGTACTGTGTGTAAAGGTAGAGATTCTGCGGGTTTCCGATGGGTGTAAGCATGCTTCCGAGATTCGCGGCGACCGTCATGAGGATGAGCGTGAACATGAGGCCCTTCCTGTCGTCAAAATTCTTCATTACCGCGATGGCAAAGGGCACAAGCGTTACAAGAGTTACGTCGTTGGTAAGAAACATAGCCATTGCAAAAGAGAGTACCGTAAGAAGCAGTGCGACGCTTCTTGAGGTCGTGAGTTTGCCAAGAAGTCTGTCGGTCAGATAATCGAATGTGCCAATTCTAAGGAGCATCGCAACAACGAGCATGAGGCTCATCAGGATCGCGAGTACGCGGAAGTTAATATAGCCTGCGTAACCCTCATCCGGCGGCACGATAAAACAGGATACTACCGCGAGTATCCCGGAGATTATAAGTATCGAATTCTTCTTAAACATTTCAAACACGGCACTAATAATATCACTTTGCCGTATTTTGTCGATAACCGTCTCCCGTCAGTCGGGGATGGTCATGGTTACGACTGTTCCTCCGCCTTCTCTTGGAGATATAGTGAGTGTTCCGCGGCATGTTATCTTAAGGCGCTCCCTGATGTTGTCAAGCGCGATGTGCGGATCGTCGTTATCCTTACGGCTGAAGGCTGTTCCCGTATTCTCCACGATGACCTTCGCGCAGCCGTTTTCCTTTATGCTTCTTATCGTTAATTTCATGGGTGCGCGATCCGGTTCGAGGCCGTGCTTAATGGCGTTCTCTGCCAGAGGCTGCAATGTCAGCGGGGGGATTCTGAATTCGGTGTACGGCGTATCGTATGTGACTTTGATCGAGTCTTTGAACCGGACCTGTTCCACTTTGATGTATGCAGCGGTGTGCTTGAGTTCATCTTTGAAGCTCACGGGCTTCTCGGAAGCTATTGCGGTGAAGTTGCCCCTGAGGTAATTGGTGAAGTCGAGGATGGTGCCTTTCGCAAGATCGGGGTCCTGGTCGCAGAGGTAGTAGATGCTCGTGAGAGTGTTAAAAATGAAGTGCGGGCGCATCTGCAGAGCAAGGGTGCTTGCTTTGTGGCGGATTATGTTTCCGACGTGTTCCTCCAGGAAGTATACGAACAGTATTAGCGTGGAGATGACGGTGCCTAGCGTAATGGTATGCACCCCCTCGAAAATGTGCTGTACCAGTATGCCGATCAGGGGGACGGCTAATGCAAGAGCGTATGTTTTCCTCTGGTTGGAAGAGAAATGCTTCCACCATGCGATGACGGTAACGAGGCTGATGATCAGTGTGAGAGCGGGAGGTATTATGAGAAGAAAATAAAGAGGCCCGATATGGTAGCTGTTGTCCGGCGAGAAACTGTAGATGAATGTCGTGAACTGAGCCGTGATGAGCATTGCAACGAATGCTGTCCATAGAAGTATCACCGCGAGGAAAACCGGATTCCTCGTGAGTTTTACGGGTTTTACGGGTGAGTTGCGTGCGATCAGCTGTGCCGTAATCATAGGCATGACGGGTGCTACCGACACGCAGTAGATGAATTTGGATATTCTCGAGTATATGGTCAGTGAGGGGTCGGGAATGGTCCCGAGGAACAGAGTGATTAATGAGAAGACCCAGAATATAATCAGAAACGTGAAAAGATATGAGAAGAATCTTTTGTTCGTGCGGTCTGATTTAATAAATATCCTTGATGCTATAAGCCCCTGAAGGGACATAAGCAGTCCGGAAAAATCGATTAAGCTGTTAATTATCAGCGTCGGAGAGTACATTGAGCTTGACTCCAGATACAGGATAACGGAGAAGACTGAACTGCTTCTTAACGTTGTCTGTTGTTAAAGGCTTTACCATGAATCCGGAAGCGCCGGTGCTCCAGGCATCTATCGAATAATCAGGGAAAGCAGTCAGGAATATGACGTTGGTGTAAGGACTTATTGCCAGAAGCTTTTTACAGAAATCGATTCCGCTCATGCTGCCGAGTTCAATATCCGTAAAGGCGATGCCGACTTTATTCTCCGAAGCAAATGCGAGTGCTTCATCCGGTGATGTGAATCCTTTGATGTTTATTCCGGGGAGCATCTTCGTGAGTGCAGCAATCTCGCCGTTTAATATCACTTGTTCATCATCGATGACGATGATGTGCGGAGGGTCGTTCTCTTCGCCGGTTATCGCATTGAGCAAAGTTCCTACATCAACATTTAAGGCCTTGGAGATGCGGTTGATCATGTGAGCGTTCGGAACACGACTGCCATTCTCCCAGTGGGCAATGCTCGATCTGTCGACAAACAGTTTGCCTGCGAGCTGCTGCTGGGATAGCTTACGCTCCAGCCTTATCGTTTTAAGTGTTTCTGCGAATCCGGTGCTCATGCGATATCAACCTCCGTATATTGCACTCCCTTTACTTTAATATTAAATGCGCGTGAAATGTGTGTTAATGAGCTGTGTCGTTACAGAATGTCACTGTGTTCGCATGTTCAATTAAAGTTATCATAAAGTACAGTTATTGGAAAGATTATTTGATTCTTTTTCGGTAGACTTTATATTTCTTATTTTGAGAAGAAGGAGGTTCTTAGAAATGAAGAAAGCAAAGACAAGTATAGGAAGGAAGCTGCTCGGCAGTTTTGTGACGATGGCACTTGTGTTCGGTATGCTTCCGGGTATGCTGACAACAGCCGATGTTGAAGAAGATGCGTCGACGGACGGTGTGGTGTCTGTTGATGTAACACCGAGTTCGAATGTAACGGCTTCTGCTCCTGCGACAATTGAAGGTATTACGTTATCCGTACCTAGAGGCCAGAGTGAAGGAATACAGATGCCCAACATGGCATATAACGGAAAACGTTTCCAGGTAGCGAGAAACAACACATCCAGTTTTAATTTCTCGATTAATGATAGGGCAGGATTTGCCAACGGTCAGATTGTTAAGATTGAGATTGCGGTTTCCAGCGTTACGGGAATCAGCAGCCATGGCGGCACTGAAGGCTGGGATGGTGATCTTGCAGCCGGTACATTTACATGGGCAGGAGATGCTGCTAAAAGCGTAGATTTAACGTTTACCGGTAATAACAGTTATACACATAGAGTTGCATTTACAGCCATTACTGTTTATGTTGAAGTTCCGGTTACATCTGTTGCAATCACCGGTGTTCCTGCAGGACCGGTTGTTGTTGGTCAGACTGTAGAACTTGGCGTACAGGTTCAGCCTTCCAATACCACATACAGTTCGTTTGACATTGAGTGCTCAGATAATGCTTCATTTGAGTTGATCGTGGATGAAGGTGTGGCTACTCTCTATGTTACAATCGAGGCAGAGGGCATTGTTTCAATATCAGCATCACTTGGCGGCGTTGCCGATGAGAATTATATCTTTGCTTATCAGCCTGTTGATTCTGTAGGAATTGCACCTGAATCTCTTGAACTTACCACAGAGGATGATCCTGCAACAGTCATCGTCTATACCGAACCCGAGACAGACGTCTACGATGTTGAATGGTCAATCGGAGATGAGTCCGTAGCGACTATCGATGTTGCTGAAGATGCTTTGAGTGCAGTTGTTACACCTATCGGAGTAGGTGAGACTACAATAACAGCTGTCTTCTATTCAGTTGAATATGAAGACGGCCTTGAGCTTACATGTGCTGTTTCTGTAACTGAGCCCGAACCTGAACCCGGACCTGAGCCGGCACCTGAAGAACCTGCGCTCACTCCCGAGCAGATCCAGAGAATGGCTGTTGAGCATTTCGTTGAGAGACTATATGTTGAAGCTCTCGGCAGGCAGTTCGATAAGAACGGAAGAGATGCATGGGCAGATATTCTCATGGCAGGCGGTTCCGCATCTGCTGTAGCAAGAGGATTCTTTGGCAGCCAGGAGTTCCTTAATAGGAATCTGACGAACGAAGAGTTTGTAACAATACTTTACAAGGTTTTCTACGACAGCGTCCCTGAGACAGGAAGCTACACAAATTATGTAGATGCATTGTACAACGGCATGATGACAAGATCCGAGGTTATCGACAACTTTGTTTCATCGTATGAATGGGCATCATTCTGTGCTCGTTATGCGGTTAATGTCTAATGAACTGACTGTTCATTGGATATTCAATTGAACTAATGGCTGCGTCCTCCGGGACGCAGCTTTTTAGTTTATAGAAAGTTTGCATCTGCCGTCTTTCTATATCATGTTCAGCAAACTATAATCGTGTTAAATCTCGCTTTTTGAAGGGAGCATCTATGCATTATCGCAAGGACAAACACGGAGAAGACATATCCATACTTGGTTACGGCTGCATGCGCTTTACGACAAAGGGCGGCAAGATAGACATAGACAAGGCTGAGAAAGAGATAATGCTCGCCTTTGAGAATGGCGTTAACTACTACGATACAGCTTACATCTATCCGGGCTCTGAGGTGGCGCTGGGACAGATCGTTGAGAAGAACGGCATCAGGGATAAGATAAAGATCGCGACAAAGCTTCCGCAATATCTTGTCGGCAACAATCCCAAGGCTTTGGACAAGTACTTCGAAGAAGAGAAGAAGAGACTTCGTACCGATTACGTTGATTATTATCTGATGCACCATCTTACCGACATCTCGGGCTGGAACAGGCTCAAGGCGGTAGGTGCCAGGGAGTGGCTCGAGGAGAAGCGTTCAAAAGGCGAGATCAGGAACATCGGATTCTCCTATCACGGTGACACCGACGGCTTCCTCGAGATTCTGAACGACTACGACTGGGATTTTTGCCAGATACAGTACAACTACATGGATGAGAATACACAGGCCGGATTAACGGGCCTTAAGGCCGCTGCAGCCAAGGGCGTTCCCGTTGTGATCATGGAGCCTCTAAGAGGCGGAACTCTCGCGAAGCTTCCCGAAGGCGCGCAGAAGATCGTAGATAAGGACGGGAAGGGGAGGAGCCCCGCGGAGTGGGCTTTTCGATGGCTGTGGAATCAGCCCGAGGTAACATGTGTGCTGTCGGGCATGAATTCGACGGAGATGGTAGAGGAGAACTGCCGGACGGCTTCTGATGCTGATGCGGGTCAGTTTGCCGAAGAGGATTACAAGCTCATCGAGTCGATCAAGGCCGAGATCCAGAGGCTTGTGAAGGTAGGCTGCACGGGCTGCAGATATTGTATGCCGTGTCCCAGGGGTGTTGATATCCCGGGCGTGTTCAGATGCTATAACCACATGTATACCGAGGGCAAGAGTACAGGAAGGCAGGAGTTCATTCAGACGATCGCACTTCAGGATAAGCCGGGACTTCCGACGCTGTGTGTTCAGTGTGGTAAATGTGAGAAGCACTGCCCGCAGAATCTGCCCATAATAGAGTCGCTTAAGGAGGCAGACAAGGCCCTTCGTCCGTTCCCGTACAAGGTAGCGGCAAAGGTAATGCGTAAGTTTGTCCTGTAATATGATATAATCGTGTAGATTATCGGTTGTCGGAGGGCTTGTTATGATTGGTAAAGGACGAGAAGTGTTGCACTATTTCGCTGAGCGTGCGAGATTGTACTGGGATCCTTCAAATGCTGCAAAACTTCAGACATTCATAGATGATCCTGAGAATACACTGCCTTCTACTACCAAGCTTATTGTTATCGAGGGCGGAACTGCCGATGAAAGGAAGGAACTTTGCTATTCCCTCAGGAATAAGTTGAGCGGAATGCATACAGTGATCGTTATCGTCAGCGGTGAGCCGACACTGTTCAATACCAGCGGACTTGTAGGAATTGAGAAGAATATCGTCGAGACATCCGAGACTCTCGTAAGTCTCTCCGGCGATCCGGACTACATCATTCTGCACGGTAATTTCATGGACGTTGAATTCACGCCTCTGCACGGGCTTTTTGATGTTGTATTCAGGAAGCACTACTACGCCAAGGTTGACGGCGACTCAGTCGAGGCTAATGCAATTAATATCTTCAACAACATAATGGAGAGATTAAGATAATCTCTTTGGAGGAAGGCTTATCTTTTTGGCGATAAGCTCATTAATCTTAAAGAGAATATACCCTGTTAAGGAGCTTATTGCTATCAGCAGTAAGCTCTTTATTAATAGATTCTCGATTTTAATATATGGAATGAGGAACCAGTGTATCAGATACAGCTGAAGTGAGATTTTACCGAAGAAGGTCAGGGGTCTGATTGAGAACAGTTTTGCAGCGGTCGAATCTTCGTTCAGGACCATCAGTAATAGTAGAAGTCCAACTATTAAACAACAGATCAATGGGTATTCTCTGCCAAAATAGAATCTCGACAATTTGGGCGATAATTTGGTCAGTAACTGATCTGAAGTCAGAAAGATGAAGACCAATATCATTATCTGTAAAGAGGAAATGGTGAATTTGTATTTTGAGATGTGTGTCATTAATAAGGAGTTCTTGATATACATATAGAAATAAGCCACAGCGCAGCCGATCAGATATTCATGAAGATATATTACTATTCTTCCGGATGAATACCTGAAATAGAAATAATCAGGGGTAAGGAAAAAGCGGAAAACCGCGGCAATAATTAACGCGATAATCGCTTTCGTAAGGTTGGATTTAAAAAACTTTGATAAACGGGATAACAGTGAAAAGAATAGGGTCGTAAGTGGCGTAATTAGATACATGAACATTATTTGCTGAACGAACCAAAGATGGGCATACATATCAGTTAAGAAAAAGTTGCTAATATTCTTACTGATTGGCATAAAGCGTTCGTCAGTTAATAACAGTACCAGTAATAAAACGATATATAGCGAAGGAATTATTCGAATGATCTTACCGTAATAGTAGTAAAGTATATCTTTAATAGAACGGAATCTGTTGTCTGTTTCTTTGAAAGGAGATACAGCTAAGAATCCGGATACAACGAAGAATATGCAGTTACAGACTGACCCCAAATTAAGAATATTAAGGTGACCGATTATCACCAGGATAATTGCCAGGCCTTTATATCCATCTATGTATCTTAAGTGTTTATTAGCTTTGGGTTCCATTGATATTATTCTACCGACAGATCCTTGATGATCTGACTTGCCATTATGAGGCCGGCGACTGAAGGCGTAAACGCTGCGCTTCCGGGGACGTGGCGGCCGGCGGAATCTGCTTTGCCGCCGACTATATTCTTGATGGGTTCTTCCTTCGAGTAAACGACTTTAACATTCTTGATTCCGCGCTGTCTTAATTCGCGGCGCATTACCTTCGCGAGGGGGCAGACTGATGTCTTGCTTATGTCGGCAACTTCGAACATCTCGGGATTAAGTTTGCCGCCTGCGCCCATTGATGAGATGACGGGTACGCCCGCGTTCCTCGCGCAAGAGATGATCTCCACTTTCGCTGCGACCGTATCAACACAGTCGGCGACGTAATCGTAGGAACCAAAATCGAATTCACCCGAAGTCTCGGGTAGGAAGAAACAACTTTTGATCTCGACGGATGCATCCGGATTGATATCGTGTATCCTGTCTGCCATCACATCGACTTTGTACTTGCCTATCGTAGAATCAAGAGCAATAATCTGGCGGTTTAAATTGGTCACGGAGACCACATCGTTATCGACCAGCACGAATGATCCGACACCCGACCTCGCGAGTGCTTCAGTGACGTAACCGCCGACACCGCCGATTCCGAATACGGCGACCCTTGAAGCCTTAAGCCTGTCCAAGGCATCTTTCCCTATGAGAAGTTCAAGTCTCTCAAAACGGTCTTCCATCAAAAACCTCGTATGCTTTCCTGGTAAGAAGTGAAGCGGCATTACGCATCGCTTCCTCCTGTGACACATTATCCGATATCGAATAGGCTTCGTCTATACCCATGAGGTTAAGCGTGTCCGCATCCGCTTTGACGCACCCTGCGAAAGCCAAGACCTTAATCCCCAAAGCCTTCGCAAGTCCCGCTATTACAGACGGCGCTTTGCCCATCGAGGTCTGGGCATCGAGACAGCCTTCGCCCGTTATCACGATGTCGGCGCCTGTCATCTGATCCTTAAGTCCGGTCTGTGATATCACAAGATCCGCTCCGGGCACTAACCTGCCACCCAGGAATGTTCTCATCGCATATCCGAGACCTCCCGCGGCTCCCGAGCCCGGAAGATCAGGGTCACCACCCGCGAGTTCTGCGAATCTTCGAATCACGTCATCCATGAACTTCAAGGATGAAGGGTCGGCACCTTTCTGCGGGGCGAATACCATGCTGCATCCTCTGTCACCGCACAGGGGATTATCCACATCGCAGGCGACCAGGAATTCTGCTCCGGCGATTCGCGGGTCAATACAGCCCGCGTCGACAGAACTTACTGACGATAACCCGTTAACTCCATAAGGAACTTGATCCCCGTCGCTGCCTGTTATCTTAATTCCAAGTGCCTGAAGCATCCCTGCTCCACAGTCATTAGTTGAGCTTCCGCCGAGACCTATGATGAACCTGCGGCATCCTCTGTCCAGAGCATCGAGTATCAATTCGCCTACTCCGCGGGTTGTCGTATGAAGAGGATCGCGCCTGTCTTCAGGAACGAGGGGAAGCCCGCATGCCTGACTAATGTCTATAACTGCGGTTGTTCCGGCGATGCCGTAAGATGCTGTTATCCTGTCACCGAGCGGCCCGGTGACCTCTGTTTTAATAATGTCGCCTCTTAGCGCACGTGTCACTATCTCGAAGGTTCCCTCGCCTCCGTCCGCAATCTCTCTTACGACTGTATCGGCGCCGGGGACCGCCTTCTTAATTCCCTCAGAAATGGCAACGCCCGCCTCGTAAGAGGTGAGCGAGCCTTTAAATGAATCGGTGGCAATGAGTACTCTCAATTATTTGTCTTTCTTCTCCGTTGAATCCGCCTTGGGTTCCTGTACCTTAGCGGGGGCGGTGATGTTCTTGTTGTGCTTCCTTCTGATCTTCTTAACCGTGATGATAAGAGCGATCAGGACTATGACTGCAATTACGATTGTAACAGAAAGGGGGATCACATTTCCCGCGAGTCCGATTACGAAGTTCTGCCAGTTCTCCTTTGCATCCTCGAGTCCGTCGTGTAATGACTCGCTCAGCTTCTCGCTGAAGGTCTTGATGTGCGGCTCTTCGGGCTCTGTCTCCTCGAGCACTTCAGAGACGTAAAGTGTCAGTGTGCTGTAGGAAGAGAGGTTCTCGAGAACTCGAAGCTGTGACTCGTAGCTCTCGATCTGATATCTGACGTTTGTGAGCTCGTTCTGGAGCTGAAGGATGATGTCGAGGTCGTCTGCCTGCGCGAGGAGGTTATTCAGCGTCTCCTGCTCTACGCGAAGTGACTCGATCCTCGCCTGTGTGTCAGCGTAGGTGAGTGTGACGTCTTCCGTGCTCTCGTTGGAGCTTGTGATGATGGCGGCATTGCCGATGATGCTGACGAGTTCGTCGAGGTTCTCGGAAGTAACTCTTATGGTGTAGCTCGCGGATCTTAAATCGCCCGCATTGCCTGTTCCGCTGAAGTTCTTGCTCTCGATGTAACCGCCGACGGCAGCAACCTGCGACTCGATGTTTGTTGTGAGCTCCTGGAAGTGCAGTGTCTCACAGGAGACGGTAACGTACCTTATGAGCATGCGGTCGGAGCTTACGATGTCTGGGGCAGATACTGAAGTTGTGCTTCCTTCGCTTGTGCTAATGCTGTTCGTGAATTCTTCGGGGGCTGCGGCACCTTCATACATGCCGTCGTTCAGGCTGTAACCGTACTCGTAATCTCCCGCCGCAGCGGTGGTCTCGATAGCAACCTCCCGTGCGGCTTCGTTCTCGCTGTTCCTGCCGGAATCTGATCTCCTGCCTGAGTTAGAGCTGCTGCACCCTGCGAAAAGCACTGCCGCTGCAAGTGCTGCTGCCAATATTGTCTTATTTGAACGCTTCATAATATTTTCCTCCATGTTTTGTTTATAACGCCGTTCACACATAAAGACGGAAGGCGTGAGGGGGAGGTCACAGCAAATTACGAATTTTCAAATTCTTCACCGCGAGGCATCTTGTGTAAGCCTCAAGGATAAATTAAGATTGAGGCGGACTATTAATAAGGGAGAAGTCACATGGGTTTTGGTTTTGATCTTGGTGATTTAATTGATATCGGTCTTCAGATAGCGCGTTCCGTTGAGGCCCGCGACGAACTGAATGCCGCTCAGGCACGCGCACAGGCTTCGCGTAATGAGGCTGAGAGGATGAGACATCAGGCCGCAGCCGAGGCTAAGGCCCTCGAGAACAGAAGGCTTGCCGAGAAGATCGCTTCAGAGAGTGTCGGTATCGACTGTCAGGGATGCGGTGCCAAACTCGCAGTCCGTAAGGGATCCATTAGTTTCTGCGCCTACTGCGGTTCCGCCATAAGAGTTACAGCCGAAGGAAAGGCCTCGGTACTTTCGCCCGAGGCCCGTAAAGCCGTTATTGACCGCGCGAGAGCGGAACACGATAAGAATAATCAGTAAAGACTCTCTATATCTATAAGGTTGGAACCGAGTGTTGCACCGTCTCTTCTGTCGTTGTCTCGGAAGACTCCTGTGAGCAGGCGGTAAGGCACGACACGTAAGCGTATCACGTAAAATAAAAACATGTATCCCATGCCGGTATCGACGGCGTGTGCCTCATGTAGACTTTGTATCCGGGATTAAGCTTAAGGACTTTAAGCGGAAGCTCGAAGATGTCCTCGCTTCTGTGGTAGCAGGCGATGTTCATCAGGGGCTTCTCTTCCTTTATCGTCTTCGCTCCGCCTTCTATTGCGGCTGCTTCTGCACCTTCCACGTCGAACTTAATAAAAGCCGTCTGCCTTCCCTTGATAAGCCCGTCGATCGTGACCGTCTGCACTTCGCGGCTGCCTTCCTTCTCGAGGCTTGTGCCGCGGCCGATGTTGCCATTTACGTCTGCGGTGCCCTCCCTGTCGGAGACGAAAGCCTGCACGTACTCAATGTTGTTAATGAGGCAGGTGTTCTCCCTAAGCTTACGCATGTTGCGCCTGTCGGGTTCGACTGCGATGAAGCCCGTGAGGTCATGCATTAACGAGGAGTAACGCATTACCGTGTCACCGTCGTAGGCCCCGAGATCGAGGAAAAGCCCCTGCCTGTCAGTGGGGAGAACAGCATCAGCTTCCTCCTGAGTGACCTCGCACAGCTTAAGATAGACCGGGTTGCCCGTGAGGCGCGCGTTTATTATGCAGTCGAATGTCTTGCGTGAGAGCTCGTCGGCAAGAAGACCGCGCACGATGTTGATCTCGCCCGCGTGTTTCTCACAGAACTTTGTATCGAAAAGGTTCTGCCCGTAGACCGGCACATCCGGCGCATAGAATTCGCACTTATCTGCGATGTAGTCAGCGTAATCAAGCACTTCCGGACGTGATGAGCCGAAGCACATCAGTGCGATCATGTCCCTGCCGAAGCGCTCATAAAGACTCTCGAAGGTCTCGACCTGTATGTCGTGGAACTTCCTGTTCCTGACAAAGCCCGGGCTCGCGAAGATGCCGCTTACCGGTATGTTCCTCTCTTCCAGGCGCGCGATTATCTTGTCTGCGCCGTCGCCCGTGCCGTAGAGGACGACCTTGCGCCCTTTGGAAGTCTCTTCCTGAAGGTAATTCCACAAATCTTTTTTATAAGTATCCATTTACTCTATTTTACACCACTCGTAAATTGATAAAGGGGGCGTCACTGTGATAAAATTTAGTGTCTAATTTGTAAGGCAAGCGTTTATACGCACGCAATAAATGCCGAAAGGAGTCACAAGACATGATTTACACAAAAGAAGTCGAGAACATGTGTCCTGTAGCCAAGGGCGCTAAGCATGAGCCCGCACCGATTCCCGAAGAAGGAAAGTGGGTACACGCTAAGAAGATCGAAGATATCTCCGGTTTTACACATGGTATAGGTTGGTGTGCACCTCAGCAGGGCGCATGCAAGCTCTCGCTCAACATTAAGAATGGCGTTATCGAAGAGGCTCTCGTAGAGACTATCGGATGCTCAGGTATGACACACTCCGCAGCTATGGCTGCTGAGATCCTCCAGGGCAAGACGATCCTCGAGGCTCTTAACACAGACCTTGTCTGCGACGCTATCAATACAGCTATGAGAGAACTCTTCCTCCAGATCGTTTACGGTCGTTCACAGAGTGCATTCTCCGATGACGGACTTGCAGTCGGTGCAGGACTTGAGGACCTCGGTAAGGGACTCCGTTCCCAGGTAGGTACAATGTATGCTACTAAGGCTAAGGGCGTGCGTTATCTCGAGATGGCAGAAGGTTATGTAACAGGTATTGCACTTGATGCAAACAACGAGGTTATCGGATACAAGTTCGTATCCCTCGGCAAGATGACAGATTTCATCAAGAACGGCGACGACCCCAACACAGCTTGGGAGAAGGCTCAGGGCCAGTACGGTCGTGTTGCTGACGCAGTTAAGATCATTGACCCGAGAAAAGAATAATCTTAAGGAAGGAGTTTGCATAATATGGCTTTATTTGAATCATATGAGAGAAGAATTGACCAGATCAACGCTGTTCTTAACAGCTATGGCATCAGTTCTATTGAAGAAGCTGAGAAGATCACAAAGGACGCAGGTCTCGATGTATACGCTCAGGTAAAGAAAATCCAGCCCATCTGCTTCGAGAATGCATGCTGGGCATACACAGTAGGTGCTGCAATCGCTATCAAGAAGGGTGCCCGTAAGGCAGCCGATGCTGCAGCCGCTATTGGTGAGGGCCTCCAGGCTTTCTGTATTCCGGGTTCAGTTGCTGACCACCGTAAGGTAGGTCTCGGACACGGTAACCTCGGTAAGATGCTCCTCGAGGAGGAGACAGAGTGCTTCTGCTTCCTCGCAGGTCACGAGTCTTTCGCTGCTGCTGAGGGTGCTATCGGTATCGCTGAGAAGGCTAACAAGGTTCGTCAGAAGCCCTTGAGAGTTATCCTCAACGGCTTGGGCAAGGACGCTGCTCAGATCATTTCCAGAATCAACGGATTTACATTCGTTGAGACAAAGTACGACTACAAGACTGCTAAGCTCAACATCATCTCCGAGACACCTTATTCAACAGGTCTTAGAGCTACAGTTAAGTGCTACGGCGCTGACGATGTTCAGGAAGGCGTTGCTATCATGCATCACGAGAACGTAGGCGTTTCCATCACAGGTAACTCCACTAACCCGACTCGTTTCCAGCATCCTGTTGCAGGTACATATAAGAAGGAGTGCAACGACCTCGGCAAGAAGTACTTCTCAGTTGCTTCCGGCGGTGGTACAGGTAGAACACTTCACCCTGATAACATGGCTGCAGGTCCTGCTTCCTATGGTATGACAGATACTATGGGCCGTATGCACTCTGATGCTCAGTTCGCAGGTTCTTCTTCCGTTCCTGCTCACGTTGAGATGATGGGTCTTATCGGTATGGGTAACAACCCGATGGTTGGTGCTACAGTTGCTGTTGCTGTTTCCGTTGAGGAGGCTGCTAACGCAGGTAAGTTCTGATCTAAGGTCAGATAGTTTTTGATTTGAAGAGGCCGGTTCGCTTTTGCGGGCCGGTCTTTTGTTTTGCCTGTATTTGTACTTATTGCTCGGATTTTGCAATTATGTTCCAAAAAGTGTGAGTGATTTGGAACATTTTTATTTGTTGGGTGATTTATATTCGACGAATCCGGTCTTTTTGGAACAAGCAGGTAAATGGCGGGAAATATATTCCAAATCGAAGAGGAAAAATGGAATATATCGATCAATACGCATAAAAATGTTCCAATAGTGGTCTTCCGGCGGCGGGAGCGTAATGAATTTTTAAGCGTTCTATGACGGGGAGAATTATTGTAAAATGAGAAATATACTTTTCTCAGGAGGAACCTCATGGCAGACGGCAATGTAAGACCAGAATCAATGGAAAGAATCACAACGGAAGCTCTTGCACAGGCGTTTATCGACGAGCAGATCAAGAGCATTAAGGAACAGGTCAAGGACAGCAAGGTGCTTCTCGCACTCTCAGGCGGAGTCGACTCTTCAGTAGTTGCCGCTCTCCTTATCAAGGCCATCGGTAAGAATCTCGTGTGCGTACATGTTAATCACGGACTTCTTCGTAAGGGTGAGCCGGAGATGGTCTGCAAGGTGTTCAGAGATGAGCTCAATGCGAATCTTATCTATGTAGATGCAACCGACCGTTTCCTCGGACTTCTCGAGGGAGTAACGGATCCTGAGAAGAAGAGACATATTATCGGCGAAGAGTTCATTAAGGTTTTCGCTGAGGAGGCAGCAAAGCAGGAGGGCATCCGCTATCTTGCACAGGGCACGATCTATCCCGACATCCTCGAGAGCGAGCAGGGCATCAAGGCTCATCATAATGTAGGCGGTCTTCCTCCGGAACTGAACTTCGAGCTGGTCGAGCCCGTTAAGCTTCTGTATAAGGATGAGGTAAGAGTTGTAGGCAAGGCCCTCGGTCTTCCCGACAACATGGTATTCCGTCAGCCGTTCCCGGGTCCCGGCTTGGGTGTAAGATGCCCGGGTGCCATCACACGTGACAGACTCGAGGCAGTGCGTGAGTCCGATGCGATCCTCAGAGAAGAGTTCGAGAAGGCAGGTCTCGCAGGCAAGGTATGGCAGTACTTCACAGTTGTACCTGATTTTAAGTCCACGGGTATCAAGGACGGCAAGAGAGCTTTCGAGTGGCTGTGCATCGTTCGTGCCATCAATACAGTCGATGTTGTTGAGGTTACACCCGAGCCGATCGAGTATGACCTGATGTGCAGGATCACCGACCGAATCACCCACGAGGTTCCCGGCATCAACAGAGTCCTTTACGACTACACACCTAAACCCACGGCGACGGTCGAATACGAATGATACAATAACGCTTGGAAGCCCCGTAAATCGGGGCTTTCACTTTTTAATGTCAACAAAATGTCAACATAAATCAGAGATATGTAATTTTGAGAAGTCCTCCCGGAGTCATAGGTGGACTAGATTGGCAGCACTCAAAAGTTATCAAGAGCTCTTTACCCAGATTGTATAATTACCTTGTCTGAGGGAGTGATCCCTTAGTAGAGAAAATATCAGATCATCCCGTTATTCTTAAGAACTATGAATCCAGCTGCAAACACGGCAATTACAATGACAATTGTAATTAGAATCGCGCCTGTTCCTGTACCCATTTTCGAATCATAATAGTATTTAGGACAATTGTTTTCCGGATTATCGGGATCATAACACACTACTTGATTATGCTTCTTTCCTGCGGCTCCGGATCCTTCGCCGTTTCCACGATAAGTTTTGCCGTCCACAACAAATTCATAATCTATATAACATTTATACCATTCTTCTTCGTCATCCATGCCCTGATGCCAGCGCTCACGAACCATTTTGCGGTTCAATACCTTTGCAGTAACACGTCCTGTCATCTTTTTATACTTGGCTAGTTCGGCATTCTTTCTCTTTCTGCTTTTAACCGATGAGAAAACCATCAGTGGTATCATAATCACTATTATTGCTATTATCATAAACATTGGGGAAACACGCATCAGCACTCACCTCGATATAATTCTTTTTCTAAATTTGTCTTCCCTCCAAATCACATTATATCAAGAATATTTGAAAAATGTATATATATTAAGGATAGTGTGTTAGTCAGGGATGCAATTATCCCGTATTCATATCTCTGCCGGCTGATATGTAATGACCTGTGTCAATACTGAATTAGTATCAACAATACCTGAAAGCATCTTAGAAGAGCTATGGAGTATCAGTTCTCGGCCTTGGCCACT
>OMWK01000015.1 GCA_900314745.1 uncultured Eubacteriales bacterium | reverse complement strand
TGCTCCGCAAGGGACGTGTCGTCATCATCAAGAATGACATCCGTCTCGGGGAAGTCGAAGTTGATGGCACCTCTGCCTTCTCTCATGCGTCGTAAAATCTCGGCGAGGCGCTTCATATCCCGAAGCATCGGAAGGATCGGTCCGTACTCGGCTTCATCCTCTGCCTTCTCCTCTGTAAGAAGTCGGTAGCATTCGTTATAACTCATTCTTCTGTCGGATCGTATGACGCTCTCATAAACGTCACCGTCGTAGGTATTGCCTTCGGAATCTATGTACATCTCGGCAGTAAGAGTAAGCCTGTCAACATTAGGATTCAGACTGCAAAGACCGTTACTTAACTTCGGCGGGAGCATCGGGATAACCCGGTCAACAAGGTAAACCGAAGTTCCGCGAAGCTTCGCCTCACCGTCAAGATTCGTGTTCTCCCTTACATAATCGGATACATCCGCTATATGCACATAGAGCTTGTAATTGCCGTTATTAAGAGGCTTCAAGGATATGGCGTCGTCAAGATCCTTGGCATCCTCACCGTCTATTGTTATAGTCAGAAGATCGCGAAGATCCCTTCTGCCCCTTTTGATCTGCTCATCAATAAGTTCCGGGGCAGGATTTACCGGAAGATCCTTTACCTCATCTTCAACTGCTTCCGGGAAGGTCTGCGACAGACCGTACTGACGGAGAACCGAGAGCATGCGCACGTCATTGTTGCCCATGTCTCCGAGAACTTCTATGATCTTCCCGCGGAAATCCTTGTTCTGATTATCAGGATTTAAGACCTCGCAGACTACCGTCATCTTATAAGGCGCGCCGTTAAGGTTCTCCTTGGAGATATGTATCACGCCGAAATTCGTATCGCGGAAAGCCTGATCGGGATAGACATCTCCCGCATCACCGTTCTGTATTAATCTTCCTACGACCTGATTCTTAACTCCGAGAGGCCCCTTAGGTTCAAGCTCCGCGAAGTTCTTAGGCGCATCACTTCTTACACCCTCGGCAGCCGCTCTTCTCGCCTGCTGCCTTAAGCTCATATTCATCGCGTAATTACTCTTCGGTTTATCCTTCTTACCCCAGGCCATCAGTTATCCTCCATTTATCCCTTACGAAAATTATAGCAAAAAAGACGGCCGTACCATATGGCACGGCCGAATACATTCCAAATTGTAACCTGATCAGAAACCCTTGGTTACTGCAAAGTAGAGAACTACTGAAACTGCTGCAAACAGGATAGCTGTAATCTTTGTAGCCTGCTTAAGTCTCTCCTCAAGAGTCTGACCCTTAGCCTTGCTGTAATAAGAATCGTTGGATGCACCTGTGATGGCACCCATACCCTGATCATTACCTTCCTGAGCAAGGAAAAGAACGACCATGGCAATTCCAAGGATTATATCAAGTATAGACAAAATTATATCAAGTGCGCTCATTAATAAGCCTCCGGTTAATAATAAACATGATTTCAGCCGTAGATAATAACATAAGGCCGATTACAGTGCAAACTTATTTTTCTTTACTCATGCCGCTCTTTATGAGCTTAAATACCTCACTTACCGTGAAAGGCACAAGCGCGAGTGGGATGATAACAAGCCATGCCTTAGGGCTTAAGGCGATGTTATCGAAGATTTTGTTTACTCCCGGGATATAGATAACAGCCAGAAGCATTATGAGCGACAGACCGACTGCGGTATTCATGAGCTTGTTCGTAAACAGACCGAGCTTAAATACCGACATTCTCTCGGATCTTGAAGCATATGCTCTTAAGAGCTCTGCTAGTATCAAAGTAGCGAAAGCAACTGTTCTTGCACCTGTGAGAGCCTCAATATCAGAAGAGAAGAAGAATCCGTTGTTGCTTGTAAGCGGAATCAGGAATGCAGCCGCTACACAGGCAAAGATGGCAAGAGCCTGAACAAAGATCTGAGCCAGCATGCTCTTATTGATGATGGGTTCTCCCTTAGGTCTCGGGGGCATCTTCATGATGCCGGGCTCACCCTTCTCGCGTCCGAGAGCCAATGCCGGGAACGAGTCTGTAACAAGGTTCAGCCACAGAAGCTGAATGGCAGTAAGAGGAGCCGCGATACCCGGAATAACCGTATTCGGAATAAGTGACAGAAGGAAGATAACAAGGATCTCACCTACATTACATGACAGCAGGAAGCTTACGAACTTTCTGATGTTGGAGTAGATGATCCTTCCCTCTTCAACTGCCTTGACTATGGTAGCGAAGTTATCATCCATGAGAATCATGTCGGCAGAGTTCTTGGCAACGTCAGTACCCGTGATACCCATTGCAACACCGATATCTGCGGACTTCAGTGCCATGGCGTCGTTAACACCGTCACCCGTCATGGATGCGATATGGTTGTTCTTCTTAAGAGCCGTTACGATACGAACCTTATGCTCAGGCGATACTCTCGCATAAACATTGGTATTCTCGCAGGCTGTGAGGAGCTCCTCATCAGAGATCTTATCGAGTTCAGCGCCCGAGAGAGCCTGAGAATCCTCATTCATCATCTCAAGGTTATTGGCGATGGCTACGGCGGAATCCTTGTAGTCACCTGTGATCATGACGGTTCTTATGCCGGCTTCCTTACATACGGCGATAGCATCCTTAGCCTCTTTACGCTCGGGATCTATCATTCCGATGAGACCTACAAAGATAAGATCCTTCTCATGCTCAAACTCTGCCTTTGTTCCCTTGTTATGAACTCTGTAGGCAAATGCGAGAACACGGATAGCCTTACATGCGAAGTCGTGATTCTGCCTGGTGATCCTCTTCCTGATCTCATCAGTCATGGGTACCGGACCATTCTCGCTCTCATAGTAGGAACATCTGGAGATAACGATATCGGGACCGCCCTTTGTATAGGAAACAAGCTTTCCTTCCTCAATGCCGGAGTGATATGTGGTCATCATCTTTCTGTCTGAATCGAACGGCAGCTCTGTAACCCTGGGATACTTGTCCATGGTCTTAACGCGCTCCATGCCGGTCTTCATACCGAGAGTCGTAAGGGAACCTTCAGTAGGATCACCTATACATGTATATTCTCCGGACTCGTTCTTAACGATATTTGCATCATTACAAAGAACGGCGGCCCTGATCAATGTCTCAAGCTTACTGTCGGGAGTAACCTCAGCACCCTCAGCATCGCGAAGCTTGCCTTCGGGAGCGTAACCGTTACCGTCAACATTAACGATCTTCTCGCCGTCATAGAGAACCTTAACGGTCATCTGGTTCTGTGTAAGAGTACCTGTCTTATCAGAGCAGATAACATCTACGCAGCCGAGAGTCTCTACGGCAAGAAGTCTCTTTACGATGGCATTGTTCTGAGCCATCTTGGTCATGCCGATAGAAAGAACAATGGTAACTACTGCGGCAAGTCCTTCAGGAATAGCTGCAACAGCAAGTGATACGGCCGTCATCAGAGCCTCTGAAACGGGCTCCTTCTGAACGAAGATATCAACTATGAATACGATGATACATACGATGATGCATACAACAGCAAGGATCTTGCCAAGGTGATTGAGGTTCTTCTGAAGAGGAGTAACCTCATCTTCCATAGTGGACAACTTGTTAGCGATCTTACCGAGCTCGGTATTCTTTCCTGTTCCTACTACGACACCTGTTGCTCTTCCGTAAGTTACGGATGTTCCCATGAACAACATATTCTTACGGTCACCGAGAGAACAGTCATCACCTAAGATTAAGTCAGCATCCTTATCTACTGCGACAGACTCTCCTGTCAGTGAAGCCTCTTCAGCCTTAAGCGAATTGGATGAGAGAAGTCTGATATCAGCTGAGATCGCATCACCTGCATCGATGGAGATAAGATCTCCTTCTACGATGTTCTCGGAATCAACCATAACGACCTCGCCGTCTCTGACGACCTTGGTCTGGGGCGAACTCATCTTCTTAAGGGCAGCGAGAGCCTGATCGGCCTTACCCTCCTGATATACACCGAGAACGGCATTCAGGATTACGATGGCAAGGATAACAAAAACATCTATCCAGCCCTCTATGCCTTCATTATTCTTAACTGCCATGAATGCTGACAGAATGGCTGCAGCAATCAGGATTATTACCATTGCGTCAGCAAACTGCGCGAGAAACCTCTTCCACAAAGGAACTTTCTTCTCTTCACCGAGAGTATTCGGTCCGAACTTGGCGAGCCTGTCCTCTGCCTCCTTCTTTGTAAGGCCTACGGCTGCATCCGTCTTAAGTTCTCTTACTACCTCTTCGGTACTCTTTGAAAATGATTTATCCAACTTATTACCCTCCGTACACGTATACACGTGCTGATACTGGATAATATTATAATTAACGTGTTGCTTTTTTCAATAAAACTGTAAAATATTAGAAGATTATTCAGTATTTTGGATTAAGAGGAGTTTTATGAAAGTATTTTTGAAGATTCTGGGAGGATTCTTCCTTTATCTGATTACCACACTGGCTATTCTTTTTGTCGGTCTTTACGGAGCCCTTAAGCTTGCCGTAGACGGACCGTCCGACCATTTCAGACAGATATTCATAACATCGCTGATGGAATCTTCCGCAGGCCCCATTGCAGCCAGAATGGTTCTTACGGACGCTCAGATCAATGAGATACTCTCCAACAACAAGACCATAGAATTCGATCACATAACGGATCCCGACCTCGTATCGGTCATGAGAGAAGAAGCTGCGGCTGCTGCAGAAGCCGCCAGACAGGCCGGAATCGAAGCCGAGACAAACCTCGACCCTGACGGTGACGGAATCGAGCTTCACGAGATATCAGGTCCGATGTATCACGGCGCGCTTCTTATCGTCTATGACCCTTCACGTGTCATATGCGCGACTATCGACAACTACACGCATTCCGGCGCCGGCATGACCCTTGAGCAGCTTATCGAGAAATACGGAGCCGTAGCAGGAATCAACGGAGGGCAGTACGAGGATGAGAGCGGTCTCGGAATCGGCGGATGGCCCGTCGGCGTTGTAATGAGTCAGGGCGTACTTCGCGCCGATAATGCGGATGAATTCTACGAAGCGGGAACCGATGAGAACGGCGATCCCATATATGAGACGAGAACAGCCCTCCCCACCGTGGGCTTCACACAGGACGATATCCTGGTAGTCGGCACTTTCGGCGGTGGTTATGCAGAGAGCATGGGTATAAGAGATGCCGTATCGTTCGGACCTGCCCTTATCGTCAACGGTGAAGCCGCTAACTACAGCGGTGTCGGCGGAGGTCTTAACCCGAGAACCGCCATAGGTCAGCGCGCAGACGGAGCAGTACTTCTTCTCTGCATTGAAGGCAGACGTTCTTCCTCAATGGGAGCCACAATGGCTGACCTTATCGACATAATGGTCCAGTACGGTGCAGTTAACGCCTTTAATCTCGACGGAGGCATGTCTTCTTCCATGTACTATAACGGTGAAGAAATCGTCGATAACGCCAACATAAGGCAGGACAGAGCTATTCCCACGGCATGGGTTGTACTCCCGCAGGGAAGCCAAGCTGCTTCTTCGGAGGTGACAAATGAAGAAGCATGATCAGAGCTCGAGAAGCTATTCTTCTGAATCAGCCAGAGTAAATACGCCCGTTGTAATGAACAGGGCACCCGAGAATCGTAATGAGGGACAAAAGCAGCCTGCAGGACAAAGAAAGCGCAGGAAGAACAAAAAGAAGAGATTCCATGTCTATGTAGCAGTCCTGATGGTATGGCTAATCGCCTGCACTGCAGTGATAATGTATGGTTACAGGAAGTTCAACGATTTCCTCATAGACTACGAGACATCGTATCAAGCGTCACAGCCAAATCTCGTCATGGATGAAGTATTCGTACACTTTGAGCAAAGAGATATAGAGTTTCTCTGGAACAACATGTCGGAACACCCTACTGTATCGCAGTTTGAGAACGAGGATACGGTCAAGACATTCATGCTCAACATGATTGAGGGCAAGACATTGACATACACAGAATCCGGCGAGTATACGGCTGAGAATCCGAGTTACGCGATCGAAGCGGACGGATATGTAATCGGAACCGTCACGTTAAGAAGAGACCTTAATGCGACGCGCGAGTACGGCTTCCCCACTTGGGTGCTTGCAGACATATCATTTCCGGCTCAGCCTTTCGAGGGGGCTACTATAACCATCCCCGAGAACTCAACTGTCTATGTAAACGGCATCCAGCTCGACGAGACTTACATTACGGAGGAGATTCCCCCGGATGAATCCGAGCTTCAGTATGTAGAGCCTTACGGAGGAAATATAACAGGCTTCATCACATACGGCATCAGCGGCCTCTACGAGGAGCCTTCGATCGAAGTCAAGGATTATACCGGCGCAGTGCAGCCTGTCGAATATAACGAGGCTACAGACCTCTACAGCGCAGGGTACTCAACCAACCATCCCGAGCGCGAATTTCTCGAGCAGTACGGAATCGAATTCACGACTCTGTTTGCCAACGTAATATCGATGGATGCAGAGCTCGAAGAACTCGACCCCTACTTCCCTCCGGACAGCCTTGCCTATAACTACATAAGCCGCAATACGGCATTGCGCTACTTCACAGGACACGGCGCCGTAACCATGCAGAACGAGGAAGTTCAGGAATTCATCGCCTACGACGAGAACACAGTCTACATGCAGGTATACGTCGAGCAGGAGATGCAGATGTGGCCGGATCCCGAGATCGTCCCCACAACCACGCATATCTATCTTACGAAGATAGACGGCGAGTGGCAGATATCAGGAATGAGATACTAATGAAGGCTCTTGGCGTCGAACAGTGCGCTCGTCGCTTCGCTCCTCCGCAACCAGCAGAGCCGTTCATTAGCATCTCAGAACAAAATTGATATCATTGCAAAACAAAAAGCTCCGCTGATGCGGAGCTTTATTGGTGCCCAGAGACAGAATCGAACTGCCGACACGGGGATTTTCAGTCCCCTGCTCTACCGACTGAGCTATCTGGGCAAATTATTACCGGTACCGAAGCACCGGTGATAATGGCGACGCAGAAGGGGCTCGAACCCTCGACCTCCAGCGTGACAGGCTGGCATTCTAACCAGCTGAACTACTGCGCCATTGGTGGAAACTACAGGGCTCGAACCTGTGACCCTCTGCTTGTAAGGCAGATGCTCTCCCAGCTGAGCTAAGCTTCCGTTTGAGTTGCTGGTGTGCGCTCCTCTTCGAAGCGCAAAAGAAGTATATCGAATGTCACCATAGATGTCAACTTATTTTTTTACTTTTTTGCAAAGCATTTTCCCACGGGGCTTTAACGCACATAATAGATGTAAAGATATGCGTGATCCCCCTCCTCAATGTCCATGAAATGCATTACATGATGACCGTCGGGAGTATCGGCTTCCTGGAACCATACTGTGGACCCCGGAGCGGGATTGGGCTTAAGGTCTACATACGAATAATAATTCTCATACATATAGCCTGTCATGGCTTCAAATTCTTCCTGTGAGAGCATGTAGCCCGAATCATCGTACCCCTGTACAAAGCAGGTAAGGATCTCTTCGGGATTAGAAGGATCTATCTCAACCTTTGCCTCGTATCCTACGCGGTAGAACATAAAGCCGTGCTTATCGACACTTACTACCTTTGTATCCTCAGGAAGATCATACGCTAGCGTTCTTG
This sequence comes from uncultured Eubacteriales bacterium, assembly GCA_900314745.1. GTDB lineage: Bacteria > Bacillota > Clostridia > Saccharofermentanales > Saccharofermentanaceae > Saccharofermentans. The sequence goes on along the minus strand of OMWK01000015.1, from coordinate 45,051 downwards.
CCATAAGAGCGGGAGTTCTGTCGTAGATTGCGCATACTATAAGTATGATTACCATTATTGTTGTAACTGCTACAAGGATCTTCTCTTTAGTCTTCACAAAGGTTACCTCACTTTATGCGGAAGAGTCTCTTCCCATTCTCTCGTGTTATACGTGTCACTTCAGATGATGTCAAGCCTTTGAGCTCCGCTATCTTCTCAATTACAAGAGGAACGAATGCGGGCTCATTATTCTTGCCTCTGTTGGGTTCGGGCGTAAGATACGGGCTGTCCGTCTCCACTACGATACGGTCCATGGGACACACTTCAAGTGTCCTCGGCGTCTTCTTATTGTTCTTAAACGTCAGCGGTCCGTCAAAACCTATATAGAAACCCATATCGAGCAAAATCTGCGCAATCTCGGCAGAACATGAGCAGCAGTGACAAACACCCGGTGTATGAAGCAGCATGCCGTCCTTTCGAGCTTCCTTAAGAATATCTATGCAATCCTGTGCCGCTTCGCGCTCGTGCAAAATAAAGGGCATATCAAGCTCATAAGACAGCTTAAGCTGCTTCCTGAACACTTCACGCTGAACTTCACGGGGCGACAGATCATAATAGTAATCGAGTCCTATCTCCCCTATAGCCATTATCTTGTACTTATCGCGTTCTCCTGCAAGGTCAGCGAGAAACTTCTCAACGCTGTCATCATACGAGGACGCCTCATGCGGGTGCACACCGACAGAACAGTACAGATCGATGCCTTTATGGCCATCCCACTTCTGCACATAATCTACGGCAAGCGTACTGGTCTTCTTACTGTCAGCAGGAATAAGGACGGTATCCACGCCGCACTTAAGGGCACGCTCAAGCACCTCTTCACTCTGCGCGAAAAGCTTCTCATCATAAAGATGTGCATGCGTATCAAAGACGCCTTCAAATCCTTCAGGATAGAAGGTCTCCCTGTGCTTATGGGACATCAGGAAATGTCGGCGCCTGCCTTTATATCGTCGCCGAATTCAACTACTCTGAACTTATCGCCGTCTCTTACGGACATAATCATGCCGTTGCTCTCGAGTCCCATCATCTTACGGGGAGCGAGGTTAATGATCATACCGAGAGTCTTGCCTATAAGATCCTTGGGATCGTAGTACTTGGCAATACCGGAAAGAACCTGTCTCTCGCCGAATCCGTCATCAACGATGAACTTCAAAAGCTTGTCAGACTTGGGAACGCGCTCGCAGGAAAGAACCTTAACGGCGCGAAGATCAAGCTTGGCAAAATTGTCGAAGTCAGTAATCTCCTTCATGGGCTCGGCAGGAAGCTCTCTTTGAGGCTTATTCATTGCCTCAAGCTCTTCGAGCTCCTTCTCTATGTCAATACGAGGGAAAAGCACTCTTCCCTTATGTACGGTTACATCAGCCTTAAGAGAATGACGAACCTTCGAAGCCTCCCATGTGGTTGCAGACTCATCTGCGCCTATCTGCTCGAAGATCTCAGGACAGATATGAGGCATTACGGGAGTAAGGAGAATAGCGCATCTTCTTACTGTGTCGAGCAGGTTATAAAGAACTGCTGCAAGTCTTCCCTTCTTCTCCTCATCCTTGGCAAGGATCCATGGCTCATTCTCATCGATGTACTTGTTGGCACGTGCGATGACACGGAAGATCTTCTCGAGACCTTCAGAGAAACGAAGAGTCGAGAATGTATCATCAACAAAAGCGGGAAGCTCGTCTGTCATCGACAGAAGCTCCTCATCGGAATCGTTGAAATCCTTATCAGCAGGCAAGGTGCCTCCGAAGTACTTCTCTATCATCGCAACGGTTCTTGATACAAGGTTACCTAAGTCGTTTGCAAGGTCACTGTTATATCTTGTGAACATCTGCTCATTGGAGTAAGGGCAGTCAGATCCGAATACCATCTCTCTAAGCAGGTGATATCTCAATGAATCGACGCCGTATCTCTCACTCAGGATGAAAGGATCGACGACATTACCCTTAGACTTACTCATCTTTCCTCCGTCTCCGAATGTGATCCATCCGTGACCGTATACCTTCTTGGGAAGGGGCTCACCGAGAGCCATGAGGATTGCAGGCCAGATAAGCGAGTGAAATCTTACGATCTCCTTAGCCATAACATGCATGTCTGCAGGCCAGTACTTATCGTAATCGTTATACTTATCGTTCAGATAACCCAGTGCAGTAATATAGTTGGATAGAGCGTCAATCCATACATAAACGATATGACCTTCATCAAAATCTACGGGGATACCCCACTTGAAGCTCGTTCTGGATACGCACAGATCCTGGAGACCGGGCTCGATGAAGTTGTTGATCATCTCATTAACTCTGGACTTAGGATTAAGGAAATCCTTCTCCTCATCAAGGAGCAGTTCCTTAAGCTTGGGAGCAAACTCGGAGAGCTTGAAGAAGTATGCTTCCTCGGAAGCGTCCGTAACTTCACGGCCGCAGTCAGGGCACTTGCCGTCTACAAGCTGTGATTCAGTCCAAAAGGACTCGCAGGGAGTACAGTACTTACCCTTGTACTCACTCTTGTAGATATAGCCATTGTCGTAAAGTTTTCTGAATATCTTCTGAACGGACTCGATATGGTAATCGTCAGTCGTTCTGATATAACGGTCATAGGAAATACCCAGGGTGCTCCAAAGCTTCTTGAAGTTGGCAACGATACCGTCGACATACTCCTTAGGCGTCATTCCCTCCTCGGCTGCCTTCTTCTCAATCTTCTGACCATGCTCGTCAGTTCCCGTCAGGAACATTACATCATAGCCCTGCATTCGCTTCATTCTGGCTACGCAATCGCAAGCAATCGTGGAATAGCAATGTCCGATATGCGGATTGCCTGAAGGATAGTAAATAGGCGTAGTAATGTAAAACGGTGTCTTCTCTGACATAAGTCGTTTAACCCCCTAAGAGTAGAAAAATAACTTATCTATTGTACATCAGATGAAGTATTTATTCCAGAAAGCAAATACCGACATCGGTTTACCGAAGAAATAACCCTGAATGAGGTCTGCGTCCATTCCCCTGATCATTTTATACTGCTCTTCATTCTCAACGCCCTCAACTACTACGCCCTTGCCTATGGAATGGGCAAGCATCGTCATAGCTGAGATAAAAGTATTGTCGAACTTGTTGGACAGCATATCGTCAACAAAGGTCTTATCTATCTTGATCTCATCAACGGGAAGTTCCTTAAGATAGTTGAATGATGAATATCCGGAACCGAAGTCATCAAGAGCAGTCCTGATCTTATATTCATGCAGAAGTTCAATATTACGTCTGCACAATGACATGTTCTGCATCAATGATGTCTCAGTAAGCTCGATGACTATGTTATCGGGAGACAGATTGTATTTATTAAGCAATTCAACTACGCGCTCCGCGTAATCCTCAGTTATGAGATCGTCAGCCGTGGCATTTACATGAATGTAGAAATCCTTGGGAGCACCCTTGGATATCCATTCAGAGCACTGCCTGATGGCTTCATTCAATATCCATCTTCCGACGGCTTCCATCTGATTGCCCGCTTCAAGTGCAGCGACTACCTTCTCGGGATTCTCGGGATTGCCTCCGGGCTTGATCCAGCGAAGAAGCGCCTCTGCCCCCTTAAGCCTTCCGGTCTTCGCATCTGTCAGCGGCTGATAATAGAGCATGAAGTTCTCAAAGCCGTTCATGATGTTCGATGTAATCGTCATCTGGAAATCAAGCTTCTCACGAAGCTCATTACGGTCGGCCGGCGAGAACACAGCATATCTCAGATTCTTGTCTTCCTTTACCTTATGAAGAGTTATCTCAGCCTGGCTCAAAAGCTCTTCGGATGTGCGTCCTTCAGGATAGAAAGCAGCGGAACCGATAAGATGGATGAAGAACTTGCCTGAATCGTTGACTATCGGTTCCTCCGACAGTTCGATTATCTTCTTCATGAAGTTTTCAGCCTTGATATGAGATGATCCCGGCTGCAGCACAGCGAAGACGTCGGTTCCGACATGGTAGAGCTTAGCCCTCTCAGGAAGATTCGAATTAATAAGGTCTGCAAGATTAAGGAGAACCTTATCGCTTGCCTCCCTGCCGTATCTGTCAGTCAGCTCATGGAAATCGTTGATATCGAACATGACAACGGCAGCACAGCTTACCGTGCCGTCTCTTATGACTATATCCACATCTCTGGAAAGTCTCTGTTTTGTGGGAAGACCCGTTACCTCATGAGAAGAACCTGCCTTCTCATAGATATCCTTAACTTCGTTCATAGCAGACAGGTCGAGGATGCTTCCCGTTATCACTCGTGATAACGAATTGAGATTCTCGAACGATTTGCCCCTTATCGCGACCCATGAAGATCTGTCATCAGGTCTTCTTATTCTGACCTCGATCGCGAATCTGGTTCCCGTCTCCTGCATTGAACGGTTAAGAATATTCCTGAATCTTTGTCTGTCCGCAGGAATTATGAACGGCACTAAGATCTCGACTATGTCTCCCTCAAGCCTTAACGGGAAATCGGGAAATATCTCGTGAATGTTCTCGGATATGGTGGTTATTCCTCTGGTAAGATCCGTATTGAAGATAGCGGCGTTAAGACCGTCGATCATGTTATCCCACATGAAATCATCATTAATGAATTCTGTTACATCCGAGAATATTCCGGATACGTATCTGCCTTCGCTTCCGTAGTCGGAGAAGCCGTCAGTTCTAAGATACAGTTCTCCCCTGCCCGGCGCCTGGAATCTTACCTGCAGACCGCCGTCGGATATGTGGTCCTTCATGTACGATACGATCGCTTCATGAAGCTTCTCGGAATCATCGGGATGAATATACTGCCTGTAATTCTCAGAGAAATTTCTCATCTCGTTCGATTCAAGATCAAACTCATCGACAAATCTGTCACTCAGATAACAGACATCACGCTTAACATCGTAAACGAACAGATACGAGAAGATGTCAGGACCGAACAGTTCATTGAATGACTGCTTCTCCATATCAGGTGTCTTATCCGAGATTATCGCTAGTATGAAACGGGATTTATCAATTGACTCCACTCTCATGGACACTTCAACATCGTAAGCAACAGAAGAGACACCCGTAAGCTTATGTTCAATACTATGCACGCTTCCGTCGTGCTCCATGAGTTCACTTATAAGGGAATCATATTTTGCAGTTACTGAAGGTCTGTCGTCCTGCGGAATATACTGGTAGAACTGGGACAAATACATAAACGATCCTGCCGCGAGACCCAGTATGTCAGCCATGCCGTCGGAGAAACAAATCTCCTTCTCCCAGGGATCGATAACCGCCACAGATTTAAACGCCCCCTTGGCCAGAGGGATGTATTCTTCGAGTGCCAAAGACCTGGCATAAGCAATCAGCGTTTCACGGCTGAACTTCTCGCCGTTCGAATCATTCATTAAGGCTCAGGATCCTTCCGTGTTATCAATTTATTTTAACATGCTTACGGCACGCGCGTATATTTCTTTTTTGGAACAACCTGTGTCCGAAGCTATGATCTCAGCTATCTTCTTAACAGGCATTCCCGACTCGCGAAGCCTTCTTATCTCGCCCTCTATATAAGCATCATCAAACTCGGCCTGTTTCCTGACAACAGGCTCAAGACATACAACAAATTCACCCTTGGGCTCATTCTTCTCGTAATACGAAGCGGCTTCATTAACCGTCATTCTTAGAACCTCTTCGTACTTCTTGGTAAGTTCCCTGCAAAGGCTGATGCGGCTGTCACCGAACCCTTCCGCAGCAAGCTCGGACATGAGTTTACGAATTCTGTGCGGTGCCTCATAGAGCACTATGGTCTCCTCGTACTCGGGAAGCTTCGAAAGCCTCTTCTTCCTGTCGGAGCCGGAGTTCGGAAGGAAGCCTTCGAAATGGTAATAGCGCGTCGAAAGTCCACTCATAACGAGTGCGGTTACAGCGGCTACGGGACCCGGCACTACGGTAAATTCCAGCCCTTCCTTAATACAAAGAGCGACGAGATCTTCACCCGGATCGCTTACGGCCGGCATACCGGCATCAGATACCTGAGCCACATTGAATCCGTTCTTCAGAAGTTCAACTATCTCCTGACCCTTGGACACCTTGTTATGCTCATGATATGAGATAAGCCTGTTCGCGCTTATGTTGAGATTCTTAAGAAGAATCCCCGTTACCCTCGTATCCTCACAGGCCACATAATCGACCTGACTTATTATCTCCATCGCACGGCTTGATATGTCACCGAGATTTCCAATTGGTGTTCCTACTAGATAAAGCAATCCTCATGCTCCTTATTGTAAATATCGTTCATTCTGTCTTTGTCATTTAATACCAGCGGAGGCATTATCTCAAGCTGCGGATCCTTATCCGTCCTCCTGCCTGCAATAAGTATCATCTCAGCATTCTTATCATAAGCCGGATGTACCGGCATGATGGCCACAGGCTTAACCTGAAACTTCTCCATAAGGCAGATGACTTCATCCGTTCTTCTAGCCGTCATGACTATACACATGATCCCCGAAGACGGTATAAGCCTCGAGGCACCTGCCGATATGAAGTCTTCAAGTCCTCCGTTATTCTCAAAACGCCCCTGAAGCTTACCCGGTTTATTCGAATCGGAAGAAGGTCCCGTCCCGGGTTTGAAGAACGGAGGATTCATGAATACAAGATCGTACTGACTTTTCCTTATGTCATCCGGAAGTTCCCTTACATCGCCTTCATGGGCGCGCATGATATCGCCTAACGAGTTTAATTCTATGTTCTTCTTAAGAACTTCATATGCATCGTGATCGAGCTCCAAAGAATCGACACTGACGTTTCTCTTACGCCCGATCAGAAGAAGCGAAGCCGCTCCGCAGTTGGCTCCGAGTTCCAAAGCCTTAACGGGCTTTCTGCCTTTAACAAAGGACGCCGTAAACCAGGCAAGCAGGACAGTATCCGTTCCGAAACGGAAACCGTCTTTGATCTGATACATCTCAAGATCCTTTCTTCCCAATTGTTCCAACGTGAGTTCCGATTCAGCCATAGGTCTATTATACAATAACAAAAACCCCCGAGTATTCTCGGGGGGATCATTGATTCCGTAAGGTCTCTAACTCTTATTCCTCGGAAATCGCAGATACGGGGCAAACACCCGCGCATGCGCCGCAAGAGATACAAGTTTCAGGATCGATTGTATACTGCGAATCACCGGATGTAATAGCGGAAACGGGGCAACCGTCTGCGCATGTACCACAGGAAATGCAGGAATCAGAAATCACATAAGCCATGTTTGCAAACCTCCTATATTGATGTACACCTAATTATCACATAAGTGAGCATAAATGTGTTAACAAAAAACTTAAGGTTTAAGAAAAATTAAAAAATCAATCAGTTATCTTCATCATTAGAATGATTATCGTTATCATTCCTGTCTCTGTCATGGTTCAAAGGTGCAAGACCTTCCCAGTCATAGACGGATGTGGTGAACGAATCTTCCTCTGCGAACTTAACCGTTACCTTCTCGGTTATGTAGTTAACATCAGATACAACTCCCATTCCGTCAGGAGTCCTGATTCTCTTTCCTGTCTTCGGCAGACGCTTTCTGGCATCCGCATACGCATCCTTTTCGAACTGGAGGCAGCACATGAGTCTTCCGCAGGCGCCGTTGAGCTTGCCGGGGTTCAAAGACATGCCCTGGTCCCTGGCTGTCCTGAGCGTTACGGGTGCAAACTTGTTAAGGAACGTGCAGCAGCAAAGTTCACGTCCGCACATGCCGATGCCGCCGACAAGCTTTGCCTGATCCCTCGAACCTATCTGACGGAGCTCGATCCTAGCACGGAACGAAGAAACCAGATCCTTTACCAGTTCTCTGAAGTCGACACGGTTGTCGGAAGTGAAGAAGAACGTAACCTTCTTGCCGTCAAAAGTAAAGACGGCATCAATTAGATTCATGTCAAGCTCGTGCTTCTCAATGAGTTCAAGGCAGAGATCATAAGCCTCCTTCTCCTTGACCTTCTTGAGCTGTCCACGCTCTATCTCTTTATCAGTAGCTGTTCTTAAGACAGGCTCTATGTCATCAGGTACAAGAGCGTCATCAAAATCCATGGGTACGGTTACGACAGTACCGAGGTCGATTCCGCCCGGTGTGTTCGCCATAACGAGATCACCCGGCTTCAGATCCATGCCTTCACATGTGTACCTGCTCGCCTTGCCGCCTTCGCGGAAGCATATACTAACGATTCTTTTCATAACAAAGCTCCTTATGTATGCGTAAGAGCATATTGCAGCAAGATACCTCGAAGGTGACATTGACATGCGATGCGTCAATAAAATCCGTCACAGCCTGTTCGGCATTGCTGATGTTTATCAATGTAATGTTGCCGTTTCCCGACACGAATCTGACGATCTCGTTCTTCTTGTCGGAATTCTTAAGTTCGCCCGGCTCCGGAGAAGCGATGACTGCCGCGATGTCTCCAAGAGTCCAGATAACAAGAAGAAGCAACTCATCCATCTTATCACGGTTCTTGTAAAAGTAATCGTATTCGTCACAAAGAAGGTCTGTTAGACTCATCCTCGGCATATTCATGATGAGATAGAATACGTGCTCCCTCTCATCCATGAACTCGGTATCATTCATAAGGGACAGTGCTTTACCCGGTATGCCGGATGAGAACGAAGACAGGAACTCGAGCTTCTCGTCACTTAAGTCGCTGCCGCCGTTATCTCTAAGGATGCTTATCATCTGCTCACGTGTATACTCGTGGAAAGAGATCTCGGTAACTCTCGAGAGAATGGTCCGAAGAAGAGCCGATGTATCTGAGCACAGCAGAATGTATACAAGATGCTGCTCGGGCTCCTCAAGGGACTTGAGCATAACATTCTGGCACTCGGGCGTGATCTTATCCGCATTGATAATGAGCACCTTGTGTGCCGAGATCTGAGGCTTAACCTCCGCGTCTCTAATGACATCACGAAGATCGGCAATCCTGATATTCTTCCTGCCTTCCGTGGGCTCCACCGATACCATGTCAGGATGAGTTCCCGCATCTATATACCTGCACGACGGGCACATACCGCAGGCACCGTCACGCGTACGTTTCTCACAGAGAATGGCTTTGGCAGTTTCCTTCGCGAAAAGATGCTTTCCCACGCCTTCCGGGCCCGTGAAAAGCAAAGAACACGCCGAGGGAGCGGCCGTAATATCTTTAAGTCTGGACTTAACGGCTTCCTGCCCTGTCAGCGAATCAAATCCCATATCTTATCGTGTATTTCCTTAAAAATGACATCCGGAGCAGCAGAAGCATCGATAACCATAATACGTCCCTCGCTCTTCGCAAGTTCAAGATAACCCTCTCTGACCTTCTCCTGATAGGATAAGCCAAGAAGCTCGATACGGTCTTCCTCACCTCTTCCGGATCTTCTCTCGTAAGCCGTCATAGGATCGATATCAAGGAGGAATGTGATGTCGGGGCTGGTATCGTTAGTTGCCTTAAGATTCAAAAAGTCAGTAAGGTCACGTCCCATCTTGTTGGCGTAACCCTGATAAGCAGAAGTTGAATCGTAGAATCTGTCACAGATGACCGTCACGCCTCTCTCAAGCGAGGGCACTATGACTTCCTCCGTGATCTGCGCTCTCGCAGCCTCGAAAAGCAGAAGCTCAGCCATCCTGGTCATGGAATCGTTCTTCTTATCAAGAAGTATAGTGCGGATCTTCTCGCCAACGGCTGTTCCGCCGGGTTCCCTGACCTCGATGAACTCAACGCCTTCCTTAACGAATTCCTCCTTAAGAAGACCTAGCTGCGTACTCTTGCCGCAGCCGTCAATTCCCTCAAATGTAATGAATAATCCCTTGCTCATTCAAGCTTAATCGTATGGATCTCAGCGATATCGATCCAAATCTCTTTCTCTATTCTGTCGTTATCAGCCTTAATGTCGGCGAGTGTCTCCTCTGCAGGCTTAATGGGCTTCGGAGGCTCTATAGTCCTCTTGTGTTTATTCCTGTCATTCCTCTCGCGATCATTTCTTCTGTTATTCTCTCTTCTGGGATTCTTATTCTCATCGAAGTTCTTATCGCGGTTCTTCCTGTTCTCGTTATTATTGCGGTTGCCGCCGCGGTTCTCACGGGGCTCACGGTTTTCCCTGTTCTCGCGATTCTCACGAGGCTCGCGGGGTTCACGGTTCTCAGACCGTTCTGCGCCCTGATTGCCGGAATTATTCCTGTTCCTGTTACGGTTTCTGTTTCTGTTGCGGTTGTACTGACCGCGGTTGTTTCCGTTGCCGTTATTTCTGTTGCCATCAGCGACCGGTGCCGCATTAGTATTCTCAGCCATCAGATCTCTCCTTTATCTAATCAAGTACGTATTATAACATACCCTGCTTTCTATATAACTTAACTTCTTTGCCTCCGGGGATCTCACCGTTATACATCCCTATCTCCTTCAAAGGAACAAGGACGAATGCACGCTCATACATTCTTGGATGCGGAACGGTCAGTTCCTCTGTATTCATCCTTACGCCCTGTATGAGAAGAAGATCGAGATCTATGGTCCTCGGGCCGTTCTTAATTGTACGGACACGGTGAAAATCAAGTTCAATCTTCTGAAGCACATGAAGAAGTTCAAGGGGTTCCAGGTAAGTTCTTATGAGCGCGCAGCCGTTAAGAAAATCCGCCTGGTCATCATAACCCACGGGTTCCGTCTCATATAAAGACGACAGCCTTAGGATCTCGATGGCAGGATCCGCTCTTAGAGCCTCCAGTGCCTCTTCAATTATCTTCTCACTGTCGCCCATGTTTCCGCCGAATCCGATCACGGCTTCCTTCCTCTTTACGCTTATAACGGTCTCCATAGACTCAAACTCACCATCTACGGGCGCATCCGGCTTTCTTACCTTCACCTTTACAGAATCGATCAGCGAAGAATAAGCGATGACGGCCCTTCCAACCTCATATGCCATATGCTCGATAAGGTTAAACTTTCCGTTGCTTACGATATCTTCCACAATTCCGTAGACTTCCGCATAGTTGACCGTATCATTAAGATCATCCGTTATTCTGCCCGGAATGTCGCCAAAATACATGTCGACCGTCACAAAGAAGAACTGGCCGTTCTCCTTCTCTTCAGGAAGACACCCCGTATATCCATATATCTTCATTTCCTTAAGACTTATGCTGTCCATCATCCGTTATCCTCAAATAAGCATTAACAGCAGCTCTTGTCTGCTTTACGTCGTGTACTCTTAATATTGAAGCTCCAAGGTCTATGCCACTTAATGCCAGACCGATTGAAGCGCCCAAACGTTCAGATGCAGGCGTATCGGTTACATAGAATTCAGCCGCAATCCTCTTTCTTGATACGCCAAGCAAAACGGGATATCCCCATCTTCTTATCATGGAAGGTATGGCCTTTATAAGCTGAATGTCCTGCTCACGGGTCTTCGTAAATCCGACCCCGGGATCGATCATGATCATTGAATCAGCGATACCCGCCGTTTTTGCCCTATCAACGGATCTTTGAAGAGTAACCTCCCAGTTCTCATCGGGGTCACCGAATCCGTCTCTCATGATAACGACTCCGGCACCGTAAGACTTCACAACTGAAGCCATATCACTGTCACCCATAAGTCCCGTGATGTCGTTGATTATGCTTGCTCCCGCTTCTAACGAAGCCCTTGCCGTCTCAGATCGGAATGTATCAACCGATACGACGGCGTTCGAAGCTTTTGACTTAATGAGTTTAATTACCGGAACCACACGTGATATCTCCTCATCAACGGAAACATCCGTAAACCCGGGTCTTGTAGACATACCGCCGATATCAATTACATCAGCGCCCTCTTCGATCATCTTAAGTGCGTGGGACGCGGCAGCATCCGCGTCAATATAACTTCCGCCGTCCGAGAACGAATCAGGCGTTACGTTAAGGATACCGTATATCCTGATATGGTCCATCAACCGTTCCTCGGGCGGTTGATCAGTGCGAGAGCCTCATTACGTGTACGGAGGTCAGATCTGCAGCCGCCTCTCATGGCGGAAGTAACCGTCATCGAACCGGGCTTTCTAATGCCTCTCATGGTCATGCAGAGGTGCTCAGCCTCGATAACAACGCATACAGCCTTGGCGTCGACCGCCTTTTCGATAGTGTCGGCGACCTCACTTGTAAGGCGCTCCTGTATCTGGGGTCTTCTCGAGATAGTGTCAACAATGCGCGCCACCTTCGAAAGGCCGAGTATCTTGCCGTTCTTAGGGATGTATACGACGTGGCATTTGCCGTGGAAAGGCAGCAGGTGATGCTCGCACATGGAATAGAACGGGATGTCACCTATGAGTATCATCTCGTCGTTACCCTCTTCGGTAAAGACCTTGATGTCCTTGTTGATATCCCTGTGAAGGCCGGAGAAAATCTCCGCATACATCCTCGCGACTCTCTTCGGAGTCTCCTGAAGTCCTTCTCTCTCCGGGTCCTCTCCGACAGCCTTAAGAATAGTCCTTACCGCATCTTCAATTGCGGGAAGATCCATATTCTCGCGGCTCTCTTCAGGTAAACCGTTGTCATTCTTGTAATCGTACATAATCAGCCGTTTCCAATCTTGGATTTTCTGTATTCGAGAGGAGTCATGCCCATGAGCTTCTTAAAGGCCACGTTAAACCTCTGAGGGCTCGAGAAGCCTGCCTGAGAAGCGATGCCGGACACCTTGATCTCATCGTTCTCGAGAAGTTCGCACGCCTTATCGATACGCTTCTTCATAAGGTAATTCATCGGGCTTACGCCGATCTCATCACGGAAAGCCCTTGTGAAATAACCCTGGCTCAGGAACACGTACGAAGCTGCTTCGGCTACCGTGATTCCTCTCTCGTAATTCTCGTCTATGTAATCACGCGCAATGAGCACGAGTTCTCTCGCCTTGCCGTTTCTTACCATAAGGCTCGACTCCCACTCTTTCTTAAGAGCACGTGACAGTGTGAGCATAAGCTCAACAGTAAGGACCTCCATCATGAGCTCCTTGTTATAAGCGTTATCCTTCTTCTCATCCACAATCCTGTCAAGAAGGCTGCTTATGCTCTTCTTGTATGTTCCGGACAAAGTGATAAACGAGTGATTGCCGTAATCGCTGGAGCTGCCGCCCTCTTCGCTTCCCGCGAACTCGAGGAAGCTCTCGAGCGAAGGCTGGGCCGTACCGGGATTATTCGGCTTCGAGAAACCGAAGTAAAGATCGATAGTATCCGCAGTCTTCGATATAACGCGTATCTTATGAGCGGTGTAAGGCTTGATGATGAGTGTGGTATTGGGTTCCAGAACGATGCTTGTGTTCTCGAATATGAACTCAACCCTTCCGCTTCTTAAGTAAAAAAGCTCATGGAAGTTATGCACGCTCATCTCGGCTTTTGCTTCCTTCTCCTCCCTGATCTGCTCAAGTCCCTCAAAGACGACAGGCATGGAACCGCTGTCGTTCTTCATACTCTCTTCAAGCGCCGGGAGAAGCTTATCAAACATCACAAATGCCCCTTACAAAAATCTTATGTTATCGATATAGATCTCACCATTCTTAGACGAATCAACAATGGTGAATCTTAAGCTGTCAAGAACGATATCCTCGTCCTTGTTCCATTCTATCTCAAGTCTCTGCCAGTTCAAAGACTGCTTTATATCAACGGTTACAAAGCCCTGAACACGGAGTTCCTTCTTAACCGGATCGGGGTTGAACACGTCGATGACAAGCTTGTGCTTGTTCCTTATGATGAGAGGTCCCATCAGCGAGGCGTAATCGAGATTCGGCTCGAATCCGTAGAGCGAATTCTCCGTCTCGTATCTTATGTGAAGGGAAGCGCTTCCCTCCGTCTTATTCATGTTATCGGTAGAAATGACACCGTTGCCCTTAAACGTCCTGAACACCTTCAGAACCTCGAACTCGTCTCCCCACTCGCGCATGCCGATCATCTCGAGATCATCACAGCTTCTGAAATACAGATCGGGAGCATAGAATGCCGGGAGCCTGTCGAATCTGAAAGGCATTACCGGAAGATCGTTAAGGTTCTTGAACGTCGCATCATGCGGGAACGGTGAGAAACCATAGGTTACGCTCACAGGCTCCTCTATATCGTCTCTCCAGACCATTACTCTGACACCGTGAAGAATCCTCGCCTGCGCGGGGTAGAATATCCTGTCCTCACCGCATATCGTGAAGCCTCTAAGCTCAGTCTTGCCCTCGGATAGGCGCAGACCGTCAGCAAGGTTATCGAATTCGAGAATAAGCTTGTTTCCCGCCTTCTCAACACCTATGCACTCAGGACACGACTTCGGCATCTTGGGCGTAATGTGAAGACCCATGGCAATTACGGCAAGTCTTACACCGAGAGTAAACGTCTTAGTCTTGTCAGGGAGCAAAAGATCATGCAGGCTCACAAGACCGCTCGGCATGTTGAGCTTGCCCGTGAACTCACGCAGATTCTCATTGAACTCGAGGACTTTGTAAGGGAAATCCCTGTCCACGCACTTGGGGTGCATGGTAACGAGCAGGAACGAAGGCATAAGACTGTCATCGTATACCTCCTTGGGCTCGAATGTCTGCGACAATGTGCCGAGAAGGCCCATGAGAAGCAGATCATATCTGCCGAAAAGCTGCTCCTCCGCTTCCGGAGAGAAGCACATTCCTCTGACGGAAAGACCTGTAAGTGCAGCTAGCTTATATCTGTACAGAGTGGAAGTCCTGAACTTCTTCTTGATGTACTGGGAATCGTCGATGTCCTTTGTCGACTTACCCGACTTGACCTGCATATTGCTCATCATATTGAAGTCAAGATTCTTAGTGGTGGATCCGCCGTCCGCCGCAGGAGTTATCCTGTTCTTGAACGTGGAATTCTCCGAAGTCGGGAAATCGAGATCAGAAGCGGCCTCAATATTCTCAATCGCAGTCTTCTCACCCAGGATCTGTCCGAGTTCATTCTCTTTATTAAGGTCGATATCAAGGTTCTTCCTTCCGGATGATACATCCTCCTTGACCTGCTGCTCGTGTCTGTTCTGACGGTCTCTCTTGATGAGGGCGTTGTATCTCTCCTCATCTGTCAGAAGTCCGAGCTCTGAGATGTAATCATAGAGTGCAGTCTGGTTCTCTATTACCTCATCGGATATCCAGTTAAGTATTGTGGATCCCGGAGTAGAGAGATCAACTACACCTATCGGATAGTTAACCTGATCGGCAATCGTATAAGCGAATGAGAATGCGGACGAAGCTACATTGGCAAGCTGCTTCGTATCTGTGATCTTGATCCATCCGGCATCCTTAAAGTGTCTCTTCGGCTCATAGAGCATGTCTTCCTCATCAGTCTCAAGACCGGTTCTGGAAGGCGTAAAGAAACGCAAATGTGTCATGACATGACGCTTCAAAGGTGCCTTCGGCGCCTGTGCGTTGTACATAGGGACACTCAGGAAATCGTTGCCTAAGAAAACCCAAACATCGCCGCATCTTATGTCATTAAAGCTGACAACATTCTGAAAGCACTTAAATACAAATGTATATGTATCCGTGGAAGCCTTATAAGCCGGTATGCTGAATCTGAACCTTCCCTTATCGGAAGTTGTGGTCTCAAGGCTTAAGATTACTCCGTACTCCTGGTCAAGCTTGGAAACCTTACGTCCGTCGGTAGGGTCCTTGGAAATCTCAAGCGTGATCGTCGCGCTGGGAGCAGCCGTTCCTTCGATAACAAAAGGCACATTCTGCTGGAATACGGCCTTATTGCCTATCCAGCTCGGCAGAATTATAGGATTAACCTCGATCACCTTTTGTCCTCCCCTGCTATTACAAGATTGATTTTCTTAGACCTGATATACCTGGCCGTCTCCTCAGACAGTCTGTTATCAGTAATAAGATAGTCTATCTTATTGGGAGTAATAAATACAGATGCAGAATCATCACCAATCTTTGTCGAGTCAACCAGAGCAACGATATTCTTACTCCTCTCGACGCATATTCTCTTAAGCTCAAGCTCAAAGAAGTTATTTCCGGAAAGACCGGCATCAGCCGAGAATCCGTTACCTGATACAAAATAGTATTCGGCGGAGAGCCTGCTTATCATCTCGCGGCTCATAACGCCCTCGATCGTACCCGAATGAGGTCTCAGCATGCCGCCTATGAGGATGATGGATTTGAAATTGTTATATCTTTGAAGCTCGATAGCCGTGTTTATACCGTTCGTAATGACAGTTACGTCTATCGTATTCTCGAGAAAAGGAATCATATGAAAGGCTGTTGAGCTCGCATCCATGAATATGGTGTCGCCGTTGCCGACAAGCATGGCAGCCCTCTTACCTATCTGCCTCTTGAGATCTATATTGGTTACCGAACGGACCATATAGTTCTCGTTAATATCATCCCTCTGTCTCTCCGGAAGCCTTACACCGCCGTGATATCTTAATATGGCGCCCTCTCTTGCAAGATCCCTTAGATCGGTCCTTATGGTAGCACCTGTAACTCCGAGTCTCTCGGAAAGATCATTTGTGTTAATCGAGCCCTCTGATTCGAGAATATCAAGTATCTGTTTACGTCTTTCCACATTAATCATGTGGATATATTAGCAAGGTGATTTTTCGAAGTCAATCATTTGTTTTTATTTGCTTTCATTTGACCGTTATCTTCTTCATTACCCTTAACAAAACGTAAAGAAGAACTGCCATCAAAGGAAGCGTTATGTAGGAAACTGCGCTGCCGAGATTAAATGCCAGAACGCCTGCAATAAGATACGCCACACCGGATACAGCCGCCGTCGTAAAAGCGTACGGAAGCTGGGTTGACACGTGATCAAGATGGACACAGCCTGCACCCGCAGATGACATTATGGTCGTATCGGATATCGGAGAGCAGTGATCTCCGCAGACGGCACCTGCAAGACACGCTGATATCGAGATTGCTATCATCTCGGGATTTGACGAGAAAGCGCTTACAACAATCGGAATAAGGATAGAGAACGTTCCCCAGGATGTTCCCGTAGAGAATGCAAGGAAAACGGATACAAGGAATATGATAACCGGCAGGAGCATCTGAAGTCCGCCAGCTGAAGACTCGATAACATCGTGGATGAAGACATCAGCTCCAAGAAGTCCCGTAACGGAAGAAAGAGTCCATGCCATGACCAAAATGATCATGGGACCCGTCATCGTCCTGAAACCTGCAGGAAGGCACGCCATGAAATCCTTGAACTTAACGATGCGCCTTGCACTGTAGAGTATGAGAGTAAAGATCAGCGTAACTATGGAACTCATTACAAAGGCTACGGCCGAATTACAGTCGGATATGGCATCTATGAACCCCACTCCCTCGGTAATTCCACCCGTATACACCATGAAGAATACGGATGTCGCGATAAGGACAACAACCGGTATTACCATGTCAACAACACGGCCGTTCTCGGAGATCGGAGCCGGAAGAGATTCTTCCGCAGAGACGGAGATATTATTGGAGTGAAGCTTGTCCGACTTAACGGGAGCTGACTCGAACTTCCTCATAGGTCCGTAATCCGCATCCATGATAACTATCATGAACATGAACATCAAAGTTCCGAGAGCGTAGAAATTGAAGGGTATCGTCTTAAGAAACATCATAAAACCGTTGATGCCGCTGCCTTCAGGAACCGAATACGTAACCGCGGCCGCCCACGATGAAATCGGAGCGATGATGCATACGGGTGCAGCGGTTGAATCGATAAGATAAGCAAGCTTCGCCCTGGATATTCCGTGTCTGTCAGTGACGGGACGCATTACAGAACCTACAGTCATGCAGTTAAAGCCGTCATCGATGAATATAAGCATACCCATGAGGATCGTAACGATCTGGGCAACCTTCTTATTCTTGATATGATCCTTAGTCCATCTACCAAACGCCCTGGCAGCACCGGACTGGTTTATGACGGCTGTTATCCAGGACAAAAGAACGAAGAATATGAGCATGGCGCAATGCGATTCGGTTGCCATCGAAGGAATGATTCCCGCCTCGCCATTGCCGACCAGAGTGTTAAATGCCATCTCCAGGTTGAAGTTACTGTACAGGAGAGTTCCCGTAACAATGCCGATAAAAAGCGAAGAGTAAACTTCCTTTGTTATCAAAGCCATGGTTATCGCAATCAACGGAGGAAGAAGCGAGAGAAATGTAGCATAAACCTCAGGTGTAAAATCCATAAATATCTCCAATCAATAACGTGCACGTCCCACATGGCCGAACATGATTATTGTAACACACGTTTTTATAAGCAAAAAAAGGGTCTGCAGTTACCTGCAAACCCTGTTTGGTGGGAAGAGATGGATTCGAACCCCGCAAAATTGTCCTCATCGCTAAGCCAGTAAAAACAGGCATTTCAAGAGTCATACTTTTCTTACCTGTCAAGATCTTCAATGAAACTTCTCATGTCGGCGGCGATCCGTTCCTGCTCGAAGTTATAAACCAAGTGACCGCAGTCGAGTTCTACTACGCTTGCGTTTACCTGCTCCTGCACGAAATCATTTGTCTGTCTGCGCCACAGGTCCACATCCTCCTCTCCTCCGTCCGCAACGAAAAGCAGCATCGGAATATCAGGCTGCGGAGCATTCATAATCTGCTCACTGACTTCCGGGATATCATTACCTTCATTCAAAACGGTCTCATTCAGCAGTCTCGCATACATGATCTGTCTGAAAGTCTGAATATCTTCTTCCGTCAATCCTTCCGTATACAGGAGCACGTCATCGGGAAACAGTCTGCATATGCCGGACAGGCGCAAAGCCTTAATGAGCAGGTATTGCGCATCATATGAATGATTATTGGGATCATAGTTCTCATAAGTCTGCGGGACAGCCATATCAAGTCCCACGATAGCCTCGATCTCATCCGGGTACTGCTGTGCCCACATCAAAGCCTCAAGTGCCGAGAATGAGTGAGGACACAGAATAAAAGGTCCTTCGATTCCGCTCAGCGCAAGCGCTTCTCTGTCCTGTCTTAAGATAGTGCTGATCGACCTCTCCCCCTCGACAACGTCACTGAAGCCGTAACCGAATTTCTCTACAACAACTATACGGTAGTCGTCAGACAGCAACGAGTACAGAGACTTGAAATCGTATATCGGCGAGGAAATTCCGGAACCTGACAAGAATACCAATGTATGGTCCCCCTCACCTTCTGTATAGATGCACATGTTGTGCCCGTCGACCTCAACGAACTGACCTACAGGCGGATGCTCAAAAATCACCGCTCCCTTCTTAAGCATGATCTGATTGTAGACAAACAATCCCGCAACAAATACCGCAAGAGCAATTAATAATCCCAGTAAGATTTTCCCTATTGTCTTTACCACTTTTATCATTTTACGATTCCTCCATGTTACTCCCTTCAAGATTCTGCAAAGACACCATCTTGCATGCCTCTCATAACGTAATACTACTCGTCACGATATACATCATATCACGAAGTATGCGATTTTCAAGAGGACTTTTGTTAATGAAATGAAAACTCCAAAGAAGAACAGACTGATAATTTAACTATCCGATCATATTGGTAATCATTGTTCATTTCGAGAAACAGTCATATGCTTAAGACATGGCTTAAACCAAATTTAAACCACAAAATTTATTACATAGGGAAACCAACAACTAATATGACCAGGTACTCAATTTGCTATAATCTGGATATGATTAATGAACAAATTGATATGTCAGAAGAATCATATGAAAGCATGTGGAGAAAGCCGGATAATGAGGAAATAAAATTTGTATCCGGGCTCGTTCACATCGATGCCGACTATCATAAATCGACTATAAAGATTTCGATTATAACTGTTGTATTCTTATCTGTGGTTTCTATAGCAGTATTTATTCTTGGAGGAGGCATAAATAAGGAGAACGAATCTTGGTTTGTCATAGCTTTACTTTTTATACTTCCAGCTGTTGTATATCTGAGCATTATATTTCCAAAGTTTATTCTTAAACCCAAATGGACAGACGAAGGGCATTTTGTTGTTACCGATACAAGTGTCGTCTCCAAAGAAATATACAAGGCACGCACTCGTGGCGGCACTAGGTATACTTACTACATTAAAGTAAAAGTCATTGCTTCTAACCAGGAAAATGATAACGATTACAGGATGTATAGAATAGATTCATTTGATTATAACAGGGCGTCTGTCGGCAGTCACGGAATCATTGTAAGATACGATACCAAGCTTGACGGGCGGCCTTTCATGTGGATGGACCATTACTTAACAAAAAATACGTGATCATATCCATCCTGTCATCATATCATCATCTTCAAAAGTACCATTTAAAACATCATTTCTTGTAAAGTCAACGCCGTCACATCTGTCAGAGAGCTGCTTATGAAAATCCCGCCTATCTGCGGCTTCCATATAGAAATCGTAAATAAATCTCATGCCGTATTCATCCACGATTATAAGTCGTATTTTAAAGCGCTCCAGTTCATACTCTTCTTCGCCCTCAAACTCGCTGGTATATGACGGATCATATGGTGTATCTATGCCACGATCTACGGCGTACTGCTCCCAAGGCATATGCCCCAGATTGCATATCATATATTTCGATATACGTTCTAACCGGAATATCTCCTGTCCCGTCAGGATAAGGTAGTTTTCAGTAAGAATAACTGCTTTGTCATAAGCAGTATTCCTGACATGATATATCAAAGGACTGTTGTTAAGCTCGCTATATAGCACATCGTAACCGATCTCTTCTATGCGTTCCTCGTAAAACGATTTCTCGGGAACTTCCTTTTTCTTGAACAGCTTCGAAAAGAAACTCTGTTTCTCATCTTCACCGTAGTATGACGATCTATCCGGCATTGGCTGCGGAAGTATCAATGGAATATCGATTTTCTCAATACGCACAGTTCGTCACTCCTTACAACAACATAATCTTTATCTTTGATCATCTTATTACTGATTCTAAATCAATAGCCTTCATAAAGCTCTCTATCTTCAAATCTTTCAATAACTCTATTTGTTATTTGATCCATCGCAGAATAAGCGCTGGGCGCATTAACGATTGGTAATTACAGAAACATAAAGAAAAAGAAGAGAATTAACAAGAAACCGATGGCCTGCTAATGAATTTGCGAAAGATTATTGACACAATCACTCGTAGTTCATTAATCACGATACAATACGCCGTAACCATTTATTCTATTGTATATTCTAATTAAAGTATTAAACCCTACTACATTGAATTCGTTGCAATTATTATTATTTAAACAATTAACTATAGTTTCTAATATACTTTTCCATTCGACAATAAACTTATCTACTGTGACAGTAACAACGTTATTTTCATTTAAAATATATTCTATATGTCCTGTAGTACACTCCCAGTTTGATACAATAGTGATTAAACCGTTATCCCATTTTATATTCCAATCACTACGAAACGTATCTGGCAACCAAGATATAACCATATTTCCTCTATTACTATTCTGTAGCAATTCAATCAATCCTAAAACGTCCATTATCATATAACTGATATCGTATTTGTACGATAACGGTATAGGAATGTGATTCCAATTCATAATAGCAACTTCTGTATTCAGAGGAAAAAACTGCTCTATTGCCTCATCAAGACTGCTATTAGATAAAACACACTTACTTATTATGAATTTCGGATTACTTGATTGAATACTATATGACATAAGCACCTCGATATATTTTTTTACCAATAAAGTCGACCAACTCCAACCACTGATGTAAATTTAAATTATTTTTTATCTCACTAATGGATAACCATGCCATGTTCCAGTTCCATTATTTCTTACCCAAATACTATTAGCATTAACTACAGATCCATCAGGCATATGTACGATTGATTCAGATCCTTCTGGTAAATCAAAATATGCGCTCTGTCCCGGTTCTAAGGAATTGGCCATATTTGTTGCATATTCCAAATCAGATTCTGCCCACTGACCTTGTGGGTTTCCTGTACTGCGAGCTCTAGCTGGGCCTTCCGTCCAGTTTACTCCATGCTTTCTACTTCCGGTGAGCCCTGCTTCTGGTCTAACTGAATCACTACTATTAGACCTTGTATCTATTCCGCCTCTTTTATTATCAGACAGCGCAGTGCTTCCGTCATCAATTATACCAAGCAATCCATATAAAATTGATAACCATCCAATATAAGCATAAATTGCTGCTAGTAAATCATTATTAGTCTCTTCAGCCATACGACTTAGTTCAGCTGAACATATTCCACCTATCAACAAAGTAATATAGCATATCAAGCGAAGCATAATAGAATTGGCTATAATGCCATACATATATAGGAAATAGTAACCGGCAACAGCTCCTATAACAGCGCCTACAATAAAGCAAATAACTAAACCTGCATAATATGCACCATCTTTTTCAACATGATTATATTCACCAATTATGTAATAAGTGCTTGCACAAAGCACTGATCCCATAATTCCCATCACCGCACTCATCTCAATCAATGAGAAATGTCCACTCGGATCACAATACTTCACAGGATTGGAATTCGCGAACAGATACTTGTGCAGACTCATCGGATCTGACAGCGAACCTGCATATGTATCCATTGATGTAAATGTACCTGTAGAAGGATCCATGTATCTGGCTCTTAAGTAATACAGGCCTGTTGCATCCTTCTCTTCACCCTGGAAGCCGTAGGAGTTATCTGTATTTCCGGTTCTTGCTACCTCGTTACCAAATGCATCAAATACGAATGTGTCTGTTACTACACCCGATTCATCTGTAAGTCCCCTTACAGACATACCGCCATCGAACAGATAGTAATGTGCATCCTGACCTGATCTTCTGGAGATAAGCTCAAAACCTCTGGTGTAGTAGATTGTCTCGGATGAACTTTCAGCCTTCAGTACCTGACTGTAGCCTGTGGACAGATCAGTTGTGAAATAGGTTGTCTCTCCGTTTGTAGTCTTACTTGTTCTGTTGCCAAGGTAATCGTAAGTATAGGATTCAACGATATTTCCGGATATGTTGTTTACATTCGCAGAGATCATTCGGTTATGGCAGTCGTAAGTATATGTTGCTGCTATAACACCATTTCTGCTCTGACTTACAAGATTACCTGCGTTATCCCATGTATAAGAAACATATCCCGCCTGTGTGATCTGGTTAAGGCTGTTGTAGGTATAATTAGTTACTTCGCCGTCTCTTGTCATGGAAAGACGATTAGAGTTACTGTCGTAGGTATATGTTGTAACAGATACTGCAGATCCTACTGTTACAGTCTCAGATGTAAGTCTTTCAAGGGCATCATAAGCGTATTCGACGGTTCTTCCAAGCTCTGTACAGGATAGTCTTTCTCCGTTAGCTCCTATCGTGTACTCGTAACTTGCCAAGACATTTTCTTCCGAATCAGTCGTAATCTCACTTACAAGTGCATTTATGCTGTTGTATCCATATGTTGTTACGACTCCGTTCGGATATGTTGTGCTTATCCTGTTGCCTACTGCATCGTAAGTATAAGATGTTGTGCCTTCGGAATCGGTTACAGAGATCAATCTGCCCATGTTGTCGTAACCATAGGAGATCGTCTGCCCGTCGATCGAGATGCTTTCTACCTGTCCACCCTCGTTATAGCTATAAGTAATAACTTCGCCTCTTGCATTAGTAACAGAGGCCAGATATCCGTCAGCATTGTAGGAATACGTTATAGTCCCCGTAGGATCAACTACACTTACAAGATTCCCGACAGCCTCGTAGGTATAAGATGTTGTCTCACCTGCTGTAGTAGCCGTAGCTACTCTATCCATGGAGTCGTAGGTATATTCAGTAAAAATTCCGCCAAAGTCACTTGAAGATACTACTCTGCCATACTGATCGTATGTAGTAGTCGATGTATTTCCGGCTGCATTAGTAACAGATGTGACCTGACCATTAAGGTCGTAGGTATAGGTTGTCGCATTACCGTTGGCATCAGTAACGGACAAAAGATTACCCATGGAATCGTACGCATAAGTCCATGTACCGTTAAGAGCATCTGTAACCGATACAAGCCTGTCCATATCGTCGTAAGAGTACGTTGTCGTATTCCCGTACGCATCACTTTGTGAGGTCATTCTGCCCCTTACATCGTATGTGTTGCTGAATGTTGAACCATTCGGATATGTGACAGATGTCTGATTACCGTTATTGTCGTAAATGAATGTGTATGTATTGTTTAAGGCATCTGTTACGCTTGCGACATTGCCCCTATCGTTATAAGTATATGTCGTAGTATTGCCCAGCGGATCTGTAACCGAGACGTTTCTACCCAAGTAATCGTAACCATAAGAAGAAATACCACCATATAAATTTGTTGAAGAAATAACTCTGTCACAGACATCGTATGTGTAACTTTCAGTAGCACCATTGGCATATGTCTTTGACAAAAGATTGTCGACAGCATCGTATGTGAATGTGGCCGTCCTGCCCATTCTGTCGGTTGCCGTAAGGTTTCTTCCTTCTGCGTCGTATGTGAAGCTTTCGTGTGTCCCGTCAGGATAATCTATGCGTGTAAGATTACCGTAGACGTCGTATGTATAACTTACAGTTCTACCCTGACTGTCAGTAGAAGACGTTACATCTCCTGCCTGGTTATAGGTATATGAAACAGTATTCCCGTTTGCATAGGTTATGCCCGTTACTCTGTTCGCCTCATCGTACGAATATGTATCGGTTAATGTCTGACCCTGATATGTTATCGTCCTCGATACTAATCTTCCCTCATTGTCGTAAGAGAAGTTGGTTACCTGTCCCTCTGCATTAGTAATGCTCGTTACGTGACCATTGCTGTCATAGGTCATGTTCATCAAAGAACCAAGACTGTCGGTTACACTTGTAAGGTTACCCGTGTTATCGTATCCGTAATTCTGTGTATTACCCGATGAATCTGTAGCGGACAGAAGATTTCCATGCTCATCGTAGGCCATGGTAAGCTCTGCAACGCCCATGGCGGACATGGTCAATAATTCTCCATGAGAGCCATAGTCACTTACAATAGATCTGCCGTTACCATCGTTAGCTGTCAGAAGATTGCCGTCATGGTCGTAGGAATATGTGAATGTAGTTCCGTCCGGTCTTGTCTCGGATGTCTTGTTACCTCTATCATCGTAGGTATACGTTGTCGTTCTGCCCAAAGCATCTGTGACGCTTGTTACATTACCTCGCTCGTCGTAAACATAGATAGTATTGTATCCGAGTCTGTCTGTCGTAACCTCTGTCCTGTCGTTAAGATCGTGATCGAATTCCAGTCTTCTTCCATCAGCGTCTATTGTCGCTACAAGTCTTCCGTCTTCGTCGTACTCGTTTCTCGCTATACGGACTCCGTTATCTGCAGTGATATCCGTGATGTAATGGCTGTCATCGTAAGTAAAAGTTGTTGTATATCCTGCAGTATCTACAACACTTATAAGATCACCGTTCTCGTTATAGGTATAAACAACCTCATTTCCGAGTCCGTCCTCTATAGATGTTATCTGTCCGTCTGCATTTCTTACAAAATCGATAGAGCTTCCGTCTGAATACAAAATCCCGTCTTCAGTGATCTCGATCGTTCTGCCATAAGTATCCTCAATCTTATAAAGACCGAATATCGCATTGAAATAGAACTTTATGCCATCGTATCTTGTAAGAAGGAAGGTCTGAGGCTCAAATCTTAACAGATCCTCGGTATACAGACTGTTATCTGCAAACGTCAGATTGGTATGCTCATCGAGTATCTCAAGCGTGTCAGACGTTCCACTGTCATTAACGAATGATGCCGATATTCCCATCCAGTTGGAATTACTTACCATTCTTTCGGGATCGAGCACTAACCTGAACACTTCTGAATTGCCGTTACCCCAATCGATATATACCTCATGCGGGTGAACTTGCGAGAAATAGTACATCGGAATGCCCATTTCTCTTCTGCTTTCAGTAAACCATTCTTCTCCAAGATCTGTGCTTATCGATATAGAAGGGCCGCCTACAGACATATCCCAGCCATAGCCGAAGTCGCCCTGTTGTGTCCTTTGCCTGCTGTCGTAAGTCCTGTAGATCTCTACAGGGAGTCCAGCTACAGGAAGCGTCATATCAAGGAAGGATATCGTGAAATTACCTACCTTGGCCTGTCCTGTTACAAGCACGATTATCTCATCAGATACTTCTCCTCCTGACGCATAGGCTGTTACTACAACCTTATAGAAGCCGTTCATGAGAAGCGTCGGATCTATCGTACCCAAAGTTCCGTCTTCTACAGAAGAATAATCGGTCACGGAAAGAACAGCTTCTTCCGAATCTACAGGGTACATCTCGAATGTATAGCACTGAAGTTCAGAACCGCTTACTGTTCCTAAGATATCCGTGAAGAATGTAATCTCCTCGCCGTCCTGATCGTCAAATATGTCTACGAACAGTTCATCGTCCGTATAATCGGATGTCGGAGTAGGTGTTGGTGTAGCAGGGTTAAAAAGACTGTACAAATCATATTCAAATGTCTTATAAACTGTAACTACTCTTCCGCTTTCAAGAGTGATCACGAGTCTTAATTCCACATGGTTATTAGGAAGATCCTCGATATCAATAAAGCCCAAACTTGCATTATCTACATTACCTTCCCCTGTCGATACTACCGACCAGTAGGCATCATTGGTGTTATGTCTATACAGCACATATTCTGAGTTTTCTGTAATATCGATCACACCCAGGATATCCATCCCGGCCGTAGTAAGAGTGTAGTCTGTTATATCTGCATCGATAACAGTATCTTCTGTTATCGATATATGCCTGATCTCAGATGTGATTACAGATCCTTCATCTGAAATAGATACTGTTAATGTGTATTCTCCGGGATCAACATCTTCAGTGTTTATAGTGGTAATGGTCGCAAACACTGAATTGGGGACTGTAGTCTCATTAAAGACTTCCATATCGTTCTCATCAGAAAGCACGACACTAACAGAGTCAGCCTCAGTGCTGTTGATCCGTCCAAATACATCTATGCTCTCGCCAACAGCAAAAGAACTGTTCTCCGATGGCGATATCAACTCGATATCGTTTACATGATTTCCGTGGATCGCAGGGTACGGATCTACCTCTATGCCCCTATAGATAAAGCTTGCCGGATCCCAACCACCTTCATCACTTAACTCTATATCGAATCTGTGACTTCCGCCAAACAATTCTGCCAGATCGATATTGAGCATCAGCGTCGGCGCAGACGGCCTTTGAACATTGCCGTTCTCGTCATAAGGCGCTACATATACATATAGTATCTTATCAGTACCATCGTACTCGAACCAGATCTCGTGTACACTTCCTGAATCCCTGAATCCAAGATACTCCGCATAACAGTACTCTCTATAGCCATCCCCGTTTAGGTATATTCCTATAGACGATTCCGAAGGTTCTGTACCATACTGCCACTCGCCCTGTCCATATGCGTCTCTCCAATAGTGTCCGCCAGTCGGAGTAATATCAATGTGTATAGTAAACGATCCGCCGTTCACACCGAGATCCGGGTTATAGAAGGTCAGATTTGTACAGTTCGTGCTGTTTATCTCACATTCAGTCGTATATGTAAATCTTCCGCTGAATGAATAGTCAGGAGAGAATTCGATCGCGTTATTGGTATATACACAGCTACTGTTTACCAACAGTGAGTTGAGCCTGATCCTGTTTTCCTGAATGCTGCTAACTGAACCGGTCCATTCATTTCTGTTAAAGCGTCTTTCATACCCGTAAGAGGCATCTCCCATTGACAGGATCTGATATCTGTCCTGATCTTCGAGAGGGTATTCATACGGCAGGAGTGTCGTAAATGGTTCCTGTGCTATCTCAAATCCATGGAGTATGAGATCCGCGTTATTATCCGCATCACGGGAAACAAAGCCCATATAAAGATCTGTCTCACCACCGAAGAAGTCTTCAAGGTCTATATCAAGAGATATAAGCGGCTCCTCATACTTATATATATGTCCGAACTGATTGATCGTGCATACATATACGGACAGAGTCTCACCATCGTAGTCCACCCACGCATCTGTGATCTTATCCAAAGATCTCATAGCAGGATAGTCAGCGACGGCATAATGCAATTCTTCATTACCGTTAAGGATTATCGCTACATGTGAATTGCTTTCATCGTATGCTGCAAAGTCACCAAATTCATTAAATCTGTTGTATCCTGTCTGAGGATCAAAGTCGAACTCCACGATAACGCTGTTCTGGTGCATGTTATAGCCGTTGTTCCCATAGAATCCAACATCCCTGTTATTCGGTTCTATTACAAAAGCAAAGCCATTCTCGACACCGCTTGTTCTTGAGAACGTGAATCTTGTATAGAATTCATAGTCTTCTCCGACATCTTCCGGGAAGGACATGAATGTGCTTCCGTTGACGGAGTTGTTCTGATTATCCGACAAAGACAAGCTGCTACCATCAATATAATGAGATTCGCCTATAAAGTTCCATGAATCTTCGACGAACCGGTCTTCATAACCATATATGCTGTCACCTTGAGACAACGGAACAAACTCATCATATAGCGGATCTGTTGTAGGTGTAGGAGTAGGTGTGATCTCATGCAGATGGATCGCAGGATACGGATCTACCTCTACACCTCGAATTACACAATATGAATTAAACCAATAGTCCCATACAAAATCCCAGCCGAAACTTTCCGAGTCGGCAAACACCTCCGACAGATCGATCTCACATGAAAGAACGGGTACATCAGGTCTTGTTGCACTTCCCAAAACAGAATACTTGGCAGCATATACACTGAATGTGTGCGTCTGTCCATCGTAATCGTACCAGATATCGTTATATGTACCTCTCTCGGTAATCTCCGTAAAAACTCCTGTACAGATAGGATTGGATCGATCTCCATTTACAATAAGACTTATCTGTCCGCTTATAGGGTTTACAACGATGCTCAGATTCTCGTCAGATGACCCGAGTCTGAACTCCAAAGTGTTATCGTGACCTTCGAGGCGATATGCCTGATCTATAGTGACCGTAAACCGGCCTGATAGTGAATAGTCAGGGCAAAAAGACCGTTCCCCGCTATATACAGCAGATGCATTACCGGACAGTATTCCATTATGCAGCGTCAATTCCGTATCGGTCATTGAAGCAGCCTGATACAAACGCCACTGTTCGGGCATAAACGGGTTCTGATATCCGCATATCAGTGTATCTCCCTGTGAGAATACATAATAGCTTTCAGAATCCTGCGGTATCGGTGTAGGGCTCGGAGTGCTCGTAGGAGTTACCGTTGCCGTAGGAGAAGGGATTCCCGTTATCTCCCCTGTAGGTGTGGGAGTATCCGTTACAGTCGGAGTAGGAGTCGCAGTAGGCGTGCTTGTAGGTGTAGACGTTGGTGTAGATGTTGGTGTAGATGTTGGTGTAGATGTTGGAGTCGGTGTTTCAGTAGGTTCAGATGTCGGAGTTGCCGTCGGCTCAGCTGTTGGCTCGGCCGTGGGTGTTACAGTAGGCTCTCCTGTAGGTGTAGGTTCTTCAGTTGGTGTAGTTGGTGAAAGAACACTTATATAATCACTGTCTAAGACAAATTCTCCATATGCCAAGACTACATATGCTTCCAATGTATAAGTGCCTTCTGTGTCGGTAATTAGATTGAATGTAGAAAGAGCGTCTTCGTCCGTGGGTTCATCTACATATACTGTCTCCCCGTTAAGTCTGTACTGGATATCAAATACATTGTCTTCAGGGATATCTATAGTGAAATAAGCGTAATCGCCAATAAACACTTGATTTGCAGATGCTGTTACATCTACTGCGGGAAGATCATCTACAAGCTGCAGATCAGAAGGATCTGAATAGACATTTAGTATGGAACCATTATAAGAAAAACAGTTTGCGATTATCCTTCCGTTAATGGTCGTATTATATGCGTTTATCGAGACTCGTCCCTGAGGAGCATACAAAATGCCGTTTACTTCTATCCTTGATCCGTTGATAGTGATATTACCCTCTTCGGAGTACAGAAGTATCCTTCCGGTAGCTTCTTCATCTGCGGTCAAAGAATTTACGTTATATGTAATATCTCCTCTTGCTACGATTACAGCATCGCCTGTAAATGAAGTTCCGTTAATTGTTATGCTGTCTTCTGTGTAGTAGAAACCATTAGCCAGGATAGAATCCTGGGTATCAAAAGCATCAGGCGCAATAGTCGGCATCAGATCGTACTTAGCAAGTATCGACTCTGACCAATCAGGCATTTCGATAGGGTCTATCCCCTCTTCGGCACCTGTCATGTCGGTTATCCATCCTGCCGGCTGTACTGTACCTACGGTTCTGGCATAACCTTCCATATACAGTTCTGAGCCCTGATACAGGAAATCCCTTCCTGAATAGACATCGCCTAAGATATCGCTCTTCCAACCTCTGAAAGAAAAATCGTCCGTTGTACTTCCAGAGAATATCGCATACGGGAAGATTTCCTGTTCATCTTCAACGGGAGTAGGCGTTACTGTTAGTGTGGGGGTGTCGGTAAGAGTCGGGGTCTCTGTAATCGTTGGTGATACAGAAGGTTCTTCAGTTATTTCCGGAGAAATTGTAGGCTCTCCGGTTATCTCGGGAGTCGGTTCAGGTGTAGGAGTTATCTCCGGCTCATCAGAAATATACTGTGTAGTATTTATATCTATAGGAGCGACAGGATTACTGTCTTCACCGTCAACTACGAGTCCAAACGTAAACGTCTGTCCGGGCTCAATCTCTGAACTACCGTCAACGATTACATTTCCATCAGAAACGCTTCCTGTAACATTCCAGATATTAC
Organism: uncultured Eubacteriales bacterium; assembly: GCA_900314745.1. Lineage (GTDB taxonomy): Bacteria > Bacillota > Clostridia > Saccharofermentanales > Saccharofermentanaceae > Saccharofermentans. The sequence goes on along the minus strand of OMWK01000015.1, from coordinate 14,330 downwards.
TTAATGTAACATCCTCAAAATAGTCTATCTCAAGTGACCATGAAGTTACGCTATACTCGGATGTATTGGTAAGCTCGATCGTACCCTGTGTACTGTTATTCCATGTGGAGTTCTGTTCATATGTAATCTCGAAGGGATATGCATCGTATTCACCATGGGTATTGGCATCGGCTCGAAGCTCACGCCAAGGGAGCATTCCTATGAATAACGAAGCTACCAGAGCCATACTGATAGTCTTAATATACCTTCTATCTTCTTTCATAACACTCTCCTGCCACTTCTTTACTAAACTAAAATATAAAAGGGGTAGTTATAACTGTCAAGAAGAATTTACATGATGAAAAGCCAAACGATTTATATCAAAATCATCATTCCTTTCTATAAACAATGTGCGCACATTTTCCATGTCCCATGGAATAGCAAGCTACGCATTTGAACGCTCAAATGCAATTTTGCTTCAGGGATGATCCCTGAAACCCTGATTTAATATCTGCCTAAAAAAGGCGAATTGCGACACGAATGAGAGAAGCAGGAGCTGACATAAAGGCTACAGCGGACATTATGGGGCACACAGAAGTCGAATTAACGCTCAACACCTATACAGGTTTATACAGAGTTTTGATGATTTGTCTTTTTAGCTGGCAATTCCGTGAAACTCAGTAATCACGGGTTTTTCTGGACAAAACAAAAGGGTCTGCAGTTACCTGCAAACCCTTATTGGTGGGAAGAGATGGATTCGAACCATCGAAGTCGTAGACGGCAGATTTACAGTCTGCTCCCTTTAGCCACTCGGGAATCTTCCCATGTATCAAATTGTCAAAGCATCTGGTGGTGAAAGTGGTGGGCCTTCAGGGACTCGAACCCGGGACCTACCGGTTATGAGCCGGGAGCTCTAACCAACTGAGCTAAAGGCCCACATCAACACCTTCGCGTCAAACGCTTGATAAGTATATAAATAGTTACCCGTTAAGTCAAGAGTTATTTTAATAAAAAAGTTGTCCCGAAGGACAACTTTTGAAAACATCCGTGTTTATCATATCTTAAGCGGTTACGATCTTGCTGGCATTCTCAAGATTGTGTCTTGCGACTGCCTCCTGACGCATCTTGTACTTAAGGATCTTACCTGCGGCGTTCATCGGGAATGAATCAACGAAGTCGACATATCTCGGAACCTTATGCTTAGCCATGTGAGTCTTAACATATTCCTTGATCTCGTCTTCGGAAGCCTCCTCACCTGGCTTTAAGATTACGCAGGCCATGATCTCCTCACCGTAGTCGGCATCAGGTACACCGATAACCTGGACATCCTGAATCTTGGGATGTGTATAGAGGAAGTCCTCGATCTCCTTAGGATAGATGTTCTCTCCTCCTCTGATGATCATGTCCTTGATTCTTCCCGTGATCTTGTAATAACCGTCCTCAGGGCGTCTCAGGGCGAGGTCTCCGGAATGGAGCCAGCCGTCCTCATCGATGGCTGCTGCTGTAGCCTCAGGCATCTTGTAGTAACCCTTCATGATGTTATAGCCTCTTGCACAGAACTCACCCGGAACTCCATCAGGGCACTCCTCGCCTGTCTCAGGGTCTACGATCTTGGTCTCAACACCGAAGATGGAAGGTCCGACCGTATTAACACGCTGCTCGATGGTATCTGTTGTCTTACTCATCGTAGTTGCAGGAGATGCCTCCGTCTGACCGTATGTAATAACGATCTCAGGCATGTGCATCTTCTCAATAACTTCTTCCATCGTCTTTATTGGACAAGGAGAACCTGCCATGATACCTGTTCTCATGTGAGAGAAGTCTGTCTTGGGGAAGTTCTCATGTCCGAGCATTGCGATGAACATTGTAGGAACGCCGTGGAAGCATGTGATCTTCTCCTGGTTGATGCAGTGAAGTCCCTTTCGAGGTGAGAAAGCTGTAATAGGCGACATCGTAACACCGTGTGTGACAGAAGCCGTCATGGCGAGAACCATACCGAAGCAGTGGAACATCGGAACCTGGATCATCATGCGGTCTGCAGTGGAAAGATCCATGCAGTCTCCGATAGCCTTACCATTGTTTACAACGTTGTAGTGCGTAAGCATAACACCCTTAGGGAAGCCTGTTGTTCCCGATGTGTACTGCATGTTGCATACATCGTGCTTATCGATAGTTCTTCTTATTCTCTCGACTTCGCTGTAGGGAACCTTGTCAGCGAGCTCGTGGAGATCATCCCAGTGGAAGCATCCGTCAACTCGGGATTCACATGTGATGATGTTCTTCAGATAAGGAAGTCTAGCCGAAGAGAGCTTACCGGGCTCGGAAGTCTTAAGCTCGGGGCAGATCTCGTTGATGATCTGGATGTAGTCGGAATCCTTGAACTTATCGATCATGACAAGAGTACATGTATCGGACTGTCTCAAAAGATACTCGATCTCGTGGATCTTATAAGCTGTGTTAACCGTAACCAGTACACAGCCAATCTTGGTTGCAGCCCAGAATGTCAGATACCACTGAGGTACGTTAGTAGCCCAGATGGCGATATGGTCACCCTTCTTACATCCCATGGCAAGGAAAGCCCTCGCGAGATTATCTACGTCATCACGGAACTCGGGATATGTTCTTGTGTAATCAAGCTCTGTGTATCTGAAAGCATACTGATGCGGGAACAGTTCGCAGATCTTATCAAGAACATCCGGGAATGTCAGATCGATCAGAGTCTCCTTGGGCCAGGGATATACACCTGTTCCCCTCTTGTCCTGTTGAAGCGACTCCTTGTTCTTGTGATCCCTGTACTGCTCCATGTAGCCTGCGAAGTGAGGTACAACGATGTTTGCATCAAGAAGATCCTTGGACCATCTGTAGACCCACTCGAGTGATACATAGCCTGCAAAGTTGATTGCCTCAAGCGCTTCGAAAGTCTCCTTAAGAGGCATGTCACCGGTGCCCATGAGCTTATAGACAACCTTGCCGTCCTCCATTACGGAATCCTTAACATGAACGTGCTTGATGTACTCGCCGAGAATATCTACCGTCTGCTTCGGGCTCTCACCGAAGAATCTGTACGGATGATGCATATCCCACAAAGCTGCGACCTTATGGCTGCCGATGGCATCGAGCACCTTCTTAAGCCTTCTTGTATCGGCATAAGCACCGTTAGTCTCGAGCAGAAGCGTAACATTGTACTTCTCAGCTACGGGAACGAGCTGCTTCATGCTCTCGATGACCACCTCATCGTCCACTTCCTTGCCGGGAGCGGCATTGCGGTCACCGAGAACTCTTATGTATCTCGCACCGATCTTGGATGCGAGTTCGCAATAAGCGATTATCTCTGCTTCGGCCTGCTCTCTCGTATTAACATCATTTACAGGCTCGCCGGAAGACAGGCAGGGGATCTCGAGCTTTAGCTGCTGTAGCTTGGCAATGGTCTTAGGTAGCTCGGAATCCTTAAAAGGAGGAGCCTTAACCGAGAAAATGTCGTTACCGAGACCTCTTATCTCGATACCGTCAAAATTGAAGTCCTTGGCCATGGAATAGATATCCTGCCAGGAGAAATCAGGACATGCCAGCGTCGAAAAGCAAGTAAGCATAGTAAACCCCTTTATAATTGAAATTACGAGGGTATTTTAATATTTGATAAGTCTGCTGTAAAACAGCAATAGTTAATAAAAATTAGCGATATTACGCGTGTGCATATATATAAAACATGAGAGTCAGGTCAGATAAAAGGCTCTTCCGGAGGCTTGATGCCCACTGCTCCCATTATCTGCACACCCATGTTATAGACCATCTTCAAAGCCTGCTCCTTAGGGAGTTTGAAATCATCGAAAAGCATCATGGCAGCAAGACCGTGCGTGTATATTACGACGTCCCTGACGGCACTCCTCAGTTTCTCTTCCGGAATATCATATTCTCTGGCGATGATCTCATATGATTCCTTGTCAAACTGATTCTCAAAAATACTGCCCGGACCGGTTATGCGTTCTCCAATCGTCTTCTCGGTACTGTCAATGTTAATGAACCGGAACACATTGGGATGCTCGCAGGCTAATGAGAGGTAATGAACGCCGGAGATGAAGAATGCCTCAAATGCAGGCTTGTTCTCCATCTTTGACGGCAGTTCACTGAATGACTTCTCTGCTGCAAAAAAATACAGAGCCTTCTTAAGTTCCGTCATGCTTCCGAAATGCCACGATACAGGCTGAGTGGAGCAGTTAAGCTTCGCAGCTATAGATTTAATGGCAACGGCTTCGATACCGCCCTCATCGAGCAGTTCGTAAGCCGCCTCAAGTATCATCTGTTTGTCTATCTTCGCTTTACGTCCCATAAGGTTTATAGTTCAAAGGCTTGTCGCAGCCCCATCCCTTCGCTATCTTCCCGAACATGATCCTTCCTACCGTCCCGAAGATTATACTCAACATGATCCTTAAATGTAACGGGAATACCTCGGGACCCGTAAACTTTCTGCACTCTTCGCTGAAGAAATCCCCAGTCTCACCGTAGATCTCACCCATTCTCTGATAGGGGCCTGTCACTCTGTCCTGCATATCGCCTTCAAAGAATCTGATGCTGAAGTTATCGCCCTTTACGAGTGTTCCCCTGTATTCGCAGCCGAGCTTCTTGCTAAGCATTACAAGATACTCTTCCCCGCACCTTAGCTGACTGCCCTCGGCAAATCCACCCTGTATGATATAAGCGATCTTTGCCGAGCCGTCCTTGGGTGTGACCGTAGACAGGAACTCAAGCAGAAGTCCCGGGATGTTCTCAACATAAAGCGGGAGCGCGATGAGGATGTTGTCATTCTTTTCCCACGCCTCGCGTATCGTGTCCCACTGTTTTTTATCTGACACCTCATACTGCTCGTAAGTACTGCCCTTTGAACTTAATCCTGCCGTAAACTTTGCAAGGATCTTGTCCGTGTTACTGTACTTCTTCACTCTCGGGCTGCCGTTAATTATCAGGACATGCATGCTGCCGCCTCCTCTGTCTGGTCCTGGCTAAATACGCCAAGCGAATCACTCTCGAAATTAAGTGCGCACCTTACTGCCCACTTTCGAAGGTATTCCATATCTGCCTCGCCGGTTACGATGAGCCCAACGTCAGTTCTCTTCCTGTAACGGGCAACGTGCCTCATCTGGTTCCCTTTGAACTTCAGATACATCGTCGCTATGGGAAGAATCCTGTCGAAAATATTCTTGCCCTTGTGATCGATGAAGCCCAAAGCCGTGTCGGAGATTACCCAAAGCTGATCTGACTTAATTATCTTCTTAAGGATCTGCTCGTAATCATCCTTTATCGAGCACACTCCCGGAGTCTTAAGCCAGCAGTAGTTGCAGCCGATGCAGTAGCTGATCTTCATATTGCCGGCTTCGATGATATCAGCCCGAACTCCCTTCCGGTCAATGAGAGTCCGTAGTTTCTCAGTAATGTCCAAGTCATTTGTGGTATTGACTATCAGTACCATGAATCTGCCTCCACACAAATTATGTAAACTTGTTTATATAAACTTGTTTACATTATAACCCATAGTATTCCCCTGTCAATAGAGATTCCAATCAATAACCGATCTTTATTCCTCTGTCGGATCTTACAAGGTAACAAAAAACCTCTCATCAATCTGATGAGAGGTCTTATGGCTGCCGAACTAGGATTCGAACCCAGACAGACGGTGCCAGAAACCGGAGTGCTACCCTTACACAATTCGGCAATGTTGATTTCTCAACGCTCAAGGAGTATAGCAAATCAGAAATTAAATTTCAATATCTATTTCAAGTATCCAGATTAATCTTCTCAAGCGGCGGCAGAACGCCCAATTCTTCGAGTTTTGCACGCACCTTGCCAACATCTTCATAGATAGGGATCTTCTGCTTCGGGTCCCTTAACGCGTAAGCCGGGTGATATGTAGTCATTATGTAATATCCGTTGTTTTCTATGAACTTGCCCCTTACATCACCCATCTTCACCTTCTGTCCGAAGAAGCCTTCATACGCCGTCGAACCGCACAGGAGAATGACCTTGGGCCTTACCAGTCTGAACTGCATGGCAAGGAGCTTCTTACATGAAGTTATCTCTGAAGGCTCAGGACGTCTGTTCTGAGGCGGCCTGCACTTGCATATATTGCAGATGTGGTAATCCTCGTCACCGAAGCCGTAGGTTGCAAGAAGGCTCTGCAGAAGCTGACCGGACCTTCCGACAAAAGGACGTCCCTCTATGTCCTCGTTAGCTCCGGGCGCTTCTCCGACTATCATCAGCGGCGCTCTTCTTCCGCCTCTGTAAATTACCGTATTAGTGGCATTCTGTCTTAACCCGCATCTGCTGCAGGCTTTGCACGCAGACTCGAATTCTTCCCACTTTGCATTGAATTCCTCAGGTGTCATCAATACTTCCTCACTTGAATAATACTATCGTTATCCCCGGGTTCTCTCTTCCCCAGTCAATATCACTTCTGATCTCGGGGCAAACTTCAGCAAAACGCCTTCCCTCTTCGCAGAAAGGACCCAGCTTCTCGCCTGCGCAAAGGTCCCTGATCACGCGTCTTCTTCTGTACTCAAGAAGCTTCTGCCTGCATGCCTTTCGAATAGTTCCTCCATGCCCTGTTGACCCGTAACCGTGAATTATCTTAACGCAGCGCGCACCCGTAGCCCTCTCGGCATAGATACGGTTGTTAAGGGTAGTCATCGCTTCAAGCGAGCTTGGCATTCCGTTCTCAAGATTAATGGTGCGCATGTGTTTAATTATACACGAATAAGCAGGTATAATAATTCCATGAGACTCGATAAAGCACTTGCATCTTCCGGTTACGGAACAAGATCAGAAGTTAAGGCCCTTATAGCTAAGGGGCTCGTTACCGTATCCGGCAGTGTCATCAAAGACCCGGGGTTCATAATAAGCGACTCAGACAAAGACAGCATTGAAGTTCGTGGGAACAAAGCCGGCATAAAGGAACACATCTATCTTGTATTCAACAAACCGGACGGCGTTCTTACTGCCATGGAGGACAGGAGACTCCCCCACGTCGGCGAGTACATACCTTCAAATCTTCGGAACCGCAAGCTGTCGCCCGTAGGCAGACTTGACTATCACACAACGGGACTTCTCATCATCACAAACGACGGCGAGTTATCTCACCGCCTCACCTCCCCGGTTTACGGCATACCCAAGGTATACGAGGTAACCTACAGCGGTGCGCCTTTAACAGAGGCTGAGAAGGAATCCGCTTCACAGGGCATCACGCTTACTGACAAGGACACTCCGGTCAAGCTCAAGCCTTCGGTTCTCGAGATAATCGAAGACGGCATAGCACATCTTACTCTTACTGAAGGCAAGACTCACGAGGTCAGAAGGATATTCGCGAATTGGAACAGGCCTGTCGTAACTCTCAGAAGAATAAGCCTCGGCGGTGTAACACTGGACGAAGATCTGAACGAAGGCGAATTAAGAGAATTAACTCAGGAAGAGACAGACTCCCTTAAGAAGATCACAGGACTTCTCTGAGAAGCTGCATAATGATGATCTCGGAATCATTTATATCCATCGTCTGGTTATAGATGCAGAACACGAGTGAATCGTCATACTCAGGCCAAAGATTCTGATACCCCAGAGCCGCTATGGCTTCCTCATTCTTAAGCTTGATTCCGACCATGATCGGATTATCGTCATAGATCGACATATCATCATCAACGACCGACATCTCGGCGCCGTAATTGATCTCATAGTCATTCAGGATCTCACGCGCCGTGCGTTCGCTCATGTAGACAGGAGTTAGCTGTGAGAACTGCTCTTCCGTAAGATTCTCCCTCAGGAATGAATACAGCGAAGTCACGTCCTGCAGACTTCCGAAGTAATACGGCATCGTGACCTCATCAAAGACAAGCACGTTAGGCGTGGAGAGCATGAGCGTTGTTGCCGTCTGATCCGCATACGCCTGCTGTGTCTGTCCCTGATCGTTAGGTACGACTATGTCAACCGTACTTACCATCGGATTTCTGAAGCCGAGTCTCGTTGTTAAGTATTTCTCCACAAAATCCGTATCATTGCTGAAATGTCCAATGGACACATAACCGCAGTCATATCCCTGACGGGTAGCAATCGTATAGATAAGGTTGCCTCCGAGAATAAGGACAAGGATCAGGATAAGATACTTGTACCAGGTATATGAGAAATAAGTTCTCCACTCATCCCCGGTCTTACCGAATATCTTCCTGGCCTGCTCCCTCTGCTCGGCCTTATGTACGCGCTCATCGCGGCGTCCTGTTGCTATGTCATAGGCCGCAGACAGATCAGCGATCTTCTGCTTGCCCTCAGGAGTATTGTCTCCTCTTATGTTCTTGGAAAGCTTCCAGAACTTCTCGTCGATCATGAAGTCATTTGCATTTGCAGGAAGTCCCAAGTATTCCAGAGCCTGTTCCCTTGTCATCGAGACAATGTCAGACGACACTTCCGCCCCGCAGTTGTTCTTGATCATCATAAGTGCAAACTGCTCGCTTACAACCTTATCCGTCTTAAACTTCTCGGCAAAAAGACTGTACGGAACTTCGGAACAGTCAGTGCCCGCGAGTTCGTCCCCGACGACAAAGAAAATGTGCTCACAGGAAGTCTCCTGAAGCTTCGGAAGAACCACCTTCTTCATCCACTTAAGGTCATCCTCTTTGATGTCCGGGAGCCCTTCGCAGCTGTCCTCGATTATCAGATGCTTGCTATTATGCTTACGTATTATCTCGATAGCGTGCATGACGGGAGTTCTGAAATCATCTCTTACGCCGTATGTCTTCATCGTGAAGACACAGGCATTAGTCTCACCGTCATACCTTAATCTGAATGCTTCGGAATCAAATACTTCTTCCATCTTTGAAACACTTTGCCGCCATTCTTATGATATTGCATACGCAGAACTGGAGATCAGCCTTGGGCAGACTTCCATCTGCAACAGCATCAATTATATCAATAACATTCTGTTTGCAACCAGGCATTTGCCAATCGTTACCGCTTCTTATGCATTCCACACTTGAGGAATAAGGATATTTTGCTTTTGAAGGGTCGCTTAAGCCGTATACAGCCTGCGATGTAAACCAGTCTGTCATTACTACGCCTTCAAAGCCCCACTCATCGCGCAGGACACTCTTGCAAAGGCCGACATGGTTCGCTGTATGCGTACCGTTAAGAAGATTGTAAGAAGACATTACGGAATAAGGCTGAGCCCTTCTTACAGCAATCTCGAATCCTCTGAGGTAAAGATTACGCAAGGTCCTCTCGCTTACACGGGAATTGGAATACATTCTGTTGGTCTCCTGATTATTGCAGCAGAAGTGCTTGATAGTCGTGCCTCCGATGCCCCACTTCTGTACGCCCTGAGTCATTGCCGCCGCACACATGCCCGACAGGAACGGATCCTCTGAGTAATACTCGAAGTTTCTTCCGCAAAGAGGGTTTCTATGGATATTCATACCGGGAGCAAGCCAGAACTGGACAAAATACTCCTTCATCTCTTCTCCGACCATCTCACCTATCTCGCGGATAAGATCCTCATTGAAGCTCTGTGCGAGCGCTGTAGCGATCGGGATTGCCGTGCAGTACTGATAATAGTCTTCGGCATCTGAAGGAGTGTCCTCGGGGAAAGGTGTAAACGACAATCCGAACATATCGCCGCCGGGAAGCTTCTTGCCGTCCTTCGCCTTAAAGTGAGGATAGAGTCTTAATCCCGCAGGGCCGTCAGCAAGTATCATGGACGGGATGCCGCGGCTTTCCGTATAAGTTGAGATAGTCTCGGCAGCTGCACCCGGAACCTGTACGGACGCATTACCTACGACAGCAAGATCAAGGTCCTCACCGAAATCGCCTACGCACAATGCTGCCATCTGATCTACAGTAAGCTGGGCTACGAGTTCTTCGATCGAAGCCTTACCGGAAAGAACATCTTCGAATCTTAAGGTCTCACCGGGACGCTTATCTGTAAGCTCAGTACAGGCTTCAGTATATGAAGCTTCAAAAAGCTTTACGCCGGAAGCATCGATGATGAATTCTTCGACACCGAAGTCATCGACAGGTATCGCCTTACCGGGATTAGTGTATTCATCAGTAATACCGCTCTCGCCCAATACGTTCTTAAGGTGTTCAGTCTCGATATCATTCTCAACAACGAGCTTCGCTATAGCGTTAACATCTTCTGAATTAGAACCTGCCAGAACATAATAGACGCCCTTCTCGAGTATCCTGTATTCACACTTATCGCAGTAGGATGCGACCTGAGCCAGACTGAAGGATACTTTTACGGTTGTATCCTCTCCGGGCTTCACAGTATCAGACTTTGCAAAAGCAACAAGCTCCTTAAAGGGCTTATCGAGAAGCTCGTGCGGAGAAGCAACATATATCTGAACTACTTCCTTGCCGCTTCTGGCGCCGATATTAGCCGCCTTAAATTCTGCCTCAACATCAAGGCCGTTAACCTTGACCGATACAAGATCCGTATCGAATGAAGTGTAGCCCAAACCGTATCCGAACGGATAATCGGGCTTTATGCCGAACGAATCAAAATACCTGTATCCGATATAAGGTCCCTCAGTATAGTATTCATCATCAGTATTGCCGTTATTAAGACTGAACGTCTCGCTGTTGGGATAATTATAGTAATCGGAATCCCATGTATCGGTAAGTCTTCCGCACGGATCACTCTTGCCGGAGATAACATCGGCACAGATATTGCCGGTAAGGTTGCCGAGCTGGCTTAGAAGAACAACGGAAGAGAATTTCTTCGCATATTTGCCCAGAGAGATAATACCGCCAACATTAAGAACAAGAATACTTCTGGCGTAAGAAGATGTAATCGTCTCGAACGCTTCCTCCTCATCATCAGTCAGGAAGAAGTCACCCTTATCGGCCTTACGGTCATAGCCCTCGCCGGAATCACGTGACAGAACATAGATTGCTGTATCAGCTTCGTCAGATGTATCAATGGGCGGCATATGAGGTATGGACGGAGCGAACTCCAGCATGACGGTGATTTCATTGTATCCCGTTTCAGCACACCTGCGCCTTACCTCAGTCATGTAATCCTCAATGTGCTTCTTTACTATCGCATCGTACTCATCAAGCCAGGCTCCCGTAGTAACTTCGAAGCCTGCCTCCTTCAGTCCATCATCGATATTTACAACAAATCTGGAATTGACATCGCCGCTTCCGGTTCCGCCCTTGATGGTATGGCGTGCACCGTTGCCGAACAGCGCGATCTTACAGGGTTCTTCTATGGGCAAAGTCCCGTCATTTTCCAGGATAACAACGCATTCGCCTGCAAGTCTTCTAACGGTATTGCCGTGATTGGTCTCTTCGGGAGTGATAGTATCTGTTCTTCTTGCATGGTAAGCCATAAGCGGGACCTCCTTAAAACGTCTGTAAACATTTTAAAGTGTCAGTCCCGCTTTTGAAATTAAAGTATTTGTGAATAATGGGGCAGTTTGTCAGTTCCTGATCCAGCGCTTGATGTAGATCTTGTATCCTCTTACGTCGGCGCCATGAATTGATAATCCCTCTTTGATGTCCGCGCCTTCGCAGACCTTGGTAATATCCTCGATGGCGTTGCCGAACTGTGATCCCTCGTGTGTGATAAAAGGCTTAATGGTCTTGCCGTGCCAGTCGAACTTCTCAAGGAATGTGAAAACAGCCATAGGATATGTCTCGATGTAGTTAGGTCCGCCAAGATAAATAGTGTCATACTGATCGATAGACTCAATACAGTTTCTGATCTCAGGTCTCATGTTGGCACTCTTATCTACCTTGGCCTTAGCAAAACAGTCCTCGTATGATTCGGGGAGCGGCTCAACGGGTTCGATCTTGAACACATCCGCATCCTCAATGAATTCCTTAATGTACTCAGCGGCAATCTCGGTATTGCCCTTATCGAGCTTAACGATATCACCGTTAACATTATTCTCGCCTGCTTTTGAGAAGTAAGCTATAAGCGTCTTTCCCATATCGATTTATTCCTCCATATCGAGTTTATTAATCACATAATCAAGAATTGCTTCTTCGATCTGCTCGGGGTCCATCTTCTCGGCATCAAAACACATGTCGTAATTGGCGGGATCACCGAACACTCTGCCCGTATAAGCCTCGTAGAATTCCTTCCTGTACTTATCGGAAGAAGCCTCATAGCGGGCTGCCATATCCTCACTGACCTTCATCCTCTGAGCGATGTTCCTGATCCTGAATTCCTTGGGAGCATCGATGAAGAAGCTGAATACGTTCTTACGTCCCGACAGAACATAGTCTGCACAACGCCCTACGATAATGCAGGACTCGCTGTCCGCGAGAAGGTTAATTACTCTTGCCTGCTTGTCAAACAGTTCCTTATCGTAAGTAAAGGAAGACTCCGGCTCCATAGTATCACCGGCACCCTCGCTAAGCAGATCCTTGATGCTGACATTGCCGGATCTGACGCTCTTGATACCCTTGTTATAGTATCTGATACCAAGCTTGTCAGCGAGGTGCTTAGCAATACGCTTACCGCCGCTGCCGAATGTTCTGGATATCGTTATGACGTAATCTTCCATAGTCGTTCCTCCACTTAAATCAGTTACCATTATAACAGAATAACAGACAAACGCCGCTTCGGGTGAAGCGGCGCAGGTTAAGAAGGTTAGAAATCAGTAAGTCATCAACCCTCGAGTCCGTAATAGTTGCAGATGAGGTTCCATTCAGCGGATGAAGCAAAACCTCTTGCAATATCCTGTCTTGATGCTCCGTTATTAAGAGCATTTACCCAGTTGGCAAGGCCCTGGGTATCGGGCGTTCTGTTAAGGAACGCCTGATAGAGAGCCGTTACATACTGCTCATTGTCAAGATTCCTGCCTACAAACTCCTGAGAGTTGAGTATGGTAAGAACAACATCATCAGTTGTGTATGTGCCGTTCTGGATTCCGTCTACCCAGTACTGTCTTCCTGCATCATCGGAAGATCTTCCGAGAACAGATACATAGATTCTGTCTACAAACTCACCGACGATCCTGGTTCTTGCCATGTCGATCGGGAGGTTGCGGATAGAAGAATATGTAGCTGCAACTCTGATGGCAGCGTCTCCTCTTAAGATACCGAGACCTACATTAAGCCCGTCGAAAGTACCCATTACTGCACCGGGGGCACCGTTTGCAATCGAAGGATCGTGCATAAGAGCCGCCTCTGCAACGGACAACTGCATTCTGAGGTCACTAATGGCAATTCCGAATGCATACTCATCACCGTTCTCAAAAACGGGATAAGCGCCGTTACGGGCTGTATCCAAAGCTGCATATACATCAGCAGGAATCTTATCTCCGTACAGCACAAGGAATGCAGTCGCATTATCATAGTACGTGCAAAGGTTCTTGTACTGCTGTTCGCTGACATTACTGTTCGCGAGTGCCATTCCTGCCGGGAATGCCGCGAAGGCAATTGCCATGGTCAGTACAACGGCAGTAAGCCTCTTCCTTATATTTCTCATAACTTTCATGGTTCTTTCCTCCTATTTCCTTATATAAAATCTATTTTACTATCATAAAGCAATGTTTTTTATGCACAATGTGTTTAGATTTTGTTAATTTACAGAAGAAACAAAACCATATCTTCTTGGTATAATTCTTCTGTTTGCAAATATTGAAAGAGGATTAAGATGAAGACTTCTGATTTTTACTATGATCTTCCGGAAGAATTAATCGCCCAGCACCCGCTGGATGTAAGATCTGCATCAAGGCTTATGGTCGTTGATAAGAACGACGGTGATGTGCTTCACCGCCATTTCTACGATATAAAGAAATTTCTGGTCCCCGGGGATGTTCTGGTCGTCAACAACACCAGGGTTATTCCCGCCCGTCTTCTCGGAGTCCGCTCCGACACAGGAACAGCAATCGAAGTCCTCCTTCTTAAGAGACTTGATGACAAGCGCTGGGAGACACTCGCAAGGCCCGGCAAGAAAGTAAGAGAAGGCCGTCACGTTACTTTCATTCCCGGAGAGCTCGAGGCTGAGTGTGAATCCGTTCTTCCCGACGGCAACAGAATAATGAGATTCGAATTCCAGGGTATCTGGGAGGAAGTTCTGGACAGAGCAGGCGTTATGCCTCTGCCTCCCTATATTCACGAGCAGCTCGAGGACAAGGAGAGATACCAGACGGTATATTCCAAAATCCCGGGATCTGCCGCAGCCCCTACGGCCGGACTTCATTTCACCAATGAACTTCTGGATGAGATTCAGAAGATGGGCGTAATCAAGACCGAGGTCACGCTCGATGTAGGACTCGGTACTTTCCGTCCCGTCAAGAGCGATGACATTGAACACCACGACATGCACAGTGAGAGATATACTTTCGGTGAGGAGGCATCCGAGATAA
>OMWK01000013.1 GCA_900314745.1 uncultured Eubacteriales bacterium | reverse complement strand
GCCTCCGGACTGTTCTTGTCCACTCCGCTCATCTCCATGATCTGATTGATCATTGTGAGAAGGTCCTGGCAGGACACTCCGATCCTGTGCGCGTATTCCCTGACCTTGGGAGCGCTGTCCGCGTTCTTCATAAGCAGCATCACGAATCCGGTGATGGAATTCAGAGGAGTTCGAAGGTCATGGGACATCCCCTTGAGCATGCGGTTGTGCACCGCCACCGTTCCGTCATAGAGAAGTTCATGCAGACGACTGTTGTCAACTGTCCCGTTCTCGGCGTCCAGGTACACGACAAGATAGCGGTTCCTGCCCTTTATGCCCTCGATCCTGGCCACACTCCTGTGATATACCTTGGATTGTCCGGTTCGTCTGTCCAGACACTCCGCGTCTGAGCGCAGGATCGCGCTCTCATCAGCTTTCTTTCCCCCGCTCTGTTCGGAGATAGAATCTCCGAACATCTCCTCGCAGGGAATATCTCCGGAGTCCGGCCCCAGTTCGCGAACATCGCTCATAACCAGTTCTCTGGGCAGACCAAGGACCTCCTCCACGTTCGGCGATACGTATACAGCTCCCCTGCTGCCTTCCTCGATCAGGAGCAGCAGGTTTCTCGTTCCCACCACCATCGTGTCATAAAGTTTATTCGTGGCCTCCAGCTCTTCCCTCGCGTCGCTGAGGTCCTTCTTCAACATCTGATTTTCCTGAAGAATATCCCGGATTTCGCTTTCCGTAAACTGCATCTGAACATCCCTTGCACTAACTTGAACTAAAGTTTCAATAATCTTTCCTATTGTATACCAAAATACGATTTAATACAATTCCCCGCGCTATGAGTACTTAAACTTTTCGCGCCTCCTCCGCTTCCTGAGGGTTCTGTTCCTCCATTCTCCCGCAGAAGCGCCGCACCGCGATCGCCACCGCGCTGTCTGCTCCGAACTCCTCCTCAGCGATCTTCTTGGCCTTTGCCGTCTCCTCTTCGGTGAATTCCGCGGGACAGACGTGTGTCGTAAGTCCTGCCTGATACTTGTTCTTATAGTCGTAGAAGCCCTCGTGAGGGATGATCTCCGTTATCGGGAGAGCCTTGTCGTCGAGGATACTTACCGTGATCTCGCGGCCCTTGATGTACTTCTCGATGATGATGTGGTGCTCGTACTTATCGGCGTAGCTCATGGCACTTCTAAATTCATCCTTGCTCTTGACGATGGAGACGCCGCAGGAGCTGCCGCAGCCTATGGGCTTAACTACGAAGGGAAGTCCCACCTTCTCCACAACCTGCTCGAAAGTGATATCGGCGCCTCTTAAAGTGAACCACTCGGAAGTCTTGTATCCTGCCTGCGCGATGATCGCCTTCGACAGACCCTTATCCATCGCTATAACGCAGCCTGTGTAGCCGCAGCCGGTGTATCTTATACCGTATGCCTCGAGAACAGCCTGCATCTTCCCGTTCTCACCGTTGGAACCGTGTAGACCGAGGAATACGCAGTCGGCGTCCTTACAGATCTCGATTACGCGGGGTCCCAACCACTCGCGTCTGCCGCCGTGCTCCCTGATTACTCTCTGAAGATCAGGCTCCTCCTCCGGGATGTCATATGAGAAAAGATCGTCCGTACCCGAACGGAAAAGTTCTTTTACAGCGACATCACTCTCAATGCCGTCATAAAGGTCGATAAGCGCGACCTCGTGACCCTTGCTCAAAAGGGCGTTGGCTATAAGGCTTGCCGACTTCTTGGATACGTCTCTTTCGGGGCTTAAACCGCCTCCCAATACAACGATTCTCATATGCAGATCCTCCTTCGGGTATGGTTATTCTAACAATCGCACTTTACCCTTAAACGTGCATATTAGTTACAATTCTGTTACCCTTCGGAAAGTCGCGTGATGCTTATATAAAAGTAACGCGCGTGTAATATCGCGCCTTACCTTCTTTGTTAGACTTATTGTGTATATTTGTTTGTAAGAAAGAGGTATAAATGCTCGCTGTATTATATTTGATCGTATGCGCCGCGTTTGGCATATCATTCGTGTCCCTGTGCATACCCGATACCGGAAGATTCTTCACCGCATGCTCCCCTGGCAAGAGCGTTGTCGGCAAACTCCCGCCCGTATTATTCGTTGTACCCGCAGGAATCACCGTCGGTCTTATGGCGGTTTCCATGTTCAACTACTACGCGATCTATCTTCTCAACCTTGTAGTCGAGAACCACGACATGGCAAGGCGCGCCGGAGTGCTCGTTACTTTCGCCGTGTTCATCATCCTTACGGGAGTAAACTTCACGTCGTATATCAAAAGACAGCATAAGTCTTCCGATTCCGAAGAGTCGAAGATCCCCGTTTATGTTCACTCAACTTCCAACGTCATCTACTACGGCATCGCGACAGTCATCTTCACGGGCGTCGCAGCCTTCCTGATGCTTTATTCGTACAGGATCACAGACGGCATCCTCTACGCAGGTTATTCGGTCTATTCAGACCTGTCGCCGCACACGGCCATGACATCCTCATTCGCCGTCGGCTACAACTTCCCGACACAGTACATTCATTTCTCAGGCGACGGAATCCAGTATCATTTCTTCTTCTATTTCCTCGCCGGCATGCTCGAGTATCTCGGCTTCTCGATTGACCTTGCGATCAACATCCCGAGCATCATCACGATGGTCTGCGGCTTCGAGCTTCTCGGCGCACTCGCAGTGCTCCTGTCACGTAAGAAGGCATCATTCATGCTCGCTCCCGTGTTCGTGCTTCTTAGAAGCTCGTTCAACGTATTCGTGCATATCAAGGAGCTGACGGCTACCGGTGTATCGTTCATCAACGCCGTTAAGTCCATCGCACAGAGCGATCTGTGGTATGAAGTTACCCCGTTCGACAGCTGGGGAATCTGGGCGATCAACGTCTATTCGAACCAGCGTCACCTTATGCTCGGCGTAAGCGCGATGCTGATACTTATCATCCTGATGATCCCGTTCGTACGCCGCATGTGCATAAGCCTCATAAGGGCGAATGATATTGGCGAAGGCCCGGTCGAGGTCAGATATCTTAAGACATTCATCGCATCCCGCGAGGCATGGATATTCAGGAAGGATGATCCTCTTAATCCCTTCGGAATAACTTTGCTCGCATGCGTCATCGCAGCGGTTATGCCGTTCTTCCACGGCTCGGCACTGATCGGAACCTTACTCGTCCTTCTTATCATGGCGGTATTCTCCGAGACCCGTGTATCCTATGCGATGATCGCGGGAATCGCAGTCCTGTCGTCATTCATCCAGACGCAGATATTCGCAGGCGGAGCTTCATCCGTAGTGCTTCTTAAGAGGGCAGCGGGCTTCATCGTCGAAGACAAGTCTCCCAAGGGAATCAGCAATTACCTCGTCATGGTGACGGGACTTACGCTCATCGTCGCGGGATGCTATGTCATCTATCTTCTTATCCGCAACATCATGGGCAGGAAGCCCGTGTACCGCGAATTATTATTCCTGGCATTCCTCGCGCCGATGATATTCGCATTTAATTTCCAGGTATCACTCGAGATGCTCGCGAACCATAAGTTCATACAATTCTCGCTTATTCTCATCGACGTATTCGTCGCTGGCGGAATCTCTGAGCTTTTCTCCCCGCCTTCCAAATTGTCAGAGAAATTACCCAAGGCGGGATACATCGCAGTCCGCATCGGTCTTATCGCACTTGCCTGCGTATTGATGGTTCCCCTGACCGCTACGGGAGCATCCGAATGGTGCACATATGTTAACCGCAACAGAAATTGTGTGGAAGTCGATACGAGATCCGATCTCACCGAATGGATAATCGACAACACCAACACTAACGATGTATTCCTGACTCCCCAGTGGACACTTAACAGATTCTATCTAACAGGCCGCCCGTCCTATTACGGCTGGCCCTATTATGCATGGTCCGCGGGTCATGACACATATACCAGAGAGGATATCTACTACTGGCTCATCTCAGGATGCAACAACAATATCGATGAATTCAGAAGATACTGTCACGAGAGAGGGATAACCTATCTCATCGACGATCCGACATTCTTCCAGTTCGATTATCCGGACGGAGTCATCTATAACAAGGAATTCTTCGCTGAGAACCTGACGCCGGTCGCTTATTTCCCGGAAGAAGGAACGACGATCTACAGGGTTGACTGAAACAACACCGCGACACAACACCGTGGACCCCGTTTTCAACCGGATTCACGGTGTTATTTTTTTATTCTCATGGCTCTGACCGCGTTGAGAATAGCGAGTATCAGTACGCCTACGTCACCGAATACGGCTATCCACATATTGGCTATACCGAGTGCACCGAGGATAAGGATGATCGCCTTGACGCCCAATGCGAATATCACGTTCTCCTTGACTATCCGCATGGTCTTCCTTGCTATCAGTATGGCCTTGACGATTCCCATCGGCTTGTCGTCCATCAGTACGACATCCGCCGATTCGATGGCCGCGTCTGAGCCCATGGCGCCCATGGCTATTCCGACGTCCGCTCTCATGAGTACAGGAGCATCGTTGATTCCGTCTCCGGCGAATGCGAGCCTGGACGATTTATTCAATAATTCTTCAATATGAGTGACCTTGTCAGCCGGGAGCAATTCCGCATGGTATTCGGTTAATCCGAGCTTCTCGGATACGCTCTTCGCGACCTTCTCCTTGTCGCCTGTAAGCATTACGATCTTCTTAACGCCGATCTTCTTAAGCTCACTGACGGCCCTTGCTGAATCCTCTTTGATTTCATCGTTGATTACTATGTGACCCAGATACTCACTGCCCTTGGAGACATGGATTATCGTTCCCGTGAGGTGACAGTCCTTATAGTCGGCACCGCACATCTCCATGAGCCCGCCGTTGCCGCAGTAATATCTCTCACCGTCGATTACAGCCTCTATTCCCTTGCCAGCTATCTCCTTAACCTCAGTGATACGATCCTTCTCTATATGGCCGCCGTGCGCCCTTACAATGGACTGTGCCACGGGGTGACTCGAGAAGCTTTCGCAGGCCGCAGCGACATCGAGGAGGTCAGCTTTGCTTATGTCCCTGGGATGGATGTCCTCCACGGCGAAAACGCCCTTGGTAAGTGTTCCGGTCTTGTCGAAGACCACCGTATCTATAGAAGCGAGTGATTCCATGTAGTTCGCGCCCTTGATAAGCACACCCTCGCGGGCCGCGCCGCCGATACCGCCGAAGAATGACAGCGGCACAGATACAACAAGTGCGCACGGACAGGATACAACGAGGAATACGCAGGCTCTTATAAGCCATGTCTTCCATATCTCCCAGCTTCCGATCCCTAAGATAAGCGGAGGAATTATGCCGAGCAGAAGCGCTGCTATTACGACGCAGGGTGTATATACCTTCGCGAACTTGGTTATGAAATTCTCGACCTTCGCCTTCTTCTCGGACGAATTCTCGACAAGTTCTAAGATCTTCGATACGGTGCTCTCACCGAACGTGCTTGTCGTCCTGACCTTGATGACGCCCGTGAGATTGACCGTTCCGCTTATGACACTGTCGCTGTACTTAACATCCACCGGCGCAGACTCACCCGTCAGTGCAGCCGTGTTAACAGAACTCGTTCCGTCTTCAACGACGCCGTCGAGCGGGATCTTCTCACCGGGCCTGGTGATTATGAGCTCACCGACATCGACCTCATCGGGGCCGACGGTAATCTCCTCCCCTTCTCTTATTACCGTTGCGCTGTCAGGTCTTATGTCCATCAGTTTGCTTATGGACTTTCTCGACCTGCCGACAGCGATGCTCTGGAACAGCTCACCCACCTGATAGAAGAGCATTACCGCTGATGCCTCAGGATACTCGCCCGCACCGAAAGCGCCGATCGTCGCAACCATCATAAGGAACTTCTCGTCGAAGAACTGCCCGTGGATCATATTGATGAACGCAGTCTTCAGTACATCGAATCCGGCGATAATGTAAGGCACTGCATAGATGATAAGTTCCGCCCACATGGGCATCTCTATTAGTCTTGTAACCACCGCAGCTGCCGCCATGAGGACGGCCGCTGCTATGATGCGGTAAAGCATCTTCTTCTGTTTACGGGTGAGCTTAATATTCATATCAGATAAGTACCGTGCAGTCGGGCTCTACTTTCTTCATTACTTTGATCGCTTCCTTCAAGATGTCGTCGAATCTTGCATCGTCCGCATCGAGAATCATCTTCTGAGTCATGAAATTAACGGAACAGGAATTAACTCCGTCAAGCTTCTCAACCGCCTCCTGCATCTTCCTCGCGCAGTTAGCGCAGTCCAGATCTTCCAATTCGAATGTCTTCTTCATTTGTCTTATCTCCTTTACTCTGTGATGTGTTCATAGCCCTGTGCGATGATCGACTTAACATGATCATCCGACAGGCGGTAGTAGATGGTCTTGCCCTCTCTTCTCGATGCCACCAGTTCAGCATCCTTCAAAGTCTTGAGCTGATGTGAGATAGCTGACTGCGTCATTCCCAAAAGTTCAGAGATGGCGCATACACACATCTCGTCTTCATAGAGCGCATACATGATCTTAATTCTCGTGGTGTCGCCGAACACCTTAAACAGATCACCAAGATCCTGAAGCACTTCATCTTTGGGCAATCCCGATTTGATGTTCTTAATAAGCTGTGCGTGGTCATGTGCCATAAGGTCTGACTCCCTTCCGTTAGCATCGTATGAACAGCCACTCATATGTTCATCTGCTCATATGTTACCCTTGCTCACTCCTCTTG
The DNA here is from genome assembly GCA_900314745.1 of uncultured Eubacteriales bacterium. Taxonomy (GTDB): domain Bacteria; phylum Bacillota; class Clostridia; order Saccharofermentanales; family Saccharofermentanaceae; genus Saccharofermentans. The sequence continues at coordinate 48,994 of OMWK01000013.1, read as the reverse complement.
TCAACAGGAAAACCGTATGTTTTACGATGTGTTTTCCCAAAATATACGGTGAAACACCCGCCCGGCGGCAAAACCGTATGTTTTTCGCTGTGTTTTCCAAAAACATACGGTGAAACACCCGGTCCCCGCCCACTCATACAAAAACCGCGCCCCCGAAGGGACGCGGCTATTATGATCGAACGAGTTCTCCGAGCGGACTTACGCAGACGTGAAGCGTCGAGTACGTAGCGAGGAGACGAGTGAGATCATTCTTCAGAAGCCTTAGCCTCGGCGATAACCTTTGCTGATACATCAGACGGAGCGGGCTCGTACCTTGCGTGCTCCATCGCGAACCAGCCGAGGCCCTGAGTCATAGCCTTAAGGTCTGTAGCATAGTCGCCCATCTCGGATGTGGGAACTTCGGCATTGATAACGCAGCCCAATTCATCAGCGCCGATGCCCATTACACGGCCTCTTCTCTTGTTGAGGTCGCCCAGGAGGTCGCCCTGCTTGTCCTCAGGTCCGTGGATTTCTACGGATGAGATAGGCTCGAGGATGATGGGATCAGCCTGCTCCATACCTGCCTTGAATGCGAGGTGAGCTGCCATCTTGAAGGACTGCTCGTTGGAGTCTACGTCGTGGTAGGAACCGTCGACCAGAGTAGCCTTGAGATTAACTACCGGATAGCCTGCGAGAATACCCTTCTCGATGGACTCCTGAAGTCCCTTCTCAACTGCGGGGAAGTAGTTCTTCGGAACGGCGCCGCCAAATACCTTCTCTTCGAATACGAGCTCTTCAGAATCGTAGTTAGGCTCGAACTCGATCCAAACGTCACCGTACTGACCGTGACCGCCGGACTGCTTCTTATGCTTACCCTGAACCTTGACCTTCTTACGGATGGTCTCACGGTAAGGAACCTTAGCGTCCTCGAGGACTGCGTCTACCTTGAACTTATTCTTAAGCTTTGTAACCAGGACCTTGAGCTGAACTTCACCCAAGCCGGAGATTACCATCTGCTTTGTCTCTGCATTATTCTCAACGGTGAAGCATCTGTCTTCATCCATGAGCTTCTGCAGGCCGCCCATGATCTTATCTTCCTCGCCCTTCTTCTCAGGTCTTATAGCCTTTGAAAGACAGGGAGAAGGGAACTTGATCTTAGGCATCTCGAGGACACGTGCCTTGTCGCAGAGTGTGTCGTTTGTCTGTGAGATTGCAAGCTTAGCTGTAGCACCGATATCGCCTGCGCTGACCTCGTCTACGGGGATCTGCTTCTTACCCAGAAGGAAGAACAGGTTACCGATCTTCTCATCCTTCTCCTGAGTCGCATTGTAGACAGTGGAGTTGGCCTTGATCGTACCTGCGTTGACCTTGAAGATCGAGATCTTACCTACGAACGGGTCTGCGATCGTCTTGAAGATGAATGCTGCAAGAGGATCTTCAACCTTGCATGCGACTTCCTGTTCGGAGCCGTCAGGCAATGTAGCGATGAGTGTAGGCTTCTTGCCTGCCGGAGGTGTATCCTTCGCGATACAGTTCAGAAGGAAGTCAACACCCCAGTTCATATAAGCGGAACCGCAGTAGATCGGGTGCAGCTTACCCTCACGGAAACCTGCGTGAACACCGTGTCTGAACTCGTCCTCGGTGAACTTCTCACCTGCGAAATACTTCTCCATAAGCTGATCGTCAGCCTCGGCAACAACCTGGTTGACCTGATCCTGGAGATCGTCGATACGGCCGTTATACTCTTCGGGAAGAGGAATCTCCTCTGACTTGCCCGACTTATCGAGCTTGAACGCCTTACGGTTCATAACATCGACAATTCCGGTCATCTGTCCGTTCTCGAGAATAGGCAGTGACAACGGGATAACACTCGGTCCGTAACGGTCCATCATTCTCTGTGTAACAGCCTCGAAGTCTGCGTTAGGCTCGTCCATGCGGTTAACGAAGAAAAGGAACGGAACGTTCTTGCTGTTAAGAAGTCTTATAGCCTTCTGTGAACCTACGGATGTACCGCCCTTCGCGGAGATCATTACGATACCGCTGTCAGCAATCCTGATTCCGGACATCTCTTCGCCCAAGAAGTCAAAATCACCGGGAGTGTCGATAATATTGATCTTACTGCCCTTGTACTCGCAGCTTGCTACGGCAGCGGAAATTGAAGAACCTCTCTTTATCTCCTCCGGTTCGAAGTCAAGCGTCGTATTGCCGTCTGCGGTCCTGCCCAATCGGTCAATGGCCTTAGTGCAATACAGCATCGCCTCTGCGAGAGACGTCTTGCCGGAGCCCTGATGCCCGAGCAAAGCGATATTACGTATCTTGTCTGCGGAATACTTTTCCATAAGATCTTCCTCCTTTGGAGTTTGTTAGGCTTTGATTTTGTAATAAATCAAGCATTTTTAATTATAATATGTTTGCTATGCGTTTTCCACAAAGAATATGAACAATTCATCAACACTTTTGTGCAAGTGCAAGGCAGTTTTGCACACGCGAAAAGAGCCGCGACTGCTGTCGCGGCCCTCTTATTCCACAAACCTGTCAAATAAAATTTACTCTTGCTTCTTGGGTCTCTCGAAGATAAGAATTACGCGATCCTCTTTGCTTGTGAAGGAACCCATGGACAACGAAGCTGTAGCCTCTCCGCCAAGTGAACTCTGAAGTTTGCCGCCGTCGTCGTTGATTACGGAAACGAGTGTCCAGCCGTCCTTGGTCATCTTCTCGAGGAGTGTTGCAATACCCTTCTCATCAACCTCACCGATGTCGTTGTGGTTAACGGATTCAACCTTATATTCCTTAGGTCCTGAAGCTGCGCCGCCGATGGCACCGGATGCAACCTTCTTCTCAAGATTAGCGATGGATGCTTCGAGTTCTGCAATCTTAGCGCTCAGGGCGTCTCTTTCCTTCTCCATTTCCTTTATCTTATTCTCCTTCTCTTCGATGGTCTTGATGTACTGACCCTTGTCGCTCTCCTTAAGAGCTGCTTCCTTCAGGAATACGGAGCGCTTCTCAGCCTCGAGAATGATCTCCTCTGCTGTTGCTCTTGCAGCAACCTCAATATTCTTGGAATCTGCAATGATCGTCTGAGCCTTGTTGTACTCATCCGTGATGGCGTTGATCTGATTTGTCCACTCAGCAGCGGATGCCTCGTAATCAGCGATCTTCTTCTCATAATCAGAAGATGCCTTGGCTCTCTCGTCATTCTCCTTGGCGATGGCTGCATCGAGCTCATTCTTCTTAGCCTCGGCAGCTTCCATCTCAGCCTTCGCGGACTCGAGCTCCTTAAGGCAGTCATCACGCTTAACAGCTGCTTCCTCAGCCTCGGAAATAATCTTCTGAGCCTGCTCTCTGATGCCGTCGATTTCTTCCTGAGCGGCCTTCTGCTGCTGCTCTACCTCCGCGATGATGGCATCCTTCTCGCTCTTTATATTCTCGAGGTCAGCTTCAGCCTGTTCCTTGATCTTAAGAGCTTCGCCTGCCTGCTGTTCAGCAATCGCACGGCCTTCCTTCTCAAGTCTGACCTTCTCTTCCTCAAAATCCTTCTGAAGCTTGTCGATCTCGGCCTGCTTGGTCTCGATCTCCTTCTTCTTATCAGCGATTACCTTGTCCTGCTCGGCTCTCGCCTCTTCCATTTCCTTCTTGATCTGCTCGGAATTCTCGAGGAAAGCCTGTGCTTCCTGAGCTTCGGCTACGAGCTGATCTCTTCTCTTAACAACCTCGGCGTATTCGGCATCGATCTTGGCAGCGGCCTCGTTGATCTCCTTCTGAGTCTGGTCGAGCATCATCTGCCTCTCCTTCTCAGCCTGGGATACGATCTCCTCGTACTTAGCCTGACCTTCGGCCTCCTTCTCCCTCTTGGCCTGCTCACCCTGAGCTCTGGCTTCGGCGATCTTATTACGTTCTACCTGAACCTCTTCTCTTGCCTGCTGAAGTTCCTTCTCAAGCTTAAGCTTCTCGTCAATTGCCTGCTTCTGCAACGCGGCGTACTCTGCGTCAAGTCTCAGCTTCTCTGATTCGAACTGGGCTGTCAGAGTATCCATCTCACGATTGATCTTCTCTCTGATCTCGGCGAGTCTCTTCTCTTCTTCCGACCTTCTGGCTTCGGTTCTCGCGAGGTTCTCTTCCTCACGCTTATCCATTACCTTCTTGGCTTCAGCCATTACTGCTGAGGCATCTCCGCCTGAAGCCTTCTGGAAATCGTACTTGCACATGGAGCAGCGAGCGACATTGTCACCCATCATAACTCCGCAAACAGGACATTTCTTCATTACTGTGAGCTCCTTAACTAATTAAGACGTGTCACCATTATACACCAAATGTCATAAAATAATTATTCCTTTGACCGTTTATTTGTTAATTTAGTACATTTATTACTTTGATTATCGAAAAATCTCCACCAATGCTGTAACATACCTTATTATTTAGTAGAAAGAAGGTACAGATACATATATGAGTCGTGAATCCCGGAACAAAATCATTGCCGGTGCTATGACACTTGCACTTACACTCTCGGCAGCTTCATGCAAGAGCGGAGATGCTTCTGAGAACGAGGGCATCTACGGCGGAGAAGCTGTGGTAGGCATTACTCAGGAGCCCATGATCTTCGACCCCCACACAGTTGAAGCCGCAGGTGACAAAGAGATCCTTTTCAACGTATACGAGGGACTTTTTAAGTACGACTCACAGGGCGCACTTCAGCCCTGTCTCGCTACCGACTACGTCATTTCCGATGACTCAACAGAGTTTACGTTCACAATAAGAGAGGGCGTAACTTTCCACGACGGTTCCGAGCTCGACACGGGCGACGTCGTATACTCGCTTAACAGAGCAGCAGAGCTCATGGCCGAGTTCGCAGACGTTACTGACATCACAGACAACGGAGACTATACGGTAACTGTTACTCTCGGCACACCTAATGCCGAGATGCTCTCCAACTTCACGGTTGCGATCATCCCGGAAGGTTCCGGCGACACTATCGGTGAGACAAGAATTGGAACAGGACCCTTCGTATTCACAAGCTATGAGGCCGGCATCGGCATCGTTCTTACAAGGAACGAGAACTACTGGAACCCCGAGCTCCCCTACCTCGATCAGGTTACATTCAAGGTATGCGCTGACATGGATTCCGGTTTCCTTGAGCTTCAGAGCGGAGCCATCGACATATTCCCCTATCTCACAACGGATAAGTCACAGCAGCTCGACACAAGCAGATTTGATGTTCTTAGCCTCGGTTCCAACATGGTTCAGGGTCTCTTCCTCAACAACGCTGTTGCGCCTTTCGATGACGTAAGAGTAAGAGAGGCACTTAACCTCGCTATAAACAGAGACGAGATAATCAACCTCACCATGGACGGTGCAGGTCTCCCCCTCACAACAGCAATGAGCCCCGTAATGGGTGAGGCTTACGACACAAGCCTCGACGGAACATATGCACAGGACATCGAGAGAGCTTCGGAGCTCCTCGCAGAGGCAGGCTACCCGGACGGCTTTGACATGACTATCACCGTTCCTTCCAACTACCTCGTTCACGTTAACACTGCAGTTGCACTCGCAGACCAGCTCTCAGCTGTTGGTATCAACGCCGAGATCGAGCAGGTTGACTGGGCTACATGGCTCGACCGCGTTTACACCGGAAGAGACTTCCAGTCCACAGTTATCTGCCTCACGAGCAATTACGCTCCCTACGAGGTAATAAGCAGATACGAGTCTTCCGCAGACAACAACTTCGTAAACTACAGCAACCCCGAAGTAGATTCGATAATCGAACAGATCCCTCTCACAGTAGACAACACGGAGAGGAACGAGCTTTATCATCAGCTTCTGGGCTACTTGACAGAGGATGCAGCTTCAGTCTACATCCAGGATCCTTACAGCATCTGCGCCGTCAGCCGCCGTCTCGAAGGCTACGAACTCTATCCTATGTACGTTCAGGATATGTCAACGGTGCACCTCGCTGAGACAAACTAATCTTTAACATCCGGCATGAGCAGCACGGTAAGAGCGACTCTGACAAAAGTCTGTGAGTTTCTTCTCACCACGCTGCTCGTGTCTTTTTTTACCTTCGCGGCGTTCTCGATAATCCCCGGAGACCCTGCCCGTATCATGCTGGGAACCGAGGCTTCCGAGGAACAGGTCGAGCAGCTCCGCGTCGAACTCGGGCTTAACGAGCCTCTTGCCGAGCGTTACGTCAAATGGCTCGACAATGCTTTCCGCGGAGACTTCGGCACATCGCTCTCATTCAACACGTCCGTAGGAGATCTCATCTCATCGAGGCTCCCCGTCACTTTGGGCATGAGCCTTATCGCGCTCATAATTGTGCTTCTGGTCTCCTTCCCCATGGCTGCCATCTGCAGCAAGCGACCCGGCAAACCTCTGGACAAGGCGCTCTCGTGCGCGGGGCACATACTCTTCGCGATCCCGCCTTTCGCGCTGTCCATGATGCTCATACTCTTCTCGGCAAACGTGCTCGGCATCTTCACGGCAGGACGCTACACGGCACCCTCAGTGAACTTCGGCTCGTACCTCTCGAGCCTGCTTCTGCCCTCGTTCTGCATAGCGCTCCCGAAGATCGCGATGACATTCAAGTTCCTGCGCGCCTCCATGATAGAGTACTCTCAGGGGGACTTCGTAAGAACAGCGAAAAGCCACGGCCTCACGGACCTTCGCATTATGATGAAACACATCATCCCGAACTCTATGGTATCTTCGGTAACGGTCATATCCCTGGTGCTCTCGGACATCATGGGAGGTTCGCTCATAGTCGAGCAGGTATTTAACCTCCCGGGACTCGGAAGACTCCTTCTGACTTCGATTGCAAGAAGGGACTTCCCTCTTCTGTCGGGCATAGTCTTCTACCTCGCACTGATCACGGTTATTCTGTATTTCCTCGCGGATCTCATCTCAGCTTTGATCGACCCGAGGATCAGGGACAGGAGGAACGTATGAGAAGTTTCAACGGTCCCAAGAGGTATCTCATAACCGGAACGATACTCCTGTCCATCGTGACGGCGTTCTTCCTCATCGGTCTGTTCTGGACCCCTTACGGGATCAACAGTACGGACTCTGCATCGAAGCTCATGGCGCCCTGCGCCGAGCACATATTCGGAACGGATAACCTCGGAAGGGATGTGTTCTCCAGATGCCTCGTCGCCTCAAGATATACACTCCTCGTCTCATTCGCGGGAGTCGCGACGGCGCTTCTTTTCGGAACATTCACGGGACTTGTCGCGGGATACTACGGCGGATGGAGAGACAAGGTGATAATGATACTCTCGAACGGCGTCATGTGTTTCCCGGGAATACTTCTCGCACTGGTTGCAGTTGCCATATTCGGGGCGTCGATGTTCAACGTAATATGGGCGCTGGGAATAGTTTTCTCACCTACCTTCGCGAGGGTATACAGATCCGGAACGATCGAGCTTCTCGACCGCGACTACATACTCCAGGCGAAGATAATGGGCGTCAGTCCCACACGCATCACACTCATTCATATTCTCCCCAATCTTATGCCGCAGGTAATTCCGGCGGTCATCACGGGACTTGCCAACATGACACTTTTTGAATCGGGAATGAGCTATCTCGGACTCGGAGTTCAGCCCCCTGCCGCTTCCTACGGTAAGATGCTCTCCGATGCCCAGAGCTACATGACCACAGCTCCGTGGCTCATAATCTTCCCGACACTCATGCTCGTATGCTATATCCTCGGTCTCTACTTCATCTCGGAGTGGATCAGAACCTCCGTCAAAGGAGGCAGCCGGTGAAGTATAAGGGCAACATACTCGAGGTCAATAATCTCACGCTGTCGCTTCTGGACAAGAACGGTGTACCCGTCACCATCCTGAACGACCTGACGTTCCACTTAAGATCGGGCGAGATCTTAGGTCTGATCGGAGACTCGGGATCAGGCAAGACCATGACGGCGCTTGCGATTTCAGGTCTACTCAACGACTTCGCGCATATTGATTCAGGGGAGATACTTTTCGAAGAGGAGGACCTTGTTAAGAAGGCCCCCAGGGAGAGACGCAGACTTCTCGGCGAGAAGATAGGCGTCATCTTCCAGGACCCGTCTTCCGCCCTCGACCCGCTGCAGACAGTGGAGTCGAATCTTCAGGAAGTCTTAAGCATCCGCAACTGCTCGAAGGAAGAGAGCCGCGAGCGCATCCTGAGAATGCTCGCGACGGTAGGATTCGAGGACCCCGAAGACATCGCCAAGCGCTATCCCCACCGCCTCTCGGGAGGCCAGAGGCAGCGCGTCCTCATCGCAGGTGCGGCACTCATGAATCCGACCCTTCTCATAGCGGATGAGCCGACGTCATCACTCGATACGGTGACTTCGATGTCGATAATGCATCTTCTGCACGAGATGAGCCACGAGATGGGAATATCGATACTCTTCATCTCCCATAACCTGAGCGCAGTCCGCAATTTCTGCGACAGAGTCATGGTAATGAAGGAAGGCACGATCATAGATTCGGACACATCGTGGGATATCATGGGGCAGCCGAAGTCGGCGTTTACCGCGGACCTTCTGATGAAGTCGAGGCTCGACCCCAAGACTCTCGGCATCAGCAGGGGCAAGACCAATCCGGATGGTCCCGTCGTGCTAGAAGCTACCAGGCTGACATCATCCTACAGGTACAAGGATGTGAGAAGGAACAAGACCAACGCGGTCATTAAGAACATAAACTTCAAGATCCACGAGGGCGAACTCGTCGGACTCATCGGATCTTCAGGCTGCGGCAAGACGACACTCGTTAAGACGATCTTAGGACTTCTGAAGCCGTCGTCAGGAGAAGTCAGTCACGAAGGCAGGATAGCAGCCGTCTTCCAGGATCCCGTAAGCAGCCTTAACCCCGCGCACACGGTAAGATGGCACTTAAGGGAAGCTCTCAAGGCTTCGGGAAGAGTCATCAGCAAGGAAGAACAGACCGCATATTTCATAAGCATACTTGAGGATGTAGGACTTACGGGCAAGCACCTTTACCGCTTCCCTCATCAGATGTCGGGAGGTCAGCGCCAGAAAGCTGCGATAGCGATGTGCCTTGTGCAGGAGCCGTCGTTCATAATCGCCGATGAGCCCTTCTCGGCACTCGACGCATCGAGCCAGGCTTCCATCATCAAGCTCCTGTCAGACATCAATAAGGAGCGCGGGACAACGATGCTCATCGTATCGCACAACCTGCAGGTAATAAGGGCGATGTGCTCCAACGTCCTCGTCATGGATAAGGGCAGCATCGTCGAAGCGGGATTCACGGACGACGTTCTCGAGAATCCGTCAGCCGAAGCCACGAAGGCACTGATAGAAGCAGGCGAATACGGAGGCTGACGTCTCTGCCTTAATAATTCAAGAAATTCAAGGAAACAAAAAAATCCGCGGAATCTTCCGCGGATCTACAATATAGGGTCAAATAATAAACCAACTGATTACGTAGAAGAAGCTGCACCATGAGCGGGAGTACCGCGAAGCATACTAGTTCTGACATAATCTGTCTGTGACTGCAACTGATTTACGAATTTATCACTCGCAGTATCCTGCTGATTCTTACTTCTGTTAATAGCATCCTCAACACCTATGTATGTAATGCCGGTAAGAACAACGAGTATAGCTACTACCAGCATAATCTCCAAGAGTGTAAAACCTGCTTTGTTAGCCTTACGAATCTTCTTCATAAACATCCTCTCCAAACAAAGGTTACGATACTTCATGCTCATTATACATCGGTGACAACCAAAAAGATAGACCAATATTCATAAAATCTTCACATTTTTACCACAATCAAAGAGAATAGCGCTCTTTTATGTAGTTGATGATCTCATCTTTGTCATTATTAAGCTGCTCATCGAGCACTCTCGCGAGCACGTCATCGAGAACTTTCCCCACCATCGGTCCCTTCTCAATTCCGAGGTCTATCACATCACCGCCCCTGACCTTGAGGTCCTTCACGGTAAGGCACGGCTCCTCCGCCATTATCTCATCATAAAGCGACATTATGACCTTGAGGCGCTCGATCCTGGGCTTGCCGTAAACCGAGTGCGCCTCGACATCCGCCTTCTGCAACGCGAAAAGCTTATCGCAGAGAGGCACGCCGACAGTGGCGATGAACTTCCTTACTGACTTGCGCTCGGGCTCCGGAAACGAATCGTGATACATGACAAGCTGAGACACTTCCTGCTTGAGAATGTTCGGGAACTTAAGCTCGTCCGCGAGTCTTTCCGCGATGATCATGCCTGCCACATTGTGCTTCTTCATGTGCCCCACGCCGTCTTCGTCTATGGTGAAGACCTGAGGCTTGCCGATATCGTGAAGCACGGCGGAATAGGCAACGGCGGCATCTTTGACACCATCTTCACCCAGAGGTATTCCTGCAAGGACATCGAGCGTATGAGTAAGAAGGTCCCTGTCGTGGAACTTGGATTTCTGATCGAAGTCCACCTGAAGCTTAAGTTCGGGAATTATGACCGATACAACCTCTATGTTATGCCTTATGGCGTCCGGGCCGTATGGTCCGGTAACGATCCCGGTCAACTCACTGAAGATCCTCTCCGAAGAGATGTTCTTAAGAAGCGGAGCACAATGAGCCATCGCCGATGATGTCTCATCCTCAATCTTAAAACCCGTTACCGCTTCGAATCTGACGGCGCGGAGTATCCTTAACGCATCCTCGTTGAATCTGTCCGAAGGATTTCCGATTGCGCGGATGATTCCGGAATCAATATCGGCCCTGCCGCCGTTCGGATCTATAATATTCTCATTTATATCCATGTACAGCGAGTTGACCGTAAAATCACGTCTCGCCGCATCCTCCTCGAGAGAGGAAGTAAAGCTGACGTCATCAGGATGCCTTCTGTCGGAATAAGAATTGTCGCTTCTGAAGGTCGTGATTTCCACTTTATCAGACGGTGCATCAGGATGAGTGAAGACTACCGTGCCGTATATCGAAGATGAGTCGATAATGAGCTTGAAGCCCGCAGACGTCATGACCTTCGTAACGGTATCAGGCAGAGCGGAAGTTGTGATGTCGTAATCGTGGACAGGGACACCGCGCAGTGTGTCGCGCACGGCACCGCCCACGATGTAAGCCTCAAACCCGGCATCGTTAAGCGCGCTCAAAGTCTTCCTGATGTAATCGGGAATCATATTACAGATTCTCCAGAGTTCTCATAATGAGCTCGTCGTCGAGCCTGACCAGACCGTATTTCTCGGCCTCTGTCCTTACCTCACCACACATCTGCTTAAGTACATCCGGAGCGATCTTAGGAAAGTCACTCTGCTTCGGAACCGCGGCAAGATAGAGCTTATCGAGAAGGTCGATAAGAGCCTCAGCGGCGGAGTCGACAGAATACAAAGGCTCCGGTACGCCGCCTATGACCTCAAGCCCCGGGCGCACCTCATCCCTTACGAGGTTGTTATAGATATCCGCGAGCTCATATTTGGTAAGACCGAAGCTCTCCTTGAGAAACCTCGAGAGCACGCGGCAATAGAACTTGCTCAGTTCCGGACCGAAGCGGGACTTCAGAGCGTGGATTGTAAGATGCGAATAACCGAAGCCCGACATCCTGACGCCCATACCTGCATAAATGCCCGCGACTGCGATCTTCTTACGAAGGTAGCCGTCATCAGGCTGCTCCTTCATCGCGAGAGCGTTGTCCACAACGAGGCTGATGGCATTTCGAGCGCAGGCCTTATACGAAGGACTGAAAGTAGCCGCCGGCGACAGGCAGCTCTCTATTCCCATCGCGAGCGAATTCATCGCCGATGTGACAGAGACACCCGTGACGGTCCACATCGCGATATCGGTATCAACTACCGCTATCTGCGGAACGAGATAGTTGGAGAAGACGGAGATCCACCTTCCCGTATTGTCGTCGCGGAACTCCGCTATGTTAGATGATATCGCCGTCGAATTATCCATGCCGACGCAGCAGAGGACGGATATGTCCTTCTTAAACTTGCCGTAGCCTTCAGCCTCAACGGGGTCTTTCATGTTGTTGACGGCCATTGCCGAGACCATCTTCGCGCAAAAGATCTCCTCCCCGCCTCCGAACACGATTATCGTGTCGCAGTTGAAGCCGAGGTAGTCATCGAGCGCGGAGACTATGTCCGTCGAACTTGCATACTTCTGCTTGATGTTATAGGTGAAGTGTCTGAAGCCGAACTCATCGAGATTGCTGATAAGATCGATTACATTCTTGCCACGCAGATTCTCCTCGCGGCTCATGATAAGAACTCTCTTCGTACCGAGATTCTTCAGTTCGGCGCAGATCTTCTTGCCTTTGCCGCACTCAAGGTGCATGCTCTGGGGCTCATATTCCAGATCCCTTGAGTACGTGATGTAATTGTTGACTGACCCCATTACTTAAGAGCGCCCTTGATGGCTCTTAAGAAATCATCGAACTCCTCGTAAGCAGGGATATCGGGGTTATCCTTCTTGATCTGCTCAGTTGACCTGAACAGGAATCCTGCTCTTGATGCCTTGATCATGGCGAGGTCGTTATAGCTGTCACCTGCGGCGATTGTATCGAAGCCGATACTCTGCAGCGCCTTGACCGTCGACAGCTTGGAGTTCTCAATACGCATCTTAAAGTCGGTGATCTCGCCGTCATCCGCAACTACGAGTGAGTTGCAGAACAGTGACGGATATCCGAGCTTCGCCATAAGAGGCATCGCGAACTGCGTAAACGTATCACTTATTATGATGACCTGTGTCTCTTTACGAAGCTCGTCAAGAAACTCCCTGGCTCCCGGGAGAGGATCGATCTTTGCTATCGTGTCCTGAATCTGCTTTAAGCCGAGACCGTGCTCCTTAAGGATGCCGAGCCTCCATCTCATGAGCTTATCGTAATCGGGCTCATCCCTCGTCGTTCTTCTAAGCTCGGGGATTCCCGAAGCCTCTGCAAATGCGATCCAGATCTCGGGTACGAGTACCCCTTCCATATCGAGACAAACTATATCCATCAGTAATACCTGCCTTAATAATAAATGCCTTTAAAGTCTAATATGCCTGCGCAAAAAAAACAAATGCTATAATTATATAAATATCAGGTAATACAGGAGTTTCCCCATGACAAGAACAGAATTTCTCAAAACGCCCGATCAGTCCGTCAACAGAAAAAACATAAAATCATGCGCCATCTGTGGATATGTCGTCGCCGGCATCTCTTTGATCATTAACGTCTTTATGCTCGGCAACTATCTGGGAGTAATCGACTTCCTCTTTCTGGTTGTCATGGCGCTGCTGATCCAGCTGCTTCAAAGCCGTGTCGCAGCCATTTTGCTTTCGATATATTCCATCGCAAACACTATCATCACGGCTGTCACTCTTGGCCGTCCCGGCGGATGGTGGATAGTTGTCATCGGCATCTATGCCGTATACTACACATTCAAATTCCAGAAAGCCTGGAAGGAATACAGAGAATCAGACGGCGCTAATCTTGATGAATGACAATAGCGCCCGGCACCCCTCGACCAAGTCATTGTAAGTCCTGTCGAAGTTGCCGGTATACCACGGATCCGCGATATCACGCCTATCCCCCGCGAACTCCAGAAGAAGCTTAAGCTTGCCATGAGGGTCCTCCCTGAAGATTCTCATGGCATTATTAATGTTGTACTCTTCCATGAGGATTATGTAATCGAACTCATCGTAATCCTGCAGCTTGATCTGCCTTGCCCTGCGCCTCTCGAAAGGAATACCCTCTAAGGCAAGCTTTCTCTTCGCAGGCGGGTACATGTCGTTCCCGATCTCCTCCCTCGAAGTCGCCGCCGATTCGACATATATCTTATCGCACAGTCCTTCACGGACCACCATATCCTTCATTATGAACTCCGCCATCGGCGAACGGCAAATGTTGCCGTGGCACACGAAAAGTACTTTTATCATAGGTACGATTTGCCCTGTTATGCTTCGAAAAGCGTTTGTTTTCAAGAGTTTCGCGATTACTCTTTCCAACATGCCATTTTTGCTTTTCGTGGCTTATTGAGCCTTATCTTGGCATCAAAAGTGGTTAATTTCTTGGTTAAAAACAAAGACTTTAACCATAAGCATTTTCAAGGCTTGAGAGTGTTCTACACAATCTGCAACTTAGAGACTTCTGCTTTAGCATCTTCATACTTAACGTGCGTATAGGTATTGAGAGTAACGCCTATCTCAGAATGCCCCATGAGGTACTGGAGTGTCTTCGGATTGCAACCAGATTTTGCCATATTTGAGCAGTAGGTATGTCTGCATACATGAGGTGTTACCAACGGCATCTGAACCCGATAGATATTGTTATACTTGGTTCTAATATGCTTGAAGTAGTGTTCCCAATGAAGTGAGTACATAACACTGCCGTTTTTATCAAAGTAAAGAAAGCCAGTCTTTCCTTCGATAATCGGTTCTTTTTTCGGTGGCTTCCTGTTCTCGATAATCTTCTTAAAACAAGCTTCAACATCAGGCGTCATAGGTATAACCCTCGTTCCGCTTTCGGTTTTAGTCTGCTGGATATAATAGCCTTTTGAACCATTCTTCATAAGTTGATGGTCAATGTTAATCGAGTGTTCTTCGAAGCTTATATCTGAGACCGTCAAACCACAGAATTCCGAAATCCTCATACCAGTCTTAAAAAGTATATATATTCCTTCATAATACTGGCTAAAATGGGAATCTTCTTTAACGAACTTAAGAAACTTACGCTCATCTTCACGGCTCAAAGCTTCTCTTCTCAGACTGTCATTAACAATGACTTCCACAAGTTGAAAAGAAAAAGGATTCTTCCTAATAAGGTCATCATCGACTGCCATCTGGAAAGCAGGTCTGAGAACGCCTCTTATACTATGAATAGAGCTATAGCCTCTTCCATCTTTCTGCTGGAGCTTAATTAACCAGCATTTTGCATCAGATATTCTTACGGTATCAATCCTTTTCTTCCCAAAAGTGTCTTTCTTCAAGATATTGATGACCGTTCCATACCCCTTAGAAGTTGTTTGTCTTACGTTTATCTTGGTGGAAATATATTTTTCAACAAGTTCTAAAACTGTGAGGTTTCCACCATGAGAAACAATATGATCAAACAAATCAGCTTTAATCTGGTTTTCAAGTTCTCTTAATGAAAGAGTTTTCTTTTTACCAGATGGAGCGGGGTCATGTCTGTCAAGTCTGGTGCTGTAGACTACTCTCGGTTTACCGAATATGTCGTTATACCTAAAACGGTAACGACCATCGGGCATCTGAGATTCCCCATTGTGTAAAATTCTTCCTCTATTATCTCTCCTTTTATTCATTATTTATCGAACTCCTTTCGAGAAAACAGTCCGATACGATACATAGTAAATATATCATAACGGACTGAATACAGGTTAACTATTCCTTTATCCCATATAGGAAGTGCAATCATCTTTTAGATAATTGAAGATTCATCAATAAATCTCTCGAAATGCTTACGCTTTATCATGACTCGGTTACCATTGAGGATTAAGAAATCAGCACTGTTATTCTCTTCAATAATCTGACGAAGCCTTTTCTCTCCAATATGGAAGTACTCAGAAGCTTCGCGTACGGTTAATGTATATTTCTCCCAAATGGGTATATCCTTCATTTGAATCACTCCTTTCATCCTTCGAATTAGTTCTATCCCTATTATTCAATACTGTCGAAAACATCTTTTAAGATGTATGAGTCTTGGTTCTTTCTGCTATATTTATTTGGCTTCTTATCAACCTCATAATAGCCATTAAAAGGAAAATCACATTTCAAGTTATGTATCCAATCCATATCCAATAACATCACAGAAGATAATCGTCTGTAGAGTTGTTCACCCCTATCAATACCGCGACTAAGCTTATAATTCCTGAAAAAATCCACAGGACTGTACGGAGTGGTTATATATATTGTCTTAAAAGATAATGGCTTATTGAAATACCTTGATGAAACAGTTACTTTACCTCTTGAGAACGGGTCGAGAAGTGCAAGAAGCTCTGAGTAAGGAATTATCTCTGGTCTCAGCTCATCAAGGATAATTATCGGTTCTGCCGCGTAGAATTGTAGAGGATCTCTTGTAGCAGTGGTCTTAAAGTATGGCAAGCCTGTTTTAATAGCCAGAATCTCTGCTAATCGGCTCTTTCCGACTTCTGAACTACCGAACAACCAATGTGCTTCAACCATCGAATTATCATTTATCATCTGTTCGTGCAGTTTTTCTGCACTTCTTTCAAGATATAATTCATGAGCCTTTTTCAACTTTTCTCCGACCTTTGCATACTCAGAACCGGTAAGCTGGTTCTTCGCTTCTGCATAAGTCATCTCTCCCGTTGCAACCAGATCAAGAATTCCGTTTATCTTGTTAGCATTAGAAACAGCATTAGCTCTAGATACCTTCTTAGTTATTCTTGCAATTGTAGAAGAGTAGTCGAAATTTGATTTGACTTCATCGCATGAATATTGATGTTTATGTCTAGCATTATCAGTAGCATGAATAAGATAAGAAAAACCATTTTCGACAGAACCTTTCCAGATTTCTAAATACTGAGAATTATCACCAATCATTTCTGCAACATGATTTACAGATCTTCCATTGCTGAACTGTAACATCATGTGAATATGCGGTTCTACAGGCGTTTTATCATCATCTTTTAAGTCTTTATCATGCAATATACAAGCCATTCGTTTAGGTTGTAATACTTCTTCTACATGCGCATATATTTCATCAACAGTCATATTATTAGGAAGATGTGCGACTTGTTGTTCGTACATGAAATTGCGATATTTCTTTACTTGTTTAGACTTTGGCATAGTGCCACCTCCGTTCAATTCTCTAGCATTTATTTGGTAGAATTGACACACTTTTTATTATGTGCGGGGGTAATAACAAGCCCTACCCCCGCTATTTATAAGGCTTTGCTTTAATATGACGCCGACACAGCACAGCGTTACGCGTTACGCACTCGCCCCTTCGCACTCGTCTGCTACGCTCGCTCCGCTTGCTTCGCGCGTCGCGGCTTCGCGACTCGTTGCTTCGGGACTCGTTGCTTCACGCTCCACGCCGTGCTTATCGGCGTCGTTGTAATACAGCGATAATAATTCTGATAGGGCGCTATACTCACCGAACTCAAGACGTGGAAACTTTACAAATCTCACACTATTATTGATACCATCGTCAGCACTAAACCATGCATCCCCAGCAGAATACTGGCGCTCTCGCATTACACTCAAAGCTTCACTACTCCACAAATACCTAGCTTCATCCAATGACGGCTTAAAAAGCATCCTGATTCCGCATGCATTGTTCACAGCACTCTGAAGGCCCCCTGTTCCAACTGAGGCTTCCGCGGTAGACAATATCAAGAAACATCCAGCAGAAGCACCTTGTGTAGCTATTTGACATAACAATCCTTGAAAATCCACAAGACTATAGTCAGGTTTGTCTTTCGTGGCCTTCTTCGGAAACATATCCTGAATACTCACAAACTCATCTAGAAACAACACGCTAGGCTTCATGCCAACATCGAACCATTTTGCAGCATGTCCTGTCTGCAAGCAGTATTCATTTATAATCTTCTGTCTTTCAATCCTACTCTGATTGAATTCTCTAATAGCATCAAGAATGTGTTCAACGCTTCCATCTGGAGCAGGGGAAAGAACATGAGGGCAAAGACTTAATTCAGCCGATTTAGGATCTACGATAACAACCCTAGAACCAAAATCATCGCGACCTAATTTAAGAATTGGCAACAAAAACACCGAAATTATCGCTGTCGTCTTTCCTGATCGGCTACGTCCTGCGGCAATAGCCGAACTATTCAAGACACGAGAATAATCAATATATACATCGTCTCTTATGTATCTCTTCGTGAGATGAGCAGGAATATCAGCCAAAGAAAAGTATATACTCTTCTGGCAGTAACTCATTACCACATTTTCGATATAGTAATCAGAGTATCTACCGGCTAAGTCATTTTCTTTTGCGACAACAGCATAATCACCATATTTATTTCTGAGGCAACACGATATAACGGTTTCCAAACTACTTACATCATCAAAATTCGCAGATATACAATCAATTCTAATCTTAAAGCCTTTTTCCGTTTTGCTTACTTCAACAGAAGGTTCGATTTCTCCATCCTTCAAATGAAGAGGATTTCCATAGCTAGAATCGCACAATGTTCTGCGAATAACATATTTAATGTCGCGTCTTGCGCCTCGGCAAGTTTTTTCAATAATTGATATCAAAAA
Source organism: uncultured Eubacteriales bacterium (assembly GCA_900314745.1). Taxonomy (GTDB): domain Bacteria; phylum Bacillota; class Clostridia; order Saccharofermentanales; family Saccharofermentanaceae; genus Saccharofermentans. The sequence goes on along the minus strand of OMWK01000013.1, from coordinate 30,815 downwards.
CACCAATCCCGATAAGACTGCAAAAAACGTAGTAATTCCTGAAAAATTAATTTCATAATCCCAACCTAACGAACAGACAATACTTGAGGCAAGAAGTTCAAAAGCCTTTGTAATTCCTGCGAAGAGAAGGAGCACCACCCCGAAGAGTATAATCTTCGGGGTAGGCGAGCAGTATCGTAAAGAAGCATCTCTACGCCAACCACTCATCATCACTTCTCCTTGGAAATAACAGGAACGATATCATCGCACTTTACAGAAAGCTGATTTCTATATTCACCATAAATAGTAGCTACAGCATTCTTAGGCACAACTCTTGTTTCAATAGGAATATTTATATCCTTAGAAACTTTAAACGAGATTTTTTCAAAGCGATTAGTAAATTCTTCGCCATCCTTAAACTTATAAACTGTATTATCGGTTGCTATAACGCAATCAACTTTCGTTCCAAGATGAGCTTTTGTATCAAAATCTACATACTCACTAATGCTAGTAACAATGAATGTTTTGCCTTCTGCAAAAGCATTCCAATCAAACTTAATAAACTGATTCAAACCTTTCATTTCTCTTTACCTCCATTCTCAATATGTCCGTAAATAATAAACTCACCAATCTCACCGAATTCTCTGGATAGCTCACTACAAAGAGCCTCAACATCACACATGAAATCGTATGCATCATACTTTTTGCATCTGTATTCACATGCTTTAGCGTCGAGATTACAGACCGTTAATCCATTTACTCCAATTCCATTTAGCAACTCGTACAATGAATCACGATCTTCATCAGATGACTCATATAAAGCCAGACACTTATCATAGCTATATTGATTCTTGATGGTTTCTATACCATTTTTGATGCGCAATTCCATTTCAGGTTTGCTTGGTCGAATTGAATCTGCTTTTTTCTTTTTCTTGCGAGATTCATTCAGTTTAAGAATGATGATTTTTGCACCTTCATTTTTCATGATGGTTACCTCCGTTTATGATTTCTATCCCAGTTGCAACTGATGAAGGTATCTTACCCCAAGTTATGGGGCGTGTTCAAAGAAAACTCATTTAAGAGATAATCGATTGATAAAACACGATAATGCTTGATATATAAGGCTTTGTGCATATAATTAAAGAAGGGGCGGTGATATAGAAAAAGGGGCGGTAACGAATCAAGGAGGTGTATTTATGTCGAAAAACATATATGATGAGCTGTTTGATTTCTATCACATCAATAGAGCAAGACCCAATATCCGAAACATCAGAAGCACCATTAGAGAGCGCTTAAAGAAACAATACCCAGGCAAAACATGGGACGAACTGGATGATTATCAAAGATACGAGTTCAAAGTTCACACCATGAGAGATTACTTGCTAAAACACACAGGATATGCAAAAAAAGTTGAAAAGCAACTTGAAGAAGCTCAGAAAGGTGAACTTGAAGCTTTTAGAATTGTAAATGAACATAATGAACAATTCAGAACACAATTTATAGAATACTACAAAGAGTCAGATACAGAAGAAGAACAGAAAAAGGCATACAAGGAATTCTGCAACAACGTACGCCAGCTATTCCCAAAAGAAACAATCCCCAGTTTTGAAGCATGGAAGAATCATCCGATAACGTTATATAGCATTCAACAAAGCTCATTAGATGAGGCATTAAAAGAGTATCAATCTAAGAACTATTCTAAACCCCTAAGGACTATTCCTATTAAGCAAAGCGAAATAGACCACATAATAATAGAATGCATATTAAAGTTTTTGGAAGAAAAGTATAAAGTAACAGTAGATGTTTCTGCCATTGAAGATTGTCTTAAAGCTCAAAAGTATAAAGAGAATAGTCTTGATCTGCCAATAGGCTTACTGTCAGAACAACGCAATGTTAAATTAGAGAGCGCTAATATTATCAAATCGTTAGAAAGACTAAAGAATCTAGATTTTATTTCCCCCATAAAAGAACAGAGGCAGTAATATCTGCCTCTGTTCCTCTTCGTCTATTATTTTATTATTTCTTCAATCGGCTTCCAAACTTGACTGTTCATTACATTCTCATCCCATTCGGTATTTGATATATAAATCTGTGAACCAACAGCACGAACAAAACCCCATTTGATATTTCCGAACCTCTCAGCATATGCCTTCAACGCATCAAACTTCTTGCCGGCATATCCATCAATATTATTCGAACTACCATCAGCAGTCATGCCACCTTTAGCCTCAATTATCCATATACTTCCATCTTTGGTCTGAATGATGTAATCAGGGTAGAAGTGGCTTCTCCTGAATGCTTTGCGATATACAATACCAAAGTATTCATCACCTTTATCACCATTCTTATAGACATAAGAAACAGAGTGTTTTTCATCTTCACACCAGTTTTCAAAAGCGATTTCTGTACATGTTCTATTTGGCGATATAAGAATATTGCTACCATATCCTTCAAAAACATTAGTTCCAAGAATTTTTGTAGCAGCTATCTTCTTATGCTGTTTGTAATACTGATATGCAGGAATATGCCATTCTTTTTCCAGAACATCCGTTTCTTTAACATCAGCAATCTTGCTTTCGTCGATCTGACTGAACAACTCAACAAGCTTATCTCTATTATTAACAAGGAAGGCATTATACTCTCTGAGAGACATATCATCTAAAAGTTTATTCTGCCTCTCAAATTCTTTCTCTTCTTCCGAGAACAACGACATCTGCATATCCATAGGACCGAAAAGAATTCTCAGCGCGTTATTTGATATATTCTCGTCGATGCCGATAGCTCTTGCTATCTTACGCTTTGCATCTCGGATGATAAAACCATCATCATGGTTATTTATCTGATGCTCACCGCCAAAGATTGAATTAAGCTTTTTCATATCATGAGTAGTTCTGGCTACACCTTCAATAGCAGACGTCTTTAGCTTAGTACCAAAAACATATCCCTTGCTAACTTCCATTTCTCTCTTATCAAGTCTGCCATCGCCATTCAAATCGCACTCAGTAAGCATCTGGTCGCGTACTACCTTAACAACCGCTTCGGGATTAACAGAAATTCTGTCATTTCCATCAAGCAATTCTCTCGTAAGCGTAATATCGGGAGCTGACATCTTTTTCTTGTATTGATATGTATAGAAACTGTCAGTAACGCTGGATGTTAAACCTTCTGAAAACTCGCTATCAAGAGTGTAGAGGTAACAGCAATCCAACAAATCATTATCATAATGCTTTCTTTCAGGCATCCTGCGGATTCTGCCGACAGTCTGTATGTTAAATCTTTCAGTACCACCTTCACGGAGCTTAACGAGAATCTTCGCACGAGGGCAATCCCATCCAGTAGCAATAGCTTGTTTGAAAAGCAAGAATCTATATTCTCCGTTAAGCTTAGTTATTTCTTCAGGATTATCGGGATGGTCTCCAGAAAACCAAGAAGCAACAAAGCCTGACGATTCAGGATATCCCATATCAGAAAGCGCTTGCTTAACACGGTCTATCCATTCTGGATAACCATTCGGGAATTGGATAACTACAAGAGGATTAACATCTATTCCGAGTCTCTCATACTCAGCTTTAATAGCCTTACGCTTCTTATCTGCCATTTCAAGAAGCATCAAATCATCATCCAGATTATTGTTTTCTTGTATAGCCTGAGTAACACCTTCATTAACCGAAATACCCATAGCAATCAATCCAGCACCAATGACTTCGTCATCGGTAATTGTTTCAACATGATCTGCGACAGTAACAGGCGTCGCAGAAATTCTTAAAACATGAACTGGATTAATGTTAGCTATATATTGATTAGCAGTATCTCGGTATTTATGTTCTTCATCAATGAGCATAAAAATCTTAATGCCAGAATTATGACAAGCATAAATCTTCGACATAAAATCTTTATGCTCTCCTTCTTTTAACACAACGTTAGATTTGCTATTAATCTTATCCCAGTTAATAAAGAAGACTTGTCCTCTAGGTTCAGGTTCGCTAATAAATGAATATACGTCTCCAAAAGGAATTCCAGAAGTTAATTCCTCAAAACTATCCTGAGACTGCTTATGTAATCCGCCTGCCCCCGGGCACAACCAAAGAAAAACTGTATTAGGGTTTTCATCCAGATAATCATCTATGAATTTGCAAACCATAACGGTCTTGCCTGAGCCTGTAGGTGCATATAAAACCATCTCCTGATGGTCAGCGCATTTTACTAAAAGATTTTCTTCATGTTTCGTTTGAAAATCAAAAAGAGTGCCATTAAACATTATTCAGCCACCTCCCTTAATTCTTGTCCGAAGAACTCTCTTGGAATATACTTGAACCCTTTTTTATTCAGAAGTTTTAACTCTTCAGAATTCAAAACTATACCTTGATTAAGCCAAACACTTTTAGCTTTATCATACATAACGGGATCAAGAATATTCTTTTTTATGTCATCTTTATTGAGCAAAAGCACGTTTTCTACACCATCAACCTCAATAGAGTTTTGAAGTTCAATCATTTCTTTTATATGAAGACAAAGTGCATTGCTCAACAAATAGTCTTCAGGTTTTCTAGGAGTCCAACTGCACGTAAAATACTTTACATTAGAAACAAAACCATCTTTCATATAGATTGTTTTATTATTGCTCGTTAAGTATTTGCCATCAATTTCATTACCAAATATATCTTTGCCTTCTATGCTACAGACAGTTCTCGGCCAAGTAACATACTTAGCAATTCCTCTGGAATCCCATTCTTCACTTCCTTTTTGTATTCCTTGCTGTGAAAACGCCTTTTCTTCCGCTTCTGATATTTCATTATTTGTAACTAAAATGCATTTACGATGTCCACCGTCTTCTGCGTTTAGAAGATTAACAGCATGCATCGTAGTTCCAGAACCAGCAAAAAAATCAACAATAATGGCGTCTGGCTTATTGGAAACAAAGAATCTTAAGCAATCTGCTACAGCATAAAGAGATTTGGGGAAATTGAATCGATTTTCTCCAATTGTTTTTTTTAGCAATAAGCTTCCATTTGTCTGAGAGTTATGAGATGGAAGATACCAAATTGTCTTGGGCATGACCACTTTACCACCATTAGAATAATGACCTATTACATCATTCTGTGAACCGCGCCCAGTTATTGTTATTATTCCGCTTTCAATATCTTTTACAATTCCAGAAGGCAAATATTTAATGATAGCTTTTTTAGGATTTGTACCATTTTCAATTTTCAAATATCCTTGTTTCAAAAGTTGTCGTGATGTTTCGTAATGCTTCCCCCACAAGGTTTCTTCACCATTGGGTTTTAGGGGGAATAAAGCATAACAACCTGACGGGACAGGAATTGAGTTCCTATCAACATCATAAGGAATAGCTTCCCCTATTGAATCAATCAAACCTGTCGTAGAGTTTACAAAAAACGGGTAAAACTGATTAGGACGTGCGGAACGAACGCTGGTGTTTTCCCTGCGACGTAAGTTTCTCCATTCAATACTATTCGGCTTAGAATCACTGGTCTCATTGTCAATTTCAAACATCGACGACTTTGTTGGTGTAAGCTTAGCGTCTCCCAAAATCAAAAAATAAATATATTCATTAGTTCGAGAAAACTCATTTACTCGATTAGTACCCTCTGGCTTAATAACTGTAGATATCATCTGCATATTAGCCTCAGGAAACATCTCCTCTAACAAACAACCAAGATGTAAATACTCTTTTTCATCAATAGTAACAATTAGAACTGAATCATCAGGATCTAATAATCTTTTAGCAATCGCTAATCTCCTTTGCATAAAGGAAAGCCACTTACTGTGCCGATAAACATCTTGTTTGTCTACATAGTCATTATTATATTTCCAATCCCTTGCCCCTGTATTATACGGAGGGTCGATATAGATGCATTGGACGCGTCCCCTGTGAGTCTTTTCCAGCAAGTATAATGCCTGAAGATTATCTCCTTCAATTATAAAATTCCAAGGAGTATTTGAGTCTTTACAGATTCTTCTCTTATCATCAGCTGTTAGTATTGGAATATTCTCTTCTAATAATTCGTCAACTTCTTCCGTATGCTCCTCAAAAACCAAACCAAATTTCTTATCTTTTAGATGGCTTTCAATCTCATTAAAGGCTTTTACAGATTCATCATCGGAGTGTTCAGTTTTTAATTTCTCAAGAAAAGCGAGCATTTGGTCGCGTTTTTGCTTTGTTATATTTGCCATATATTAACCTCATAGGAATCATTTTATTATTTATTTTAATTGAAATACCTATCTTCATCAATGAAAAACGGTCAGATAATCAATCCAACCGTTTCATTTGATAATTCAAAGGATGTATCGTATCGAACTTTGGTCATTTAGATTTAAAGTTGCGCAAAATTGGTTAATTCTTGGTTAATCTTATGCAAAAACTCCCTCAACTACCTGATTTCAGTACTTATCGCAAAAACGGCAGATATTGCCGTGGCATACGAACAGTATTCTTATCATGATGCCTCCCCGACACGCTTCTTCTTACGGCTCATGAGCCATGTCACGAATGACAGGACGGTCGGTATGATAAACAGAAGCAAACACAGAAGAAGCGTTACTGCCGTATCAATCCAGTCGTCGTCCAGACACATCGTGCCGCCGAGCATAGAGATGAATTCGAACATCAGATCGCCGCACCAGACGAACAGAGGAATGAGAAGCGCAAGCAGCTGCTTCTTATACTTAACAAAGCAGAGAACGATGATCCTCGTGAGCATCGGCGAGAGCGTTATCAGAATGCTTATAACCATCCATCCTATCCAGATGACATCGTAGATATTCGGACCGGAGGAACTGAACTTGGGTTCGGTTATATAGTAGTTCAACTTCACCACGGCACATACTGCAAGAAGCAAAGCATCCAGAATTATTGTTACGATATTAAGCACTCTCATGATTACCACCTGTCATCAAGTTATCAGATGCCTGTCATCGTTAAGAAGTTCCAGCACAGGCATCGCGAGGCTTCCGGGAGTTGAATCGAATCTTAAGACTGTTATCCCCGTAAACGCCATGTGTATCACGGAACAAAGGTAGGGGAATTCCTGATTGTATATGTGCGAGAGCATCGCCGTCGCCGAACCGCCGTGGCAGAAAAGCGCCACAGTGTACTGCTTATCGTCAGGCCGCACGTTGCGGTAGTAAAGGCCTTCCCTGACATAACCTAAGCCCAAGAGCCACTCATCGGTATGCTTTATCACATTATCGACATCGATGGTCGCGGTGTTATCTATAAATACCGGGAGCTCACGCCAGTTTGGATCGCGAAGATCCTTCCCTTCTGCTGCGATCTTATCCGCATTGCTCCAGGGGTGTCCCGCTTCAGAGTACAGGTCGTCCTCGCGTCCGTACCTTATCTCCTTCATAAAATCCAGTATCTCGACGGGCTTCATGCCGGTAAGCTTCGAGAAAGCTTCCGCGGTCTCACGTGCTCGGCCAAGAGGCGAGGAGTAAATCCTTTCGATGTGTTCCTTAACAAGCCGCTTCGCCGCAAGCTCCGCCTGCTTCCTGCCCTCGATCGTGAGGCAGTCCTTCTCATAATCGGGCTCACCGTGTCTTACGATAACTATCCTCATGCGCGCCTAATCCTCCGGCGACCAGCTCTCCTGGAGATCCTCTATGATCACGTTCTCGTCGACCTTGACCACGACCTGGTACTCGTCCTCGTAGACGATCTCGCCGGGGAAGTTCGTATATATGACATAATAGGCGTGGTTATAACGCTCTAGAAGCCAGAGCAGAGGCTGGATCATCTTCATCATCATCTCGGAGTTCTCCGCCTTGAACCAGCAGACGACCTTCTCCTGACGCTTGCACTGGGGCGGGAAAGGAAGGTTCTTCACGAACCACGCATCCAGCGCCTTAAAAAGACCTACGTCCTCGTCTTCCATGACACCGTCCGTGACGAGCTGGTTGAGCATGCTGAAGATGCCCTTGCCGGTTCTCGTGTTGGCTGCAAGTTCCTTGCCCTGGATCCTGATGTATTTAAACTTCATGCGCGCCCCCTGTTAAGCGGATGTGTACTTAAATTATAAACGCCCGCAGGAGCCCGTGTCATCACCTGAGGACAAAACACAGCACAATAAGCACTGCCGCAAGCGTCGCCGTACTTATGGCAAATGTCTTCGGCGCCTTCCCGTTAAGATATAGCGAGAAGGGATGTATCGCCTTCACAAACAGAAGGCACAGCCCGCCGAAGATAAGACTCGAGAAAAGCGAGATGCGCCCGTCGAAGAAGTTGAACTTCCAGTCCCCGTAATGCCAGAGTCTCTTGTGCCATATCGCCTCGGTGATATACGCCCCCGCAAGCTCGAACAAGGTCGCGCCCGCAGCACTTCCGAAGAAAACGAGGAACGCATTATGCTCCCTTCTAAATATAAGCGGAAGTATGAGCGCGAAAAGCCCGTATATCGGGAGCACCGGAATGGGCAGCACTCCGCGGTCCGTGAACCTTCCCATAGCAATCGAGGTTATGATGGTCTCGTATGCCCAGCCTATGAAGCCGCACACGATGAAGTCGAATATCAGGACGGGAACATGCTTCAGGAATCTCACTTCTCGAAAAGCTCCGCCGCCTGCTCCAGTATGCTTCTTATCTCAAGGTGCTGCGGGCAGACACGTTCGCACATTCCGCAGCCGATACAGTCAGATGCACGTCCTTTGTCTCCGCCGACAACGAAGAGATTGTACCCCTCCCTCTGGTTCACGCTGTGATACATATAATGTTCATTTACGGAATTGATGATGTCGGGAATGACGATATTCATCGGGCACTGATTCTCGTCTACGCAGTATCTGCAGCGCGTACACGGAATGGTGTCGAGTCTGGAGAATATGTCGACTACGCGCGCTATCGCCTGAAGCTCCTCCTCATTGACGGGAGTGAACTCCTTCATGGAACTTAAGTTGTCCTCCATCTGCTCCATGTTGCTCATGCCGGATATTATCATCGCCATATTCGGGAAACTTGCCGCGTAACGGAGCGCATATGATGCATTGCTTCCGCCGTTAAGGCCGCGGAGTATCTCATCAGCTTCCATGGGAAGATTAACAAGGCTTCCTCCCTTGACAGGCTCCATGACTACAATGGGCTTATTGTGCTTAAGGCAGACCTCATGGCACCTGCGGCTCTTCACGTTATCGCTCTCATAGTCGAGATAATTGAACTGTATCTGAACGATCTCAACCTCGGGATGCTCGGTTAATATCATGTCGAGAACTTCGGGCTCATCGTGGAAGGACAGACCTAAGTGTCTTATGAGGCCCTCCTTCTTAAGTTCATAAGCCGTCTCATATGCGCGGCATCTTTTGAACTTGGGATAGTTCTCCGCATCCTGCGCGTGCATGAGATAGAAATCAAAATAATCGACTCCGCACAGTTCAAGCTGCTTCATGAAGAACGGGCGGATGTCTTCCTCGGATTCAAAATACGGATCTGTAAGCTTATCCGTAAGGAGGAACTTCTCACGTGAGATCCTCGATGACAGGCAGTCCCTGATCGCTGTCTCGGACTGACCTCCGATGTATCCGTGTGCAGTATCAAAGTAGTTGAACCCCGCCTCCAGGAAAGCATCGATCATCCTTCTGAATTCGTCGTAGTCCACCCTGCCGTTATTCATCGGAAGCCTCATGCATCCGAATCCGAAGTTGCCTTTGATCTCGGGAAAGAAACCGTTACTAATCATGCGCACGTCCTCCTTAAGGTCTTGTGTCGATTATAACATCATCTTAGTGATAGAATCATAATGGACAGGAGGGATAGTATCATGGCAGATCTTACAACAAGAGAATCCGGCAGGGAAATACGTGACAGGTTCTTCGAGCAGTACGTGGATTTCTACAACGGCGGCAGCGTTCCCGAGAACTCATCCGCTGACTTCGCATACTACCTCGAGTGCCACCGTAAAAGGCTTGATAAGAAGGGCATCCGGGCCGTAAAGAAGATCGACAGGATCGAAGACAACCTCGACGTAATCGCTCCGCACGACAGGCCTCCCTACATCATCAACATGACGCGCAAGGAGTGTAATTACGAGACCGACTACTACAAGGGTGATGCTCTGCTCGCGCGCTCCGATAAGGAAACCGAGGTCCTCTACTGCAACATCCTCGATAAGTCGGATTATCAGGAGGAGACAATAAGCTGCCCCAACTGCGGTCATTCCGCGGGCGCGAAGTCCTTCATCAACGGCTGCCCTATGTGCGGCACGAGATTCAAGACATTCAAATTCTTCCCGTGCGTCACGAGTTTTTACTCATTGCCGAAGGTATACGAGAGAAGCAGCATCAACAAGGGAATAAAGAATGTCGTTGCGATCGGTATAGGTCTCGGCATCTTAGTCGCACTCGGAGTATTCCTTTATAATGCTATTGTTTCCAAGTCAATCGCAGCAGGTTTGTTCTTCGGAATCATCGCGGGACTTATTACGGGATGGATAGGAACCATCATAATCTATCTTAGCTACTCCATGTTCATTGCCACTTCAACCATATCGAAGATGTTCGCTCAGACTGCAGACACAATGGACATAACGGCAGCAAAGAGAACCAGGAACAGGCTCGAGACAGATATGAGCCGCTATTTCTCTGACTTCTCTTATGAGCTTTTCGAGGGGAAGATAATGTCGCTTCTTCGCGCGATCATGTACTCCGATGACAGACAGAACCTGTCTATCTACAAGGGCCCCGATAACCTCGATTTCATGAACGATGCCGTCGACGTCGAGTACAGAGGCGCGTGCAGGTACGACGGCTCGACCGCGCTCGACGGGTACCTCCACGTGAGGATGACCGCATACACGCTCTGCACCATCTATGTCGGAGACAAGCTCTCGAAGGTACAGCGCGCATTCCGCATGGAGCTCGTGAAGAAGATCAAGCCCGAAGAAGATTACGGCTTCTCGGTGCACGCCGTTAACTGCCCCACGTGCGGGTCCACTTTCGACGCGATGCATGTGAATAAGTGCCCTAACTGTGGTCACGAGTACCACCTCGTAGAAGACGACTGGGTTGTTATACTGCTGAAGTAACCGCGCCGCGGCCGGCCCTGTGCACCAAATCTTCGTTTTTGAACTTTTGGTGCACAAAGGTAGGCGTTACTCCACGAGCATCTTCGGGAATTTGCCCGGGATAAGCGATATCGCCCACGACAGCAGCACGGAGGCCGCATAGATAAGGACGCAGCTCATGAAGGTGTCGCGCGTCCAGCCGTTACTCACGCAGATGATGTCGCTCCAAATGCGTCCCAGAAGGTAATGGATGCAGTAGACGCCGAAGCTGTATTTGGCAAGGAACTTAAGCACGGTGAGCGCGGCGGAAGGCAGCCTGTCGAAGGGCAGGACATACAGCAGCACAAAGGCGAGCACCGTGTAGATCAGGATGTAAAGACCCGAGTAGCCGAAGCCATATTCGGGCGCGGGGATACGGATCACATATGAGAACAGAAGCATCAGGAAGATGCAGCCGGGCGCCGTCACGAAGCTGTACTTTCTAAGCGTCTTCATGACGCCGGTGTCTGAGAGGAAGAAGCCTGCCACGGCACACGGCAGAAGCTCCGTAAGCCTTCCCGTAGGCCACCATATCTCGTACTCGAACCTCGCGAAAAGATAATAATTAAGTCCCGTGTATTCCGATACAAGAGCGAGGACAAAAAGCGCGATGAGAATGAACTTCGCGCCCTTCTTAACGAATCTGAACAGAAGCCAGAAGAGGACCATGAATACAACTAGATTGAACTGATACCAGAACTGCGGGGCAAGATATCTGTCGCAGCCGAAGAGAAGCTGCCACATCAGATCCTTCTTCGTAAACCTTATGACGAACTCGTTCTCTATGCGTATCCGGCTTAGTATCACTCCGACGAGAAGACATCCGAAGTAGTAGATGACGCCCCAGGTAAAGTACGGGACGAGGAGCCTGAAGAGCCTCTGGCGAAGCTTCGGCAATTGGGGCTCGAGGTACATTTTGTAAGTCAGAAGAAATGACACGAGAATGAATACCGGAGCTGCGACATCACGCATCCTGTGCATCATGCTGACAGGATAAAGCGAAGGGTCGCCCGTCGCCCAGAAGTGACAGCATATTACGCAGAAACTCATGAACACCTTGATGAAGGCAATGCTGTAGTTGTACTTTTGTTTCTTACCCGTGGTCACGGTCAACATTGTACACCAGCAAGGCTCGGTTTATAATCTATGTATGAAGTTCGATTTCCGTAAAGACTTAAAGACACTGCTCTTTATTGCATTTGCGGCGGTCATGATGGCCGTTAACATTAAGACGTTCGTAAGAGCGGGAGACCTGTTCCCCGGAGGCGTCAACGGACTTACAATCCTCATACAGCGCACTGTCGAGATGATAACCGGGTACACCCCTCCCTTCTCGATAATCAACCTCGCACTCAATGCGATCCCCGTATACATAGGATTCAGATTCATCGGCAAGAAGTTCACTATCTATTCGATTCTCATGATCTTCCTGTCGAGTACGCTGACCGACATCCTGCCGGGCTTTAACGTCACCCAGGATACGCTCCTCATAAGTATTTTCGGCGGCATCATAAACGGCCTGGCGATAAGCATCTGCCTCCTGTCCGGAGCCACGTCAGGCGGCACAGACTTCATATCGATCTTCCTGTCGGAGAGGAAGGGCGTCGACTCATTCAACATGATCCTCGCCTTCAATTCAGTGATCCTGATAATCGCGGGGGCTCTCTTCGGCTGGGACAAGGCGCTCTATTCGATAATATTCCAGTACACCTCCACGACGGTCATACGCGCGCTGTATCTTAAGTTCCAGCAGTCCACGCTCTTTGTGGTAACGACCAAGGCGCACGAAGTCTGCGACAGGATCTACGAGGTCTCCAACCACGGTGCAACGATAATCGACGGTGAAGGTTCATTCGGACACAATGAGAAGAACATCGTATATTCGGTAATCGCGAGATCCGATTCGAGGAAGGTAATCAAGGCCGTCAAGGAAGTCGACCCCGAAGCTTTTGTAAATCTTCTGAGAACAGAGAAGCTCTCGGGTTACTTCTACTACAAGAAGGAAGAATGACGGGATGGCGAAGATCTCCATAGACATAAACAATGTAATATCGAAGATTGACGACCGCCTGTACGGCTCGTTCATCGAACACTTGGGGCGCGCAGTCTACGAAGGCATATATCAGCCGGAACACGAGTCCGCCGATGAGGACGGATTCCGTAAGGACGTTCTCGAACTTGTGAAGGAACTTCATGTCCCCGTTGTAAGATACCCGGGAGGCAATTTTGTATCTAATTACTTCTGGGAGGACGGCGTCGGTCCGAAGGATAAGCGAAGGAGAAGACTCGATCTTGCATGGCGCACACTCGAGACCAACGAAGTCGGAATCAGCGAATTTTACAAGTGGGCGAAGAAGGCCGGAACAGACATCATGATGGCGGTCAACCTCGGAACAAGAGGACTTCCCGATGCGCTGAATCTTCTCGAATACTGCAACCTCGACACCGACTCATACTACGCTGCCCTGAGGCGTTCGCACGGCGATAAGGAGCCCTACGGCATTAAGCTCTGGTGCATGGGCAATGAGATGGACGGCGACTGGCAGGTCGGACACAAGACTGCGAAGGAATACGGACGTCTTGCAGCACAGACAGCGAAAGCCATGAAGCTGATGGACGATTCAATCGAATGCGTCGCGTGCGGAAGTGCGCACATCAACATGCCGACATTCGGAACATGGGAGCGCGAGGTTCTTGAAGAAGCCTACGATTACATCGACTACATATCGTGCCATCAGTATTTCAGCAATAAAACAGGCGACACGGAGGACTTCTTCGCATCGATCGATTCGCTCGACGATTTCATAAATACAGTTGCCGGGATCTGCGACGAGGTAAAGGCCGCGAAGGGATCGGATAAGACCGTGAATATTTCTTTCGATGAGTGGAACTGCTGGTACCACGTCACCGAGGAAGACGACGAGAGGATGAAGAAGGACCCCTGGGGCGTCGCGCCGCACCTTCTCGAAGATAACTACACTTTTGAGGATGCGGTCGTAAACGGCCTCGCACTCATAAAGTTCATGAAGCACTCGGACCGCGTAAAGATAGCGTGTCTTGCACAGCTCGTGAATGTTATCGCCCCAATTATGACGGATAAGGACGGGAAGGCCTGGCGCCAGACCATCTTCTACCCTTTCCTGCACGCATCACTTTACGGAAGAGGCACAGCAATAATGCCTTCCGTCGACACCGAAAAGCACCCGACATCCAAACACGGCAGCGTCACTGATATCGAAGCTTCTGCCGTATATAACGAAGACAAGCACAGGCTCACCGTCTTTGCAGTTAACAGGACTCTTGATAAGCACATACCGCTCGAACTCAGCCTTAAGGGCTTCGGTGAGTTTAAGAATGTAAGACATATCTTCCTTGAAAGCAGCGATATGCTGCTCACCAATTCAGGCGCGGATGAGAAAGTCAGCCCCGGCGAAAGAGACGGAATTCCGGAAACGCTGTCACCCGCTTCATGGAATGTGATTATTTTTACTTAATCAACAGCTTCCGATCATTCTATCGCTTAGGCAACACTTATCAACTGAATTGTCCATTGGAATGATCACCGATATGTCAGATACTTTCCTCATGAAAAACAAAACACCTATTCAGGAGGAAAATAAAATGACAAAGATAAGAAATAATAATATAAACGAGATTAACCTCAATTCCCTTTCTGAGGTTTCAGGCGGATACGAGTTGATGAAGGCTCCCGATACCAGGATCAACTGGCTTGAAGGCCACAACATCAGATGTCCCCTCTGTAAGAATGTAGAGTCCGGCACGATCAGTGTAGCGCTTGCTTCCAACGGTTCAGACGCACAGTGCACATGTGAATACTGCGGCGGTTCATTCAAGTACAGAAACATAGATGAGCACATTTGGTTAGTACTTTGATCTTTTAAGATCAGTATCCGGTTAAATAATTGACAAACAAAAAAGGAGCGGTCAGAACGCTCCTTTCTTATTACTCGTAACCCTTACGTCCTAAGTCATCGTCATCATCGTCGTAGCTGCTGGTCCTATTAAGGATCGAGCCGAAGAATGAATCCTGCTGATCGGATGTATCTGCCTGCTCCGGATAATCGGCAGAGGGATAATCCGCATGAGGAACTTCCGCGTGCTGAACTTCGGCGTGGGGCATCTCTGCCTTGGGGTACTCAGCCGTCAAAGGATTCTGTTCTCTTGCTCTCTTCCTGAGATTTCTCATAGTGCTGATAAATGACGCCAGTGTTATGAACACCCAGAGAGCTCCGAATCCTATCATGAACAGTCCCATCTTCGACCCGCCTGCGAGCGTAACGATACCTCCGAACAGTATGCTTAATCCTATAATCACGAAGATTCCGATGAACACTCCGGATATAGCCGTAGCAACCTTAACGGCAGGACCGCCGCCGGCAATCATCGCTTCCACGCTCTGGCCCGAAGTGCTTCCTGTCTTCACATCGTCATCAGCAAGAGGGACCTCCTCGAACTCCATGTTCTGATCCTTCCTGTACTGCTTGATCATGGCGACGATGGGGATCGCGAAGAACAGGACAACGATCAGTATCGGCATAAGCTTAAAAAATCTGAAGGGTGAATTGAGTTCTCTGTCACACTTCTTCTCGATGGCCTCGAACACACTCGTAAATGTCTCGCCGACTTCACAGCCGTTATCAAGATTTCTCTGAACGTTGTGGATGAATGTACTCTCGATGGACTCGGTCATTATGGGATCGGTCTCATCACCCATCATTACCTCGAACTCGAAGTCGGGGACTTCCAGCTCTCTCGAGAGGAAGGGCTCCACCTGATCCTGAGGAATTGCATACACGACAACGTAGTGCTGTTCATCGGAATAATTGTCTACGTATTTGCAGTAGGCGTATGTCTCGAGGTCTGCATACTCCTCCTCATAATCCTCTGTATAGATCGTATAGATGATGGGACAGATACCGGTCGTATCGTTATATTCCTCGAGCACTTCTTCGAGTTCATCCTCATCAGCTATAACTCCGGCATCATCATAGACACGTGTATCGGGACGGTCATATTCCTCATGAAGCTTCTTCGGAATCGAAGTACCCATTCCCATGCCCATAAGAGCCGTGAAGACAACTCCGAATATTCCGATGAAAGCAATACTGGACAACGTAGTCTTCTGCGGTCTGCCGTTAGTGTAGAAGTATTCATCCGGCCTTCCGTCCGAATAATGACGTCTGTATCTTCTCGAACCTGGAAAATATGTATGAGATGTTCTGTGGGAACTACCGCCGTGAGAACCGCCATGCGATCCTCCTCCGTGTGATCCTCCGCCTCCGCTGTGTGGCATGGTTATACCCTCCTTAATACTTATTCCAAAAGTAACTATAACATAAAGAAACCTGCCGCGTACTCCGGCAGGTTCAAATTTAACTTTCCTTAATCATTACTGTGTCTCAATACCTGAATAGTATTTCTCAAGCCTCGGACGCGCATTCTCATAGGCCGATTTAAGAGCCGGATCGAACTGCGTTCCCATGCCCTCCATGATTATTTGGTCTGCCTTTGCAAAGTCGAACGCCTCCTTGTAGACACGCTTGCTTACGAGTGCATCATAGACGTCGGCAATCGCCATTATCCTCGCCTCAAGAGGAATATCCTCTCCCTTAAGCTTATCGGGATATCCTGAGCCGTCGAAGCGCTCGTGATGATAATGAGCGACATTCTCCGCTATCACCTTGAAGTTCTCGTCATCGGTATTTCTTAAGATCTCGTGGATTACACGGGCACCTTCAGCCGCATGCTCCTTCATCTTCTCATACTCTTCAGGTGTTTCGAACTTTCCGGGCTTTCTTAAGACCGCATCATCGACGGCGATCTTACCCAGGTCGTGCATAGGCGCCGCCTTGATTACCGCCTTGCAGAACTCGGGGCTCAGCTTGATTCTTCCTTCCCTTGTTATCTCATCTATGAGTATCCTTACACCTTCACTCGTTCTCTTGATGTGTCCGCCGGTTGAATTGTCACGGCTCTCAACCATCATCGCGAGACTCATGATGAGGTTGTCGTGCATCTGAACTATGTGCTTAGTCTTAGCGGCAACCTGCTCCTTAAGGTCATCGTTATAATTATCGAGGAGCTTGATGTACTTCTTGTTCTCGGTGTCATCAGTGAACGTCACGATAAAGCCGTTGTGCTTCTCCCCGTCGAAGAGGTAATTCACTTCGACATCATAATACCTGTCCGTATCAGGATTGCCGTCGCCCGTACCCGTTGTAAACAGAAACCTGTTGTCCGCATTATCAGCCTTGAAGCTCTCGAGGAAATGACGGATCTTACGCTCTGACGGCTTATATCCCAAAGTATCATCAACCGACAGGTCCATGAGTTCCGGTACGAGATACTTGGCAACTTCGTTGGAGCCCAGGTATCTGTATTTATTATCGAATGAGATATAACCCACCGAAGCTTCGTGAACCAGTGTATCGATAACCGTATCACCGATGTTATACATCGTCATCTTATGCGCTATAACAAGATATACGATCTCGCCGATGATGAATCCGATTGGAAGGATCTCAAAAGGAATGTCAACGATCTTGGCAATTACATAACACAGAAGACAGATGGCATCGGGGAACAGCAGAAGGACTATTACTCTCTTAGGTGCTTCCGTCTTCCTGAACCACGCATACACTATGGCCGCCACGCCGATCAGGAAGGATATGACCAGAACGGCAACATACACCGTATGCATCGGACCGTATTCTCTTATAAGGACGGGAGTTCCGTCAACGATCTTAAACGATACGCTCCTATAGAACAGCCGGTTGCTTCCCGCCGTCAGTACGCTCACGTAAAGAATGGTGCTTATCAGGAACATAACAGCTCTGACACTCTTCTTGATATCCAGTTTGCACAGATTGAAGATACTGAACAGAATAAACAACTGCAGATAGCATCCGCCTATGTAGACTATCTTCTGGGCAAACAGGGCACCTTCGAGTGAACTCGCCGTCGCGGACAGCATATATCCGACACACGCTATGGGAACCAATGTGAATATCATTGTAAGATTCACATCGTAATGCTTATGCCAGATATATACATATCCAGCAGCAAGAATAAGCGCTGCTGACAGTACTACTATGTAGATTACTTCAGTCAATCCGACAGTCTCCTTCCGGACAAACTTAATCCGCTATTACTATGCTTATGTCGCCTGTCATTGTATTAATCCGACAGTTGCCGCCATTGCCGCTCTGAGGTACGGAGACGTCACCTGTTACCGTATCACATGCGAATGTCTTCGCTGTAAGGATCGATCCTTCGACATCGCCTGTTGTTATTTCAACATCTATATCGAACGCATCAATTCTGTCGAAAGTAACATCACCGGTCGTAAGATCGATTGCGATATTACGGGAAACGATCACATTACTGAGGTCAATATCTCCTGTAGTTCCATTATAGAGCAGATTGGCACATGTTACATTTACAAAATCCGAATCGCCGGTTGTGATATCGACATTTATGTCTCCCGTGAAGTCAAAACCGTCAAGCTCCAGATCGCCGCTGTCAAGATTGACAGTCAGATTCTCATATTCGTTCTCAGGAAGATAAACAACTATCTTAGGTGATTCAGAGATGCCGAATTGAAAAGAAAAACGATTGCTTTTGCCTGTTGTGGTAATGATGAGAGTATCATCTTCAACTGTTACGTCATGCGTTACGCCTTCCTCATCCATGCATTCAACGCGGCAGCTTCCGTCTGAGGACTGTTCAAAATATACATCATTAGTTTCCGCGCTTACTGAGATGCTGCTGAACTCCTCATCCACCTCAAAGGAGCTTGCCGTAAGATTATTATCCTCCTTAAGTATCTCAGGGCCTTTAACCGCCATAACGGAGCCGCAGACCACAATTCCGAGTCCAAGCATTATCAGTGATGCAATTATTAACTTCTTCATAATTAACTCTCCTTCCCGATAAACAATGACTTAATTCCGAGAAGCATCTTTCCTGTAATGAAGACCACACCTTTGACCAGATACCAGATTCCGAAGAACATCAGAATGGAAAGTCCGGCGAGAACAAGGCAAGATCCTATAGCGAACAATCCGAACGCCAGTCTTCCTGTCACGAATCCTCCAACGGCCGCGATCACACAAGCTATCGCCGAGAATGCCAGCGCCAGATCAACTGCGTAGAAGGCGATGATGATCGACCAGAGCGTAATGTAGAACGAGAATACAACTATGATCAAAGACAGAAGGATCGGGAACCAAACGGGAAATCCCAATACAAGAAGAACTATCGCCCATACAGGCATGCTCTTCTTCTGACGGGTCTTGGCCTTATTCTTCACAAGCTTCGACAAAGGAATCTCCGCCATTATGGTCTTCACCACTTCATCGACTGAACCTATCGAGCTTACGGCCTCTTCCTCCGTAGCACCGTCATCAATGTGATCCTCGATCATCTCACGGTAGAACGAGATCCTCTCCTCGATATCTTCCTTAGGCAAACCGTTGAGTTTGTTTCTAAGCTGATCTAGAAATTCCTGCTTATTCATTAGTACCATCCTCCCTGGTGATAAAACGATATATAGACTCGATCTCTGTCCAATCTTCCCTGAATTCCTCTATACGCTTTATCCCCTGTTCCGTAATGCTGTAGTACTTTCTTAAGCGTCCCTGATACTCAACCATTTTGACCGTCAGCATCTTTGCCGCCTCGAGTCTCTTAAGGATGGTATATAAGGTCGATTCCGATAATTCGAGATACGGCTTCATGTCCTTTATGATCTGGTAACCGTAAGAATCATTGTTCCTTATGGCCGCCAGAACACAAACATCCAGAAGTCCGCGCTTCAACTGAATATCCATATCATACCTCCTCTCACACAATACTATTCGTCGCGTAATACTACCCGTTACGGAATACATCATAACGCGAGGTATGTTATCTGTCAACTATGTTGTCTGAATTATTTTCTGTTAAGCTTCGCCATCGATGCGAGCGTAGGTATCTTCATCGGACAGACATCTATGCACGACAGGGCCTTGGAGCAGCCCGAAGCAAAGTGCTCTTTGTATGATTCCCTTATCTCATCCTTATGCAGGCTGCTTCTGGTGTTAATGAGGTAGCAGTCATTCGCGAACGCCGCGCCGTAGAACTTCTCGCCCTTCCTGTAATTGGCGCAGACTTCAAGGCAAAGACCGCACTTAAGGCACTTGCCTGCCGCGTACTGATGGTCGTGCTCCTTCGGGTCACTGCCCTCGTACTCCTCTATGTATGCGTTCGCCTCCCTGAGGTTCTCGTATATGATGCTCCTGTCCACACGAAGGTCACAGATAACAGGGAACTTGCGCAGAGGTTCGACAGTAACAACATCCCCCTTAAGATCCCTCAGAAAAACCTCACACGCGAGAGCAGGCTCTCCGTTTATGACCATCGCACAGGCGCCGCACATCCCCTGAAGGCACGAGCACTCCCAATCTATGCGGCTGACTATGGTTCCGTTTACATCCCTAAGTTCATCCTCACCGTTAAGGGCCTCGAGAAGACCTGCAACGGTCTGATTAGGCTTGGCCTCGCATTCGAATTCCTGCCAGAAGGAGGGAGCGCCGGCAGCTTCCTTTCGAAGTATCTTAACTCTCATACCTGCCCTCCCTGTCGTAAGTCACGCTGAAATCACCGCCATCATAGGAGATGATCGTGGCACAGCCGTAGTCTTCGCTCGTATCGGGATAGTCCCTTCTTAACTGCGAGCCGCGGCTCTCCTTCCTCTCCCGCGCACAAACGAGAACGGCTCTCGCCAGCGTCAGCACGGAGATCATCGTGTACCGCTCATAAGAACTACCTCTAAGTCCGCCTTGGCACTCGCTTATAAGGCTGTCGATAACCTCTATGCCCTTAAGAAGCTCACTGTCCTCACGAACTATGCCGAGGTTGGCGTTCATCACGGATGCAAGCTTAACGCGCACGTCCTCCGCCGTAAGCGAACCTCCGGCTTCCTCCTGAAGTGCCTTCGTAGCTGCATTAAGCTCCTCGTCGAAAAGCACATCCTCCCGTCTTTCTGCCTTATCATCTATCGCAGCTGCCGCCACTTTGCCGCTATAGACCGCTGCGAGAAGAGAGTTGCCTCCGAGCCTGTTCGCACCGTGGTATATCGACGCACACTCACCCACGGCATAAAGATCTTCTATGTTAGTCTGATGCTTAAGGTTTACGGCGATGCCGCCCATGAAGAAATGCACCGAAGGTTCTATCGGGATGCTCTCGCGCGAGATGTCGATACCGATGTATTTCATGCAGAGATCATAGACCTCGGGTATGCGCTTCATTATCTTCTCCCTACCGAGGAAAGAGACGTCGAGGTAGACCTGCTTTCCTGTCTCGTAGATGCACCTCGAGACAACATCTCGGGGCATGAGATTACCCTTAGGTCCGAACTTATCCTCCATAAAGTAGACGCGCCTGTCACCATCCTTGTAATAGAGCCTTCCGCCCTCACCTCTCGCGGCCTCCGACACGAGCATCTTCTTCTGCGCGGTCCTTATCGTCGTCGGGTGATACTGTATGAACTCGAGGTTCTTAAGATCCACGCCCTGCATGAAGAGGCGCCCCGCCGCGTAACCGTCGTTAAGCTTCGAGCCCGTCGTCTTGCCGAACAGGCAGTTCTGTCCTCCTGTTGCCATCACAACGGCGTCTGCCGTGATGACCTCAGGGCTTCCGGATGCTTCATCGAAGACTACCGCGCCATAGCATCTTCCGTCCTTTATGAGAGCGCTCATGAACTGCGTTCTGTTTCTTCTTGTGATGAGGCCCATGCATTCATATCTTCTGGCCTCCATTATGAGTGCCGTTACTATCTGCTTGCCCGTGGAGGCTCCGCAGTAACATGTGCGGTTGTATGTCTGCCCGCCGAAAGCACGCTGCGCCACATTCCCGTCTTCCCGTGTAAATACCGTGCCTATCTTCTCGAGCCATTTGATAATCTGAGGCGCATCTTCGCAAAGTCCTCGGACCGCTTCTTTGCCCGCGATGTTAAGGCCGCCCTTAAGCGTATCGCTTATGTGGCATTCAATGCTGTCTTCGGATGCTTTCTTATGAAGGACGGCATTAATTCCTCCTGCCGCGAGCACCGACTGGGCGCGTTCCGAAGGATACGGAGAGACCAGGGTAACATGGATTCCTCTCGCCGCACTCTCGATGGCACAGGTAAGCCCCGATATACCGCTTCCTATTATGAGAATTTCCTTCTTATCCTTCATGACACCGCCCCCGAAGCGAACAGCTTACCGTAAGTTATGAACAGTACAACGCATGTGAATACAAAGAACACTGCAGATATAACGGCCACGGTCCTGTCTATGGTCTTCACCTTCTTCTCGTCCGTGACAAGTCCCAGGGTAATCAGCGCCTTGCTGAAGGATATCGCAAGATGCGTGCTTATTACACCGATGAACAGGAACCCCAGAAACTCGATTACATAGAAGGCAGGGGTACCGTAAGTTTTGCCGAGAAGGCTCATGGCACCTGCATGAAAAGGCAAAAGAAGAATGGACAGCATGCCGGTATCCCTCTGTATCAGAGTCTTGATATTGCGCTTCCTGTAGTCGATCTTAACCGTGTCGTTCCTTCTGAAGATTATGTAAAGCGACAGCACTGCATGCAGCGTAAAAACCGTCGCGAGTGTATCGGCAAAAGCCTTTGTTAATATGGGATTATAGATATAAGCGATGTATGCGACGTCCTCGTAAATGCCGTGCGCAAAGAACAGCGCGAAGGTAAGGATTCCTAATACGGCATTTATCTTCTTAAGTCTCATGCTTTCTATAATAGCATGTGGAGATTAAAAGCCCAAGTTCCGAGACTACGATCGCCGCTATGATGTCGACGAAGACGTGCTGTCTCATGTAAAGCGTGGATGCGAACACGAGCAGTGTAACCGGGATGGAAATCCACTTGAACCACGAGGGGCAATGCTCCATGCCGATTCTTTTACTGAAGAAGCAGCGCGTCAGGATGTAGCTCTCGAGACAGTGAATTGACGGGAATAGATTGTCAGCCGGGTCAGTGTCGTAGACGAACTGTATCCAGCGGCTCAGAAGGTCAGTGTCGGTAAGATCGTTTCTCACCATT
Source organism: uncultured Eubacteriales bacterium (assembly GCA_900314745.1). Taxonomy (GTDB): domain Bacteria; phylum Bacillota; class Clostridia; order Saccharofermentanales; family Saccharofermentanaceae; genus Saccharofermentans. The sequence continues at coordinate 7,668 of OMWK01000013.1, read as the reverse complement.
GTAGTCGGCATTACAAGGAAGCAGACCATGCACATGAGCTTCGCGATTATCTCCGCCGTGAAGATCTTCTTGCAGGTGAGCTTCTTCTCCCTCGCAGAGAGGGCAAAGCCGTAGATCCACTGTGCATATGCAACAGGGATGTAGATTATTATGAACCACTTTACGAGAGGGAAATAAGAATCTATGGGAAGACTCAGATCATAGTGCTTCCACCAGGTGTTGACTAGTCTCGTGCCCTGAAATGCAACCGCATTTACTGCGAGCATGATGAGCACCCAAAGCCAGCCGTACGCCGGCGCGATCTTAAGACCTAACCTCTTAATCCTTTCCATAGTTGAGGATTATATCAGAAATCCGGATTATTATTGAATCTGCGATACCAGCGAATCTACCAAATATTCATCGATGCCGAATGAATCGTACTCGTCACCCTGACCTCTGATTGAGATGCTGTAGGCAAAGTTATCGCTTATCCATGTGATGAGCATAGCCTGTCCGTCAACATTGCCGCGGCAATGAACGAGCCAGCCGTCTGCCTCGAGATCCCACTCATAAGCATAATCGTTGTAGTCTCCCGATACATCATCCGTATCCTGATTAAGGCCCTTGCGGATCGTCACGGAACATACGCCGATGTATCCGTATGCCTCGGCAAGGCGGTCAGTATAACGGAAACCGTCCCAGCTTACAGGACCGATATCCGTATCAGTTCCGTCCGAAGGGACTACAAAGTAACCGACACCCGCTCCTGAGGCAGCCGCAGACGCATCATCCGCATCCGACCAGGGATTCGGGATCTCGGCCGAAGCCTCTGTCTCCGACGCCCCGGAAGTCTCAGCTGCTGAAACCTCCTCTATCGATGCCGTCTCTTCCACTGAAGCGGTCTCTTCGGTCTTCGTGCCGCAGGACGCAGCGCCGAACATCATTGCCAATGATAGTATGATTGCTATTCTCTTCTTCATAGATAGATCACCTTCGATTAAATTACCTTATACCTTAAGCGTATGTAGGAGTCCTTAAGCGCCGTGCAATCCACGAGCTCAAGCGCCCCTAACTTATCAAGTTCATTCTCAGTACGAAGCGAATCTCCGTCAATGAGAGTCGAGGTCTCCCTGCCCCCTATGAGGACCGGGGCGACAACGATATCTATGTAATCAAATAACTTCTCCCGCAGGAACATCGCATTCAATGTTCCTCCGGACTGAATCGTTATGCGGTCACAGCCGAATTCATTCTTCAGCGTCGCAAGCACCTCTGCAAGACAGAGCTTACGCTGATGGATTATGTGAAGATTATCTGCCTCGACCTTATAAGCCGGATGAGATGCATTGGTGGTCACGAGAACGAACTCCTTCGACAGCGCACAGAAATACCGCACGCCGCTCTCGGTAAGATGTCTGTTATCGAGGACCACAAACGACACCGGAGTCTTCTCGGGCATCGCCATCTCGTTGGCGCCCATCTTCTCCTGGACCCTTCCGGTATTGAAGGACCAGAGGTCCGTCGTCTGCTCTATCTCATAGTACTGGTGCAGGCCTTCACGGACTCCCGCGATCTTCGGGAAATCCTTATCAACATCCATGTCATCAGTAGAGCCGGTACTTATCTTACCGTCTACTGACATGAGCATGTACAATGTTGTCACGGGTCTGTCCATGCACTAATTATAAAACATTTTTGCTATTTTTGCAGACCCACTTATCAGTCGTAATTCTCAGCGGCATTGAATGTTGATACAAGCGCATTGTCAACGTTGCCGCTTGAGAAAGCATTGGTCAAATTAGACTGGAACTCATCGATATGGTCCTGAGTAAATACCGTTCCTGTATTATTGCCGAATACACATGTCCATGACCATGTACCCGCAGGTGTCAGCTGATAGACAATAAGAACATGGTCCTGATCGCTGAAGTTGTTCGAATAGATATCCCTCGCATACTGTCTGAACTCATCGCCCGAGAGCTGATTCGAGATGGTGAATATCGCGGGACTTATGCCGGTATCGCTCTCGAATGAAGCCATGGCGGAATTAAGAGATGACTCGTCTCTTATAACACCTGCCTCATCGTGAACATGAGTCCCCGAAGTTACGACCGGAACATCCGCGTCCTGCCCTGCTGCCGCCGTTGTCGCAGAGGTCTCAGAAGCCGTGGTCTCCTGTGTCTCAGAAGCCGCCGTTGTCTGTGAAGTCTCACTTTCGACGGTCAAAGATGTCTCAGAAGCAGCCGTGGTCTCAGTGAAAGTTCTGTCCGCGATTATAGGTGCAAGTACCTCTCCGCCTTCAGTCGCGGCGGGTGCTGCCTGCTCTTCCGCAGGGAAAGTTATGGCAGACGGTTCCGACTGTCCCTCGCTGTAGTAGATGAGAACCGGTGCTTCGGATTCCTCTTTCTTACACCCGGCTGCCACGGACACCAGAAGTGATGCGGATAATATAACTGATAGAATACGCAAATGCTTCATATATAACTCCCCCAAGCCATAAAAGTTGCAATTAACTACCTTAATTATATCGGCCGGGGAAAACTGTTACTTTACGGGTATATTAATTCTGGTTAACAAATCCTGAGGTCAGATCCTACTTCTCAATTATTATCGTCACGGGACCGTCGTTTATAGAGCTGACCTTCATGTCTGCGCCGAACTCACCGGTCTCCACCTTGAAGCCCTCTTCCCTGCACTTTTTTATCACAAGCTCATATAGAGGTATTGCCTTCTCCGGCCTCGCGGCGTGGAAGAATCCCGGCCTTCTCGAGGAGACATCCGCGTAGAGCGTGAACTGGCTTACGATGAGGATCTCGGCACCCGCATCCTTCGGGTTGATGTTCATCTTCCCGTTATCGTCCTCGAATATCCTCATGCCGCATATTCTGTCGGCTACATAAAGCGCCTCCTCTTCCCCGTCGTCCTCATGGACTCCGAGAAGAACAAGGAACCCCTTGCCGATCTTACCCCTAACTTCGCCGTCTATGCTTACCGACGCCTCACTTACTCTCGTGACAACCGCTCTCATATACCTTTCTCCTCTTATCTCACTTCAAAACAGCCGAGATACCTGAATTCCATATCACTTGAATCCGTGATCTCAAGATAATCCTCATACGTAAGGCCTTCGCACTCTATGACATAGCTGTAGCTGCCGAGTTCCGTCCGAAGAGGCCGGTCGTGGATCGTCACCAGCTCCGCCCCCGCAGCATCGATGCCGGACAGGACAACGGTCAGGTCAGCCGCTAGGCCTGACGCCGTGAATGCCAGCCTTCCGCAACCTGTTTGAGACGGCTCATCTGCCGTCAGCACATAGAATCTCGTTCTGTTGTTGTCGTTGTTCTGTATTGCTTCCGCAAGTATCTCGAGGCCGTAGACTTCGGCACATCCTGCTGACGCAATCGCAGCGCACGAAGGATCTCCCGCCTCGGCGACCATTCTCGCTCCCTCCGCGGTACTCGACACTTCTACGATATCGGCACCGGGAAGGTTCTGCTCCAGCCATTCCCTGCCCTGCGCGATCCCCTGCGGATGCGAGTAGACCGTATCAATATCATCAAGCTCCGCACCCGGCATCACAAGAAGATTCTGATTGATGGTGAGCACCACTTCACCTGCGACCGACACCTCCGGAGTGCCTATGAGCGTATCGACATAATCCGCGACAGCTCCGCCTATCGTGTTCTCCTGGGGAATCACGGCGTAATCGCACTCACCTGAGACAAGAGCCTCCACGGCATCCTTTACCGTCTCATAAGGAATGTATTCACCCTCCCCCTCGAAAAACACCCCGCACGCCTCCTGCGTGTAGGTTCCTTCGGGGCCGAGGTAACTTATTCTCGAGTTCTCATATGACACCGTAACTTCGGTGACGTCACTTAAGCTTTGTTCCTGATAATCACTGCAGCCGGTAATACCCGCGGCAAGAACGCATGTTAACAGAACGGATATTGCTTTTCTCATAGTATTCTCCCGCCGCATATTATCACTATGATAGAATTATTGGTATGGAATAACAATAGGGGGAGAAGCCTTGATGGACATCATCGAACACGGGGATATTCTGCCGGCGGACGGCAAGGCAAAAGCATCGGTTTACGGTCTTCAGGGCGAACTGACGGAACAGTTCGAAGATGATCTCATAAGCGAATATGTGCTTTTGATCTTCGTAAATTCAAGGCTCGCGTATAAAGCGGTCTGTACCCCGACGGACCTTCCGGACCTTGTAGTCGGAAGGCTCATCACCGAAGCGGGAATCGATCCTTCTGATATCAAAACGGTAGATGTCTGCATCAACGGGAACGCAGCAAAAGTAACGGTCAGTAACGGTTTTGAATCCGGTATCAGGAGCAAAAGCTACAATGAGACACTGACCTGCTGCACGGATAATCTGTCTCTTCTTGATTCGAACAGGGATCTTCTAAGAATCCCGGATACTGACATAGACCTTACGGGAATCCCTGCCCTGCTTGCCGTGGCTTCGGAAGATACGGCGCTTCACAAACTCACGGGATCATCCCACTCGGCACTTCTTATGTACGAAGGCAAAGTCATCTACAAGGCGGAGGATATCGGCAGGCACAATGCAATAGACAAGGCCGTCGGATATCTGTACCGGAATGGTCTTCAGCCTTCAAAGGCAATCCTTTACACGACAGGAAGAATGCCCACAGACATGATACGCAAGGCAATACGTGCGAAGATTCCCGTTCTTGTCTCAAGACAGAAACCTACGGTCGAAGGCGTGAAGCTCGCTTCGGATCACAATCTGATGATAATCGGACATCTTCGAAGCGGTAATTACAGAATATACGGAAAGTAAAATAGCATACGTCACAAATGAGTGATAGACTCTTGGTGGTGTGTTATAAAAATAACAGTTTGGATAAGGGGTAATTATTATGCAAAAACGAAGAATTTTGGCAGCACTGTTGGTTGGTACTTTTGTATTCTCGATGACCGGATGTAAGAAGATCGAATCCGTCACTTCGGAAGAATTCGAGAACGCCTGGGAGAATACTGATGCGGACGAGATGAGCTTCGACGAACTCGGGGAGTTGAGCGAAGAGGATTTTGAGGCTCAATTGTATGACGGTTTTTACTATACGTTCGAACCGGATGATATCGAGTATTTCCCGATGATCATCCCCACATTGAAATCAGCCAATCTCGACCTGAATCTTGATTCGGATGATATAGAGCAGGTCAGCGTAGGAGCAAGAGTATTCCTCGACCCTGAAGATGCTGATCTGTTTGATATGGAATCGCTGAATGATCTGTCATTCTCATCAGTCGCCGGCATTCAGATAACTCTTAACGACTCTGTCGATCTGGACGAACTCGAAGACGGCATAGACGACCTTCTTAACAGTATCGATATCAATATTGAGGATCTTAGCAGTTCCGAATACAGAAGAACAAAGAACGGTCTTAGCCTCGCCCTCAGAGTAAGCGTTACCGACTTATCTCAAAGCATCCTTGATTCTGATTTTATCGATCTTATGCACGACAGCAATATTCCTGAGGCAGACGATGTCGAAGACATGATCGAGGACCTGCACGATGGTGAGATCATTCTCTACATCATCGCATCAGATGAGAACATTCTGATATTAGGCGGAGCTTCAGTGAATTTCCCGGTTAACCTTCTCATAGAGTTAACTGATGAATTAGGCCTCACCGATCCTTATGACCTTACCCCCAACACCGATATACCCAATGCCCTCGTGGAGATGTACGTCGACAGAATGGATGCATACGCTTCATTTGCATATGCAGGGTTCTGATCATGGAAGGATTGAAGAATCTTATTAACATATTGTTTATAGGCGGTCTTATATTTGCCGTCATCTGCGGCATAATTACCGGAATCCTTCAGCACGAATACACACACAAGGTGTCAGCGTGCCGTTCCCAGACGACAGGAACAGTCGTAAGTATCGAGAAGTCCTTAGGCATTATTAACGGTATCGGGCCCACCAAGTGGCGCGCCGAATACGTTATCGACGGCAAGACATATACAGCAGAAGGAGTCTACATGAGAGGAACTGCTGTAGGTGATTCCGTCACCGTTAATTACGACCATTTCGAACCGGATGAAGGCTATATTGGAAGTGAACCTTCCGAGAAGGCAGACAGATCCTTTATCGGATCTTTTGGAATAGGACTCGCCGTATTAAGCTTCGCGATGAAGGCTAACCCCAGAGGCAGAAGAATCTGGACCGGCTGAATTACCGGATGAACAGAACATGAAATACAGTGTAGATACGTACAGACTATATCAGAGTGAGAAATACTTCGCGCATACAGTCCGCATTCACGTCAGAATGAAGGATGAAGTTGATATAAACGTATTGGATAAATCTGTTAACGCATCAATCAAGCGGTATCCTTACTTTGCCGTCAAAGTAACAGTCGATGAGGACGGTGGGTATGTTCTCGTTCCAAACGACAGGAAGATCGTCGTCATTCCTACGGCAGAGAAGATGCCAATGGTAGGAAGCAGCAGCGTAAATGATCATCTGCTGTATGTGGATTGCTCGGGAAAGGATATCTTCTTCAACATAAGCCATACCATGTGCGGCGGAAGAGGCTTCCAGCCGTGGGTTATGACAAATGTATATGAGTATGTGAAAGAGAAATACAACGTGGAGCCTCTGGCGCCGGAGATCAGGAAACCGGACAGTGATCTTCTTCCGGGTGAGACAGATGAACCCGCTATGGATATGCTCACAACGGAAGAGCCGATCTACAGAAGGAAAACTAAGAAAGCTCCGGTTCTTGGAATGGATTACCTTAAGAGTGTATTCATCCCGGTAAAAAGAGATCCGAATTATATGGTCGTTACCATAAACCAGCAGGACCTTCTGAAAGTCTCGAGACTTAATGACTCCAGCGTTCTCTCACTATTCTTCATTCTGTTTGCAAGGACCATGGACAAGGTATTCCCAGACAAAGACAGGGTTATCGTCGGAGAGGCGGCGCATAATCCCCGTGAAAGTGTCGGTCTTCCCAACACGCATTGTGATTTCTTAAGTCATGTGTATGTGGATTATGACAGAGACAGTTTAGGAGGCGATCTGGAAAAGCTCGGGACAAGAACCAGAGGGCAGATCATACTTCAGACAGACCCGACTGTCAGCCATGCACAGGTAAGGAAACTGTTTGAACTGTATGAAGAAGTCGACAAGGTGCATAGTCTTAAGGCCAAAAGGGAGTATATGGCAAAACACAGCCTTTCTACCGGGAAGGACGCGCAGCACGGAAGTTTTATTGCCAATTACACCGGGCTGATGGACTGGGGGGTACTCGCAGATTACGTTGAGTTCTTTGTCTTTGTTATCGAAGGTCATTTCACGATAGAGATCACTTCTATGGCAGATAAGATCTATGTCGGCTTCATGCAGCTTCTGAAGACAGATAAGTACATCAATCTTTTCCTGGAAGAACTTGAGAAGGTGGGTATTCCGTGTACAGTTGAAGGCCCCTTCCCGAAGAGACTGCCGAAGCACGATATCCCCAGGAAATAGCCTTTACGGAGGCATCTTCTTGTCGTAGTGGAGTTCCGAGTATCTGTCACTACTTGATTTTCAGTTTTGATATCGTATCTGCTGTTCTTTGATCATCGGATACCGAATCAATGCTTCTCCGTCTGTTGCCTCTTTGTGCATATCTACGGCTGTAATC
>OMWK01000017.1 GCA_900314745.1 uncultured Eubacteriales bacterium | reverse complement strand
TTTTTGTCTTGAAGAGCGGGAAACACTCTGTTAGAATCATCACGCTTCTTAAGAAGCCGACAGTTCATTTGTACCTTCCTGTCGTTAAGCAAAACCGGGACTGCACTAACAGGGAATAACCCTGTTCCTGTAGCTTTGCGTTTTGCAAAGCTTTTTTGTTTGGAGATCATTATGAAAGCTCTTGTGTTGTTAAGCGGAGGACTCGACAGTTCGGTCTGTCTCGGACTTGCGGTCAAAGAATACGGTGCCGGTGAGGTTCTGGCTCTGTCTGTGTTCTACGGTCAGAAGCACGATAAGGAACTTAAGGCGGCAGAGGATATCGCTTCTTACTACGGTGTAAGAAGGCTCACCCTTGACCTCGGAGAGATATTCAAGGACAGCGACTGTACTTTGCTTACAGGTTCCAAGGAGGAGATTCCCCACGAGGAGTATGCGAAGCAGCTCGAGATGACGGGAGGCGCTCCTGTCAGCACTTATGTGCCTTTTCGAAATGGGCTTTTCCTGTCATCGGCAGCTTCGGTGGCACTTGCTAACGGCTGCGAAGTGATCTACTACGGTGCGCATGCAGATGATGCAGCGGGCAACGCCTATCCCGATACAAGCGTCGAATTCAACCGTGCGATGTCGGAGGCAATTTACCTCGGAAGCGGAAATGCACTCAGGATCGTCGCTCCTTTCATAGATAAGTCCAAGTCAGATGTGGTAGCGGAAGGATTAAGGGCAGGGGTGCCTTTTGAACTCACGTGGAGCTGCTACGAGGGACACGACAAGGCGTGCGGAGTCTGCGGCACATGCCGTGACAGAAGAAGAGCGTTTGCTGATAACGGTTTAACCGATCCGATTGAATATGAGGTGTAAGAATGTATAACAACACTATCTTTATTGCTACTGTACTGGTTTATCTCGGAAGCGTGATTCTGCTCTATAAGGTCTTCGGCAAGAACGGCCTTTTTGCATTTGCGATATTCGGAACGCTTCTCGGCAACATCGCTGTCTGCAAGTGCGTAGACATCTTCGGTCTGTCCACTACTGCAGGAAACGTGCTCTATGCTTCGACGTTCCTTGTTACAGACATCCTGTCCGAGAAATACGGCAAGAGAGAGGCGAGCAAAGCCGTTGCATACAGCTTCTCCATCATGGTGCTCTGGCTCATAGGAACGCAGATGATAGCCCTGTTCGAGCCCAATGCCAATGACTACATTAACGACAGCCTTGAGGTCGTGTTCTCGCTTGTTCCGAGAGTAACGATAGGAAGCCTTGTAGGATTCCTGGTAAGCCAGAATCTCGACGTATTCCTCTATCATTCAATCTGGAAGAAGACCGGTAATGACAGGAAGATGCTCTGGCTTCGTAACAATGGAAGCACACTCATAAGCCAGGCCGTCGATACGGTTATATTCACAACAATTGCTTTCCTTAACGTATACCCGACGAACGTCTTTATCAGTATACTTGTTACGACATATGTATTTAAGGCTCTTGTAGCATTGCTCGATACACCGTTTATGTACTGGGCAAGACGCATCAGACCCGTGAAAGAGGAGGATATCATCAAATGAGAGAGAATGAAGGTCTTACCAAGCTCGGCAGCGCCAAGACAGATTACAGGTTCGAATATGATCCGTCAGTTCTCGAGGCATTCTCGAACAAGCACCCCGATAACGATTACTTTGTAAAGGTAAACTGCCCCGAGTTCACAAGTCTGTGTCCGATCACAGGCCAGCCTGATTTTGCCAATATCGTAATATCCTATGTTCCCGATCAGAAGATAGTCGAGAGCAAGTCGCTGAAGCTCTATCTGTTCTCCTTCAGAAATCACGGTGATTTCCATGAGGATGTCGTTAACATCATCATGAAGGATTTGATCAAGCTTCTCGATCCCAAGTACATCGAGGTGTGGGGAAGATTCCTGCCGAGAGGCGGACTGTCTCTGGATCCTTACTGCAACTACGGTAAGCCCGGCACTGCATGGGAGCAGGTCGCATGGGAGCGTTTAAGCAGACACGATATGAATCCTGAGAGGGTAGATAACCGTTAAGTCAGATTCGTGACGGTTCCGACCGATATCATGTTGTTGATCATCGCATAGAGGTCGGTGCCTTCTGTGGCATCCCATTTTCTCCTGGTGTTGTTGGTCAGCGTCCAGGTTCCGGCGCCCGAAGGCTCAATATTCATGTTGTCGTCGTAGAAGTCGCCTGAATACAGCCTGGCATCGCGAAGTACGCCCTTGCACTCTTTGAGGCTGCAGATGGGGAAGTTGATGTTCCATACCTGATTGTTGGGAAGAGGCTTCTCCATGTATTCTTCGAGCAAAGGGGGGAGATAGTGTTCTATCACATCGCTGTTCTCGAGACTTCCCTGGGATACGGCTATGGCGTTAACACCTTGAAAAGCTGCTTCCAAAGCTGCTCCCACAGTACCTGAATACTGTATGTCCGATGCGATGTTATATCCGTTATTGATGCCGGACAGAACAATGTCGAATTTGATGTCCTTCAATCCGAGGATGCCTGCCCTTACGCAGTCTGCAGGCGTTCCGTCCAGTGAGTATGCCTTGATGCCGGGAATTCCCATATCATATTCTTTAAGTGTCAGTACCTTACTGAATAAGCAGTGATGCGAAGCGGCGCTTCTTTGTGAATCGGGAGCTACGACAGTTACTTCCCCGAACTGCTTTGCAATTACCGCGAGTCTGTAAATGCCCTCGGCATCTATTCCGTCATCGTTCGTGATCAGGATTTGTCTTATCATGGTGCCCCTCCGGATATGCTTCGTAAGGATTATAGCATTAGCTTTGGTCCGCAATAAAAACTTTACAATATAAAGTTCAAATAGTGTTAATATAATTTTATAAGTCCTATGGCTTCAATAATTCCACTATTTGGAGGACCCGGTCGTGAGAAGATTAAGGAAAGTAATCGCAGTTCTTCTTGTAGCAGTAGTGTTCTTTGCAGCAGTGCCGCTTAAGTCGAACAACAATACTGTTCTTGCTGATGTTACTTATGTTGACAGAGAGCAGAAGGTTCCGAACTTTATGGACGGCATCTATCAGTTCCTGGACAGACTTTATTACATCGCACTTGGAAGAACAACTGATCCGGACGGAAGATTCAACTGGTTCAACCATATTATCTACGACGGATATACAGGTGCCGATCTGGTAAGAGGAATTCTTTTCTCACCTGAATTCCTTAACAAGAACTGCTCCAATGAGGAGTTTGTATCTATTCTTTATCAGGTAATTCTCGACAGAAATGCCGATGAGGGAGGTATGAACACATGGACAGCCGCATTAAGAGACGGGCAGTCACGTCAGTCTGTTATCGAAGGCTTCTTAGGTTCCGTTGAGTGGTCAAATCTCTGCCTTATCTACGGTATCCCTTCCGGCAATAACGCTGAGCCTTCCATCGCCATCCTGCCTACAGGCAGAAGCAAGAGCTTTGTTCAGTGGCTCCACAATGCCGTATTCGCCAGAATGCCCGGAGATGATGCAGTTGAGATATATGCCTCCCAGCTCGTTAACTTCGATATTTCCTGCACTAAGCTCGCTCACGATTTCTTCTTCAGCCCTGAGATCAATGCATTGAGCAACTATGATTTCCTTGTAAGGCTGTACAGATGCGTTCTTAACAGAGAGCCTACCGGAGATTTCCAGGGATGCCTCGACATGCTCAACAACGGCACACTGACACGTGAGCAGATATTCACAATGGCTGCCGAATCCAATGATTGGGCACAGACATGCGGCGGTTTCTATCTCCTGAGATAACCGATCCGGACGATTAATTATTATAATTATAAGAGCTGCAGGTTCTCCTGCAGCTTTTTTATGTTATTATTTATGGGATTTTAAGACCAATTAACAAGGTAAGGGTGTTTATATGAGCAAATCAAGATCCGGACTTAAGTCGTTTCTGAAGTATTTGGGATATCTTGTTGTGGCTTTCATTCTCGGATATCCGCATCTGGAACTTGCACGTTTCACGATACCGGGAGCTGATGATTTCTCCTGTGCCAATGCTGTTGATATCTACAGAGAGAATCACAGCGTCTTTGCTTCGGCACTGGCATACACGAGAGATGTTTATCAGACATGGCAGGGCACTTACACAGGTGAGATGATCATGGGTCTCGAACCTTCGGTAAGAGAGTCGTTCACGGGCATAAGGATCGTAATGGTTCTTGGCGTTGTGCTTTTTGTAGCTTCGCTTATCCTGCTGCTTCATACGATCTGCACGAGATTCTTCGGCCTTACATCAGGGCAGGGATGGGCAGCCGGCCTTCTTGGCGAATACATCGCTTTCAATATCTCGCTTACGGGTGAGCTTTTCTCATGGTATACGGGCGCTGCCGTTTATCTTTTCCCGCTCATAGCATTCTTCTTCTGTCTGTCGTTCTCAATAATGAGTTACTTTGACAGGAAGACAGTCTATGCAATACTTGCCGCAGTATTCGGCGTCATCGGAGCCGGAGGGTCCTTGGAGATCGTGGGCTTCGGCTGTGCGGCGTATCTTGTGCTTCTCGTTGTCTATACACTTGGGATCAGCAATATCAAAGCCAATATCAAGCGTATCGTATTTCTGTATCTGCCGTTCGTTCTTACGGTGGCCGGGGCTCTTGTCAATACTCTTGCTCCCGGTAATTTTGCAAGAAAGAATGCCATGGAGGAATCGGGATTTGATATCGTTCCCACGTTTACATCAAGCTGGTATAACCTCGCTACGCATGTAGGCGGACTTATTACGGCTTATCTTCTGCCTCTGGTCCTCGTAATTCTGTTTGTAATCTGCGTATGCTCGGTATCACAGAAGTCTTTTTCCGGTAAGGTATTGATCGGATCTGTCATAGGATCCTTCTTCGTATCCATCGTAACGATCTTCCCGGTAATACTCGGATACGGCAGCTACAATATCGACGCATATCTGTCCAGCACAAGGATCATATATGCTTTCGACCTTGTCATAGTGCTTGTTCTCATGGTGTTTACCTGCGTGTTCGCGTTCTATCTCAAGGATCTTCTGAGACGCAATAACGTCAATGTCAAGGAGCAGATGTACAAGTACATGATCCTTCTCATTGCTCTTGCGCTCATGTTCTCGGGCGAGGTCTTCAAGAACTACAACAACGGCATGTCGATGAAGATCATTGATGATCTTAAGAACGACAGGATGCAGATAGCATCCATGCAGATGACCAATATCTACAACAGAGTGGATGAGGCTGAGGACGGAACGGACGTTATCATTAACGAGCCTGTGCTTCCCGGCACCGTGCTTTACATCCCGCTGTACATTGACTATCCGGCTTACTTCGCGAATGCTGAGGTCGCCAATTACTATAACGTCAATACATTTTCAATATATTACGGTTGAGGTAAATAAAAGATGAGTTCGGTTAAGGATTTTCTTAAGAAAAAGAATATCAATATCTCGGGCAAGACATATTTTGTCGATGCCATGGGAGGAATGGCGCAGGGTCTGTTCGCTTCGCTTCTTGTCGGAACGATACTTACAACGATATCCAAGTATATCGGCATGATAGACGGCGCGTTCTTCGCCAGGTTTGCACACTTTCTTAGCAAGGCGGGCGCCATGTCGTCATCGATTTCCGGTGCTGCCATAGGCGTCGGCATCGCGGCCGCTCTTAATGCACCCATGCTCGTAATGGCATGTGCCGCAGCAGTAGGCTATTTTGCCAATGCATATCCCGGGCAGCCCTATGCCGCAGGTCCTCTGGGCGTATTCATCGCTGTTATCTTCGCTGTTGAATTCGGTAAGGCCATCTCCAAGGAGACCAAGGTCGACATCCTCGTAACTCCTCTGACTTCACTCGGTATCGGGTATCTTGTCGCATATATTACATGTCCCGCCATCGCAGTAGCGATGAACTGGCTCGGCGAATTCATCAACTATGCCACAACGATGCATCCGTTCATGATGGGCGTTGTCATCTCCGTTGTCGTAGGCATCATTCTTACGCTCCCGATCTCGAGTGCGGCTATCTGCGCTTCAATCGGAATATCGGGTATCGCAGGCGGAGCGGCTCTCGCAGGCTGCTGTGCACAGATGATTGGCTTCGCAGTTGCATCCTTCCGCGAGAATAAGTGGGGAGGAGTCGTCTCACAGGGAATCGGTACTTCGATGCTTCAGATGCCCAATATCGTTAAGAAGCCGATTATCTGGATTCCTGCAACTCTTGCAGCTGCAATTACAGGCCCTCTTGCTACCATAGTATTCAAGCTCGAGTGTTCCAAAGTATCGGCAGGTATGGGTACATGCGGTATGGTAGGTCCCATCGGATGCTTCTCCGATATGTCCGCTTCAGGAACGCTCGATGCGAAGGCTTGGATCGGAATGGCTGTGGTCTGCATAATCGCTCCGGCAGTCCTGTCACTGCTGTTCTCGGAGATCATGCGTAAACTTGGCTGGATCAAAGACGGCGATATGAAACTCTGACGCTGTTTAATGTTATAATAATAAAAACGGATAAGGAGGCCCTGATATGTCAGTAAAGCAGATAAACGTATTTCTTGAGAATGAGCCCGGCAGGTTGGCCGAGATGACCAAGGTTCTCTCGGAGGCGAAGATTGATATCAGAGCCATTTATGTAACGGATTCCACTTCGTACGGTATCATCAGGATGATCGTTAACCAGCCCGACGATGCCAAGCTCGAACTTCAGACCAAGGGCTTCACGGTAAGCGTCTCACACGTTATTGCCGTTGAGCTTAAGGATGTTCCCGGAACTCTCGATAAGGTCCTGGGACTTCTGTCCGGCAACAATATCCAGCTCGAGTATCTCTACGCATTTGTAGGACGTGCTTCCAACGATGCTGTAGTTGTCCTCAGAGTTGATGACAGGCCGAAGACTCTTGAGATCTTTGAGCAGAACGGAGTCAGGGTTCTCGACGACAAGGAGGTTTACGGCATCTGATGTCGAATCCCTATAGTATTTACGGAGTTAGTGACGAAGCGGCTTCACTTGCCTTCAAGGCGGGTGAAGCTGTTCTTCCTGTATTCGACAAAATCGAGAAGACGCGCGAGATGAATCAGCTGCGCGTGATGGAGGCTTTTCGAGAGCATAAGTTCTCAGAACCACACATGGGCCTTACTACAGGCTACGGTTATGACGACATCGGCAGGGAGAAGATAGAAGAGATATTCGCAGATATAATGGGAGCCGAGAAGGCTTATGTCAGGATCCAGATAAGCTCAGGTACGCAGGCGATATCCGCGATGCTTTACGGCATCCTAAGACCCGGCGACACGATGCTGTCGGTAACTGGAAGACCTTATGATACGCTCGCTTCTACTCTGGGCCTTACCGAGAAGACTTATGACGGTTCGCTCCGCCAGTATGGAATTGGCTACGATGAGGTCGAGCTTAAGCCTGACGGCACCTTTGACAAGGAAGCGGCACTTGCCAAGATTGATGACAAGGTCAAGGTCGTGTTCATCCAGAAGTCCAGAGGATACACGGGCAGACGAGCTCTTAGAATGGATGACATCAAGGATATAATCGACACGGTCCACGGCGTCCGTAAGGACATCATAGTCGCAGTCGATAACTGCTACGGGGAATTCACCGAGACGGCTGAGCCCTGTTCATACGGGGCGGATATCTGCGCAGGTTCCATGATCAAGAACCCGGGCGGCGGAATCGCACCTTCAGGCGGTTATATCGCAGGCAGGGCTGATCTTGTCGAGAAGGTGGCACGTCACATATCTGCGCCCGGATTAGGAAGTGAAGTAGGTCCTTCGCTAGGATTTAACAGACAACTTGCACAGGGAATATTCATGGCTCCGCATGTTGTTGCCGAGTGCCTTAAGGGCGCGGTGTTCGCTTCAGCGGCGTTCGAGCTTGCAGGCATCGCTACATCCCCGTCCTATAAGGAGGACAGAGGAGATATCGTTCAGACAATCATATTCAATGATCCGGATAAGCTCGTTAATTACTGCGGCAAGGTTCAGAGCTGCTCGCCGGTCGATTCTTTTGTAACGCCGGAGCCTTGGGATATGCCGGGATACGAGGATAAGGTCGTCATGGCTGCAGGTACATTTACTTCAGGTGCAACCACCGAATTCTCATGCGACGGCCCGATTAAGCCTCCGTATATAGCCTACATGCAGGGCGGACTTGTTTATGAGCAGGTTAAACTTGCGGTAATGAGGGCTTTGTCATAAACTGAAATTTGGTAATTGATATGTCGGATAACGAGAACAGACAATGGTTTGAGCAGGGCGATGAGTCCAAGAAGAAGAGGGTAGGGGGCAAGAAACCCGTATCCGCTGAACCTAAGGCTCCCGCAGATCCTTCGAGAAGAAGAAGGAAGGCGAAGAGGAGTTCTGTTCCTGTCGGCAAACAGCCGCCGAGGCCGAATCAGAATCCGGGAAGCAAGAATGCGCCCGCAGTTCCCCCGAAGTCCAAGGGACCGAATGCTCCTAAGGGCAAGGGTTCTAATAATCAGGGAAACGGCAGACCTCAGGGTAATACTACTCCGAATAAGGGGCGTCCTGACAAGGCGCAGCCTAATAAGAATCATCCCGGCAGAAATCCTGTCCGGAAGAAGAATCCCGTTCCCGGGAAGGTGAAGGAGTCTAAGAAGGAGCCTGTTCCTCAGCCCGCGATTCCCATGAAGGGTGAGGAGGAGCCTAAGAAGTCCGCCGACAGGAAGGCCGGCAGTCCTACTCCTACTGAGATAAGGAAGAAGTCCTCAAGACGTAAGGCTCTGGTCAATTCGGCAGTTGCCGTGGCACTGGTCCTCGCAGGCATAGTCGTCCTGATGTTTGTTGTACATCACCTTTTTGACTATTTTGCAGTTAAGCCGAATCTTGAATTCGTAACTAACGGTTCCATCGAGCATACCATCGGTTCGAGGGCTATCATCGTAAGGGATGAGAATGTCGTTGTTTCTGACCACAGCGGAGACTTTGTTACCGAAGCGGCTGAGGGTTCAAGAGTTGCAGCGGGACAGTCCATCGCCATGGTCGTGCCTGCCGATATGCAGACGGTAGTTGAGAATCTGCGCAATACCCAGTCACAGATATCTGATGTTCAGCAGGAACTCATAGCTGAAGGTGCTGCTGAGGGCGCGGATATTATCTACAACGACATCGATCAGTCTCTGACGCCGATTATCAACATGTTAAGACTTGATTCCAATGAGGGTAACCTCTCGGAACTGTCATCATATGCTTCATCCATCTCAGTTCTTCTTAACCAGAGGGAGATGGAGCTGTCGGACCTTGATTTTGACGACGAGCGTCTCCGTGTCCTGAGATCTGATGAGAGGGGATATGAGTCCCAGCTCGAGAACAGGGCTTCGGTCATCAATGCACCGGAACCCGGAATCATCTCATTTAAGCTGGACGGACTGGAGACAGTTCTTAATTACGAGGTCCTTCTCAATGCCGATGCAGGTACGATCGGTGATTACATCGATAATGCAGTCGGCATCATCACATCCGATCTTACGGTTGAAGCGGGCGATAATGTGGCTAGAATAGCCAGCAACCAGCAACAGTACATTGCTTGCTTCCTTAACGAGTCAGATGCGCCTTCTGCGGCGTTCGAGATAGGTTCGCAGCATACTGTCATTGTAGGTTCCGAGGGCTTAAGTATCGGCAAGTGCATAGTCGAGAGAATGACTCCCACATCCAATGGTGATTATCTCGTCGTGTTCTCAACAACAAGATACGTTGAGGATCTGCTCGATGTAAGATCCGCGGATATCGAGGTAGTTATTACTGAGACAAGGGGAATGAGAGTTCCCGTATCGAGCCTTGTAAGTCCTGATTACGGCAGAGGCGTTGCAACACTGTATATCAATGACCAGGGATTCTGTACGGAACTCGGTGTTCTCATCGAGGACTACGACAGAGAGTTTGCCATCATTAAGCCTATGGGTGACGGCAGTGTTCCCAATCTTCAGACTGTATATATTACGAATCCGGATTCTGTCAGTCCGGGGGATCAGGTAAGCTGATGGATTATACTACCGAACTTCTCGAGAGACTTAAGAACAACGCGGATGCGGTAAGACGTAATATTGAACAGGCGTGTGCCGAGGCTGGCAGAGATGCGTCTGAAGTTACGCTTATAGGGGTGTCCAAGGTTTTCCCCGTAGAATATGCCGAGGCGGCATTCGCGGGCGGTCTTAAGAATCTCGCGGAGAACCGCGTGCAGGAACTAGTTCCCAAGATAGAGAGGCTTGATGAGCTGGGTCTTCACCCGAACTGGCATCTCATAGGCACCCTTCAGCGTAATAAAGTTAAGTATATTATAGGGAAGACTTATCTTATTCATTCCGTAAATACGCTTGAACTTGCCGAAGAGATATCCAAGAGATCCGCTGCAGCAGGTATCGTTACAGACATTCTTTTACAGGGTAATATATCCGGGGAAGAGAGCAAGCACGGTTTTGCTCCTGATGAGCTGAAGGCAGCCGCAGAGGCTGTATCCGCCATGGAGGGCGTCCGTATGAGAGGTCTTATGACCATGGCTCCTATCGAGACGAAGCCCGGAGAGGCGAGACCTGTTTTTGCCCGTACACGTGAGCTTTTCGAAGAGCTTAAGGCGCAGGTGAAGGACCCTTCATGCTGGGATGTGCTCTCGATGGGAATGAGCGGCGATTACAGGGAAGCCATCATGGAAGGCAGCACCTGTGTTCGAATCGGAACCGCCATTTTTGGTGACAGGAAAGCCTTACAAGTCTGATATTTGTGTCTTTTGTAACAGAACGATAAGCGAATGTTACAGTAAAATTTCTTATTTTTTCCGTTCTTTTACAACTCCTCAAAACTTCTTGAAACGGTGATTTTCGATTAGTATTATCGAGCCATACTTTTTAACAACCACGCGGGTTTTGTGGTGATAATACAATTTATTAGGAGGAACAAAAAGGTATGGGCAAGTTTTCTGATTTCATGAAGAAGCTTTATGATTATGAGGACGTAGAAGAGAACGAGTACAACGAGTACGGCATGGAAGAGTACGATGATGCTGGCGAAGAAGAATACGAGACATCTTATGATTCATTCCAGGAAGAGGTACCTTATATGCAGCCTGAGACACAGACATACATCCAGCAGCCGGTCGCAACAACTACTCCCGTAAGAACAGCTTCAACAGCAACAGTTGTAATGCTCTCACCTTATGACATCAGAACTTCTCAGATCGTTTGCGATCACATCCGTGAAGGCCATATCGTAATCTGCAACCTTACACCTAATGCTAACAACCAGAGAGTTGTAGACTACATCTCCGGTGCTGTATATTCACTCGACGGCAAGATCGAGCCTACACCCGTTAAGACAACATTCGTCTGCACACCCAGAGCAGTTGAGCTCATCGTAGACAATCAGGCATCCGAGGAGAACGTATCCAAGGTATCAGCTCTCTGATCTGAATCTCTGATCCTGTAAATAGTTTGATTATTAGCAGCCGGGTTATATATCCGGCTGTTTTTGTGTATAATTGAATTATCTTCAATTGATATGTGGTGGAAAGAATGAAGGAAACCGATCGTGAGTTTATATTTGCCTCAATGAGCAGGATTTGTCAGTCCCTTATCTCCGAGGCAGAAGTGTTGTGTGAACTGATAGATGACGGCGACTTTGATTCCGTATCTCGTCACGTCTCATCGCTTGAGAATGAGGCCGATAACATTAAGCATGATGTTCAGTATTATTTGCAGGATAACAAGCTCTTCCGTGATCCTGAAGCCATGATGCTCTATGAGGTCTTGATGTCCATTGAGAACTGCACGGATCTTGTTGAGGATATATCCGATACGTTTACGAGACTCAATATAACCGAGCTTAAGGATAACATTATCTCGAGCTTCATGAGCGTCGGTACGGGCGCTGTTAAGATGGCTGAACTTATTAATTCCATCCATCATATGAATAAGATTGATACACCTGTTAGAGATCTCATAGAACTCGATAATTACAGCGTCGAGTATAAGAGAATCTACGACCTTAACATGAAGAAGCTCTATGTCGACGGCAATGATCCTCTCGATGTAATGCGCTGGACTTCGGTCTATGATGTATTTAAGGAGCTTTTTACGGGCTATGAGACTGTGGCAGAGTGCTGCGGTAAGTACTGCATACTCGGTGACTGATTATTTGTAATGAGAACTTACGAAGTAACACCTGATGATATGAAGCTGATCGACGAGGCCTATGCCACGCTTGATAAGGCTAAGGTTCCGGGCAATTTCTTCCATACGGTCGGATGCTGCCTTAAGGCTAAGAACGGAACTTTATATCACGGCGTTAACTGCGACTGCATTCACGGTTCATGTGCCGAATTCATCGCTGTAGGCAATGCCATAAGCGACGGGTGTCATGAATTTGATACGATAGTCTCCGTGCATCCTGACGGCCCTGCAGGGCTGTTCTCGCCCTGCGGCAACTGCAGGCAGATGCTTATGGAGTATTCCCCTGATATTAAGGTCATTCTCGCCGATGAGAACGGGAAGATAATCAAGACTGACATTGCCGAGCTTCTGCCGCTCGCCTGGACGCGCCTTCCCACCGGCGATCTGATGCATTGACACGAACACTTGCTTCGCTACGTACTCGACGCGAAGCGTCTGCGTAAGTCCGCTCAGCGAAGTGTTTGTGTCAAGAAATACGCCTGATAGTATTTCACTGATTCCTTTTACTGACTCTACCAAGCGTAGGTTGTTTTGAGCTCTTCTTAGTCCCATTATTGAAGGCAGAAGGAGGGTTTATATATGAATCAGTATGTAACCGGTGCGCTTATCAGGCGCTTAAGAGAAGAAAGAGGACTTACCCAGCTTCAGTTAGGTGAGAAAGTAAACGTCAGCGATAAGACAGTATCCAAATGGGAGACGGGTAAGGGGTATCCCGACATCTCCCTGATAGAAGCGCTCTCCTCGGCGCTCGGGGTGTCGGTGATCGAGCTTTTCGCCGGGGCGGATGTCGTTAACGGCAACAGGCACGCGAATATGCTTAAGATGAGGGTTTACGTCTGTCCCGTGTGCGGCAACATCATAAGAAGTGTCGGAGACGCCGTGGTGAGCTGCTGCGGCATCATGCTGCCGGCGCTTGAGGCAGAGGAGCCGGATGCGGAGCATGTCTTAAGTGTGGAAGAAGTGGAGGACGAGTACTACGTAACTGCAGAGCACGATATGAGCAAGGACCACTACATCTCGTTCATAGCCGCAGTAAGAGACGACGGGTGCGAGTTCGTTAAGCTTTATCCAGAGAGTGCTTCAGGGGCGCGCTTTAAGATAAGCCGCGTGAAGTACTTCCTGTATTACTGCAACCGCCACGGGCTTTATAAAGTCATGGCTCGACGCTGATCCTCGTGTGTCGCGTCGTTACGGTTACATTGTTAAGCGTGCAGCAGCTGACGATGTTCTTTCCGTAGGAGACGACAGGCCCCGTAAAAGACAGTCTTACAAGCCGGAACCCGTTGTAATCGGTCCTTATGTCAAGTGAAGTCAGGTTGGTAACACTCAGATCTTTGGTGTCATCAAGATAGCCCATGGCCTTTGCAGCTTTATTGGCGACGGGATCTGATTCGGTTCCTGCGTGAACGAGGTTGATCGCATCGATCAATGATCTTCGCAGCATAGGCATGAAGTTCAGGATGAAGTACTTCTTATAAGGGCTCAGAAGCTTACTGTGAATCCGCTTATGGATCGCTTTGGCGTTGCCGAGGTGGTCCTTTCTCTTGTCATATTTGTACTTGAAAGATATACCCGTCGCGAGGTTTCCCATGGATCTGTCACCCTTACTTCTGGCATCGACGGCAATGCCGACATCTGCCGTCTTATCCAAGTCCTGAAGGTATCCCGCGATAAGATAAGCCGTGTACCCGATCTTCTCATCATGAAGCATGCTAAGAGTTCTTCCAAGGTGTTCTTCCTTCTCCTCGATGACGGTTGTTTTTCCGGCCCAGTACTGCCCGTAAGCTTTGTCCAGATCGTTCCAGGTATAAGTCCTGTCAGTCCAGCCCCTGTTAAGAAGGCTCGCGAAGAACTTTCCTATGATCCCTGCGGATGTGACCGGAAGTTCGACTTCATGCATCGGCTTGTATGTAAGTTCTTCACCCGAAGCGGCAGTAAGAAAATCCTCTATAAAGTAGGAGAGGGACTTGCCGTCGCCGCCTAAGTGGTGCATGAGGAAGAGGATCTCGCCGTTATTTATATACGCGCGTATGAATTCGCCTTCTTCAAGTCTGAAGCGTATCTTCTCCTGCTGCTGACGTATCCTGTCGAGGTCTTCGTCAGTGTGCATAATAAAGCTGCGCGGTGTCTTGTTAGGTTTGTAGAAGGCCCTGCCGTCTTCTTCTATCACGACTTTGGTGTTGAGCACTTCATTGTTGCTGACAGCCTTCGAAAAGGCTTCTTCAGCGTTGTTTATGCTTCCTACTATCCGGATCCTCATCACTATGATCATGTTGACATCGTAAAGGTCCGCACGCTCTGTTCTTATCTCAAGTCCTGACATATTTTTTTATTCCTTTAACCCATTGCTTCATTACTATAGTTGTCGGCATGTATTTGGAATACAGTCTCAGATAAGCGTTATAACCCGATGATACGGATATATCCTTATGCCTGCCTGCATCTTTAAGTGCTTTTGTAACTACTTTCCGAGGAGTTACCATGCCGGGAAATCTGATCTTCTGTCCGTTTGATTCGTGTTGCAGCATCTCAGTGTCGACCCACCCGGGGCAAACTGCAATCGATGTGATCTTTCTGTCCTTAAGTTCCACGTTCAGGGCTCTCGAGAAGTTCTTAAGGAAGACCTTGCTCGCCGAATACATTGCAAGATACGGGTTAGGCTGGAAGGATGAGGCAGAGGAGACGTTGATTATTGCTGCTCCCTCACTCATATAAGGAAGACACATGTGTGTGAGGACCGCACAGGCCCTGCAGTTGATGTCTGTTATGCCTGCGATCTGTTCTTCGGTCATCTCATCGAATCTGCCCATATAAGCGGTTCCGGCATTGTTGACGAGATATCTTATGTTCATGCCTTCAATCGCCTGTTTTACGGCTGTAAGACCTTCGTAAGAAGCAAGATCGGCCTTAATCGCGATAAGTCTGCTTCCGTATTCCGATTGGAGCTCGTTGAGCCTGTCTTCATTTCTTCCTGTGGCGATAATTACATCTATGTCCTTATCAAACAGCTGTCTTACAAATTCTTTTCCGATACCGCCTGTTGCTCCGGTTATTACTGCTGCTTTGTTCATATTTCATTGTCCCTTATAAGTAATCTCATGAGTTCTCTTCGTTCCGAGAGAGGGTAGTCATCAGTAAACAGACTTCTTAGTGAATAAACATATATCATTCCCCAGAACATATCGGCTGCGGCATTGGGATCAATGTCAGGTGCGGTACCCTCTTTGATGCCCTGTTTTATTATCTTCGTGGTCTGTTTATACAGCTTTGTATCGTAGACTGACGTTCCGTTCTCGAGTATAAGCTGTGTGGAGAGGGTGATCCTGACAGGGAACCCTTCATCATTCTTAAGAGCATCCAGGATCGAATCAATAAGCATGGATGCTTTCTTCTTGTAGGGAAGAGGGAGAGAAGTGAGAGTCTTGAGTTTTTTGATGTCTTCTTCAGTATTGGCTTCCCGCCTAATCTCATCATAGAGTTCTTCCTTGGATTTGAAATATACATATATGGAACCCTGTGCAATGCCGATGAACTTGGCAAGGTCACTTATCTTAGTATCTCCGAATCCGTTCCTTGCAAAGTAAAGCGAGGACTCCTTGATGATCCTGTTTCTGGTGTTATCACGTATCTCCTGATTTTTCTTCTGTGATCGCGGCATATATCAGTTCCTCACTTATCTGATGAATAAATATTCATTCAATAAACTGAAGATATCACTGATCAGCCTGATTGTAAAGTTGGAGATGAAATTGTCTCACCAAATGTCTCACTATCTGAAAAAAGTGAGACAATCAGTGAGACAAATCATTCATAGAATTAAATGATCTTTGTAGAGGTGACCCAATTTGGATGCATTTCCCATTCTGAGGAGAATCGAACTCCTGTTTTCTAATCACAAGCATAAGAAAAAGGCTCTGGGCCCTCCGCTATGCAGCAGTGGGTCGAGCCTTATCTTAACTTATAAGGTATCATGTTCTACACAAAAGTCAATGTTTATTCAGATATGGTAATAATGCCAGATCCTTCTTAATTATATACATTTTCCTAAGTTGCGAACGCTTTGAGTATTGACGCTCCAATTCTTGAATGCATTCTTTTTCCGACAGCTTAATATGCCTGAGATCAAAAATTACATTTCGTGACTGCAATAAAGCCTTTCGCATATTATTCTCCCTGTCATATAATTGCTCCATAGCTCGATCAATCTTTTATCTGCTTTGATGATAAATCATAGTATTTCCTTATACCTGTATACAGTGCGTTTGCTGATATTATTCCTCTCCGCTATCTCGATGAGTGACATACCGTTCTCATAACAGATAACATAGTCATTATAGATATTCATCCATTTGGCATTATGCTTCTGCCTGCCACTTGCTTTTCTCTTTTTGAAGTATTCAAGTTCTTCCCTTAAGTCAGCATTTTCTTTTTCAAGTTGCTTAATACGCTCTAAAGCTTGCTTAAGTGTTATTCGGTCAGTCATATAATTCCCCTTGTGGACAAATTCACTTTGACCCAATTTGGATGCATTTCCCATTCTGGGGAGAATCGAACTCATGTTTTCTATCTGTAAGCATAAGAAAAAGGCTCTGGGCCCTCCGCTAATTCCAGCAGTGGGTCGAGCCTTATCTTGGCTATAAGATATCACATACTATAGAAAAGTCAACTCATCTGGAATACAGTAATAAACTGCCATTTTTCCTTATTACATATAGCCGCTTAATATATTTGCGTCCGTTAAACTCTTTTTCCAGATTCGAAATACTGGAACTATCAGATAATTGTATCCTTCGCAAATCGAAAATAATACTCTTAGATTGTCTTACAGCTGTTCTAATCGCATTCTCTATTGTTCTCTTGCTACTTCCTTCCGGGCATTTTATCTCCCATTCAACACCATCCATGAGAATGTCAGGGCGATGCTGACCGGGGATAGCACTGGGAGGAATGAACACAATATCCTTACCAAGCTCCGCAAAGTACTTTGCTACAGCGAACTCGGATTTATCAGGAGGTATATTCAGTTGTGAGATATCTATTCTCCCTGTCATATTTTTTTCAAACAGAAATCAGTCTTTTCCCTGCTTCGTTGAAGAATCATAGTATTCCTTATATCTGTAAACTGTACGTTTACTGATATTATTTCTCTCAGCAATATCTATGAGTGACATGCCTTTCTCATAACAAATAACAAAGTCGTTATAGAGAGTCATCCATTTTGCATTATGTTTTTGTCTGCCGCTGGCTTTTCTCTTTTTGAAGTATTCAAGTTCTTCCCTTAAGTCAGCATTTTCTTTTTCGAGTTGCTGAATACGCTCTATAGCCTCCTTAAGTGTTATTCGATTAGCCATAAAATTCCCCCTTAAGGACAAAATCAATTTGACACAATTATACTAACCGTAGTTGCATGAGTCAATTTCATTTTGTCACAAAGAAGATGGCAATAAAATAGCGGGGTATATCCCCGCTGCTTGGTGGTTTTTGGTGGAGGTGAGGAGAGTTGAACTCCTGTCCGAAACCGTATCCTCTGAGACGTCTCCGGGTGCAGACAGTGTTTAAGGATTTCCCTTTGGACAGAACCCGCTGTCAGGTATGCCCGCCGGTAGCTTCATAAATACATCTAAGACTCAAAGCTTTGCCAAAGATGTGGTCCCGTTTAACCTCTCCCGGGTAAGGTCTGCCGGTTAACGTCTTTCTTCAGTGGCAGAAGATCCGAAGAAGACGGTAGCTAGATTAAGCAGCTACGAGCTGTGTGTCGTTTGCAATTACTTGCGTTTCCCGTTTTTTAAGGTGGCCAACGAGAATCCACCACCCGCTTTCTCAGTATCAACGACCCCGTCGAAACCGGTACACCCCCATATAGGGAATGTCATTATAACATACTATTGTTGTTATCGTAATCGTCGAAT
Source organism: uncultured Eubacteriales bacterium (assembly GCA_900314745.1). Classification (GTDB taxonomy): domain Bacteria; phylum Bacillota; class Clostridia; order Saccharofermentanales; family Saccharofermentanaceae; genus Saccharofermentans. The sequence continues at coordinate 59,878 of OMWK01000017.1, read as the reverse complement.
TGCAGATCCTTGGATACATCGTAGGGCTGATAAGGATCGTTCTCGACGGCCTTGCTCCAGCGCTCCTTCTGATCTTCCTGTGCCTGCTGCTGGGCCATGGCAGCTTCCATCTCGATTGCAATGTCCCTGGCCTCATAAGGATTCAGTACCGACTCTGATCCGCAGTAGATGCACTTGATCTTGAAGTGACCGGAGAACTGAGCCTTACGACCACAGTTAGGGCAGACCATGCCCTTGAGTGTCTTGTTGCCTTCTGCTTCGATTGCAAGAGCTTCGTCAAGAGCTTCGTCGAGCATCTCGTTAGTGAAGCCGTTCTTCTTGAACATAAGCCAAAACGCATGAATCAGAGTATCAAGTCTGCTGATCTCGCTTCCTGTTGCATCATACTTATCTGAGAGTGAGCCTTTTGCAAGGCTTTCCAACTCACTGGGCTCATTAATCATATCTTCATACCTCCTTATTCACATTCCATTATACAAATTCTGCACAGAAAATCGATATGGCTTCTGCTACTGCTCTTATATTATCTTCATTAGTAAGAACAGCTTCATCATCGCTGTTCGACAGGAAGCCCAGGCTTAACTGGAATGACCTTATCGTATTGGCGTAATTAAGACCGGTATAAAGGCTCGTAGCCCTTACTGCGTTGACTTCGAGCCCCTCGGCTTCGGCAACAAGATCAGCGAGCTGCTGTGCGTACTCGGGGGAAGTGTCGGTAAAGCTTCCCGAATCAGGAGTGTAAACACGGACACCTGATGCCATGGAGTCACCCGCGGCGTCTGCGTGTATTCTCAGGAACACATCTGCATTGCTCGAAAGTGCGATCTCCGCTCTTTCCTGATTGGAGATGTTTACGTCATTAGCTTCTCTGGTAAGTATTACATCAGCACCGCACTGTTCAAGATAATCGGCGATGATCAGTGAATAATCCAATGTGAGTTCATACTCGGGAACATCTGTTACGATGCCTCTGGTTCCGCATGTGCATCTGGGCTTTGTCGATGAGAGCCATGATGCATAAAGCTCCTGTTCGCTGTCAGTAGTCTCCTGGTGTCCGGGATCGATAACGATCGTAAGACCCGTGAGGTCAGGATGGTCTGAAGCAAGAGGAACTCTGGTGGGTTCGGGAGTAGGTGTAACCGTGGGCGTGGGAGACGGGGTTGGCTCAGCCGTGGTCTCTGTAACAACTGTCGTCTCAGAAGGAACGTCATTAAGCTCAGGCCTGCCTGTCAGGGTTCTCCAGTGAGTAGCTGCAACAATACCTATGCCTATTAATATTATTCCGAGAACAGCTCCGGCAAGTGCGTTACGAACTCCCTTCTTAAGCTTCTTCTTCGGGTGTGATGCGCTATGTACCGGCCTCTCGGCACTGACGGATTCTTTGGCTGCGCGGGCGTCGTACTTCGCAACTATTCTCTCGATCAGGTCGAATTTCTGTTCGTCAGGGACACTCGCGAGATGATCCTGAAGTTCGGCGCGCTGGTCAGCGGTCATATTGCGGACTATTAACTCGAATTTACGTCTTGTCTCGTCAGACAACATCTAATAATATATCTTCCGTTCTTATTTATATTTTGTAATGTATGGTAAACTTACTAAGGAAAATTATACATTAAATAATTCAAAAGGAAGCAGATTGTGGAAGATAGTCTTTATATTGTAATGCCCGCGTATAACGAGGAAGCCAACATCGAGGCAGTCGTAAAGGAATGGCATGAGGTCGTTGCCAAAATCGGCCCTGATTCGAGGCTTGTGGTCGTAAACGACGGCAGCAAGGATAATACATATAACAAGCTTCTTGAACTGAATAAGCAGTATCCCCAGTTGGTTCCCGTAACCAAGGAGAATTCCGGACACGGAGCGACTCTTCTGTTTGCATATAACTATGCCGTTGAGCATAATGCTGACTATATATTCCAGACTGATTCGGATGGGCAGACGCTGCCTTCGGAGTTCTGGCCTTTCTGGGAGGACAGGAAACTTTATGATGCGATCATCGGACACAGGAATCACAGGAAGGACGGCTTCTCACGAGTCTTTGTCACCAAGGTTCTAAAGCTCGTTATCAAGCTTACTTTCGGCGTGAGTGTCACCGATGCCAACACACCTTTCAGACTTATGCCGAGGAAGACCCTTGAGAAGTATCTGCCGAAGATACCCAAGGATTTCAACCTCTCGAACGTAATGCTCTCGGTGCTTCTGGTTAAGAACAAGGACAATGTTAAGTTTGTACCGATCACATTCCGCCCGAGGCAGGGAGGCAAGAATTCCATCAACATGAAGAGGATATTCGGAATCGGAGTTCAGGCGGTCAAGGATTTCAGGCAGCTCAGGAAGACAATTTAATTGTAAACCCAAATTCAATCTTGATTTACAATAGAGACTGAACTATAATTCAGTCCATGAATAAGACATACAACATTGTGCTTGAGGCAATCTGCGCCGCACTGATCACTATTTGCTCATGGATATCCCTGCAGATTATGGATATCCCGTTCACACTTCAGACCTTCGGAATCTTCCTTGTTCTCTTTACCATCGGAGGCAAGAGGGGGACGATTTCCATCCTTATCTACATACTGCTGGGACTTATCGGAGTTCCCGTCTTTGCGGGCTTCAAGTCAGGACCTGCAGCGCTAATAGGACCTACGGGCGGATTCATAATCGGATTCATCTTCGTGGGGCTTTGCTACTGGCTTCTCGATGAACTGTGCTTTAAGAAGCTTAAGAAGAGCTCTGCAAGAAGGCTCGCATTCTGCATAATAGAAGGCGTGATCCTTGAGGTTGTGCTTTATGTATTCGGTGTGATCTGGTTCATGGTCGTTTACACGAGAAACACGGGAGACATCGGTCTTGCCGCAGTACTTTCGATGTGTGTGTACCCGTTCCTGATCCCTGATCTTGTTAAACTCATAGCAGCTGCATCGGCATCGCTTCGGACGCACAGCATTGTCAAACAACAGTAAAATATCACGCCCGTGATTACTATATAATGTAATCATGGGATTTAACAGGAACATCTACAATACTCGATATGAGATCGAACAGCAGAGTCTGCCTCAGCGTTTTTTTGAGACGCCGAAGGAGGTCATCGCGAGTATTCTTGATCCCGAGACGAATACGTTTTATAAGCTTTTCAAGGTTCTCATAGAGAGGACGGGAGAGGAGTTTCCTTACAGGCAGGGGGAGTTCACGACCAGGTGTTTCCAGTTCAACGACGGCTCTTACGGCTGCTTCGTAACGCTTCCGAAGCCCGAGTCCGTTATGCTCTGCGCACACCTTGTCTATATCTTCAGCCGTGACCTTAAGAGACTTTATTACTTCACTGTTGAAGCTGATGAATTCATAGGGCATATGAGTTATAAGCTCTGCTCTGTAAGCAAAGACGGCAGGCACACGGTTTACGGCGGCTGCCCGATGACACCTTCCGGCATCATAAGCAAGGTCAGCGAGATCTATTCCTCAGATACATAAATAGATGTTGAGACAGATAGTAATTGACGGGCAGATCTATGTTTACGAGCTGTCCCGTAAACGCGTTAAGAACATAAATATTCGAATTAATCACGACGGCGCCATCAACGTATCGTGCCCGAACCGTACGACCATAGGCGAGGTGGAAGCATTCATGCGGACGGAATCTGCTTTCATAAGAAGGAGCCTTGCCAAGGTCAGTTACAGGAAGGACAATGCTGCGCGCCCGAGTACATACGTGGACGGGGAGCAGGTCAATGTGTTCGGCGAGAGGTGCACGCTTCACGTAAATACCGGGTTCCCGTTCAAGGGACTTCGTTTTGTCTATCCCGACATCTATGTTAATGCGGCGACGCCCGAGCAGGCGGAGCGCATCTATCAGAAGTGGAGGCGGGAGAAGCTCCGTGCGAAGATTAAGGAGATGCTCGATTACTACTGCCCGATGTTCGCGGAAAAAGGCGTTGAGCCGCCGAAGCAGGTCACGTTCAGGACCATGTCGACAAGGTGGGGAGTCTGTACGCCTTCGACAGGGAAGCTTACTTTCAACTATAATCTCTTTGAGGCGCCGGAGGAGCTTATTGCTTATGTCGTGGTGCATGAGCTTGCACACTTTCTTGAGGCGAACCACTCCGAACGTTTCTGGGCGCATGTTGCTGACATAATGCCCGATTACAAGATAAGAAGAAAGACTTTAAGAGAGTACTGACATGAGATATAAACTTGCGATATTTGACCTCGACGGCACGGTTCTTAACACTATCGGCGGCCTCACACACGCCGTAAACGCAGCGCTCGCGATGAACGGACTTCCCGGCAAGACACGTGACGAGGTTCAGGCCATGATAGGAAACGGCACGCGTAAGCTCATCGAAAGGGCTCTGTTCGAGGTCCCTGACGGCATCCTGCTCATCGAGAAGGTTTATGCCGATTACAACAAATTCTATGTCGAGAACTGTTCCTACGACACTTATCCTTATGAAGGTATTGAAGATATGCTGAAGACCTTGAATGATGCCGGTATCAAGTGCGCTGTGGTTACCAATAAACCTGACATTCCCGCGAAGAAACTGATTCAGGAGAACTTTGGCAGCCTCATAGCGGAGACTCACGGCAATGTACCGGAGGTTCCCGTCAAGCCGGATCCGACGTTTGTTTATGAGACGATGAAGGATCTTGGTGTTAAGCCTTCTGAAGCGGTGTATATCGGTGATTCCGATGTGGATATAAGAACCGGTAAGAATGCCGGGATAGATTATATAAGTGTAGACTGGGGGTTCCGTACACGGGAATTCCTTCTGGCAAACGGGGCAGAGCGGATATTCTCGAAGCCCTGTGAATTGGGCGAATATCTTACAGGTCAGCAGGCCTGACAGCGTAATTGTCAAATTTATCCAAAACGTAAACAAATAATAAACAAATTGGTGTGACAATTGTATTTTTTATTTTATTAATCAATAATATTAATGATGATATTTATGATGCGTTACGGATTGAAACTCTGTACTCGTGCGTATATTTGTTAGTATTTTTAAGGAGGTAATAAATATGAAAACCAGAACAAAAGCAAGAAACAAAATACTGGGGGCATTAGTGTCTGCCGCTATTGTGTTCAGTATAATCCCGTCAATGTTTTTATCTGCTGACAATAGTGGTGTAAAAGTAGTTACACTGAATATTAATCAGGATGTTAATAACGGCGGAGATCACCCTTTTAGCGGAATAAATATTGCTGTAAGCGACGGCAACGGCAGACTCTCCAGCAACCCAAAGTACTTCTGGAATTATGGAGGTACTGCAACCAAATATACTTTCTCTATTCCGAGCACCGGAGAATATCAGGATGGTAAGATTACCAAGATCGAGATATCTTACAGCAAAATGTCGAATACAAGTGCAAGTTTTGGCAGTGGCTGGACTAACAGTAATGGAGTTTTGACATGGTCAGGAACTGCTTCACCGTCAGTTGCTTTAAGCCTTAGACGTTCCTACAGCGGAACTGGTTACTTAGCCTTTACTTCTATCAAAGTATATGTATCCGTTCCTATCACATCTGAAACAATTGATGCGATGACTGTTTTTGTAGGTGACGGAGCAGTTGCCTTAACTACACATCATGAGCCGAGTAACACTACATTCTCAGATGCTGATCTCACTTGGGCATCAAGTCCCGAAGGCGTTGCAAATGTTGCTTATAACAGTGCGAGTGGAAAAGTAGAAGTTACTCCTGTGGCAGCTGGCGTGACGACGATCACAGCTTCCTTGGGAGGTACGACTCTCGGTTCAGCCACTATTACAGTTTATCAGCATGTCAGCGACGTTACTCTGAGTGAAGTTTCAGGTCCTGTATTCTCTGACGATGATCCTTTCCAGATAACTGCCACAGTTACTAATGAGGCTTCGATTAAGCCCGGCAGTTACACAGTCACCTGGGAATCCAACAACCCTTCTGTAGCATCAGTAAGTGATACCGGTGTTGTAACACCTGTAGCTCCCGGTGCAGTAACTATTACTGCTACATTGACCGATTCTACTGTGACGACTGAAGGATCCGGTGTGATCACGAAAACAGTTGGATTCACGGTTTACAGTTCTGATGAGCCTGTTGTAGTAGTTGTTCCTCCGACACTTGAACTTACTACAGATTCCGACCCGGTTGCTCTTGGCTATTCTGTTGAAGCACCGGAAGGACATAATGTTATTTTGGAAAAATTCTACTGCGAAGACGATGATGTAATAACCGTTGATCCTGAAACCGGTGTAGTTACTCCTGTCGGTGTTGGAGAGGCAACTGTCAAAGTGTGGGTTTATGATGAGCTTTTGCGTGAGTCTTTCTGTGGTACATGCGTAGTAACCGTTACGGAGCCTTCACCCGAGCCTGAACCTCCGACACCCGGACCTGAGCCTACACCCGAGCCTACACCTGAGCCTACACCGGAAGAGCCTTCTCTTACACCTGAGCAGATTCAGAGAATGGCAGTTAATCACTTTGTAGAGAGACTGTATGTTGAAGGACTCGGAAGATCTTTTGACGTAGCAGGCAGAGACGGATGGACAGATATCCTTTTGAACGGCGGATCCGCATCAGCAGTAGTACATGGATTCTTCGGAAGCAGCGAGTTCATTGGACTGAATACTTCTAATGAAGAGTTTGTCACAAGACTTTATAAGGTATTCTTCGACAGAACTCCTGACACTGAAGGATTCAATAACTGGGTAACAGCGTTGAACAACGGAGCTCTCACAAGAGCACAGGTTGTAGACGAGTTTGCACGTTCTCCTGAATGGGCAGCATTCTGCGCACGCTATTCAGTTAATGTATGACATGAATTGAATCTGACCGATTCTGTTAATTGAATCAATAATGCCCCGGATCAGCGATCCGGGGCATTTGTTATTATTGAATTGATTTTACTTTATCAGAGTAAGTGTGCTCTTAATTCATCACCTGAAAGAGGAGAGAGGAGAGCAGGTGCTATATCGAATACTGTCTTGCATCCGTAGTCACCCTTCTCGCTCAAGCGGTATACGGCTCTTGCATATGCAAGGATAACAGAAGCTGTGAACTCAGGGTTGGAGTCGAGCTTGAGGCTGTACTCGATGATGTGCTTGTGCTCGCCGTTAAGGCCTGTCGTACCGGATCTGAATACGAATCCTCCGTGGTTGAGTTTGCTGTGATTAGCGGCGAACTCTTCCTCAGAGATGAAGTGTACTGTTGTATCGTAGTCAGCGAAGTAATTGGGCATCTCCTTGATCGTCTTCTCGATAAGAGCCTTGTCTGCGCCATCTTCAGCTACAACAAAGCACTCTCTTGTGTGCTTCTGTCTTGTTGTAAGCTCAGGATTGGAACCGGATCTTACTGCGTCGAGTGCCTCGGGTACGGGAATCGTGTACTGCTTGCCGTTCTTAACGCCGGGGATTCTTCTGATCGCATCGGAGTGCCCCTGGGATACGCCCTTGCCCCAGAATGTATAGTCATTACCTTCGGGGAGAATGCAGTTGGAATAAAGTCTTATCAAGGAGAACATTCCGGGATCCCATCCTGCGGAAATGAGAGCGGTCTTAGAAGCGCTCCTAGAAGCTTCATCAACAGCCTTGAAATGCTCGGGGATCCTTGCATGAGTATCGAAGCTGTCAATGATATTGCAAAGTGACGCGTACTCGGGGGTGGTTACGGGAAGGTCTGTAGCGGAACCGCCGCAGTTGACGAGTACATCAAACTCAGATGCCTTCTCCTTAAGGTCGCTGACCGAATAAACGGGGACGGAATCTGTCTTGATCTTAACGGAAGAGGGGTCACGCCTTGTGAATACTCCCTTAAGTTCCATGTCGGGACAGCGTCTGATCTCGCTCTCGACACCTCTCGCGAGGTTGCCGTATCCGATGATACCAATCTTAATAGCCATAATAGTTGCCTCCGTTGGGCTGATTTTTCGCTATGAATTATAAAACAGAGTTAACAGTTTATAAACTATTTTCTTCAGAAAAAATATTAAAATATAAGTAACTTGAGAAAGTGAGGTGATCTTTATGTCAGCTAAGATTATCACTATAAGCAGGCAGTTCGGCAGCGGCGGCAGAACTATCGCTAAGGCTCTTGCGCAGAAGCTCGGTTATGAATATTACGATAAGGAGATTATCGAGGATGTTGCCGAGAAGACAGGTTTCTCCAAGGAGATAATTGCCAAGAGAGGTGAAGAGGCCCCCGGTAAGAGCATCTTCTCATACGGCTTCGAAGCTCAGGCTACTCCCGGAATAATGAACGGTATGACCATGAACGACTATATCTGGACTGTACAGAGGAAGGTCATCAAGGATATCGCGGACAGCGGCAAGCCCTGTGTAATCGTGGGACGTTCCGCGGATTACATCCTTAAGGATTATGACGATGTACTGAATGTGTATATCTGCGCTGACCTTGAGTTCAGGAAGGAGAGAATCGTCAAGCTCTACGGCGAGAATGATAAGAAGCCCGAGAAGAGACTTGAAGAGAAGGATAAGAAGAGAGCGGCGAACCACAAGCATTTTACGGATCTTGAATGGGGTTACGCCCCGAATTACGATATCTGCCTTAACAGTTCGGCTCTCGGAATTGACAAGTGTGTAGAGATTATTTCCGAGCTTGCGAAGGCAAAATGATTTAGCACGCTAAATTAACTATTGACATGCGCATAACGCGCATATTATAAATTAGAACCGTGGGGGCTGTCCTTGCAAGGACAGCCTTTCTCATGGAGGTTGTTATGGTAATCAAGATTCTGATGCTTGTCGTATTCTTCGCAGTTCTTATCGCAGTAGGCGTTATGAGCAGGAAGAGTGCAAAGAACGTTGACGGCTTCGTCTTAGGAGGAAGATCCGTAGGTCCCTGGCTCACCGCATTTGCTTATGGTACGAGCTATTTCTCAGCCGTTATCTTTATCGGTTATGCCGGTCAGTTCGGTTGGAAGTTCGGTGTTGCTTCCACTTGGATAGGTATCGGAAATGCAATTATAGGTTCTTTGCTGGCTTGGGTCATCCTCGGCAGAAGAACAAGACTCATGACACATAAGCTGAACTCTTCCACAATGCCTGAGTTCTTTGCCAAGAGATTCGATTCCAAGGGGTTAAGGATCGGTTCTTCGATCATCATCTTTATCTTCCTGATCCCTTACACAGCTTCTCTTTATAACGGTCTGTCCAGGCTTTTCGAGATGGCTTTCCACATAGACTACAAGTACTGCATCATAGCGATGGCGGTGCTCACGGGTATCTACGTCATAGTCGGAGGCTACATGGCTACCGCTATCAATGACTTTATCCAGGGCATAATAATGCTCATAGGCATAGTAGCAGTAATCCTCGCAGTCCTTAATGTTAACGGCGGATTCATGGGCTCCATGATAGAGCTGTCGAAGGTCGCCGGAGACTTCCCCGAGTACAACGGCGCTTACACTTCTTTCGTAGGACCGCTTCCTATGGACCTTCTCGGCGTAGTAATCCTGACTTCACTTGGTACATGGGGTCTTCCTCAGATGGTTCAGAAGTTCTATGCCATCAAGCACGAGGATGCTATCAAGAAGGGTACGATCATCTCCACTTTCTTTGCTATCGTTGTTGCCGGCGGATGCTACTTCCTTGGCGGCTTCGGAAGACTCTTCCTTACACAGGATCAGGTCAGCGCTATGGGCTTTGATGCCATCGTTCCCACGATGCTTGCAACACTTCCTGACATTCTTATCGCAGTAGTTGTGATCCTCGTTCTGTCCGCATCGATGTCAACACTCTCATCTCTGGTTCTTACTTCAAGTTCAACTCTTACTCTTGATTTCATATCAGGAACCATAGTAAAGAATATGGGCGAGAAGGCAAAGCTCATCTGGCTCCGCGTCCTCGTTGTTGTGTTCATCGTCATTTCTTCGATAATCGCATTGATCCAGTACAGCTCCAATGTTACGTTCATAGCTCAGCTCATGGGTGTATCCTGGGGTGCTCTTGCAGGTGCTTTCCTCGCACCGTTCCTCTTCAGTCTCTACTGGAAGAAGGCAACCAAGGCTTCCTGCTGGGCATGCTTTATCTTCGGTTCCTGCATTATGGTAGCCAACATGCTGTTCAGGGATTCTTTCCCGGCACTTCTCAAGTCGCCCATCAACTGCGGTGCTTTCGCTATGCTTGCAGGCTTCATAATCGTTCCCGTTATCAGCCTTATCTCGAAGAAGCCTTCAGATTCGCTTGTAGAAGAGGCATTCTCGAGTTACGAGAGAAAGGTAACAGTTAAGTCCAAGACAGTACTTGAAGAAGAGGAAGAATGAATTACGACGTCATAATAATCGGTGCTGGCCCCGGAGGAATATTCTCGGCATATGAGTTAAGCAGGAAGGCTCCTGAGCTTAAGGTGCTTCTTCTTGAAGCCGGCAAGGGCCTTGAAGACCGTAAGTGTCCAATAGACGGCAAGAAGGTTAAGTCATGCATCAACTGCAAGACCTGCGCCATCATGAGGGGCTTCGGAGGCGCCGGTGCTTTCTCCGACGGTAAGTACAACATAACCAATGACTTCGGCGGCACTCTGTACGAGCACATCGGCAAGGAGACGGCGCTCGAACTCATGGAGTACGTTGACGGTATCAACCTTCAGAACGGAGGTGGAGGAACCAAGCTCTATACTACGGCCGGCACATCTTTCAAGAAGGTCTGCCTTGAGAATAAGCTTCATCTTCTTGATGCTTCCGTACGCCATCTCGGAACAGATAAGAACTACCAGGTTCTCGGCAATATCTACAGAGCACTTAAGGACGTTGTCGATATCAGATTCAATGCACACGCAGATACTGTTAAAGTCAATGATGACGGTAGTTATACCGTAGTCGTAGGGGAGGAGGAGTTTACTTCCCGTAAGGTCATCGTGTCTGTAGGAAGATCCGGCAGCAAGTGGATGGAGAAGGTCTGCAGGGACCTTGATATTGAAGTATATTCCAACCGCGTTGACATAGGTGTGCGCGTGGAGCTTCCTGCTGTAATCTTCTCGCATCTTACTTCTGAGCTTTATGAGTCCAAGATAGTGTACCGAACGGAGAAATTCGAGGACCGTGTCCGCACGTTCTGCATGAATCCTAACGGGTATGTAGTAAACGAGAATACGAACGGCATCGTTACCGTTAACGGCCACAGTTTTGATTCTCCCGAGCTTCAGTCTGACAACACCAATTTCGCTTTGCTTGTAGCTAAGCATTTCTCGGAGCCATTCAAGGACAGCAACGGTTACGGTGAATCCATAGCGCGTCTGTCTAACATGTTAGGCGGCGGTGTTATCGTACAGCGTCTTGGAGACCTTCTCCGCGGACGCCGCTCCAATGAAGCGCGTATAGCTGAATCCACGGTGCGCCCGACTCTTCAGGCTACTCCCGGCGACCTGTCGCTCGTCCTTCCCAAGAGGATACTCGACGGCATTATTGAGATGATCTACGCTCTCGATAAGATCGCGCCCGGAACAGCAAACGATGACACGCTTCTTTATGGTGTTGAAGTCAAGTTCTATAACATGGAAGTTGCGATCGATGAGAACCTCGAGTCTCGCTATAAGGGCATGTATATCATAGGTGACGGCTCAGGTGTTACGCACTCGCTCTCACATGCATCTGCGAGCGGCGTTTATGTAGCGCGCCACATCATCGAAAATATGGGTTGTTGACCATGCCCGTGTGATGATATAATCACCGGGTGGCTCAAGGGGCATTAGCTCAGCTGGGAGAGCGCTACGCTGGCAGCGTAGAGGTCACGGGTTCGAGCCCCGTATGCTCCACCAAAACAAACAGGCATCGACGATAGTCGGTGCTTGTTTTTATGTTGTTTTAAGGCAGGAGGGAACCCGAACACAAAGAAACCGGTGTCAACATCGGTGACACCGGTTTGGAGGTTATGAGTATGAATAAATGGGGGTCAGTTCTTCTTTGCTCCCTGATTGGCGACGGCCTTCATCTTTGCTTCAATGGCAGCCTGGTCTCCAAGGTATCTGTGAGATACGGCTTTGAAATCGTCATTCAACTCGTATACGAGGGGCGTGCCTGTGGGAATGTTAACTCCAAGGATATCTTCGTCGGATATATCATCGAGATATTTAACAAGTGCCCTTAATGAATTGCCGTGAGCTGCAATGAGCACTGACTTGCCTGCGCGGATCTCGGGAACGATTGTCTCGAGGTAGTAGGGGATAACGCGGTCTATCGTGATCGCGAGACTCTCGGTAAGAGGGAGGAAGTATTTGTTGACATTCCTGTACTGAGGCTGGTTCGCGGGATTTCTGTCATCGCTTACATCGAGTGCCGGAGGGCATACGTCGAATGAACGTCTCCAGATCTTAACCTGATCCTCTCCGTACTTCTCGGCTGTCTCTGACTTGTTAAGTCCCTGCAAAGCTCCGTAATGGCGCTCATTGAGCTTCAACGATTTAATCTGGGAAATGTATATCTCATCCATCTCATCCAGAACTATGTTAGCTGTGTGTATGGCTCTTTTAAGAACTGAAGTGAAGCAGATATCGAAGGATATGCCTTCTTCCTTAAGAAGTCTTCCGCCGTTCTTAGCTTCTTCTTTGCCTGCGTCTGACAGATCGACGTCCGTCCAGCCTGTGAAGAGATTAGCTTTGTTCCATTCGGATTCACCGTGTCTTATAAGTACTATTCTGTAACTCATATATGGTTTCCTTTCTATTTGACGGTCATGCCGTCATTGTTAACATCTCAAGACTGCTTCCTCTTCCATAAAGCCCTTCACGTCTTCTGCGGGGTATCCCAGAAAGAGTCCGATCTCGTTGGGAAAGACGTCCTGTGACAGATAACTGTTAAGTTTCTCCGGTCTGTAAACGTATATAAGAGTCGCAGCGTCTGAAAATGACATAGGGATGACTCTGATGCCTGCCAATGTGGGAGCACAGTTTCTGACCATCATCTCTTCGAACATCTTGATTTCCTTTCTTGCAGTTAGACACGACTAACCGATAGAAATATAACAATACGTAAGTATCGTGTCAAGGAATAGTTAGTTATTGCTAACTCGCGCCCTGTGCGCTATAATCCGTTGCTGTTAGTTATAACTAACTATATTTGCGACCCGGAGGCTGCTATGGGAAATCTTGTTATTGGTTTGATCTTGATTGTTGTTATTGGGGGTGCCATCTGGGGCACCGTAAAAAGGATCCGCTATGGTTCTTCATGCTGCGGTGAATACGACCCGGCTCCGAAGAAGATAAGGGTAAGTGACCGCAATAAGAAGAATTACCCATTCGTATATGAACTGTCCGTTGACGGCATGCACTGCAGTAACTGCACTAGAAGGGTAGAGAACGCTCTTAACTCACGTTACGGCTTCTGGGCTGTTGCTGACCTTGCAAGCCGCACCGTGACTTTGAGGACTAAGAGTGAGGTTCAAGAAGATGTTTGCTCGAAGATCGTTTCTGATGCGGGCTATGTATTACTGAATATGAAACCAATAAAGAATCAGGAGGATATATGAAGACACTTTCTAAGATGAAGCAGGGGGAGGAAGGAGTAGTGACCTCGGTTAACGGCGATGTCCGTTATATGAGCAGGATCACATCCATCGGAATTACTCCGGGCTGCAGGGTAAGGATCATTAAGAACGACAAGAACAGACCGATAATCGTGTATACGCGTGACACCATGATCGCTCTTAATGAGAAAGAGTGTAGCAACATAGAGGTTCAGGAGGGCTCGTACAATGACTGATAAGAATGAGACGGTAATAGCTTTATTAAGTCAGCCCAACTCAGGCAAGTCGACGCTTTTCAATGCGCTTACAGGATTGAAGCAGCACGTTGGAAACTGGCCCGGCAAGACTGTAGAGCAGAAGGAAGGTAAATTCGAATATAACGGCAGGCAATATGTCGTCGCAGATCTTCCCGGTACATATTCTCTCTCCGCAAACTCTGATGAAGAGATGATTACGAGAGATTACATAGCCTCCGGTAAGGCTGATGTTGTCTGTATACTTGCTGACAGCTCTCAGTTGGAGCGAAGCCTTTATATGCTCGCTGATTTTGCAGGAATCGAAGTACCGTGCTTCCTGGTTCTTAATATGAGCGATGTCGCGAAGGAGCAGGGGAAGAGCATTAAGGTTGATGCCATAAGACAGAGACTTGGTATTCCGGTAGTTCTGTTCTCTGCAACTGATAAGAAGGATTACAGCCCTTTTTATGATGCTCTTACTGAAGCACTCGATAAGAAGACAGTGCTTAATAGTGACGGACTTGAAGCAAAACTTCAGCAGATCCCCGAGTACATAAGCATAAGGGAGATCATAGAAGGCGTTAATGATGAGCACAGGTCTTCCATGTGGCTTGCAGTTAAGTCCGTGGAAGGTGATGCGCCGGTAATAGCGAAGGTTAAGGCCAAGCTGGACTCATCGAAAAGAAATACTTACGAGCAGGCTGTGAAAGGTATCGAAAAGGGAGTCGTCAAGACAGGTGAGTGCAAGTTCTCATGGATCGACGAAGTTATAGAAGGCTCTGTTGTAAGCAAGAGCAAGAAAGTTGAGATGGGCAGGTTCGACAGACTGATCACTCACAAATTCTGGGGCAAAGCGGTTGTAGTTGTTACGATCCTATTGGGTCTCATTGCCTCATTTATACCTGCACTGCCGTTTATGGGAATCGGATCTGCAATCGGCATGATCCCTGCGCCTCTGAATGATTATCTCATTAGCATAGGCTGCCCCGGATTCATTGCAGCGATTCTGTGTGACGTGCTCATCACCTGCTTTAGCTTCGTTATTCAGATGCTGGGCTTTGTGTTCGGTGTCACGCTTGTCTTCGGTTTGCTTGAAGAGATTGGCGTTATGGCAAGGATATCTTATGTCTTCGACAACACTATGGCTAAGCTTGGGCTTCAGGGTAAGTCGGTTATGCCTTTTCTCATAAGCTTCGGCTGCACGATGGGCGGCGCTGCGGGTACAAGAGTAATCGATAACTGGGGACAGAAGGTTCTTACGATCGCGCTCGCGTGGGCTATTCCCTGCGGTGCGGCATGGGCTGTTGTTCCGATGCTATCAACTCTTTTCTTCGGTCCCGGAGCGGCTGCTATAATCGCAGTGATACTGGTCGTCATGATCCTGCATATGTGGCTCACCGCCAAGATCTTCGGCAGATCGCTTGTTAAGCCTTCCGACAGATACGGCATGATCATGGAACTTCCGCCTTATCACAAGCCGAAGTGGGGTTCGCTCTTCAGATATGTTCTCGGCAGAACAAAGGAGACTTTCATAAGATCGTTCAGAGTAGTGTTAATCGTTGCACTGGTGTTCTGGCTTCTGTCATATACGTCGTCCGGCGACGCTACGAGTTCGATACTGTTCAAGGTGGGTCAGGCTATAGAGCCCGTTACCATGCTGTTTGGTATGAAGTGGCAGACATTTACTGCCTTCATAGCATCGTCGCTCGGTAAGGAAGGTGCACTTGGTGTTCTCAGTACGATCTACTCAGGAGTCGGTACGATTACCGTCAGCTCTATGCAGGGCGCCGAAGTTGCAGCTAATCTTAATGATCTTCTTATTGCCAATATATCCAAGCCGGAAGCTTTGGCTTTCATCTTCGCGATAACATTCAACATGCCCTGTATCGTGGCTTTGGCTGCAACTTATCAGGAGACACACTCAGCGAAATGGACAGCGATCATTGCAGGCTACTACACGGCTACGGCTCTTGTGCTTGCCGGCATCGCATACCATATCGGTCTTCTGATCTGGTGACTTCTATGAAGGAATTGATGAATCTTCTTAAAGACGGTAAGTCCCGTTCTGTATCGATGCTTGCGGCTGAACTCGGTATGAGTGAGTCTCAGGTGCAAAGGGACATCGAGTTTCTCGAGATGTCCGGTGTCATCCGGAGGATTGAATTCTCAGCGTGCGGAAGCTGTTCCGGGTGCTCGGGAGGGCAGGGAACCAAGACCTGCCCGGGCTGCATGCCGGAAGGCGGGTTCAAGAACATGGGAGTAATGTGGGAGGTAATCACTTAAAACCTGTTCAGGCGTGAATAATAATTAATAAGTTCAATAGCGGTCGTAACATTTGTATGCACGGCCGCTATTAACGTATTCTTCATTTTTGTTTTGCGATTAATAATATATAATTGATGCATGAAAAAGTTTTTTGGATTCAAGATAGGAGGCCTCAAGCACAAGATACTTAGTATTGTGCTCATTATTTTTGTCCTCATTATCGCGAGTATCATCGTAGTTTCCTTTTACAGAACGAAGTATCTTTCCAATACTGTTTCTGCTGCCAGAGAGGAGCAGCAGATAGCCTTAAGTAATGTTTCCACTAATGCCATGCATCAGGTCATCGAAGAATCCATGACCAAGACTAACGAGATGCAGGCTTATATATCTGATGATATGTTTGAGGACATCAGAAGTGACGTTATGACACTTCAGTCTCTGGCAGAAGACATGTTCTCCAGCCACAATTCATTCGAGCCCATAGCGTTCAATCCTCCCAATCCCGATCTGGATGGTGAGATAACCGCGCAGGCTTTGTGGGATGAGACCGTAGAGGATTACCGCAGTTCCCAGTATCTGCCGATCGCAGCACGCATGAGCAACACCATGATCGCCATGTGCAGCAGTTCTGCTTATATGGATAACTGTTACTTTGGATTCGAAGACGGCACTTCACTGTGCGTCGATTCTTATTCCGCCAACAAATACGATGAAGACGGAAATATTATAGCTTTCCCCGCACGCGAGCGTTCCTGGTATACGGATGCCGTTGATGCAGGGGAACTCAGATTCTCAGGTGTTATTTACGATACTTTCTCCGGCAGGTCATGCGTAACCTGTTCCGCCCCCGTCATAGTTGATAACCAGCTTATAGGTGTAGTCGGAATCGATCTTTTCCTCGATGAGATAGAGGATTATGTTCAGACAACGACCACAAGCGGAGGATTTAACATGATCATCAACGAAGATGGTCAGGTTATCTTTGCTCCTGAGGATAATGGTCTGTTCACCATCCGTGATGAGGAATCTGCCGATGACCTGAGGGAGTCATCCAATCAGCAGCTCGCTGACTTTGTTACCCGTGCCCTTACGGAGAGCACCGGTCTTCAGATTGTTGCCATCAACGATGTTGATTACTACATGGTAGGAAGTCCGGTTGATGCAGTAGGTTGGACCGTAGTTTCTGTTATTGAGAAGAATGTCACTGAAGCATCGACAAATCAGATGCTTGCTGAATATGACACTATCAACGATGCAGCCCGTTCAAGTTACAGGGGCGGAGTCAAGATGCTGAGTATCGTTACTTATCTTCTCATCGGCATCGTAATGACATTCGGTATTGTTGCGCTTATCCTCTTGGCCGATAAGTTTGTTAAGCCGATTGAGTCCATGACTGCGGATATAGTTGAGGGTGCAAATACCGGTAAGCTTTTCGAGATGAAGGACATGTACAAGACCAACGACGAGATCCAGGTGCTTGCCGAGTCTTTTGATGAGCTCTCGAAGAAGACGAAGAAGTACATCGAGGACATCACCGAGATCACGAAGGAGAAGGAGCGTATCGGTACGGAACTGTCGCTCGCGAAGGCAATACAGGCTTCGATGCTTCCTCACGTTTTCCCTCCGTTCCCGCACCGTACTGAGTTTGATATCTATGCCATGATGGATCCTGCGAGGGAAGTAGGAGGAGATTTCTACGATTACTATCTCATTGATGACGACCATCTTGGCCTTGTTGTGGCGGATGTATCCGGCAAGGGGATTCCGGCAGCTCTGTTCATGATGATTTCCAAGACCATCCTTCAGAGCTGTGCAATGCTCGGTAAGTCTCCTTCTGAGATATTGGAGAAGACAAATGAAGCTCTTTGTTCCAACAACCTCGTCGAGATGTTCGTTACCGTTTGGGTAGGTATTGTTGAGATATCCACCGGTAAACTCACGGCATCTAATGCGGGACATGAGTATCCTGTTATTAAGAGAGCGGACGGTCAGTATGAGATTTATAAGGATAAGCACAGTCTGGCCGTAGGCGCTATGGAAGACACCGTATACAGTGAGTACGAGATAATGCTCGGCAAGGGAGACAGACTGTTCCTGTATACAGACGGTGTGCCTGAGGCAACTGATTCAGATGAGAATATGTTCGGATCCCGGAGAATGCTTGATGCTTTGAATTCAACACCTGATGCGGATCCCGAGGGAATGCTTAATTCGGTTAAGAATGCCGTTAATGATTTTGTTCAGGATGCGGAACAGTTTGATGACCTCACAATGCTCGGCTTCGAGTACAGAGGTCCGTCCACTTAATTAATATTCACTACTATAGGAGGATAAGCAGATGAAAGAAGAGCATGTAACTATCAAGAGTACCGGTGAAGGTTTTGTTGAGGCTTTATCAATTACTGACAGTCTTGGCAAGGAAGTAGGACTCGATAATAAGGAGCAGGTAAGACTTCGTCTCCTTACCGAAGAGACAATCGGACTTCTTAGAGGAATTGCCGGTGAAGTAACTGCAGATTATTCCGTTAAGCAGTATGGAAGAGAGTTTACCCTTAAGCTTGAGGGCGACGTAGTTATGGACAGCAAGATGCATAAGCAGCTTCTCGAGTCTTCTTCAAGCGGCGAGAACTCTTCAGTAAAGGGATTTACAGGCAAGCTCCGTGAGATGATAGCTACGATGGTTCTGCCCGGAACTATCGGACATACGCTGGTGTCAGGCTTTTCGATGGGCCTTATGACCATGAGCACACCATCCTCAGTATCCGAGACGACAGCAGCCGCGCAGGCATATATGTGGTCCATGGAGAAGTACAGCGAGAATGTTAAGAAAAACGGTGATAAGAAGGAGTGGGATACCCTCGAGAGATCCATCATTGCCAATATCGCTGATGAGATTAAGGTCGGAATCCAGGGATCCAGAGTAGAGATTACAGTTTACAAGCATTTTTGATATAATTATTTGATATTAGGAAAGGAAGTTATCAAATGCTCAACATTACTAAATTCAGAGAAGCTAAGAGCCTTAAGATTACATTAGAGGGAAGATTTGATACAGGAACGGCACCTCAGCTTGAGGAAATCGTAAGAACAGAGCTTGCAGACGTAGAGACTCTTATCTTCGATTTTGCAAAGCTTGAGTATATCTCGAGTGCCGGACTTCGTGTGCTTCTCGCTGCTCAGAAGATAATGAATAAGCAGGGCAGAATGGTTGTTAAGAATGTTTCCGACGAAGTTAAGGAGATATTTGAGGTAACAGGTTTTACAGATATTCTTACTCTTGAGTGAGGATTCATATGATTCGCACCGAAGAGCTATACATAGATAATACCGAAGAGAAAGCAGCTGCGGCATTGCTGGTAGCTGACGACTTTATCAAGTCGTTGATACCGGATAAGAAGCAGGCAATGCACATGCGTCTTCTTGCTGAAGAGACAATCGGCATGGTCCGCGCGATGACTGTTAACTTTGAAGCATATTTCTGGCTTGAGAAGGATGCTGAAGAGTACAGAGTAAAGCTCAATGTCAGAACCGACATGAGTAAGGAGAAGAAGGCTGAGTTGCTTTCACTGTCAACTTCCGGAGAGAATACTGCCGTTAAGGGCTTTATGGGCAAGATCAGGGAAATGATAGAGAACAGTCTCCTCGATTTTGACTCAGCCATTAACCTTCAGCAGAAGTACGGCGGTAATTCCGGTTATTCGTATGTAGGCATGGGAACGCTCGAAGAAGATGTCTCTGTTCCAATACTCTGGTCTCTTAACGATTATAAGGAATCAATAAGCAATGAAGAGACCAACAAGTGGGATGAGCTCGAGAGATCAATCGTAGCAAGTCTCGCGAAGGAAGTTACTGTAGGAATCAAGAACAATATCGTTGATCTTACGATAATAGCTCGTTAAGAGCACTTATGAGGTAATAGGGCTATGGCAGATGTAATTGATAATAACGAATTGACGATTGAAGCTTTGGCAGAGAATCTCGCGACTGTAACTGAGTTCGTCGATGTCCGCCTTGAACAGGTCAATTGTCCGATGAAGGCTCAGATGCAGATAGATGTTGCTCTTGAAGAGATTTTTATCAATATTGCCAACTATGCCTATCAGCCGGGAAAGGGGCCCGCTACTGTGCGCGTAGATGTAACTGATAACCCGCTCACAGTAACAATCACATTCGTTGATCACGGCATCCCGTACGACCCGCTCGCTAAGGATGATCCGGATGTAACACTTCCTGCAGATCAGCGCGAGATAGGGGGACTTGGCATCTTCATGACGAAGAAGCTGATGGACGATGTTGTATATGAGTACAAGGATGGTAGCAATATCCTGAGATTGGTAAAGAAACTTTCCTAAGATACTAGTTTTATATCATTAAATAAATGTGAGACTCCGAACGCAAACCTCGTGTTTCGGAGTTTTTGTTGTGTAAAATGCACATTAAATTAACAAATTGTTAAAATAATGGAGAAATTGTGAAAATTGGCTTGTAATTGTGCCAATCAGGCACTATTATTAAAATATCTTTATTATTAGGGTAATGTGCCCGAATTGTAGGGGGAAAGAAATGACAGTTAAGAAATCTGCTAAGAGAGTATTCGGTCTTATTTCAGTTGCGCTTACAGCATCAATCCTGATGCAGTGGCTGATAATTCCTAAGATCCAGTGGAACAATAATGTTATCGCGGATGGCGATTGGAGGCCTAGTCAGAGTGATTCTTCCGGTTTGATCAACTATTCGACTATATTGGGCGGTGCGGTAGATTATGGAATCGTTGCTGACACTTTGTTGCAGAAAGCTCATAGTGAAACTACATTTGCTGTTAATTATTATGGCAGTCAGTCTAATAACGACGTTGACTATGTCATTGACAAAACAGCACACTTTATTATTGGTGTAGGTTTTACGAATCAAGAAGGTTATCACCCATATATTCAGCTGGGTAAGACCCGTGCAAGCACATTGTATTTTGAAGCTCCTGAAGATGCTTTTGGTACTAATTTCCCGGCAAGACCCTATGAAGGAACTAACACTGAAACTTTCCAGTTTGTAGATGGTTATGGTGATGCGGATAATGCTCCCAGGTTTATTCAGGCTGTTAATGCCGATGCGTCTAATAATGTTAATAGACTTATAAACAGAATATCATCTGATACAGGCCGTTCAAGTTTCTTGAATGAAAGAGCAGCTGTTGATGGTGGTTATGTCCTTAATCCTAATGGTGATAACTGTGCTTATTTCGGCGGATCCGGCGGAGCTGGCACAAATATTGATTATGACAACTACTATGGCATTTATCTTAATGATCGTTCTTTTGCCGACAAGGTTGTTTATATCCATGTTACTGACCAGATGCTATATTCTCTGGGAAGACACGCTCTTCAGATTCATAAATTACCTTCTACTGTTGTAGTTTTTAATTTTCCTGAAACGACAGGTGATGTTAATCTGGATTGCCCTTTCTTAACTGTTTATAAGGAAGATTCTCCGAATGAAGTATTGGTTTCTGCCTTTACTGCAAGAACAGGTGAAAATGGTTCTGATGTAGTAGTGGATGAAGAGGGCAATATATTATCGCTTACAGATCATGCTGCAGCGGTTCAGCAGTATTTTAATCAGGGCCTGATATGGAACATTATGACTAACGATACTGTTAATCTCAGTCAGATGGGTGGTGTCGTTCTTTGTCCCGCGGCTCAAGAGGTGAATTTGCGGAATCAGTCCTCAGGTTGGATTGTTGCTAAGCATAAGGTCGTTACTTATGACGAGATGCACTTCTTGTACAACAACGGAAGCCATGATTCGATCGGTCAGATGCATTTTGAATTGAACAAAGGCTTTACATATACATATGCAAGCGAATCTGAATCAGTATGGATCGATTCTGTTGATTTCCAGGCAGGAGATTTCTTGTTTACTTGGCAGGAGTATGCTGATCCTGACTTTACTCAGCGTATTGGATCTATGGTACCAAGAAGTGTTAATGCTGACAGTAGTGTTGTTCTGCCTTCTCAGACCTTTTCTGATCCTTCTGATTCTCATTATGTGGCTCCGGGGGCTCCGTCCCGCATTTTCTATTATGAGATAACGGAGGACCCTAATCACACGATTGAGGGTGTTTCAGTTTCCGGCGGACATGTAAGGATCGCTTTGAAAGTAACGTGTTCCGACACTGGTGCTTATACTTATCAGGTTCGAGCAGAGATGACTACCGGAGCAGATGGCTCGATTCCTTTCAAGATACACGGAGATACTATCAAATCTGAATCTGATATATGGGTTGCTATGTCCGGTATCAGATTCGACCTTGGTACTTTCTTTAATCAGCTTGATACTCCGACTGAAGGCAGTCTTACAATCAATAAAACTGTTGAAGGATGTACTCTTACTTCAGATGAGACTTATCACTTCAATGTATATAGTGAAGAAGGTGGAGTGAAGACTTACTATGATGTTAATGGTGATACGAGTACAACACCTTGCGATATTCCGGTTACTGTTGCAGCAGGGAAGCAATCCGGTAGCTTTTTGATTGAGCATCTGTCATTAGGAAAGACATATACTGTAGTTGAGATCAATGCAAGTGCTGTAGTAATTGACGGTTATACATTGCTTGATGAAACTCATCAGGCAACGGGTCGGTTAACCACAGATGTTCCTAATGCTGTTGCGAACATATCCAATACATATGTAAGAAGTGACAGAGGCTCTATCGTAATTACTAAGAATGTTGCAGGCAACTATTCAGAAGCTTCGACACGTGATTACATTGTTCATGTGTATAGTCTCAATGAATGGGCAAATCCGGTAACTAGAACATATTACGATTTGAATGGTAATTCTTACTACGATACAGTGCAGGATATTACTATTAGAGCGAATCAAAGGCTCGTGGTTCAGAATCTTGACCCTAATATGACATATTATGTTGAAGAGGTTGATGCTTCTGTTCCTGAGTATGATCTTACGGTTGAATACAATGGTGTTGAATCATCCAATTCGCAGGTAAGGTTTGATCCTAGCAATATAGCTCCTGCAACCGTTAACATCCTGAACACGTATACCTCGACAACTGATACTTATGGATATATCAAGGTAGTGAAGACTCTGTCCGGAGTCACGCTTGATCTTGTAGGAGACATCAATTTCACAGTAAGCGGAGTTGACGGATCTTGTAGGAGACATCAATTTCACAGTAAGCGGAGTTGACGGAATAACGATTCCTACTCTTAACAGTGAAGCAGTAGGCAGAACATGGACCCAGAGCGGAAGCACATATACATATGTGGTACCTACAAGAATCGCAACAGGAACAGAAACGCTTTCTGCAACACCTGCACCTGTGACTATCACAATTGCAGAGGGAACACAGGACGCAGCTCAGGCAGCATCGTTTACTAACACGTATACATCTACACAGCCCGGTCCTTCTACCGGTGATCTTACGATCAGAAAGACCATCAGCGGTACGGAACTTAATAACCTTGAAACGATTACATTCTCGGTAACCGGTCCTCAGCAGTTAATTGTACCCAACCTCTGCTTTGCTAATGTCGGCGTAAGAGCTGATCAGTGGCATCTTGCAGGCGTCGGAATCTACGAGTTCACATTCACAGGTGTTGCTGCTGGTGATTATTCTGTAACAGAGATACTTGATGGTTCCTCATCCACGTATGTATTGAATCCGGCATCAAGTACTACATCAGGATCTGCTGCTGTAGTCGGCGGTGGTGTTGCATTGATCGAACTGACCGATGCATATACTCCTAATGGTTCAACACCTGCTCCGATTGAGCCTACAGAGCCTACAACACCTACTGAGACATCTTCTGAAGATACTTCACCTGCAACTCCTGCTACAGGATGCCTTATCATCAGCAAGACCATAAGCGGAGCTGCTCTCAATGAGCTCGAGACGATCACATTCGTACTTACAGATACAAACTGTGGTGCAACCCGTGACGTACCTGCTCTGACATTTGAGAATGTTGCTAACGGCTTGTGGGGTGACGCAGGTAACGGAACTTACTACTACATCGTTACTGACTTGACCCCCGGAGTTACATACTCTGTAGTTGAGAGCCTTGACGGTCATACAACAACATATTCACTTGATGTTGCTAACAGCATTACTTCAGGTACAGCCGTTGTTGTAGCTAACGATACAGTAACTGTTACACTTTCTGATGCTTACACGACTGATGGTTCTACAACTACCAGCGAGACATCTGATGGTGAGACTGTTCCTACCGGTGATGAGACTACTGAGACAACAGCACCTGAGGTTGTTACGGTAACACTTGACGGTCAGCCTCTGGATGAGGACAGCTACACTGTTAACCCTGATGGCAGCATCACGATCAATGAGGCTATCAGAAGAACACTTGGTTCCGGTTCACATACAGTTGTTGTAACTTATGTAAACGGTGCAAACAGAACGTTCACATTCTATATCGAGGATGCGGACAGCAGAATCGGTTCTACCGGTGAGTCAAGTGTTAATGTAGCTGCAGCAGTTATCCTGTTCTCAGCTATGGCATGTGCGTTCGTATCAGTCAGACTCCGTAAGGAAGAAGAGTAAAGAGCGCTGACAATTCAAAACCACAAAAGGCCCGCTTCGGCGGGCCTTTTGTCCGCTCTGGATATACTGTTGTGCGCCCTTTACGGATAATTGACGCTCCTATTTCAACATAGTAAAATTTGGGGGAGTTTTTTACTAGGAGGGCTTATTTATGGCTATTTTCGAAGGTGCAGGCGTAGCGATTGTCACACCATTTACAGACAATGGAATTGATTTCCCTAAGCTTGAGAAACTCATCGAGTTCCATATCGCCAATAAGACCGATGCGATCGTTATTTGCGGATCTACGGGTGAAGCTGCTACTATGGACGATGATGAGCATGTAGCTGCTATCAAGTGCGCTGTAGACACAGTTGCAGGCAGAGTTCCCGTTATTGCAGGAACAGGTTCCAATGATACTAAGTATGGAATTGATCTTACTAAGAAGGCTCAGGCTCTTGGCGCTGATGCTGCATTGGTAGTTACACCTTATTACAATAAGTGTACTCCTTCCGGTCTTGTAGCTCACTATAAGGCTATTGCTAACAGTGTTGATATCCCGATCATTCTCTATAACGTTCCTTCCAGAACTAATGTTAATATCAGCCCTGATGTTCTTTACAAGCTCGCTGATCAGGAGAATATCGTAGCCGTTAAGGAATGTAATCTCGGACAGGTTCCTGAGACATACAGCAAGTGCGGCGACAGATACACGATGTATTCCGGTGAGGACGGACTTGCTATCCCTATGGTATCCCTGGGTGCTAAGGGTGTTATCTCCGTTACTGCTAACATTATTCCTGAGTTTACATCTAAGATGATCCACGCTTACCTTGACGGAGACGTTAAGAAGGCAAGAGATATGCAGATTGAGGTTATCCCTCTTGTAAATGCAATGTTCTGTGAGGTTAACCCGATTCCTGTTAAGGAAGCTCTTAACATTCTCGGTATCGATGTTGGTCACTGCAGAATGCCTCTTTGCGATATGACTCCCTCAGGACATGACAGAGTTGCTGAGACACTTAAGGCATACGATACATCTGCATTGACATCTTTCTTTGCTTGATTGGAGATATAACAAATGACCAAGATCTTTCTTAATGGCTGCTGCGGCAGAATGGGACGTGCCATTTCTGCTATGGCACAGGATGATGAGAATCTCGAAGTTGTCGCCGGAGCAGACGTAGTCGCTAACCCTGCAGGAGTTACTTATCCTGTATTCGACAGCTTATCGAAGTGTGATGTTGACTTTGATGTAATAATCGATTTCTCGAATGCGAAGGTCGTTCCTGCGTTAATCGAGGAAGCATTAAGACTTAAGAAGCCTCTCGTTTGCTGCACGACCGGTCTTGATGATGCTACCGTTGCAATGCTTAAGGATGCTTCTAAGGTGATTCCGGTATTTAAGTCTGCGAACATGAGCGTTGGTATCAATGTTCTCATCGGCCTTGTAAAGCAGGCTGCGAAGACACTGTACCCCGGTTTTGATATCGAGATCGTCGAGGCTCATCACAGAAGGAAGCTCGATGCACCTTCCGGAACAGCCATGATGATCGCTGATGCCGTCAACGAATCCTGCAATAACGAGCTCGAGTATGTATTTGAGAGACACTCAAGAATGCAGGCAAGAGGCGATAAGGAACTGGGTATCTCCGCTATCAGAGGCGGCAATATCGTAGGTGAGCACGAAGTTTACTTTATTAGTGACGAAGAAACTGTTAAGATATCACACAGCGCTCAGACAAGAGATGCTTTCGCTAGAGGCGCTCTTACTGCAGCCGATTTTGTTAAAGACATTGGGCCCGGGCTTTATTCTATGGACGATATCGTCTCCCGTGCTTTCAACAAGGAGGAGAATAATTAATGTTGAACCTTATTCTTGATGCAGAACCTGTACAGCAGGTAGCAGGCTGGTCTCAGGCCGATATGTGGATGGGACTTGGAATGGTGGCACTTTTTGGTGCTGTCATGTATTTCATGATCTACCTTCCTCAGAAGAAGAGAGACAAGAAGCTTAAGGAGCAGATGGATAAGCTTTGCATCGGCGATAAGGTTGTTACTATCGGCGGACTCGTTGGAATCGTAGCTCGTATTACTGAAGATGATGTAACTATCTACACTTCTGCAGCTAATACTCCCGTTACTTACACAAAGGCTGCTATTCAGACTGTTGTTCCCAGAAACAGTGATTCCGATTCCGATAAGAAGAAGGATAAGAAGGACAAGAAGTCTAAGGAGGAGTAAACTCTGATCCTTAATGTCCAGAATACCGCAAAGTACTATTGACGAAGTACTTGCCCGCGCTGATATTGAATCCGTTGTAGGTAAGTATGTATCGTTTACGAAGAGAACAGGCCAGAATTTACTTGGCCTGTGTCCTTTTCATTCGGAAAAAACTCCGTCATTTACCGTAAGCCCGCAGAAGCAGATTTTTAAGTGCTTCGGATGTCAGAAGTACGGTAACTCTATTGGGTTCATCATGGAGATAGAGAAGCTGTCCTTCCCGGAGGCTGTTAAGTTCCTCGGAGATCAGTATGGAGTGCCGGTAGAGTGGAATGACCGTGATGATGACGGCGGAAGTGAACTCAAGGACCGTAAGAAGCGTGTCATGAACATACTTACCGATGCTGCCGGATTCTACTATAAGACTCTGAATTCCGATGCAGGCAAGGCAGCACGCGATTATGCGGCTAAGAGGCAGCTTACCAAGAATACCCTTATTAAGTTCGGCATAGGGTATGCGCCCGAAGGCTTCGATAATCTCTACAGATACCTGAAGAATAAGGGTTATGACGACAACGACCTTAAGGACAGCGGCCTTTTTACCACATCGAAGAAGGGCAATCTTATCGATCTGTTCAGAGGCAGGCTTATGGTTCCGATTTTTGATGCTTTCGGTAAGATCGTAGCTTTCGGCGGACGTAACCTGGGTCCTGAACTTCCCAAGTACGTAAACTCGCCGGATTCGCTCGTGTATAAGAAGCAGAATCATCTGTATGCTCTTAATTTTGCCAAGCTTGCCAAGAGCCCGCAGCTGATTATTGTTGAGGGCTACATGGATGCAATTGCGATGCATCAGGCGGGGGTAAACAATGCCGTAGCTGCTTTGGGCACGGCATTTACTGACAGTCAGCTTAAGCTGGCGTCCAAGTATGCCCAGGAAGTTGTATTCTTCTTCGACAGTGACAAAGCAGGTAAGAGTGCGGCTCTAAGAGCGTCAAAGATGATGCTCTCATACTTAAGAAGAGTTACGGGAATTAAGATGCGTATCAGAATAGCTGCTGTCCCTAACGGCAAGGACCCTGATGAATACATTAAGACTGACGGCGTTGAGAGCTTTAAGGCTGTCGTTAAGAGCGCCAAGGACGTAAACGATTATCTTTTCAGCCGGGCGTATGATGATAACTACGATGATGCCTCGGGCCTCGATCAGACGGGATTCCAGGAGGACATTGTCACTTACGGCTCATGGCTTTACGATCCCATCAAGCGCGAGAAGATGGCTGCACAGGCAGCTCAGTACCTCGGGGCGAGGGCAGAGACCATTGTGTCTGCGATGGAGCGCGCTGAGGACGAGACCATTAAGATGGAGCGTAATGTCGACAAGCGCGACCAGGAGAGGGAAGAAAGCGCTGAAGTTAAGATGCGACGCGAGACTTCCAAGAGCGATCCCAAGGCTGATGTGGTTACAAGAGATGAGATGGAGCTCTTCGTAAGGGCTGTACGTATCGGTGCGGCACTTGGCGATAAGAGTAAAGTTGACCGCGAGGATGTAATCCGCAAGAATGATTTTACGGGGAAGAATATGCGCGAGGCTGTCGAGTTCTTCCTTATGCATTTCGATGAGAAGAGGGGCGTGAGCGAGGCAGCACTCGTAGGCAAGCTGTCGGAGATGCTTCTTAACGGCATCAAGGCGGAGATCTTCTATATGCGTATGTGTGAAGCAGTTCCATTCGAGCTGACGCCGGAGGCAGAGATCGATAAGTACAAGCAGACGCTGTACCACGTTAGAGCGAAGGTCTGTTCCCGCGAGATGCTTCAGATTAACGGGCTTCTCGGTGAGACTTCGGATGAGGAGACCCGTAAGAAACTCATGAGAAGGCGTGAGGAGCTCGACAGTTACTACCAGCGCCTTCAGGAGAGGAGTGAGGCTCTTTGATAAGTCCCACTGAAGAATTCCTGTCACCGAGGCTTAAGGCTGTACACGACATGGCCATGTCAGGCTCCGCCCCTGTCTATAGGCTGATCGACGTAGGCTCAGATCACGGTCATCTCTCTTTGTATTCGCTGATAAATGACGGCATTAAGGAGGCTGTTCTTACTGATATTCACGAAGCTCCGGCCAAAAGGTCTGAGCAGACGCTCCGTATGTACGGGTTTGCAGATAAGACCAAGGTGTATTGTACCGACGGCCTCGACGGCGTGGAACTTAAGGACGGCGATGTTGTCGTAATGGCGGGACTTGGCGGCAATAACATGATCGACATCTTAACGCGCGTGGTTCAAAGGGAGAATGTGGATCTTCTTAAGACTGTCACATGGGTGCTGCAGCCTCAGAAGTCATCCGACAGACTCAGGGCGTTCCTGTTCGAGACCGGGTTTAGTATAGTTGATGAGAATGCGAGCGAAGACAGAGGACTTTACTATCTTATAATCAAGGCAGTGTATACGGGGGTTCCTTCGAAGTACACGCTTGCTCAGAAGTATTACGGTCCGGTTATCTTAAGAAGGATCGAGGCCGAAGAGCCGGTAGTATTAAGTTATAAAGAGCGCCTCGACAGAAGATTCGAGATGTCTTCACGGGGGGAGCCTGAGGTTAAGCAAATGCTTGAGGAGATTAGCGATGGCAAGAATTAAGGACATTACCGATTACATCGATGTGATAGCTCCGCCTGAGACCGCGGAAGATTGGGATAACCCGGGACTTCAGACCGGCAAGCGCGACCAGAAGGTTACGTCTGTTGTTTTGAGCCTTGATGTTACTTCGTCGGCTATCCAAAAATGCGTGGAGACCGGATCAAATCTTCTTATTACGCATCATCCTCTGATATTCGGAGGCATTGATACGGTAAGCGAGGAGGATACCAACGGACTTCTCCTGTCGCTTCTTATCAGAAACGGCATCACATACTATGCGGCACACACGAATCTCGATAAGGCCAATGAATACAGCAATTTTGTGCTGGCATCAAAGCTTGGCGCGGTTCCGGAGTCGATAAGGACGATAGACGGCGTCGATTACGGCGCTTACTATGAGCTTCCCGAGACGGTAACGCTTCGTGAGTACATGCAAAGTATACGGGAAGCACTCAACAGCACGGGTACTATCAGCATCAACAACCCGGATAACACCCTTCGAAAAGCGTTTGTCCAGGGCGGCTCGTTCGAAGAGGACCATATCCCCGCCGTCCTCGAAAGCGGCGCGGATCTTGTGGTGTCGGGGGAGATCAAGCATCATGTTACGCAGCTTCTTGCCCACAAGGGCATCTTAAGCATAATAGCGGGACACAATGCTACAGAGAGAGTGTTTGTGGAGAATCTTAAGGTCGTTCTTGAGAAACAGTTCCCCGAAGTATCCTTCTATTACGATGAGGGATACGAGAATATGTTATAATAAGCCTGTTTTCCGACCGACCGAGGCAATCGCGGGCACCAAGTGCGAAAGCCGGTGCGTGAGGAAAGTCCGGGCTTCACAGGACAAGGGTGCCGGGTAACGCCCGGTGAAGGTGACTTTAAGGAAAGTGCAACAGAAAAGAAAACCGCCCCATTTGCTTCTCGAAGCGAATGGAGCAAGGATGAAAAGGCGAGGTAAGAGCTCACCGGCGGTATGGAGACATACCGGCCTTGTAAACCCCACCCGAAGCAACGTCGTGGAAGGCAACCGTGGTCCGCGGGCCTTAGGAGACGGCTTGAGCCTGAGGGCAACTTCAGGCCACAGATAGATGATTGCATTTAACAGAACCCGGCTTACCGGCCGTGTCGGAAAACATTAAACATAAAGGAGATATATCATGGGCGCAGAATCTTACTTGAGCAGAGGCGTATCACCTACGAAGGATGAGGTTAAGGCAGCGGTAAAGAATCAGGACAAGGGAGTATTCCCCGGAGCCTTCGCGAAGCTTATTACCGATATTGCAGGTGATCCCGAGTACTGCACTGCCATCCATGCTGATGGAGCCGGAACAAAGTCTTCTGTAGCTTATCTTATGTATAAGGAGACAGGTAACTACGACTGGTTCAAGGGACTTGCCCAGGATTCTCTCGTAATGAATACAGACGACCTCGCATGCGTAGGCGCATATAAGAATCTGTCGCTGTCCAATACCATCGGACGTAATGCGCACAGGGTAGACGGCAAGGCGATCGCGAAGATCATCGAAGGCTACGACGAGATGATCGCCAAGCTTTCTAAGCTTGGTATCAACATCACAATGTGCGGAGGCGAGACAGCTGACGTAGGAGACCTCGTACAGACTCTGATCGTTGACTCAACTATCGTTGCACGTGCTAAGAGAACGGATATTGTTAACGCCGCTAACATTCAGCCCGGCGACGTTATCGTAGGTCTTGCATCATTCGGTCAGGCTACATATGAGGATTCTTATAATTCGGGGATGTCTTCTAACGGCCTTACGGCAGCAAGACACCTTCTGCTTTCGCATTACTATTATGAGAACTTCAAGGAGTCATTCTCATCTACTATTCCGGAGGATAAGGTTTACTGCGGTAAGTACAGGCTTACGGATAAGCTCCCGGGTTCCGAGCAGACAGTAGGTGAGGCAATCCTTTCTCCTACGAGAACATTCCTGCCGGTTATTGCACAGGCTCTTGATAACTACAGAGGCAACATAAACGGCATCATCCACTGCACAGGAGGCGGACAGGCTAAGTGCCGTGACTTCGGTAAGAACGTAAGATACGTTAAGGATAATCTGTTCGAGTTCCCGCCGCTGTTCAAGGCCATTTACGAGTCAGGTGATATACCGATGAAGGAGATGTTCCAGGTATTCAACTGCGGCCACAGAATCGAGTTCTACTGCAACTCCGAGGAGGCTGTTGCGGGTATCATCGCTATCGCGAAGTCATTCAATATCGATGCACGCATCGTAGGACACGTGGAAGGACTGCCGGAGGGGTCCGAGAACGAGGTCGTCATCCGTTATGGCGGCGAAGAGTTCCTTTATAACTGATACTCATTGATCATATTACTATTGAGTTATAAACGCGTCACGGTAGTTGACGCGTTTATTTATAATTGTAAAATATACTTATACTCTATCCCCAAAAGGAGGCTAATTCTATGGATTCCATTAAGAAGTTTGTAGCTGAATTCATTGGTACATTTGTCCTTGTCTTTGCTGCTTGCGGCACTGCAGCTGCTGTAGGTTGTAAGACAAGCGAAGCTAACGGTGCGTATATCCTTACGGCACTGGCATTCGGCCTTGTAATTGTTGCAATGGCTTATTCAATCGGTAATATCTCCGGCTGTCACATCAATCCTGCCGTATCTATTGCTGTTCTTCTCTCAGGTAAGATGACAGCAAAGGATTTCTGCGGATATGTTGTAGCTCAGTTCCTTGGCGGTATCGTTGGTGCTGCATGCATCGGTGTTATGCTCGGCTTTGACTGCGGCTTTGGTGCAAACGGCCTTTACAACGGCAACATTCTGCTGTCGATCTTCATCGAGATCCTGCTCACATTTATCTTCGTTCTTGCTATCCTCGGCGTTACATCCAAGCCCGAGTTCTCGAACGTAGCAGGTATCGTTATCGGCCTTACACTCACACTCGTACACATCTTCGGCATTCACTTCACAGGTACATCCGTTAACCCTGCAAGATCCTTCGCATCAGCAATCTTCGCAGGCGGCGATGCTCTTGCAAACTGCTGGGTATTCATAGTAGCTCCGCTCGTAGGCGGCGCACTTGCAGCTTTTGTCTGGAAGTTCCTTGCAGAGCAGAAGAAGTAAAGCTAATAGCATTTTATTCTTAACGAAAAGCGCCTTTGCCCGACGGCAGAGGCGTTTTCTTATGGCTTTTCGAGTGCTTTCCAAGTAAAATTAAACTAACTTCCGTAAAGCGAGGTATCTTATATGGGAATGACCATGACGCAGAAGATACTGGCAGATCACGCAGGACTTAAGGAAGTCCGCGCGGGCGATCTTATCGAGGCAAGACTTGATAAAGTCCTGGGTAACGATGTAACGACACCTCCGGCTATCAATGTCTTCAAGAATATGGGGGCGGACGACGTCTTTGATAAAGACCGCGTCATTATGGTTCCCGATCACTTCACACCAAATAAGGATATTAAATCTGCTGAGCTTTGTAAGTGCATGAGATGCTTTGCGAAGGAGCATGATATTACCAATTACTTTGAATTAGGTCAGAAGGGGATGGGAATAGAGCACGTCATCATTCCTGATAACGGTCTGATCTTACCCGGTGACGCGATAATAGGAGCAGATTCACATACCTGTACTTACGGCGCTCTCGGAGCTTTTGCCACAGGCGTCGGCTCTACGGATCTCGCGTGTGCAATGGTGTCGGGTTCTACCTGGTTCAAGGTTCCCGACGGTATTAAGGTCGTTCTTAAGGGCATCCCCGGTCCTTATGTAACCGGCAAGGATATTATCCTTCATCTCATCGGGATGATCGGTGTTGACGGCGCCTTGTATAAGTCGCTCGAGTTCACGGGCGATGGAGTCGCTTCGATATCGATGGATCAGCGCCTTACCATCTCGAACATGGCGATCGAGTGCGGTGCCAAGAACGGCATCTTCCCTGTGGATGAGGTAACGCTTAACTACATTTCCGTCACAAATCCATCGCGCTTCTCCAAGGG
This sequence comes from uncultured Eubacteriales bacterium, assembly GCA_900314745.1. Classification (GTDB taxonomy): domain Bacteria; phylum Bacillota; class Clostridia; order Saccharofermentanales; family Saccharofermentanaceae; genus Saccharofermentans. The sequence continues at coordinate 26,524 of OMWK01000017.1, read as the reverse complement.
CGAGTATAAGACTTATGAGGCAGATGAGGATGCTTATGAGAGCACAATCGAGATCGATCTTGCTGAGGTTCCTTTGACGGTTGCTTTGCCGCATCTTCCTTCCAACACGCGTGCTGCGAAGGACGTTAAGGACATGAAAATCGACCAGGTCGTAATAGGCTCCTGCACCAACGGCAGGGAAGAGGACATTAAGACCGCGGCGGAGCTATTCAAGGGGAAGAAGGTTGCGGACGGCGTCAGATGCATAGTAATTCCCGGTTCACAGCGCGTATATCGTAAGGCCCTCGATGAAGGCTGGCTTGCGGTGTTCGACGACGCCGGATGCGTCATATCGACTCCGACTTGCGGACCGTGTCTCGGCGGACATATGGGCATTCTTGCAGAGGGTGAGAGATGTGTCTCCACCACCAATAGAAACTTCGTAGGCCGCATGGGTCATGTTAAGTCCGAGGTCATCTTAAGCGGCGTTCCGGTAGCGGTCGCATCCGCAGTTGTGGGTCGCGTGGCGACTCCGGATGAGATGTGAGGAGGTGTGAGTATGTCTGTTAAAGGAAGAGTATTCAAATACGGAAACGACGTCGATACGGATGTCATTATACCTGCCCGCCACCTGACCTCGGCGGATCCCAAGCATCTCGCAGCACACTGCATGGAGGATATAGACGCGTCTTTTGTAAGCCGGGTAAGCGCGGGCGATATCATGGTCGCAGGGTCCAACTTCGGCTGCGGATCATCCCGTGAGCACGCTCCCATAGCGATCAAGGAGAGCGGGATCTCCCTTGTAATCGCAGAAAGCTTCGCGAGGATCTTCTACCGCAATGCAATTAACGTCGGACTTGCCATAATGGAATGTCCTGAGGCGTCCGCCGCCATTAACGACGGTGATGAAGTCGAAGCCGACTTTGATTCGGGCGTGATCAGGGATATTACGACAGGGGAGACTTTTGAAGCAAAACCCTTCCCTGAGTTCATTAAGAGAATAATCGAAGCGGGCGGACTCGTGCAGTACACTAAGCTTAAGTCGGAGGCCTGATATGAAGACATATAAGATAGCTGTAATTCCCGGTGACGGCATAGGTCCTGAGGTTACTTTCTCTGCAGTAGCAGTGCTCAAGGCGGCAGGCGAACGTGAGGGTATTGCTTTCGAGTTTACCGAGTGCGATGCAGGCGGGTGCGCTATAGATAAGTACGGCATCCCGCTTCCTGAAGCAACACTCGATACATGCCGCGCTTCCGATGCCGTTCTTCTCGGTGCCGTCGGCGGCCCTCGATGGGATTCGGTTGAGCCTTCATTAAGACCTGAGCGCGCATTGCTTGGCCTTAGAGCCGGACTTGGTCTTTATTCCAATCTGCGTCCTGCACTCATGTTCAAGGAGCTTGCTTCCGCGTCTCCTGTTAAGAATGTTGAGTCGATGGATATACTGATAGTCCGTGAGCTTACGGGCGGCATATACTTCGGCAAACACGGGCGTTCTGATTCTGCTGAAGTTCTTTCAGACGGAACCGTGAAGGGCGTGACCGCGTACGACACTGAAGAGTATTCGACGGCTGAGATCACACGTATCCTTAAGGAAGGTTTCCGCTATGCCCAGGGCCGCAATAAGAAGCTGACTTTGGTTGATAAGGCGAATGTGCTGGAGTCCTCGAGACTCTGGCGTGAGATCGCTTCTTCTATGGCGCCGTCGTATCCCGATGTTGAACTTGATTACCTTTATGTCGACAACTGCTCTATGCAGCTCATTCACCGCCCGTCATCGTTCGACGTCATCGTTACTTCGAATATGTTCGGTGACATCCTGTCTGACGAGGCCGGCATGATCACGGGCTCGATCGGTATGCTTCCGTCTGCATCTTTGGGTGCGCCCGGGACCCCCGGCATGTATGAGCCTGTACACGGCTCCGCTCCCGATATCGCCGGTACGGGCAAGGCAAATCCTCTTGCTACCATACTTTCTGCTTCGATGCTGCTGCGTTGGTCTTTGGGTGAGACGGCCGCTTCCGACCGCATAGAGAAAGCCGTCCGCAGTGCATTGGCAGACGGCTTCAGAACTTGTGATATCGCTTCTTCCGAGTCGGATAAGATCGTCGACACTGACGGTATGACCGCGGCGGTTATACAAATGCTCTAGCTTTATCTATAGATAGGCATCTCTGTATCATAGATGTTTGTAAGATTGCCATCCTCTTCATATGAGAATACACACTCATAGGTAGAAGCAATGTTTTCCTCGTTTACAGAGTAGTATTCGGATTCTCTGTTTTTGTTATCAACTATTATGAATCTTATGTTATTCGTGGCACATAATTCGTCCAGTTGTTCGCTTGTTGTTGCCTCATACATCTGCACAACTTGCTGCATTCGGTAGTCGACATTATAGCCTGCATCTCGTGCATATGGGGGATATGCGAAGTATAGCATTGCTCCGGCAAGTGTTTCTTCTGAAAGACTGTATTCATATGTGAGATAGATGTCATTCGAATCAGAGTTGTTCCATATCCATTCTGTAATGGGGGTGTTGGCTTTCATTGTAGTGTAGTAACTGCTGAATCGATATAGTAAGTAAGTGTTGTACAGCCCTGTTATAGTAGACAGAACTATTAGTATTGCTGATGTTGTGATTGATAGCACGCTCTTTTTGCTGAGCATTCTAATTAATATGGAAGCGACAAATACGTCACATAACATAACACCAATAATTATGAATTTATGACTTGTAACTACTTCAGTAGTAATCTGAAATGTCATGGCAAATATAATAGGAGAGAAAAAGGCCAGTATAACTATTCTATTGTTGGTGTCAGATTTAACTGCAGCAGCGATTAAAAGGAAGATAAACGGACCAAACAAGAGGATTATAAATGTAATTATACTAATTGGGTCTTTATCATACGCAAGATAGCCTGGATTGAAGGAAAATGAGATGACTCCTTCATTTATAAAATAAAGGGATTGTATATATGTTAGGACTACTGTTATAACAGCTGTTATCAGATATTCAGTTTTCCTTATCGAGAACAAAGCCATCATGAACAGTATTATCAGACAAGCTATAACACAGGCTCCGTTAAAGAAACTTGTCATACCAACTATCATTCCTACTGTGATTGGCATTTTGATTCCTGAAGGAACCCACAGTTGCTTGCTGAAGAATTGTTTTTTGTGTTCGGCCGAATACAGATATGGTAGGAATATCATAACTGCGAGCAAAATGGTGCAAATACCGAGCGTTAAATGTCTCTGATTAACTAACGCTATTATGTCGTAAATGCCCCAACCCTCTTTATCAGTCATTCCCAAAAATCCATGCAGATTAGAAGTATAGTAATCATCAAACTCTTTAAAATTGAAATGATTCTTAATCAATCCAACTATGAAAGCTGAGCCCGACCTGAACAGAGATAAGAATACCGTCAACAAGCCAACGGATCTTTTTGAAGTGATTTTGATAGCGAGAAGATAGAGCAAAATACTGATATTGGCCAAGAAGATGATGCTTGGAATATTGAATGCATGATCCAGCCTTAATCCTAAATACTCAAGATTGCCAACTAAATATTCATACATGAAGTGATACTTAATGTCTTCTCCGGCAAAAAACGAATACTCAGTTGGGAAATTTAAACCTTTGGAGAATGACCTTATCATGCTAAGGTGAATTGAGAAATCATAGTAAACTGAATTGGATATATGATAACTGCCATTAGTATAGTAAAAATTACCAATCATCAGTGAAGATGCAATCAATAAAACAACAATAATCAATATACAATCTACACTCTTGGTGTTTCTGAATAATGTTTTGCATTGATTCTTTATCTGCTTTCTTTTGAAAAAGCTTATACCAATAATGAATGCTATCGAAGCAGGCATTACAATTCCATTAGCATATGCAAGCGGGCTCTCGGCGGATGAGAATACACAAGCTATAATATATGTAGTCCAGCTAAGCACCAAGGTTCCAATCAGCATAGCAGAAGGAATAACAATTAGAAATGAAGGTGCTTTAATTGGATTCCCGCGGTAATCCCTGTCTGTAAAGGCAAATAAATCCGGTAGTAGCAGACTTGTCAAAGAATATCCTGTTAGAAAAGCCAGTAACAGAAACAGTAATCCTAACATTAATTAATACCAATCTGTTCTGCAATTTTCTTAAAGGCTTGTCTTGAATTTTTGATTGTCTGCTCGGATACGCAGAATGCGAGTCTCATGTAGCCTGATCTCTTGAACGATGCTCCGGGTACGAGCAGCAGATTATACTTAGCACATACATCCTGGAACTCGGTGTCGGTGAGACCTTCAGGAGTCTTCATGAAGATGTAGAGAGCGCCGTTTGGCTTAACCGCTTCGAAACCGGCATCAACGATGTTGCTGTAAAGAAGGTTTCTTCTGTGCTCGTAGTTTGCAACGTCGACCTTCGCATTAAGTGCCTTCTCAACGACCTTCTGCCAGATGGCGGGAGCGTTTACACTGCCAAGGATTCTGTTCGAGAGGACGATGGCACCTGTAAGGTCCGCGTAGTCCTCGTTCTTGGGTGATACGAGTGTGTATCCGATTCTCTCGCCCGGAAGAGAGAGGGACTTACTCCAGGAGAAGCAGATGACAACATTGTCGATGTACTTAAGAACTGAAGGTACCGTGAGACCGTCGTAAACGAGGTCGATGTAAGGCTCGTCTGAGATGACCTGGATTATATGGTCCTGTGCCTTAAGAAGTTCGTTAAGCTTTGTAAGCTGATCCTCACCGTAAACAACGCCCGAAGGGTTGTTAGGTGAGTTGATAATAATAGCCTTTGTCTTAGGTGTGATTGCAGCTCTGATGGCATCGAAATCAGGCATGAACTTATCGTCAGTCTGGACGATGACGACCTTGCCGTTATGGTTCTCGATGTAGTTGATGTATTCCATAAAGAAAGGAGCAAGAACGATAACTTCGTCGTCCGCATCGAGGAGAGAGTGGAGGACGTCGTTCATGGCGGAAGCCGCGCCGACTGTCATGCACACAGCGTCTGCACCTATCTCGAGGCCGGACTGGGCAGATCTCTGCGCTGCAATGGCAGCTCTTGTGGACTCGTAGCCGGAGTTGCTCATATAGCCGTGCATTCCGGGAGTCGGGTTGTCAGCGAGTTCTCTTAAAGCATCAGATACTTCCTTCGGAGGCTCGAGGTCGGGATTGCCGATGGAGAAGTCAAATACCTTGTCATCTCCGTAGAGCTTCTTAAGCCTGTTGCCTTCCTCAAACATCTTTCTTATTGCAGAGCCCGAAGCGAGCTTTTCCTTGATCTTAGCAGAAATCATAATAATACCTTCTTCTTAATTAATACGTACTGATTATATTCCAGCTTTGGTTCTCTGTGAACAATTCAGTTTAAGAGTTGACAAAGGGAAGTTAAATGATAATATATGAACGCGAGTTCATATGAATAATTGCTCATACAAGGTGGTGTGATTGTGAATACCGTTAAGATACTTTTGCTTATCGCTGTCGTGGGACACATCCTGTGCGGATACTGTGACTGTCTTCTGACATATGTCCCGGGAGGGAAGAAGTTCGATGTCAAGGCGCTGTCCGATAATAAGAAGATGGCTGAGACGTTTGCCGGTATGCCTCTGAAGAATCCGCTTCTGTCGATGCTTCTCGGGTGTCTTGCGCTGTTCATGTGCTCTGCCGGTTATTACGGACTGTATTTGTGGATGAAGGCGTATTCTGAAGTGACGGCTGTCATTATGCTTGTGTCTGTTGCCCTGTTCCTTATATTCGGTGTGGCACATCATGTTTTGTGTGGAGTAGCTGAATGGATATATATCCGTATGGGGATGACAGAAGAGGCGAGAGGTGCAGTGGTCAAGCTGTTTAAGGACACATCTGTGACGATGATCGCATGTTACATTGGATGGGCTGTGTTCGGTATAGCGTTGCTGGTTGCAGTAGTTACAGGTCATACTGATCTTCCAACCTGGGCTTGTGTATTCAATATAGTTCCGATGTATTTGGTCACATTCCCTCTTAGAATTGGAGGCATGGGCAACTGGTGCGGCGCTGCGATGTTTCTGGGACTGCTGTTGCTGATCTGATGAGGTGGCTTTTGTGAAGGATAAGGCTGCTGTCTTTATCTTCTCGGGAGCACGGGTAAACAGACTGATCCCTTGGCCGTCTTTATGAGTTTATTGTTCGTATCGCGATAGTAATGAGGCCGGTTGATGCATCATTAGCCCGGTGATATAATTTAGTCAGCGAAAGAAAGGCAAGAAATTCGCTTCATACATACGAAAAACCCCGTGGTCGCTAAACTGACGGGGTTTTTCTATTCCGTTTTTGCGAGGTGGCTTAAGCCTCAGGCTGGCTGCTTATTCTCTTCTATCCAACCATTTGCTTATAGCGTTAGCGATTACGCCAGCCACAATAGAAGAAAAGAAAGGCAAAAAGTACTTCATACTGTTACCTCCTTTCTACTGCCGTATAGGGAGTGCAGCACTTCTATCTTAGGAAGAACAAACCTGAGAAACACCTACGAAATGACGACAATTTTCGACAAAAACCGACAAACCTGTGTCATACCGAAAATATGATGTGACCTCAATAAGAATTAATCCGTCTATATGGTATAGACGATTATGAGGATACGGATTATGAAGAGGATCATTGTTGTGTTAATGTCACTTATTGTGCTTACGGGGTTAACAGCCTGCAGCGATAATGGTGATACCGGAAGATCGAGAAGACGAAGCCACGAGGCGACGGAGATTAAAGTCGATATTGAAGACCTTAAGACTTATGATGGCCCGATGCTTGTGATCACTAGTACGATTCAGGCTCCGGTTCCCGAAGATGTGGAGAGGGTAAGCTCTATTATTCTTCATTATGACGGGACGATTAGTAACCCGGGTTATCCGAATCAGTGTTTGGGCTTAATTACGGATGAGGATTATTCAACGGTATATAACTTCTGCGTTGAGACAGTGAGGGATAATACATTCGCAGATTACTATGAAGAGGTGTGTGACGGACAGACTTACAGATTCGTGTTCTATGACGAAGAGGGAGAGGAACATGTGCTCTATGACGGATATATCTATCAAAACGACGAATTGAGCTCAATAGTGGATATCGTTTACGGAAGCTGATTGATATAACTGCTTGACATTACAGGGGAGAATCAGTATTATACTTGAGTCAATTAGGAAGCAGAACACCGTGTTCTCACCTCGAGCATAGGCGAAGAGGTCCATATTATAAGGCTTTCGGGCCGATATGGAATGAACGGTAATCTGCTTGACCGTTCTTTTTTTATGATTGGAGGTGTTACACATCGCTAAAGCAAACGGAAATCAGATGGTGAACGACAACATCAAGTTCAGCAAGGTAAGACTTATCGACGCTGAAGGCAACATGGTGGGTGTAGTACCTATCGATGATGCACTGAAGGCGGCAGACGAAGCTGACTTGGACCTCGTCTGTATCTCGGCTAATCCGGATAACCCTGTCTGCAGAATTATGGATTACGGCAAGTACCTTTTCGAGCAGAGCAAGAGAGAGAAGGAAGCCAAGAAGAAGCAGAAGGAGACCGAGCTTAAGGAAGTCGGCATGAAGCTTACTACAGATACACACGATATCGAAGTTAAGCAGAAGATGGTCATCAAGTTCCTTAAGAACGGAGACAGAGTCAAAGTAAAGATCAGATTCCGTGGGCGTGAGATGGCATACCAGCAGCAGGGATATCAGGTTATGGAGAAGTTCATGGAAGGTATCGCTGAGTTCGGTCAGGTTGACAAGCAGCCTAAGGTAGAAGGACGTGACATGGTCATGTTCGTAGTACCCAAGAAGAGTAAGTAATAGCAAGGAGGACATATTAACAATGCCTAAGCAGAAGACACACAGTTCATCTAAGAAGAGATTCAAGGTAACAGGTACCGGTAAGGTTCTGAGAGCACAGGCTTTCCGCCGTCACATCCTCAGTAAGAGACCTACAAAGAGAATGCGCCACCTGCGCCACAATATTCTTGCTTCTGAGCAGAATAGAAAAGTCATTCGCAAGATGATCCCTTATATGTGATAGGAATTGAATGGAGGAAGTAACATATGTCTAGAGTTAAAAGAGGAATCAGAACAAGAGCTCGTCATAAGAAGATCTTAAAGCAGGCTAAGGGCTATTTCGGTAAGAAGAGCAAGCTCTTCAAGGTTGCTAATCAGCAGGTATTGAAGTCCGGTAACTATGCTTACAGAGACAGAAGAAATAAGAAGAGAGACTTCAGAAAGCTTTGGATCACAAGAATCAATGCTGCAGCAAGACTTAACGGTATGTCTTACTCAAGATTCATGGATGGTCTTAAGAAGGCTGGTGTAGAGCTCGACAGAAAGGTTCTTTCTGATATTGCTATCACAGATCCTAAGGGCTTCACAGCTCTCGTTGAGAAGGCTAAGGCTGCTCTTTGATAACGGGTTAGTTATACAGATTATGAGAGGTCGTTCGTAAGAATGACCTCTTTTTTTGTTAAGTGTATAATTTAAGAATTCATTTGCAGGATATAGAATTTAAGTATGGAAGATAAACGATTGACAAAGGCGAGCTGGCTTTTGATGTCGCAGCTTCTCGAGGTCGAGAGCATCGATGAGGCGCTTAGCGGAAGCCTTGAGATTATTGTTCAGCAGTTGAACTGTGAAGCGGGCGCTATCTGGCTTCTTAACAAGAAGACGGATCTGCTGACTTCTGTCTTTCATATAGGTCCTGTTGATCTTACGAATATAAGCGTAGAGAACGGCGTCGGCGTAGAGGGTTCCGTAACTAAGACGGGTGAATCGATTATAGTTGAGGATACTTCTTCTGACATAGGATATGATGGCAGCGTCTTCGATGATCACGGGCTTGTTACAAAGACTTTGATCTGCGTTCCTATCCGCAACGTAAAGGATGTCATCGGCTGCCTTATCGTCGCTAACAAAACTGACGGCACGTCTTACGATAAGCAGGAACTCGCGCTCTGCGAACACATGTCTGCTCTGGCGGGCATGACCATCGCCGAGAAGGGCTTAAGTCTGCCTGACGACGGCGAGAGGGAGATTCTTGCCTCACTTCGTAATGTAACCAAGGATTTCCAGAACGGAGATACCGTCAATCATGTGCTAAGGGGCATTAACCTTGATATATACAGAAATGAGTTTGTCGTTATCCTCGGTGAGTCCGGCTGCGGCAAGACTACGATGATGAATATCATAGGCGGCATGGATTCGCTTACGGATGGTGAACTCATAATCGAGGGTCAGGATTTCTCACATCCCTCGGATCTTGCGCTTACCGAATACAGAAGAAACTATGTCGGGTTCATTTTCCAGCAGTACAATCTCATGCCGAATCTTACGGCTCTTGAGAATGTGAATTTCATCGCTGAGCTTGTGGATGACCCGATGTCTCCCGAGAAAGCCATAGACAAGGTAAGGCTTACCGACCGCGCGAATAACTATCCGGGACAGATGTCCGGAGGTCAGCAGCAACGCGTATCCATAGCAAGAGCAATCGTTAAGAAACCCAGCCTTATCCTCGCGGATGAGCCTACGGCTGCGCTCGATTATTCGACGAGTATTGAGGTTCTCGAGGTTATCGAGGACATAATCAAGAGCAAGGGCACTACCGTTGTTATGGTTACCCATAATGCGGAGATCGCCAAGATGGCCGACAGGGTCATCAAGCTTCGTAACGGAAGGATATCAAGCATCAAGAGGAATCTTGAGCCCCTGAAGGCCAAGGAGCTTAACTGGTAACGTGAAGAAGACCCAGATCAAAGATGCAGTACGCAATATTAAGAAGCAGATAGTTTCCTATCTGTCTATTATTTTCATATCCATGCTTGCTGTCCTCACATATCTGGGAATAAATTACGCTGCTGCCGCCATTAAGATGAATTCCAGTGAGTATTTTGAGAACAGAAACTTCAGGGATGTCGAGATATTCTCGACGTACCTTCTTACTGAAGATGACCTCGATGCAATACGCGCCGTGGAGGGCGTAAGCGACGTAGAGGGAATGTACAGAGTTAACTGCAAGATCTACAGCAGTAAGATCGTAACAGGTGTAACGGCTATCTCACTTACGGAGAGGATAAATACCCCGGTCATCGTCAAGGGGAGAATGCCCGAGACGGTCGGCGAGTGCGTCGTGGAAGACTATGTGCTGGAGGATACCGGGCTTGAGATTGGGGATACGCTTACACTTCTAAGTTCGCAGCATACGCGCCCGGATCATCTTCAGCGCTGCGATTATGTCATAACAGGTGTGGTAACTCATCCCGATCACAGCTGCGCGCGCGGCATGACGCCGGGTCCGAGATACGTCATATTGCTGCCTGAAGCATTCAGGACGGGCGCCTTCGATAACTGTTATATGTCCGCGCTTGTAACGATAGACGGTGCTGATCAGTATTCGGTAATGAGCGACGAATATCTGGAGTATGTATCCGGAACGCTGGAGAGACTTAATAACCTCGCGGACGAGAGAACGTATATCAGGTATAACGAGGTCAGGACCAAGATGGAGTCCGGGATTGAAGAGGGACAGTCAGGTCTTAATGAACTCGGAGAAGGTATAAGCGACGCCAGAGCGGAACTCGATACAAGGTGGCAGGAATACTACGACGGTGTAGCTCAGCTAAATGACGCTGAACAGCAGCTAAATGATGCGTACATGCAGCTTAATGACGCCAGAACTGAGCTGGATGAGGGGGCCACAGAACTCGAGAATGTCAGAAGTCAGCTCGCAGATGCAAGAGCGCAGCTTGATGCCGCGAGGGCTCAGCTCGAGTCAGGATGGGCGCAGATTGAAGCCGGCAGGATACAGCTTGAGGAATACGCGGTGCAGATAGAGCGCGGGCAGCAGCTTCTTGCTGAGGTGCAGGTGCAGATAGAGGCGGGGCAGGCTATGCTCGATCACGCTTGGGCACAGCTTCAAAGCGGAAGGACTCAGCTTATTGATGGCTATAACGAGATCGAGGATGCGAAGACCGTTGTCAGGGATACTCTTCATTCTGCGATTGCCGCGGTCTTAGGTGCGGATATAGCTAACAGGATAGACTGGACACCGGGTGCTTATGGCATCGATCCGGACGATCCGAATGTCACGGCTACGGAACTTCATATCACGGCGTCGGGAGTTACCGTATATCTTGACCGTTCACTTGGAGACAATGTATTTGCGATCATCTCATCTCTCGGGATCCCCGAGGATGAACTCCGGGCGGCTTATGAGTCAGTAACGGGGATGATAATCGACATTACAGCCGATCATCCGGTCATTCAGTTCATCGTCGATGCGATCGTTGATGCATACGGTGCCGTTGATTCAAGATATAACGAGTATGCGGGCATTGCACAGACCTGGAACTCATACCATTCGGAATACATAAGGGGACTTAATCTTTATAACGAGAATCTCGCGTCCTTCAATGCAGCATTGGCTAGATACAATGACAGTCGCGAGGCTCTGGACAACGGAATCGCCGAGTATAATCTCGGTATTATTCAGTATAATGACGGCCTTGCCCAGTACAACGAGTCTCTGGCAAGGTATCAGGAAGGCGAAGCCCAGTATGCTGCAGGACTTGAAGAATACAACGCAAGACTTGCCGAATATGAGCAGTACGAGAGCCAGTATCAGGCGGGTGTTGCATCTTATGAGTCGGGACTTGCCGAATATCAGGAGGGGCAGGCTCAGCTCGAGGAGGGGCTATCCCAGCTCGAGGAAGGCGAAGTTCGATATGATGAATCCATAGTCACATATGACAGGGGACAGACCAGATTACAGACTGCCATAGACAATATGGAATCAATGAGTATGTGCCACTGGTCCGTCATGAGCGTTGAAGGCAATTCCGGATATCTGCAGCTTCGTACGGACATCAGAAATGTCTCTGACATGGGAGGAACATTCGCTCTCGTATTCGTTCTTGTCGGAGCCCTTGTCATATATGCAACGGTAGGCCGCATAATCGATGAACAAAGAAGACTGGTCGGCGCCACGAAGGCGCTCGGCCTTTACAACAGAGAGATATTCATGAAGTATCTCGCGTTTGGCGTTACATCTGCATTTATCGGTGAGATCATCGGAATCCTTCTGGGCTATTTTGTGATTCAGAGAATCTATCTGTTCCTCTACGGCCGTAACTACATGTTCGGTTCGGGACATCTTACGTTCATAGTCTGGCTTACCGTCGTTATAGCTGCCGCGGGCCTTGCGATCGCGGGACTGACGGTCTGGTTCGCGTGCTCGCATCTCATGAAGTCTTCCGCGGTAGTGCTTATGCAGGACAGCGTGCCTGTTATCAATAAGAAGTATAAAAAATCCGGTTCGGGCAGGAGCAGACGTTCTTTGTACAGCAGCATGATCTTCCTTAACATGCTCTCGGATAAGAAGAGAGTTCTTGTAACGATCGCGAGCATTGCCGGAAGCTGTACTCTTCTCGTAACCGGTATTGCCCTGAATTTCAGCATTAACGGCGCGATAGACAGACAGTTTAAGCAGGTTGAGATATATGATCTGAGAATAAGTTATGATACGGGAATGTCCGAATCGGCAGATAACCGCATCGCGGCGGTTCTTGATGAATTCCAAGCTCCCTATATGCCTGTAATGACCGACATCTGCACTTATGATTCGAACGGTAAGTTAAGTGCCTTCGAACTCATGGTTGCCGACTTAGGACAGCTCGGTGATTATTATGTGAGAATTGATACAAATACCGGACTTCCCGCTGCTGGCGGCAATGACGGGATATGGATCTTCCAAAGACTTGCGGAGACTCTTCTTATCGGTCCGGGAGATACACTGACACTCTATGATGCTTCGATGGATCCGCATATAGTCAGGATAGCGGGTGTGTTCACGGTTTACGTAGGACAGACGGTCATCATGTCGCCTGAGGCCTACCAAGAAACCTTCGGAACCGAAGCCGTCTGCAATTCTTTCCTTGTAAATGCGCCTGATCAGGACGTTCTGGAAATCATGGACCGCGTATCCGGAATTAAGGGATACACGGGAGCGTTTGATTCCGCATCGCGCTATGACCATGTCAAGGAACTGGCTTCCGCTCTGGATTACATCTCAATTATGTTCATCGCGGGAGCGGGACTCATGGCCTACTTCATACTTCTTAATCTCGTTAATATGTACGTTCATCAGAAGAAGACTGAGATCACGATAATGAGGATCAACGGTTTCTATGTCCGTGAGGTCATACACTATGTATCGATGGAGCTTATCGTGAGTACGGTGCTCGGCATCTTATCGGGGCTTGTATTAGGCTCTCTGCTGACGTACCGCGTCATTACTCTTCTGGAGTCCATAGCGCTTCATTTCATCAGAGACATAAGCATCAGTTCCTGCATAATCGCGACGCTGTTTACGATTCTGTTCACGTTCCTTGTAAGTGCCGTAGCTCTGCGCAATGTGAAGAATTTAAGGCTGAGCGATATCAACAGTTAAGGACAAAGGAATCCATACCGAGGCTTAATGCTATAATCTTTGTATATCAGGAGGTGCACCATGGATTTTATGGAACTTGCCAAAGCGCGCTATTCAGTCAGGAAGTATAAGGACACCAAGCTTACTAAGGAACAGATCGACAGGCTTCTTGCCGTTTCCAATCTTGCTCCCACAGGTAAGAACAACCAGCCGCACCGCATCTATGTGCTGCAAAGCGACGAGGCTCTGGAGAAGATAAACGAGATCACGCCGTGTGCTTTTCGAGCTCCTGTTGTGTTCATGTTCACCTACAACAAGGACGAGGACTGGAAGAACGCCCGCGAAGAGGGAATTCATTCCGGCATAGAGGACGTTTCCATAGTGGCAACGCATGTCATGTTCGAGGCAGTTGAGATGGGGCTTGGCACCTGCTGGGTAAACGCGTACCCCAATCTTGAGGCAGAGAAGGCCTTTAACATCCCTGAGAACGAGAAGTCTGTGCTTCTGATGCCGATAGGGTACCCCGCAGATGATTCGGAGCCTTCCGAGCGCCACTTAGCGAAAAGGGATCTCTCCGAACTCGTAAGATACCTCTAAGAGCAGGACTATATGAAGACTTCACGACCTTACATAAGAGCACAGATAACATCGAAAGCAGAGAAAGCCGTCAAGCGCGGACACCCGTGGGTTTACGGCGAAGAGATTACTTCTTTGTCGGGAACGCCTCAAAACGGTGATATCGTTGATGTGTTTGCCGGAAACTCATGGCAGGGATCCGGCTTCTATAACAGCAATTCGAAGATAACCATAAGAATCTTCTCCAGAAACAGCAACGACGTGTTCGACGAGTCATTCTGGAAGCGCCGCGTTCAGTATGCGATAAGTTACAGGAAGACCGTAATGCCGGGAGATGATTTAAGATGCTGCAGACTGATTCACGGCGAGGCAGACCAGATGCCGGGACTGACCGTGGACCGTTATGAGGACCTTCTGTCCGTAGAGATTGCAAGTCTCGGGATGGAGAAGATCAAGGATACGGTTTACAAGGTCCTGACAGAAGCTTTGAATGAGCAGGGGATTGAAGTCAACGGCATTTATGAGAAGAACGAGATAGCCTTAAGAACCAAGGAAGGTCTGGATCTTTATAAGGGCTGGTATGAGGGATACGATCATCCTGATTATGCCGTTGCCGCTATTACCGAGAACGGTGTCAGATATCATGTTGATATCGAGAACGGACAGAAGACCGGTTTCTTCCTGGACCAGAAGTACAACAGGCAGGCGGCTGCGAGAATCGCTAAGGATAAGACCGTGCTCGACTGCTTTACGCACACGGGTTCATTCGGGCTTAATGCCGCATACATGGGGGCAAAGCACGTAACCTCCGTCGATATCTCCGATACTGCGATAATGATGGCAAAGGAGAACGCGGAGCTTAACGGGCTTACGGATAAGATAACCTATGAGTGCGCTGATGTATTCGAGTATTTAACGGAACTTGAGCGCACAAAGAACAGGAGCTTTGACTACATAATCCTGGATCCTCCCGCATTTACAAAGTCCAGGGATACCGTTGATTCGGCGGGAAGAGGCTATAAGGAGATCAACCTCAAGGCGATGAAGATTCTCCCCAGAGGAGGATATCTTGCCACGTGTTCATGCTCGCACTTCATGACGGAGAGTCTGTTTGAGAAGGCGGTAAACAGCGCAGCATACGATGCGGGAAGAAGTCTTCGACAGATAGAGAAGAGGACCCAGGCCCCGGATCATCCGATACTTTGGAACGTGCCGGAGACGTATTACCTCAAGTTCTATATTTTCCAGGTGATCTGAACATCTGCCTTCTGTAGCGTGAAGGCGGAACCTTCTTGTATTCCGTAAACACCCTGTTAAACGACGGGATGCTCTTGAAGCCGGATAGCATTGCTATCTCGGTAAGCGAGAGGCTCTCTTCAGGGAACAGCGATACTGCTTTCTCGACGCGGACCGCATTGAGCCATTTGCTGTAGTTGATGCCTATGACTTCCTTGAAAACTCTCGAGAAGTAATCCTTGTTGATGCCTGCGCGTTCAGCCATTGCAGTGAGCGACAGGTCATCTGCCGTAAGGTTGTTCTTGATGTAATCCGTGACGGATATGATGTTGGTGAGCGTCGTGTCGGAAATCGTCTTGCCGCCGTCGTTGTTGATGTCGGCTTCGAGTACCTCGTTGTGCTCATCCAAAGCGAGCATGAATTCCATAAGTACCATAGCGCAGCGCATCTCACGGTTGCCCTTGTCCGAATGCCATTCATCGAGCATTTTATCAATTATTGATGTCAATTTCTTAAGAAGTCCGGCGTGGGTCTTTACGCAGAGTATGTGAAGATCGTGGTATAACGTGACGATCCTCTTGAAGTCAAAAAGCGAGTCAGCAAGCGTGTTGCTGTACTGTATGACGACGGCGTTGGAACGGTCGGCGTCGACTATCTCGTGCATCTCCATAGGCCACACCAGGATGATGTCACCTTCCGTGAGAGAGTAGAGCTTATCGTCTATCCTGTAGATGTTATTGTTGCCTTTGCCTACCAGGATTATCTCTCCGTACGCATGCCTGTGAGCGGGGAAAGTCCTCTCGTCAGTGCCCTCGGAGATATTGATGGCTCTTGAATTGTTGAATGAAAAGTACTCGTAACCGGCTGAATCCATGGAGTGTACCTCATGTCAAAATCTGATAGAAAAACTCATCGGAATATGAGAAGAATATTATCAGTTTTGGGATAAGATGTGAAGTATAAGGCGAAAGGAGACAACTGCCCCATGAAGAAAGCACTTTTTATCGGCGGTACCGGAACCATTAGCACAGCAATAGTAAAGCGTCTCTCTGAAGACCCCCTCTGGGATCTATATGTTCTTAACAGAGGTAACAGAAGCAATGTCATCCCCGAGAATGTAAAACTCATCAAGGCTGATATCAACGACGAGGCTGATGTCTTAAGTAAGATCGGCGATATGTCATTCGACTGCGTCGGAGAGTTCATCGGATTCGTTCCCGAACAGGTTGAGCGTGACTACAGACTCTTTAACGGAAGAACGAAGCAGTATATCTACATAAGCTCCGCATCCGCATACCATAAGCCCGCTGCGGGTTATGTCATTACCGAGGGTACAACACTTTCCAATCCTCACTGGAAGTATTCGAGGGATAAGATCGCTTGTGAGGAATTTCTGATGAGAATCTACAGGGAAGAGGGCTTCCCCGTAACGATAGTAAGACCGAGCCACACCTATGATGAGCGCAATGTGCCTCTCGGCGTACACGGCAAGAAGGGTTTCTGGCAGGTCATTAAGAGAATCATAGACGGCAAGCCAGTCATTATCCAGGGCGACGGCTCTTCTCTTTGGACAGTCACATGGAATGGTGATTTTGCCGTAGGCTACACTGGGCTTATGGGCAATCCCCATGCCATCGGTGAGGCTTTCCACATCACTTCTGATGAGTCTTTGACTTGGAATCAGATCTATCAGACCATAGCTGATACGTTAGGTAAAGAACTCAAGGCATATCACGTTGCTTCCGAGTTCCTCTCCGCATGCGGTGATAAGTACGGATTTGACTTTGAAGGATCGCTTACGGGTGACAAGTCTGTATCCGTTGTGTTCGATAACAGCAAGCTTAAGAGAGCCGTTCCTTATATGAGGACGACAGTAAGATTCGACCAGGGCGTTAAGATGGCTCTGGATAATGTATTAGCCCATCCCGAGCTTCAGGTTGAAGACCCTGAATTCGATGAGTGGTGTGACAAGGTAATAGAGGCATTGGAGAATGCGAGGAGGTCAATATGACAGATCTTAAGAACAGATGGGTATTGGTAACGGGCGCTTCGAGAGGACTCGGAAGGCTTGCTGCCAAGCTTATGGCATCTTCGGGATGTAATCTCATTCTTCAGAGCAGGGCTTTGGAGCACACGGCTTCTCTTGAAGCAGAGATCGAGAGCATGGGCGTTAAGTGTTATTCCGTCGAGGCCGACCTCAACGACATTCCTTCCGTAATGAGAATGCTTGAAGATATCGATGCGCTCGGAGTCAGAGTAGACGTAGTTCTGAATAACGCAGGTCTTCAGATTGCCTACAGGTCTGAGTTCTGTTTGACGCCTCCCGAGGATTTTGTCGTAAGCTTCAACGTCAACACGATAGCTCCCGCTATGATCTGCTACCACTATCTGCCGCGAATGATCGAGAACGGATTCGGCCGTATCGTAAATACAACGAGCGGCATCATGAATGAGCCCGAGCAGGCAGGTTATTCTGCAGCCAAGGCGGCTCTTGATAAGATAACCAAGGATATGGCGACAAAGCTTCAAGGTACGGGCGTTGCCATGAATCTCGTTGATCCGGGCTGGTGCAGGACAGACCTTGGCGGCCCCAACGCTCCCAATTCTCCAGAGAGTGCGATACCCGGTGTCGTTGTGGGTGCTTTTGTAAGTGATGTGACTAACGGCAAGCTTTTCCGCGCGCAGGATTTTGCAGGCATGGAACTTGCTGATGCAGTAGCCAAGGCGGAGGAAGCATCTTAGGCTTTGTAACTCTTAACGAAGAGGACTGCACGAAGATATACCAAATGATGTTGTAATCAATCTAAGATATCCCCCATATCTTGATCCCGGGCTGTCTCTTATGAGGCAGCCCCACTTGTTTTTGCGCGTATATTAAGTAAAATATAGTTTGAATTATCAGATAAGAGGTTTGAGATGATATCAGGCAGTTTCTTAAGTCCTGTACCGGTTTTCCTGAGTGCAGCATTGTTATTGGGCATTTCCATAATGTCTTTCTCTGTCTTTATCAGGCTTAACCGCCGTAATAAGAGGGATTTTGATAAGAAGCTCGCTGCCTACAACGAGGCTGTTGAGAAGATACGTCAGCAGGAGGAAGCGAAGAACGCGAAGCCTGAAGGCGCGAAGAAGCCCGCAGTTGTCAAGGCTGAGGCAAGCATTGCGAATTCTCCCAGAAGGATACAGTTCATGGCTCCGAACGGTGCAAGTTATGATGTACCGATGATCGAATCCTTGACGATCGGCAATAATCAAAGATGCGATCTTTGCATTAAGAAGACCGGTATCGAGCCCATTCACTGTAAGATCAACTATGAGGACGGCATATACACGATAACGGATAACGGTACGGCGAGCGGTACCTTCTTCGATGGCAACAGGGTAGCTCCCAATACCCCCACCGAGATCAAGACCGGCGTGCTTCAGTTGGGAAGATATACGTATTTTATGACCATCGGGTGACGATACTAATATGAAGAATAAGATCTGTAACAACTGTAAAAGCATCAACGGTGAGAGAGCCACTTACTGCAGACAGTGCGGCGGTTCGCTTGATGATGCCGTCATTACGGAAGTTGAGGCAGTTGAGATTGCGCCGAAGCCTAAGGCCAAGGTCTCGGGAATAGGAGCGAGACCCGGCGGGAACAGACCTGCTTCGGGAAGACCCGCAGATAATTCGTCCAATCAGATAGTTATTCCCAAAAGACCTGCCAAGCCCGACGTTGTCTACTGGCCTTTCGTTGTTTCCCTGATATCCGCCATGGTGATGCTGGGACTTATCGTGGCTTTTGTCCTTACATCGGTTAATAGCGATGATTCTTCAGAAGATGCTTCTGCTGCTGCGATATCGACAACGACAGGCGCTTCATCAGTAGCTTCTTCCGCGGCTCCCGCGACTGAAGTCTCTGCGGCGGATCTTTCAGAGATCACAATTGGTGACATCGCCGATCAGACTTATACCGGTGATGCCATTACGATTCCGTTCGGGCTTGTATATAACGGCATCGAGCTTACCGAAGGCGTGGATTATACGGTTACCTATGAGGACAATATCCCGATAGGTACGGCAAGCGTCTATTTTGAAGGTACGGGTGACAGATACACCGGATCGTTCAGCACGACATTTAACATCGTAAGCGGTGATGAGGTCTGCGATGATCCTGCGAATCATGACTTGAACATATTCGTCATGAGAATCTACTGGACAATGGTCGGAAGGAGCCCTTCGATGGAGGAGCTCACCGGGAATGTCCACAGACTCAGGAATAATGAAGTAACCGGCGTTGATTTCATAAATGAGATCACATTCTGTGATGAGGCCGTAAACAGGCAGATGAACGATATTGACTTCGTTAATGCCTTCTATCAGGGAGCTCTCGGAAGACCTGCAGATCAGGCCGGACTCGATTATAATGTCGGTCTGCTTCAAGGCGGCATGAGCAGGACCGATTTTGCCAATGCTATCCTTAACGCACCCGGCGGAGAATTCGAGAATATCTGCATTTCATTAGGCATTACGCCTGTTTGATCCGATTCGTCCAAATTGTAATGAACAAATCTGTCACTATAGTGATAGACTAATTTTACACACATATTTTCTTTTCTGAAAGGAACCGGTAGATGACTAAGGTTGTAAACGTCGGCGGAATACTTCTTGGAGGCGGTAATCCCGTAAGGATCCAGTCCATGAATAATACGAAGACTTCTGATGTTCAGGGAACACTTGAGCAGATAAGAAGACTTTATGAAGCCGGGTGTGACATAACCAGAGTTACGGTTCCCGACATGGAAGCCGCAGAGGCACTGAAGGAGATTACCAAGAATTCTCCGATTCCCGTTGTAGCGGACATTCATTTTGATTACCGCATGGCTATCGAGTCGGCTAAGAACGGCGCAGCCAAGATAAGGATCAATCCCGGCAACATCGGAGGTCCCGAGAAGCTTCGAATGGTGGCACAGACCTGTAAGGAGAGAGGAATCCCGATAAGAGTCGGCGTTAACTCCGGATCCATCGACAGGAAGCTTGTTGAGGAGTACGGAGGCGTGTGCGCCGAGAATATGACCAAGAGCGCACTGGATGCCGTTAAGCTCCTTGAGAATGTTGATTTTGACGATATCGTTATCTCTATCAAGTCTTCGAGTCCCAAGCTTACGATCGAGACATACAGGCTCATGAGCAAGGCGTGTGATTATCCTCTTCATGTCGGCGTAACTGAAGCCGGAACCTTAAGAGAAGGCGTAGTCAAATCTGCCGTAGGTATTGGAACTCTTCTGGCAGAAGGCATAGGCGATACGATAAGGGTTTCCCTTACAGGCGATCCCGTAGACGAGGTTTATGCAGCGAAGAGCATCCTTAAGGCATTGGACCTTCGAAGCGGCGGAATAACATTCGTATCCTGTCCGACATGCGGACGTACGGAAGTCCCTCTTATCAAGATAGCTAATGAGATAGAGGAGAAGATCAAGTCATTCCCGTACGATCTTAAGGTATCAGTCATGGGGTGTGCGGTTAACGGTCCCGGTGAGGCGAGAGATTCCGATATCGGACTTGCCGGAGGTAAGAACGAGTTCCTTCTGTTTAAGAAGGGCGAGATTATCAGGAAGCTTAGTGCCGATACCGCTGTTGACGAGTTTGTTGAAGAAGTCAGGAAGCTCGGCGAAGAGAGAGCACTTACTTAATCTAAGAGGTTCAGATGGAAGATCTTATAAAGCTTTTGGGGCTGGGACCTGAGTTTGCAGAAGGTCTTGGCGGGTTAAAGGTCGATAAAATCGACTATTATAAGCCTGATAACCGCATAGTTATAAGAGCGGTGGGAGTCAGGAATGAGAATGTAAATAAGCTTCTTGAGGAGCTTCGTTCCGCCATGGAGAGAAGGTCCGGAAGCAATGTTGATATTAAGGTCTCGGAGCCTGTAAGAAGGAAGAATAATCTCGATCCTTCGATACTGAAGATCCTCGAAGAGGAAGAGCGTATCAAGAAGGAGAAGGCTGAGGCGAAGGCCAAGAAGGAGAAGGAATCTGCTCCGGGTAAGAATTCATGGGTCGCGAAGGCGAGTGAGCAGAAGGAACTGTACGGCAGCAGCGGTGTCGAGAAGCCTAAGTTCAAGCCTAAGAAGAACGAGGATTCCGTTGTCGGAACGGTTAAGTCCGGAGCCCCCAAGGTCAATATCAAGGAGCTTGACGAATATGTTGAGCCCGTCAACATCGAAGGATGGATTCTCTATACTGAGGAGCAGAAGACTCCTCAGGATATTCTGAAGCTTACCAAGACAGGCAAGTGGGTTGTTGCCAAGTTCTATATTGTTGATAAGACGGGAGGAACTGACGCTGTCATGTTCCTTAAGCCCGAGGAAGCGGATATCTATGAGAAGAATTATATTTCCGGCGGATATGCGGCTTTCCAGGGTGTAAGAGACAGCGATAACCGCGGAGAGAAGATATTCAAGGTATCTGGAATCTACGAGGCGGAACCGCCCAAGGGAAGACGCGATGAGTGCGAGTATAAGAGAGTCGAGCTTCACGTCCACTCCAAGATGAGTGAGGCAGATGCTGTAAGCAATCCTGATGATATTATCAAGCTCGCGGCGTCTTTCGGCCACAGGGCATGTGCCATCACGGATCACGGCGTTGTACAGGGCTTCCCGAAGGCTTTCGAGGCTGCAGGCAAGATAAACAAGAAGCGCGGCGAGGATGAGGAGAAGTTCAAGACCATCTTAGGCTGCGAGGGATATCTTGTAGATGACGGTCCTACTATCTTCTACAATCTGCCTTTCATACCCGGCAAGGACAGCGGGGAAGAGATTCCTCAGACTGCCGTCGGAGAGTTTGTAACCATAACAATAGAGAAGAACGGCGACGATCCCTGCAAGGACACTTTCACGAGAGTTGCCGCCAGTAAGTACAGGCTTAAGGGATACAAGGGCATCCGTCCGGTTGAAGAGGGCGAGTCTGACGCACAGGCCCAGGAGTTCGCATCCCACGACATAGATAAGAGCCTGTGGAATCCCGAAGAGATCCCTGAGAACTTAAGGGATGAGAATCTGCCGGGTATTCCTTCTTACGGTGAAGAAGGCGTTAACCACATCATTAATATCGATGACAGGGTAACCACTCCCTATTCGGATGACGGGAACATGGTGATCCCCGATGAGATCGTCTATGAGCACGTAGCGGATTTCTATGCCGATGTTGATGACAAGATCTATGAGGGCAAGGGTGAGCCCTGTGATTCATATTTCCGTATGGGCGAACTTCTGAAGTTCATAGGAGAAGCCTACATCAGCGGTGAGAATATCATGGATACGCTGGGCTTCTTAAGACGTGCGGGTTATGGAATCAACATCGAAGACCATAAGTATTACCGCAATAAGTTCATAATGCCGGCGATATCTATAGAGGATATCAGGCGCTATGCCGCTCCTGAGAACGTATCTGATGATGATGTCAGAACAGGTAATGACATGGTTGATAAGACCCGTAAGGATGCTGCTTATATTATCGATTATCTCAAGGCAGAGGGGAACGTTGATCCTGTTGTACTGAACGGACGCATCGGTCATAAGGATACGGATTTCATCCGTTCTAAGCCCTGCAAGTCTTATCACATAATCTGGCTTGCCAGGAATAATCTCGGTCTTTACAACATGTACAGGATGATATCCGAATCCAACGTGCATTATTTCTATATGAGACCCCGTACGCCGAAGAGCCTTCTTAAGTATTACAATTCTTCGATCATCATCGGAGGAGCATGTGAGAGAGGTGAGATCTACCGCGCTGCTCTTACTATGTATAAGAAGTGTGACAAGGATCCGGTTAAGACGCTTGAAGCACTGAAGACAGGTGAAGAATTCAACGACATCATATCGCTTTATGACTATGTCGAGATTCAGCCTCTGACGAACAATATGTTCATGACGAGACAGGATCCTTCCAAGTCGGATACCGGTAATGTCGCTCTTAATGAGGCAGACATTAAGAATGTCAATATTCTGCTTGCTGACATAGCGGATGCATTTGGGAAGCCGCTTGTCGCGACTACTGACTCGCACTTCCTTAATAAGGAAGACGGTATGTACAGGAAGTACATGCTTATGGACAGAGGGTTCGAGGATGCGGAATATCAGGCAGATCTGTATTTCAGGACGACTCAGGAGATGCTCGATGAATTCTCCTATCTTGGCAAGGAGAGAGCATTTAACTGTGTAGTCAAGAATACCAATGACATAGCTGATCTTTGTGAGTTCGGCATTAAGCCTTTCCCGGACGGAACATATCCGCCTATGATCCAGCGTTCGGCATCGGACGTAAGAGATATCGCGTACACAAGAGCGAACAAGCTCTACCGCCATAACGGCGTGCTCAATCCGGTCGTAAAGGAGAGACTCGACAGAGAACTGACATCCATCATCGGTAACGGCTTCGCCATCATGTACTACATCGCGTACAGACTTGTTAAGAACTCGAATAATGAAGGCTTTATCGTAGGTTCTAGAGGATCTGTTGGTTCCTCATTTACCGCGACCATGCTCGGTATCTCGGAGGTTAATCCTCTCGCGCCGCATTACCGCTGCCCCAAGTGTAATTATGTGGAGTTCAATAACACCGGTGAATACGGTTCGGGATACGATCTTCCCGAGATGGACTGCCCCGAGTGCGGCGCCAGACTTCACAGGGACGGCCAGGATATTCCTTTCGAGACGTTCCTCGGCTTCTACGGTGACAAGCAGCCTGATATTGACCTTAACTTCTCGAGCTTGAACCAGGCTTCCGCACACAAGTACGTAGATTACCTATTCGGTCCCACGCATACTTTCAAGGCGGGTACCGTAGGCACATATGCGGGTAAGAACGCCATGATGGTAGCCCGTAAGGCCTGTGAGGAGAAGGGCTGGCAGTACAATACCGGTGAGCTTCTCTACATGAGCAGAGGCATCAACGGCGTCAAGAGAACAACTTCGCAGCATCCGGGAGGAATTGTCGTAATTCCTAAGGAGATGGATGTGTATGAGTTCACGCCGATACAGTATCCTGCCAACAAGACGACGTGCGGCATCATTACGACGCACTTCGACTTCCGTGCCATGCACGATACCATTCTGAAGCTCGATATTCTGGGACATCTGGACCCTACTGTTCTTCGTATGCTCCATCTTCTGACAGGTGTCGAGATCACGGAGATCCCGGTCCCGGAGCCGAAGGTAATGAGCCTTCTTCAGTCCACGGATGCGCTGGGATTCCCGATAGAGGAGTCGGAGGCAGGTTCTGCGACGATCGGACTTTCAGAGCTCGGTACACCGATGGCCCGAGGCATGATCAAGGAGACGAAGCCTACGAGATTCTACGATCTTGTACAGCTTATGGGTCTGTCACACGGAACTGACGTATGGAAGGGCAACGCACAGGACCTCATTAACGACGGTATCTGCGACCTTAACTCCGTTATCGGATGCCGTGACTCGATCATGACGACACTTATCTATTGGGGCCTTCCGAATAAGGATGCATTCGACATCATGGAGAACGTCCGTAAGGGTAAGGTTGCCAAAGGTGATGTACCTGAGAAGTGGGAAAAATGGAAGGCCATGATGAAGGAGAATAATGTGCCTGACTGGTATATCGGCTCCTGCGAGAAGATCAAGTACATGTTCCCGAAGGCACATGCGGCTGCTTATTCAATCTCCACGCTAAGAGTTGCGTGGTTCAAGGTCTACTATCCGGAGGAATACTACTGCGCTTACTTTACGGTAAGAGGTGAAGAATTTGACGCGGGATACATGTGTAAAGGCATGGATATCTTAAGAGCCAGAATGGAGGAGCTCAAGGTGCTCATGCACTCGAAGGAGGCATCTGCCAAGAAGGCTCAGGATGAGTACTTCCTTTGCGAGCTTGTAGCAGAGATGTACCACAGAGGTATAGAATTCGTGCCTATCGACATAAATACGTCCCATGCGACTGACTTTACGAAGGTCGGTCCCGGCAAGATCCTGCCTCCTCTTAATGCGATCAATTCAATCTCCGCAGCCATGGGTAAATCCATAACCGATGCGAGGGATGAGGCTCCGTTCAAGACCCGCGACGATCTTCTTAACAGGGCTAAGATCGGTCAGTCCGGTGTACAGACACTCGCGGATTACGGTCTGCTCGAAGGCATGCCTGAATCATCGCAGATCGACCTGTTCTCGCTTATTGACGGTGGCTGACAGATATGAATGTCTGTAAGGTTCTTCTAAGAGAATGCGTAAGGCAGACTGATAAGGCGTATACATATATGATTCCCGAAGATCTTGAAGGAAAGATCACCGAGGGATCATATGTGAAGGTTCCGTTCGGATTCGGAAACAGGAAGCAGACGGCTCTTGTCACGGCGATCAGCGACAGTTCGAGCGTCACCGGATTTGACATATCCAAACTCAAGAAGGTCGATTCGCTCCTCGATCTTTATCCCGTTATGAATAAGGATCAGATGGCCCTCATCGAACCTTTAAGATCAAGGCTCCTGTGCACATCGGGTGATGTCATATCGATGATGGTTCCGTCTGCTGTCGGTACAGTCGGCAAGGCCAAGGCTTCATTCGTCGATGTAGCTTCGAAGGAAGATGCGGAGGCGGCTCTTGATTCCGGTAAGCTTCGTTCAATGGCGCACATATCGATGCTGGAGTATCTTCTGGCAAACGGTCCTACGGAGAGGAAGAAGCTTCTGTCCATCACCAAGGCTTCAGATGCTCAGCTAAGAAGCCTTCGCGAGAAGGAACTCATTAAGGTTACCACGAGGCTTCTATCCCGCGAGGAAGTATCAGCTGAGGAGAAGATTACAGAAGAGGAATCATCTGATTCCTTCAGGGTCATTCATGATCTTAATGATGAGCAGCAAAGAGCGTTCGACAGTGTAACCGAATCCCTCGGAAAGCCTGAAGTTTTCCTTCTTCACGGAATAACGGGAAGCGGCAAGACTGAGGTCTATCTTAAATGCGCAGGGGAAGTCATCGAGCGGGGAGGCTGCGTAATCTACCTTGTTCCCGAGATATCCCTGACACCTCAGACGGTAAGTTGGATCAGGGGAAGATTCGGCGATACGGCAGCGGTTATGCACAGCAGGTTAAGCGACCGTCAGCGTTATGATGAGTGGGATAGGATAAGACGGGGCGATGCGAGGATAGTCGTCGGCCCAAGAAGCTCGATCTTCGCTCCGGTTAAGGACCTTCAGCTGATCATAATCGATGAGGAGCATGATTCTTCGTATAAGTCTGAATCGTTCCCTAAGTACAGCA
>OMWK01000022.1 GCA_900314745.1 uncultured Eubacteriales bacterium | reverse complement strand
TCCGTCATTATGACATTGCCGCTACTTGGGCAGACACTTCCGTCTGCACTAATAGTCACGTAAATGGGATTAGATGTTGAATATCCCTCTGGTGTATTTGTCTCCGTGAATACATATTGACCAGAAGGAAGATTACTTATCTCAATGTCCACGCCCTCTGAAGAAGTGGTAAAAGTAATACAATCGGTTCTTCTTTCTGCGGTTCCCGCATGATCATTTACAACGACCGTTCCCGATGAAGAGAAATCAACATTATGTCCGTAAGCACTGAAAGTAATTACGGCGGTCTTAAGATCATATATCTCACCGTCGTCATTTCCGACCTTGTTAAAGCTTACAGAACCTGTCGGTCTGCTGACGTCAACCATGCTGTATGTATAAGTGGATGCATCCCATCCTGATATGCCGGCAACCGAAGGATTGCCGCTGCTGTCAGTTACGAATGAGACACTTCTCGGCGATGCCAGATCATAATTACTGTTGGCAGGGACAGATTCCTCATAAATGCAGTAGGAACTGCCAGGCAAGAGGCCGTCAATTCTGACATCAACGCCGGTAGTAACCAAACGGATGCCGCCGCTTATTGATTCGTAAGGTATATTGGCGCGAAGTCCGCTTACATCGGCACCTGAATTCGTCGTTACCGTAATAACGGCACCGATTACGGGATCATTATTCTGGTCGATCTTCCTGAAGCAGACGTGTCCCGTATCAGGAGGAGGGTTATAATTTAAGGCGATGAGGTTCTGTCTACCGGAACTGCTGACAAAAACATAGAAAACATAATCCGCTGAACTTCCCCTTCCAACCGATGCAGCCGCAGCAGCGAATGTGGTCAGAGCACTGTATGCATATGAACTCGCTATGGGGCCGAACCATGAGTGGTCATCACCTATGAGATGGCTTAGTATCGCATGTGCATATGCCCATGAAGATCCGCCGTTACGTCCCAGAGTATAACAGCCGTAGACTATCTGAGAATACGTGAGTCCGCTTAGAGATCTTAAGGTATTATGACTGCTGTCATAACTGTCTCCCGAATTGTCATAGACTGTTGTATTTACACATCTGTAGACCTTTCCGATAGTCTGATTCGGACTTTGTCTGGAAGCGGATATGCACATGAATCCAGGGTTTCCATCTACGGAATAATTAGACGTATTCGACGAACGTATTGTGATTCCCTGTGCATTAAGAGCACCTTCAACTGAAGCCGGAAGACTGTATGCGGTTACATACGATACAGAAGCGTTATCGTTAACCTCAGAATACTGTCCGAGATTTGATGCAAGGACAAAACGAGAAACATAAAGACCTATAACACCTGCGGTTATCGACAGAATAAGTATCCAGGCAAGACTTATCTTAGTTACTCTGCTCATTGTGCCTCCTGACCCGACAACAGTTCATCTGTCGCCGCTTCAAGCGCTTCTGACTGTTCAGAACTAAGTGCGTTAACTGAACCGTAGCAGTAATCCACATATCCCCTTAACCCAGTATATGCCCATGCATAAGAAGGCAGCTCAAGACCGTCGGTACTTATGGTGTAAAACGCAGTATCGTCCTCAAGATAGTAGGTGATGGTTCCGTCGGCATTGTAGTTAAACGAAGGAACGTACCATCCCTGAATAACACTCGAAGGAACATCATATTCGACCTCAACTTCAGAACTCTCCTCAGTCTCCAGACTCTCCACAATATCTTCGCTCTCGAGGAGGCAAGAACTCTCGATGCACTCATAAGAACAGGAAGTCTCATATGTCTCCAACACTTCCGTCTCTTCAATAATCACCGTTTCAGAAGTCTCTTCCGATACTGAAGATTCCTCTGTCTCAGTAAGCTCTTCAGACTCGTTAATAACCGAAGACTCATAAACTTCATTCAAGGTTTCCTGCGTCTCATCAGTCTCACCGGCACGAACTGCATTAAACACTGCAAATACAGTGCCTGTAACCGCTATAACCGCTACCCATCTCCTTATTACCTGAAATCTCATACGCTTACCTCCCCGACTTCAAGCACCGCAAGCTCGCTACTATCCCTGTCGAAGTAGTAGACAGTGTCAGACAGAACCTGATCATCATCTTCGAGAAATACCGAATTGGATTCATGAAGCATGTTAAGAAGGTTCTCCGGGGGTATGCACGAATTGGCAGATATGACGAGAGATTCATTTACCGAAGTTGGAACGATATAGAAATCCGAGTCGAATTCTTCTGCAATGTCTTCCAGGAACTCGTTATAGATCATTGCCGTTGAGGCTCTGAAATTCTGATCGTTGGTAATAACCCATATGCGGTCATCGGAATCAAATCCGTCAAGAAGGCCTTCGATCTCATCATCGTTCCTGCCCTCTCTGACAAGAATCCTTCTGACAACGGAATCAAATGATTCCAGCTTCGGAACCAGTATCCTCGCTGTATTCTTAATGGCATTCTTGTAAAGGGTTTCTTCACTAAGCTTTACATAACCCATAAGTTCGTTGTCGATGATTCCGCTGTAGACACCTTCTTCATCAATACTCACCACCCATCTGTAGATGACAGAAAGATTGAGAAAATCACGATGCGGGACGTTTCCGATATACGATTCCGCCACTTCCGGATTAACAAGCTCTGCGATAACATTACGCTTGATGCTCTTAAGATCAATGCTGTCTGTAAGGGTATTCCCCTTACGAAGCGCACACTTCATCGAACGTGCAATCTCCTCTGCACAAATCGACACATCACCATTCTCACAATAGGACCTGTAGAGGTCGTTAAAGTAGTAAGTTGGCATGGCTCTTACCCTGTCGCCTTCTGACTTGGGGCAGAATGTAAATCCGTCCAGTGTCTTTCCCCGCTTCTTCACAGGCATGCATTTGATCTCATAGCCGGTGAACTTCTTCCCCATGACCTCGGGGAATTTGACACAGAACGATTCCTTAAACTCGTCGTAGGTTAACATAATCTATCTCCTCCGTTTTTTACGCACACAAAAGCACCGCGGGGTATTCCCGCGGTGCCTCACATGCTTTATTGATTATATCCTAAATGCTCATTTCCGAGATTTCAATAGCAAATATTTCCCATCTTTCAGGTACATTATTGGTACAGTTATTAACAGAAATCCGTGTATTTCAAGGCTTACTGGGATTCGTCAATTTGTGTCAGTTTTTGTCCCCTTCATTCTTCGGGAACGATAAGCACTCCCATATTCCCGCTTTTGACCGATACAGAGAAAGCATCTGAGCCTTCCTCCAGTTTGTTGCTGACAGTATAAGAAGTCCCGCACTCAACCCTGGCATCGTTAAGCTTATAATAAAGACCTTCCGTTGAGACGCCTGATACTTCGGTAAAAGGGATCAGCGATATATAAAGTTCATCTGGATTCTGAATTCCCTCAATGCTTATCATGTCCTCGCCGCATAGAGGAATGAAATCGCTGTAACCGTCAGTAATCGTTATGTTATAGCCTTCCTCATGAAGTCTTAGTGCGAGCAGCATATTACATACGGCGTGGTCAGGCCTGCCGGACAACGAACACACAAGTATGATCTCATCTGATTCTGATACTTCGCGAAGACATAGTTCGGTATCCGACATATCCTTCTCACAGGGGTAAACTTCAAAAGGAACGTTATGCTGCTTAAGAAGTTCCATGGTCTCCTGCGATATCGAATCCAGATCACCTACAACTTTAGAAGGAATGACGCCGCCTCTTACTGCAGCATCCGCACCGCCGTCAGCCGCGAGAACGAGGTCGCAGTCAGACGCTATGAAGGC
Source organism: uncultured Eubacteriales bacterium (assembly GCA_900314745.1). Lineage (GTDB taxonomy): Bacteria > Bacillota > Clostridia > Saccharofermentanales > Saccharofermentanaceae > Saccharofermentans. The sequence goes on along the minus strand of OMWK01000022.1, from coordinate 10,879 downwards.
AGCCTTTTCGATGTTGATGCCGGGGCCGCCCCCGAATACACAGGTCTTCATCAGAATGTCTCACCTATCATGGAGTAAAGCTCCTTTGCAGCAAGACCGGGATTCTCCTTGCCGAAGACTGCGCTTCCTGCAACGAGAAGGCTGGCACCTGCACTAGAAGCTTCCTCTATGGTTGAAGTGTTGATGCCGCCGTCAACCGAGAGTATCGCCTCGGAACCGTTATCATCAAGGCGCTTCCTGTAGTCTGCAATACGCGCGGTAGACTCGGGAATATAGGACTGGCCGCCGAATCCGGGACGCACTGACATTACGAGGATCAGGTCAACTGCACCTTTCTCGAGGAAAGGATATATTGCTTCAGCAGGTGTATCAGGGTGTATTGAGATACCTGCCTTCTTGCCGAGACCTCTTATCTTCTCGATAAGTTCAAATGGCTTGTCGGTACACTCTACGTGGAACGTTATGTAGTCAGAACCCGCCGCAGCAAAAGGCTCGACAAACTCCTCCGGATTCGTGATCATGAGATGCGTATCAAGTATGAGATCACAGTGCTTCCTTATGGACTTTATTACAGGCACGCCGATGGTAAGATTCGGCACATAATGACCGTCCATAACATCAAGATGCAGGAACCTGCAGTAGGGCGCGATGCTCTCGACATCCCTCATTACATAACCGAAGTCAGCTGACAAAAGCGAAGGTGAAATCTCGTGTTTTCTCATTTGTATCCTCCCGCAGAATTAGGTCTTCTGCTGTATAAGTATTCATAGAATTCGCGGTAGCGCTGGTATCTTCCCTCATCGATGACATCTCCGACAAGTTTCCTCACATTGCACTGCTTCTCTGCAATGTGTCTGCAGTCGTCGAACTTGCACCCTGCTGATGCTTCACGTATCTCGGGGTAGCCGCCTGCCACATCCGTATATAATACACCCACTTCGAAAAGATCGAGCGACGTGAATCCGGGAGTGTCGGTAACAAACCCCTTCCCGTACTCAAAAAGCTCAGCATGACGCGTGGTATGCTTGCCTCTCTTAAGCCTGTCGGATATCTCTCCCACCTTAACGGTCGACTCACCGAGGATCTTATTGCAGAAAGTGCTCTTGCCCACACCGGAAGGACCGGCAAGACCCGTAAGTCCGCTCTCAAGTATTGCTGTGACTTCAGAAGAAACTTCTTCATCCATTCCGATGGAAAAGCACTGAAGCCCCGCATTCTTGTAGATCGAGACATACTTATCGCAAATGACCCTGTCCTTATCGCTCTTGGAGAAGAGAACGACAGGATGAATGTGAAGCTTCGCACAGATGATAAGCATCTTATCGAGAAGCTTAAGATCCGGAACAGGATCCGTACAAGAGAATATCAGGAACAGATTATCGAGATTTGCAAGCGGAGGCCTGACAAGACTGTTCTTACGCGGAAGTATCTTCTCCAATACAAAAGGGATATCGGGATCACCCGATTCCCCTGTAAGTACGTGGTCTCCGACAAGAGGAGTCATCTTGCTTAATCTGATATTTCCTCTTATCTGGCAAAGTCTCAATGACCCGTCATCACATCTGACGTTAAAGACACCGCCAACACCCTTTGTAATTATGCCGCTTATATGTTCAGACATGCATCATTACATAGGCGGCTGAACGCCGGGATTCACGCCCGGATCAACCTGAACAGGCTCGAATACAGCCGTGTAATTAATCGTCGTAGGTGTAAGCGGATCTCCGTCCGGATCATATACAACAAACGAATAAGTATTGGACTCAGTGACGACATTGCCGTACGGATCAAGCCATCTTGCAAACCTGAAGCCCTCGGCAGGAGTAGCAACAAGAGTAACAGTAGCATTGACATCGTAGCTTCCGCCGCCTTCTGCAGTTCCCTGACCGTTTACCGTGGTAACGACACTTACCTGCGAAGGTGTAGGTGTAGGCGTTCCGCCTCTCTCCACGTCTTCCATTGTACCGACATAAAGCGTGATGGAAGATCTTCTGGGAAGCGTAATTCCGGCAACAGGATCCGTGATGATTACATACTGCTGTGATTCAGGCAGAACGATGACATCAGTCGATCCTTCGATATGACCGATATTGATCTCCTCCTCATTAAGAAGCTCTCTTGCTTCCTCGAGTGTAACGCCGTGCAGATCGGGAACCGTTGAACTTGTAGGAGCCTTCGCATAGACGATGACTATGGAGGAACCGACCTCGACAACAGATCCGGCAACAGGCTCTGTTCTCAATACCTGTCCGGGCTCGAAGTCCGCATTCGTCTCCTCAAGAACACTGACCTGAAGGCCGAGTGACGAGAGCATCGAATAAACTTCATGGAAATCAAGACCTGCATAGTTTGTAAGGGTAATTGTCTCGGCTTCACCCGCGACAGTGAGAATAATCTTGTGAATGTCAGAACCCGTGGCGATTACAACGCCCTCATTGATGTTCTGGGCAATGACAGTTCCGGAAGGATAATCGGATGTTACCTGAACCTGAATTTCATAAGAAATCCTGTTGGCATCGAGCTCGGCAACGACGTCATCCGCATTTCTGCCGACATAATTGCCAACCGTGTAATCGTATTTATCTTCGATGCGAGTTGCAGTAGATATGGAATTCAAGATCAGTGCGGAAACACCTACGAGAACACCGACTATGAGCAGAACAACGAAGATCATGAGAATGTTGTCGCGAAGTCTCGAGAGTCTTCTGGCTTCAGCCGACTTCTCGAGATCGGTTATCTTGTCATAGTTGGGATCCTGTCTGAAGGAAACCGTTCCTCTTGACTGGTTCTGCTCGGGCTCTTCGCCTGCATTATTGATGACGCCATATACGCCGTTAGGGTCTACCATGAGAGCATCGAGCTCGGTAACCATCTGGCGCATTGCCGTATATCTCTTCTCAGGAGTCTTTTGCATACTCTTGACGATAATCGCATCGAGACCCTTGGGGATATCGGGAACATAAGATGAAGCGAGCGGCGGCTTGTCCTGAAGGTGCTTAACAGCAATAGCGATATCTGAATCACCGTCGAAGGGCACTCTTCCCGTAACCATCTCAAAAAGCATTACGCCTACGGAATAGATATCGGAAGAAGGTCCTACATTGGACCCCCTCGCCTGCTCAGGAGAGAAATAGTGTACGGATCCAACCGCACCGCCGGAAGACATCGTTATCGTGTTGCCTGAAGCGGCCCTCGCGATGCCAAAGTCCGTAATCTTCGCGATTCTCTCGCGTGAGATAAGGATATTCTGGGGTTTGATGTCCTTATGAACGATTCCGTTCTTATGAGCATATTCAAGAGCCATTCCGACCTGAATGACAATGGGTACGGCAACCTTCCAGTCGAGGTGTCCGTTCTGATTGATAAGGTCCTTGACCGTTATGCCGTCTACATACTCCTGAACAATATATCTGAAGTTGCCTTCATGACCTACACCGAACACCTTTACGATATTGGCGTGATTAAGCGATGATACGGCCTTTGCCTCTGTATCAAATCTTCTGATGAATTCCTCATTAGCTGAGAATTCGGGCTTAAGCACCTTGATAGCTACCTTAACTCCCGAACCAACATCAGTTGCAAGGTAAACGTTAGCCATGCCTCCCATTCCGATGAGCCTGACTATCTTGTACTTGCCTGCAAATATCATGCCCTCAGGGCTTTGTGCATTCATCAAAATACTCCTTAAAGCTTATAAAACAAAATAAATTATATATTATTATAAATTAGAAGCAAACTTCGCTGCTATACAAGTTCGTTACACTTACGCCTTACGCTCTTCTTCACGGCTTCTCCTAAGCTGACCGCACGCCGCCATTATATCCGTGCCCATCTCGCGCCTCAGCGTCGCGTTTATGCCCTTGTTCTCAAGAGCATTTCGAAAGGCTTCCACCCTGCCCTTAGTGCTCCTCTTATAAGGACTTCCGGGGAACTCGTTCGCAGCGATGAGGTTAACATGGCAGTTCAGTCCCTTAAGAAGTCCCGCGAGCTGCTCAGCACAGGCAAAAGTATCGTTCACCTCATTGAACAACGAATACTCGAAGGTAATTCTCCTTCCGGTTGCATTCACGTACTCCCTGCAGGCCCCCATAAGCTCATTTATGCTGTATGCGGAAGCCACGGGCATGAGTTCCCTTCTAAGCTCATCATTGGGCGCATGAAGTGATATCGCGAGATTGACCTGAAGGCGGAGCTTTGTAAACTCCCTTATCTTCGGAACGATACCGCATGTGGAAACAGTTATATGCCTTGCACCCATATTGATTCCGTCGGGATCATTCATGATCTTAATGAACGAGATCAGATTGTCGTAGTTATCGAACGGCTCACCGATTCCCATGACTACTACGGTCCTTATCTTCTCGCCGATATGATCCTGTGACATCAGAACCTGAGCCGCCATCTCGCCCGCGGTAAGCGACCTTCCGAATCCTGCTTTGGCCGATGCGCAGAACGAGCAGCCCATCTTACAGCCTGCCTGCGATGATATGCATATCGATAGACCCGTCTTATAACGCATAATTACCGTCTCGATGATGTTTCCGTCAGGAAGAAGATATACAAGCTTTCTCGTGCCGTCTATCTTTGATACGAACTCGTCTATGATCTTCATGTCAGAGAACATGAAATCCTCATTGAGCTTCTCCCTCATCGCTGCCGGGATATTAGTCATCTTGGAAGTGTCTGTGACACCTGAATTAAGCCATTTCATTATCTGTCCTGCTCGGAACTTCGGATATCCGTTATCAAGACACCACTTGAGAAGCTCATCGTTCGTAAGATCAAGACAGAATTTCTTATCGTTATTATCCATGTTTCCTCCGTAATCTCGCGATAAAGAACCCTTCGCATCCGTCCTCATCAGGAAGCAGGGTCAGCATGCCGTCAGCGCCTCTTGTCTTAAGGCGCTCCGGAAGCAGATCGTCAAAAGCGCTGATCTCATAATCCTCATGGTCTTCAAGGAATCCCAGGACCATATCCTCATTCTCGCCGCGGTTGATTGTACAGGTGCTGTAAACGAGCGTTCCTCCGGGCTTTACGAGTCTCGACATATTATCAAGTATCTGCCTCTGTTTGACTTTGGTCTCTTCGATGCGGTCGTAGGTTATCGTAAGCCTGATGTCGGGCTTACCGCCCATGATGCCAAGCCCGCTGCACGGAGCATCGCAGAGTACAAGATCAAATCCTTCCGGATCATCAAATGAAGTGCTGTCAGCAACTCGCGCCTCTATGGATGTAAAGCCAAGCCTTGCCGCATTCTCATTAATCAGTTCAACTCTTGAGGCGTTGATATCAAGAGCCGTAATTTCCGCTTTATCGTTCGTTAACGCTGCCATGTGTGTGGATTTGCCGCCCGGAGCCGCACAGCAGTCCAGGATTCTCATTTCTTCAGAAGGAGAAGCAATGACCGAGGCCAATTGAGCAGCCTCCCCCTGAACCATGAAATCACCGTTCTTAAATGCGAGTGAATTCTCGATTGACGGCGAATCCCCGGAAGGCTTAAGTATCAGGGCATTATCCATGTAAGAAGATTTGGTAACTTTGAACCCTTCTAATTCGAGTTCACCGGTGAGCGTCTCCAGGTCCGTCTTATGAGTATTGACTCTTATAGCAAGAGGCGAAGGCTCAAGAAGGGCACGCGCGATCGACGGTGCTCTCTCCTTGCCGTAAGACTTCTTGATAAGCCCATATATCTCAGGCTTCAGCGAGAAAGCGGCACCCGGATCCTTATTGGAGCTTAAGTCCCTTTTCTCCGGTGTAAGAGCAGCTATCTTACGAAGCACTGCATTAATAAGACCCGTTGCCCTGGCGACATGTCTTTTCGCGAGGTCGACAGAAGTGTTGACGGCAGCGTAGTCCGGAACCTTGTCCGAGAACACTATCTGCCAGACGCCGAACCTCAGGATCGTTCTAACCTCAGGATCGAGCGCGGAAGCATCCTTCCCCGCAGCAGATTTAAGAAGATAGTCAATCGAATAGATGTAAGTCAGAGTCCCGTAAACTGCAGCGCGTACAAAATCGTCAACACCACGGCGGGACAGCGCAAGATTTGAGAAGGCGCCGTTCTCGGCACAGTCGTAAATAATGGAATAGATTAACTCACGATCTTCCAAATCAGGCTCCGAACATCTGACCTGCTCTGTAGTTATGAGCGCAGTCTATGGCCTTCAGGCGCTTGCCGCCCTCCGACTGAAGTTCGAGTATGTAGATGGAACCCTCGCCGCATCTGACCTTGAGTTTGCCCTTGCCGGCGAATGTAATCTCCCCGGGAGCAGCATCATCAGAAGACTCGGCTTCGAGTGAAGATGCATAGATCTTGATCCTCTTGCCGTTAAACGTGGTAGAACAGCCGGGCCAGGAACTCAATGCCCTGATCCTGTCGTGAACCTGTCTTGCCGTCTGATTCCAGTCAAGAATGCCATCCTCAGGCTTAATGGGAGATGTCAGGGTTACAAGTGCCTCATCCTGCTTGATTGAAGGAATCTTCCCCTCTATATAGCCGCTTATCGTATCAAGAAGAAGGTCTCTTCCCGCATCGGCAAGCTTAGCCATGAGTGTATCCGTAGTATCGTCAATATCTACGGCAACTTCAGTCTGTGTGAGCATATCACCCGTATCCATGCCGGCATCCATCTTCATGATGGTCACGCCGGTAACATCGTCTCCATTTATGATGCAGAACTGCACGGGTGCAGCGCCCCTGTATCTAGGGAGCAGTGAAGCATGAACGTTGATGCAGCCGTAACGCGGTATATCAAGCATCCTCTGAGGAAGTATCTTGCCGTAAGCCGCCGTCACAATCAGATCTGGGTCTGCGTCCTTAATGTGCTCATATGCTTCGTCTGTCTTAAGAGAATCCGGCTGATAAACCTCAACGCCGAGTTCGCCGGCACAAACCTTCGCCGGAGGAGGTGTCATGATGTGCTTGCGTCCGACAGGCTTATCGGGCTGGGACACACACATGACGACATTATAACCGCCGTCACAAAGGCCCTTCAGCACTGTGGCTGAGAGCTCCGGCGTTCCCATGAAGATTACTCTGATGTCACTTCTCTGCATTTACTGCCTCAATCGTTCCGGGAATAGCCTTATCAACAAAGAGGATTCCGTCGAGGTGATCGTACTCATGGCAGATGCAGTCTGCAAGAAGGCCCTCTGCATCCATCTCGAAAGGGTTGCCGTTGATATCAAGAGCCTTGATGTGTATCTTCTCGGGCCTTAAGACCTCGGCACTCTTGCCGGGAACCGACAGACAACCTTCTGAACATGTCTGCTCACCCTCACGGTAAGTAATCTCGGGATTGATGAAGTTGATCCTGCCGTGCTCATCTCCGATATCAACAATGAACGCACGTCTCAGCACGCCGACCTGAACGGCTGCGATACCGATTCCCCTGTTGTCGTAGTACATGGTCTCGGCCATGTCATCAAGAAGCTTAACGATCCTGGGTGTAATCTCGTCTATCTCGCGGGATCTCTTACGTAGGATGGGATCTCCCTCGGTCACAATATTTCTTAAAGCCATATAAGTACACTCCTGTTCTTTCTCAGACAAATATTTTACCATACTTTCCGAGAATAACCGTACTTACCCCTTGTACTTACGCTTATATGGCTTCCACGTTCTCTCGCTGATAATATAACGAGGTCTTCTCTTAGTCTCCATGTATATCTTACCGATGTATTCACCGATTATTCCGATTGACAGAAGTTGAATACCGCCAAGGAAGCAGATAATACAAACCATTGAAGCCCATCCCGCTACAGTCTCGCCAAGAATATTCATGACGATTGCCCAAACAACTCCTACAAAACCCAGCAAACTTACTAAACACCCGAATACAACAATCATATAAATTGGTTTTATTGACAGACTAGTAATGCCGTCCAGGGCAAAATGAAGCATTTTTCTGACCGGGTAGTGACTTTCCCCGGCAAGTCTCTCGGTACGCTCATAATACACATTTGAACTTCTAAACCCGACAAGAGGTATCATCCCCCTAAGGAAAAGATTAACTTCCCTGAAACTCTCGAATTCTTCAAGAACCCTGGAACTCATTAATCTGTAATCTGCGTGATTATAGACGACCTCACCGCCCAGCACGTTTACGAGTTTATAAAAGAACTCAGCCGTGAGTTTCTTAAATGCAGTATCCTTATCGCGCTTGGACCTTACTCCATAAACTATCTCAGCACCTGACAGATACTCATCCATCATCCTTTCCATCGCCGTAATGTCATCCTGACCGTCACAGTCAATGGTTATCGTAACATCGCAGTTTCCGACGGACTCCATGAGTCCTGCCAGTAATGCATTCTGATGACCACGATTACGACTCTGGCTTATGCCGATATAATGCATATCCTTCTCCGACAGTTCGGTAATAAGTTCCCATGTCTTATCCTTGGATCCATCATTAACGAAGAGTATTCTGCTTAAATCAGAAGCCTTCCCGTTTGAAATGATTCTCTTCAATTCCTCCAAAAACAGAGGTGCCGTAATAGGAAGAACGGATTCCTCGTTATAACACGGAACAATGATCCAGAGTAGCGGCAGTCCCTCGCCGCTCGTAACCAATCCGTTGTCATTCATTATTATCAGCCTCCCTTGTCTGCGAATCCTTAAATACGTTTCTTGCACTGTCCAGAAGCTTCTTCGCCGTCTCCTTGAATCCTGTCTTGGTATTCTCATCCAGATTGCGGTAAGTGCGCAGCATCGCAGTTAAGGTCTCTTTCTTATTGCGGTTGAATTCAACAAAAGTCCTGGCATCATCGGCCTTAACAAGGTTATAAACGGTCTCTACAAACTGCTCGCGCTGATCCTTCGTAAGACCTGACAGCCAGTCCTTCAGAGTCTTGTCAACAAACCTGCTGCCTGCACTCACTTCCTCTTTATGGACGAAGCCCAATGGCCCGATCTCCCATGACAGAAGCTCGTGTTCCATGAATCCGTTATTATTCGAAGGAACGACAGTATAATCCTCAAGATGCTCAAGTATCATGCCTACAACGGAGAACTCAGGCACAAAAGTATGGATATTGTGCTCGATCCTTTTGAACTGTTCAGTCTGGATTATCGCCTCGGTAAATCCGGGGCCGTCGAAGTTATAGATATCCTTGATCGGCATATTGAACTTATCATCACAAAATGTCGCCGAATACACAGCGAGATTACCGCCCTTGGAATGACCTGCGACAATAAAGGTCCCGTCCTTGTAAGACGAGACGGCGCGCTCGAGATAATCCAGTGCCTTCTGCTGTGCAGGAACCGGGAACTCGAATCCCATATTGAAGTCTTCCTTCCATCCTACGAGAGTGTTATCGGTTCCCCTGAATGCGACAAAATAGTTCTGTTCGCCGTCAAGGTCAAAAAGGCATGCGGAGAACTGTATCTGCTTCTGTTCGTCAATCTCATTGACATAGCCCGACATCTTAACATTGGAGAATCTTGCCGTGTCCTTAAGAAGCCTTACAAAAGCGATATCATACATCGTATCCATCTCTTCGCAGTTGATTACTGGAAGATTCAGAAGTTCATTACAGGCTTCGCCGATCGTCTTCCATTCACGGATGCTCTCTGACACTATCCCGTCAAAAGATTCGTAAGCAAATCTCGCAAATATCGCCGCATCCACTTCATTCAAAGCAGACTGATGAAATGTAAGGTCTCCGCGCCATGTGAGATAGTCCATTATCGTATTCATATCAACTGCCTCCTGCGTCATTATCGAATGATATCGGGTATATGTTCGGATCAAAATCCTCCATAACCTGACGGAACACCCCGTTAAGATATGATCTTCTAGACGATTTTATCATAAAGACATTGCGGTATCTTCCGCGAAGCTCATAGATCGGGGCCGGCACGGGACCGTATAATTCAAAGCCTAAGGCCTTATCCTGATACGAGAGGAAATCCTTAAGATACTTGCCAAGATCAGAGGTCCTTGAAGCTAACATATCCTCATCCGGAAGCGAGAGCACTATCTCTCCCACAGCCTTAAACGGAGGCAGACACATTACTTCCCTGTATTTGATCTCAGACTCGTAGAACGCATCGTAATCCTGCTTGGCCGCATACATAAGAAGAGGGTTATCCGGCCTTAAGCTCTGAAGATAAACCTGACCCCGTTCTCCGCCTCTTCCGGCTCTGCCCGCAGCCTGGGTTATGAGTTCGAACGCTCTTTCCGACGACTTGTAATCTGATGACGTCGCTATCAAATCGGCACCGAGGACGCCCACTACCGTTACACTTGGGAAGTCGTGGCCTTTCGCTATCATCTGCGTGCCCACGAGTATGTCTGCCTCATGCTCTCGAAAAGCACTTAATATGCTCTCGTGCGCGCCCGGAAGCATTGTAGTGTCCTGATCCATGCGGAGCACCTTCCTGTCGGGATACAGCTCCTTAAGCATCTCCTCAAGCTGCTGCGTACCGACACCCGCTCTTTTGAACTTCGTGCCGTTGCATTCACGGCACACTGCCTCGGTACACGGTATCGTAAAACCGCAGTAATGGCAGATGAGTCTTCGTCCTTCTATCCTCGTGCTGTTATGAAGCGTCATGGCAACGGAGCACGACGGGCAATACACGGGCTCACCGCACGTATTACACACAAGAGTTCTTGAATAACCTCTCCTGTTAAGGAAAAGCATTACCTGCTGATCCTTCGAGAAAGCCTTGGCCATGGCAACTCTTAAGGGGCCTGACAGAAGGTCCCCGTAACCTTCCTTTACCTGCTCCTTCATATCCACTATCGTAACTTCCGGAAGCACGGCATCCTGAGCCGCACGCTTATTAAGCTTAAGAAGCTTATACTGCCCGTTGACCGCTGAATAATATGAAGATACAAGAGGTGTCGCAGAGCCCAGTATCAGAGGG
>OMWK01000016.1 GCA_900314745.1 uncultured Eubacteriales bacterium | reverse complement strand
AACCATACCGGTGGTTATTACCGCGAGGCCACACCTGTTCCCATTCCGAACACAGAAGTTAAGCTCGCGTGTGCCGACAATACTTGGCTGGCGACGGCCTGGGAAGATAGGTTGCTGCCGGTTTATATGAAGCCTTAAGCGTCACCCGCTTGAGGCTTCTTTTTTGTTGTAAAAACTCTGAAATATGTTTGCCACAAAAAAACTTTATTGCTAACATATATTGTAATGTTACATTTTCCGGGGGACGGATTGTTATGGAAAAAATTTTGATTGTAGATGATGAACCGCAGATAGTTTCATCAGTTTCCGATGTACTTGGAAGCTTCGGCTTCGAGACTATATCTTCAACAGATCCTAAGGAAGGTTATAAGATGGCTCAGGAGAAGGCCCCGGACCTCATTATCCTCGACTGGATGATGCCTAATTATAACGGAATTCAGTTCACGGAGGATCTTCGCAAGGAGGGTTACGATACCCCTATCCTTTTCCTTACAGCCAAGGGAGAATTATCCGTATATGAGATAGAGGCATTAAGAAGAGGTGCCGACGACTATATGCCTAAGCCTTTCGACCCGACTCTTCTTGTTGAGCGCGTCAAGGTAATACTTAGAAGGTCCAGCAGAGGCGCTTCCGACAGCAAGGCAGACAATTCCAAGCACGTATACTGTGACGGCGAGCTCGTAATCGATTACGATGCGATGCAGGTTCTTGTTAACGGCATCAGCTGCGACCTGACTTCCAATGAATTTAAGCTTGTTCAGTATCTTGAGCAGAACGCGGGACGTGTCTGCACCAGAGACGAACTTCTCTCGAAGGTGTGGAATTACGCTTTCTCCGGCGATGTTCGAACCGTTGACGTTACCGTAAGAAGAACGAGGAAGAAGATAGAGCCTAACCAGCCCAACTACAAGTACATTCTTACAAGACGCGGATCGGGTTATTATTTCCCGAAGGAATTCGATTAAGGTAAACCCATGATCACTTTTATCACCACGCATTTCGCGCTGTGTGTAGTCGGTGTATGTATCCTGATATTTCTGGGACTCGCCGTCGGGTATATTGTCGGCAATAATGTCTATAATCACAACGCGGACGAGAAGGTTAAGCAGATAATAGACAAGCTCGAGTACCAGGGACAGGTCAGATCTTCAATCATCGACAATGTATGTCTCGGTGTCATAGCTTATGACGCGAACGGAATCGTGTATAACAACCACACCATCGAGACCATGGATATCCTCGAAGGTTCTGCCGTCCCGCCCACGATGGACGCATTCCTGGACAGATTCGAGAAGGATAACCATCTTAAATCTGATTATCTTCTTAATATAGAGAATTCCGATTTTACCATCAGGGTAAATTACACGACGGAAAGCAAGATATTCGAGATAAGGATACTTCGTAAGATCTACGACAAGGCCAGGCTCGACATCGTCATTGTCGATGACATCACCCAGATCGAGGACGATGAGAGAAGACAGAAGGATCTTGCTGCCAACGTATCTCACGAACTGAAGACTCCTCTTACGGTTATCCGCGCATCGGAGCTGTTTATTAATAACATCACGCCGGATAACATGCCCACTTACGATCAGATCAAGACGTGGGGCAACAGGGTCATCGTAAATGCCGTCAGAATGCAGGACATAGTTCAGGACTTCCTGACGCTCTCGAGATGCCAGGACAAGGTTCCGATGTCCATAGTTGATATCGGCAGCGTCATCGGTCTCGCGGTTGCTTCTGTTGCAGAATATCCCGGCAGGGACAAGGTAAATATAAGCGTTCCCGAGAACATGTACTATCCGCTCGTTTATGGTAACGATAAGCTCATCATGAGAGTCGTTATCAACCTTCTTACGAACGCTATCAAGTACATATCATATGAGGATAAGACGGAGCCGGACCGCGTCGACATCAGCGTCTCGGCGATAGATGACCGCATCGCGATCGAGGTATCCGATAACGGCAGAGGCGTGCCCGAGAAGGATGTCGATTATCTCTTCGAGCGCTTCTTCCGCGTCGATAATTCGGGATCAAGAGAGACCGGCGGTTCGGGAATCGGACTCGCGATAGTCAAGGACATCATCGACATGCACGAGGGTACGATCAATGTCAGCACGAAGCTTGGCTCCGGATCGTCCTTCACTGTCATACTTCCCATCGCAGGTTCAGTATTCGAGAGCGTCTATGAAGATGCGAAGACGGGAATCATAAGCGAGAAGCCTTATTTCAGGTCTGCAGCGGAGTTCATTGCACTTCAGGCAGTTGAAGCCGCCCGTTCTATGGGTTACGAGGACGTTGAGAAGATCGCTGATGAGTTCGAGACGGTTCCCTTAGGCGAGAGTACATTGAAGGATCAGAAGACGGTTGAGCTTTTGAAGGCCTTCGGAGATGACAGATACACAGACCTCGTCGACGAGCTCACGTTTATTGAGCCCGATATGCTCGATGAGGCATTTGACGTTATAGAGAATTCCGAGGACAGGGACGATGTGCTTTTCGAAGAGGAAAGTGCTGAAGTGAAGCCGGAAGCAGCAGTAGCAGAGGAAATCGCGGAAGTTTTGGAAGAGCATGAGGAGCCAGTCGAGGAAGTGCACGTGGAGACCGAAGAGGAGAGGCTCGCGAGGGAAGACCGTGAGAGAAGGGAAGAGGCGAAGGCCATCCTTACCCAGCAGATCCTGCCGAGAGCCGTTCCGAATAAACCGGTCGTCACTTCAGCGGCAGATCAGGAGGTCAGCAGAAGGCAGGCAGTAACGGTTCATCCGGAAGCTTCGAAGGTAAAGAAATCAGCGCCCAGAAAGAAGAAGAAGGGAAGCCTTTTCCTTGACTTAACGGCATCTTCCGAAGATAATAGTGGGGCGCAAATTCAGTCTGCCGTAAGACAGGTTCTGGACGAGACGGAAGGAAAATAATTTGAATTCATATTCATTTAAGATAACAGGCGGGAAACCGCTTAAGGGCCATGTTAATATCAGCGGAAGCAAGAATGCCGTACTCGGTATACTCGCTGCTGCCATGATGATCGACGGTACATGCACACTCGAGAATGTACCCGACATCTCCGATGTTCATGTCATGGTCAAGATATGCGAATCGATAGGAGCCAAGATCGAGACTGAATTAAGTCCCGAAGGATCCGTTACACTTCATATAGATCCTAGACAGATCAACACTCATGAGGCTACTGAGCCCGGAGTATCCAAGATAAGGGCATCTTACTACCTTCTCGGAGCACTCCTCGGAAGATGCGGCAAGGCATCCCTTCGTATGCCCGGAGGCTGCGACTTCGGCCAGCGCCCGATCGACCTTCACCTTAAGGCGTTCAGGCAGATGGGTGCCAGAGGTGCGGATTACAGAAATCTTAACGGCGGCATCATATCGCTTCATGCGGATCCCCTGCACGGAGCGAAGATATTCCTTGATATCGTAAGCGTAGGTGCCACGATTAACGTCATGCTCGCCGCTGCAAAGGCGCAGGGCAAGACAACCATAGTCAATGCTGCCAAGGAGCCTCACATTGTTGACGTCGCGAACTTCCTCAATGCCATGGGCGCGAGGATCAAGGGCGCAGGTACGGATACCATCAATATCGTCGGTGTTCCGCACCTTCCCGGCAATTTCACATATTCGATAATCCCCGACCAGATCGAGGCCGGAACATATATGATCGCCGCGGCTGTCACGAACGGCGATGTAACAGTACATAACATAATCCCTACCCATATGGATCCTCTCTCATCCAAGATGCGTGAGATGGGATACACAGTAGAGGAGGGAGACGACTTTGTAAGAGTATATAAGGATCCCGATGAAGAGATATGGGGCACGAACGTTAAGACTGCTCCTTACCCCGGATTCCCTACTGACCTTCAGCCTCAGGCTGTCGTTCTTCTGTGCCTTTCCGAGGGACAGAGCAAGATGGATGAGGATGTCTGGGAGAACAGGTACCAGTACATCCCGGAGCTTCTGAGAATGGGTGCTCATATTAACATCTTCGACCACATCGCCCTCGTCAACGGCATTAAGAAATTCAACTGTGCCCAGGTCAAGGCTACTGACCTTCGTGCCGGAGCAGCTCTCGTCTGTGCGGCTCTCGCTGCCGAGGGTACTTCGTATATTGATGAAGCAAGAAGAATTGACAGAGGTTACGAGAAGATCGTAGATAAACTCAAGTCCCTCGGCGCTGATATTGAGGTGGCAAACAGTATCGGTCTTTACGAAGATACCGAGGCCTGATATGGAGCTCGTACCATTATTCTCCGGAAGCAGCGGCAACTGTACGCTGGTACGTGCCCATGGAGCTAACATTCTCATTGATGCAGGAAAGAATTGTAAGGCGATAAAGGAAGCCCTTTCTCAGGTAGGCACGGACCCTGCTTCCATCGACGCTGTCCTTATCACGCACAGTCACGTCGATCACGTAAGCGGACTCGATGTTTTTATAAGAAAATATCCTTCCAGACTCTATGCGACGAATGATACTTTCTTCGGAATGAGACGAAGATTTACGAAGCCTCACGATGAGACTCCCGACATCATGATCGATCCGGGCAAATCCTATGAGGTCGTTCCAGGTGTTGTTATCGAAGCCGTAAGCACACCTCACGATGCCAGAGGTTCGTGCTGCTATAAGATCAGCGACGGAAACAGCTCGTGCGTGGTGGCGACGGACTTAGGTTATATGACCGATGACATTATGGATTTCGCGAAGGGCGTCGACGCGATGCTCATAGAGTCCAATTACGATATAAGAATGCTCGTGTACGGTGACTATCCCGAAGACTTGAAGGCGAGGATCGCGGGCGAGGGCGGACACATGAGCAATGATGAATGCGCACAGGCTGTGAAGTTCTTCATCGACAACGGAACCAGAAAGTTCTTCTTAGGACACCTGTCCGAGAACAACAACACTCCGTCTAAGGCCGAGACCACTGTATGTGGGTATCTTGCATCACAGAAGCTTATCAACGGCGTTGACTACGAGATGCGCGTCGCGAACCGTTACGAGCCTACCGAAGGTTTCTCTTTCTGATATGAAGCTTACATTGATCTGTCCCGGGAAGATACGCGAGAAATGGCTCCAGGAAGGCGTGGAGGAATACATAAAGCGCCTCGGGAAGTACTGCAAAACTGAGATCATCGAGGTCGAGGCAAGTCCCGACTACATCCCCATGGAACGCGCTCTCGCACAGGAAGGCGAGAGGATATTAAGCAAGATCAAGCCCGGCGATCAGGTCTGGGCTATCGACCTCCACGGCAAGGAGCTTACTTCGGAACAGGTAAGTGAGGCTTTGATCTCCTCTCTCGAAAAGGGAGGCGGCAAACTCACCATGGTGATCGGCGGCAGCAACGGCATCGCCCCCGAAGTTACTTCGCGCGCCAACTTAAGACTGTGCCTCGGAAAGCACACAATGACGCATACCATGACCCGCCTGATCGTCCTTGAACAGCTTTACCGGGGTTTTAAGATCTACAATGGCGAGAATTACCATAAGTGATACGGCGTATTTGACAAATACCACGAGCGTTTGTATAATGCTCGGGTACTTTAGTGCTTTAGTGCGCTAAAGTGAATAGAAAGGAAACATACTATGATCGACGCTAAGTTTTACACTGCAGACGGATTTACGGACACGCTTCCCGGCATTTGCGCCTTCAAGAAGCAGACCGAGCGCAAGCTTGAAGAACTCTTCCGTCTCCACGGATACAGTCAGATCGAGACTCCGGGTATCGAGTATCTGGATATATACAGCCGTCCGGGATTTGTTCCGGAGCAGAATCTTTATAAGATGACAGATCAGAAGGGAAGACTTCTGGCGCTTCGCTATGACGGAACTATTCCCGCGGTAAGATATGCGGCCGGCATCAAGGACTTTGATCCCGCATCACTGCCTTTAAGGCTTTGCTACATTGAGAATATGTTCCGCTTCGCTGACTCCGGCGGAGGAAAGCAGAATGAATTCACACAGGCCGGAGTCGAGCTCATGGGAGCTGACGGTGCCGATGCGGATGCCGAAGTAATCGCTCTGGCGATCAAGTCCGCGCTTTCTGCCGGCATCAAGGATCTTCAGATCTCCATCGGCCAGGTAAGACTTTATGACGGAATCGCGAAGCAGGTAGGCCTTGGCGACACCGACAGGGAAGTCATCAGGAATGCCATCAGCAGCCGTGATACGGTTACCATCGAGAAGACATCCGACCAGCTCGGACTCGATAAGAATCAGAAAGAGCTTCTTCTCATGCTCCCCGATGCACAGGGAACTTATGACATCATCGACGCTTTCAGAGCCAAGGTTACGGAGAAGGAAGCACTCGATGCTCTCGATAATCTTAAGGATATCCTCGATGCTTTGGACGAGCAGGGCTTCCTTAAGTATGTATCAGTGGATTCCGGTCTTCTCGGAGGCTCCATCGATTACTATACCGGCGTAATATTTAAAGGATATACATATGAGGTCGGATTCCCGATCATCTCCGGTGGCCGTTACGACAACACCGTTGCGGTATTCGGAAGACAGATGGGCTGCGTAGGATTCTCGCTGAGTCTTACACTTACGCTGACGGCACTTCTCCGGCAGGGCGTATCCATGAATGAGACACCCTGCGATGTAGTCATCGGATTTAAGAACGGCTTCAGGGGCAAGGCTTATGAGGAGGCTAAGAAGCTTCGCGATGAGGGACTTGCGGTCATAATCGACACGACGGGCAAGAGCAAAGATGAACTTAATGAGTATGCAGGAAAACAGGGCATCGGAAGAGCCCTTTACGTGGAGGGGGAGTAAGATGCTGACAATTGCTTTATCCAAAGGAAGACTTGCAGAGAAGGCCATTGTTCTTCTCGAGAACGCAGGCTACGACTGCACGGCTGCGAAGGACGAGTCCAGAAAGCTCATCCTCGAGGACGAGAAGGCGGGCTTGAGATTCATCATGGCAAAGCCCGCTGACGTTCCGACTTACGTCGAGTACGGTGCGGCTGACATCGGATTTGTAGGCAAGGACACGCTTCTCGAAGAAGGAAGAGACCTCTATGAAGTGGCTGACCTGGGCTTCGGAAAGTGCCGCATGTGTGTAGCAGGTCCCGTAGACCTTAAGGACGGCAAGTTAGACCTCATACCCAACAAGAGGATCGCGACGAAGTACCCGAATATAACGAGAGCATATTTCGAGGGAGTCAAGAAGGAGAGCGTTGAGATCATTAAGCTCAACGGCTCAATCGAGCTCGCACCTTTGATCGGACTTGCAGACTGCATCGTGGATATTGTAGAGTCCGGAAGAACGCTGAAGGAGAACGGGCTTGATGTAATCGAGACCGTCGCCGACATCTCAGCAAGAGTAGTAGTTAACCGCGTATCAATGAAGATGAAGTCTTCGGAGATCAAGCCGATGATAGAGAAGATTAAGGAGCAGATAGCACTTTTATGAAATGCAGATTTGTAAAGGGAACCAAAGATAACCTTAAGGAAGTTTGTGACGAGTTAGGCGCCAGGGGCAAGATGGACTTAGGTCCCGTAATAAGCGTCGTCCAGGGAGTCCTCGATGACATTAAGACAAGAGGCGACGAGGCGGTACTCGAGTATACGGCAAAATTCGACAAGGCAGCTCTCACTTCTGCGACCATGAGGGTTACACCGGAAGAGATAAGAAGCGCATATGAATCACTCGAGAAGGAAGATCCCGAACTTCTCCGCGTCATGAAGAAGGCAGCCGAGAACATCAGAGTCTTCCACGAGAAGCAGAGGGAAGAGGGCTTCATGATGGATACCGCTGAAGGCTCCAAGATCGGAGTCCGCGTCCGTCCCATCACCGTCGCGGGCGTCTATGTTCCGGGCGGTACGGCACCTTTGCCGTCAACGGTTCTCATGGATGTCATACCCGCATCGGTTGCAGGCGTTCCGAGGATCGTATTCTGCACGCCGCCGAGAGCTGACGGCTCCATTGCACCGGTAATACTCGCAGCTGCAGACATAGCAGGCGCTACGGAGATCTACAAGGTCGGAGGCGCACAGGCTATCGCTGCCATGGCATACGGCACGGAGACGATCCCCCGCGTAGACAAGATATGCGGCCCCGGCAACATTTACGTTAACACGGCGAAAAGACTCGTTTTCGGCCAGGTTGACATCGACATGTTCGCAGGTCCTTCCGAAGTCGTTATCATTGCAGACGAGTCCAGCAACCCCGAGTACGTCGCTGCCGACATGCTCGCACAGGCAGAGCACGATAAGCTCGCATCCGCGATAGTTCTAGCAAAGGGTGAAGATCTCGCGGTCAAGATCTGGGAAGCTGCTGACAGAAGGTCCGATGCAGCGGACAGACAGGCACAGCTTCAGGGTTCGATGGAGAACTACTGCTCGGTAATAAGCGTTGATTCCGTTGATACCGCCGTTGCGTTCTCCGAGGAGCTTGCACCTGAGCACCTTGAGCTCTGCGTAAGCGAACCCGAGGAGGTTCTTAAGAAGATCAATAACGCAGGAGCCGTATTCCTCGGAAACTTCTCACCGGAACCTCTGGGAGATTACTTCGCAGGACCTAACCACACACTGCCTACAAGCGGCACGGCAAGATTCTTCTCACCTCTTAATACGGGTGACTTCTATAAGAAGATGAGTGTTATCAACTATAACGAGGAGTCTTTGAGAAACGTATATAAGGATGTAGCGAAGTTCGCGAGAAGCGAGGGCCTCACATGCCACGCGGCATCCATAGAATCGAGATTCGAGGATATAAATGAGTAAGTATTGGAACAGGAAGATAAATGAGGCTGAACCCTACGTCGCAGGCGAACAGCCGAAGAACGGACAGAAGGTAATCAAGCTCAACACCAACGAGAATCCGTACCCGCCGTCACCGATGGCGAGAGCCGTTCTTAGAAGCTTCGACATCGCTGACCTGAGGCTCTATCCCGACACGAACGGCACGGAATTCATTGAGGCCGTCGCGGAAGTTGAAGGCGTTAAGCCTTCGCAGGTATTCGCGGGCAACGGCTCCGACGAAGTTCTTGCACTCTGCTTCCAGACATTCTTCGAGAAGGAAAGTAACACCGATCTTCCCGTACTGACACCGGAGTTCTCCTACAGTTTCTATCCGGTATTCGAGAAGTTTTACGACATAAGGTCGAAGAAGATCCCCCTGAGGGAGGGCTTAAGACTTGATGCGGATGATTATGTGAATGTTCCCAACTGCGGAATCGCGATCGCGAACCCCAATGCTCCGACATCGCGTTCGATAGGTCTTGAGGACATTAGGAAGATACTCGATGCGAATAAGGATTCGGTCGTTATCATCGATGAGGCATATGCAGAGTTCGAAGATCCCTTCTTCACGGCGGTTAGCCTCATAGACGATTATCCGAACCTCTGCGTTGTAAGGACGACATCCAAGTCCTACAGCCTCGCAGGTCTTCGCGTCGGCTATGCGATAGCTTCGGAGGAACTCATCGAGGGACTTAAGAGAGCGAGGGATTCATTCAACTCTTATCCCACGGACAGGCTTGCGGAGAAGATCGCCGCGGCATCCGTTCTCGATGTTAAGTATCACGAAGAGTGCATTAAGAAGATCATAAGAACAAGAACAAATACGGCGGAAGAGCTGAAGAGCATGGGATTTGATGTGCCAGATTCGTCGGCAAATTTCATTTTCGCGAGGCCCCCGCGCGGAATTGACGCAGAAACGTTATACCTAAATCTGCGCGCGAAGGGTATACTTGTAAGGTATTTCAAGACGCCGGGGATAAACGACAGGCTCCGCATCACGATCGGCACCGACGATGAGATGGAGAAGTTTATCGCAAACGTAAGAGAGGAGATTTCAAATGCCAAGGACAGCTGAAATCGCAAGGAAGACCAAAGAGACCGACATCAGGGTGGAGATCAACCTTGACGGCAAGGGCGAGAATAAGATCGACACGGGAATCGGTTTCTTCGACCACATGCTCACGGCTCTGTCGAAGCATTCCGGAATCGACATGAACATCTCCTGCAAGGGCGATCTCGAGGTCGATTCGCATCACTCAGTCGAGGATGTCGGAATCGTGCTGGGTCAGGCAGTAGCTGAGGCTTTGAGCGATAAGATCGGCATCAGACGCTACGGTGAAGCGAGGATCCCGATGGACGAGGCTCTGGGTGAAGCGGTAATAGATATTTCCGGAAGGCCTTATATAGTTTATAATTGCACATTCAGGGGCGACATGATGGGACAGATGGATACCCAGCTCGTCGAGGAGTTCATGAGGTCATTCGCATTCAATGCGGGCATCACGCTCCACATCGGCTGCCCTTACGGAACTAACGATCACCATAAGGCGGAAGCCATGTTCAAGGCGCTCGCGAGAGCTCTGAGGCAGGCGACCGAGGCTGACCCGAGATTCGAGGGTCAGGTGATCTCCACAAAAGGAAGTTTATAATTCATCGGAGGATATGAATATGCTTATTAAAGACACTGATTTTATCGACAAGCCGATACTTGCCAAGGGTAAGGTAAGGAACATCTACGATCTGGGCGACAGCCTTCTTCTTATCGTTACCGACAGGATCTCGGCATTTGACGTTGTATTCGACGAGCTGATCCCCGACAAGGGCAAGGTCCTCTCATCGATCTCGGCTTTCTGGTTCGACTTCACGAAGGACATCATCCCGAACCACGTCATCACAACTGATGTATCCAAGTATCCCCAGGGCTTTGATAAGTATAAGGAAGAGCTCGAGGGAAGATCTATGCTCGTTAAGAAGGCTAAGATGCTTCCTGCCGAGTGCATCGTAAGAGGATACCTCGAGGGTTCCGCATTGAAGGAGTATAAGGCCAACGGCACTGTCGGCGGCATCAAGATGCCTGAGGGCATGGTTCAGGGCGACAAGCTCCCCGAGCCTTTGTTCACACCTTCCACCAAGGAGGAGAGCGGCCACGACATCAACATCACATACGAGCAGCTCGTAGACCTCATCGGCGAAGAGGATGCAAAGGGGCTTCGCGATGCATCCATCGCTCTTTACAACAAGGTATCGAAGTTCGCTCTCACTAAGGGTCTCATCCTCGCTGACACAAAGTTCGAGTTCGGTAAGATCGACGGCGTTCTCACAGTATGCGACGAGATGTTCACACCTGACTCTTCAAGATTCTGGGATGCAGCTGACTACGAGCCCGGACACGCTCAGAAGAGCTTCGACAAGCAGTTCTTAAGAGAGTGGCTTGAGACACTCGACTGGGATAAGACATATCCTGCTCCGACACTTCCCGAGGACATCATCAGCAAGACTGCCGAGAAGTACCGCGAGTGCTACTCAAGACTTACAGGTAAGGAAATCTGAACATAAGTGATAGCCATAGTTGACTATAAGATGGGCAATCTCGCCTCTGTGCGAAAGGCCCTTGAGTACATACATCTGGAATGCAGGATCACGGACGATCCCGACTTCATCAGAAGTGCGGATGCCCTGATCCTTCCGGGAGTGGGTGCGATAGCTCCCGCGATGAGAGCCCTTCAGGAGAAAGGGCTCGATGTCGCTGTTAAGGAATTCGCAGCTACCGGCAAGCCCATGCTCGGAATCTGTCTCGGCATGCAGCTCATGCTCTCCGAATCGGAAGAGGGAGCTTCGGAGAACGGCAACGTCAAGGCCCTCGGCCTGATACCCGGCGTGGTTAGGAAGTTCCCTTCGGAAGCGACGGTCGAGAAGGGGCTTAAGGTTCCGCAGATCGGCTGGAACAAGCTTACGGATGTTAAGGGAAGTCTTCTCCGCGAAGATGACTTCGTCTACTTCGTGCATTCGTACTATTGCGATCCTGAGAGTCCCGAAGATGCAGCAGCATATACCGAGTACGGCTTAAAGTATGCATGCGCGCTCGAGAAGGGTAATCTTTTCGCGACGCAGTTCCATCCCGAGAAGAGCGGCGAGGCCGGACTTCAGATCCTCGAGAGATTCGGAAGGAGAATAAAGAAGTGATAATACTCCCTGCAGTAGACCTTCTCGGAGGCAAGTGCGTAAGACTTCTTAAGGGCGACTACAACAAGGTCACCGTATATAATGACGACCCGCTCGAACAGGCATGGCAGTTCAGAGAAGCGGGTGCCGAGTGGATCCACGTCGTCGATCTCGATGCTGCGAAGTCGGGAGTTCCGACGAACCATGAGATAATCCGCGCCATCGCCGAGAAGACCGGCCTTAAGGTCGATACGGGTGGCGGAATCCGCAATATGGATACATTGAGAAGATGGATCGAGGATTACGGCGTATCAAGATGCGTGCTTGGAACGGCTGCCGTTAAGGACAGAGAGTTTACCGAGAAGGCCATCGAGATGTATGAAGAGAAGATCGCCATCGGCATAGATGCGAAGGACGGCGAGGTTGCAGTTGACGGTTGGACCCAAGGTTCCGGCATCGATGCGGTCGAGTTCGGTCTCATCATGAAGTCAATAGGCGCGAAGACAGTTGTATTTACCGACATCGCACGTGACGGGATGCTCACGGGACCTGCGATCGAGTCGACAAAGCTCATGGTGGATAAGACCGGTCTTGATGTCATTGCCTCAGGCGGAATCGGTTCCGATGAGGATGTAATGAACGTCAGGACGACGGGCTGCGCAGGCGTTATCGTCGGCAAAGCCATATACGAAGGAAAGGTAGATCTTAAGGCATGCTTACAAAGCGTATAATCCCCTGCCTCGATGTTAAGGACGGCAGAGTAGTAAAGGGCGTAAACTTCGTCTCCTTAAGGGATGCCGGAGACCCGGTCGAGTGTGCGAAGCAGTACAACTTATCCGGTGCCGACGAGCTGGTCTTCCTTGACATAACTGCTACTTTGGAAGCGCGCGACACGGTCATCGACATGGTCGGACGCGTGGCAGACGAGATATTCATCCCTTTTACGGTAGGCGGCGGAATCAGAACTGTTGATGACATCCGCGCCATTCTTAACGCCGGAGCAGACAAGGTTTCACTTAACTCCGCGGCAGTCAGAAATCCCGCTTTCGTTAAGGAGGCGTCGGAGATGTTCGGCGCCCAGTGCATTGTGGTTGCGATAGACGTAAAGAGCCGTGAAGGTCGTGAGGACGAGTTCCCTTCAGGATATGAGGTGGTAATCGCCGGCGGCACAAAGCCCACGGGCATAGATGCTTTATGGTGGGCGAAGGAGGTCGTATCCTTAGGATGCGGCGAGATCCTTCTTACTTCCATGGATAAGGACGGCACCAAGTCCGGCTTCGATAACAAGATCACTTCGATGATCGCTGAAGCTGTATCGGTTCCCGTAATAGCTTCAGGCGGAGCGGGTTCCATGGAGGACTTCTACGACGGAATCATCGACGGCAAGGCGGACGCGGTGCTCGCGGCGTCACTTTTCCATTTCGGTGAGATTAAGATATCAGACCTCAAGGAGTACCTTCTGGGCAGGGGCATACCCGTCAGGCGTATCCCTGCGACGCTCGATATGTGGGCGCACATGAAGAAGAATTCCGACGGCATGGTCCCTGCGATCTGCCAGGATCCTTCTAACGGCGAAGTCCTTATGATGGCTTACATGAACTACGAGGCTTTCCGCCTTACATGCGAGACCGGCTACATGCACTACTACTCAAGATCGAGAAACACACTCTGGAAGAAGGGCGAGACTTCGGGCCACATCCAGAAGGTGATCTCCTGCAGCATCGACTGCGACCGCGACACTCTGCTTTATCAGATCGATCAGACCGGCGCAGCATGCCACACCGGCAACAGGACCTGTTTCTATACTCCTCTCCAGGAGTGGAAATATGATAAAGAATAATATTATTAAGGAGACCCACTCATGAATATCATGGAAGAACTCTATCAGGTCATTCTGAACAGACAGAAGGAGCCCCAGGACGGTTCTTACACAAACTACCTGCTCGATGCAGGCACTGAGAAGATCGCCAAGAAGTTCGGCGAGGAAGCAGTCGAGACATGCATCGCCGCAGCCAAGGACAGCAAGTCCGGCGTCATATCCGAGACAGCGGATGTTGTTTACCACCTTCTCGTGCTTCTGGTACACATGGGTATCTCCCTCGAAGACATCGAAAAGGAGCTTAGAGACAGGAGAAGCTGAGCTTCTTTCCGGCACGCTTTTCGAAGTGCAAAATTCTCGTTGACACAAGTTCGGGGAGCGTGTTACAATTGTCGAGCAAAAAAACCGCAAGGTCTTTTTTTATTGTGTAGAAAAATGGAGGAGCAAAGATATGGCTAAGGCTGATGTCAGAGATAAGCTCACACTTGCATGTGAAGAGTGCAAGCGCAGAAATTATCAGACTTATAAGAATAAGAAGAATACTACTGAAAGACTCGAGCTTAAGAAGTATTGCCCTTTCTGCCGTAAGCACACGGTACACAAGGAGACCAAGTAATGGCTGACAAGTCAAAGAAGAAGAACGTTTTCCAGAAGATCGCACAGCTCTTTAAGGAAGTCCGTCAGGAACTCCGTAAGTCTGTATGGCCTTCCAAGGAGAAGCTCAAGAACACATCTGCAGTAGTTCTTGCAGTAATCGTGTTCTTTGCAGTATTTCTGTGTTTCATATCCATTGGAGGAAGATGGGTTCTTGATAAGGCTAATTTCTACGATGAGGTTCAGCCTTCTGCCACAGCCGTAACAGCAGTTACGGAGGCAACAGATATCCCTGAGATCGTCGTTGAGACTGAAGAGACTTCCGAGTCCGTAGCAGAGACGGCTTCCGAGACGGTGGAAGAGACAACCGCTGAAAGTGAGGAGTAATATGGCTGACGAGAGAGAAGCCAAGTGGTACGTAGTTCACACATACTCCGGCTATGAGAACAAGGTTAAGTCCTTGCTCGAGAAGACAATTGCCAACAGAGGCATGCAGGATATCATCCAGGATATCTTCATCCCTACTGAGAGCATAATTGAGATCAAAGACGGCAAGAAGAAGAATGTCGAGCGTAAGAAGTATCCCGGTTACGTCTTCATCAAGTTCGTAAGCGGATTCGACACACTCGGCAGAGACGAAGAGCCTTCTGCTGCTGATAAGGAACTGTGGTACCTCATCAGGAACACAAGAGGAGTTACGGGATTCGTATCCACTAACCCCAACAAGCCTCTTCCTATCGCTGACAGTGATCTCGTAGCAATGGGTATCGATACTGACTGGGTACCTGAGGTTGATTACGATGTAGGAAGCACAATCCGCGTAATCAGCGGACCTTTTGCAGATTCCGTTTGTGTCGTCGAGGAGATGAACAACGAGAAGCAGCAGGTTAAGGTTAAGCTTACGATGTTTGGTCGTGAGACACCTGTATATCTCGACTTTACACAGGTTGAGAAGATCTAAGGACTGTAAGCGCCAAGGCGCACAGTAAATAAACTAAATTTTGGGAGGTGGCCGTTATGGCTAAGAAAATTGCAGGTTATGTAAAGCTTCAGATCCCTGCAGGCAAAGCTACACCCGCGCCGCCGGTAGGACCAGCTCTTGGACAGCACGGTATCAACATCGCGCAGTTCGTTAAAGAGTTCAATGAGAGAACAGCTAAGGATGCCGGACTCATCATTCCTGTAATCATTACAGTATATGCTGACCGTTCCTTTACTTTCATTACCAAGACTCCTCCGGTGCCGGTACTTCTTAAGAAGGCTTGCAACATTGAGAGTGCTTCAGGTAAGCCCAATACACAGAAGGTCGCTACGATCTCTTTCGAAGAGTGCAAGAAGATCGCAGCTATCAAGATGGTTGATACAAATGCATCTTCTATCGAGTCCTGCGCTGAGATGGTAGCAGGTACAGCAAGATCCATGGGTATCGTCGTAACAAGAGACTAAGGAAGGAGAGACTGTAAATGAAAGCAGGTAAGAGATATACAGAAATCGCTAAGCTTGTTGACAGATCAGTAGCTTACGATCCTTCCGAGGCCGTAAAGCTTATCGAGCAGACAGGTAAGGCAAAGTTTGATGAGACAGTAGAGCTTCACGTTCGTCTGGGTGTTGACTCCCGTCACGCTGACCAGCAGGTTAGAGGTGCGGTAGTTCTTCCTCACGGAACAGGTAAGACCAAGAAGGTCCTCGTTTTTGCTAAGGGCCCCAAGGCTGATGAGGCTCAGGCTGCAGGTGCTGACTTCGTAGGTGCCGAGGATATGGTACAGAAGATCCAGCAGGAGAACTGGTTCGACTTCGACGCAGTAGTTGCAACTCCTGACATGATGGGTGTTGTAGGTCGTATCGGTAAGGTTTTGGGTCCTAAGGGTCTCATGCCTAACCCTAAGTCCGGAACAGTTACAATGGATGTTACTAAGGCTATCAACGATATCAAGGCCGGTAAGGTTGAGTATCGTCTTGATAAGACAAACATCATCCACTGCCCGATCGGTAAGGTTTCTTTCGGTGAGGAGAAGCTCCTCGAGAACCTTAACGCTATCATGGAGGCTATTGCCAAGGCTAAGCCTTCCGCAGCTAAGGGACAGTATTTCAAGAATGCTTCCATCGCTACAACGATGGGTCCCGGAATCAAGATCAACGCTCAGAAGTACATCTGATAGTAAGATCTTACTAATTTACAATTAATATCTTTCATGCCAAAGACAGCCGTTGTCCTTCGGGGCAGCCGCCGAGGAATGAAGTTCAATCGCATAATGTGATGACTTTAACCCTTATGTCTTGCGGCATAAGGGTTTTAAAATCTAATAGGAGGTAAACAAGAAATGCCCAGTGAGAAAATCCTTGCGGCAAAGAAGCAGGTTGTAGCAGATCTCGTAGCTGACTTTAAGGACGCTAAGACATTCGTATTCGTTGCATCCCGTGGACTTACCGTTGAGCAGGATACAAATATGAGACGTGAACTTCGTAACGGTAACGTTAAGTTCCAGGTTATTAAGAACACCGCTCTCCGCCTCGTATTTAAGGAACTCGGTATCGAAGGACTTGATGAGATCTTCGAGGGCCCTACAGCTGTAGCTTATTCTGATGACATTGTCGCTCCTGCGAAGATCATCGCTAAGTTCGCTGAGGACTTCGAACCCCTTGAGATCAAGGGCGGTATCATCGACGGCAAGGCAGCTTCCATCGACGAAATCGTTGCTCTTTCCAAGGTTCCCGATGTCGAGACTCTCTACAGCCAGGTTGTATATGGTTTGCTTTTCCCTTTCACAAAGCTTGCCATGCTCGTTAAGGCTGTTGCAGAGAAGAAGCAGGAAGAAGACGGTGCACCCGCACCCGTAGCAGAGGCTCCAGAAGCAGAGGAAGCACCCGCTGCTGAAGAGGCACCTGCAGAAGAGCCGGCAGCACCGGTTGAGGCCTGAAAGGCTTAAGAAATAAAATTATTAATCTATTAATGGAGGAACATTAAAATGGCTAGTGAGAATATCACAAAGATCCTCGACGAGATCAAGGCTCTCTCCGTAACAGAGCTTTTCGACCTCGAGAAGGCAATTGAAGAAGAGTTTGGCGTATCTGCAGCAGCTATGGTTGCAGCAGCTCCTGCAGCTGGCGGTGCAGCCGGCGGCGCTGAGGAGAAGACAGAGTTCACAGTTATGCTCAAGAGCTTCGGTGACGCTAAGATGGGCGTTATCAAGGCTGTTAAGGATGCTATGGGTCTTGGCCTTAAGGATGCTAAGGAGCTCGTTGAGAAGGCACCTGTTGCCCTCAAGGAGAACGTATCCAAGGATGAGGCTGACGAACTCATGAAGAAGCTCGCTGATTGCGGTGCTGAGCTCGAGCTCAAGTAATTCTTCGGGATTATTAACGTCACTTGATAAAGAGGCTGTCCTTAAATGGACGGCCTCTTATTTTTATTTGAAGAAGTATTGACTTTGGTTGGTATTGCTTGTATAATTTTCAAGCGATTTATGGCGGCATAGCTCAGTTGGCCAGAGCGTCCGGTTCATACCCGGCAGGTCGTAGGTTCGAATCCCACTGCCGCTACCATTTTTCGAAAGGCCCGTTGGTCAATCGGCTAAGACGTCGCCCTTTCACGGCGGAGTGACGAGTTCAACTCTCGTACGGGTCACCAGAAAATGAAGGGCCGTCTTCCGAGACGGCCTTTTTTCATTCAAAATTGTTCCGATATGTCAAGTGTGTAAGTAAGTAAATCGTGGTACAATAATCGACGTTATGGGTCCGGTAAAAACAATATTAAAGTCATTAAGGGATAATAAGAAGCCCACAATACTGACACTTCTCTTCATTATAGGGGAGGTTTTTCTTGAGGTTGTGATACCTTTTATCACAGCTGATCTTGTTAACCGCATACAGCAGGGAGCAATGGTCCCCGAGATCGTGTCAAAGGGCATGTGGATGGTTGCAGCCGCTATGGCTTCGCTTCTGTGCGGTATCTTCGCAGGTACTTTCAGTGCGAAGGCTTCAGCGGGACTTGCGAGGAACTTAAGATTCGACGTTTTCTCGAAGGTTCAGGGATTCTCATTCTCGAACATAGATAAGTTCTCGTCTTCGTCTCTTGTAACGAGGACGACCACCGATATAACCAATGTGCAGAATGCTTACATGATGACCATAAGAACGGCTGTAAGAGCTCCGATGATGCTTATCTTCGCGATAGTCATGGCATCCATCATGGGCGGAAGGCTTGCTCTCACATTCGCCGTAGTCATTCCCGTTCTGGTATTCGGTCTCATTATGATCGCGAAGAAGGCCATGCCGGCTTTCATAGCGGTATTCAGGAAGTACGATAAGCTCAACGAGTCCGTAGAGGAGAATGTGCGCGCTATGCGTGTCGTTAAGGGATTCGCAAGAGAGGACTACGAGATCAAGAAGTTCTCCACGGCTTCCGAGGATATCATGAAGGACTTTACTAAGGCTGAGAGGATCGTAGCTTTGAATACTCCTCTGATGCAGTTCTGCATGTATTTCAACATGATATTCATACTCCTCGTCGGTTCCAAGCTCGTAATTAGCAGTCAGGGAGAGACAATCGGAGTCGGCCAGATATCAGCCATGATCACTTACGGAGTTCAGGTTCTGTTCTCCCTCATGATGATCTCAATGATATACGTAATGCTTACGATGTCCCTGGAGTCAGTTAAGAGACTTGCAGAGGTACTTAACGAGTCTTCTTCGATAACGAATCCGGAGCAGCCCGTCATGGAAGTTGCTGACGGCTCGATTGATTTTGAGGACGTTCACTTCAAGTATTCGAAGAATGCCGAGAGAGAAGCGCTTTTCGACATAGATCTGCACATCGATTCCGGCATGACCGTGGGCATCCTGGGAGGAACGGGTTCTTCCAAGTCCACCCTGATACAGCTCATCCCGAGGCTTTATGACGTAACTTCCGGTTCCGTTAAGGTAGGCGGAGTAGACGTAAGAGAGTACGATCTCGAGGTGTTAAGAGATGCCGTTTCCGTCGTGCTTCAGAAGAACGTGCTCTTCTCCGGCACCATAAGGGACAACCTTAAGTGGGGTAACGAGAACGCAACTGACGAGCAGATCATAGAAGCCTGCAAGATAGCTCAGGCACATGGCTTCGTCCAGCAGTTCGAGAAGGGTTACGACACCATGATAGAGCAGGGCGGAACCAATGTCTCCGGCGGTCAGAAGCAGAGACTCTGTATTGCCCGTGCACTTCTTAAGACACCGAAGATCCTGATCCTCGACGATTCCACTTCGGCTGTCGACATGAAGACGGATGCCCTCATCAGGAAGGGATTCAGGGAGTATATTCCCGAGACAACGAAGATAATCATCGCACAGCGTGTCGCATCGGTAATGGATGCGGATATGATCGTGATACTTGAAGGCGGTAAGATCGCAGCTACAGGAACTCATGATGAGCTTCTTAAGAGCTCCGCCATCTATCGTGAGATATATGAACAGCAGACGAAAGGAGGGGAGGAGTAATGCCGCCAAGAGGTCCTGCCGGTGCCGGATTAGGCCAGGGTAAAGACAGATACAACCAGGGATTCTCAGGTCTTAAGAGAGCATTGAAGATGTTCTTCGGCTATTATCCCGTCTTAGGCCCCGTCGCTGTTTTCTGCGTATTGTTTGCAGCCGTAGTTCAGACTGTACCTAACCTCATGCTGGGTAAGGTCATCAGGGTAATAGAGGACAGCTATGAAGCCGGAGACTGGGCGTCAGCAAGCCCCGAGATCTTCAAGTATCTGACGATACTCATAGTTCTCTATGTTCTCGCACTCGTACTTTCCATCTTCGAGACCCAGATCATGGCTTTCATGACACAGGGATATCTCGACAAGCTCAGGAAGGACATGTTCGGAGGCATGCAGCGCCTGCCTGTTAAGTACTTTGATACGCATAAGCACGGCGACATTATGTCCCACTATACGAACGATATCGATACATTAAGACAGCTCGTCTCACAGGCGTTCCCTTCGCTCATCAGATGCGGAACCATAGTAGTCGGCGTCTTCGCCATCATGCTCTACTACAGCCTCTGGCTGACACTCGTTCTCATCGCGGGCGTATTTGTAATGTTCATCTTCACGACCGTGGTCGGCGGAGGATCCGCGAAGTTCTTCGTAAGACAGCAGAAGGCCATCGGTGAGACCGAAGGATACATCCAGGAGATGATCAACGGACAGAAGGTCGTTAAGGTCTTCAACCATGAGGATAAGGCGCTTGATGAATTCGAGAAGATCAATAACGGTCTTTATGAGGATTCATGGAGAGCGAATGCATACGCGAACGTTCTCGCACCGATCATCAATAACCTGGGTAACATCATCTATGTTGTCCTCGCAATTGTCGGCGGAATATTCATCTACCTGAACACGAGGAATATATCACTCTCGGGCCTCGCGTTCGGCATCGATGTTCTGGTTCCGTTTCTTAACGCTTCCAGACAGTTCACGGGCAACGTAAACCAGCTTACAATGCAGATCAATGCAGTCGTAATGGCGGGCGCCGGTGCTCAGAGAGTACTCTCCCTCATCGATGAGAAGCCTGAGACGGACGACGGATACGTCACTCTCGTAAACTGCAGGATCGAGGAAGACGGAACCGTAGTCGAGACGGAAGAGCGTACGGGTCACTGGGCGTGGAAGCATCCCCATCAGGCTGACGGCACCATCACATATAAGCTTCTCGAAGGCGATGTTGAGATGGTCGATGTCGACTTCGCTTATGAGGAAGGCCATGATGTCCTGCACGATGTAAGCGTGTTCGCTAAGCCCGGACAGAAGGTCGCATTCGTAGGTGCGACGGGTGCCGGCAAGACGACCATCACGAATCTTATCAACCGTTTCTACGACATAGCTGACGGTAAGATCAGATACGACGGCATCAATGTAAATAAGATCAAGAAGAGAGACCTTCGTAAGTCTCTGGGACTCGTTCTTCAGGAGACCAACCTCTTTACGGGTACGGTTATGGAGAACATAAGGTACGGCCGTTTAAGCGCTACCGATGAGGAGTGCAGGGAGGCTGCAAGGCTCTCCGGTGCCGACGATTTCATAACGAGACTTCCCGAGGGCTACGATACGCTACTCACAAACAACGGAACCAATCTGTCGCAGGGTCAGCGCCAGCTTATCGCGATCGCGAGGGCTGCTGTTGCAGATCCGCCGGTAATGATACTCGATGAGGCTACGTCTTCAATCGATACAAGAACCGAGTCCATAGTTCAGAGGGGCATGGATAAGCTCATGGAGGGCAGGACCGTATTCGTCATTGCCCACAGGCTTTCCACCGTCATGAATTCCGATGTTATCATGGTTCTTGACCACGGTAAGATCATCGAGCGCGGTACCCACGATGAACTGATCGCGAAGAAGGGCACGTATTACCAGCTCTACACCGGCGCATTCGAACTCGAGTAAACGGATACTTAATGATCTTAAAACTGCCATTGAGTTTTGCTTCAATGGCAGTTCTTTTATTTATCTCAATGATAGAATATACATATGAAGACTTCTTACGACACAACTGCTTTTGCCAAGATAAACCTGTTCTTAAGATGCTGCGGTAAATATCCCAACGGGTATCACCGCCTGTATATGCTCATGCAGCAGATAGGCATCGGCGACGACATCCTCGTGGAGCTCGACGATGAGCGCGAGTACGTTATCGAACTTGAGTCCGGCGTGGACATCCCGCGCGAGAAGGATCTGGGCTACAAAGCAGCGAAAGCTTTTTACGACTGCTATACCGATAAACTCCGTGCGGAGGCAAAGCCCGTGCCGAAGTTCCCGTATACATTTATCAGGGAGACCAAGAAGGTTCCTTCGCAGGCGGGACTCGGCGGCGGCAGTTCCGATGCTGCGGCAGTGTTGCAGATCCTGCAGCAGCACTTCGGCAATCCGTTAACGGATGAGGAGATGAACGCGACCGCGGCAAAGCTCGGCGCGGATGTACCGTTCTTCCTTTTCGGCGGCACATGTATATGTGAAGGCGTAGGCGAGATAGTGACGGAGCTTCCGGATCTGTCGGGAGTAAATATAATCCTCGTGAAGCCCGAAGTCGGCGTAGGCACCAAAGAGTGTTACGAGTTGTCAGATGAGAATCCTGCTTTATTTGATGAGAATGCATACAGGGAGCAGATGAACGCGGTGTTTACCGATGAGAAGAAGCTTCCCGTTGAACGTATCGCACAGGCTGCACCATTTCTTGTAAACGACCTGCAGGAGCCTGCTTCGCATTTGGCACCCGTTATAGCGGAGCTTATTGATGCCGTAAAGAATACCGGAGCTGTCTTCTCGGCGATGACAGGCTCCGGCAGTTGTGTGTTCGGTATTTATGAGGATGAGAAGTCTGCAGGTGAGGCGGAGGAGGCTCTTCAGAACGATCCGCGCACGTCAGGCTGTCAGATTATCCCTTCCGTTCTGATTTGACATGTAGGCGAAGAGGCCTCTCTCGTAGCCTCTGGAATCCTCGCTGTCCAGAAGAATGAAACCCCTGTTGAAGTAGAAGTCGCGCATCTTTACGTTGGATACGGATGTGTGAAGCAGTGCGAGCCCGGACCTTGTGACCACGGGTGTTCTTAACGCTTCGCCCATGAGGGCAACACCGAGACCCGTATCCCTGAATCTCTCTGACACTGCAAAACGCGAGATATAAGCGCAGTCCCTGTATTCCGATAAGGTTCTTCCGGTCTGAACGGAGAAACTGTACTTCATCGGGTTGTCGCAGTAACTTACGGTTATCGTTCCGAGAGGAGTTCCCGCGCTTGCCGCAACGAGGCAGTGGTGCCTTCGGATTCTCTCCTTAACGGATTCGACGCTCTCTGTGAGCGACTCAAGGACGTCCTTGTTGATGCCGGAATTCTGTCTGTAGAATTCCATGGCTTCAACCGTAAGGTCGCGTATGGCCGATGCCTCCTCGGGGAAAGCTTCTCTTATTATTATGTCTTCTCCGAATATTTCCATCGATGATTAATCCGATCAGGAATTGAGGAAGCAGTTAACGAGGATGGCCTTATGTGCGTGTAGCCTGTTCTCGGCTTCCTGGAAGACATAGCTTCTCGGTCCGTCGATGATGTCCTCAGTAACCTCGTAGCCTCTGTAAGCGGGGAGGCAGTGGAGGAAGATGGCATCCTTGTCAGCGACGGAGAACAGTTCCTTATTGATCTGGTAGTTCTTGAAGATCTCGACTCTCTTGGCCTTCTCTTCTTCCTGACCCATGGATGTCCATGTGTCTGCGTAAAGAACGTCTGCGTCCTTGGCAGCCTCGTAGGGATCCTCTGTCATGAGAACCTTGGAGCCTGTAACGGCAGCGTCCTTAAGAGCCTGCTGAACATACTTGTCAGGGCATGTGTAGTCCTTGGGAGATGCGATTGCAACATCCATTCCTGCCTTGGCACAGGCCTGGAGGAGGGAGTTTGCAACGTTGTTGCCGTCGCCGATGTAAGCAAGCTTCAGGCCCTTAAGCTCTCCCTTTACTTCCTTGATGGTAAGAAGGTCTGCGATCATCTGTGTGGGATGCTGGTCGTCCGTGAGACCGTTGATAACGGGGATCGAACCGTATTTCGCAAGATCTACGACATCCTGATGGGCAAAAGTCCTGATCATGATGCCGTCAACCATTCCGGAGAGAACCTTAGCGGTGTCGTGTATCGTCTCGCCTCTGCCGATCTGAATATCGTCGTTGCTAAGGAAGAGTGCGTGACCGCCGAGCTGGTACATGCCGACTTCGAAAGAAACACGTGTTCTTGTCGAAGACTTCGTAAAGATCATGGCGAGCGACTTGCCGTTCAGGTAGTGGTGCTCGATGCCGGCCTTTGTCTTGGCCTTCATGTCAGCTGCAATGTCGAGAAGATAATTGAGTTCTTCTATTCCTACGTCTTCATGTAAATCTATGAAATGCTTCATCTTACTTGCCCTTTCTGCTTCCCTTTAAAATCTTGCCCAAAGCTGTTACGAACATCGCTGCCTCTCTTTGTGTGATTATGAGCGGAGGTGCGAGCCTTATTGTTGAGGTTCCGATGGAGCTTACGAGGAAGCCCTCCTGCATGAGGCGTGTCTTCATTCCTGCCGCCTGTATGGATTCATCGAATTCAATACCGATGAGAAGTCCCTTGCCTCTTACGTCAACGATCTTGCCGTACTTCTCCTTGAGTTCGTTAAGCTTCTCGAATAAGAATGCGCTTACCGAATTGACGTTGGCAAGAAGGTCTGTGTCGGTGATCTTGTCGATGACGACATTGCCTGCCGCACAAGCGAGGGGGTTTCCGCCGAAGGTCGAACCGTGGTCTCCGGGCTTCATTCCTGTCGCCACTTCGTCCGTGCAGAGCATGGCTCCGATCGGGACGCCGCCTGCGAGGCCTTTCGCGAGGGTCATGATGTCAGGCTTAACGCCGTAGTTCTCGTAGCAGAAGAGTCTTCCTGTCCTGCCGATACCTGTTTGGACCTCGTCGAAGATGAGAAGTATTCCCCTTGTCCTGCAAAGAACACTTAACTTCTTGATGTACTCCACATCCGCAGGATGTACACCGCTCTCGCCCTGAATGAGCTCGAGCATAACGGCGCAGGTCTTCTCGTCGATGGCAGCTTCAACTGCTTCGATGTCGTTGTAATCGACATACTTGAATCCAGGTACGTTAGGTGCGAACGGGATCCTGAACTTCTCCTGACCCGTAGCTGCGATGGTCGCCATGGTCCTTCCGTGGAAGCTCATGTTGGCTGTGATGATCTCGTTCTTCTCGGGGTGTCCCTTGTAATAGAAGTAGCCCCTCGCTATCTTGATGGCTGCCTCGTTAGCCTCGGCGCCTGAGTTGCAGAAGAATACCTTGTCCGCGAAGCTGTTCGAGCAGAGCTTGAATGCGAGCTCGGACCTTTGGGGTATCATGTAGTAGTTGCAGCAGTGGATAACCTTGCCGGCCTGGTCGCTTACAGCCTTCACGAGGTCCTTGTTGTTGTGGCCGAGTGAGTTAACTGCGATGCCGCCGATCATGTCCATGTACTGCTTGCCGTCTGCGTCATAGAGCCACACACCCTTGCCGTGTGTGAATGATATCGGCAGCGGATTAAAAACATTAAGTACGTATTTACTGTCGTAGCTCCTGGTGAGCTCAAAGTCTTTCTCAATTCCCATAATAAGATCTCCTTATTTGATCTCGCTCTTGTCTTTAACGATCATTGTTCCTATACCCTTCTTGGTGAACATCTCCAGGATGATACTGTGGGGTATTCTGCCGTCGATTATGTGAGCTCGTCGGACTCCTCTTAATACGGTGTCGAGGCATCCTTCTACCTTGGGGATCATGCCTCCTGTTATTATGCCCTGCTCCTTGCACTCCTTGATGGAGGGAACGTCGAGCTGGCCGATAAGGGACTTTGTTCCGTCTCCGTTATCCTTAAGTACGCCTCTTACGTCAGTAAGCGTGATGAGCTTGCTTGCCTTGAGAGCGACAGCGACTTCAGAAGCTACGGTATCAGCGTTGATGTTGTAGCTCTGACCGTCCTTGCCGACGCCTATGGGGGCGATGATCGGGATGTACTCGTCGTTCGCGAGCATCTCGATGACGTGTGTATTGATGTTTGTGATCTTGCCTACGTAGCCGATGTCGATGGGGTTGCCGTCGGAGTCGTGAGTGAGCTTCTCGGCTTCGATCAGGTTGCCGTCGATTCCGCAGATGCCGACCGCCTTGGCTCCCTTGAGATTAAGGGCGGATACGATCTCCTTGTTGGTCTTGCCGATGAGGACCATCTGGGCGATGCCCATCGTCTTATCATCCGTGTATCTCAATCCGTTTACGAAATGCGACTCGACGTTGACTTCCTTCAGCATGTTGCTGATGTCGGGTCCGCCGCCGTGAACGATGATGGGGTTGATGCCGATGTACTTAAGGAGCGTGATGTCATCCATTACGGACTGCTTGAGCTCCTCGTTTACCATCGCATTTCCGCCATACTTGATGACGATGGTCTGTCCCCTTAGCTTCCTGATATAGGGGAGGGCCTCGATGAGTATCGTTGCCTTGTCGATCTTCTCCTGCATATTGCCCGAGATTACGGGCATCTCTTTCTGATCTGCCATATTAAACTCCTCTTGTAAGTGCCTTAAGTCCCGTTCCTTCCGGGAAACCGAACATGACATTAAATGCCTGTATTGCCTGAAGCGCTGCGCCCTTGCCGAGGTTGTCCTGTGCGGAGAAGAGCTTTATAAGTCCCGTGTCGGGATCGTAAACGCCGGTAACGTCGATGTAGTTGCTGCCGCTTACGCACTTAACGTCGGGCAGGACACCCTTAGGAAGAACTCTTACGAACTCCTCACTCTCGTAGTACTTTGCAAGAACATCGATTACTGCTTCCGTATCCTTCTTCTCGAAAAGCTTCGAAGGTCTGCAGTAGATGCTCGCGAGCATGCCTCTCTTGAAGGGCGCGAGGTGGGGAGTGAAGGCTGCCTTTACTGCCTTGCCCGTCTCATCGCCGCATGCGAAAGAGAGCTGCTCGTTGATCTCAGTGCTGTGTCTGTGTCCCGTGACACCGTAGGGCTTGAAGCTCTCGTCGAGTTCACAGAATGAATACTCGAGCTTCTCCTTACGTCCTGCTCCGGTAACACCGGATGTGGCATCAATGATGATTCCTTCCTTCTCGATGAGACCCGCCTTAAGGAAAGGCGTGAGAGGGATTATGGAACATGTGGGATAGCAGCCGGGATTAGCCGTGAGCTTAGATGTCTTAAGCTGCTCCCTGTAAAGCTCGGGAAGTCCGTAGACCGCGTCCTTGAGAAGTTCGGGGTGCGGATGGTCGAGCTTATAGGATCTTGTATATGTATCAATGTCCTTGTAACGGAAATCGCCGCTGTGATCGATTACCCTGCATCCTGCTTCGATGAGCTGGGGAACGACCTTTGAAGATACGCCGTGGGGGAGAGCCGTGATGACGAGGTCGCTCTCACGGCCTATGGTCTCATAGGATACTTCCTCAGTACTTACGAGAATCTTGTCAACAAGACCTCTGTATACGGGATAGATGTCAGAGAACTTCTTTCCCCTGAATGACTCTGATGTGAGATAAACCAGTTCCACGCCGGGATGAGACAGGAAACCGTGTACAACTTCCGCACCTACATAACCGGTGCTTCCGACTATGCTGACTTTGACCTTATTCATTGTATGCAACTTGCTCCATTATTATATTAATAACATTAGACAATAATACGCCCTGCGTGGGATATCGTCTATCAGAATGTTTATGCATTCTAATGTATAAATATGCATTTGTCAACGTTTGTATTATATGCACAAACGCCGTCGGACGCTGATGTGCAATAAGCCCAAAAGAAGCCGTTATCAAATGAATTACTGACAAATCAGGGTTCGTTTTTTTGGTAACTGTGTCATATAGAAGATGAAAATGCCCTTTGCTATCATAATCGCATAAAAGCCGACAGGCGTTTTTGGAGGTTTATAAAATGGCAAGTTTATCTTTCCAGCATGTTTACAAGAAGTATGACGGCGGCGTAGTTGCTGTTTCAGACTTCAACCTTGAGGTAGCTGATAAGGAGTTCGTTATCCTCGTTGGTCCTTCCGGATGCGGTAAGTCTACAACACTTCGTATGCTCGCAGGTCTCGAAGATATTTCAGAGGGTGAGATCTATATCGAAGATCGTCTTATCAACGACGTTCTCCCTAAGGACAGAGATATCGCGATGGTTTTCCAGAACTACGCTCTCTATCCTCACATGACAGTACGTGACAACATGGCATTCTCCCTTAAGCTCAAGAAGATGCCTAAGGACGAGATCAATCGTCGTGTATCTGAGGCAGCTAAGATCCTCGAGATCGAGCATCTCCTCGAGAGAAAGCCTAAGGCTCTTTCCGGTGGTCAGAGACAGAGAGTTGCTCTCGGCCGTGCTATCGTTCGTGATCCTAAGGTCTTCCTCATGGACGAGCCTCTCTCCAACTTGGATGCTAAGCTCCGTGTTCAGATGCGTGTTGAGATCACAAAGCTCCACCACAGACTTAAGACAACATTCGTATACGTTACACACGACCAGACAGAGGCTATGACCATGGGTACAAGAATCGTCGTTATGAAGGACGGTTTCATCCAGCAGGTTGACTCTCCTACGGAGCTCTACGATAACCCGATCAACACATTCGTTGCCGGATTTATCGGAATGCCTCCTATGAACTTCATCAATGCTACAATCAACGTTGACGGTTCTGATGTATACGTTACATTCGAGAACGTTACAGTTAAGCTCCCCGATCGTTATGCAGTTGAGGAAGTTATGGAGCGCGATGGTCAGGAAGTTATCTTCGGTGTACGTCCTGAGGCTATCACAGATGAAGCTACATACGTTACAGAGCACCCTGAGACAGCATTTGCTGCTGACGTAGACGTCGTTGAGATGCTCGGTGCTGAGACATATCTCTATGTAACAGTTAACGGAGCTCTCCCTCTCACATGTAGAGTTGACCCTACAACTTCTCAGTCAACAGTTGGTCAGGTTGTTGACCTCGCTATTGATACTAACCGTATCCACCTCTTCGATAAGGATACAGAGCAGAGCATCATTTCCTGATAATTTACTCTCCAGAGTTGTAGTGAGCCGGTTCGGTTTATCCGACCGGCTCTTTTTATGCGCTCATTTATGGCGATTGTGTGTCAAGATAAGCATTTTACTTGTTAAAAATCGTCTAAAAAGTTATCATTTATGAGTATTGGTATGTCCTTAAACAGATAAAGGAGTCAAACATGGAAGAGATCAAAAAATGTATAAAACTTGCATCTTCGATTCTTAAGACGGAAGCAGGCGTTATGGACACTTCCGGTTCCATAATCGCATCCACCAATCCCGAATCGGAGGGGCAGTCGGATTCCGCGTCCAGGGCAGTAATGCTTTCCGAGGACCAGTTCTCATCCACTTCGGATAAGTCTTACATGAAGATCACGATCAACGATCAGGTAAGATACATAGCCTATCTCAACGGGACAGATGCCAATTCGAGAGTCAATCTCTCACTTCTTGGAGAGTGGATCAAGACGGTCGTCAAGGAGCATGGTACAGATGCCGAGAAGGAACTCTTCATCAAGAGCGTTCTTCTTGAGAACGAGCTCGTCGGAGAGATCCCCATCAAGGCGCGTGACTTCAAGATCAACTGCAATGAGCCTAGACTTGTAATAGTCGTAAGGACATCCGAAGAGGATGGAGCCAACACTCTCGACATCCTTCAGAGCATCTACGGTGAGACTTCGAATGCAGCTGTATTCGCAATGGACGAAGCAACTTCCATCATCGTACTTAATGTTGCCGAGTTGGTATCATCGGACGGCGACAGAAATGCTTTTGTGGACGAGACGAGCCAGGCGATACTCGACAGCCTGAACAACGAGGGAATCACAGCATACATCGGAGTAGGTTCCTTTGTTCCCGTGTTCCAGCAGATTGCTAAGAGCTACAGGGATTCCATGCTCGCTTTGAGAGTCGGCAAGATCTTCGAGAAGAACTGCTATATCTCCAAGTACAATCAGCTCGGTATCGGCAGACTCATCTACCAGCTCCCGTCCACGCTTTGCCGTATGTTCATTGATGAGGTATTCCCCAACGAAGCGTACAGATCACTGGATGAGGATACACTCGCTACCATTGACTGCTTCTTCGAGAACAACCTTAACGGAAGTGAGACGAGCCGTGAACTCTTCGTTCACAGAAATACTCTGGTATACAGACTTGATAAGGTTAAGAAGAATACGGGTCTTGACTTAAGGTCATTCGATGATGCTGTATTGTTCAAGATGGCATCCATGGTCAGGACTTATCTGCAGTACCTTGAGACAAGCAAGGATAACATGATCAGATGATTAAATTTCAGAATGTCAGGAAGATATATAAGAACTCCGGAGTGGAAGCGCTTAAAGGAGTATCGTTCCTTATCGATGATGGCGAATTCGTATTTGTCATAGGTAAATCAGGATCCGGTAAATCCACGATCCTTAAGTGCATGAACTGTGAGGAGAGACCCAATGAGGGCACCATTACGATAGACGGTTTCCCGATATCGAATATGTCAAGGGCCCTGGTTCCGGTATTAAGAAGACAGATCGGAATGATCTTCCAGGACTTCAGACTCATAGAGACAAAGACTGTCGCGGAGAATATCTCGTTCGCGGGAGAGATCATAGGCTTATCCAGGAAGAGCCTTCACCAGAAGGTTCAGCTGGTGCTTAACATAGTAGGACTGAAGGATAAGTCGGATGCTTATCCCCAGCAGTTATCGGGCGGTGAGCAACAAAGAGTCGCCATCGCGAGAGCCATGCTCAACAACCCCAAGATCATCATAGCGGATGAGCCTACGGGTAATCTCGATCCCGAGACTTCCGAGAATATCATGGGACTTCTTCTCGATATCAACAGATCGGGAACCACTGTCATCGTATGTACGCATGATGCGAACATGGTAGACAGGATGAAGAAGAGAGTTATCGAGATCGAAGGCGGTCTCGTTGTAAGAGATAAGGAAGACAGCGCATATGCCGACGAGAGAAGCGAGGAAGAGATTCCCCTTCCTTCTCTTAATGTCGATTTCGGCGAGGACGGCGATTACCATTCCGATTACGATGAAGATACATATAATGTCGAGAAGCCGCCGGTAGGAGATTTCTATTTCGGCGATACACCTTCGGCACCTGTTCCTGCACCGGCTGCGGTTTTCCCTGATGATGACAGCTACGGCGATGCGGAGTTCGCATACGGCGATGAGATCACGGATGTCTCGGATCTCCCCGTCGAGAATGAGGAGGAGATCGAAGAGATCCCTGAAGAGACTTATGTTCCGTCGGGCCTTGTGTTGACGGAGCCTTCCGCGGTTGATGAGGAAGAAGTCAAGGAAGTGATCGCGGTTAAGGAAGAGGTTAAGTGGGAGTCTGACGAGAACGCTGAAGAGCCGGTCGTAACGCCTGTTGAGCCTTCGGAAGAGACTTCGGCTGAGACTTCTGCAGAAGCGCCCGCACAGGTTTCCGAGACATCGGTTGAACCGGAGGAGCTTCATTTCCCGTCCGATCCCGTACCCGTACCGGAACCCGAAGTGCCTTCCGAGACTACGGTTGATGAAGAGATCGAAGAAGACGACAGCTGGCTTAAGGCAGTCCGCATGGATGACATCGATCTGGATATCCAGGAGGACGACGAGTGAGCATTAAGACTTTTTTCAATTCGATAAGAGAGGGCTTCTCGAGCCTCAGACGTCACCCTTTCGTTACGGTGGCATCAATAACAACAATCCTTCTGATGCTTATCATCCTGAGCGTGTTCTTCGTGTTCTCGGCAAATGCGAGAGTGATCATGAAGAAGCTCGGGCAGCAGCCTCCCATCGAGGTTTACATGAAGCTCAATGTTGCTGAGGACCAGCTTGCCATGGCAGAGCAGCTCATCAGGGAAGATACGCGCATCATCGAGATAGTAAGAAGAAGCCCTGAGGAGAACTACTACAGCTTCAAGGCAAATCTCGGAGACAGCCAGTCCATTCTTGATGAGTTCGATTACAATAACTACCTTCCTTACACATTCAGTGTCAGGATAACCGATCCTTCATTGGCCGACGAGGTTGTATCCCGCCTTCAGACTCTCCCCGGCGTAAGCAAGGTGTCGAGCGAGAGCAGGGTAATGAGAGTGCTCGAGAGCGTCGGCCATTACGTAAACATCGGCACGGCTGGAGCTTCGGTACTGCTCTTCGTCATAGCTCTCTTCATCATCTCCACGATGGTAAGGCTCTCCGTTTACTCGAGGGCGAATGAGATCGAGATCATGAAGTTCGTAGGCGCCACCAACGAGTACATCCGCATGCCGTACATAATCGAGGGCGGCATTATCGGATTCATAAGCGCGATCTGCGCATGGGCGGTGACCGTCGTTCTTTACAAGGTTCTGTATACGAATATGATGAGCAATGTTGATGTCAGCAGTTTCTATGCCATGCTCCCGACACGTGCGATCATGTGGTGGGTGCTCGGACTTACGCTGGTAACAGGTATCCTCATCGGAGGCATAGGAAGCGGAATATCAGTCAGGAAGTACATTAAGGTATGATGAAGAGT
Source organism: uncultured Eubacteriales bacterium (assembly GCA_900314745.1). GTDB lineage: Bacteria > Bacillota > Clostridia > Saccharofermentanales > Saccharofermentanaceae > Saccharofermentans. The sequence continues at coordinate 11,198 of OMWK01000016.1, read as the reverse complement.
CTTATTGACACAAATATGAGAAAGATAACAACGGTCCTTCTCACACTGGCTTTCATAGGGGCAGGAAGCTTTACTGCACTTATGCTTAAGAAGCCGATATGTGTAAGGGCTTCCGATAACATCCTCGAAAGGGCGAACATCTTCCTTTACGACACGCAGGATGAACTTGAAGAGCGCAGGAACGAGAGAGAAGCCGCTGTTGCGCAGGCACAGGCAGCTTCAAGCCGTGTGGCTGCTCTTGCAGGACAGGCGAGTGCACTGTCGGGAGAGCTTGCAGAACTGAATCAGCTCTCGGAGGAGCAAAGAGAACAGTACGAGACCATCTCGGCCCAGCTCGCGGCGGCACTTGTTGCGAAGACGGAAGCTCTCGATGCTTACATAGCTGCACAGGAGAACCTCGAGGCAACTGAGCTTCTGTTCCAGGAGAGGCTCTCAGTAATGTTCGAGTATCAGAACAAGTCGGCACTTGAGGTTCTTCTCGAGTCTGACAGCATCGCAGGTTTCTTCACCAACATGGAGATCATCACCCTCATATCAGACGCCGACGCTCAGGCTGTCGACCAGATGGAGGTTGCATTGGAGAATGCTGAGATGCAGAGGGAGATCGCTCTTGCCGAGGCAGACGAGATGCAGCAGATAGCCGATGAGAAGCAGGCTCAGCTCGATGAGCTTGAAGCCAGGATCGGAATTACCACGGAAGCTCTGGCGGACATATCCTGCGAACTTGATTCATGGACCGCACAGGAGAACTCTCTCGAGGCGCTTGCAGCTTCACTTGATCAGCAGATCGTGGCTTTGCAGGCACAGTATGATGCCGAGGTGGCAGCTGCGGCTACGGCCACAACCGCAACTTCCGCGACGACCTCGATGACATCCGAGACTTTTGAATCATCAGTCGCGACGGATCCTCTTGATCCAAATGCGACTCCTACGGTTGCACCTACACCCACACCGGTTCCGACTGCAAGCACCAGCGGTGTATCTTTGCAGTGGCCGACATGGTGTCACACGATCACATCCCCGTTCGGTTACAGAACGCATCCTATTTACGGTAATACGAGATTCCATTCCGGAATCGACATAGGAGCGGGATTCGGAGATACGATCATGGCGGCAGCTTCCGGAACAGTAATCTATGTCGAGACTCCCGTACCCGGTCAGAACTGGGGCGGTTCGGGTTACGGCAACTACTTCATAATCGATCACGGCAACGGCGTATCGACCCTGTATGCCCACTGCAGCAATGTATATGTAAGCAACGGTCAGTCCGTTTCTGCGGGAGAGGCAGTAGGTACCGTCGGTTCAACGGGCGGATCCACAGGTTCGCATCTCCACTTTGAGGTCAGAGTCAACGGAGACAGAGTCGATCCCTTAGGTTGTCTGCCCTGATCTCGGATAAAGGATTATATATGGACGATAAGTATTATGCATCGGGGATGCCTGTTGACGAGAAGCAGGATCACCTTGTAAGAGCGGTAGCCCTCAAAGGACACGTCAAAGCTGTGGCGATAAGAACCACAGGAGTCTGCGAGAAGGCGAGAAGCATTCATAATACGACAAATGCAGCCACTGCGGCACTCGGACGTTTCATTACGGGATCTCTTCTCATAGCGGAGAGCCTTAAGAACGATACTGATACCCAGACGACGATCATAAGGGCGGACGGCCCGATGAGAGGCATGACATGTGTCTGCGACAGCAGGGGCAATGCCAGGGCATATCCTTATGAGGGAGATGTGGAGACGACTTATCACCGTCCCGGCAAGATCAACGTCGGAGCGGCAGTGGGAAAGAACGGTTCCCTTACCGTCATCCGCGATATAGGACTTAAGGAGCCCTATTCGGGTTCGGTCGAACTGATATCGGGTGAGATAGCCGAGGACTTTACATATTATCTCGCGTCATCCGAGCAGACACCGTCCGTTGTGGCGCTGGGCGTTCAGATCAAGGACGGCCATGTAATCAATGCCGGCGGCATGATGATACAGATGATGCCCGGATTCACGGATGAAGATCTGGATTATGTCGAGAAGCGTGCGAACGGAGGCTTCCCCGAGATAACATTCCTCATGGAGGAGGGATTCTCGCCCGCGAAGATCCTCGATCTGTTTATGGGTGACCCCGAGATCACATATCTTAACGGATACCCCGTAAGCTTCTCATGCCCCTGCTCAAGGGAGAGGATGTCCGACGGACTCGCTGCTATAGGCAGGGCTGAGCTTTATAAGATGATTAAGGATAATAAAGATATAGAGACCGTGTGTCACTTCTGCGGAACAAAGTACACTTTCACCCCTTCAGATCTTCAGAAAATCTTCTCTGAAGTCATGGGAAAAGGCTGATCCGCGGCTGTTTTATTAAAAATACAAGATTTTTCCAAAAAGGTATTGCCTAAACACCTGATCCGTAGTATTATCTTCCCTGCGCGACTTTAAGGGTCGTGTATGCGATGAAGCTGGAGATTGCCGTTGTAGCTTGTGAGCTGCACTGCACAGCGGGTAACTTCGGCGGAGCAGTAAGGACTTAGATCCTTACGATTCGGCTTACAGCCGGCAGCGATTAACAAGATAACCGTTGCCCGGGAGCCAAAGTGCCGTATATATACGGTAACTGGAGATCCGGGTTTTTGAATGGGAGTCAAGGAAACGCCCGGCAAGGTTGAAGAAAATACAGCAATATTTGGAGGAACAGAAATGGCAAACCAGAAGTTGAGAATCAAGATCAAGGCTTATGATCACAAGCTCCTTGACGAGAGTGCTGCATCAATCATCGAAGCAATCCAGAGAAATGGTGCTTCCTACTCAGGTCCTATCCCGCTCCCTACAGAGAAGGAGATCGTTACAATCCTGAGATCACCTCACAAGTACAAGGATTCACGTGAGCAGTTCGAGCAGAGAACTCATAAGAGACTGATCGATGTATATACGTCCAACAATAAGACTGTTGAGGCGCTTCAGAAGCTTGACTTACCTGCCGGCGTTAGTGTTGAGTTGAAGGCTTAATACTGACGAAGACGGGTATTATTCGGTTTACGGAACCGCCAAGTCCGTAATACCGGGTCATGTTCGCACTAAGCGAGCGAACCAATAACCTAAACAGGAGGAAAGAAGAATGGCAAAATTTGTTATCGGCAGAAAGTCCGGAATGACACAGCTTTTCGATGAGAACGGCAATGTCATACCTGCAACAGTCATCGAAGTAGAGCCTATGTACGTGCTCCAGAACAAGACTGTTGAGACTGACGGCTACAAGGCAGTCAAGGTCGGTTCCGGCGCAATACGCGAGAAGCTCGTGAACAAGCCTGACAAGGGACAGTTCACAAAGGCTGGCGTAGAGGTTAAGAGAGTTATCCGTGAGTTCAAGACTGAGGATGACTTCGAGCTTGGTCAGGAGATCAAGGTTTCAGACATGTTCTCCGTTGGAGATCAGGTTGACGTAAGCGGTGTTTCCAAGGGTAAGGGTTTCCAGGGCAACATCAAGCGTCATGGACAGAAGGGTGGACCTTCCGGTCACGGTTCCATGTACCACAGAAGAGTCGGTTCCATGGGTGCTACATCTACTCCCGGACGCGTTATGCCCGGCAAGAAGATGCCTGGACACATGGGTGCCGTAAATTGCACAGTTCAGAACCTGAGCGTTGTCATGGTTGACGGCGACAGAGGAATCCTCGTCTTGAAGGGCGCGATTCCCGGACCTAAGGGTGGTCTCGTAACAGTTGAGACTTCCGTTAAGGCAAAGTAATAGGCGGGAGGAGAGATAATAATGGCTAAATTAGACATCTACAATCTTAGCGGCGCCGTTACTGGCTCTATCGAGCTTTCCGATGGAATCTTCGGAATTGAGCCTAACAAGCATGCGATTGCCGCAGTTATAAGAAATCAGCTCGCTAATCGTCGTCAGGGTACATCCTGCACAAAGACGAGAAGTGAGACAAGCGGTGGCGGAAAGCGCCCCTGGAGACAGAAGGGAACAGGTCGTGCACGTCACGGTTCCACACGTTCTGCTCAGTATGTTGGCGGTGGTACAATCTTTGGACCCAAGCCCAGAGACTATAGCTACACGCTTCCCAAGAAGATCAGAAGACTTGCTATGAAGTCTGCACTTTCTGCAAAGCTTTCTGACAACAAGATCATCGTTGTTGAGAACTTCGACCTCGAGAGCATCAAGACAGCAGCTGCTGTAAAGGCTCTTAAGGATCTCAAGGCAACAGAGGGTGCTCTCATCGTTCTTGATGACATGAATGAGAATGCAGTTCTTTCCGTAAGGAACATCCCTGATGTTAAGTCTGCTCAGGTCAACGAGATCAACGTATTCGACATCATGAAGTACGACAGCCTGCTCGTAACAAAGGCAGCTGTTGAGAAGATCCAGGAGGTGTACGCATGATTAAGACAGCTCAGGATATTATCATCGCACCTGTAATCACAGAGAAGTCTTCCAACGAGATCGCGGAAGGCAAGTACACATTCAAGGTTGCAGTTAACGCTACAAAGACAGACGTTAAGAAGGCTTGCGAAGAGCTTTTCGGTGTTAAGGTTACAGCAGTTAACGTTGCTAACTACGACGGTAAGCTCAGAAGACAGCGTTACCAGCTCGGCAGAACACCTGCTTTCAAGAAGGCAGTTGTTACTATCGATACTGAGGGTAAGGAAGCTTCCTACCTCGGTAAGGGCGGCAAGGACGTCAAGGTATCCAAGAAGTATAAGACATCCATCGAAGACTTCGGCTTTGGTGTGTAAGGTCAGATAAGGAGTAAATAAAATGGCAGTAAAAACATTTAAACCTACTTCTCCGGCAGTCAGACAGATGGCAGTTGCCGATTATTCTGTCCTTACTAGGAAGGCACCTGAGAAGAGCCTTCTTGTAGTTGCCAAGAAGCATGCAGGCCGCAACTCTTACGGCCGTATCACAGTTCGCCACCAGGGCGGCGGAAACAAGAGAAAGATCCGTATCATTGACTGGAAGAGAACAAGAGACGGTGTACCCGCAGTAGTTAAGGCTATCGAGTACGATCCTAACAGAACTGCTTACCTCGCGCTTATCCAGTATCAGGACGGACAGAAGTCCTACATCCTTGCTCCTAACGGAATCAAGGTTGGACACAAGATCGAGAGCGGCGACAATGCAGATATCCTTCCCGGTAATGTAATGTCCCTCGCAGCTATCCCTGTTGGTACAGTTATCTGCTGCGTAGAGATGAACCCCGGTGCAGGTGCTCAGCTTGTAAGAACAGCCGGTTCTTCCGCACAGCTCATGGCTAAGGAAGGCGACTATGCTCAGATCAGACTTCCTTCCGGCGAAGTTCGTATGATCAGCCTCAAGTGCCGCGCAATGATCGGTTCCATCGGTAATGCAGAGCACGAGAACGTTAAGATCGGTAAGGCCGGTAAGTCCAGACACATGGGCAAGAGACCTGCTGTTCGAGGCGTTGTTATGAACCCGAACGATCACCCTCACGGTGGTGGTGAAGGTAAGTCTCCTGTCGGTCTTCCGGGTCCTGTTACACCTTGGGGTGTTCCTACTCTTGGTAAGAAGACAAGAAATAAGAAGAAGGCATCCGGCAAGTACATTGTCAGAAGCAGAAAGGGTTAAGGAGGAATAAGATGTCCAGATCCGTTAAGAAGGGTTATTACGTTCAGGAAGCCCTCATGAAGAAAATCAAAGCATTGAACGATGCGGGCGAGAAGAAGGTTATCCAGACTTGGTCACGTGCTTCCACCATTTTCCCTGAGTTCGTAGGTCACACAATTGGTGTTTATGACGGACACAAGTTCATTCCTGTATATGTTACAGAGGACATGATCGGTCATAAGCTCGGAGAGTTCGCTCAGACACGTAAGTTCGGCGGTCACACAAGCGGCGAGAAGTCCGCATCTTAATGATCGTAGAAGGAGGAACGATTCGTGGAAAAGATTATTTTGAACAAAGAAAATATTGAGAAGAACCGTGAAGCGATTCTGGAAGCATACAGCAAGCCTGTATCTGCTAACTCCAAGCTTCCCGTTCCTACAAAGAAGCAGAAGAAGCTCTTAGGTCTCGGAAGAGATCAGGGAACAGCTACTGCAAAGTATGTAAGGATCACACCCCGTAAGGTAAAGATCGTTGCAGACCTTATCAAGGGTAAGTCCCTGGATGATGCTTATGCAATCCTGACTTACACTCCCAAGGCAGCTTCCCCTGTACTTACAAAAGTACTCAAGTCCGCTGAGGCTAATGCAGTAAACAACTTCGGTCTTAACAAGTCCGACCTTTACGTTGCAGATGCTTACGCTAACGAGGGACCTATCCTCAAGCGTTTCATCCCCAGAGCCAGAGGCGCAGCTAACAGAATCAACAAGAGAACCAGCCATGTGACTGTTGTTCTCAAAGAGAGAGTATAAGGAGGACATCGCATGGGTCAGAAAGTTAACCCCCATGGTTACAGGGTAGGCGTCATCAAGGATTGGGATGCTCGCTGGTATGCCGATAAGAAGGTTTTCAGCACATACCTTGTTGAAGATAAGAAGATTCGTGACTTCATCATGAAGAAGACCGATGAGATCATCAAGGAAGCCAGCAAGAATTCCAAGAAGCCCATCGATGAGGCAAGAAGAAACGTTGCAGGTATTGCAAGAATCGCTATCGAGAGAAAGGACGCTGAGAAGATCTCCGTTACTCTCGAAGTTGCAAGAGCAGGACTTGTTATCGGCGGTAAGGGTGCCGGAATCCAGTCTCTCACAGCAGCTCTCAGCAAGAAGTTCGGTAAGGATTTCAGAGTAGAGGTTAAGGAAGTTAAGGACGTTGATGCTAATGCACAGCTCGCAGCTGAGAACATCGCTTCACAGCTCGAGGCAAGAATCGGTTTCAGACGTGCTATGAAGAAGGTTATGGCTTCTGCGATGAAGCAGCCCGGCGTACAGGGAATCAAGACAAAGTGCTCCGGCCGTCTTGGCGGTGCCGAGATTGCCCGTTCCGAGACATATCACGAGGGTACTATCCCGCTTCAGACACTTCGTGCTGATATCGACTACGGTTTTGCTGAGGCAAACACAACATACGGCCGTATCGGTGTTAAGGTTTGGATCTACAAGGGTGAGATCCTTCCTGAGAAGAAGACCGTTGAGGCTTCAACAGAAGGAGGTCAGGACTAATGTTACTTCCTAAGAGAACAAAGTACAGAAAGCAGCAGAGAGGCCGTATGAAGGGTAAGGCTTCCCGCGGAAACTATGTTTCCTACGGAGAGTACGGTCTGGCAGCTACAGAGCCCTGCTGGATCAAGGCAAACCAGATAGAGGCTGCCCGTATCGCTATCAACAGATACGTAAAGCGTGGCGGTAAGGTCTGGATCAAGATCTTCCCTGACAAGCCTGTTTCCAAGAAGCCTGCTCAGGTCCGAATGGGTTCAGGTAAGGCAGCTAACGAGTACTGGTGCGCAGTTGTTAAGCCCGGAAAAGTTCTTTTCGAGATCGCAGGCGTAACAGAAGAGCAGGCTCGTGAAGCTATGAGACTTGCAGGTCACAAGCTTCCTTGCGGAACAAAGTTTGTAGTAGCAGAGAAGAAGGAGGAACAGTAATATGACAGCTGAAGAGATTCGTAAGAAGTCATCCGATGAGCTTCAGAAGGAACTGGTTTCTCTCAAGGATCAGCTCTTCAAGCTCCGTTTCCAGAACGCAACACACCAGCTCGACAATCCTTCGCAGATTTCTGCAGTTAAGAAGGATATTGCCAGAGTTAAGACAATAATCCGTGAGCAGCAGCTCAAGGCTAACTAAGGGGGAAAAGCAAGATGGCAGAAAGAAACTTGAGAAAAACAAGAGTCGGCCTCGTTACATCTGACAAGATGGACAAGACGATCACAGTTTCTGTAGTAGAGCATGTTAAGCACCCTCTTTACGGAAAGATCATGAAGAGAACCTATAAGCTCAAGGCACACGATGAGAACAACGAGTGCAAGATTGGCGATAAGGTTAAGGTTATGGAGACAAAGCCGATGTCCAAGGACAAGAGATGGAGACTTGTTTCCATTGTCGAGAAGGCTAAGTAAGCAGGTAAGAAGGAGGATATATCTATGATTCAGGTTGAATCCACACTGAAATCTGCCGACAACACAGGAGCTAAGGAGCTCGCTTGTATTAAGGTTCTCGGCGGTTCATGGCGTAAGTACGCCAATATCGGTGATGTAATTGTATGTTCCGTTAAGGCAGCAGCTCCGGGCGGAATGGTTAAGAAGGGCGATGTTGTTCGCGCTGTTGTAGTTAGATCAAAGAAGGGTGTCAGAAGAGCTGACGGTTCCTACATCAAGTTCGATGAGAACGCTGCTGTTATCATCAACGACGATAAGAACCCTAAGGGCACACGTATCTTTGGACCCATCGCAAGAGAGCTCCGTGAGAAGGACTACATGAAGATACTTTCTCTCGCACCGGAAGTTCTTTAAGGAGGAGTGGAGATTATGGCAAGTAAAGTTCATGTAAAGAAGGACGATCAGGTAATCGTCATCTCCGGTAAGGACAAGGGTGCTGCAGGCAAGGTTCTTAAGGTTGATACAGACAAGAACCGTGTCTTCGTAGAGGGCGCCAACATCGTAAAGAAGCATCAGAAGGCTAGATCTCAGAATGATCCTTCAGGAATCATCGAGAGAGAGGGTTCTATCGATGCAAGCAACGTTATGCTCGTTTGCCCCAAGTGCGGCAAGGCTACAAGAGTTGCTAACAAGGTAAATGAAGACGGTTCCAAGGACAGAGTCTGCAAGAAGTGCGGCGCTGTTATCGACACCGTTAAGAAGGCCAAGAAGGGGGTTTAATAGAAGATGGCATCCAGATTAAAGGAAAAGTACACATCGGAAGTCGCTCCCGCTTTGAAGAGCGAGTTCAAGTATTCCTCCGTTATGCAGATCCCCAAGATCGAGAAGATCGTTCTCAACATGGGTGTCGGCGAGGTCAAGGATAACCCTAAGGCGCTCGACAATGCTATGCGCGACATGGGCATCATCGCAGGTCAGAAGCCTGTAGCAACAGTCTCCAGAAAGTCTATTGCTAACTTCAAGCTCAGAGAGGGCATGAAGATCGGTTGTAAGGTTACATTGAGAGGTGAGCGTATGTATCAGTTCCTGGACAAGCTCATCAGCATCGACCTTCCCCGTGTTAGAGACTTCAGAGGCATCAGCCCTAATTCTTTCGACGGTCACGGAAACTACGCAATGGGTATCAAGGAGCAGCTCATGTTCCCTGAAATCGATTACGATAAGATCGATAAGATCCGCGGCATGGATATCATTATAGTTACTACAGCTCAGTCCGATGAGGAAGCTAAGAAGCTTCTCGAACTCATGGGCATGCCGTTCCGTAAGTGATTGGGAGGAAAGTATTAAATGGCAAAGACATCAATGAAGTTTAAGGCAACAAGAACTCCTAAGTTCCCCACACAGCAGCACAACCGTTGCAAGCTCTGTGGAAGACCTCACGCTTACATCCGCAAGTACGGCATCTGCCGTGTCTGCTTCCGTGACCTGGCTTACAAGGGCCAGATCCCGGGTGTTAAGAAGGCCAGCTGGTAAGGAAGGAGAATACTTATGCAGATTACAGATGCTATAGCAGATATGCTTACAAGAATTCGTAATGCAGGTAACGCAGGTCATCAGACTGTAGAGATCCCTGCTTCGAATCTCAAGAAGTCCATAGCTCAGATCCTTTTGGACGAGGGTTATATCAATGGTTTTGACGTGAAGGAAGACTCCAAGCAGGGTGTCATCACAGTTACTCTGAAGTATGCGGGTAAGAAGCACGCCATCTCCGGAATCAAGAGAATCAGTAAGCCCGGTCTCAGAACTTATGCCGACAAGGAAAACCTTCCTTATGTATTAGGCGGTATGGGTATTGCGATCATTTCTACATCCAAGGGTGTTGTTACAGATAAGGCAGCACGTAAGATGGGTGTAGGCGGCGAAGTTCTCGCTTACGTTTGGTAATAAGCTTATAATCAAGCTTTATACATCTCTGAAAAGCCTGTCACGGGCGACATACTCGGGACACGGCGCAATCTAAAGAGCAGGAGGAAAAAAATATGTCCAGAATCGGTAGAATGCCGATAACGATCCCCGCAGGCGTTGACGTAACGATCGACGGCCAGCATGTGGCTGTAAAGAAGGATAAGACAGCTCTCGAGCTTAACGTAGATCCTTCCATCACAGTAACTAAGGACGGCGACGTTATCACGGTAGAAAGACACTCCGACGACAAGGCTCACAGATCACTTCATGGTCTTACAAGAGCTTTGATCCACAACATGGTTGTCGGCGTAAGCGAGGGTTTCAAGAAGGATCTTGAGATCAACGGTGTAGGTTACAGAGCAGAGAAGAAGGGTAATGACGTAGTATTCCACTTAGGTTATTCCCATCCTATCGAGTTCAAGGTCCCTGAAGGAATCACAGTAGACGTTCCTTCCCAGACACAGCTTTCAGTCAAGGGCGCAGATAAGCAGCTTGTCGGTGAGACAGCAGCTAAGATCAAGAGCCTCAGAGTTCCTGATGTTTATAAGGGCAAGGGTATCAAGTATGCCGGCGAGCACCTTATCATCAAGGAAGGTAAGACCGGAGCTAAGAAGTAAGGGGAGGATGAATTGAATTATGATTAACAAGATTGACAAGAATGAAATTCGTAAGAGAAAGCACCTCCGCGTCAGAAAGTCTGTTTCCGGTACTACTGAGCGTCCGAGACTTTGCGTCTTCAGAAGCAACAGCCACATCTATGCTCAGATCATTGATGATACAGAAGGTACGACGCTAGTAGCAGCTTCTTCCCTTGACAAGGACGTAAAGTCTTCTGTCAGCAACGGCAGCAACATCGATGCTGCTAAGGAAGTAGGCAAGCTCATTGCCCAGAGAGCCCAGGATAAGAAGATCACCGAAGTCGTTTTCGACAGAGGCGGATACATCTATCACGGACGTGTTGCAGCTTTAGCAGAAGCGGCAAGAGAAGCCGGACTTCAGTTCTAATAGGGAGGAGAGAATTAAATGGCTTATACTTCTAACGAAGAATTACAGGAGAAGGTCATCCACATCGGCCGTGTTTCCAAGACTGTTAAGGGTGGACGTAACATGCGTTTCTCCGCTCTCGTCATCGTTGGTGACGGCAACGGTCACGTAGGCAAGGGTATCGGCAAGGCTGCCGAGGTTCCCGAGGCCATCAGAAAGGGCGTTGAGGAGGCTAAGAAGAACATCA
>OMWK01000001.1 GCA_900314745.1 uncultured Eubacteriales bacterium | reverse complement strand
TGCTCCTTGTCGATAATGTTGAGAACAAAGAGTTTCTTCGCAATCTGTTAGAAGCTATGTATGAAGAACTACCTGCGCCGAAGAAAAAGAAGTGAGCTATAGCAAGGAAAATTGGAATATAATCAAGGCGGAGTATAAAATTTATGCATAAAACGATTGCTTTTCTGATATGTATAGCGTTTATGTTTATTACCTCATGTGGTAATGGCAGAACCGGTACGATGTATCGTTATGAAGACTTTTATATTCAGGAGATTCATGATGGTTTTGTCTATGTGGTTCCGGAGGATCAATATGGCGAATCGGATGATCCTGATGTTTATGCTATAGACGAAGATCTATTTGGCAGTCAAGTTTTTGATACTGGTTCGAAAGTTGAAGTTACCTACATCGATTTTGACCCAAATGATCTTTATGGCCTTGAAGTGCACCATGTTTCTGTATGGGCTCCTCAGTGAACTGAGAATTCATGATTAGAAGTTGAGAATCATAAATGAAAAAGAATTCAATTAAGTGGGTAATGTTGGTTGTCGCATTTGTACTGATCTTGGGTGCGGTGTTGACCTGGGGCGTGCCAGCCATTAAGCATAAGATCTTTGAGAATAAGATAAGAAAGAGTTTGATTGAGGCTTATCCGGGAGCGAGTGTTACTAGTGTAAAGTGTGATGCTGATCCAGTTACTATGGATGAGTTTGAAGATTCTTATGGCTACCGTTGGTATTCAGATGATACCTGGCCGGCAGAAGAAATGTATGTGTTTGAAGTTGGTGCCGGAGAGGGTGCAACGCCTGTGTTGGGATTGGCTACAGAAGAAGGCGATGTGCTTTTCGATGAGTACGCGTTCTATTATTACCGTGATGAACTGCAGTCTTATGTTATGGACATAATTGATCCGGAAGAGAACTTTCCGGGAGTGGAATTCGAGTATCATGACATGGTAAGGGCCAATGAGAGAAGACTGGTCCCGACTGACAGTTGTGATACTTTTGAAGGATTCCTGGACACGGATAATGTCGGAGTTGGAAGTGGCAACTGGCACAGTATGGAATCCGCAGGCTGCAGGATAGAGATCAATATCGATCCATATGATCACGATACTAATCTGGCTGTTTGTCAGAGCTTGGCGGAGATACTAACGTCTGCCGATTGTCAGGTATATATCGACTTTACTGAGTCATATACAGGTCATGGCATAAGGATTGGCAGATACTATACTTGGGAATTGGAACCATATGGCAGATTCGTTCCGTATGCGGGTGATGTACAGATGTTCTGGAATGAATAGACCTTATTGGACGGTTTAATAATCAGAAAATACGACTAAGGAGTCAGGTTCAAATGTTTGTCGTTTTACAGGAGACGGGAATATGAGAAGTAATCTTATACATGAGGAATACTCTTCAGACAATAGTCTTACTGATAACGGAGGTGCCAAATGCATAAGTGGTATGACGAAGAATATGAATTCACTATTGAAGTAACCGGCTTTTTGCATGGAGATCATACGGAGAGATATTGCCGTAATGGAGAAGAAATAGGTGATACCTACACATGCACATATGGGTGCCCTGTTAATAAGGACGGGTACGGCATTTGCTCAAAAACAATGATGATGCTGTATCCGCTTATGGAAGCGGTCAGAAGCGGAGGTGATCTCGAGAACCTTGGCGGTGACGGCAGATATTCAAAAACAGTTGTATGTCCCGATGGATGCGTTATTTTCAAACTGACGGCTAAGCCTCTGGGCAATGACAACTTCCATAAGGGTGGATTCTGGGATTACCCGGATGCAACATAATATCAACTGTATGATCAGAAAAAGGAAGGCTCATAAAGGAACTTCTCTATGCCGTATTCGATCTTGCTGAAGGCAAAACTCTAAATGTAATGTGATAGGCAAAAGCAACATTAACTTATAAAAAGAGAACAGATCCAGGCAGCAAGCGCAGATGCTGCGGGAAATATCACAAGAAGCTTTAAAAGCTGGCTCTTAATGTTATAGCCGTATTTCCTTCCTGTATAGACACTGTCAACTTCGGGATAATAGTATTGGAAGAACTTAAATCTGCAAAGAAGGAAGTAATCAAAGAAGGTCATGTCGTATATCTTATATATCGTGAAAATTAGTACAAACCTTAAGAAGAACTGAAGAAAAGTGAAATCACTTCTGAAGCCGTCCCATATCGATATGATACCCACTCCGAGGATCATAAGGATACTCAAACAGATGAGCACCCAGCCCATCTTACGGGCACCTGTAAAAAGCTCCTTATCTCTTTTCTTAAGTAACGCCACCGCTTCTTGGGGAGCCGATGAAAAGAATCTTTCATCCTGTACGAATGCAACTGCAGCAACAAGCAATACGGTCATCGCCGTGCAGAAAACCAAGGCCAAAAATAAAGTTAAAAGCATATTGATCCCTCCTGCCGCTGATAATTATACACCGGATAGTTAGTTATAGCTAACCGCAATCATAATAAAACGACCGGGGGTCAGCCCGGTTCAATGCAGTTCTCCATATGGATGAAGCTACACCTCACCTGCACATGGACTATATACCTGTCGCTCATGAATACAAGACAGGTCTATCCACAAGCAACAGTCTCGCCAAAGGATTACAGGAGATGGGTATAGAGCCGGCTATAGGTAAGAACGATAAAGATCCCCGATGAGCTTGCAAGATTCTCGGCGAAGATGGGACACGGGGCGTAAAGCGTCAGTTCGTCTTCCTGCAGTATCCTCCGCTTAGGTATTTCTCTCCGAACGGGCCCGTTATGATCATTCCCATGATGAGCATTGCGAATGAAATTCCGAGTGTTACGCCCTGAACGAAGCCTGCAGCGCCGCCTGCATCTTCGGGTACCAGATAAAGTGAGATTATGTAGATTGACATGGCAAGGATGCCGCCTACGAACATATAATTCACTCTCCTGGTTATCCTCTTCTTGATATCATTGGTATAATCCGCTGCCTGTAGCAGTGTATCTTTCAACTCATTGTTCATTTCCGGTTTTCTCCTCTGGCCGTTAAAAATGTCTCTTAAATCCACATCGTAAAAGTCGGCAAGTTCGACTAGAACATCGAGGTCGGGCATGTTGCTGCCGGTCTCCCATCTCGAGACGGTACGCCTTGAGACGAAGAATTTGTCGGCAAGCTGCTCCTGTGTCATGTTCTTCTCTTTCCTAAGTTCCTTAAGAAATTCGCCGATCTTTGTCTGATCCATTAATCGTCCTCCTGAGAAAACCTCTTTTTGCAAGGATTATATCTTTTTAGATTCAGTTTACAACCGATAACGTTGGCGATGGCTGTGCAGCAGGTTCCGATTCCAAGATAGGGTGTGACCTGATCTTTGACCATGGAATAGATTATGAATCCGACTCCTGCGATACCGATTACGTAGAATAAAACTTTCCAGATTGTCTTTGACATTTTGATGTCCTCCTTCATGTTTGTTATGGCTCAAGCTTAAGCTTTCCCCGCGACTTTAAGAAGGACACAGTAAGTCTCAAAACCCCTGATTTTGCTGATGGGACACGATATGTCTCATATCAACAGTCCGCATTTTCCACAGTGTGATTGACCCGTCAGGCACTGCTCGTATGGAGAGTTGTGTTATACCATCAGTTCGCTGAAGTAAGCGATGGTTCTTACAAGCCCCTCTCTTAACTGAACAGAGGGTTCCCAGTTGAGCTCTTTCCTTGCAAGATCGATCAGGGGTTTTCTCTGCTTCGGGTCATCGGAAGGGAGGGGGTTATTAATTATCCCGGACTTCGAGCCTGTAAGTTCGATGATAAGATCCGCAAGTTCCCTGATACTGAATTCTCCGGGGTTGCCGATATTGACCGGTCCCGTGAATCCGGCACGGCTGTTCATGAGACGGACCATTCCTTCGATAAGATCGTCAACATAACAGAAGCTTCTTGTCTGTTCCCCGTTTCCGTAGATGGTGATGTCGTCGCCTTTAAGCGCCTGTACGATAAAGTTGCTTACTACCCGGCCGTCACCTGTATCCATTCGGGGACCGTAAGTGTTAAAGATACGCATGACCTTGATCTCGATATCATGCTTCCTGTGGTAGTCGAAGAATAAAGTCTCGGCTGCTCTTTTGCCTTCGTCATAGCAAGATCTGATGCCTATGGTATTGACATTGCCCCAGTAACTCTCGGGCTGAGGATGGATATCCGGATCTCCGTAGATCTCGGAAGTGGAAGCCTGCAGCACACGGGCACCTGTTCTCTTTGCAAGACCTAAGCAGTTCATCGCTCCGTAAACTGAAGTCTGGAATGTGTAGATAGGGTCCTTCTGATACCACTTGGGACTTGCGGGGCAGGCGAGGTTATATATCTGGTCACACTCTATATAAACCGGCTGTGTGATATCGTGTCTTATGAACTCGAAATACGGGTTGCCAAGCAGGTGGCGGATATTGTCTTTGGAGCCCGTGAAAAGGTTGTCCAGGCAGATGACATCGTTACCGTCTTTAATAAGCCTGTCACAAAGGTGTGATCCAAGGAATCCTGCTCCTCCTGTTACAAGTACGCGGTTTCTTTTCATAGTGGTGCAGCCTCCCTGATTAACCTTTACGGTACTTAAAGATGCAGTAGATGGTGCGAAGACCGTCCCTGATGCCGATCTTCTTTCCCTCTTCGACCGTTCTGGGGTAGTAGGAAATGGGGACTTCCTTTATGCGGACGTTCTCCATGCGTGCGACCTTCGCGGTGATCTCAGGCTCGAAACCGAAGCGGTTCTCCCTGATGTCTATAGACTGGATGATCTCCGTTCTGAAGGCCTTATAGCACGTCTCCATATCCGTGAGATGAAGATGCGTAAAAAGATTCGAAAGTCTGGTCAGGAATCTATTAGCCAGCCGGTTCGCGATGTATCCCTTCGCAGGGCTGTTCAGGAACCTTGAACCGTAGCATACCTCGCATTCGCCGTTAAGGATTGGGTTGATCAGCACAGGATATTCGGACGGGTCGTACTCGAGGTCCGCGTCCTGGATGATGACGATATCGCCGGTCGCGTGCCTGAATCCCGTTTGAAGGGCACCGCCTTTGCCCTTGTTGACCTCGTGGTGGATTACTTTGCTTACCAGGGGAGCGATCTCTCTGTCAAGAACTTCGGAGGTGCCGTCCGTGCTTTTGTCGTCCACGACGATGATCTCTTTATTCTCCACCGGTGCGCTTAATACTTTCTCCACGATGGCGCGGATGCTGTTCTTCTCGTTGTAACACGGTATTACTACCGATAAAGTGTAATTATCCATTGTCCTGTGTTTACCTCTCTACCTGATATAGCAGGTGATACTCTGCGCGGTAATTCTCTTCGTGATTTCCCGAGATCAGTATCATTCCTTCCGTAAATTCCGGTGCTTCTCCTAAAGTTCCAGTGCCGTATACATAGTAGCAGATCCTGTCTGCAGGAATGTCCCCGCATATGGCTTCATAGATATCCTCATCATCCAGATTCCTGGCATTGTCCCTGCCCCATATATGAAGATCGAATTCGCAGCCGTTATCTATGTCCCACAGCGTATAGTTCTTGTCCGACTCATAAAGATATGCCGCTAACGAAGTGCTGAACATATCATTATGTATAACTATGACAGAGTCCGCGGGGACGGTGTTCTCGATGATATCGCGGATCTCCGTGGTTCCGGAGTAGGGACCTTCGATGTCGTTTCTTGCGTTTATATACGTGCCGGGTACCGAAAGCACGCAGCTTGCAGCAAAGAGCAGGATAAAGATAAGCTTCAAACGGCCTTCTTTGAATGCATCCGCAAATGCCCACACGCTGAACAGGATAAGGAGCCAGTAAACTATCGCCATCTGCTGATGTGCCGCGTTGCGTACAAAGATTACTACCGCCCAGTAGTAGATTATGCCGCTGAAGGTAACCAGGCTTATGCTGAACAGTTCTTTACGCTGTTGCTTCTTAACAGCCCAGAGGACTATCAGAAGAATCATTATAAGAATGGTCGCACCAAGGAAGATCCTGCCGGCGGGGACGGGATCGTAGTCGAAGTGTGTGTATAAACTTCTTATCGGTTCTGAAAGGGGGTGGTTCTCGATACGCCTCCTGAAGTGATCGGCGTTAACATGAATGTAAGTGTCGGTACTGTCCGTCTGTCTTAATTCCAGATACATCAGAAAAAGGCTCGCCGCCGGTATAAGTGCACCCGCGATGTTCTTTCTGCCGTGCTCCTTTTTAAGCCTTATCACCATCTCGAAAAGACAGCCTATTACGAACCCTGCCGCCAGCACATGAGTCTGGCATAAAAGTGCCACTATGATGCCGTAGATGACGGGGTGCCTGCTCCTGTCTTTCCAGAAGATAAACTGAAGGATAAACAGAAGTACTGCTATGCAGTATATGCGGCATATGACCGGGTTATAGTAGAAAAATATGGGCGAGACTAATATGGAAACATTAACGGGAAGGTTAAACGGCGACCTGTAAAGAAGGAGTGCTGCCGCTGCTGTCATGATAAAAACGCTTATATAGCTTATATGTCTGAAAGGTATTCCTATAAGGAAGCATACTCTCAGAAACCAGAACCACAGGACCGGATGTCCTTCGGAGGCGCATAATCCGGGCAATTCAAGAAAAGATGCGTTTCTTGCAAGTATCCACGCCTGTGACTCATCTCTCCAGGGTTCGTGATGAAGCACCAGGAAAATATGCAGACCTGCATACGCTATAAGCAGGATGATATTAATGATGTTTTTCTTGCGCTCACTTAAACTCATTCATACATTATACTATAGAGTATCGGTCTTCTTGACCTTCCGATAAACCTTAGAAAGCCAACAAAAAGTGGACTATACATTTTTCACCGCAGTCAACTTAAGTCATATTCCTCAGGGAAAAACTATTGCCTACTGAAATGATAGGTAGTAGTATGTCTGCAACCCCTTGAACAAGGAGAGACGGACATGACACTACAACAGCTTATGTATGCGGTAACAACTGCAGACGAGAAATCGATAAATAAAACAGCGCAGAAATTCTTTGTGTCGCAGCCTGCGATATCCGATGCAATTAAGGAGCTTGAAGAAGAGATCGGAGTAACGATATTTGAACGTTCTAACAGAGGCGTATCGACCACTGTTGAAGGCGCGGACTTTATAGTCTATGCCAGGCAGGTCATCGCTCAGTATGATCTTCTTAAGGAGCGGTATATTGACAAAGAGAATAAAGAGAAATTCGGTGTATCGACGCAGCATTATACATTCGCGGTTAAGTCGTTCATTGAGCTTATTTCTTCATTTGGACCCGATACCTATGAATACTCTATCTATGAGGGTAAAACTTCGGAAGTGATCAATGACGTTAGAACATTCCGCTCGGAGATCGGCGTAATACACATAGATGACTATAACCGGAATTACATAGAGAAATATCTGAAATACAACAACCTCGAATACCATAAGCTGTTTGACTGCAAGGTCTTCGCATATCTGTCGACTAATCATCCTCTTGCAAAAGCCGGGAAGGTTACTGAGGAAGATCTTGAGCCTTTCCCGTGCCTTACCTTCAACCAGGCCGAGGAAGACCCGATCTACCTTGCCGAAGAACCGATAAGCATGTTCGAGAGAAAGAAGAACATCAAGGTTAACGACAGAGGAACCATGCTCAATATGATGGTCGGACTTAACGGCTACACGCTTTGCTCAGGAATTATCTGCGAAGAGTTAAACGGTGACGGCTATAGAGCAGTGCCCTATGAGAGCCGTGAGAAAACATCGATCGTATACGTTGTTCGGGAAGGCAGCGTGCTGAGTGAACCGGGTAAAGAGTACATAGAGAATCTTAAGACTTACGGTTTATAAGCGGAGTTTATAACCGACTATCGTATTTGCGTATTATCACTTGATATTGTCAAAGTAGTATCATCCTTCGCAAGTAACACCTATCAAACACATCGGATTAATAGGAGTTACGGAAGGAGATACACCACATGTCTAAGATAAGCATTAAGGAACCTAGCGTAGTCATCCGCGAGAAAAGACTCGGAACGATTAACGCATTCACAGGAACTGCTTCACAGATCGTAGAGAAGTCAGCTAAGGGTGAGCTTAAGGACTGCAAGAGAAAGTTCTCGCAGTGCCTCGGCTGCAATCAGCAGCAGGCGTTCTGCCAGCTCGCTATGATCAGGGATGCTGCAGTAATCAACCACGCTCCCATCGGCTGCGCAGGTGAGTTCGCGGATTTCAATTTTACTTACAGGGTAGAGCAGGCAAGAAGGGGGCTTCCCTCGCAGCTCGGCAGATACTTCTGCACAAACCTGCTCGAAAAGGACACCGTCTTCGGAGCTTCCAGGAAGCTCGAGGAGACTATAAGACTTGCATATGACAGAGTGCACCCGAATGCGATCTTCGTTACCACATCCTGTGCTTCAGGAATCATCGGTGAAGATATCGAGGCAGTCGTAGATGCAGCCTCAGAGGAACTCGGGATACCGGTGGTCACATGTAACTGCGAAGGCTTCCGATCCAAGATCTGGACAACCGGATTCGATGCCGCTTATCACACTGTATTAAGAGGAATCGTTAAGCCATCAGAGAAGAAGAGCAATAAGATCAATATCATTAATTTCTGGGGCAGCCACGTATTTGATGATGTTATAAGAAGATTCGGATATGAGCCGAGGTATGTGATCCCTTTCTCAACAGTAGAGGAACTGTCCCACATAAGTGATGCAGCAGCTTCTATCCATATCTGCCCTTCACTCTCGACATACATGGGAGCAGGCCTGAATCAGCTTCACGGAGTTCCTGAAGTTCTCGTACCGCCTGCGTATGGTGTGGCAGGAACTGACAGATGGCTTAGAGCTTTCGGTAAGCTAGTAGGCAAGGAGGAGCTTGCAGAGGAGATCATCAGGGAAGGTCATGAGAAGTATGTTCCCGAGATCGAGAAGCTCAAGGAGAGATTCAAGGGTAAGAAGGCTTATGTAACAGCCGGAGCCGCTCACGGTCAGGCTCTCATCACACTTCTCGGAGAGCTCGGAATGGATGTGGTCGGAGCTGCCGTATTCCATCACGATCCGGTCTATGACAGCGGTGATGACAAGCTCGATATCTTAGGGCAGGCAGTAAAGAACTACGGTGATGTTCCTGATTACCGCGTATGCAATAAGCAGGCCTGCGAGCTTGTAAATGCATTGAACAGGATCCGTCCGGACCTGATACTCGCAAGACACGGAGGAATGACACTCTGGGGTGCCAAGTTCGGAATCCCGTCACTTCTTATCGGTGATGAGCAGTTCGGTATCGGATACAAGGGTGCTCTTAACTATGCAAGAAGAATAGATGACACTTTGGATTCTATCGAGTTTATAAAGAATTACTCCAAGCATGCTTCCAATCCTTACACCAAGTGGTGGCTTGAGCAGGACCCGGGATATTTCCAGGGCGATGGTTCAGGAAGAGGATGCGCAGCAGGAAACGGAGGATTCTAAGATGTCAGGTGCTATCGAACAACCAAGATTTACATGTGCACTCGGTTCATGCCAGAGTGTCGTAGCAATTAAGAAAGGCGTGCCGATCCTTCATTCAGGTCCCGGATGCGGTGTTCAGATTTCAAGGATCATAGGTCAGGGAGAAGGCTATGCCGGAGGCTCCACGATGCCCTGCACAAATGCAGAGGAATCAGATGTTGTATTCGGCGGTGAGAAGAAGTTAAGAGACGTAGTAGAGAATTCCTTCAAGGTTATCGACGGCGATCTTTATGTAGTGATCACAGGATGTACGGCTGCTATTACAGGTGACGACGTCGCAGCAGTAGTAGGTGAATTCCAGGAGGAAGACAAGCCCATCGTTTATGTCGAGGAGGGAGGCTTTAAGTCTAATAACTATGTAAGCCACTCAAGGCTCGTTAAGGCGATCATCGATCAGTATGTTGATAAGTTCAGCGAAGACCGCGAGGTTATTCCGGGACTTGTAAATGTATTCGCGAACATTCCTTATCAGGATCCGTTCTGGAACGGGAATCTCGAGCAGCTGAAGAGAGTTCTTACCGGTATCGGACTTAAGGTAAACATTCTCTTCGGCAACGAGTCTGAAGGCGTGTCAGAGTGGAAGACGATACCGCAGGCCGAGTTTAATATTTTCGCCGGGTCCTGGGCAGGACTTGATATCGTGAAGCACCTGAAAAGAAAGTACGGAACCCCGTACCTTCACTTCCCTTACACACCTATAGGTGCGAAGGAGACGTCGGCGTTCTTAAGAGCTGTCGGAGAGTTTGGCGGCCTCGATAAGGAGAAGGTGGAAACATACATCGACCGCGAGGAGAAGAAGTTCTATTCACATATCGACAAGATGGCAAGCTTCATGCTCGAGTTCAGATACGGTATCCCGAGAAGATTCTATACGCTGGCGGATGCATCGACTGCGCTGGGTTTCTCGAAGTTCTTCCTGAACGAGCTCGGCATCATCCCAGGAATACAGTTCATCGTAGATGACATCCCCGAGAAGTATCAGGAGAGCGTACTCGAAGAGTTCTCGAAGATATCAGACCTTCAGACGCGTGATGTGAAAGTGGTCTTCGATCCCGATGCGGGACTTGACCAGCAAAAGCTCCTTGAAGATGCGAAGGACTATGAGGACAAAAGGCTGTTGATACTCGGAAGCTCATGGGATAAGCACATAGCTGACGAGCTTCATGCGGACCTTCTGATCGTATCGGTACCGGTTCAGCACAGACTTGTTATGAACTGCGGATACGCAGGTTACGAAGGCGGCCTAAGGGCAATTGAGGATATCTACGACAGAGTCCTCGCGACATACAGATAACAAACTCAGAGGAGATCACAAAACAAATGAGACAGATAGCAATTTACGGTAAAGGCGGAATCGGTAAGTCCACCACAACACAGAATCTTACGGCAGGTCTTGCCGAGTTGGGCAAGAAGATCATGGTCGTAGGATGCGACCCCAAGGCAGATTCGACAAGACTTCTTCTTAACGGTCTTGCACAGAGAACAGTACTCGATACTCTCCGCGAAGAGGGCGAAGTAGACGATCTCAAGCAGATCGAGAAGGAAGGCTTCGGAGGCATAAGATGTGTAGAGTCGGGCGGACCTGAACCCGGTGTCGGATGCGCAGGTCGAGGCATCATCACATCTATCGGAATGCTCGAGGACTTGGGTGCATATACGGATGATCTCGACTATGTTTTCTACGATGTCTTAGGTGACGTTGTGTGCGGCGGATTTGCGATGCCGATCCGTGAGGGCAAGGCCAAGGAGATATATATCGTAGCTTCAGGCGAGATGATGGCGCTTTATGCAGCAAATAACATCTGTAAGGGTATCCAGAAGTATGCACTTAAGGGCGGAGTAAGACTCGGAGGCATCATCTGCAACAGCAGAAATGTAGACCGTGAGAAGGAACTCCTGAGACACTTTGCAGAGGAACTCGGAAGCCAGCTTATCTACTTCGTACCGCGTGACAACGAGGTGCAGAGAGCGGAGATCAAGAAGAAGACAGTTATCGATCACGATCCCAATCACCCACAGGCACAGGAGTACAGAAACCTCGCACAGGCAATCGAGAACAACACACAGTTTGTTATCCCGAAGCCTATGACGCAGGACAGACTTGAGGAGATCCTGATGGAATTCGGACTCATGGACAGCATTAAGGATAACTATCACATCTAAGGACAAAGGAAATGATAAGAGCAGCATTCGCGACAGGAGACGGAATAAATATCAACAGACATTTCGGCGTTGCCGAGAGGTTTGATATTTATGAGATCGATATCGAGGCAGGAACTTACGAGCTGGTTGATGTCAGACGCATTGACAGCCTCGGCGTGAGCCTTCAGCACGATGATTCGCTGATCGCCCGTCTTGCAGACGCTGTCGAGGACTGTAACGTCGTCTTCTCGGCGAAGTCCGGACAGCACGCGAGAATCGCTCTTCATGAGAAGAGGGTTCAAAGCACAGATATCGAGCGTGAGGTTAAGTTCGTTCTGGATAAGCTTGTTAATTCCAGGATAAGTATTCTCGCGCCGGAGTATAAAGAAGAAAAAGAGAGGAAGAAGTATGGAGATCCTACGCGAAGAGGTTCTTTCGAGAATCTGCAGAAAAGACATCCATGCCTGGGAGGCCATTCGAATGTGACGGCCGGAAGACTGCATCTTCCCGTAAGTCCCGTATGCAACATCGGATGCAAGTTCTGCACAAGAGCTTACAACAAGTCGGAGATCAAGCCCGGAGTTACATCACTCGTCTTGAAGCCTGAGGAGGCTGTCGAGACAGTACGCAAGGCCAAGGAGCTTTGTCCTGAGCTTACCGTAGTCGGCATTGCGGGCCCCGGAGACACACTTGCGAACAATCAGGCACTTAAGACATTTGCTCTGGTTAAGGAGAATTTCCCTGAACTTATATGCTGTCTGTCTACTAAC
Source organism: uncultured Eubacteriales bacterium (assembly GCA_900314745.1). Taxonomy (GTDB): domain Bacteria; phylum Bacillota; class Clostridia; order Saccharofermentanales; family Saccharofermentanaceae; genus Saccharofermentans. Next base: position 228,658 of record OMWK01000001.1, on the reverse strand, counting down.
GGATTCAGACTTCCGGAGTGCGTTGATGAGATCGCAAGGATCGGCATAGAGACTTTGACGGTTACGGTCAATGCGGTAGATCCCGAGATCGAGGCGAAGATCAACAGTTTTGTTATCGATGAGAGAGGCTTCAAGCACGAAGGTATCGAGGCTGCAAAGATGCTTATCGAGAAGCAGCTTACAGGAATCAGACTTGCTGCCGAGAAGGGTATCGTAGTTAAGATCAACAGCGTACTCGTACCCGGCATCAACGATGAGCATATTCCGGAAGTTGCAAGAGTAACGTCTGAACTCGGTGCTTCTATCCTTAATATCATTCCGCTTATTCCGCAGAACGAGATGAAGGATATTCCCGCACCGAACTGTGCGGACCTGGAAGCGGTACGAATGGAAGCCGGCAAATATCTTGAGGTATTCCGTCACTGCCAGCACTGCCGTGCAGACAGCCTCGGGATTCCGGGTAGGGGTAAAGACCTTCACAACGAATTGTATAAAGACAGGAAAGAAAGGGCAGCTGATACGTTCAGCCATGGTTAATGAAATGGAAACTTATCTGAAGATCAGTGATCTGCATAAGACTTTCTATCCACACGGTAAACCTTTGAAGGTTCTTGAAGGAATCAATCTGGAAGTGGATAAAGGTGAGATATTCGGGATCATAGGATTCTCGGGTGCCGGCAAATCCACTTTGGCCAGGTGCATTAACAGACTTGAGACATCCGACAGCGGTTCGATAGAACTCGGAGGCACGGATATTCTTAAGCTTTCCAAGAAGGAGCTTCTTAAGGAACGCCACAGGATCGGAATGATATTTCAGAATTTCAATCTGTTTGATTCCATGACTGTCTATCAGAACATTGCTTATCCGCTGCAGATCGCAGGTGTTCCGAAGGCGCAGATCAAAGACAGAGTGCTTGAGACAGCGGAGCTTGTAGGCCTTACCGAAAAGCTCAAGGCTCATCCGGGTGCGCTGTCAGGTGGTCAGAAGCAGCGAGTAGGAATTGCCAGAGCGATAGTAACGAATCCTGACTTTATAATCTCGGACGAAGCAACTTCAGCTCTTGATCCTCAGACAACTATGCAGATATTAGATCTTCTCAAGGAGATCAACCGCAAGTCCGGAATCACGATCCTGATGATCACACATGAGCTTGATGCTATCCGTTATATCTGTAACAGAATGGCGGTGCTCGAAGAAGGAAAGATAACAGAGAGCGGACTTGTGCGGGATATCTTCGAGAACCCGAACAGTAAGACAGGAGAGCTTTTCGCGAAGGTGTTTAAATTGCTTCAGAACGTGGAGCTCACCTCGGGCGGAGGAATCTAAGGAGGAACGTCATGAGTTTATTGGATTCATCTTTGTGGGAAGTCATCAAAGCTTCCTTTGACCCTGCGATATGGAAAGAACTGTGGGGTCCGATAGGAGAAACTTTGTATATGACGGTCGTATCTTCGCTCATCATGCTGGTGTTCGGACTTCTGATCGGAATACTGCTGACCATCACAAATCCCGACGGACTTGTTCCGCTTAAGGCTTCGTACACGGTATCAGGATGGGTGATCAACTGCTTAAGGTCGCTGCCGCAGATGATAATGATCATTCTCATGATACCTGTGGCGAGACTCTTCTTCGGTAAAGCGTACGGAACCAATGCATGTATCATCGCTATCGCCGCAAGCTGCATACCGATGTATGCGAGGATCGTGGAGAGCAGTCTGCTTGAGATCGAGAAAGGCAAGATAGAAGCCGCACAGGCGATAGGAAGCAACAACCTGAGCATCATATTCAGAATACTGCTTCCGGAGACTGTACCGTCTCTTATCAGAGGCTTCACAGTCTCGGTTATATCAGTCCTGTCGATGACGGCCCTCGCGGGAATGTTCGGTGCAGGCGGTATAGGAGACATCGCGGTCAGATACGGATATCAGAGATTTCAGCACGACAGGCTGTTCGCATGTGTATACATTCTGATCATCCTGGTACAGCTGATACAGGGCATCGGAAATCTGGTGTCAAAACAAATACTTAAAACACGTAATTTGATTTAAAAAAGGAGTATGAATTATGAAGAACACATTGATTAGAAAGTTAATTGCAACAACAGTTATAGGAACATTGGCAGTTACAGGTTTTACGGCTTGTGCTGCAGGCTCTGATGAGTCTTCCGCCAGTGAGACGGGATCAGGAGAGACAGTAGTCTTAAGAGGCATAGTAGATCTCGTACCTCACTCTGAGATCATCGAGCATGTAGCACCCCAGCTCGAGGAGCAGGGAATACACATCGAGCTCGTATCAACAGCAGCAGATGCTACTACTAATGAGAGACTTGCAGCAGGCGAGATCGACTTCAACTACTTCCAGCACCTGCCTTATCTCGAGAGCGAGAACGAAGCTAACGGTTATGATCTCGTAAGCGCAGGAGGAATCCACATCGAGCCTATCACAGCTTACTCCGATCGCTACACTTCCGTAGATGAAGTTCCCGACAATGCAGTAGTTGCCATCCCTAACGACGGTACAAATGAGTACAGAGCTCTTCTCATCCTTGAGCAGAACGGCTTCATCGTTCTCGACGATGCAGCCAGAGATTCCCTGTCCGCTTCCGTAGCCGACATCGTTGAATATGTAAGACCTATTGAGATCGTAGAGATCGACTCCGCACAGATCATCCCTACAAGAGACGACTACGATTTCTTCATCACAAATACCAATAAGGCGCTCGAGGCGGGTATCGATTCCGCGAAGCTCTTCAGTGAAGGCGAAGACAGCCCTTATGCAAATATCATAGCTATCAGAGCCGAAGATGCGAACAATCCCGCTATCCAGGCTCTTGTAGAAGTACTTCTGTCCGAAGAGACTCAACAGTGGATCGCAGACAACTATAACGGAGCCGTCATCCCCGTTATCGATCTGGGTAACTGATCAACTTGAGTATCATCAAGACAAAGTACGGTGATCTCCTACCGTGCAGCGGTGCTTCCGACTACCGGAAGAAACACCGCTGTGCGGTTCTTTTCTATGAATCGGGAGCGTTAAGGAGTGTTTATCTGGAACAGCCGCAAGTGCTGAAGCTGCCTGCAGGTGATTATCAGGCAGAACTGATCACATTCTATGAGGACGGAAATGTCAAAAGAGTGTTTCCACTCTATGGTCAGATAAGCGCATACTGGAGTGTGGAAGAGGAGATGGAGCAAGCACCGTATTACGGGTTTGTCATTGACGGACAAGCATTCAGGATCAGACCGCAGTGTCTTATGTTCTATCCGTCGGGAAAGCTTAGAAGCATAACGCTTTGGCCCGGCGACACACTTGAAGTTGAAACTCCTGCCGGAACTGTTAAAACAGGACTTGGGATAGAGATATATGAGAGCGGACGAATCAGAAGTATCGAACCTCAATACAATGCGTTCTTTTACCGTAAGCTTAAGCTTCATGCCGAGAATGGATCGCTGAGATTCACAGAGGACGGAAGTGTCTTGAAGGAGGACCCGAAGTGATGACTATATATCTTCGTAACGGAATTCAGGGCAGAGGGTTTGGAAGAGCCCTTTATGAGGCTTTGGAATTCAGGCTTAAGGAAAAAGGGATCATCAATCTTTATGCATGCATAGGTGTTCCTGAAAGGGCTGATGAATATCTGACCTCAAACAGTGCCGATTTCCATGAACATATGGGGTATAGAACTGTGGGAATCTTTCATAACTGCGGCAGAAAATTCGGACGGTGGTATTCGATGATCTGGATGGAGAAGATTATAGGCAGTTACGATTGATCCACTGTCTTACCAGTAAGGTACAGCAGACGATATCAACAATACTTTACACACGCGATTGAGTATAGTACATTGTTCTTATCCGTTACCCGAGATGCGGAATATAAAAGCTCAGGACACAATGATATTAAGCTGTCGAGTGACAGGATGGATAATGGAATATGAGTACTGATTTTTCAAAGGAGACCAAGCGTTTCCCGCTGTTTCACAAAGTCAAACAGGATCATGATATTCATGTGTATATAGAAGAACAGAACAAATCGATGCATGCCATGGGCTATACCGAGCATAGTTTTGCTCATATAGGTATGGTTGCAGATCGGACGGGATATATTCTTGAGACATTGGGTATGGATGACCATACGATAGATCTGGGACTTACGGCGGCATGGCTGCATGATCTCGGGAACACCATAAACCGCGTTGATCACAGCCAGTCCGGTGCTCTGATGTCTTTCTATTTGCTGGACAAGATGGGGATCGCAGCAGAGGATATCGCACCTGTCATCAGGGCCATCGGAAATCATGATGAGGGGTTCGGCGTTCCTGTAAGTGATCTCGCTGCTGCTCTTATAATTGCCGATAAGTCAGATGTCAGAAGGAGCCGCGTCCAGGATGAAGTTGAGAACTTCGATATTCACGACAGGGTGAACTACTCTGTCAAATCATCTCGGCTCAAGATCAATAAGGATCACACCGCTATCAAACTGAAGTTGGATATAGATACCAGATATGGTGAGATCGGAGAGTATTTTGAGATATTTATGGAGAGAATGCTTCTGTGCCGTAAGGCGGCTAACTTCCTGAAATTGGAGTTTCATCTTATAATAAACGAACAGACATTGATGTAAAACATATCATAAGCGAATGGGGGATGCTGGTATGAGAAACAAGTTTGGTGTCGCAGTATTATCTTTATCTGTCATATCTTCGGTAATTCTGGCAACAGGATGCAATCCTAAGAGCGCCAACGGCTTGATAAGGCAGGCGAGACGTGACCATGGTCCCTGCGAAGTAGTAAGTCAGACTACTGATGACGAAGGGTCGGTCGTAGTTTTAAGAGACGAGCTTCAGGGGTTCGAATACCGGGTATCAAGTAATATGACGGATATCAATATCGACGGGGCATCGTTCGGCTCTATTCCGGCTTCTTCCGACTCATTCAACCGGGCTTTGCATTACTATGTTCTTGAAGATGCTGCGGCCGAATTGGAAGATATATGTGCTGAATACGGATTAACAGAAGAAGAATCGAATCTCGAGGATTGTTACTGGTATTCGGCGGATTCGGATATATCTGATCAGCAGGCTCAAGAAGGCATCGAGAAGATAGCCGATGTGTTCCAAAGATATAATCTCGAATCAAGGATGGACGGATGGACTATCTACCTGGAGCACGACGAGGGGTGGCTCACAGCATACTATGAGCAGCTGATGAACGATTACGAAGGTGAAGACATTTATAACGATCCTGAGTATTCTTACATTCTCTCTTCTGCAGGCGGTGGCGATCTGCGTCATATCGGAAGCGTGAGATTACCCGATACATCCTTCAGAGATCCCGCGAAGGAAGCTGAAGATTATTATCTTGAGATGGCGCAGATGAAGAATCCTGATGCAGTCTTTATCAGAAGTGAAGAGATTCCGTTCTCCGATACAGGCGCTGATCTGTACTATGTAGTCGAGACCTATGATCAGCCGTATCCCCGGTCAGAAGATGATATGGTTATGGTCTATTACTTTGAAGCTGACGGACAAGAATTCTTCATTTGCAATTTCCTCGTTAACAACAGCGTTGATTACGGAGAGTGGTACTCCAATTACGGGGAATAACCGTTGCTGATTAAGAACGGATAAGTATACGATGTAACAGACCGCCGTGCAGGGTGTTTTTTCTTGCGTTGACGACTGATTAGAATCAGCATATAATGTGGCTAATCAAAATTAGCCAAGCGCCTGAGGGATAGCCAATGGATACGAAGCACAGGATTCTGGATGAGGCATTAACGCTCTTTTCACAAAAGGGTTATGCAAATGTATATGTAGGTGAGATCGCTGACAGGGTCGGGATCAAAGCGCCTTCCTTATACAAGCACTATAAGAATAAGCAGGCCATCTTCGATGCAATCATTGATGAGATGAACAGAAGATATGAAGAGCAGGCCGGAGCTTTGAACATAAGCGGTATGAATCCTTCAGAAGATGCATCTGTGTACATGAATATCTCCGAGGACAAGCTGGTGGAGATCGGGCTCGGGCTGTTCACCTATTTCCTGCACGACGACTATACAAGCCGCTTCAGGAAGATGCTTACCATAGAGCAGTTCCATCACAAGGAATTCGCGGATATCTACACATCACAGTATGTGGACGGGCCGATTTCCTATCAGAAGATGCTGTTTCAGCTCATGCTCTCAAGCGGAGCTTTTGTCCCTGCTGACACGGATGTGATGACACTTCAGTTCTATTCGCCGATATATATGCTTCTGACTTTGTGTGACAGGGATCCCGGCAGGGAGAAGGAGGCGCTTGCCCTGCTCGAAAAGCATATCAGGCAGTTCGACAGGCTCTACGGAGGTGCAAAAGAATGAGAATCGTGATGCTTAACGGTCAGAACCATAAGGGGAGCACATATCATATCGGACGCATGATCGCAGATAAAATAGAAGGCTATAATGAGATCACGGAGTATTTCTTTCCGAAGGATTTGAATCATTTCTGTATGGGCTGCTATCAGTGCATCGAGGATGTGTCGGCATGTCCTTATCACGAAGAGAAAAAGAAGATAATAGATTCAATGGATGCGGCGGATTTACTGATCGTTACTACACCGACGTATTGCATGCATATGTCGGCGCCGCTGAAGGCATTCTTCGATCTTACATTTGATCTGTGGATGGTCCATAGACCAATGAAATCCATGTTTAAGAAACGCGCGGTCATTGTATCAACTGCTGCAGGCGCGGGGACCTCATCGGCGATGAAGGATGTGGAGGATTGTCTTTTCAATATGGGGGTTCCGAAGATATATAAGTATGGACTCGCAGTCCAGGCAAAGAACTGGGATGAAGTATCTTCTGACAAGAAGAATAAGATAGATGCAAATACGTCTAAGCTTGCGAAGAATATTAATAAGACTTCGAATCCTTCTGTCGGAATAAAGACGAGATTCATGTTTGGCATGATGGGAATGATGCAGAAGAAGGGCTGGGGTTCTTCACCAGTAGAAACTCAGTACTGGAAGGACAATGGCTGGCTCGACGGCAAGAAGCCGTGGCGAATGATTCCGGAGAGTGAAAGCTGATATTGACATATCTGAGATCAGGAAAAGAATATTAAAAGAACGGATTTGTGTGAATCCCGGAAATCGGAGGATAGAAATGAGTAAGGTAATACTGCTTAACGGAAGCGCGCACGTCAGCGGGTGTACCGCGACTGCATATCATGCAACAGGTGTTCCGAAGAGGGCAGGTATGCCGGTCGCATCTTCAACATACTGGAATCAGGTGCACGGGTTTACGGCTGAGGATGTAAAGAAGGACCTCGAAGGACTTCAGACCTTAAGAAATCTCGCGAGGAATATGAGTTTCATGATAAAAGCCTTCGCAGATGCGAAGGCTAAGTATGGCTTGCCGGATGTTGAGAGAGGTGCTTTTACGAGCTTTTCTGACGGAAAATGCTGATCTGTCTTAAGCGACATAACAGAGCTAATGAGCTGCCGGGACTATAACAGAAGTTATCAGAATGTCTTCAGATAGAATACGATAACGCTGCCGTCGAAGGCGATGTCTACAACCTGAACAGCCTGATCCTCGATGTACTGATTGAAGTCTTCGGAACTGCACCATACATTCGAATCTGTCTGGGGAACCTCGATATCATAAAGTTCGATATCAGGGAATTCGCATTCTTCCCACTCATACTCGTCCCAAAGTCTGTCAGCTTCTTCTTCGGTTAAGTAAAGAACGCCTGCATACCAGGGTTCGGTAGGACCGATAGCCAACCTGTCGTTTGTAACCCATGCGATCTCTTCGTATTCGATATTGGTATAATCCAGCTCATCGAAGTAGCTGAGAGTAAGATTATCGCCTGAGTGAAGATAATGCACGAGTTCCGGCTCGTTGTTTCTGCCGTTGACTCTTCTGTCAGTCATTGAGCAGCCTGACAGCGCAAACAAAAATGCAGCAGTAAGTATAATAGCAGGTAATCTTCTCATATATCTGTCTCCTTTATTCCTTATGCCGATATTATAGCAGACAGGATAATCATGTAAGAATCAGTTAAGGTGTTATAGGAACAACATATGCGTAAGGTCCTTAAGATCACAGGAGAAATGTTCGAATCGTAAGAGATTCCGCGGCTTAATATGTGCGGTTAGTAATTGAAGATAAAGATATGACCTCAGGGCGGCAATTAGGTTAAAATATAATCGTGAACCCGCTTTACCGGAGGTGCTCATGAAAAGTGATTATAAAGCTGCCAGGAAGAAAGCCGAGAAGGAAGTAAGAGACGCCGTAAGAGAGGGACGTTCTCCGTATCTTCCGGTGCTGGATGATATCGAAGAGGTCAAAAGCTCGAACACCACCAGGAGCATCGGTCTTCTGGATCTTCCGGTGAACCGCATTAAGGGCAATAAGGAACACGGGCGTAATTCCGCATTTGCCGCGAACTTCATGCCTCTTCTGGACGATACTACAGAGTTTGCTCTTAAGTGGTCGGATCTTTACGATTCCTACAAGAAGGAAGGAATCCGTGATGCGATCAAGGTCTACGAGTACATGCACCAGTTCTATGTTCAGGAGGGCAACAAGAGGGTGTCCGTCTCCAAGTTCGGAGGCACGGACTTCATGCTCGCTGATGTAACCAGGGTTATCCCTGCGAAGTCGGATGACCCTGAGGTGGTCGCGTACTACGAGTACATGGATTTTTTTAAGGTGACGCATAACCACTTCATCATGTTTAAGGAGCCTGGTGAGTACAGAAGGCTTGCCGAGCTCGTGGGACAGGATCTGAAGAAGATCTGGCCCGAGGATCTTTGCAAGGATCTGAAGTCCGCCTATTTCCGCTTCAGCAGGATGCTTAAGAAGGAGTACAGGATCGAAGACCCTTATACGGTGAGCGACGACTTCCTTATCTATCTTTCCATCTTCCCGCTCGGAACGTTCTCGCAGGATTCGGATGAGCAGGTACTGAAGAACGTTAAGCTCGCGAGACATGAGCTTCTTACAGCGGGAACCATTGACAGCATAGAGTTCCTGGATAAGGCTGATCTGGAAACTTCCGGCAGCTCCATCATCACGAATCTGTTTGCAAAGCCCCGTAAGTATACCGAGACCGATCCTCTTAGGGTCGGATTCATCTATGATGTGGGCGTCGATGACTCGAGGTGGATCGACAGCCATGAGGCAGGCAGGCTCTACATCGATGTCATGACGGGAAAGAATGTACTGACATCTGTCTATTACACCAAGGAGAGTGGAATTGAAGACGCGGTGGAGAAGTGCGTCTCGGACGGTTGTGAGCTCGTCTTTTCGGTGTGTCCCGAGTACTATAGCGAGATCCTGAAGGCTGCCGTGAAGCACCCTGAGGTCAAGTTCGCGAGCTGCTCTGCAGGTAAGAGTTCACCATCGGTAAGGTGTTACCAGGGGAAGATATACGAGTCGTCGTTCCTGATCGGCATTCTCGCCGCGCAGACGTTGCTGCTCGAATACGGCAATGCCGGTAATCGCAGGATAGGATACCTCGCGCGCGGAACGGAGCAGATCAACAGGATCAACCTGAATGCTTTTGCTATAGGCGTTTCCATGGTCGACCCCGGATGCCGTGTCTCCCTTAAGGTTGCGGACCGCGATGAGAATTACCGCGCGGAGTGGGAAGAGGAAGGCGTGCGGATCTATTCCGACATGGAGTATTCGCCCACATCCAACACGGGCCTGCGCCCCGGCGTTTATAAGATAGTGGACGGCAGGGAGGTCTATGTCGGCGCATCCTACTACAACTGGGGCAAGTACTACCTTCAGATCGTGAGCACGGTTATGAACGGCATATGGAACGTAAACGAACTCATCGAAAAGCACATCGCTGCCAACTACTGGTTCGGACTCGCGACGGGCGTTGTCGATATCAGAGTGCCCGAGATAAGCAGGCAGACGCAGAAGCTTCTGGATTTCTTTAAGGACGCCGTCATATACGGGACGGATCCGTTCTCGGGCGAGCTTACTGATAACGAAGGCAACGACAGGACATTCGGAAGCAGCATCACGCCGGGCGATATACTTACCATCGACTGGCTGTACGAGAACATAGAGGGTACGCTCTGATTTGACATCAGGCGTTGGAAGAAAAAAATAAAAATAAGTGAGGTGCGCATATGATTTACAATGATTTCCAGGGTATTAAGCTGTCAGCTCTCGGCATGGGTAACATGAGACTTCCGATCATCGGCGGTGATGACTCGAAGATAGATGTCAGGGCCTCGGAAGAGATCATCGGGTACTGCATGAGCCACGGTATCAATTACTATGATACGGCGTACGGTTATCACGGCGGAAACTCCGAGATTGTAGTGGGAGATATTTTGAAGAAGTACGACAGGGATTCGTTCTACCTTGCTTCCAAGTTCCCGGGATACAGCCTTGCCAACATGCCTAAGGTGAAGGAGATATTTGAGGAGCAGCTTCAGAAGTGCAAGGTGGAATACTTCGACTTCTACCTGTTTCATAACGTCTGCGAGATGAATGTTGATGCTTATCTTGATCCGAAGTTCGGCATATACGATTACCTTATGGAGCAGAAGAGGAACGGCAGGATAAAGCACCTCGGTTTCTCTGCTCACGGGGATATCGACTGCATGAAGAAGTTCCTCGATGCTTACGGCAGGGACATGGAATTCTGCCAGATCGAACTCAACTATTTTGATTACGATTTCCAGGACGCCAGAGGTAAGGTCGAGCTTCTTAATTCACTCAATATCCCTATCTGGGTAATGGAGCCGGTAAGAGGCGGTCAGCTCGCGCATCTGCCGGAGGACGCTGAGGCGAAGCTCAAGGCATTAAGACCTGATGAGAATATCCCCGCATGGGCGTTCAGGTTCCTTCAGTCAATCGAGGGTGTTACCGTGACCTTATCAGGTATGTCGACACTTGAGCAGGTTAAGGAGAACATCGCGACATACGATGAGGCGAAGCCTCTTAACGATGAAGAGATGAATGTTATCCTCGGCATTGCTGACGACATGATTAAGAAGACGACGGTCCCCTGTACTGCATGCCATTACTGCGTATCCCACTGTCCGATGTCCCTTGATATCCCGTTCCTTCTTAAGCTTTATAACGAGGCGATGGTCGCAGGCGCGGGTGACTTCATAGCACCGATGGCTCTCATGTCCCTCGATGAGGATAAGAAGCCATGGGCGTGTGTCGGATGCCGAAGCTGTGAGGAGGTTTGTCCGCAGACGATAAAGATTCCCGATGAGCTTGCAAGATTCTCGGCAAAGATGGGACACGGGGCATAACACTACAGGATTGCCGGAATAGAGAGAAAAGGATTCAGATAATAAATGATCAGATATGATGAAAGAAGCCTTTGAATCGGAAAGAATAATCTTCATAGAGCCGTCTCTGGATCTGGTGCCGGAGTATCTTGTTATGGTCAATGACATCGAGAACGTGGCGAAGTACATTAGTGACCGCCGCGAGCCGTATACGGAACAGGAAGAGATCGAGTATATGAAGGAGAAGATCGCCGGGCCTGATATGATGTACTCGATGATAGAGAAAGAGACGGGTAAATTCATAGGCAACACGTCGTTCTTCAATATTAACGGTGACGAAGCCGAGTGGGGCATAGTTATGACAGCTTCCATGCAGAATAAAGGCTTCGGTAAGGAAACTCTGAGACGCATGATCGAGTACGGATTTAATGAGTGCGGATTCAGAAGGATATACTTAGGCGTGTATGTCGACAACCCGCGTGCGATACATGTATATGAACAGTGTGGGTTCAAAGAGTATGACAGAACTGAAGCTGATGTATTCATGGAGATAATCAAACCTCTTACCGTTCACGAAGATTAACAATTCCACAACACAATCAAAAGATGCATGTGTTAAATTTTATTTATGTATATCATCGTTTATGATTTTGGGACCAGCAGTATTAAGACATGTCTGTTCGATATCGGCGATGATATAAAGCTTCTGGAGAGTGCTACGGCTGAATACGGGCTTTATATCTCAGATGACGGCGGTGCCGAGCAGGATGTTGAGGAATGGTGGAACGCGGTCTGTTCTACGACGCGTGAACTGTTCAGCCGGTCTGATGTCGGCGTCGAGAAGATCGGCGGTATGGCCTTCTGCTCCCAGATGCAGGGAACTGTTCTTGTAGACGAACAGGGGAATGCCCTGAGACGCCCGATGAACTATCTGGATCAGAAGGGTTACAGAGAATACAGGGAATGCATGGGCAAGGGCATCATCAAGGTCTCCGGCTGCAGTCTCTATAAGCTTGCAAGAAATCTTATGGTGAATTATTCAGGGTCTGTAAGTGCGAAGGATCCGGTGTGGAAATATAAGTGGGTGGAGAAGAACGAACCCGAAGTCTTTAAGAAGGTCTATAAGTGGCTTGATATAAACGATTACCTTGTTGCCCGCTGTACCGGGAGAATATTAAGGACTGCCGACTCGGCTTTTGCCACTTTCCTCTATGATACGCGTAAGGGGAAAGAGGGATGGAACAAGGGCCTTCTTAAGATGTATAAAGTAAACCCCGGACATATGCCGGAGATAATTAACAGCACGGATCTTGCAGGCACGCTTACTAAGAAAGCCGCGGAGGACATGGGCCTTGTGGAGGGGATTCCCGTTTACGGCGGCGGCGGTGATACTACATTTGTTAATATCGGCGCAGGCTGCACAAGACCCGGGGATACGCATATCTACGTGGGAACGTCCGGGTGGGTCTCCACATACCTTGATCATCAGACTGTCGATATAAATGCGATGATCACGGGAGTGCTGTCGGCGAAGCCCGGATACTTCAATTATTATGCTGAACTCGAGACCGCCGGAAAATGCTTCGAATGGGTCATCAAGCATCTGGCACTTGACGATGTGGGAATCTATCTTGATAAGGCATACATTAACGGCGATGTGGAGAGCAGGCTAACGAGCATCTATGATTATCTTTCCGATGAAGTCAGCCGCGTTCCGCCCGGTGCAAACGGAGTTATATTTACCCCGTGGATGCACGGCAACCGGTGTCCTTTCGAGGATTCTGATGCAGCCGGAATGTTCTTCAATGTAAGGATAGAGAACAATGCCCGGGATATGATCCGCGCAGTGCTCGAGGGCGTATGCTACCACCTCAGATGGCTGCTTGAATGCGAGTCGTTCAAGGTCAGAACTTCCGACACGGTAAGGTTCGTCGGAGGCGGTGCGCTCTCGAAGGTCGCATGCCAGATTCTGGCAGATATCACCGGAAGAAGGATCGAGACCGTTAACAATACACAGGAGGTCGGCGCTGTCGGAACTGCTCTGGTAGTTGCCGCTGGAGAAAGAGGTGTAGATGTTCTCGAACTGGCACGAAGACTTGTCAGTGTAAACGCCGTTTATGAGCCGGATCCTTCTAAAAGGGAGATATATGACCGTAACTACAGAGTGTTCAAGAAACTGTATAAGGCTAATGCCGCACTCTTTCATGAAATGAATTCGGAAGACGGGAGGTGATGCAAGTGGATACAGACAGACTGTTTAAGGAGAACGAGATAAAAGCGAACCGCATGATGACTTTGATCGCCGGCGTAACGATCGCGATCGTGGTGGTAACATGGGTGCTTTTTGAGCTTGAATTCTTCTATATCAGAGTTCAGTTCAGGGGACTTATGGTATTCAGTATTCTGCTTCTGGCGTCAGCGATGTGTCTTGCCTCGCACTTTAAATATGAGAAGAGCTGGATCAAGTATTCGCTGATGGGCTCTGTCACCATTGTCTATGCCGTGACCACATCGGTACTCACTTATAATGTAGTGCTGCTGGTTACTATTCCGATAATCCTGTCGGTCAGATATTTTAACAAGAAGTACACTACGTCCATCGCGGTGCTGTCCGCTGTTGTATTCTTCTTTGCATATCTGTTCGGAGCCAATCACGGAATGCTGGATCTGAATTTTATCCAGTATGCGCCGGGCACGCAGATCGTTACCAACGAGAACATGTGGCTTGATGATGCGGTCAGGGATATTCCCTATGACCATTGGCTGATGATAAAGAACACGATCATCTCGAACTATTTTGTTAAGCTTTTGCAATTGATCATCTATTCTGCCGCTGCGGTCAAACTGGTCGGTTACTGTCAGGATGTGATGCAGGAACAGAAGACTCTGACTGAGAATACTGCCAGGATCGGTGCTGAGCTTGAGATGGCTGAGAGGATACAGAAGGATATGCTTCCAAGTATCTTCCCGACTTTCTCCGAGAGTGAAGTGTTTGATCTTTATGCATCCATGACACCTGCGAGAGAAGTCGGCGGCGACTTCTATGATTTCTTCATGATCGATGATGATCACCTGGCGCTGGTTATCGCAGATGTATCCGGAAAGGGAATACCTGCGGCCATGTTTATGATGACGGCGAAGACGGTTATCAAGGATTATGCGCTTACCTCTTCCGATACATCGGAGATATTCACTATCGTCAATGACCGTCTCTGCGAGAATAATGAAGCAGGGATGTTCGCGACTTCATGGATCGGGATACTGAATCTTAAGACTCTTGTCCTGCAGTTTACCAATGCCGGACATAATTATCCGATTATCCAGCGCTGTGGTAAGCCGTGCGAGCTTCTGAAGGATAAGCACGGACTCTTCCTTGGCTGTATGGAAGGTATCCAATATAAGCAGAGTGAGATAACACTCTCCAAAGGCGACCGCCTGTTTCTTTATACTGACGGTGTTACTGAGTCCCACAGCAGTGAGAACAAGCTTTACGGAGAGGAGAGGCTGATGTCAGTGCTCGATGATATATCGGCGCAGTCCGGAGAGACTGTTCTCTCAGGTGTTCTGAAGGATGTCAGAAGGTTCTCAGACGGTATGGATCAGTTTGACGATATCACAATGACGGTTTTGACGATAAAGTAATAAAGGGGGAAACAAAATGGATCTTGAATTAACGAGCAACAGGGAAGGAAAAGAACTTACCGTATCGCTTAATGGCGAAGTGAACACATTGACCGCACCTAAGCTCAAGGATTTGATCGATGGACAGCTTCCGGACACTGATGTTCTTGTGCTTGACTTTGCCGGATGTGACTTCGTCTCATCGGCAGGTCTGCGTGTTCTTGTAAATGATTACAAGATACTGAAGAAGAAGGGCGGCCAGATGAAGCTTATTAACATCGGAAAGAATTTCGCGGAAGTGCTGAACATAACAGGTCTTGATACTGTGTTTGGCATCAATTAGTGGTAAGTCCCGGTTATGAATGTTTACGATTTTGACGGCACGATCTATTATCCGGACTGTTCTTTGGACTTCGCGTTATGGTGCGTAAAAAGACATCCGTCACTTTGGGTGAAATATGTACCCAAGGCAGTAGGTGCCATGATCCGTCATAAGTTTGGTAAGCTTCCGCGGTATGTCATGGAGCGCACATTCTTCGGGTTCCTTTGCTATGTGGACGATTTTGATGTTCAGATAGAGAAGTTCTGGGATAAGAATGAGAAGAAGATATCAGCATGGTATCTCGCGCAGAAGAAACCTGATGATCTGATCATCAGCGCTTCTCCGACCTGCATCATGAAGCCGATTGCCGAACGGCTGGGAGTGAATCTGGTTGCAACTGAATACGACCGCGAGATCGGCGCATTTGTTGATAATCTGATGTATGCAAGGGAGAAAGCGGCATATATCATTGATAACGATTTTCCTGATATCGAGAACTTCTATTCGGACTCACTGGCGGACACACCGATGGCGCTGTGCGCCGAGAAGGCTCACCTGATAATCAACAAGGCTCAGACAGTTACTGACTGGCCCCCGCTCGATGATGAGACACTTAAGAAGGTCCATGAGAAGATAGATTCCGGGTGGTCAGTACACTTATAAATTGATCATATGAAAGAAATACATGTAGATTCGAAGATAGAGAATATTCCTGAAGTAATGGATTTTGTTCGTGCTGAGCTTGAAGCGCTCGGGTGTTCCGAACAGGTCAAGGCACAGTTTAAGATGGCGGTCGATGAACTGTTCGGGAATATCTGTCTGTACGCTTACGGTGAAGGGACGGGACCGGTCACCGTGAGTGTCGGTCTGGAAGGAGATCCGCCGGCGGCGGTGGTTGCTTTCTGCGACAGCGGCAGTCCGTATAATCCTCTGGAAGCGGATCTGCCTGATATTGGGCTTGATATAGAGGATCGTCCTGTAGGAGGTCTCGGGATATTCCTGATCCGCGAGATGATGGACAGCATGAGTTATGAGTATAAAGACGGATGTAATGTGCTTAAGCTTACCAGGCTTAATGGATAACCCGTCACAAGGTATTAATTATGCACAGTAACTGGAACCCATGGCACGGATGCGTAAAATGCAGCGAAGGATGTCAGAACTGCTATGTTTATTACATAGACAGAATGAGAGGCAGGGATGGTGCTGAGGTCTATAAGACCAAGACCGGATTTAAGTATCCTTTATCCAAGGACAGGAGCGGTAATTATAAGATTCAAAGCGGCGAGATGATCAGCGTCTGCATGACTTCGGATTTCTTCCTTGAGGAAGCGGATGAGTGGCGCGGCGAAGCATGGGATATGATGCGTAAAAGAAGCGATGTTGTATTCCTTCTTCTGACCAAAAGACCTCAGAGGATCAGAGAGTGTCTTCCTGAAGACTGGGGGGACGGATGGGATAACATCTTCCTTAATGTAACCTGCGAGAATCAAAGCAGAGCAGACGAGAGGATCCCGATACTTCTTGATCTTCCGTTTAAGCATAAGGGTCTTCATCTGGCGCCTCTTCTGGGGCCCATAGATCTGGGTAAATATCTCGACAGCGGTCAGATCGAACAGGTTGCCTTAGGCGGTGAGAATTACGGCGGCAGCAGACCCTGCGATTACGACTGGGTTAAGTCGATACAGAAGGAGTGCGTCGCGCGTGATATTACTTTCTGCTATATGGAGACGGGCACCAGCTTCATTAAGGACGGAAAGCAGTACAGGATAAGGAGCAAGCAGACTCAGCAGTCACAGGCTCTGCACTCAGGCATGACTTATCAGGGCAAACCGATGACGTTCGTTCTTAAGGATGAGGACGGGAATCCGATCCCGAAGAAGAAGCTTTATGTGCGCCGCTTTGCTGCCAAATGCGATGAGTGTGCGTTCAAGATCCTTTGCAACGGCTGCAGCAACTGCGGTTACTGTGAAGGATGGAAGGCCGATGAGTGATAGAATAAATCCATGGGGAAGACGATATGCTATATCGTCATGATCAGCCTGTTTTTATGAGGTGCTTATGGGTGGTGATGTTACTTTAAGAAAAGCCGCGCGCGAAGATATCGGGAAGGTCTGGAAGATGCAGACGGAGGCCTTTCGAGGGATCTTAGAGAAGTACAGGGATTACGATACAAACCCCGCAGCTGAGAGCGTGGAGAGAGTGACGGCGAGATTTGATATGCCGGGATCAATCTACTACTTTATAGAAGCTGAAGGCGAAGACGTCGGCGTCATCCGCGTGATAGACCTTGAAGACGGCACACGCAAGAGGATATCGCCCCTGTGGATAATGCCGGAGTACAGAGGCAGAGGCTACGCGCAGCTTGCCATGAAGGAAGCAGAGCGCATACACGGCGCGGATAACTGGAGTCTCGACACTATCTTGCAGGAGGAAGGCAATCTTCATCTTTATGAGAAGATGGGCTACAGAAGAGCAGGCGTGCCCCGGAAGATAAACGACAATATGGACATAGTGTTCTTCGAGAAGGACTGATATGGAGCAGGAGACATGTGTATAACACTGGTTGCATTAAAGCAACCTGCGGATGGTGGCTCGGGCAGGTAACGTCTCTTATACTCTTCTTGGAGGTGAGCGGAAATGATTTTCTCTGAAAAACTACAGGTGCTTCGCAAGAATAAAGGCTTTACTCAAGAGGCCTTCGCCGAGAAGCTTAATGTCTCGAGGCAGGCAGTCGCTAAGTGGGAGTCGGGGCAGGTTTATCCCGATATTGGCAATCTCATCGAGATAAGCAATCTTCTTAATGTAAGCGTTGATTATCTGGTCAAGGACCAGGACTGTGCATTAAGTGCCAAGCATGTTCCCGATACTGATTTTGATGAGCTCATAAGGTTCAGGCTTGAAGCGAATGTGAATACGTATGCTGCATTTAAGAATGAAGTGGATCCCACCCGTCCCGAATCGCATGATTACCGCTATGCGAACGGCAAGTTTATGTATCACGACACTTACGTCGGAGGCGAGAAGTTTGCAGGTGAAGAGGCGGTCTGGAAGGATGGCGTGGCGGTCTATGCGATGAACTATATGGGCCGCGTGTTAAGTGACGGGTTCAGCGGGAATTTCCTTAAGGAGGCTCTGCGTGCGGCAGATGAGAAGATGCCTTACCGCGGTCCCGAATTCTATCAGTCGGGCGAGTATCTTTATAAGTGTAATGTGACCGGTGATTTTACATGGTTTCAGGGATATGAGGAGATATACAAAGGCGACGTCAAAGTCTATGAATGTGTGTTCCACGGCGGAATGGTAAAATGACATCTGAAGAGGTGTTGATTTATGGCTAAGAAGAGAGTTCTGTGTTTTGGAGATTCGCTGACCTGGGGATTTGATCCTGTTAACAGAGTCAGATTTGATGAGGATAATAGATGGCCGCGTGTGATGGGCAAGATCTTAGGCGATGATTATGAGATCATCGAGGAAGGTCAGAACGGACGCACGATAGCGACTGATGATCCTTCAGAAGGAGAGAAGAACGGACTTAAATATATCGGTCCCTGCCTCGAGACACATACTCCTCTTGATATAGTGATAATCATGTTAGGCTCGAATGACTGCAAGCGTAAGTTCTCTTATTCATCTATGGACATCGCAGGCGAGATGCAGATCATGTTAGAGAAGATCAAGGCCTATAACGAGTTCAGATGTCAGAACAGTTTTAAGATAATACTTGTGTCACCGCCGCTTATATCGGATGCGATAAAGGATTCGTGGCTGGGCGACAGCTTCGGCTATGAGAATGCATGTAAGGTGTCGTCGGAGCTTGCCGGATGGTATGAGAAGCTGGCCGGCATGTACAGTACATCGTTCGTTGATGCATCTAAGTACGTTAAGGCTTCCGATGCTGACGGATGTCATCTGGATCCCGATGATCAGATAAAACTCGGGCAGACGCTGGCGAAGTTTATAACGGAGAATGAGATCGCATGACAAATAACATCAGACCTGCTGATATGAATGACTTTGAAGCAGTCCGCGACATTACGCAGACTACGATAAGGACAGTATATCCGAATTACTATCCTGAGGGCGCGGTCGAATTCTTCAGTGCTCATCATTCGGATGAGAAGATCAGGGAAGATATTAAGGAAGGGTGCGTCTATCTTCTGGAAGCAGAAGGCGTGGCTGTCGGCACTGTAACGGTCGCAGGGAATGGGATCAACAGGCTGTTTGTACTGCCTTCATACCAGCATAAAGGCTATGGCAGAGCACTTATGGATTTTGCTGAGAAGAAGATTGCTTCCGCTTATGATGAGGTGGTTATCGATGCTTCACTTCCTGCAAAAACCATCTATTTAAAGCGCGGGTATAAAGAGATTGAGTATAACAAGATAAAAACCTCCAACGGCGATTACCTTTGCTACGATGTAATGAGACGCGAACTTTGATCGGGGGCAAGGACATGGTAAGAGAGATCAGACGCGATGAGTTAGAGCAGCTGCTTCAGCTTTATACGTATCTTCATGAAGACAGTGTTCCTGATATGGATGAGCATCTGTCTTCTGTGTGGGATACGATTATGAATGATGATAATCATCACATCATTGTAAATGAGATCGACGGGAAGATCGTCTCTTCGTGTGTATGCGTGATTATCCCGAATCTTACAAGACACATTCGCCCGTATGCATTTATTGAGAATGTAGTGACACACGAAGATTACAGAGGTCGCGGGTATGCAGGTGAATGCCTTGATATGGCTAAGAGGATCGCAGTAGAAAACAACTGCTATAAGATGATGCTACTTACGGGTTCTAAGGATCCGAACACATGGCACTTCTACGAGAAGGCCGGCTACAACCGCCACGATAAGACCGCGTTTATTCAGAAGCTTTAATCCGGGTCCTGGCTTTCCAATATTTCAAGAAGAGCTTTAAGATGTTCTTCAAGGAGTGGTACTAAATATAGTTGCAAAAATGACCAATAGCGTTCTATTATGAGGTAATGGCAAGATGGAAGCATCTTCACGAGCTGATAGAAGAGGAGGGCTATTGGGATGAGTAACTATCTGGAATACAAGGGTTATATAGGCAGTATTGAGTTCTCGGATGAGGATATGGTTTTCTATGGAAAGGTACAGGGAATACGTTCGCTGATTTCTTATGAGGGTACTAGTGCTAAGAGTCTGGTGAAGGATTTCCATGAAGCTGTAGATGACTATCTGGAGCTTTGCTCGAAGAGGGGAGCGGAACCGGAACGTTCATATAAGGGAACCTTTAACATAAGGATTACACCGGAACTTCATAAATCAGCCGCTATATATGCGTATTCGCATCAAATATCTCTTAATTCAGTAGTAGAGAAAGCATTAACAGGGTTCATAGAAGCACAGCGCAAATAACAGGCTTTGACAGCCCCGGAATAATCAGTTATTATCCGCTTATAGCAGTTCAATTGGTTATTCGCGTTCTGCTGTCGTGACGCTTCAGGGCGGGGTCAATAATGATAAGAACCTTAGAATCTCATCATGAATAACACAGGGTCGTGTCAAAGATGCGTCCCTTGATGTTGTTTGTGAAAGGAGGTTCTTTTTTATGTCACAAAACAACGCATTGGATTATTACGGGAAGCTCGGAAACTGGTCGTTCGACGAGTTCGGAATCCGCACGGAGAGTCTGACATCATGGGATCTTAACGAGCTGATAAACAAGTTCGCAGATCCGAAGTCACGTATACTCGATCTTGGCACGGGCGGCGGCGAGAAGCTTCTGGAGAACTATCCCGACTGTGAGGAAATACTCGGAACTGATTTCTCGCCGGAAATGGTCGGCACAGCAAGAAAAAATCTTCAGAAGTGCGGAAGAAAGAACATCTCGTTCAAGGTGATGGACAATCTTCACATGGAGGTTCCGGATGATTACTTCGACATCGTAGTCGCGCGTCACACCATTACGGACCCGAAGCAGATAATAAGCAGCCTGAAGCCCGGCGGGCACCTTCTGATAAGAGGTGTCGACAAGTACGACTGCTGGAGTTTGAAGATGCTTTACGGAAGGGGACAGGCCTATGAGGATGCTGTGCCCGTGAGCATCAGGGACTATGAAGCCGTTCTGGAAGCAGGCTTTTCTGATGTGGAGCTGGTGCCGATACATGAGAGGGAGTTCTTCTTAGATGCAGATGCTTTTCGAGCTTTTCTGGAGAAAGTGCCGGTAATAAACATCTGTGATGAGGACCGCAGTCTGGAAGAGGACACACTTCGAAAATACATTGAGGACAACACTTACGGCGGGCAGATAAGGCTTCTTCGCAGTTACTACGGACTGACCGCGGTAAAGCCTGTGGCCAAAAACGTTTGCAAACAGTGTGGATATCTGGGTTATACTTAATTGACTACCCGGTAAACAAGACGGGACTTCGGTGGAGGGGTTATGTCTATAATTCTGCTTAATGTTGTTGTTATTACCGTGATCATAATGATCGCGGTATTTCTTACGCTTGTTGCCATCGGGCTCATAATAGGATCTCTTGTCAGGTCCGCAGTCGCGAAGAAGAAAAACAAAAAGACCATGAAGGTCGGACTTTGGATTGGGATCTTCATGATCGTGATTCCGTGGATCCTCGTTGCAGTGCTTGTTGTCAGTGCTAAGGTTTCTGATGCGAAGAACAACAGATGGCTGCCCGGAAGGGAGGAGCTTGCCGGAGCTGTCGTTGATGAAGATGTCGGTGAGCTCTATGACATGATGGCTGATTATGTTGTGGATGAGGAGAACATAAGCGCTGATGATGTAGAGGCATTCCTTGCAGAATGCAATATCGAGAACACAAGCAGCAGCGACATGGAAAGATACACGGGATTCTCCTCACGGGGCAATCATTACAGAAACTACACCAGCCATGAGAACGGCAGGGCGCAGACCTGCTTCCAGTACGATATGTACGATGTCAATGACGAAGGAGGACGGATCTTTATCACCGGAGTCGACGGAGACGCTGAAGGCGAGGAGTATGTAGGCATATACTATATCTCGTACACAGTCGGCGAAGAGACGGTTTCCATAGGGCAGGAGCCTCCTTCTGAGAGACGCTGATTGCCGGACTGATGTTAGTGGTAATATGTAGTTAATGATTGGGGGTGTTTGTATGAGAGGAAAGAATTGGATCAGATACATAGCTTCGATGCTTCTTGCACTGATGCTGGTTTTGAATATAGGATCGTCCATCCGGGCTGATGCCGAGCCGTCCGACGGAATAAGAAGATTCGTATCGGCTCTTTACTCTGAGTGTCTTGGCAGAGAACCCGATCCTACCGGATATGAAGAATGGTGCAGGAAGCTTGCGAACGGTGAGATCACCGGTAAGCAGGCGGCTTACGGATTCTTCTTCAGTGATGAGTTCTTAAACATAACGCTCAATAGTTATCCCGACGAGACGATAGACAGATTCTACCGTGTGTTCCTCGACAGACCTGCTGATTTTGACGGTTTCTATTACTGGTATGGCCGTCTTTACGATATTGACGGATCCATATCGATGCTCTTCAACGGATTTGCTGATTCGGAGGAGTTCAGGAACAAGTGCCTGTCCTTCGGCGTTAATCCGGGTGACCATATAAGTGTCCCTGACGGATTCGGCAGGACAGAGGCGTATTTCAAAGGCTATTGGGACGGAGCATTCGGACCCGAGTTAACGGCATTCTTCGAGAATCACACTGACAGAACTCCGAGGAGCGTGTATCCGATGGGTGAGAAGAGCGGAGGACAGACAGGTACGGTTACAGTCTCCGCAGCAGATTATGCGATATGCCAGCAGTTTGCCGACAGATACTTCCGCCCTGAATGGACCGATCTTCAGAAGCTCGAGTTCACGGCTCTCTGGATAAGGGTGAATGTTCACTATGCAACCGGAGGCGTAGTCGGAACAAGCTACACCGACGCGATCTTCAATCACCGCAACGGTCAGTGTATCCAGTATAACGGAGCGATGCTTGCCATGATGTCCTATATGGGATACGACGTAAGAATGGTTCACGGTCACATCGGAAGAAGACACAACAATCATTACTGGGGTGAGATGGATGTAAACGGTGTCACATATATCATCGACACCGGATGCATCGAGGATAACAATCTTCACTTCATGATCAGCGCTGCCGAGTGGGCGGATTATTACACACCATAAGGTGTCATCGAAGATACACACCGTAAGGTGTCATCGAAGAGGTATTAATGCTCTACATAATGAGACACGGAAGGACCGACTGGAACGAGCGGCGCAAGATCCAGGGCAGGACTGATACCCATCTTAACGAAGATGGAAGGAAGATGGCCCGCGAGGCCGCTTTAAGGTATGCGGATATTCATATCGACAGGATATACTGTTCGACATTAAGCAGGGCGGTTGAGACGGCGAAGCTTTTCGTAGGGGAGAGGGACATTCCGATAATCTACGATGAGAGGCTTGTTGAGATGTCTTTCGGCATTTACGAAGGCACCGAGAAGAGCTTCGAGATTACCGGCTGCCCCATAAATGCTCTTTTCTATGATCCTGCGCACTATGTTGCCGTGGAGGAAGGCGAGAGCATGGAGGAGCTTTATGCAAGAACAGGAGCCTTTCTCGATGACATAATGCCGCTGGTCGAGGACGGCATGGATATCCTCATAATCGGCCACGCCGCGATGAATAGGAGCATTATCAACAGGATCAGGAACATACCGCTTAAGGATTTCTGGTCCGGTTCGATCGAGAACTGTCAGATGGAGAGACTGATCTGATTTATCCTTTTGCAATTGCCACCGTTAGAGCGGCAATTGTTGCACTTTGTTCACTCTTATATTAAAAAATACTTGATATAATAGAACGTGAAATCTTCATAGTGAGAGCTGGCTTGGGTTATGAAGGACACTGATTCTATTAGTAATAAGCGTAATAAGGTGGCGCTTTGGGGCGGGATCGTTGGCGGACTGCTCTTAATTGCCATATTCGTCATAGGCACTATCGGCACGGGCAGAGCAGCTCGCGATGATACCGGGAATGCCGTTCATTCGGTAAGCAGTTTTTATCTCGATGAACTCGCAGGAAGACGTGAACAGGTAGTCGCGTTTAATCTTCAGAAGGAGATCGAGGACCTTCAGGTTGCGGTCGGGCTTCTTACTGAGGAGGATCTCTCCGACGCTTCGCATCTTCAGGATTTCCAGGCGAGGATGAAGAGTCTGTACAGACTTGAGAAATTTGCCTTCGTCGATACGGACGGAACCATCTACACGTCCCTC
This sequence comes from uncultured Eubacteriales bacterium, assembly GCA_900314745.1. GTDB lineage: Bacteria > Bacillota > Clostridia > Saccharofermentanales > Saccharofermentanaceae > Saccharofermentans. The sequence goes on along the minus strand of OMWK01000001.1, from coordinate 204,187 downwards.
GGAACACAGGACAACATCAGTGAATATCCGTTCGACTATAATTCAATCTCTGGTCCTGAGATCTCCGTTCTGAATATCGGAAGCATTGATAAGAAAGTCATAATCGCACTTCCAATAAATGACATAGAATTCTGCGGACATCATTTCTGCGTCTGCTTCATGGAGATCGACATGGATGTAATGCTTCAGGGCGTGTCGGTGTCTTCAAACGATGATGATACGACGTTCTGCAATCTGTACAGCAACACCGGAATAGCATTGAGCAATACCGTATTGGGAGGTCTCGCCGTCGAGGATAATCTTCTCGAGGCTTTGGAGCATGCCGAGTTTAATCCGGGTTATTCCTATGAGGCGGTTCTTGATGACTTCCAAAACTTAAGAAGAGGATTGGTATCATTCGTCTATAACGGCATTGAAGAGACTCTCGTTTATGTGCCCGTTGAAGGCACGGACTGGATGCTGACTTATCTTGTCAGGGAGACAGTCATCGCAGATCAGATCGCGACTATCTCTAACGGGATAATAGTCAGAAGCGTTGTACAGTCGGTGCTTGCGGCTATGGTTCTTACGGTTATGTTTGTCTTCGTCATAAGCCAGATCAGGAAGAATTCCGTTCTCGCCATCGAGAAAGAGAAGTTGGAAACTGCAAGCCGCATCAAGCAGGAAGAGATGGAGGAACGAATCAAACTTCAGGAGAAGCTTCTCGAAGAGAAGAAGAAGAGAACACAGCTTGATAACATGATAACGGCCATGTCCGCCGATTACAGAAGTGTTTACTACGTCGATCTGGATAAGGACGAGGGCATCTGCTACAGAGGCGATGCGACTGATACCGAGCAGACGAAGGAGGGAATAGTTTTCCCTTACTTTGAACGCTTTAAGTGGTACGCAGATAACTCCGTAGATGAGAAGTACCGCGAGGGCTTCATGGAGTTCATCGATCCTGAGAACATAAGGAAGGGTCTTGCAACGGAGCCGATACTCGCTTACCGCTATCTCGCGAGAAGAGCGGGGCGGGAATACTACGAGATGATCCGTGTAGCAGGAGTCAGGGATATCGCGACAAGAGGTGATGACAGGGTAAGAGCGATCGGCCTCGGATTCACGGTTATTGATGCCGAGATGAGGAAGAACATGGATCAGCAGATAGCATTGAAGGATGCCCTGTCTTCAGCCGAGCAGGCGAATAAGGCCAAGACCGCTTTTCTTTCCAACATGAGCCATGAGATCAGGACACCGATGAATGCGATCATCGGTCTCGATAACATAGCGTTGAATGATCCCGATACACCCGAGAAGACCAGGGAATATCTGACCAAGATAGGAACGTCGGCTGAGCACCTTCTGGCGCTGATAAACGACATCCTCGATATGTCGAGGATCGAATCGGGAAGGATGACCCTCAAGAACGAGGAGTTCTCTATGTCCAAGCTTCTTGAATCAATCAACACGATGTTCAGCGGACAGTGCATGGACAAGGGACTTGAATACGGATGCTACATCAAGGGAGATGTGGACGACTACTATGTCGGTGATAACATGAAGCTGCGCCAGGTGCTGATCAATATCCTCGGCAATGCGGTCAAGTTTACCCCCACGGGCGGAAAGATTGAATTCAACGTAGAGAGAGTCGGAAGGTTCGACGGAAGATCCGTCCTTCAGTTTGAGATAAGTGATACGGGTATAGGAATGAGTGAGGAATTCCTTCCTCATATCTACGATACGTTCGTTCAGGAGGATGACACAAATACGAATAAGTACGGCTCTTCCGGACTCGGACTCGCGATCACGAAGAACATTGTCGAGATGATGAACGGCAGCATCGACGTTAAGAGCGTCAAGGGTGAAGGCACGACATTCACGGTCAGCGTTACGCTTAAGGATGCGGACCCCAAGGAGAATGAAGAGATTGAGGAAACTGCAATCCCTGATGACATGAGTGTCCTCATCATCGATGACGATCCCGTAGCCTGCGAGCACGGCAAGCTCGTCCTTGAGAAGGTCGGCATATCGACCGATTATGCACTGTCGGGTGAGGAGGGCATAGAGAAGGTAACCTTAAGGCACGGAAGAAGAACGCCGTATAATCTCATTCTCGTTGACTGGAAGATGCCTGATCTTGACGGCGTCGAGACGACGAGGAGAATACGTTCTCTGGTCGGCAATGAATCATTGATCATAATCCTTACCGCTTACAAGTGGGATGACATTCTTGATGAAGCGGTGGGCGCAGGCGTCGACAGTTTCCTCTCGAAGCCTTTGTTTGCTTCGAGCATCATCGATGAATTCGGAAGCGCACTTAAGCGTAAGAATCCAGAGGCTAAGCGGGGAACGAAGGATCTTGCAGGCAAGCGCATACTTCTTGCCGAAGATGTGGAAGTCAATGCCGATATCATCATGATGATACTCGGTACGAGGGGGATTGAGACGGATCTTGCCGTGAACGGTAAGATCGCCGTAGAGAAGTTTACGGCAAGCGAGCCCGGATATTACGCAGGCATCCTCATGGATATGAGAATGCCTGAGATGGACGGTCTCACGGCAACAAAGATGATCCGCGGCCTCGACAGGGAGGACGCTAAGAACATACCGATAATCGCATTGACGGCTAATGCCTTCGATGAGGATGTGCAAAGAAGCCTGCAGTCGGGTCTCAATGCCCACCTTACGAAGCCGATTGAGCCGGAGCTGCTTTTCGAGACGTTGGAAATGTATCTGTAAATATTAAGTGGAGGCGTACTAATGGAGAATTCAGTTGTGACATTTGTTGAAGACGGCAAAAGAACGATTCTCGTAGCCGACGATGAATTAATCAACAGAGAGATACTATCAGAGATGCTTAAGGACGAGTACAACGTCCTGACGGCGGAGGACGGAGAAGAGGCGTATGAGATCGTTAAGAATAACAGCACGACGATATCGCTGATCCTCTTAGATCTCATAATGCCGCGCATGGGCGGCCTGGAACTTCTGTCGCTCATAAAGAACAAGGACAAGCTGTCCGGCATCCCTGTCATCGTGCTGACGACCGACCAGGAGTCGGAGGTCGTGAGCCTTAATACCGGCGCGTCAGATTTCATACCTAAGCCGTATCCGCAGCCGGACGTCGTCAAGGCGAGAGTAAGAAAGTCAATCGAGCTTTCCGAAGAGAGACAGATCATAAGCGGAACGCAGAACGATCCCATGACCGGACTATTTACCGGTGAGTACTTCTATGAGTACGCCGAGCGCTTCGACAAGTACCACCCCGATGTGCAGATGGATGCGATAGTTCTCGGCATCAATAACTACCAGGTGGTTCACGAGAGGTACGGCAAGCAGAAGTGCATCGAGCTTCTGCATCACATCGCAGACGGGATAAGGAGTCAGTATCCGGAGAACGAGTGCATTCTGTGCCATAAGGACGTGGATGTATTCTTTATCTACTGTCATCACATTGACTCACATGAGGGAAGACTTCAGAAGATCGCGGAAGCCGTGAATCTCGAATGCAGCGGCATCAGAATGGCGATGGGAATCTACTCGTGTGTCGATAAGAACATAGACATAAGCAAGAGGTTTGTCAGGGCCCGTCTCGCCTATGACAAGCTCCAGGGCAACTACCACAACGAGACGGCGTACTTTGACGATGACATTCTGAATAAGATCCTCTTCGAGGAGCGCCTGTGCGGAGATTTCCAGAAGGCTATCAAAGAGGAGCAGTTCAAGGTATTCTTCCAGCCGAAGTTCGGGATCACCGGGGATGAGCCTCAGATCGCGGGTGCGGAGGCTCTCGTGAGATGGTTCCACCCCGAGCTGAATCTGATATCTCCCGGACTTTTCATCCCGCTGTTTGAGAGCAACGGCCTCATATACAAGCTTGACGATTACATCTGGCACAAGACCTGTGCGCAGATAAGAAAGTGGAGGGAGCAGTACGACAGGAAGATCCCGGTTTCCGTAAACATATCCCGTGTCGAGATGCACGATCCCAATCTGTCTAACAGGCTCATAAGGATCGTGGAGGAGAACGGCATCGAGATATCGGACCTGCACCTTGAGATAACAGAGTCCGCTTATGTAAGTGATTCAAGCGTGATAATAGAACGCGTCGAGGACCTGCGCAGGAAGGGGTTCTTCATAGAGATGGATGACTTCGGTTCCGGGTATTCGTCTCTCAACATGATCGGCGATCTGCCCATCGATGCCCTGAAGCTCGACATGCAGTTCCTTCGTAACGCATTCAACAAGCGCAACATGAAGATAATCGATATCGTGCTCGAGATAGCCAGATGTCTGGAGGTTCCGGCCATAGCCGAAGGAGTTGAGACTGAGGAGCAGTATCTTAAGCTCAAGGAATCCGGCTGTGCGATCATTCAGGGATACTATTTCTCCAAACCGATCCCCGCAGATGAGTTTGAGAAATACTACAAAGATTAAGGAGAGCCTGACATGGCAACAATAGCTGAACTTAAGGCATACGGAGCAGATACGGACGCGGCGCTCGCGAGGCTCATGGGAAACGAGGCTTTCTACCTGAAGCTTATCCCGAGGATCTTTGACGACGACAACTTCGGGAAGCTCTCCGCAAGCATAGCTGAGGGCGACCTCGAAAAGGCTTTCGAAGCGGCTCACAGTCTTAAAGGCGTTCTCGGTAACCTCGAGTTGACGCCCCTTCTTAAGCCTGTAGTTGAGGTAACTGAGCTTCTGCGCGCGAAGAAGGAAGTCGATTACTCTTCTTATCTTGACGAGATAGCAGCGCAGAAAGAAGCCCTTGAGGCGCTGTTTAAGTAATGCGACAATTATCTCCGTTTTCCTCCTTTGATGATATATAATTAGCGAATGAGCATTTTGATCAAAGACACAACCAGGGAAGAACGCGAGAGGATAGTTGCCGAGTCTCTCGGAAATATCGATGCACTGTGCGACGGCTGCATGGCCGGTCTTGCCGAGATGTATCAGGACTATATAGACGGCAAGCGCGAGATTCGGGATATTAACATGGAGTTTAATGCGAGGTATGTATCCGGCGATGATATGCCGGGACGTTCCTCATGTGGATATGAGAAGTAACAATGTTACAAAACGTGAGAGCTTCGGTTCAAGATTAGGCTTTATCCTTGTCAGCGCCGGCTGCGCTGTCGGTATCGGCAATGTCTGGAAGTTCCCTTATGTATGCGGACAGAACGGAGGCGCGATATTCGTGCTCCTATATCTGTTCTTCCTCGTTATAATGGGAATCCCCGTTCTTACAATGGAGCTCGCGATAGGAAGAGCGAGCGGGAAGACGATAGTTCAGGGATATAAGGCTCTTGAGAAGCCAGGCTCCAAATGGCATCTGCACGGCTGGGTCTGCATAGCCGGATGCTATCTTCTTATGATGTACTACACGACTGTATCCGGATGGATGCTGTCGTATTTCTGCAAGTTCGTAAACGGGGACTTCGAAGGAGTGACACAGGAATCCGTTCCGGCTGTTTTTGATAACATGCTTTCCGACCCAAACGAGATGATGCTGTTTACGACCGTTATTGTCGTAGCGGGGTTCCTTGTTCTCATCTTCGGTGTTAAGAACGGACTCGAGACAGTGAACAAGTTCATGATGACGGGACTTCTTACGCTGATACTGGCACTTGTCATCAACAGCGGACTTCTGGAAGGAGCCGCGGAAGGAATCAAATTCTACCTTCTTCCCAACGTCGACAGCATAAAGCAGATCGGAATCTGGGATGTGATCATGGCGGCCATGAGCCAGGCCTTCTTCACGTTAAGCCTCGGTACTGCCTCCATGGAAGTATTCGGAAGCTACATGTCCAGAAGTCACACGATCACATCCGAGTCTGTTAAGATCGTCTGCCTCGACACATTCGTAGCCATCATGTCCGGACTTATCATATTCCCTGCGTGCTTCAGCTTCGGCATCGCGCCGGGTCAGGGACCGTCTCTCATATTTGTTACGCTTCCGAGTGTATTCATAAGCATGCAGGGCGGAAGGATATGGGGAGCTTTGTTCTTCCTCTTCATGACGTTCGCGAGCTTCTCCACGGTCACGGCGGTGTTCGAGAATATCGTAGGTTCCGCCATGGATAATCTCGGCTGGAGCAGAAGAAAGTCCGTTACGTTCAATGCCGTATTCATGATCATAGCGAGCATGCCGGCGCTTCTGGGTTACAACAGTCTTCAGAATGTGCACTTCGGCGACAGGAATATTCTGGACTTCGAGGATTTCATCGTCTCCAATATTCTGCTTCCCGTCGGCGCTCTGGTCTTCGTCGTATTCTGTTCGGCAAAGTTCGGCTGGGGTGCGGATAAGTATCTTGAAGAGACCAATACTGGTAAGGGTATTAAGATGAGTAAATATCTGGTTCCTTACTTCAAGTTTGTCCTGCCTTTGCTGATACTTATAATCATAATCAAGGGTTTAATCTGAAATCATTTTTACAATAAGCAACACTTGTATCATCCTGTGTTTATTAGGCGACAGAACGGCCTTATATTAACCATTGGATGTGTTTTCCATCCGTTGAATAATACGATTATCAAATCAATACATTCTTCAGGAGGAAAAACCAAAATGGAAAAGTTGCTTAAGTCTAAGAAGGGGATGTGTCTTATCGAGGTACTTCTCGTTGTAGCTATCATCTGCATACTGGCATCGGTGATGCTCTATAACTACATTGGCGTCTTTAAGAACGTACTCAGCGCTCTTGTATAAGACCGGCGATTAATCCACATAAGGTTTTGAAAAATAAGGTTTACGGCCGTCCTTCGGGGCGGCCATTTCTGTTACCGGGATCAATCCCTGTGCGTGGCGATAGTGATGAGAAGATAAGCGATTCTTCCGAGTGACTCTTCCGGTATGTATTCGTACACGCCATGGAAGTTGTGTCCTCCCGCGCAAAGGTTCGGGCAGGGAAGTCCCTTGTAGGAGAGCATCGCGCCGTCCGTGCCGCCTCTGATGGGTTCGATCACGGGGTTGATTCCGGATATTTCCATCGCCGCTATGGCATCGTTAACTATGTGCATGTGATCGGGAACGATGACATCTCTCATGTTGTAGTAGGTGTCGCTTATGCTTACCTCGATCACGGCCCCGGGGTGCTCCTTCTCAATGCCCGCGCACAGGTTCTTTATAAATTCCTTCTTCTGCTCAAAAAGCTCCCTGTCGTGGTCCCTTATAATGTAGCGCATCTCCGTTAAATCCACGGAGCCTTCGATGGACATGAGGTGGAAGAATCCCTCGTGATCCCTGGTGGTCTCAGGTCTTTGTGAATCCGGAATGGCGGTATCTATCTTCATTGCTATGCGCTGTGAATTGATCATCTTCCCGTAAGCTTCGCCCGGATGGATGTTGGCCCCGTGGATCTTTATCCTGCACGATGCGGCATTGAAGTTCTCGTAGGATATCTCGCCTAACTTTCCACCGTCGACCGTGTATGCGTAATCTGCACCGAATCTTTGGATGCTGAAGAATGACGTTCCTTCGCCGATCTCCTCGTCGGGTGTGAAGCATATCTTAATGTCTCCGTGCCTGATCTGCGGATGAGAAATGAGATATGAAGCCATGGTCATTATCTCAGCGATGCCTGCTTTGTCATCGGCTCCGAGAAGCGTCGTTCCGTCGGTCGTTATTATCGTCTGTCCGATATACTCCTTAAGTTCCGGGAAACTTGAAGTGGACAGGACCTTGCCGGAACTTCCGAGAGCGATATCGCTTCCGTCATAGTTCCTGATGATCTGAGGCTTAATGTTCTCGCCTGAACATTCGGGCGAAGTATCCATATGTGAGATGAATCCGATCTTCGGAAGATCCGGGTCTCCCTTGACCGTTGCATAAACATAGCAGAGCTGATCATCGTAATAAACATCCTCTTCGGGTATGCCGATGTTCTTAAGCTCTTCAGAAAGAACTTCCGCGAGATCATACTGCGCGCCGGTGCTGGGGGATGTTCCCGAGTTCTCATCCGATGCTGTCGGTATGCTTACATACTTAAGAAATCTCTCTGATGCTTCCTTCGTGAGTGCCTTGATAGTGTCCTCAATTGCCATGTTCGTGCTCCTGATAGTGATGACTGATTATAACATGTAAGAAAAAATACAGGCGCCGGGATGTTAAAATAGCAATATGGACAAGGGTCCGATCAATCTTCACAGGGGGTAATGCATGATCACGGTAAATCTTTACTACACGGGTACAAACGGCAGCGCTCGTAAGTTTGCGCAGGAGATGGAGAGCAGCGGCACTGCAGACCTGATACGCGCAGAGAAGGGAAATGTACGTTATGAGTATTTCTTCCCTATGAACGACCCCGAGACGGTCCTGCTCATTGATGCGTGGGAAAGCCAGGAGGCTATCGATATTCACCATGCGTCTCCGATGATGCAGACCATCGCGCAGCTTCGCGATAAGTACGATCTTCACATGAATGTGGAAAGATACGTGTCCGATGAACTGCCATCTTCCGATCAGGGATTTATTAGGAAGTAACGTGTCTGTCATCGCTTCTTACATGGTTCCGCATCCTCCTCTGATTGTCCCCGCAGTAGGCCGCGGCGGAGAAGAGAAGGTGAGCAAGACTATCGCGTCTTACAGGAAAGTGGCAGCTGAGATAGCGTCGCTTAAGCCCGAGACGATCGTGATAATAAGTCCTCACTCGGTGATGTATTCCGATTACTTTCACATATCTCCCGGAGACGGTGCGGAAGGTTCCTTCGCCATGTTCCGGGCTCCTGAAGTTAAGTTTAAAGAGGAGTACGATAAGGAACTTATAGATGCCATATGCTCCGCCGCGAAGAGGGAGGATTTCCCATGCGGCACGAAGGGAGAGAGGGATCCGGAATTAGATCACGGAACTATGGTTCCTCTGTGGTTTATAAGGAAAGAATACAAAGGCGGTAAGATCGTCCGCATCGGTTTGTCGGGACTTTCCTTTAATCAGCACTTCAGGCTGGGGCAGATCATCGCGGAAGCCATAGACAGTCTTAACAGAAGGGCGGTCATCGTGGGAAGCGGCGACCTGTCCCATAAGCTTCAGGATTACGGTCCGTACGGGTTTGCTGCGGAGGGTCCCGAGTATGACAGCAGGATAATGGATGTCATGGGGCGCGCGGCTTTCGATGAGCTTCTGAAATTCGATGAGGACTTCTGTGACAGGGCTGCAGAGTGCGGGCACAGGTCCTTCGTCATCATGGCGGGGTGCTGGAACAACAGGCGCGTAAAGGCGCACGTTTATTCGCACGAGGATGTAACGGGCGTAGGTTACGGCATATGCTCTTTTCTTCCCGACGATAAACCCGACATCTATGTGCGTCTCGCGAGACTGTCACTGGAAAGCTATATAAGGGATGGCAGGAGGCTTCGTATCCCGGAAGACATCTCAGGTATTCTGGATGAGGGGGAGAACATCCCCGAAGAATTACTTAGTACGAGAGCGGGAGCCTTCGTTTCCATTCATAAGAACGGGGACTTGAGAGGATGCATCGGCACCATAGGTCCCACGTCTTCTTCTGTCGCGCAGGAGATCAGTAATAATGCGGTCAGCGCTTCGACACGTGACCCGAGATTTCCTCCTGTCCGCGTGAGCGAGTTCGATTCACTTGAGATAAACGTGGATGTTCTCATGCCGCCCGAGGATATCGATTCGTTAGATAAGCTCGACGTAAGAAAGTACGGCGTCATCGTCAGCACTCCCGACGGAAGAAGGGGGCTTCTGCTCCCTGACCTTGAGGGTGTTGATACTGTTGAGGATCAGGTCTCCATCGCGATGTATAAGGGCGGGATAGGATCTCACGAGAAGTATTATCTTCAGCGCTTCATGGTGGTGCGCCACAGATGAAGTGCGGCGTCTGCTTCAGACAATGCGACATAAGTGAAGGAGCCGCGGGCTTTTGCGGCGCGAGAACATGCGCAGAGGGCAAGGTAAAGGCATTAAATTACGGACGCATAACTGCCCTCGCCCTCGACCCGATCGAAAAGAAGCCGCTCCGGCATTTCTTCCCCGGCACAAAGATACAGATCCCGGAGCAATATCGGAATAGCATTTACTTATAACGAGCCGCTCGCGGGTTACGAGTTTGTGCGTGATGCCGGAAAGCTGTCGCACGAGGCGGGACTTAAGAACGTCCTTGTAAGTAACGGCACTGCATCCCTGTCAGTGCTTCGTGAGATAAGTCCTTATATCGATGCCATGAATATCGATCTTAAGTGCTTCGACCGGGATGTTTATAAGAAGGTCCTCGGCGGAGATCTTGATATGACGATGGCGTTCATTGAAGAAGCTTCGAAGACATCCCGCTTCATGTATCGAGATTTCATCCCTGCTTTCACATGACGGACCGTCCTCCCACGCCGGTTGATACCGTGTATGAACTCGCGGATGCGGCGCGCGGGTGTCTTAAGTATGTCTATACAGGCAACTGCTGATATTAGTTACATAGAAAAAGCCGCCGGGGTCACCGACGGCTTCTTCAATATATGAGAGGAAAAACCGTAAATTGACTTATTTGGTGATTCCGAATCCGGAACATGTGTTGGCCCACTCAGCAGATGCTGCGAAACCGTCGATTACCGCGGCTCTTGTGGCACCGTTATCGAGTGCGTCCTCCCAGTTGTCGACCTCTGCGTCAGAGGGAACTCTGTTGAAGAATACGGTGTAGAGTGTCTCTACAAAATCTTCGTTGTCGAGATTTCTCGCGAGGAACTCAGCACTGTTAAGGAAGCCCTCTGCGATCTTGGATCCGGAAGCCTGTTCGTTAAGGATCTGGTTTACCCAATATGTCTTACCCGCCTCATCAGGCTGTCTGTTAAGGACTGTCGTATAAAGTCTGTCGACGAAGCCCTCAACCATTGCCCTGGGTGAAGCCGAGGGAAGAAGAGTAGTTGTTGCTGCAACCGCATTTAAAGTTGAAGGCGCAGGTGTCGGATTGCTGATCACGACGGTATCATCTTCTGTATCTTCGATAACCGGAACGTAGATGACGTCATCGAACAGATCTTCCATGCCGTAATCGGGAGCAACATCCTCGGGAATGACAGCGGGTGCGATGCTTGAGACCGTAAGGCTGTAAGAACCTTCCTGACCTCTCTTCAGACCGGTCTCTCTTGCCTGGATCTGATAGGAGACTCCTGCTTCGAGTGAGACGAGGTATTCGCCGTCGAACTCACCGATGAGTGTGCTTCCTCTGTAGATCCTGACTGAAGGTGACATCCTGTCGTTATCACTCTCTGAAGCGGAGAAGTTGTAGTCTCCGGTTACGTCAGGGACGAATGTGTAGTTTGTCTTTGTGTTGTAGCTGTCGAGTTCAACGAGAACCGTGCCACCGTCAGAGAGTCTCTCTGCAGCAAAAACCTGAGCTCCGCCTACGAGAAGCGAAGTAGCTACCGCAGCAACAGCTGCTCTGGTGATCATCTTCTTTCCTAGTCTGTTCATTACATCTCTCTCCTTGTGTAATCTCTTTGTCAGTTTGTTTGTTGCAAACATATGAAACCATACGCCCGGTGGCTGTTCGATAGGCAAAGTGCGCGCTGTTTGTCGCTTAAGCGACATATTTGCACCTCTATGTCGGTTTGTGAGAATATATGTGTAAAAGGAGGGATTCATATGAAGATATATGACATCTCGCAGGAAGTATTCGGCTGTGTTGTTTTCCCCGGTGACCCGAGTCCCGAGAGGAACGTAACGATGAGTATTTCCAATGGTGATATCTGTAACCTTACTGATTTTAAGATGTGTGCACATAACGGAACTCACGTTGATGCGCCTTATCATTTCATCAATGACGGCAGAACCATCGATCAGGTTTCATTGGACCGCTTCGTAGGATATGCCTACGTTGCAACGCATGAGGGAATCGTTACGGAGCAGGATGCAAGAGCGATCCTTGAGACTGCTTCCAAGGCTTCGGAAGAGGCGGCACTGCGTATCCTCATAAGAGGGAATTCAACCTTGAGTGCAGAAGGCGCGAGAGTATTCGCTGATGCCGGGATCAGGCTTTACGGCAATGAATCACAGACTGTAGGTCCTGAGGATGCTCCGAAGGAAGTGCACCTCATCATGCTCGGTGCGGAAGTGGTGCTTCTCGAAGGCATAAGGCTTGCCGAAGTTCCGGACGGCGTATACCTTTTGGATGCTGCTCCGATCAACCTCGGAGGCGCGGACGGTGCGCCGTGCAGAGCCATTCTGATAGATTGCTGTTGACATGCTTTTCGGAGGGTGTTATATTACTGCGGCAGACGTAGTACGACAGACGTAGTTGTACACGTGCTGTTTTTGAACTGTAAGGTTCTTGGGGGAGATAATGAAATACATTAAGTTGACGGGGGCATCTTCGGATATTGCCGTGCTCGAGAAGATCAACGAGGAGGCGTTTCCGGAGAATGAGAGAAATCTGATCACAGATCTTCTTGCAACGGGGGCTGAGGTCCTCGGAATATACGAGTTCTCTGAAGCGATCGGTTTTTTTGTGGTAAGGGAATTTAAGAATCTTGTTTATCTCGCGTATTTTGCGGTAAGAAGCGACAGCAGAAACCGCGGCATCGGCAAGGCAGTCATCGAGGAGTTCGTTAACCAGTATTTTGACAAGATGATAGTGGTCGAGTACGAAGCTCCGGATGGATCCGTAACACACGGACTTGACTGCATCCGCAGAAGAAATTTCTACAGAAGATGCGGCTTCAGACAGACCGGCTGGTATACATACTACGACGGCGTCGAGTTTGAGATCGGCTGTGCTGGTGAGGAGTTTGATGTCGATGTCTTCAACGAATTCATAGATTATCTGGGTACGATCGTGGAAGATCACATACCTCATCCATATCAGAAATAAGGAGATAGATTACAATGCAACTCGGTTTTTCCTATGTAGGGCTGATTATGCTCCTCATGCTTTTGGTGCCCAATTTTATCTGGACAAAGAATCAGCCTAAGGACTATGACAAGTATGTGGTTAAAGAGAATAAGGTACTTCTCGCGTTCGAACGCGTCGGACAGTTTATCGTAACTCCCTGCGCGCTTCTATTCTCTTCATTCAATCCGCACGGCTGGAACTTCTGGTGCATCGTACTGATACTCGCGTTCCTTAACCTCGTTGTCTATGACATAGCATGGGTAAGGTACTTTAAGTCGGAGAAGACGATGAAGGATTTCTACAGAGGCTTCCTCGGCATGCCTCTGGCACTCGCGACCTACCCCGTCATCGCGTTCTACCTTCTGGGTGTCTTCGGCGGCAACATCATCATGATACTGGGCTCCGTTATCTTAGGCATCGGGCACATCGGAATCCACGCACAGCATGCAAGGGAAGTTTACGGCAAGAAGGCGAAAAGGAATATATTCGTACGCATAATAAAGTGGCTCGGAATAATCGTGCTTGCCTTCGTTCTGATTACATTGAATGTATTTATTACAGGCAGATGCTTCAGACAGGTCAAGCGCTACTTCACTTACAGAAACGGCGTGAACGAGCAGATCTATGTTCAGCTTAACGACCAGGAGGAATACATCGTAATAAGCGGTAAGAGTGAGGATAATCCGGTCATCATCTCTTTGCACGGCGGCCCCGGCGCACCTACTACTTTTATCGATTACTGCTGGCAGGATTATCTTACTGACGACTATACGGTAGTCGCATGGGATGAGAGAGGCTGCGGACGTTCTTATTACAGGAATGCCGATGTCGATCCCGATAATTCCACATTGACGTTCGATCAGCAGCTTGCAGACCTTGATGCGCTGGTCGATTACTGCTGCGACAGATTCGGTCAGGATCAGGTAATTATCATAGGTCACTCTTACGGTTCGATGCTCGGAAGTGAATATGTATTCGCACATCCCGAGAAAGTCAGTGCATACATCGGTGTCGGTCAGTGCATCAGTGAAGCTGATTACTATGGTGAGACTTACTCTTATCAGGATGCATTAATGATCGCGAATGAGAACGGTGATGACACATCTGAGATGGAAGCGGCTTATGACAGATTTATGGAGGATATGTCATTAGCTAATCTTATGGCATTAAGAAATCTCGTTGCGCCTTATCACCCGCAGACTGATACGACGGATGTTTCCACATATGCAGCATTGACGTCTCCTATCGTAGGTGTTGATGATATTAGATGGTACTGTCTTGAGATAGTATCAATGACCGGTGACAGCAGATTTGAAGAATTGATAGCTCCGCTCGAGACTGAACTTAATAGTTTTATATTGGAGGACAACTATCAGGTGCCGGTATTGTTTATATCTGGCGACTGCGACTGGAATTGTCCGTACGATCTGGTGGAAGAGTTTGCTGACAGTCATGGATATGAATGTGCGGCCATGGAAGGATGCGGTCACTCGCCTCAGGGGCAGCATCCCGATCAGTTTGCAGATATAATCCGCGGGTTTCTGTCGGAAGTTAATTAATAAAGGAGAATAATGGATGATAAAGAATTTCTTCAGGAAAGTATGGGGAAACATCAAGAAGCCGTTCGGATTTATTAAGCGTAAATCAGAGCCCGCCAGGGAATTCATGAAGAAGGGAAGAACGGGAGCGATAATCCTTGAGCTTCTCCTTGCTTCCCAGTTCTTCACATGGATTATAAGCTCATATACTTACGACAAGTATCCGTGGATACTGATGTTTATCATTACCTGTCTGTTCTGGGTGATAATCGCCGAGCTTTTAAGTCTTGTTGTAAAACTCATATTCGCAGGCGGAAAGAGGTGCAGATCGTATTTCATAGTAGCACTCCTTTCTGTAGGAATGAATAACGCCATAGTCAATCAGTTCGAGTCTTTGGCCGGTGCCGTGCTGATGACCTTTGCTCTGGTTCTTGCTGCTGACATAACAGGCAGGATCATCTGGGGATTCATAAGAACACGAAGATTCAGGCAGGTGTTCGCTTATATAGCAATTGGTCTTTGCGCAGCATACTTCGGCTTCTATGCCTATTTCTATCATACAGACAACTTCGGTGACAGCAGGATAGATTTCTATACCTCATTCGCTTCTGAACAGGAGGCTCAGGTTCAGGGGTTCGATACATATCTTCAGAACGGAAGCTATGAAGTAGTGTCTCTCTCCTACGGCCCGGATGAGTCAGATGATATAACTACAGATACGCTCGACTTTACCATGTATGATTCTGTTAATGACAGAAGCGGTTTTTCCGCATTCCAGGATATGTTTAACGATTAT
The DNA here is from genome assembly GCA_900314745.1 of uncultured Eubacteriales bacterium. GTDB lineage: Bacteria > Bacillota > Clostridia > Saccharofermentanales > Saccharofermentanaceae > Saccharofermentans. Next base: position 189,028 of record OMWK01000001.1, on the reverse strand, counting down.
GACTTCTCGGCTGTTCCCGTCAAAGGTCAGATATGGTATCCCGAGGGTCAGACGAACTGCCCGGTCTTCTTTATGGTTCACGGCAATCATGATTCGTACGTTCCCTCATACTTGGGTTATGAATACCTTGGTGAATATCTCGCGAGCAATGGTTATGTGGTCGTATCTGTTGATGAGAATATCATCAACGGAACTGATGAGGGCAACGATAAAAGAGCCATCCTTCTTCTCGAGAACATGAAGACTATCTTAGGATTAAGCGAGGAAGGCGGCAACCAGTTAAGCGGCCTCATCGATCCCGACAGGATCGCTATCGGCGGTCATTCGAGAGGCGGAGAGATGGTGGCTACAGCGTACCTTTTCAATGAACTGGATGCTTATCCCGAGGACGGTAATGTTGCATTCGATTACCACTTCAACATCACATCCATCGTAGCGATAGCTCCCGTGGTCGACCAGTACAGACCTCTTGATTACTCAGTCAGGATCGAGGATGTTAACTACCTTCTCATACACGGTTCGAACGACCAGGACGTAAGCTCTATGATGGGTGAGAAACAGTATAACAATGTTACATTTTCCGGGGAAACGCCCTGTTTTAAGGCATCTGTCTATATTCTCGGTGCCAATCACGGCCAGTTCAACAGTCTCTGGGGCCGCTACGACGTCGGTGATACGGGCCCATATGGTTTCCTTAACACAAACAACTTCCTTGATGAGCACGATCAGAAGATAATCGCGATGGCATACATCAGATCCTTCCTCGATACGACTCTCGGAATTGACGACACATACGGTTCGCTCATGTACGACATCGACAGCTACAGATCCTATCTGCCTGAGACTGTCTATGTCACAAACTATGAGGACTCGGACTTCGTATCACTCACGGATTTTGACAACACTATAGCCATTACGGGTGAGGGGGATGTTGAAGTAAGTGTCGAAGATGCTTCCACATGGACATATTCCCCCTACGACAGAGGCCTTGCAGCCGAGGGCGAGAACTACGTGCTCTCGGTCGAGTGGGAAGAGGAGTCTGCACTAGAGGTGCAGGTGCTTTTCGATGAGGTCGATATCTCGGACGGATACATGAGCTTCGCCATCGCAGACACGAGTACGGATACTGAGGATATCAGTGAAGGCATGAACTACACCGTTATGCTTACGGATGCGGACGGCAATACTGTGAGTGTGAGCAGCCCCGTGTTCATCTACCATACCCTCGCGGTTCAGCTTTATAAGCAGGATGTGCTGTTCGGAATTTATGAGTATAAGCCCCAGCTTCAGACCGTATGGGTGTCTGCGGACGACTTCGCGGATGCAGGTGAATTTGATTTCACACGCGTAACGGGACTTACGATCACGACTCAAAGTGCGGACGAAGGATCCTTTATTATTGATAATATTGGTTACTGTTCGTAAGGCGGATTAGCCAGTAAAAGCCAGTTCGAGTCATCAAAGATGTTATCCCTGACGGATACCCAGTATCCGTCAGGGTCTACAAATTGGGTACCGTTGTTATTGATTACATCCCAATTGTTTGAGACGTAGATAAACTGTTCTTCTGACTTATCGTTTTGCGTGATTGGCATGCCGGTGAACGGATTTACCGGATTATCGATCAATCCTTCAACTGCCAGATATGGTGTATCTGCATTGGTCATGAACTCATTAGAGACTGTAAACCCGATGCCTCCAAAATCTTTAACGAGCAGGATCGGATTGACTGCCTGTGCACTGAATTCCCACCCATCAATCATCAGATCATCAAATTCCTGCTGAATGTTGCCGTGGTCTGCAACTATGATTATTCTCGTGTTATCGTACAAATCATTAGCTCTTAAGTAATCAAACCATCTTCCAAGCGCGATGCATGTAGCCATACAGCATTCGTAATTTGCGTATGTTGCTGCAGGTCCTATTGGGTCCATATGCAGCGTCACTCCGTCAAGTGTAAATCTGTCTTCGTGTAATCGGTCATACTCGGTATTATCCACGGTTACCGCGGGCATATACTCGGGCTCGGAGAGTATGTTGAAGTTATGAGCGGTACCGTTGGAGAATATAAAGAAACTATTCTCGTTCTCATCAGTGACGTCGACTATATCACTAAGGGCATCCAGTGCAAGATATTCGGCAAAATACGCTTCGTAAATTCCCTTCTGAGTGTGAGCCATCATAGAGTGTTCCACAAATCCGACATCTTCCGATTCGAAATAATAGTAGTCCATACAATTGAATGAACCTGAGGAATAAGCCAACGGCTGAATAAGATAAGGCATAGTCTTCATTAGACCATAACAGAAGAAATTTCTGTTGAGACGGTTATCATAGTCTTCGCCGGCTGTCAGGAATAACTCGCTTCTATCATTAAAAACTCCCGCCATCTGGAATGCGTTGATATCATCATAGCCGTCGAAGATGCTTGGATCAGGTATCCACTGATAATTAGCATATACAGGGTCGCCGACTGATACATTCCAACCGTTCTCGGCAAATAATACCGGCATCATCATTAGTGCCTCATTATGTTTGTCCACCAATAGTTCATCGGATCTCATATTGATAGCTGCCGGCGTATACTCATAGCCGCCGAATACTGCCGGTGATCCGGTGTTAGTGAATTCACCAAAAGATACAGTGTTGGGGTAGTAAGTAAACCCGTCAAACTGTTCCGCTACGTCCGGGCGTTCGTTGAAAATAAACGGCAGGTAAGCACTCATGAAGCGGTCTGCCATGATGACGACGACGTTCTGTCCGGTTGTTGACATAGGCACATGGACGTCTTCTGCTGAGGTTGTACGGATAAAAAGTTCCCTTGACATGGAAATGCGTATGAGATTGAGATTGCCGGCAGATAGCAGAATGACAGCGAAAAGGATAATGCCCAGCAAGAACTTAAGATACTTTTGAAATTTGAGGCATATGATCACAACAATGGCTGCCGCGAGAATATTAACAGCAATATTGATAAATATATCTTTACTGCTGAATAGCATGGGATTCTCGTAAACGAGTTTGTTAGACAACAGTCCGAAGTTTTTGTTGAACAAAAAATAATTAACGATAGCGTTAACGGCTAATACAGACAGGGCATATGTCAGGAAACTGCCCAATGTATCTCGCATTAGGTAGCAGAGCAAGGGGATCCATATAAGGAATAATCCCAGAGCTGTCAAAGTGCTGCTAAGAAGGTATACAGTCGGATCCTGAGGAGTCGCACTGAACATATTTATCAGTTCCTGAGGATTGGCTGCTATCACATCTGACGGTATCCAGGCTCCGGTAGTAACAGCCAGTATTGCGCAGGAAAGAATCAAGACCTGCTTGTTGATCTTGGATGATTTACGCGTTGCCACGGAAGGGTTATCGGTACTGTCTTTTATTCTGACAACTATGTTCTTAATAAGCGAGAACAGATTGTTTAACGTCCAATAGAATACAAGTCCGGCAGGTGAGTTATAAAGCAGGATCAGGAAAACCAGAGCAATCAGAATCAATCTGGCTTTGCCTTTGATGTCTCCTTTTGATGAATATATCAATCCCGATATTATATTAATTACAGTCATAAGGATAGGAAGCAGATTTATGCTAAGTGCACCTGCGCTTATAAGGTTATCAGGAGTTCCGAGATCACTTATAGGTCCCAGTGGAATGCCATGAAGCAGCTCGAGATTTGATAGGAAGTTATATGCAGCTATGAAGAATGGAATCTGAAGAAAAAGAGATACAGATTCCTTGAACAGATCCGTTGTTCTGTAGTCGTTCTCCTTATACCATGCCTGAAGGATCATTATGCGCTCGTCGCCTTTGAATGCCGATTTGATGCGCTTGATCCACGCAGACATCTTGTCCTTCTTAAGCCTTTGTTCCTTCTCAATCTTGTCGGCTCGAGAATACAGCGGCAGCAAAAGAAGGTTTACTGCAAGACTCATGATAACTATGGATATTCCGGCGCTTCTTGTTGTTTTGTATGCGTAGAAGAACAACACTTCGAAAAGAAGTTTGAGTGGTTCGACAAACAAAGCAAACACAAAAGATAGAAAGCCCATAATTGGAAATCATTATACACCAGAAGAGCGGGCTCACATGATATGTGCTTAATTTGTGATACAATAGACACCATTGACCGAAAGGGGTGTTATTGGTGGAAAAGAAGGAAAGAGGTTCCTTTAAAGGTTCTATTGGATTTGTTCTCGCAGCTGCGGGAAGTGCGGTCGGACTCGGAAATATCTGGAGATTCCCGTATCTCGCGGCAAGAGACGGCGGCGGGCTCTTCCTTGTCATATATCTCATTCTCGCGGTTACGTTCGGCTTCACGCTGGTAACGACCGAGGTAGTCATCGGAAGGAAGACCAAGCAGAGCCCTCTTACCGCATATAAGCATCTCGCACCCAAGTGGAAGTGGATAGGCTTCTTCTCGTGTCTGGTACCGGGAATAATCATGCCTTATTACTGTGCGATCGGCGGCTGGGTTCTGAAGTACTTCTGGGCATTCGCGACAATGCATGGGGCCGAGGCGGCCGAGGACGGCTATTTCACCACGTTCATTACGGGTAAGTACGAACCCGTTCTCTTCATGGTCATCTTCCTCGCTTTTTGTTCGACGATTATCTACAGAGGCGTAAGCTCCGGAATCGAGAAGTCCTCGAGACTTCTGATGCCCATCCTGTTCATCATGGTAATTGGCGTTGCAATATTCTCTCTTACCATTGAGTCAACAAACGAGGCAGGCAAGGTTGTAACGGGCCTCGACGGACTTAAGGTCTATCTTATCCCTAACTTCGACGGAGTCGGACTCAAGGAGATATTCTATATCACCATGGATGCCTTAGGTCAGCTGTTCTTCAGCTTAAGTGTTGCCATGGGAATCCTCATCGCATACGGCTCATACATGCCGGATGATGTAAACCTTGTAAAGTCCATTAATCAGATAGAGTTCTTCGATACTTTTGTAGCCATCCTCGCAGGTGTCATGATCGTTCCCGCGGTATTCGTATTCATGGGTAAGGATGGCATGACCACAGGACCTTCACTGATGTTCGTATCACTGCCGAAGGTATTCGCGCAGATGGGCGACTTCGGTGTCATAATAGGAACCATATTCTTCGCGATGGTGCTTTTCGCTGCGATCACGAGTGCCATGTCCATACTCGAAGCCGTAGTGTCGAGCTTCATGGATGCTTTCGGCATGTCGCGTAAGAAGGCCACGATCATTGAGACCATAATTACCCTTGTTGTAGGCGTCATCGTCTGCTTCGGCTACAACTTCTTCTACTTCGAGTACAAGCTTCCCAACGGTGCCACGGCACAGATCCTCGATATCCTGGACTACCTGAGTAACAACATCCTGATGCCCATTGTAAGCATCGCGACGTGCATACTCATAGGCTGGGTTCTGAAGCCGAAGATCGTTATCGACGAGGCTACGAAGAACGGAGAGAAGTTCAGAAGAAAGGGACTTTATATCGTCATGATTAAGTTCATTGCACCCGCTTTCCTCATAGTTCTTCTTCTCATCTCGTCCGGTGTCCTTAAGTAATGTTAGAATTAGGGTATGAGATACGACTGCCTGATAATCGATGACGAGAAGGAACTTGCAGATAATACCTGCGATTACTTCAATCTGTTCGGAGTTAATACACATGCGCTTTACGGCGTGAATGAGGCGAAGGCGTTCCTCGATACTAATGAGGTGTCACTCATCCTTCTGGATATCAATCTTCAGGACGGAAGCGGCTTTGACCTTTGCAAATACATCAGACAGACAAAGCAGATACCGATACTTTTTATCTCGGCGAGGAACACCGACGATGATAAGATAATCGCGCTCAACATCGGCGGTGACGATTACATCGAGAAGCCGTATTCGATGGGGGTGTTGCTTGCCAAGGTGAAGGTCTTCCTCAAGAGATTCGGCGGCACGTCAGGCGTCATTGAAGATGTTTACGATGACGGCCGTATACGCGTCGACAAGGTAAATAAGACTCTCGAGGTAGAGGGAGAGGCAAGGAAGCTTACGAGCATGGAGTTCGCGCTGCTTTCTTATCTTATCGACAACAAGGACAGGCTCATCACCAAGACTGAATTATTCGATAACGTCTGGAAGGATAAGTTCACATCCGACGGGACACTCAATGTGCATATACGTAAGCTCAGAGAGGCCATTGAAGCCGATCCGAAGGAGCCGTCGTACATCGTGACCGTCTGGAAGGAAGGATACAAATTCGTGTCGGAGCAGGGCAGATGAGAACCCGCCGTTATGTGGCTGCGCTCGCAGTAACGGTTGTTCTTGAGATTGTTTTTTGCCTGTTTGTATTCAATAAGATCGGTAACATAAGCCAGGACACAGTTGCAGTTAATGAGTGCGTAAAGAGCATCGAGACGAACTACCCGGATCAGGATAAGTACAGCAGGGCTCTGGAATACGTTCTGATAAGCGGTGACGGCGAAGTCCTGTACAGGACGGGCGACGGTCTGTCGGAGACGGTAAATGATGCTGTCAGTAACGGCGACACGATACTCGATGTTGAAGGTGTCGGCAAGATCCTTATACATAATTCCACGGAAGACTCCATCGATTCCTATAAGCGGAGCATAATTGCCGCGGTCGTGGCCGCGACTTTGATTCAGGCCGTCATCCTCGTCCTCTATGTGTACAGCGTAAAGCGCAATGTGACGGATCCCTTTAAGGAGATGAATGAGTTTGCTGTGCGCGTCGCGGGAGGGGATTTAGATATTCCGCTTAAAGTTGACGGAAAGCATGTTTTCGGTGAGTTCACGGAAGCATTTGACCTGATGCGCACGGAGCTTAAGAAGGCGCGCCTTGCCGAGCGTCAGGCAAACGAGGACAAGAAGGAACTCGTGGCGAAGCTCTCACACGACATCAAGACCCCGGTGGCTTCCATTAAGTCCGCATCCGAGGTGGGCTACGAGATCACGAAGGAAGATAAGACAAAGCAGTACTTTAACCAGATCAACGTCAAGGCAGATCAGATCAAGGTGCTTGTAGATAATCTGTTTTACTCGAGTGTGCAGGATATAACCGAGATCACGGTCGCCCCGGTGGAGTACAGTTCGGATATACTGGCTCCCATAATCAGGAACAGCGATTATCTTGGCAAGGCTTCCTCATTTGAAGTGCCGCCCGTGCGGATATTTGCCGACAAGTTAAGAATGCAGCAGGTGTTCGACAACATCTTCATGAATTCCTATAAGTATTCAGGGACAGACATAGATGTGGAGTGCGGTCTTGAGGGTGAGTACCTTATCGTAAGCGTCCGCGACAAGGGACCCGGAGTTCCGGAGGAAGAATTGCCGCTTCTTCGCGAGAAATATAAGCGCGGCTCCAACTCGGAAGGCAAGGACGGCGCGGGACTCGGTCTCTACCTTACGGACTACTTCATGAATGAAATGGATGGAAGACTCGTCATCGCGAATGCCGCCCCGGGACTTAAGGTTTCGGTCTATATCAGGATTGTGGAAGGCTGAGAGACGCTCATAATCGGCGTTTTTGTTGTTCATAGCGTGAAAACCGTATGTTTTACCGTATTTTTGTCAAAAACACACGGTGAAACATCCGGTAAAGCTGATCCCAAATCAACGATTTAAGAAATTTTTAAGAGTTCCTTAAAGGCACTTAAGGGTTGAACCTTTATGATGAGAGGCATAAAGGAGGCCATCGGCTATGAAAAACATCATTGAGACAAGAAAGCTGTGCAAGACATTCTCGAACGGGGGTGTGCAGCAGCACGTACTTAAGAATCTGGATCTTCAGATTAGGGAAGGCGACTTCACGGTAATCATGGGACCTTCCGGCGCGGGCAAGTCGACGCTGCTGTACGCGCTTAGCGGCATGGACAAGCCGACTCTCGGGCAGGTCGTGTTCAGCGGCAAGGATATCACGAAAATGAGTTCCGACAAGCTCGCGGTCTTCAGAAGAACACACTGCGGCTTCGTGTTCCAGCAGACATACCTCGTAGATTCCATGAGTGTGATGGACAACGTGCTTTCGGCGGGGCTTCTTATAAGCAAGAACAAGGCTGAGGTTACGAAGAAGGCGGAGCAGATATTGAAGTCTGTAGACATAAGTGAAGACAAGTGGGGCAAGTTCCCTACTCAGATCTCAGGCGGTGAGGCGCAGAGAGTCGGAATAGCAAGGGCGCTCATCAACAAGCCTGAGCTGGTGTTCGCAGATGAGCCCACAGGTGCCCTCAACTCGAAGACGGGAAAAGATGTATTGGATGCGCTTACTAAGTTCAACAGAGACGGACAGTCTATCGTAATGGTTACACACGATATCACGAGCGCGAGAAGAGGCAACAGGATCCTCTATGTAAGAGACGGCGAGATTGCAGGCGAGCTTGACCTCGGCGCATACGTATCAGGAGATAAGGACCGCCATCAGAAGCTGCGCGATTTCCTCGGAGGAATGGGGTGGTAATATGAACAAGACTATTATTCTTGCCAAGTCACATTTCAGAAAGAATAAGGGAACGACTATAGGTCTTCTGTGTCTGATGCTTATCGCAGTAATGCTGCTGTCGGCGTCGCTTCTTCTGATATTCGATGCTTACCCTCTGGCAACAAGAGAGGCTCAAAGACTCGATTCAGGTTCCGGAAGAGTCAGGATATACAACAACCTCACGGATATTGATGAAGAGTTTATTGACGAACTTCTAGCAGACGACTGCGTAAGATACGATGTACAGGACTGTCTTTGCTATAATGCCATTCCGGTTCCTTTTGGAAACGGCAAGGCCACGGTCTCTCTTGTGGTGGATGACGGGAGTGCATTTCAAAAGGAGATGGGAAGGACCGAGGTTGTTACCGAGGATACAGGTATTACTTCAGACTATATATATCTTCCTTATCAGTTCTATACAAGCGGCGGCTATGACATCGGCGACACATATTCGTTCGACCTTCTGGACCGGACCTATGACCTGACTGTGAGAGGATTCACGACAACTCCTTACTACGGCTGCAACAACGTCGGTGGCTTCGAGGTGGTCGTCGATGACGGTACTTATGCTGAACTTACTGATATAGACGGCGAAGAATATGCCTGCCTGTGCGTGGTATATGAGCTTAAGGACGGAGTTAAGAATTCCAGATTCGAGATTGGCATCAACGATAAGGTGATCGCCCGTAATCCGCGTGCGTTAGTCTCACCCATGTCCATCGAGTTTACCAACGAGCAGAGGACGTTCATGTCGAAGATCATCGCGGTGTCGTTCCTGGTGGTCACACTTGTTATCTTCCTCGTTGTGTTCCTGATGCTTACAAACTGCATCACGAATTACATCAAGGAGAACATGAAGACATTAGGCGCACTTAAGGCAATCGGATATACCAGCAGCAATATAAGATCATCGCTTCTTGTTCTGTTCGGTTCCTGCGCACTTCTCGGTGCATTGATAGGTATCGTACTCTCATATGCGATCATGCCTTACATTGCTTCGTTCGCGATAGCACAGATGGGTATCCCTTACGAGGTATCGTTCAATGCCTTTACTTCGGTTATATCTCTTGCAGCGATCGTGCTTTTTACCTGCATTGTCACTTCGATTGCCGTTATCAAGGTAAAGAGGATCGAACCCATCGTGGCGCTGCGCGAGGGAACAGAGAGCCATAACTTCAGAAAGAACAGATTCGCTCTTAACAAGTCGGCTCTTAATCTGGACTTCAGCCTGGCGATGAAGACGATGTGCTTCAACATGAAGCAGAATGTCATCACGTTCTTCGTAATAGGCATCATCATGTTCCTGTGCACGATAGCGCTTCTTATGTACTATAACTTCAACAAGAAGCCTAAGCTCGAGATCCTCACCTTCGAGATCTGCAGCGGCGTTGTTGCCGTCAATCCGGATACATCGGATGACCTCGAGGCTTATCTGGAGTCAAGAGACGACGTATCGAATATCCATCAGATTATCGATACATGGTTTACATATAACGGCGAGGACTCACTTAAGGTCTATATCTGTGATGATACGGGCAAGCTTAAGAATCAGGACATCTGTTACGAGGGAAGACTTCCTTTCTACGATAACGAGATCGCCATAAGCGGAAGGTTCGCATCCGACTACGGATACGAGATCGGTAATGAGATCCCGATGACATATGGAGATGACACATATACATATCTCATCACCGGATTGATCCAGACGACCAACGAGGCAGGAAGGCAGGCGGTAATGAGCTTTGACGGTGCAGGGCATCTCATGGACTTCGAATTTGTCCCGGGCTACTACTGGTTCGACTGTGATGATGCTGAGACTACGGCTGCCGTTATCGATGACTGCTCTGAGAAGTTCGGCGATCACATCGTCTCCACGATGAACTTCAATGAGATCTTAGAGGGCTCCATGACGACCTTCAAAGGCCTCGCAGCGATGATGCTCGTGTTCATCTGCATCATATCCGCGGCTCTGATCCTTCTCGTGCTGTACCTTCTCATCAAGGCTTTCATCTTCGCGAAGCGTAAGGACTACGGCATCTACAAGGCGATTGGCTACACAAGCAACAGCCTGATCTTACAGACCGCACTCTCGTTCATGCCTTCGATAATTGTATCGGTTGCGTTGTTCTCGGTAGCTTCCTACTTCCTCGCGAACCCGTACATGAACGTCATCATGATGAGCTTCGGTATCGTTAAGTCGAACTTCGTCATCCCGGTTCCGGGTCTTGCTGCGATAGCACTGGGAGTTGTAGTGATCTCGTTTCTTTTCGCCATGTTCGAGGCGAGGAAGATAAAGAACATCGAAGCTTACAACATGCTCCTGGCGGAGTGACGTCTCTCACAGCACACACATCGAAAAGGACCGGCACTTCAAAAATGCCGGCCCTTCTCTTTATATTATCGGAGGTTAGTGGCTTGATCAGATTGCTTCTACGGAAGCGGAATTTACCTTGCTGATGTTTCTTGCAGGCATCTTAGAAGTGATAACGACAGATGCGATTCCTGCGACTGCCAGTAATCCGTAAAGGACGTACTCAACGCCGTCGGGTAGCATGTCAATAAGTGTAAGACCGTAAGATCCGAAGATGTTGAATACGATGTGTGCGAAGATCGTGATGCGGAGATTGCCGGACTTGTATCTTATGAATCCGAGGAACAGACCGAGGAGAACTGCATATGAGCTCTGAACGAGGTTCATGTGGGCGATTCCGAACAGAAGAGCCTGGAAGCAGATAACAACTGCGGCATGCGCATTGGATCTTACTAGATATGCCTGGGTTACGCCTCTGAACATCAGCTCTTCCGCTATGGGTCCGAGGATGCATGCATAGATGACAGTTATGATGATGTTGGAGCCCAATCCTGCATTGTTCATCGTCTCTACGTATGATTCCATGAGCGAGGGGGCCAGGGCATTCAATGCAATAAGGAAGAAAGAGATAATTGATGATGTTCCCAATGCACCTAAGATGGTAAGAACGATGTTCTTGACTGTGAATATCTCTTTGTTGGGGATAACAGGGAGATTCTTAAGGAATGCCTTCTTGTACCAGAAATAGAAGATGATGATCGTTGTAATTGCGTATACTATGAAGCCGATCGCCAAAGCTGTCTGAGCTGCATCCGATGAAAGAATAGATGCTGTGTCTGAAAGATCCAGTGAACCGTTTTTCTTGTTCTCGAACACGCCGATGAATATGGCGGGCATCGTGGCTGCCGTATTAAGACAGAGCATGATGAGAAGAGGAATGATCGACATGAGGAAATCGCCGATTCTGAATTTCTTAACTGCAGGCGATTGAGTTGAAACTGACATAGGGAAAGTGCCTCCATAAATTGTTTTATGGTGACATTATAGAAGTTCAGGTTAAAGTAACAGCCAAGTAAAGTTTAAGGGATTATTAAGATTCCTTTTCCTTCTTAGTCAGCTCTTCGAGCTTGCTTATGAGGTAATCGGCGGTCTTCTCCGCTCCGTGACCTATGTTGCACCATGTCTGGGAACGGGCTTCGTCACGGCCTTTGGCGAGACTCTCGCCTCCTGAACCGTTGATGCACTCGTCGATCAGGGCGCCGATATTCTCGAAGTTGTCCATTGTAAGCTTTCTGCCGATCGAGGGTAGGATCTTAAATGACCACATCTCCTCGTCGAGCCATGCGTTATCGTAAGGGGAGTTATCGAAGTCGGAAGTCTCCGTATAAATGACGGGCTTGTTATAAACGAGCGAGAAGTCAAACAGAACACCGGAGAAGTCGGAGATGAGGATATCGGATTCGTTGAGCACGTCGAAGTTGTCGGAATCCCTGTTCCACTTGAGTCTGTCTGTCTCGGGGTACTTCTTCATGAGACTGTCCATCAGATCCTTCTCTGATGTGAATGACTGGGGGTGAGGTCTTATTATTATCTTGTATCCCGTCTTAATCAGAAGGTCGATAAAAGGCGCACCGTAGATGGAGAGGATTCCGGATTCGCCCCAGGACGGTGCCAGAAGCACTACGGGTTCCTTCTTCTTCGATCCTTCGGGTGCGGTATAGCTGTCGAGCCTCTCCTTCATCTTGTCCATATAGGGAATGCCGACAAGCTTAAGTTCCTTCTCGGGGATGCCTCTTATGGACTCGAGCTTCCTTATCCTGTCTGCCTGATGCTGCCCCGACAGAAGAATGGCGTCGTAGAAATCGAGACCTAACATCCTGTAACTGTCTATGTCGCCCGGCATGTGGGGAATGTGAACGTAATACTTAACGCCCTTGGAGCGCTTCCACTGATAAACGTCAAGGCCGGGTGTAGTGGCAAGCACGATGTCGGCCTTAATGAGATTCATCTTGGAAAGGGCCTTGTTGCCTTCGCCGATGAACTTGGGATGCACATATTTATATTCCTTCGAGAGTGCGGGGTCATCGGAGCTTGCGGTCAGATACCAGATATCCTTCTGTCTCTTCTCGAATTCATCGCAGATGGGGCTGAATACGTTCCAGTATCGCTTACCCTCGGAGAAGATGCAGATGGGCATCGTGCTCGAATCGGAGGCCTTGCTCCTTCCTCCCGTGATGACGAACTTGAATTTGATCCAGAGCGCTCTTACAGCGAACACCAGAACACCGGCAATGCCGATGATTATTGAGAAAAGCATGCTTCCCGTTCCGGGATCGATGTATAAGATCTTATCTATCATTATCAATAGTTCTCCTCTCAGGATAGTGGTCCATTATATACCCGAATATCAATGTCTGCAGAGAGTTATCTTTCTGATGATTTCTTAAGATTTGTGATCGAACCGTCGGGGTGCTTTATCCTGATCCCGTTAAGCTGTGAGGACAGGTTAACGACGACCAAGGCTCTGTATTCGTTGCGAAGCTTAGTCTGCTCTTCCTTTTCTGAATCGGTAAGGCCTTCCGCTTTGGATTTCCTGCTTAACTCATTTATGCGCCTGACCAACTGTTCGAACTCCATAATTAATCCTTCTACTTCTGCTCCACAGAGAGTTTTGCATATTATACACTACATGCCGGATAATAACGACGTGCCTCCTGATGACCGCTTGGTATGCCGTAATGTACCGCTTGGCGGTATATCCGTTCACGAGAAGACCTCTCTTTGCTAATATGTCGCCAACAGAAGCGAAAGACGGAGGAAACAACAATGGAAAACACAGTAAGAACAAATCATACCGCAGGTCTTCAGGAACTTAAAAGAGAAGTGCAGATAACTCAGAAGAAAGGGCTTCCTTTCATAATGGCGTCCGTGGTCATATTTCTCAAAACATGAGACTAAGATCAGCGGCAAATATACAGAAATACATAGATGATGTCAGCTAGGTTCATAGGATGCGTTATGTACCTTATTTCTATCTGTAAGCATAAGAAAAAGGCTCTGGGTCCTCCGCTAATTCCAGCAGTGGGTCGAACGTTATAATAGATAAACTACAAGTTACGTCCGCCATACTGGATCGTAACTACATATACACGTTTCAGTTCTTCATCGATCCTGTATACAGCAATATAGTTATCAACAATGAGTTGTTTATATCCCTTTCCTGCATATCTTCCGACTAACCGATCCTGATGAGAATCTGGGAATGAATCAAGAGATTCTATAGCATCCCAGATCCTATCTGTAAACCCTTTAGCTATACCAGGTTCAAGTTTTTCCAGAGCTATGTACGAGTATATTTCTTCCAGATCACGATATGCTCTTGGGAAAAGCATTACTTCATACTTATCCATGATATTTCTCGTCTAATCTCTTCCTTAATGCTTTGGCCGGAATGGGTTCGGCTCCATCTTCAACTTCTTTTTCAGCTTCGAATATCGCCTGATCTATTCGGTTGGTTTGGGCAAATTTCTCATACAACTCTGCGCTCATGACTACAAGATCACTATAACCGTTCTTAGTTATAAAGATCGGTTCCTGCATCTTATGGGCCAGCTCAGATATCTCGCTCGTGTTTCTTAAGTCTCTTATTGGCATAATAGTAGGCATATAATCCACCTCCGTAGCATAATTGTAGCACAATTATGCTACGCACACAATTATAGAGAATCGATGCTATATTTGATGTCACTACAAAAATACCGCCCGATCCATGCAGATCAAGCGGTATTAATTTGTTTTTGTAGAGGTGACCCAATTTGGATGTATGTCCGATTCTGGGGAGAATTGAACTCCTGTAATAGAGCAAATCAAATCTCATAAAGATAAGAACCTTGCCAGGTTGCTATTACGTATTTACTATCTTCTTCTATCATTGTGAAATCAGAAATATATTTATAGTCAAACACTTGGATAAGTTCCATTGTTGTCAGATCATATAGATAAGATAGATCAGGTTGATTCACGGCTTCCTTTATATTATGGATATTCCTATTGTATGTCATTAAGAAAAAAGCATATCTCTCGCAGGGTGAAATATAAACTCTACTTGCTCTATAATTCGTTAATGTCGATACTTCTGAAGGAAATTGAATACGACCAATCTCCTTATAATTCTTGTCGACTACTACGATTTCATTCTTATCCAGTTCTATGTAGTAATTATGCTCACGACAGAACGATAAACCTCCTCTGATATGATCTGGAAGAACATCATTGAATTTACGAACCGTTTTATAGTTGATTCGATCAACATTAGCAGGAGATGTCATAATAACGCCTTTACTATTACCATATTCATCAGCTACAAACTTATAAACCTGATTACTAAACCGATCAAACTTCATATATGAAATACGAGGAAGTTCCCTCTGAGGGTGGTCTTCAAGAATGGTCAGTTCATTATGCTCACAATCAAGGCACATAGTCCTCCCACTCCAATCCAGATCCAAGATAAATCTGCCATCCTCTGAAAATGTCATAGGATATCCTTCGCGCTCCATCATTTTGTTTCTAAATAATTCTTCATCTGAATCTATAGAAATCAAAGCCATATGACCACTGGTATTCTTTGCTGCTAATAATCTATTATCAGGCGAAAATGCTTTATAATGCACATTACTGACTGTTTTAACCTGTAATATGCGTTTTCTTGAATTCAAATCGTAAACATAAACGGTATTTCTACTGTTACTAGTAGCAAGAAGTGTTTCATCAGCGGAAACACTTATACTAAACCCACCGTTAAGTTTCTTAATTAATCCCATTATTTGAACCTCTTAACTACTGAGACATCTAAAAGGTATTGTAACAAACCAAACGTACGATTCTCTAAACAGTCTATAACGGCTTAAACACATCATTTATCTTTACTATCGATTTCAGGCATTGTACCATATTTCATTCTTTATTAAGGGTAAACTTAAGGGTACAAAGAAATGATAAAACCCTGAAACGAAGTGTTTACAGGGCTTAACAACAATAGATTTGGTGGAGACGGGGAGACGCTTAAGTCTACGCCTGTTATTATACTGTAAATCTCTGTAAGCCTTTATTTACAAGGGTTTACACAGATTTGCCTATAATGTAAATCTTCAAGAATCTATATAATTCTTGAAGGATTTGTCGTAAATTTGTCGTAAGTTTGTCGTAAGCTGTCTACTCCTGATGGCGACGTTTTTACTTGTTGTTGAAGTACTGTTCCATTGCGCTCATTTGGCTGGTCTTGAAGTCTTCTGTAGCATCGGTGTAGGTGTTAAGGGTTATCCTGACATCTTTATGCCCCAGAATCGCGGCAAGCGCCTTCAGATCCATTCCGGCTTCGTTCATTCTCGTTGTAAAGGTATGCCTCAACATGTGATTGTGTACATGTGGGAATTCCTTTATCCCGTAAATGTCTTCTTTGCCTTTTATCTTCTCGTTGATCTTCAGGTTGATCCTATAGAGTTTGTTATTCAAGCGTCTATAGTCGAGAACATATCCGTCTGCTCTTAAGAAAACGAAGTCTGAATAACCGCTGATAACGGATTTACATTCAATCCCGAAGTCTTCATGCTTCTTTTTCTCTTCAAGGAACGCCTCTTTTACTTTGTTGAACATGGGGATGGTTCGTATACTCGTCTTCGTCTTTGGCAAGGCGATGACCGTTTTACAGCCTAATCCTTTTCCCTGATCGTAGTTCTCGAGTGTGTGGCGGACATAGATCTTATTGTTCACGAGATCTACATCTTCCCATCTGAGTGCCAGTGCTTCTCCTACTCGCATCCCCGTCCACAGCATTACTGTAAAAATAGGGTGCAGGTAGTGATATGGTCCGGGACCTGCAAGATAATCTTCGAAAAGCTTCTGTTCAGTAAGAGTTAATGCTCTTACAGGTTTAACACTGTCGGCATATTGCCTTCTTAATTCCTTTAAGACTCCCCTGCACGGATTGCTCCGTATTATTCTGTCTCTTACTGCAACGTCCATCACCATGCTTAACACCTTATTCAGGTTGTCTATGCTTGTGATGCTCAATCCTCTTTCTTCGGCAAGCTTCTTATAGAAGATTACCATGCTGCTGTAGGTGATATCTTTCAGTTTGGTATTACCAATCTGGGATTCGACATAGAGTCTGTAAGGTTTAAGGTAAGACTGAAGGGTGGATTCTTTTATACCTGTCTTAAGCTGTTTCCATATCTCAAAGTATGAATTGAGAGTTATGTTTTGGTCTGTAGTACAGATTCCTTCTTCGATGTCTTTCTTAAGCTTTTCTTCTTTAGCTCGCAGTTCGGTTAGTGTTTCGCCGTATAGTGAATAACGTCTCCCGAACTGGTCGGACCATTTGTACTCAAAAGAGCCGTTTGGTCTTTGATATTCTCCTTTCCTTAGTTTTTGTTTTCCTTTTGCGTATCTCGACTTATGCATATATTCCTCCTGATGCATAAAGGATGCGCCCAAACTCATTATAGCTCGGGCGCACCTCTTTAGCAGTCCCTTAATTAGTACGGTTCCCTTATACCGAGTACGAGTTGTAGAGGAATTCTTCGAAGGGCTTACGCTTTATGAGCCTCTTACTGCCGTTCCATAACACGTATGGGCAGTTCTCATCATTGGTAAGCTCTCTCATCTTACATACCCCGATGTTGAAGTATGCTGATGCCTCTTCCAGTGTCAGTAATGACTTCTGTGATAATGCGATTTTGTCTTTCATAGTCTTATCCTCTCATTCTGTTTATTAGTGTTGTATCAATGGTTGTTTTGAGTTCCTCGAGATCATCGATGCACTTTAGCAGGCTTGCTCCGGGAGTAATGCCGAGCACATTCATTTTCTTGGCTATCTGGTTTAAGTTGGTGCCGATCCTTCTGAGCTCCCATACCATCGCATGCTCTTCCCCTGTGGGAGCCATACCGACCTTGTGAACTCTCATTACTCTTCTGCCGTACTCTCCTACAGATAATCCTGCTGCCTTTGCCTTGTCTCTGATATCATCAAGTTCCTCTTGGGTAACGTAGATATAGAGTCGAAGCGGTCTTTTTCTGTTCCTTGGTTTTTCCATTTGATGCCTCCTGTCGGTTTTTTCAGTGAACGTGCATTCGGAATGTCATCTGGTTTAGCAAGCAACGCATGTGAACGATCACATGCAGATTGCTTGTTAGGGGACGACCCCTAATACCCCGATTTGATTCCGGCGAATGCCATCAGGTTCGTACCAGCCATCCGATTGCCTGATGGTTTATGCAGTTGTCAATGTTCACGAAGGGCTTCTGAAGAACTCCCTTCACTAACTAGGAATGGGAGCACCTGTTTTTGGGGTGGCAATTTAAATAAATCTGAAAATAACCCTTCATATATATCGACAAAGGGACCCATTTTGATGGTTTAGTATTATGCACAAATAGATTATCTAGTTTTAGGAACAAGCTCTATGAGATCGGGTCTCAGGGGTGCCCCTGACAGGTCGTCTGTATCTGGTGGATATTCAGATACGTTACTTGCAAAAGCGGATGACAAAAGAAATCCGTACACGGTAAAATGCGAATTGAGTAAATTCCAGTTTAGCTCGATGATCGGAGGTAGCCATGAAGCAGATATCCAATAAAGAATATGAGAAGTATCAGCAATACCAGACCGACAAGCTGCATGGCCGGATACTTACGCCGGACGGCCTCCGCGTCGTCTGCGCTGGTCTGGATAATGATCCAGAGAAGATCGGCAAGCACATGCTGGAGATGCTGGCCAAGTTCAGAAATGATGGAATTCTGGAATAAGAAACTCCCGGTTGTCGGTGATGAAGCCGATAGCCGGGAGTTTCCCTATTTGCTGAGAACATTCTGCAATGCTTCAGTATCGTGGATTTCGATAGTTGGCGGATCATATGTTATGATTCCATCCGTTTCCAACTTTTTCAGTTCTCTGTGCAGAGAAGAACGTGACACATTCATAACCATTGCCCAGTTGGATACAGAATCAGGTATTCTGATTACATTTTTGCTGGACTGTCTCGCTTGAATCAAGAGATAAAAAGCAGCTTTCTGCGCAATCCCGCTATAAGAGAGCAGTTCCAATCGTTGCTGAAGCATGTAGGTTGCGGTGGCGAGCTCTGTCATAAAGTTTTTCATGATACGCAAATCCTTTTGCAAGAGCAGAAGGATATCTTCTCTGCGAAACATCATAATCGTAGTGGGCTCAAGTGATACAACATCACAAGGATATTTTTGGCTCTTGGAAAACACAGCAGCAGGTCCGATCATCTCACCGGGATTCCGGACAGAGACGTTGACTTGGCTTCCGTTGGGGAATGGTTTTTGTGCCTGCACGCGCCCCTCCAGAATCACACCGATCCTGTTCGCATCACCCATTAAGTGAAACACGATCTCGCCCTTATCATAGCACTGAATGTGATGTGGGACAGCTTCCAAATCATCGCGCAGTTCTTTTGCCGGGACATCTGAGAACAGCGTGCTTTTTTCAAGTACAGAGTAATCCATTGCTTTTCTCCTCTCGGTTGTCTTACTTCTATTATACACAAAAAATCTTTTGTGGTGTATCTGTAGATACAGAAATTTCGGTTTTTCATTAGTATAATTGCATCAGAACAAGGGAGGAGGAAACTACAATGATTCGTAAAATCATCCACATAGATGAGGAAAAGTGCGATGGCTGCGGTCTCTGCGCGGAAGCTTGCCACGAAGGAGCTATCGACATCGTAGACGGTAAGGCGAAGCTCATGCGGGAGAACTTCTGTGATGGCTTCGGTGACTGCCTTCCGGGATGTCCGACCGGTGCGATCACTTTTGAAGAGCGTGAGGCTCCGGAATACGATGAATCAGCAGTAAAAGCAGCGAAGGAGAGAAAGACGATGAACGAAATGAATCACGATCACCACGAGGGCGGATGCCCTGGATCAAGAATGATGCAGTTTACTCAGAACGAAGCGGAAAGCGCTCCTGCGAATGTGAGCAAGTCGGTTTCCCGACTGGCTCAGTGGCCCTGCCAGATCAAACTGGTTCCGACACAGGCTCCTTTCTTTGACGGAGCAAAGCTGTTGATCGCAGCCGACTGCACAGCTTACGCCTATGCGAACATGCATGAGGATTTCATGCGCGGCAAGGTCACGATCATCGGATGCCCCAAGCTGGATGCAGTGGACTACACGGACAAGCTGACGGAGATCATCCGGAATAACGATATCAAGAGTGTGACCATCGTCCGAATGGAGGTTCCCTGCTGCGGCGGTCTCCAGAGAGCTGCGGAAAACGCACTCAGAAACAGCGGTAAATTCATCCCGTGGCAGGTCGTTACGATCTCCCGCGACGGCAATATCTTAGACTAAGGAGGATTCATCATGGAGTGGAAAGATAAGATCGGTTCTTTCAAGCAGATCGACGTAAGAGGCATTCAGGGAAATTTCTTTCAGGGAATCAAGAAGCAGGCTATGCAGCTTCCTGCCGGTAACGGGCTGGAGATCATTCAGAACTTCGATCCTATCCCCCTGTATGAAGTGATGGAAGGCCTGGGTTATGAGCATTTCACCGAGCAGAAGGGAGCTGCGGAGTTCCACGTTTACTTCTATCGCACAGAAGTGAAGCAGGAGGAAAAGGATATTCCAATGCGTCCGGCTGCACTGACCAACATGCCGCTGATCGATGAAAAGCTTGGCAATATCGCGGTGAACTTCTGGGATCTGACATGGAACGATGAAAACCGTCATCTGCCCTATGAAATCCGGCTGCTGCTTTCCCTGACCAATGCTGTCGGCGCCGGGCGGATGCGTCAGGCAACAAGAGAACTTGTGAAAGCATATATCCACGGTCTGGACAGTGCCGCTTTGGACGATGTGTTCGAGCTGCTGGCCTGGAACCAGGGCATTGGGTATTTCAGCTCTGAGATCGGTCCGTCTACATTGTTTGCTGCCTACAAGACCATCAAGAATATGGAAAAGCAAGGCAGGGAACGCAGCGAGATCTGCGAAACGCTCAAGGAGAAGTTTGGCGAGAAGAACCCGGATGTGAAGGTGTGAGGTGCGGTATGGAGATCACAAAAGAAACGAAGCTGTCAGATCTTCTTGTCCAATATTCCTGGCTGAAGGAAGAACTGTCCAAGGTGAATGATAAGTTCAAAATGCTGAATACGCCGATGGGCAAGATCATGATGGGCAAAGCGACCATCGCAGAGATGAGCAAGAGATCCGGAATGGATGCGGATGCAATTATCGTAAAGATCGGTGAGCTGATCAAAGCACACCGATAAGGCGGTGAACTCATGAAAGAAAAAGTCGGAGAGGTTTTCTCCATAGCAAAAGATAATGCGCCGGTAACAGGCTGTACGATCTCCAAAGAAGTCCATGGCGGTGAGAACAGTATCATCTACTTCTCCCTTGCCCGAAACACCGACATCAGCGCGGAGATCTTCCCATACCACAAGCTGCTGATCGTCGCTGACGGCAGTCTGGAGGTCTACGGTCCGGAAGGATACCGTAAGTCACTTGATATTGGCGATTGTGTGTTGACGCCGACAGACGTACCGGTCGGGATGAGAACATGCACCGGCGCAGTGTACACAGAAATAGAAATCAGGAGGAATGATACCATGAATGAAGCAATCAAAGCAGGTGAAATCTTCAAGCTGGCAGAGCTTGTTCCTTATGCAGAAGGTAAGATCGTCAACATGGACGTAGTACATA
Source organism: uncultured Eubacteriales bacterium (assembly GCA_900314745.1). GTDB lineage: Bacteria > Bacillota > Clostridia > Saccharofermentanales > Saccharofermentanaceae > Saccharofermentans. Next base: position 167,529 of record OMWK01000001.1, on the reverse strand, counting down.
ACGACAAGATGAAGTTAGTCGTTATGGCGTTTGACGAAGGCACCGGCCTTTCGGAGCATGCCGCTCCCGGCGAAGCGCTGATCTTCGCTTTGGATGGTGAGGGAGTCATCGGATATGAAGGAACGGACCATCCTATTAAAGCGGGTGAGAATTTCCACTTCGCCAAAGCCGGACTTCACTCGGTGAAGGCAACAAAACGATTCAAAATGGCGTTGCTTTTGACGCTGGAATAATCAGGAGGACAACACGATGAAGTATTTTGTAAACGACGGCTGCATTGGCTGCGGCCTGTGCGCAGGAACATGCCCTAACGTATTCTCCATGAGCGATGACGGTGTTGCTGTTGCCATCGAAACGGATGTGCCAGAAGAAGCTCTGGATTCTGCCGCTGAAGCAAAAGATAATTGTCCCGTCAGCGCCATTGAAGAAGCATAAGGAGGAAATCGCATGAGAAAGCATGTAAAGGGAAATGTCAGCTGGGTCGGCTATATCGACTGGGAACTGGAGAGCTTCCACGGTGATGATTATTCCATTATGAATGGTTCCAGCCAGAACGCCTACCTGATCGAAGAAGAAAAGACGGTTCTGATCGACACCGTATGGACACCCCATCGTTTCGATTTTGTGGAGAACCTGAAGAAAGAGATTGACCTTCATAAAATCGACTTCGTTGTGGCCAACCACGGTGAATGTGATCACTCAGGTTCTCTTACAACAGCCGTATGACAGACGCCGAATATGTAAAGAGCATCCTCGACGACGTGTCCTCTCAACTTATGGATCTTCTGCAAAAGCTGAAAGAGGAGCAGGATTCCTTTAGCGCAATGGGCATAGACTACGAGGAGAAGGCGTTTTATGATATTCTCATAGCCGTCGCAGAAAAGTTCCAGTTCGAGTTCCCGGAGAGCAAGAATATCGAACTGGCAAAAGAGATCCGGGCGGCGCTCCGGGATAAAGAAAAGTATGCCGACTGGGCGAATAGCGCACAGATCAAAGCGCTCATGCAGGCTGACATCATAATTATCCTGGCGAAGCACGGCTATCCGCCGACGCCTCCGGAGATCTACGAAAAGGTATACAACGATATTCTGGAGCAGGCTGAGAACTTTAAGAAGTATAGCGATTAACAGATAGCCAAAAGCAAAAAAAGACCACATCTACCGAGTAATCTCAGTAAATGTGGTCTTTCTTTGTTTCCCGCTTGAAGACGCCGCTCAAAACACTGTTTTCATAGTGTCCCTAATCTGCGTCGCCTTTTACTCCGGTCGTTGATGTTGGGCGCATTCTTTTTCAATTTGTCGTAAATTTGTCGTAAGTACTGTTTTTGCCTCCAAGGAGCAAACCTCGAAACGACTGAATTTACTGCGTTTGCGCTGTTTGTATAATAACTTTGGTGGAGACGGGGAGGATCGAACTCCTGACCTCTGCAATGCGAATGCAACGCTCTCCCAGCTGAGCTACGCCCCCATAGCAGATACATTGTATCACAAGTGTTCGACAACGGTACGGATAAATGTTGATTAGCCGACAGATTGGCTTCGGATTAATCATAGGTTTGTTGTTTGAGATGTATGAGACTTACACACCAGAAGGTTCTTGACAGACTCATAGGTTAATAATCAGCCAAGAAATTCGATAATCTTTTGAAGCCTTTCCAGGGCGAGTTTTCTTCCGGTGTCGTAGACACGCTGAAGCTCGTCGGGGTTCTTCTCGAGAGGGGAGATATTGAGGGGATGAGGCGGTCTTAATACAAGCGCCGTGCCCTCGTCCTCGCGGACTTTAACGTATGCTGTCTGCCCGTTGTACATGGCGGGACGGTCGTGGAGCGCCTGAACCAGAGCGGGGTACTTGTGAAGTGCCGCGCGGATGGCTCTGAATTGCTTATACTGGTGCTTGGTATAGGTCTCGGGCTGCGTCAGAATGACAAGGTTCTTCGTGCATCCCTGCTTCTCGAGAAACTCCAGGGGGATGGAATCCGATATGCCGCCGTCGAGAAGAAGCCTGCCGTTGATGTTGACGACTCTGGACGCGAGAGGCATTGATGCCGATGCTCTAAGCCACTCCATGTCCTCCTTGCCGCCGTCGGTAAGAAGGTGATATACGGCCTCACCCGTGGTGACGTCGGTCGCCACTGCATAGAAGTCTAAGGGGTCTTTGGCAAACGTTTCCCTGTCGAAAGGATCGAGCTCGTCCGGCAGCTTGTGGTAACAGAATTCCGCTCCGTAGAGGTCGCCCGTGAATATGAGCGAGCGCCAGCTCTTGTAACGCCAGTCAGAGGCGTAATCCACGTTGTATCTTATCGAGCGTCCCTGCTGATGGGACTTGTAATTACAGCCGAAGACGGCTCCCGCGGAGACTCCTGCAGCCTTGTCGAAAGTGATGCCGTTCTCCATGAGTACGTCGAGTATGCCTGCAGTAAACAGGCCTCTCATGGCTCCGCCCTCTAATACCAGTCCTCTGATGTTCTTCTTATTTTGCACGTGATAATAATACGCATGTGCGTTCTAATTGACAATGCCCGAGGGCACATTTAGAATTTTGCGTATGAAACAGTTAAGAAAAATAATCTCTATAGCGCTGTCGGCTGCATTCTCGATGGCTTTTATGCTGTCGGCCGCGTCCTGTGGCAGGACGGACGTACCTCATGCAGATGAGGGCAATTACCGCATAGTAACTTCTTTTTATCCCATTCAGATACTTACGATGAATGTCGCGGGGAACATCGACGGCGTTACCGTCGAGTGCATGTCCGAACCCAATATCGGCTGCATTCATGACCATACCTTCACTACAGAAGACTTAAGGATGCTCGAGGATGCCGATATCTATATTGAGAACGGCCTCGGCCTCGAGACGTTTAATGACAGGGTTCTAGAGTCTTACCCCGATCTTACGATCGTCGAAGCCGCGGCTGATGTAAGCGATGCGCCACTTGATGAAGACGAGGTGAACGGCCATGTGTGGACGAGCCTTGATGATTATATTCTTATGATAAAAAGCGTCGCGGATTCTTTGGCTGCAGCTGATCCCGTTCATGCGGAGGAATACGCATCCAATGCCGGTGACTATATATCCAGGGTAGAGGCGCTGCAGGATGAGTATGCTGATGTCATCGATGCGCTTAACGGCATGCCGGTTCTGGTAATTGATGAGACTCTGCCGTCTTTTTGTGTATATGCTCAGATGGATTACATAACCCTCGAGACAGATCACGAGCAGTCCGCCGTATCCGCAGGTGATATAGGTGGAATCATAAGCCATATGAATACAAACGGCATAAATGTTATATTCGTAGGTACTGACGGCGATACGGGCATCGCGGGTTCGATCGCAGCCGAGACGAATGCGGACATATATGCGCTTAACACCTGCATGACGGGTGAGGTCGATGCTGATGCATATCTTGCTCAGATGGAAGAGAACTTCAGTTTATTAAGAGATATCGGTTAAAGAGGATCAATGACGGAGCACGCTCACAAACTTAAAGATTCCTGCAACGTTCACTGCCATTGCATTAAGATCAATGGTCTGAATGTGAGCTTCGGTGACGAGAAGATATTAGATGATGTCAATCTTCACATGCACTGCGGTGAGCTCACGGTTCTCATTGGACCTAACGGTGCGGGTAAATCCACTTTGTTAAGAGCGCTTCTGGATGAGGTTCCACATGAAGGAACCATCGAATTCAAGGAGACGAAGACCGGCAACATCAGCAACATGATGAAGATCGGCTATGTACCTCAGTCGCTTAACATCGAGCGTGAGATCCCGATGACGGTTTACGATCTGTTCGCTTCGTTCATATCGCGCTATCCCGTGTGGTTATTCAAGAACAGGAAGCTCTACGATAAGATCCGTGAGCAGCTTCGCCTGTTCTCCGTCGAGGACTGCATAGACAAGCAGGTCGGCAAGCTCTCCGGCGGACAGCTCCAGCGTGTCATGCTCTCGATCGCCATAACACCTATGCCGAATCTTCTCATTCTCGATGAACCCGTGTCGGGTATTGATGAGAACGGCGTAAGGGATTTCTACAGACTTGTTAACGAGATGAAGAGCAGGAACGATCTCGCGATCCTCCTTGTCTCACACGACCTCGAGCTCGTGCGTAAATATGCCGATAAAGTCGTGCTTCTCGACCGTAAGATACTGTGCAAGGGCACACCGGATGAGGTATATGCCGATCCGGACTTTAAGAGAATATTCGGAGGCGGTGAAGTGTGATGTTTGATTTCCTGTCTTACGAATTCATGCGCAATGCGCTCCTCGCGATCCTCGTGTCCTCGCCCATATTCGCGCTTCTCGGCACAATGGTAGTCAATAAGAAGATGGCGTTCTTCTCTGATGCCATCGGTCACTCGGCGCTGTGCGGCATCGCAGTGGGTATCGTGTTCGGGTTTACGAGCAGGTCCGTGTCGATGGTGCTTTTCGCTGTGCTGTTCTCGGTGCTTCTTAACCTCGTAAAGGACAGGACCACTTACGGCGCAGACACGATAATAAGCGTCTTCGCTTCCGTCGCGATGTCGTTAGGTCTCGTGTTGCTTTCAAAGGACGGAAACTTCAACAAGTACTCCTCTTACCTTGTAGGCGACATCTTAAGCATAACCGGAACCGAGATAGTGAGCCTTCTCATATGCCTCGTGCTCGTCATAGCGTTCTGGGCTGTGGCTTATAACGGGCTTTCCTCGGATAACCTTAACCGCGCCCTGGCCAAGAGCAAAGGCATCCGCGGCAAGGTCTACGACTACGTTTTCTCTGCTTTTATCGCAGTTGTCATCATGTTCTCGATAAGGTGGATCGGAATCCTTCTTATAAATTCGCTTATCATCCTGCCGGCAGCTTCGAGCCGCAACATAGCGCGTAATACGAGAACGTATCACTTGGGTTCCGTTATCTTCTCCGTGCTGTGCGGTGTCGCGGGACTTATAATCTCGTATTACACGAGCGCGCCGTCAGGCCCCATGATAGTGCTGCTTCTCGGCGGGACGTTCTTTGTAACCTTCATTATTCATGCTTTCCGTAAGGACTGACGCTCCATGAAGATCCTTGCCAAGTATAATATCGAGCCGGTAAAGCTTCTGTGGATGATAGTGGCGGGAATCGTGTCCGCATTCGGCATCACGTGTTTCCTGTCGCCCATGCATCTTTACGACAGCGGTATCGCAGGAACATCCCTTCTTCTGTCTCAGCTTACGCCGCCGTTTCTTAATCTGTCTTTCTTCCTCGTGGTACTGAACGTGCCTTTGATGCTGTACGGACTTAAGAAGCAGGGCGTTGCCTTTACCGTCTATTCCGTGTTCGCCGTTGTGGTTTATTCCGTGACGGCGCTCATCATCGAGTATGAGACGGGGTTTGAGTCTGAGTCCCCAATCGCAGGGACGGATATACTTCTGTGCGCCGTATTCGGAGGTCTTATCTGCGGCGCGGGATCGGGCATAGCTGTGAGAAACGGCGGGGCCATCGACGGAGTGGAGGTAATGGCGGTTATCTTTGCAAAGTCCTTAAATCTCACGGTCGGCACCTTCATGATGATCTACAATATCTGTCTGTATATTATCTGCGGATTGATATTCCACAGCTGGATCGTTCCCCTGTATTCGATAGTTACTTACTATGTGGCGCTTAATACCATAGACTTCATCGCCGAAGGTCTCGACCGCTCGAAGTCCGTCATGATAGTTACGGAGAAGGGCGATGAGGTGTCACGTGTTCTTATGAAGGAATTCGGTTCTGGTACGACGATCATACCCGCCAAGGGAGGCTTTACGGCCAAGGAGAGAACGGTTGTCTATTTTGTTGTTAACAGGTTCCAGATCGCGCGTATGAGGCAGATCGTCCACAGGGTGGATCCTCACGCATATTTGACTATATCGGAAGTTGCTGATATCTATAAATATGAGCAACAATAAATGCGCAGAAAACGCTTGATCTACGGGCGTTTTTTGGCAATTTTGCCCAATGAATCCTGTTCTTCCGGGATGCTATAATTTACACGTGGCGGTTTTTCCGCATTCAGCAGTTTTCAGTCAGTTTTAATTAATAAGAAAGAGGCGAATTATGACATTCTCGAAGGGAGAAACTGTAGTCTATGGTGGCAGCGGTGTCTGTGAGATCGATGATATCAAGGATGTTCGTTTCTATCATGAGCGTCCCCAGAAGTACTATATTCTGAAGCCGCTTTTTGTTAACCAGGCTCAGGTCGTATATGTTCCTTTCAACAATGAGAAGCTCACTTCCAAGATCAGGCCTGTAATTACCAGGAAGGAAGCCCTGGATCTTATTCACGGCATTGAGGACAATCCCGTAGAGTGGATCGAGGACAGGAATGAGCGTAAGGAGAAGTTTAACGGACTTCTCTCCAGCGGTGACCGTAAGGACATAGTAGACCTTATAAGCACTATCTGTGCTAGAAGGAAGATGCTCGAGGATGAGGGCAAGAGTCTCAATCAGCAGGATGAGAAGATCCTTACTGATGCCGAGAGACGCATGAACGCCGAGTTTGCCGTAGCTCTCGGTATGGATCCTCAGGAGATTCCGGGATTCATTCAGGTTGAGCGCGAGAAGGTAAGCTGAACCATTAATTGAGTTTATAAGTATTTAAGTTTGAACAAAGAGGCCTCACTTCGCAAGTGAGGTTTTTTGTTGCCTTTCCAAATTTGTGAATGAAGTGCACCGCGGAGAAAACCCCGCGAAAAGCACCATAATTGGGACTTTCTGTGTAATTTTGCCGCCTTCGGGAAAAAAGTATTTACAAGGCGGTGACGATGTTGCTATAATTCACGTCATTGAAACGACTTGCAAACATTTGCAAACTTCCAAAATGAAACAAATGCAGAAAGGACCCTGAGAGTATGAAGAAAATCGACAAAAGAGTATTGTTCAGCAGCAAGTATTCATGGATCGACGATTGCCGAGCCTCATTGAACGAAACTGATATTCAGAAGCTCTGCGACGGAATTAACGCCGGAGACGATAGATGTCTTGAAGAATTCATTCTGGCTCACGCTTATCTGGTAAGGGATTACATAGCATTCAATATCCAGAATGGTCCTGATGTAGAGGATCTGTTTACGGCAGGTTTCTGCGGACTTATGAGGGCCGCGAAGAAGTATGACCCTTCACGCGGGATCAAATTCGTAACATTCGCATACTATGACATCATGGGAGCAGTCACTGATTCCATAAATAATGAAGGTCACGCTATCCGCATATCGGATGCCGTAAGGCGGGTGCTGAAGGAGCGGGGAGAGGGCTTGAGCTTCCGCGATACCATTTCCCTGGACGCGACGGTCTATACTGATGATGGTAATGAAGTAAGCCTTCTTCAAACATTGGAAGTTCCTTCGGAGGTACCGGGTCCCCTTGATCTCGCATTAGAAAGATCTGAGATTGAGGAACTGGATCAGTCCGTTATCAGGCTGCCCGATAACGAGCGAATGGTGATCGTAATGCGTTACGGACTCTTTGGCAGCGGCATTCATACATTAGCCGAGGTCGGTGAAAGGCTCGGAGTAAGCCCCCAGCGGGCCTATCAGCTTGAGAAGCAGGCCATAAAGCGGCTTAGGAATAACATAAGCCGCCCGGCAGCCTGATACAGGCCTGTGTGTTATAATCGACATGAACAGACAGATAATAATTCAGATCAGATGACAGAGGTAGCCGGTATGGCAAGAGCAACCAGAAGTGAAGAATACGACAGCGAATATGTACAGGTCGGATTGCCGAATAAACCTGAATTGTCGAAGCTGGTTAAACTTGCTATCGGCAGCGAATGTACAATGTCGAAGTTTGCCGAGAAATGCGAGACCAGTCTGTCTACCATATCGAGGATCGTTAATCCCGATTACGAGATCAAGAATCCCGTATCACCCATTCTGATCAGAAAGATATGCGATTATTCAGCTGACAGGCAGCAGGTAACGCTGGATATCCTGATGAAAGCAAACGGCATGAAGAGCCGTGAAGAGATCAGCAACGAGAGATACGAAGAGCGGGACCGTAAGGAGAGGGAGCTTCGTGAGGCGATCATGAGTGCGATACTTGGCAGGCTTGAAGCGCAGAACCTGAGGTACTGGCAGCTTCAGCCGGGTTCTGCCGGTATGGGCGGCATTGTCCCCAGCAGGTTTGATCTTGATGTTAGAAGTGATTATCTGTGCATGATACAGGGAATGGAACCCCGTTTTTTTAATTTCATGTTAGACAGAACTTCGTTCATGGAGAGGGAGTCGAGCTGGAACAACGGTTCGAGCCGTGTGACCAGATATACATCACTCTTCCTGATGGATTGCTGGGAGAGCGACATCCTCCGCGACTATTGGAACTTCATAGTATTCACCAAGAAGGAAGTATTCGATACCATGAAGTCACAGCTTAAGGAACTTAAATTCAACAGCCTGATATCGCTGATGTTAATAGATCCCGAGTCAGGTTCGATAACAGAAGAATTTGTGCTTCCGAGGAATACAAAAGAGCCGGTAAAGGGATTATTCGGAACAGAATAAAATATATAGAAGATAGGTCTTTAAATCGATCCTCCTGCATCGCATAAAAACGATACAGGAGGATTTTTATATGCGTTATTTTGAATTATTGGTAAAGACGAACAGAAAGCTCATTAAGGAAAAATCAAAGATCGATCTGAGGGATTATTATTACGATAATGAGATAACGGCGTTAAATAGTTACATACAGGAGAACGCCGGGAATCACATGACGTTTTTTATCTATCGTGAGGTTGATAATGTGACGCTGGCGGCATTTGCATTCGATGATAAGAAGACTGATTATCAGGCTGTATTTGATAACTTATACGGGCTATTGAAGAAGAGCTTTGATATTAAGATTCAAACTCACGATGCTTATGAGATCACAATGACTCAGTTCCAGGAGAATGCGTACGAGAGCCGAAGGCACAGTTACCTTCACGGTACCATGACCAGAGTGGCCGATACTGCGAAGCTCTGGACATACTATCTCAATGAAGAAGACAGAAAGACAATGCCGTTTGAGATGGATGAGCGAATAGCTCCGTATAATATGCCGGCACTGGACATCTACGATGAGAGTATGCGTAAGGAAATCGCGAATATCTCCAGGCACAGTCTGGCGGAACCTGCTGATTCAAATCTGATCCACTACGTTATCTCCGGCAACAGCCGTGAAGCGGAGTTTCAGATGGCGGAAACACTTGCTGCTAATCTTATAAATGCTAACCGCCTCCAAAGCAGACGTATAGTTTATCTGTGCGAGATCAAGAAAAATATCCAGGAATTGAGTGCTGAGAATTTCTCCAGTGTCATCGAGAATAACTACGGTGGTGCCGTGGTTATAGATTTGACACCCAGGTTCGGTTCAAGCGCCTCCAGCTATGTAATGACCTGCAGATTTATAGAGCGGTTGTACAGACTTCACGGCAAACACTGTCTGTTCATATTTACTTATAACAAGGATAATCCCGGATTCTCATACTACCTTCTTCCGGTGCTTCGCAAGCACATGCCTCTGCTCACGCTTAAAGAAGGAGAAGGAAGCAGGGATGTAGCCTTATCATACCTTAAGGCCTTGATAAACACTTCTTCCAAGCCTGAGAATGAAGATTACGCTGAAGAGTATATGGAGAGAATCAGCGGTGATGAATTCACTCAGACTGAAGTGCTTGAAGCATACGAAGGATTCGATTCTTGGTGTGTTAACAAGTCGTTGAAAGGCATATATGATCTTGATTTGGACGGGGACTTCAGTCTGGACAGGAATCAGAAAGAATCGAGCTACGATAGACTGCAGAATCTGATAGGTCTGGATATAGTCAAGAAGCAGATCGATGCCATCATTGCTTCGGATCTCGTTGAGAAGGAGCGTATGAAATATAAAGGCAGAGACTATCAGCCCATCTCATCGCATATGATCTTCGCGGGCAATCCCGGTACTGCCAAGACTACTGTAGCCAAGCTTTTCGCCGGGGTCGCAAGGGAGAAGAATATACTTAAAAGCGGCGTGTTTGTAGAGCGCGGCGGAAATGACTTTAACGGCCTGTTAGCTGCAATGGCGGTAGAAGAAGCATTCACGGCAGCGAGGGGCGGGGTTCTGTTCATTGATGAGGCATATGCGATGTCAAGCCCTTCGGCAATAACTGCTCTTCTTCAGCAGATAGAGAATCAGCGGGATAACGTCATCGTGATCCTCGCAGGTTACAACGAGAGGATGAAGGAATTCCTCGAGCGCAATGAAGGTCTGAAGAGCAGGGTGCCGCACTGGGTTGATTTCCCCGATTATTCTACTTCTGAACTTACGGATATATTCAGGCTGATGGTGAAGGAGCGAGGCCTTACTGCGAATGAAGGCGCGGTTAAGGAAGCTGAACTCATCTTCGATAAGATGAGGAATATAGAGAACTTCGGCAACGGCAGATATGTGCGTAATCTTCTCGACCGTGCTGTTCAGAATCAGTCTTCACGCCTTATGGCAGTTCATGGCGATGCCGCGAAGATTACAAAGGACGAGATCTGTGTAATCGAAGCTGAAGACATTAGCAAGCTTAATGAAGGGCTTGATGAAGAATCAAGAAGCACAGGCGATGCCCGGGCGGAACTTAATGCCATGATAGGGCTTAAGTCTGTCAAGGAAGTAATACATAAGGCGATTGCAAAATATAAGCTGGATAAGGTCCGTAACGACAGGGGATTCCCGAACATGAGAAACTCTATGCATATGGTGTTCATGGGCAATCCCGGCACTGCCAAGACTACTGTTGCCAGGCTTTGTGCGAAGATCATGAATGACGAGAAACTCCTTGCTACCGGAAGCTTCGTCGAAGTCAGCAGAGGTGATATCGTCTCTGATCACGTCGGCGGTACGGCTATTCTCATACAGGAAAAGTTCCGCCAGGCACAGGGCGGAGTGCTGTTCATTGATGAGGCATATTCGCTCTGTGATAACTACAAAGGCGGGTTCGGAGACGAGGCCATCACTACTATTGTGAGCGAGATGGAAAACCACAGGGAAGATGTCGTAGTCATCTTCGCGGGCTACCCGAAGCCCATGACTGAATTCCTGGAGCGCAATATCGGCATGAAGTCCCGAATATCCTTCTACGTCAACTTCGAGGACTATTCCACGGATGAACTGTGTAAGATCGCAGATCTTATGCTTAATAAGAAGCACATGAGTATCACAGAAGACGCGATGGATAAGTTACGTAAGAGCTGTGATGCTGCAAAAGTAAACCATGATTACGGTAACGGCCGCTACGTAAGAAAGCTTCTTGAAGAAGCCGAGATGAATCTCGCTTCCAGGATATGCGATTTGCCTGAGGATAAACTCACGGATGAAATCATATCCACTATCGATGTGGACGATATCCCCGAGTTCAAGGCTAAGAAGCCCGAACGTAAGATAGGTTTTGCCTGTTAATATCCCACTTTAAAAACCCGTTCCCTCACTCCATATAGTGAGGGAATTTCAATACTAATAAAACCATAACGGAGGTAAAAATTATGGGTGCAGACATTAATGCAAGAGTTTACGAAGACACTAAGAGATTTTGTGAGCAGAGCAGCTCGCTTAAGAAGCGCGTGGAGGCTTCCATCGCGGCACAGAAGATCATCAGGAAAACCGATATTCTCGATGTGCCTGATAAGAACCGATACGCAGAAAAGGCTAAGGTTCTGGTATCCGATATGAGCAATATCGAAGCCTCTTTCGATTATCCTGATGAACAACACATAGCCGTGCTTAACAGCACATGGGTCCGCCCCGGAGGCCGCGTAGACAGAGGGGAACTCGGTATCGAGGAGGAGCTTTGCCGATGCACGACTCTGAAGCCATGTCTCGATGCGTGTGTCGGAAGTTTCTATCACCCGGAAGGCAAGATGGATGATCCTGCTTTTAACGACGACCTTATCTACACACCTGATGTTACAGTGTTCAGGTACGACGATGATTGCAGGAGCATGATGGAAGAGGAGGGCTGGTACAAGATCGATGTCATCTCCTGCGTGCCTCCCGATACATCAACCATGGCGGGCAATCCTGCGAAATATTCCCGCCCGAGAGACCTGATGACTTATTCGGGTGAAAGGTTCACAGTGCTCCATGAGAAGCGCCTGAGAAGGATACTTGATGCAGCGCTTCTTAACGGTTGTGAAACTGTGATCCTGGGAGCGTTCGGATGCGGAAGAGCTAAGAATCCTCCGCACGAGGTGGCTGTAGCTGCCCGCAATGTTATCGGGGATTACCTGCACGCATTCAAGACGATCGAATTTGCGATACTGGATGTATACGGTAAGGGCGTAATCCGGGAATTCGAGGACGTTCTTAAGGACTACCTCGATTAAGGAGGGCGTGTATCACAACTTTGAAATGGGTATAGCACTTGCTTAAACGGCCGGATTGTCCGATTAATGGGGCGGTCCGGCATTTTTTTATCCTGGTTGGGGAAAAAGTATTTACTGCGATACCACTAATTTTGTATGGTTATGCTACGCATCTTGACAACTGCATAATTCCGCCCATATTACTGAAACACTTTTTTATGGAGGTGCCTATCGTGAAAATAAGAAACGAAAACACTGTTCTTCGTACACACTGTGATGATTCCGATGGATTCTTTTGGATTTCCAGTATGGAATCTCTTCGTAAGATCATGCCCGGACATACTACAAAATGTTTTCCGGGATCTTTCGAATCATCTGATTACCCTTTGGTTCTCTTCCGTACAGTCAAACGTGATTCCGCTGGTAAAAAGTGGAAAGCCGAATTCTTCAGCGACCGCATGGAATTGACCTATAAGGGAAAAACATCAACACCCAAAGTTTACCCCGGTCATACACACGTGGTGTTCGTTGAAGCCCCCGAATCTGCGACATACGGAAAAAGACAGCGCTTTATGGGCTGCTATGAACTGACCGGTATTGCCGGCAAAACATTCATATATTCACTCGTCTCGCGGGAATTCGATCTTGCTTCCGCGAACGATGTGAAATTAGCAGCGTAAGCATTTTATTCTTGGAGATTTTGATTATGAAGAATACATACAAAAACTTTGCTAATGAAGAACAAGTAAAAGACTATCTGTTAAACCCTTACCTCGAGTCTTTAGACAAGGTCTGCGAATACGCCCGGACTGAGCCTGAAATTACTCGAATTGCAGTACTCCGCATTGGTGACTGCGTCGTAGAACTCGCAGTATGGCTTGCAGACATATCGGAAGAGAACTGCGACAAGATCGGAGCCAAAATTTGTGCTGTTTGCTCCGGTGGATTATTCCCCGATGAATTCTATCCCGCAGGCAAAGATGTCGACCGGGGGGTTGTTGTTTATGATGAACAGCAGATACGATGACTGGTTTGTATAGTACTTTAAATAAGCCCTCTCATGTCTCATATAGACTTGAGAGGGTATTATTCTCAGAAAGGAAATGTATATGAAGATTAGTGATATGCAAAAACGTGTCATAGCCAATAAAGCTGCACACGGATTCGGTATGGACGATATCGGCCGGGAATTCCTGTATCTTTACGGCGAAGTAGGTGAGGCCTATGCTGCATACTCGCGGGGCAAACCGGCAGAAGAACTCGGCAAGGAACTTGCCGATGTGGCGATATACCTGTTTGGAATCGCAGAACTTCTGGGGTTTGATCTTGAGAACGAGATCGTTAACAAAATGCAGATCAATGAAAGGCGTGTCTATAAGACATTGCCATCAGGTGAAGTGGTTAAAGTTGAAAGTGATAATGATTAAGGGCTTTCCCTAAGTAAAATACTTGGTAAAAATCACGGTAAAAAGATGAATATCAAATTCACTTCGCACAATTACCCCGGAATTCAATTTACATGCGTAAGAAGAAATCGCTCCTATAAAAAAGCCAGATATGAATTCACCAAAAACAGATTGGTTGTAACCGATTATGGAAATGCCAATCTCGATCCCCGTAAAATATATATGGTGTTTACGGATGCCCCAAATCCGTCGTATACGGAAATCGGCTTAGATTCCTGGGGTGTTATATACTTCTGGCCGCTGAAAACAATTAATTCACATATGAACTTTTTCTGATCGCTTCGATTTAGATTTTTATCAGGCAGCACTCGCTGCCTGATCTGTTTTTACCTCTGATTTGAAAGTTGCAATAGCAACTTTCAAATTGATATAATCGGCAATATAGCAAAGATTATTGATTAATTAACATGGAGGTTAAATATGGAACAAGAAGGGTTTAAAGTAATATTTGATGCCTATGACTCTGATGGTTTTAATAATGACGAATTAAATGCTGTTATGGCTAAATGGAAAGTTTATCGTGACAAGATAACTGGGGAAGATGGGCTCCCTATAGAGTGTTGGTTGAGCGTTACAGAAGATACTAATGGAAACCCTGTTTCGAATGATACCATTGTGAAATTCATATGTTCACAAAGGAAGACCACCATTTCAGATGATCTATCTCATAGGGGATTCAGTCTGTTTGGTAGTGCAATGATGCATGATCAGAAGAATATAGTTTTAAAATCTAAAAAAGACGACGGCGGAAAAGTCGAATATTATAACGGATTTGAATCTGACAAAATAGATAAAGCAAGTGTCGCGGATAGTTATAAAAAAATGATAGTTCCGCTGTTAAAAAAAGCTATAGCCTGTAAAACAAAAGATGATGTTTTTAAGTTTTTTGGGAGTAAAGAATATAAACCTTTTAAAGGATGTAAATTCTTTGAAGGATTATTTATTTTGGAGTCATTAAGAGATGAGTGTTCATATAAGAATGCTTTTGCTTGGATAACGGCCCCTGATCGCATCGAAACACTAGAAGAATTATTTAATCTCCAGGGTAATGGGAAATGTTTTATGGAAAGGAATTATGATGTATACCAAACAGCGTTGAAATGGGCAGGGTTTGATTCCTCAAATATACCGGATAAAAATGCTTTGTTGAAACTAAATCGTTTAATTTATAACTTGACTTCTCAAGATAATTTATTTACCGATTTTCTAAATCCAAACCTGATATTTAGTGGGGCTCCTGCAACGGGAAAGACATATACTGTTGAGACCAGAATAAAAGAACTTCAAAGCATTGATATCGATGCCTTTCCAAATGATCCGTCACCGAAATTTACTCAGTTTCACCCATCTTACACATATCAGGACTTTATAGAGGGTATAAAACCTTCTGGTTTGGATAGTAATGGAAATCTAAAACTCGAAGTGATGAATGGAAGTTTTAAGCAATTCTGCATTGATGTCAGAAAGAAGAACGAGGAAATGTGGAATGAGATCACTGAATCAGGTAAATCTAAACCGGACAAGGACAATCCAAACACCCTCGATAACTGGCCCCACTACTACTACGTTGTAGATGAGATTAACAGAGGTAATCTGTCTAATATTTTTGGTGAAACTTTTACCTTGTTGGAATACAGAGATTATGATTTCAGTAGCGAATATAATGAAAGTAATAATTCACTGGTAGAGACGGCTCTTTCAAATGTAATCTCAAATATTAAAAATGATGATTTGATTTATAAGAGGATTAACGATAAGAGCGTTGTGTTTGGTATACCTTTCAATATTCACTTCATTGGTATGATGAATGATGTCGATCGAAGTATCGATGCGTTTGATTTGGCTTTTCGAAGAAGATTCAAATGGAATCCAACTTACTGCGATTATGATGTAATTGAGAACGAATGCAAGTTGAAAGAAAATGAAGCTAAGAATTATGTTGACTCCTGCAAATTGCTTAATTATCTCATTACTGGGGATGAGAGGGATAAACCCAGCAAAGATGTAAAATCATCTGATTCTCAAAAACTTGGTATAACATTTCAGATTGGACACGGGTATTTTCTTAAGATTAGAACCATTAATCCGACTAAAAGTCTTAATAAGAGAAAAGAAATACTATTCGACAACTATTTGTTGGGAACTCTCAAGGAGTATCTAATTCAGAATATTGGTGAAGGAAAAGCAACAGAAGATTTCCTTGAAAAAATGAAAAAGAGTTTCTGCAATTAAATCGAATTGTAATGCAGGGTTAGTCGATGGAAAAGAATAATTGCGAAGAGATCAAATCCCTTGATAATATCGAAGTTATATTTCGAGAAGCTGGTCAAGAAGGGGAATATAATGTTTGCTATCTTGCTGAGGCGTCAATAGGAGGTGTCACTAATGCGATACTTATTACTTCGTGTAGCCAAGATGAAGATGGAAAATGGTATGTAAAATATAATTACCAAGATAAAGAAAGAGATAAGTGCATAATGGAAAATACAGCACCCATTAGCGCTGAAGAAAGAAAGAAAATTGACGATGTTCATGCTGATGCAAATTGCAGATTCAATGTTAGTTTGATTGATGATAAGAATAATCGAGTCTGTAAATTGGTCACTCATACTTGTATAAACAGCACTATATATACCCCTAGAAATGCCCAAAAAGTATTAATCGAGAAGTCACAATTCAACTTTAAGGTGGGCTTTTATACTCAATATAAAAAAAATAATGGTTTATTCGCTAAAGGCGATTATCACTATATTAATTCAAGAATGACCTTTTCACTAAAGCAATCTTTACCAGCAGATTGGTCGGAGGAACGACTCTATGCTGAAAAAGAATGGGAGGTAAAAGGTTGTGATAAAGATGGAAATGTTGTAGAAGGTCGTCAGATAGTTGATCCTGCAAGTAAAGATTTAATTGTAAAATCAATAAATAATGCCTGTAAGAGTATTACAAAGCAAACACTTAAAACAAATGAGCTTGGAGCCGAGATTGATGAAGATAACGATGATAATCAATTCGTTTTGGTATCATTCCCTGGATATCGCAGAAATAAGGAGAACGATAAAAAATCAATTGTTTATAGTGTAGAGAGATTTGGTCAGGATGAGTATTATATAGAAACTGGTCTATTTTGTGGACAAGTAATATTAGGTGATAAATTACCGCCTCTTGAAATCCGCACAGAATACTCCGATACGTTGGTAAAACGTATGATTGACCGTTGTTGCGGAATATATGTTGACACGACGCCTTCTGACAGTGAGTTCTTTGAGGATAATTTTTATTCGAAGATAGTGCAATACATGTACCTGCTTTCACTAAGAAAAGTAATTAGTGTACTCGTTCCTCAAAAATATGTGTATCTAAAAGATAGAGGATATAACATAAAAGGCAATATAGATATTAATGCATATGTCAATCGGGATATTATTAGTAAAGATAAGAAGGTTAGTTATATTTATCCTGAACGACGAGAGATTCAATCTATTATTGATGTAATGTATGCGGCACTTAAAACTTGTAGAATTACACAAGAATCATCATTGCCTCGCCTAAAGGGCTATAAGGATTATTTAGAAAGCATTTATTCTGGTAATTACCCATCTAGAAGTTTAATTAAGAATATTGATAAGAGCAAAATACTAAAAACAGGCTTGTATTCAGCATTTAAACGTCCTATTGAGTTAGCAAAAATGCTGCTTGAAAACAATGAATTTAGTACAGGCGGAATGTCAGATAACCAAGGGATTAGTGCGCTTTTGATGGACTCATCGTATTTATGGGAAACTTATCTCGAAAGTATAATGAGGGATAAGTTGGGAGAGTGGAATATAGATGCGCAACATACTATCCATTATTATAAGAATACTTTTTACCCTAAAGAGAATCGTCCGGATTTTGTTCTTACTAATTCTAAATCCGGGGAGATATTTATACTAGATGCTAAATTCAAACATATGGCATTTAGAGGTGTTGACGTTGATAACAGCGATATACAACAACTACATTGTTACTCATATTATTACTATCTCACTCATGGCAGCAATTTCAGAGGCGCCGCGTTGATGTATCCGACAAGAGAAGATCAGTCAGTGGAGCAGAAACGCCAAGGGAATGATAAATTTTTTGCAAAAATGTTTGGAACGGATTATGCAGAATATATGAAAATGTCTGATCAAATATTCGGCGTATTAACCCTAAAAGATGCTGATAAATGTGAGGAGAATGATGACTATGAAGTTGCTTGCAGTGAACTTGAAGAATCGGAAAAGTTGAACTTTAACGAGGATGCCTTTATCAGTAGGTTGGAGTCGTTTTTAGAAGCAGCCCATAAAAAAGAAAGTGGAGTCGTGTAACATGATTAACCTATCCAAATCAAAATACACATCAGCAGTACAGTGCCCCAAGATGCTGTGGCTGTCGAAGAATAGGCCGGAGGAGTTTGATGATTCGGAATTAAATACTGCGGTACTTGCCGCAGGAAGCGAGATCGGAGATCTGGCGATGGGGCTTTTCGGTGAGTATGTTGAGGTGTCCTTTGATAAGGAAAATCCAGGCAATATGATAACTGAGACCAAGCGCCTTCTTGAATCCGGTGTGAAGAATATCTGTGAGGCTTCTTTCTCTTATAACGGGTTGTTCTGCAGTGTGGATATACTTCGGAACTTAGGGGATAACAAGGTGGCAATCTATGAAGTGAAGAGTTCTACATCGGTCAAGGATATTTATCTTGATGATGTGGCGTATCAGAACTATGTTCTTCGCAACTTAGGAATTGATGTTGAAGGGGTATTCATAGTTGTTGTCGATAATACATATGTGCGTCACGGTGATATTGAACTTGATAAACTCTTTAAGATCGTTGATGTAAAGGAGGAGGCTGATTCGAGATACGATGACGTTGCATCCAAGATTGCTGAACTTGAACCGATAATGGGAAGCGATTCGGAGCCTTCTATTGGAATCGGACTTCATTGCCATAAACCATACGATTGCGGGTTCTTTAAGTACTGCACGAGGGCTCTTCCTAAGCCAAACGTTTTTGATCTTAACAGCAAAGTTAGCTATAAGAAAAAAATAGATTATTACCGCCAAGGTATCGTTTCCTATGAGGATCTTCTTTCCGATCCCCAACTAAGTGAGCAGGCAAAGCAGGAAATAAGACATGAGAGCGGGAATATACCCGCTGATGTAAATGTATCGGTTATAAAAAGGTTCCTGGACAGTCTATGGTATCCGTTGTATTTTCTGGACTTCGAGAGCGTTGCTTCAGGTGTTCCTCTTTTTGATAACTCGAAGCCGTATCAACAGATATGCTTTCAGTATTCGCTTCACTACTATGAGGAAGAAGGCGGAGAGCTTAAGCATAAGGAGTTTCTGGCATATCCCGGCATAGATCCCAGAAGAGAACTGTGCGAACGTCTGTGTGAAGATATTCCCGAGGGATCATGTACGATCATATATAACAAAAGTTTTGAGCCTGCGCGTATGGAAGAAATGGCTGCATTATTCCCTGATCTGGCGGATCGGCTTTATGAAATAAAAAGTGGAATGCGTGACTTAGCAGAACCATTTTCCGAACGGGCATATTTTTGTAAGGGTATGAAAGGACGACATACAATAAAAAATGTTTTGCCTGCTGTTTTCCCCGATGACCCTGAACTTGATTACCATAATCTGGAAAGAGTACATAATGGTGGCGAAGCGACACAGATGTATCTGGATATGATGAAGATGGACCCCGAGGAACTTGAGGAAAACAGGGCTCATCTTCTTAAGTACTGTTGTCTCGACACATATGCCACGGTTAAGCTTCTGGATAAACTTAAGGAAGTTGCCGCAGGCTCTTGACAATTCCTACGGGGTTGATGTTTAATTAACCCCATGAACAGAAACTTTTACGCATTTGCATATAGTTATTATTACTACTTTACGAACGTGAAGTAAGAGTGGTTTGTGTGAAGCAGAGAAGTTAATGTAAAGCTGATTAGTTTGATAGGCGCCGCACGAATCACTCGGGCGGCGCTTTTTACTGCCGCCGGAGGAGAAAGGCGCCGGACAAACATCTAGGAGGATGAATACATGATTGCAGTACTTAAGGAAACAGCTACAGAGCAGCAGATTACGAATCTCGTTAACTGGTTCGAGTCGCAGGGCCTGAAGGTTAACCGTTCGCAGGGTGACTTCGTTACGATCTTAGGCCTCATCGGAGACACGACGAAGATCGATATCGACCTTCTTCGAGGTCTCGACATCATCGACAACGTAATGAGGATTTCCGAGCCGTACAAGAAGGCAAACAGAAAGTTCCATCCGGAAGATACTGTGGTCGATATCGGGGGCGTTAAGATCGGAGGCGGCAACTTCGCTGTTATGGCAGGTCCCTGCTCCGTTGAGAATGAAGAACAGATCATCGAGACCGCCAAGGCCGTTAAGGCTGCAGGCGCTACACTTCTTAGAGGAGGCGCATACAAGCCTAGAACATCACCTTACGACTTCCAGGGGCTTCACGAGGAGGGTATCAAGCTTCTCATAAAGGCTCGTGAGATCACAGGACTTCCCATCGTATCCGAGATCATGAGTCCCGATCAGATCCCTGTCTTCGAGGATGTCGACTGTCTGCAGGTAGGTGCGAGAAACATGCAGAACTTCGACCTTCTTAAAGCCATCGGTAAGACAAATAAGCCTGTACTTCTGAAGCGCGGTCTCTCCGCCACGATCAAGGAGTGGCTCATGAGTGCCGAGTACATCATGAGTGAGGGTAACCCCAACGTAATCCTCTGCGAGAGAGGTATCAGAACATACGAGACATACACAAGAAATACTTTCGACGTAAGTGCAATCTCCGCTTTGAAGGAGCTCACACATCTTCCTGTTGTAGGTGACCCTTCACACGCTACAGGTAAGGTATCGCTCATCAAGCCTATGGCTATGGCGGCTGTAGTATCCGGTGCGGACGGACTTGAGATCGAGGTTCATAACTGCCCCAAGAAGGCTCTGTCCGATGCGGCTCAGCAGTTAACCCCTGAGCAGTTCGTAGGAGTCATGAAGGATATCGAGAAGGCAAGGAGCATACTCTGATGAAGATCACGGTCGGTGTCGTAGGATTAGGACTTATAGGAGCATCTTTCTGCAAGGCATACAAGGCGAATGAGCCCGAGGCTGTGGTCTACGGCTGGAACAGGACCAAGTCGACGGTCGACATGGCGAAGATGCAGGGCGTTATCGATGATGAACTCACCGATGAGAACTTAGGCACATGCGATGTTGTAATCCTGAGCCTGTATCCCGAGGCTTCGGTTAAGTGGATCGAGGATCACAGAAAGTCGTTCAATAAGAACGGTATCGTGACGGATGCCTGCGGAACGAAGAGGTTTATCTGCGAACATGCCTTTAAGATCGCCGAGGAGGAGGGCTTTACCTTCGTAGGATGCCACCCCATGGCGGGTACCAAGTTCTCCGGCATGGCTCACTCCAGAGCCGATATGTATGAGGGCGCTCCGATGGTAGTCGTTCCCCCGAGGTTCGACGACATCGAACTTCTCGATGAGGTGAAGAAGCTTTTCGCGCCGTGCGGATTCGGTTCCTTCCACATCGCACACGCTGATGAGCACGACAGAATGATAGCGTTCACGTCGCAGATGCCGCACGTTGTTTCAAACGCATTTATAAAGAGCCCCAATTCCAGAACACACACGGGTTTCTCCGCGGGCTCCTACAAGGACATGACGCGCGTCGCGTGGCTTAACCCCACGATGTGGACACAGCTCTTCCTCGAGAACAAGGACAATCTTATCTTCGAGATCGACAACCTTCAGAAGGAGCTGCAGAAGTACAAGGAAGCTCTCGAGAACGACGACGCAGAAGAACTTCGAAGCCTCCTCGACGAGGGCAGGAAGATCAAGGAAGAGGTTGACGGCGTATGATCACCACCTCCGTTAAGGCTTCCAAAGAGTACGTGATACACACGGGAAGCGGCCTTCTCGCATCCTCCGGAAAGATCATAAGGGAGGCGTGCCCGAAGGCGACCAAGCTTCTTATAGTAAGCGAGACTAATGTCGCCAAGAGATACCTTGCCGACGTGAAGACTTCCGCAGAGGAAGCGGGATTCGAGGTGCACGACTACATCTTTAAGGCCGGCGAACAGTCGAAAAGCATCAACACCATCGCCGGCATGTGGAGCGTCATGGCTAAGGCCGGCTTCACGAGAACGGATGTCGTCGCGGGACTTGGAGGCGGCGTTACCACCGACATGGCGGGATTTGCTGCTGCGACTTTCTTAAGAGGCATAGATGTGGTCCAGATACCGACTTCGCTTCTTGCCATGGTGGACGCCGCGGTTGGAGGCAAGACGGGTATCGATCTTCCCGAGGGCAAGAATCAGGTGGGAGCTTTCTGGCAGCCTTCCGCGGTTATCGAGGATACGGACTGCCTTCTTACTTTGCCCGATGAGGTGTTCTCCGAGGGTATGGCAGAGGTTATCAAGTATGCATTCATAATGGATGTTCCGCTTTATGATCTTCTTAATAAGAACGCCGGAAACGGCATCGGGATCAAGAACGACGTCGCTCTCATGGAAAGAATAGCAGGCATGTGCGTTGCCGATAAGGCGGATGTCATCATGAGCGATGAGTTCGATAACGGAAGAAGACAGACATTAAACTTCGGCCACACCGTAGGTCACGTTATCGAGCGCAACAGCAATTTCAGTAAGCCCCACGGCGTGTGCGTCGCATCGGGCATGGGCATCATTGCGGATGCCGCTGTTGCAGCAGGAACTCTTCCCGGGGAAGAAGCGGAGAAGATGAAGTCTCTTATCAGGGCTTACGGCCTTCCCGTTGATGATGAGATCACTTCTGACGAGGCAGTTGACGGCGCCATGAACGATAAGAAGAAGAGAGGCGATACGCTCTCGGTTATAGTAGTTAATAAGATTGGAACTTCAAAGATAGTGAAGATGAGTCCTGATGAGTTCCATGAGTTTCTTAGAGGAGCGCTGAAGTAATATGCTGCTTCGCTTTAAGGACAGGTCGTTTGATCTTAAGGTCGATGCTCCGCCGAGTAAGTCGGTATACCATAGAGAACTTATAATAAGGTTCCTTAAAGGGTATGAGGACGACCTCTCGGTAAGTTCTGAGGACAGTAAGGATATCGCGGCGACGAAGGACTGCCTTCGCGCTCTTCGTGACGGCGAAGCCTTACTGGACTGCAACGAATCAGGCTCCACACTAAGGTTCATGATCCCTGTTGCCGCGGCTTACCTTAAGGCAAAAGGTTCTGACAGGAAGGTTATATTCAAGACCGCGGGCAGGCTCTATGACAGGCCTCTTGATGATCTCGAGAACTGTCTTAAGGAACACGGAATCACACTTGTAAGAGACGATGAGGCCAGGACCATAAGGTTCGAAGGATCTTTGACAGAAGGTGTGTTCACGATCGACGGTTCCGTGTCCTCGCAGTATGTCTCGGGCATCATGATGGCGCTTACCGTGCTCCCCGGATCTTCTGTAAATGTAACCGGGACCATGTCATCCGTTCACTACATTGAGCTTACGGAATCCGTCCTTAATAAATACGAGAGCGGTACTCACGATGATTTCCGCGTCGAAGGCGACTGGTCGGGAGGAGCTTTCCTTCTTTGCCTTAACGAGCTTATTAACGGCAGCGTTACTGTCGGCAATCTTGATCCTGATTCCGTTCAGGGCGACAAGGCGATAGTGGATTTTATATCAGCATGCGGGAAGGATGAGCTTACATGGGACTGTCGCGACATTCCGGATATCGTTCCTTATATGGCCGTGCTCGCGGCATTCAGAAATAAGGTAACAGTATTTAAAAATATAGGCAGGCTGCGCGTGAAGGAGTCCGACCGCGTGGCTGCGATCCGCGAGCAGCTTGATGAGGCGGGAGTTAAGACGGAAGAGACGGCTGAGGAACTTACCGTTTACGGGAAGAGCGGAAGCGCTGATAATGATATTATTACTCTTAAGTCATACAACGATCACCGCATGGTGATGTCTGCTATGCTTATCGCGGCAGCACTTCGCGCCGATCTTGAGATCGACACAGATGCACCCCTGGATAAATCGTTCCCGGGGTTAAGGAGAATAATAAGAGAGGAGTTCTCTTAATGAGCATGGAAAGTACATACAGGGGAGGCACGCTCAGCCTTACGATATACGGCGAGTCTCACAGCCCGACCATAGGTGTTTATGTAAAAGGACTTCCGGAAGGCGTTAAGCCCGATCCGGAATTTACTTCCAGGCTCATGGCAAGAAGAGCTCCCGGCAATAACGCATGGTCCACTCCGCGTAAGGAGAAGGATGAGGTCATCTTCGAGGAGAAGGACGGCGTTCTTCACGGCTACATAATCAATTCCAACACGAAGCCTAAGGACTACGCCTCGATAATGAATAAGCCGAGGCCGGGGCATGCGGATTACACCGGTAAGATCAAGTATAAGGATGAGGCTTCGCGAAGCGGCGGCGGCATCTTCTCAGGAAGAATGACGGCCCCCTTATGCATCGCAGGCTCCATTGCTCTTAACGAGCTTAACAGGATGGGCATCAGTGTCTACGCGCATCTTAAGACATGTGCGGGGGTAGCGGATGACTCCTACTACGATCACGATGTAAATGATGAAGACTTCAGGAAGGCTTTAAGTGAAGTCAGTTCCAAGGAGTTCCCTTCTGTTTCCGATGAAGCGGGGCAGAAGATGAAGGAGAAGATAGAAGAAGCGAGGATGGATCAGGATTCCGTGGGCGCAGTCGTGGAGTGCGTTATCTACGGGCTTCCCGCGGGAGTAGGCGGGCCGCTTTTCGACGGGCTTGAGGGGAAGATAGCAGGGCTTATATACGCCATACCCGCAGTGAAGGGTGTGGAGTTCGGTGCCGGGTTCGGCGCGGCGGAACTTAGAGGTTCTTCGAACAACGACGCGTTTTTTTACGAGAACGGCGAAGTCAGACTTAAGACGAACAACTGCGGCGGCATACTGGGCGGCATAAGCGTGGGAAGCGCTGCGCCTCTGGTGTTCGACTGTGCCTTCAAGCCGACGCCTTCCATAAGCAGGACACAGCAGACGATCGACATAGAGGCGGGGACCAACACCGACATCAATATCGAGGGGCGTCACGATCCGTGTGTCGCACCGAGGGCAGTGCCTGTCGTGGAAGCTGCCGCGGCCATCGCCCTCTACGACATGATACTTACGGAGAGTGCACATGAAGACGCTTGATGAGTTAAGACGGGAGATAGACGCTGCCGACAGGGACCTTATCGAAGCCTTCGGAAGGCGCCTCACCACAGCGAAAAGCATCGGACAGCTTAAGAAGGAGCAGGGAAGACCTGTGTTCGATCCCGAGAGGGAGAAGGCTAAGATAGCGCATCTTGAGAAGCTCGCTTCACCTGAGGCGAGACCTTATATCGAGGAGCTTTATACGGCAATAATGGGCATGGCCAAAGACCTCGAATCGAGGCCGCTTTACGGCGTTCTCGGAAGGTCGATCCCGCATACATATTCACCCGAGATACACGCGCTCATTACGACTGATTACGCATACACGGTGATCGAGAAGGAAGAGGAAGAGCTCGCTTCTTTGTGGGAGCAAGGGCGCGCGGGAGTTTACGGAGGATTCAATGTAACGATACCTTATAAGCGCAATGCCTTTGCGATGTGTGATGAGCTTGCCCAGAGTGCCTCCTCGGTCGGTGCCGTCAACACGGTTGTATTCAGGGACGGCAGGAGCTTCGGAGCCAATACGGATGTGTACGGATTTAAGTACATGATGAAGTCCTCCGGTATCGATGTTAAAGGCAAGCCTGTAATTATCCTTGGAACCGGCGGAGCTTCGGCAGCTGTCCATGCGGCGCTTAAGGATCTTCAGGCATCCGACATAAGATTCGTAAGCCGCAAGGGCGACATCGATTATGAGAACGTCTATGACGTGTGTGCTGATGCGAAGGTGATTGTCAACTGCACGCCGGTCGGAATGTATCCTGATATTGAAGTATCCCCGGTCGATCTTAAGAAGTTTAAGAATCTCGAGGCGGTCGCGGATATAATCTATAACCCTTCGAGGACGAAGCTTCTTTACGAAGCGGAGAAGCTCGGACTTAAGACTGCGGGCGGGCTTAAGATGCTCGTGGCACAGGCCTTCAAGGCTTCAGCCTTCTTCCTTGGAGCTGCCGATGATTCCGAGGCGGAGAGCAGATTCGGTGAGGAAGACATCGAGCGCGTAACGGATATCCTTCAAAGACGCATGAAGAACATAACCGTCATCGGAATGCCGGGTTCCGGCAAGACGGGATTTGCGCGTGAGCTCGGTATTCATCTTGGAAGGAAAGTAATCGATCTTGATGATGCGTATACAGAAGTCTTCGGCGAGACTCCTGCCCAGACCATAAGCTCGAAGGGCGAGGACGAGTTCAGAAGAAATGAGACAGAGGTCGCGAAGTCGTACCTGTCCCGAAGCGGACTTATAATATCGTGCGGCGGCGGAATCGTGGTTAAGGAGGTGAATCACTTCCTTCTTAAGTGTAATTCTGAAGTGGTATATAATAAGAGACCTCTTGATGTCCTTTGCATGAGCGGAAGGCCTTTGAGCGCGAAGCAGGGAGTCGAGAAGCTTTATGAGCAGAGGAAGGACAGTTATGAGTCTTTGGCTGACATGATCATAGATGTCGGTGCGAAGGAATCCTCCCGGGAATATATCGATGAAGCAGTGAGGCTATACGATGAGAATACTTGTACTTAACGGTCCGAATCTTAACATGCTCGGCATAAGGGAGCCCGATATCTACGGTAAGAGCACATATGCCGATTTGATCAAGATGATCGGTGATTACTGTGAGTCGAAGGGCATCGAGGTGGTATGCAAGCAGAGCAACCACGAGGGCACTCTCGTAGACTATATTCAGCAGGCATACTTCGAGAAGATGGACGGCATCATAATCAATCCGGGCGCTTATACACATACATCGGTAGCGCTGCTCGACGCATTGAAGGCCGTGCAGATCCCGACTGTTGAGGTTCACATAAGCGATGTCGACAGCAGGGAGGAGTTCAGACAGATCTCATATGTCTCCCTCTATGCCTATAAAACCATAAAGGGAATGGGCTTTGACGGGTATATAGAGGCGGTTGATTCTATTTCTGATATAATTACCCGTGCGGAGGATAAATAAATGTCTGACAATGAGAATAATTTGTTCGATCTTGAGGGCGACGCGCTGGACGAAGCGCTGCTCGCTGCGATAGACGAGACTGATGAAGAAGAGCGGTTAGCTCGCGAGAAGAAGGCTCAGGAGAATCTCGAGAGAGCCGAGCAGGCACGCATTACTGCAATCGAGAAGGAGCAGGCAAGAGCTAAGATTGATGAGCTCCGTAAGAACCTGCCTAATGAAGGAAGAAGATATTTCCTCCCCGTTGAAGAGTTCGAGTGTTTCACCGACAGGAACGATGCTACTTTGACGGGTGTTGTATACGGAACCCTTAAGAAGGGTGATGACGTCTACCTTTACAGGAAGGACGGAAGGGCGTTAGGAACTAAGGTTCTCTCAGTCGAAGCATATAATAATTCCCTGTTCGAGCCCGCTGAAGAGGTATCTCAGAACAAGGCTAAGGTTACCATCGCTATAGATTATGCGAAGACGGGATTTACCGCTGATGATGCGGTCTCGAAGTTCTCGATCCTTACAAGCGTCAAGCCTTCGGTCAAGGATGACAAGGGTAAGATGGCCATCGAGAACCCGATGCTGTCCGGACTTATGTTCAAGTATCCCGAGTACAACAAGGACAAGGAGTACATCTCTTTGCTTATGGGTTCGATCGCTAACGGAAGATTCCTCGTTCCCGCGATGGATGAGGGAGGAGCTGCCGTTGACGGCAAGAAGAAGCTCAAGGTTATTATGGTGACGAAGAAGGAGTCTCCGGACAAGAGGGCGCTGCCGCTCTTTACGGATCTTCAGGCTCTTTATCTGTGGAGGCAGCTTTTCGAGGGGGAGAAGAAGCCGTCCATTATAGTCATGACGTTCCCCGAAGCGTCCAAGTTTGTAAGCAAGGACGGATTTGATATCGTATTCAACCCGTCGGGCCCCGTGTCATTCGGTCTCCCGAACAACGCCGTGTCCGCTATGTCCAACGTGATGAGCAAGCATGCATCGGGAGCGAAGGTCGAGCGTGAGGTCATAAACGACGGCTCGAAGGTCATCGTCGGCGTACCGCGTCCCGGTGAAGAGACGGAGAGCGTAAGACGCGCGCTTATCAATTACTGCAAGAAGAACACGGCAATTAACAAGGCGGGACTTATGATGCTTATAAGAAACGGCCAGATGAGTTATCTTGTCATCACGGATTCACCCAAGGTAACGTCGCAGGTTGTATTCAAGGGCATAAGTGAAGCCCTGAAGCCTCACCTTACTACAACTAAGAGAGTAGACTTCTCGCTTTATTCCGAGGCGCCTTTTGCCAAGGATTATTTTGCTAAGCAGAAATGGGACTACGAGCGTGTATAATATGAGCGACGATCCCAACATACTTCTGTCCGTGATCAACACGGGGCTTCGCGATGAGTATTCCTCTCTCGAAGATCTGTGCCTGTCGAAGGGCATCTCACAGGATGAGGTAGTGGAGAAGCTTGGTAAGATCGGCTACGAGTACAGTGCCGAACTTAACAGATTCATATGCAAATAATATTAGAACAGGAGATATAAGCACAATGAAAAGAAGACCGGTAGTATTGATGGTTCTCGACGGATACGGACTCTCCGATAACAAGGAATACAACGCGATCGAGATGGCAAACACACCCGTTATGGATAAGCTCAAGGCTGAGTGCCCTTTTGTTAAGGGCTACGCTTCAGGTCTCTCCGTAGGACTTCCCGACGGACAGATGGGTAACTCCGAGGTAGGACACATGAACATCGGTTCCGGTAGAATCATCTATCAGGATCTGACACTCATCACAAAGTACATCGAGGACGGCGTGTTCTTCAAGAACGAGGATCTGCTCCGCGCTATCAATAACTGCAAGGAGAACAATTCAGACCTCCACGTATGGGGACTTCTCTCAGACGGCGGCGTTCACTCACATATCACACATCTGTACGCCATCCTCGAGATGTGCAAGAAGGAAGGCTTCGACAGAGTATATGTTCATCCTTTCTTCGACGGACGTGATACACCTCCGGCATCCGGTAAGGGATACCTCGAGGCTCTCATTGCCAAGATGGCAGAGATCGGCGTAGGTAAGGTTGCTTCACTCTCCGGCCGTTACTATGCGATGGACAGAGACAACAACTGGGACCGTATCCAGATTGCATACGATTCACTCGTTAAGGGCGAGGGCGTCAAGGCAACAGATCCCGTGAAGGCAATGCAGGATTCCTATGACGGCGGAGTAACGGATGAGTTCGTTGTTCCTACTGTTATCGTTGATGAGAACGGTGCACCCGTAAGCGTTGTTAAGCCTAACGACTCCGTTATCTTCTTTAACTTCCGTCCTGACCGTGCAAGAGAGATTACAAAGGCTTTCTGCTTCACAGATGAGGATATTGCTGCTCAGCCGGGTGATGCATCCGACACAAAGTGCATGAAGCACCTCGTAAGAGCCAACGGCTTCATGCCTCTGACATATGTCTGCTTCAAGGACTACGATGAGACGATCCCCAATAAGTTCGTTGCATTTAAGAAGGAAGAGATCGTTAACACACTCGGCCAGTATCTTGCAGATAACGGCTTGAAGCAGCTCCGTATCGCTGAGACAGAGAAGTATGCTCACGTTACATTCTTCTTCAACGGCGGTGTCGAGGAGCCCAACAAGGATGAGGACAGAACTCTCGTTCCTTCTCCCGCTGTTGCAACATATGACCTGAAGCCTGAGATGAGCGCTCCCGAAGTTTCCGAGAAGCTCGATGCAGCTATCTGCTCCGACAAGTACGATGTAATAATCATCAACTTCGCTAATCCTGATATGGTAGGCCACACAGGCGTACTCGAAGCTGCAATCAAGGCTGTTGAGAGAGTAGACGCATGCGTAGGTGCAGCAGTCGAGGCAGTTAAGAAGATGAACGGTGTAATGTTCATCTGTGCTGACCACGGCAACGCAGAGCAGATGATGAACCTCGAGACAATGCAGCCTCATACGGCTCATACAACCAATCCGGTTCCGTTCATCCTCTATAACTACGATCCTGAGTACACATTGAAGGAAGGCGGAAGACTCTGCGACATTGCTCCTACATTGCTCGAGATCATGGGTCTGCCTCAGCCCTCAGAGATGACAGGTGAGTCACTCCTTATTAAGAAGTAATAGCAGGTAATAATCTGATTTAACCGACAGATCCCCCGCCTTCATAGCGGGGGATTGTTGATTGGTGCGGTTTTGTACCGCCGTGAACCGGGAGATTGGAACAGATTAGCGAATTCTGATTGATATGTTCCAAAATCAGCGGGTTATTTGGAACATATTCATTATTGGTGAGAATTATATTCCGAGAATGACAGTTTTATGGAACATAAAGTGGTAAATGACGGTTCATGTTCCATTTTTGCCGTTGATTCCGGAACATAATCTGATTCATATCGGTTTATGTTCAAAATCCCCCGATGTGAAGACAGGGAATTTGGGGTTTAAGGATGCTCGCCGCGGCATTATTCAAAGTAAATTAACTTTTGGTGTTCTATAATCGACTTGTACGTTGTTTTACGGAGAGGAATATGCCCAAGAAGGACGAGATATTCAAGAAGATAGCTGAATCGCTTTTGGTGGACTATACGAGTGTCTACTATGTTAATGCGGTCACTAATGAATATTACTATTACTCCGCTGATCCCGATTTCCGTTCGCTGAGTATTGAACAGCGCGGCGATGATTTCTTCGAGGACCTGAAGCGGGACTGCAGGAATGTCGTCTATGAGGAAGACCAGCATATTTTCCTTAATGACATACAGAAGGATAATCTCCTTGCTGTGATGGAGAAGGGCAGCAATCAGAATATAGAGTACCGTCTGATGATCAACGGAGTACCTGTATGGCACTCTCTTCGATTGATCAGGGGGCTTGAGGATAACAGGGATTACTTCATCCTTGGCGTTATTAATATCGATGATGCTCACCGGCACCAAGAGGAGGAGAAGGAAGTAGTCCGTCAGAAGGAGATCTATAACCAGATCACCTCAATTCTCGCGGGGCAGTACGATACTTTGTACTATATAGACTTAGAAACTAACACCTATGTGGAGATATCTTCAACTGATGAGTATAAGAAGCTCAATGTGCCTGCCACGGGCAATGACTTCTTTGCAGAGAGCAGGCGAAGCATCCGTAAATTTGTTCATCCCGATGATCAGGAACTGGTATTGAAATGCCACTACAAAGACGTGATGCTTGCCAATCTTAGGCACAGGAATTCATTCTCTGTGGCGTACAGACTGGTTGTGGATAATCAGGTCAGGCACATTAGGCACACGGAGATAATGCCTCATGACGGAAAGCATCTGATCGTTTGTATAGAGAACATAGATGATGAGGTCAGGGCAAATCTTGAATTGACCGAGGCAAGGCAGAAGAGCGTTACATATACTCAGATTGCTGAGAATCTGGCAGCGCAGTTTGACATGATCTATTATGTCGATGCCGAGACGGACTACTATAAGGAATTCTCCACCCATAAGCTTTACGGTGAATTGGAAGTGCAGGAAGAGGGGGATGATTTCTTCGGTACTGCGGAGAAGAATATAGACAGGATCATATTCCCGGAAGACAGAGACAGACTTAAGTTATTCATTAACAAGGATTACTTCATTTCACAGCTTGAAGACAGCAGACAGCTGGTGGCTGATTACAGAATGACTGTCGGAAACGAAGCTCCGCAGTACACCAGAATGACAGTAAGCTGGTCGTCTGACAGGACACACTTCATTGTCTGCATCGAGAACAGGGACGAGTATGTCAAGAAGGAGAATGAGCATATCAAGGCTCTGTCTGTCGCTAACGAGACTGCGCGCCGCGACAGCCTTACGGGTACGCGCAACAGGACCGCATATCTGGAATTCGAGAAGGAACTGCAGGAGCAGATTGACAGCAAGAAGGGTGATCCCTTCGGAATAATAGTCTGTGATCTTAACGACCTGAAACTCATCAATGACACTCAGGGCCATAAAGCGGGTGACGATTACATTAAGTCGGCGTGCATGCGCATCTGCAGGGTGTTCTCCCATAGTCCGGTGTTCAGAAACGGCGGCGATGAATTCGTAGTAATATTGAGGGATCAGGATTATGCCGACCGCATGAGCCTTGTGACTGCGTTCAGAAAGCAGATCGAGAATAATATCAGGACCGGATTGGGGGTTGTCGTTGCTCTTGGAATGGCTGAGTTCCAGCCCGGAATCGATACCGGCGTAGAGGATGTATTTAAGAGAGCCGACAGCAGGATGTATGAGAATAAGACTCATCTTAAGGAGATGAAGAACCTCAGGGAAACCCGGTCGATGAAGGATGTTGCATCAGACAGGGTGATCACAGAGGAAAGACATAAGCTTCTGGATACGCTTTATAAGTCGTATGAAGTCGTCTCGGAAGGTACATATGTATATCTTTGCGACATGAAATACGATTTCTCCAGGTGGTCGAAGAACGCGGTGGATGCGTATGGGCTTCCTTCCGAGTATATGTACGGTGCGGGTGATATATGGGAGAACTGCATTCATCCTGATGACCGCGAAGCCTATCACAAGGGAATCGATGAGATATTCTCCGGCATTGCCTCCGGACATGATATGCAGTACAGGGCAAGAAGAGTGGACGGCGGATATGACGTCTGCACCTGTAAGGGCATTGTCATAAGGGATCTTACGGGCGAGCCTGATTACTTTGTCGGAACGATACGCAATCACAGTTCGCAGAGCCACATCGATACGCTTACTGGACTGAGAAACCAGTACGGATTCTTCGACGATCTGGACGGAATGATCAAGCGTCATGCCGAGGTTCATGTCGTCATCGTCGGCATCAGCAAATTCTCTGAGATCAATGAAGTGTACGGGTATCACTTCGGCAACCGCGTTCTGCAAAGCTTCGCGAGATGTATCTTCGAGACAGTAGGTAATACGGGTATCTGCTACAGGCTTGACGGAACAAAGATCGCCATAATAAGCAGTATGATCTCGCCCGATGACATAGAGGTTAGATACAGGAATTTCCGTGATTATTGCAGGGAAGACTTTACAACGGATGACAAGCGCATACTGCTCGAGATCAACGGCGGAGCGCTGAAGCTTGATAATTTTGAGTCGGATTCGCAGACGGTCTACGCCTGCCTGAGCTACGCTTACAGCGAGTCTAAGAATTACAATCAGGGTGAACTCGTCATATTCAGGAACGACCTTAATGACGATAACAAACACAGACTCGAGAAACTGCATGCGATCCGCGCATCCATAATGCACGGGTACAGAGGTTTCTATCTTCTTTACCAGCCTGTTGTCGATGCCAAGACCGAGAAGCTTATCTCGGCCGAGGCGCTTTTGAGATGGAAGAATGATACATACGGCGTTGTGCCGCCTGACCAGTTCATTCCGCTTCTGGAGTCGGATCCTCTGTTCCCTGAACTCGGTGAGTGGATCATACAGGAGGCTGTGGTTGCTGCAAAGCAGATCATCAAGAACCATCCTGACTTTGTCATGAACATAAATCTGTCCTATACGCAGCTTCAGAAGCCCGATTTTGTGGATATGGTCTTCAGGATACTGGATGACATGCAGTATCCGCCGGATCATATATGCTTCGAGGTTACGGAGCGCTGCAGGCTTCTCGATATAAAGCTGCTCAAGAACGTAACCGCGAGCCTTAAGTCGAGAGGCATCCTCATTGCGCTTGATGACTTCGGTACCGGCTTCTCTTCGATAGGCATCGTGAAGGAACTGCCTTTCGACATAATTAAGATAGACAGGAGCTTCGTGGAGAAGATAGAAGAGGATGCACTCGAGAGGGAACTCATCGATCGCTTCTCCGGTGTAGCGTCACTCTTCGGTGCGAAGGTGTGCGTTGAAGGTGTAGAGACGGAGGGCATGATAAGCATCCTCCAGCAGTTCCGCGTAAGAAGTTTCCAGGGCTACTATTATTCGAAGCCTCTGGGGCTTGATGAGTTCTTCGTCTGGGACAGGAACCGGCAGCAGTAAGACGATCCGGCACAGTTAGACAAGCCTATTCAAGGAGCCCCGCAACATCGTAATTGCGGGGCTTTTGCCACTATATATAGGGCGAGTATCAAAAATGTAACACAATATATAGGGGTTAGCTCTTGACCTTGGCACTACATATAGTTAGAATGAACAGGCAAGCAGAAAGAGTCAAAAATCCGTTAGAAATGTAATATTACATTTGGTAAAAACGGTTAACAAACTTTTGTAACATTGTTACAATGTTCAGACCAATTCAGACAACACTTGAAGGGCAGGGTGCACAAATGAAGATCATCAAACGTAACAAGCAGGAAGTAGAATTCGATATCTCCAAGATCATCAACGCTATTACCAAGGCTAACGAGGCTGCTAAGGAGTCAGACAGAATGACTGTTAAGCAGATCACACGTATTGCCGAGCGTGTTACCAATGAATGTGAGAATATGAACCGCGCTCTCTCGGTTGAGGAGATTCAGGACCTCGTCGAGAAGCAGATCATGGCTCACGGTGCATATGAAGTTGCTAAGCTCTATGTAACTTATCGCTACACCAGAAGCCTTATCCGTCAGTCCAATACTACTGACGCATCCATCCTTACCCTTATCGAGTGCAACAACGAGGAGCTCAAGCAGGAGAACTCCAATAAGAATCCTACGGTCAACAGCGTACAGCGTGACTACATGGCAGGTGAGGTCAGCAAGGACATCACACAGAGACTCCTTCTGCCCCAGGATATCGTTGAGGCTCATCAGCAGGGCATCATCCATTTCCATGACAGCGACTACTTTGCTCAGCACATGCACAACTGCGATCTCGTAAATCTCGAGGATATGCTCCAGAGCGGAACTGTTATCTCCGGTACGATGATCGAGAAGCCGCACAGCTTCTCCACAGCTTGTAATATCGCTACACAGATCATCGCCCAGGTTGCATCCAACCAGTACGGCGGACAGTCGATCTCCCTGACACACCTCGCACCCTTCGTACAGATTTCCAGAGAGAAGATCACGAAGAAGGTTGAGGCTGAGTTCGAGACTTTGGGAATCAATCCTTCCGAGGATAAGAAGAAGGAGATTGTCGAGAAGAGACTTCGCGAGGAGATTGAGAGAGGCGTACAGACGATCCAGTATCAGGTAGTCACACTCCTCACAACAAACGGCCAGGCTCCTTTTGTTACTGTATTCATGTATCTTAATGAGGCTAAGGATCCCCAGCTTAAGGCTGACCTCGCCATGATCATCGAGGAAGTTCTGAAGCAGAGAATCCAGGGCGTTAAGAATGAGGCAGGCGTATACATCACACCTGCATTCCCGAAGCTCATCTATGTTCTCGAGGAAGACAACATCAGAGAGGGTTCCCCTTACTACGAGCTTACAAGACTTGCTGCCAAGTGCACGGCTAAGAGAATGGTTCCCGACTATATCTCCGAGAAGGTCATGCTCCAGCTCAAGGTCGACAAGAACGGCAACGGCAACTGCTATACATGCATGGGCTGCAGATCCTTCCTTACTCCTTATGTTGATGAGAACGGCAAGCCTAAGTATTACGGAAGATTCAACCAGGGCGTTGTTACGATCAACCTCGTTGACGTAGCATGTTCCGCATGCTGTGAGTCAAGAGATGAGGACAAGTTCTGGAGAATTCTCGATGAGAGACTCGAGCTCTGCCACAGGGCTCTGCGCTGCAGACATGACAGACTCGCAGGTACATTGTCCGATGCTGCACCTATTCTCTGGCAGTACGGTGCTCTTGCAAGACTTCAGAAGGGTGAGCCTATCACGAAGCTCCTCTACGGCGGATATTCCACGATCTCACTGGGATACGCAGGACTTTGGGAGTGCGTATATGAGGTAACAGGCAAGAAGCTTACCGAACCCGAAGGTGAGGCATTCGGTCTCAAGGTCATGGAGGCGCTGAACGCCGCATGCGCCAAGTGGAAGGCAGCCGAGAACATCGACTATTCCATCTATGGCACACCTCTTGAGTCCACAACATATAAGTTTGCCAAGGCTCTTCAGAGAAGATTCGGAATCATCAAGGGTGTTACTGACAAGAACTACATCACCAACAGCTACCACATTCACGTAACTGAGCAGATCAATGCTTTCGAGAAGCTTAAGCTCGAGAGCAAGTTCCAGAGACTCTCTCCCGGCGGAGCTATCTCTTATGTTGAAGTTCCCAACATGCAGAACAACATTGATGCAGTAATGGATGTCATGAAGTTCATCTACGACAACATCATGTATGCCGAGCTCAACACCAAGTCCGATTACTGTCAGGTCTGCGGTTACGACGGAGAGATCAAGATCGAGGAGAGGGACCACAAGCTCGTTTGGGTATGCCCTCACTGCGGCAACGATGATGAGAACAAGCTCAATGTTGCAAGAAGAACCTGCGGATATATCGGAACACAGTTCTGGAACCAGGGAAGAACCCAGGAGATAAGAGAGCGCGTGATGCATCTTTGATGCGTCACCCTCCGTTCCCGGAGATA
Source organism: uncultured Eubacteriales bacterium (assembly GCA_900314745.1). GTDB lineage: Bacteria > Bacillota > Clostridia > Saccharofermentanales > Saccharofermentanaceae > Saccharofermentans. The sequence continues at coordinate 131,085 of OMWK01000001.1, read as the reverse complement.
ACATATGTACTACAGTGCGATCAAGGATTGTGATATAGCGAACGGAACCGGAGTGCGTGTCACGCTCTTCGTGTCAGGCTGTACGAACTGCTGTGAAGGCTGCTTCAATCCCGACACGTGGGATTTCTGCCACGGCAGGGAGTTTACGAAGGAGACCGAGGAGCAGATCTGGCAGATGCTCGATCACAACTATATCAACGGACTGACGCTGCTCGGAGGCGAGCCCTTTGAGCCGTCCAACCAGCGCGCGCTGCTGCCGTTTCTAAGAGAGTACAAGAAGAGATTCCCCAACAAGAATCTGTGGGCATTCACGGGCTTCTATTACGATACTGAGCTTCTCGTTGACGGAAGTCATCCGAGGTGTGAGGCCACGGATGAGATCCTCGGGATGATAGATGTCCTCGTCGACGGAAGATTCATTCTTGCTAAGAAAGATATAACTTTGGTGTACCGCGGTTCGTCAAATCAGCGTATAATAGATATGCATAAAACGCGCGCGAAGGGCGAACTGGTGATTTGGGACGAGCATCTGGCGACAAACTGAAGCAGAATAATGATAAGTCATCCGAGAGCATCAAGGATGTTTTGGTCAGATGGCTTGGCTTTGGTGAGAACAAGGAATTCATTTCCAGATATGTTGTAAGCAGCAACACACGTGCCATTGTTTACATGGCGGTGCTTGTGCTGATCATAAATTTCCTCATTGCGGCTAAGACCGTGGTTTCCCACATAACAGGGGCAGATGCCGGAACATCGGAGTTCATGCTCCAGATGATCCTCGTTGTGATGATATTCTTCACATGTGCCATGTCCATAGCATATGCCAGGAAGGAAATTCTCCGCATCAAGAATACGAAGGGCGGAGATCTGTCATACTCGACTGTCCTGATATTCTCGGGCGTATGCATTATCTACGGCTTCTTCGTATCTTTGCTCGAATACAGATATGACGGCATAGTAATGACATTCATCGCGATGGAACTTATCGTTATCTGTATACTCGCATGGAGACCGTTCATATCCATCTCCATTGTCGCGGGAACGTTTGCATTATTCTATGCCATGATCACTCTCGAGACGGGACATGTTCCGGGTTCCCGTTTCACGATCGGCTATATCATTGTAGCCATATCGATCGTCATCACAAGCGTCAGTGCTTTCCATCAGAAGCAGAATGAGGCGGAGAAGGACGAGAGACTCGTCTCCACCAACATGCATCTTGCAGAGACCGCGGTTAAGGACGAGCTTACAGGTGCGGCCAATATGAGCTTCTTCCGTAAGAGAGCGTCCGAGATACTTAAGGATCCGCAGACGAGATACGAGCGTCAGATATTCGTATACCTCGATGTTGAGAACTTCAGACCTCTCAATGAGAAGTACGGATTCGAATCAGGCAATTCATTTATCAAGAAATTCGCGGGACAGGTCATCGACGTCTTCTACGACGGACTGGTCGGACGTCCCGGAGACGATCACTTCGTAGTGCTGTGCGATAAGGAAGATCTCGAGAAGAGGATCACCAAGCTTCGTACATACATCTACAACTGCGGCTTCGATACACAGACGGGACTTAAGGCCGGAGGTTATCCGGTTAAGGACCGCAACATCGATCCTTCGGTAGCGTGCGACAGGGCAAGATACGCATGCAATTCCATCAAGAAGCATTACGATCAGGATTACTGTGAATACGATCAGGAACTCGACAATAAGTTCATCATGCGTCAGTACATTGTTAACAATGTCGACGCAGCGATAGACAGAGGTGACATCAAGGTCTATTACCAGCCTGTCTGCTGGGCGAAGAACAGGAAGCTCTGCGGCTATGAGGCTCTGTCGAAGTGGGAGGATCAGAAGTACGGATTCCTTCCGACTCCTCTGTTCATTCCGGTCCTCGAAGAGTACCATCAGGTTCACAAGATAGATATGGTTGTCGTCGATACGGTATGCCGCGACTTAAGATGGCTCATGGACAACGGCAGACCCGCCGTTCCGGTATCGCTTAATTTCTCGAGACTGGACTTCGAGCTCACGGACGTTGTCGACCTTCTGTGCTCATGCACAAGGAAGTACAATATCCTTCCCGAGATGATACACGTAGAGGTAACGGAGAGTGCGCTCTCGGATAACCTCGATTCACTCCACAAGGATCTCGACAGATTAAGAGCTCTCGGTTTCCCGCTGTGGCTCGATGACTTCGGCTCCGGTTATTCATCACTCAATGTTCTTAAGGACTTCTCGTTCGATGTCATGAAGATCGACATGGTATTCCTGTCGAGCTTCCAGGATGAGGATAAGGAAGATAAGACTAAGGCGGTACTGAAGAACATCGTCTCCATGGCGAATGACCTTCATATGCATACGCTTACCGAGGGCGTTGAGACTCTTGAGCAGGCCGAGTACCTGAAGAGCATCGGATGCGAGAGGCTTCAGGGCTATCTGTTCGGCAAGCCGATGCCTCTTAAGGAAGCTCTCGTTAAGATCACTGCCGGAACGCTGCCGGTATCCGAGGAATATATTTGAAACACGTTTTCTTCGACATAGACGGAACGCTCTGGGACTACAGAAGCGTGATCCCTCAATCTGCTTCAGAAGCTATAAGTAAACTCAAGGAGAACGGTCACAAGGCCTATATCTGCACGGGAAGGACGCGTGGCTATATTACGGCGCCGCATCTTCTTGCCCTTGATTTTGACGGGATAGTGTCGGGGCTCGGGACGAGGATCGAGGCAGACGGCGAAGTGCTTTTCGAGCATGTGATACCGAAAGAGCTTTGTGTAAGAACCGTCGACACCGTGAGGCGCTACGGCTTCAGGGCGATACTTGAGGGCCCCGAGTATCTTTACATGGATTACGAGGACTTCAAGGACGATCCTTACGGGGACAAGATAATTGCTGAAGTAAAGGAACGCCTTAAGCCCATAAGCAGCAACTACGGCAATTGGTGCATATCAAAACTCTCCTGCGATTCAACGGGCTGCGACAAGCATGCCTGCTACGGCGAACTTCAGGACGACTACGACTTCATAGAGCACAACGATGTCGTCGTGGAGATGGTGCCGAAGGGATTCTCGAAGGGCACGGGCATAATGAAACTGTGCGAGCTTAAGGGGATAGATGTTAAGGATACGATAGCCATCGGGGACGCGGCAAACGACCTCGACATGTTCGGCGCTGCGGGTTACTCGGTCGCGATGGGTAACGGTGCGGGAAAGGCCAAGGAAGCTGCCGACTTTGTCACGACCGATATCATGCAGGACGGCATTTATAACGCGCTTAAGCACCTGGAGCTCATCTGACGTCCTCCTGCTGCTTTAAATGCTTGACATAAAGCGTCAGGAAGCTTTGCATTGATTCCGACAGCTCGAAGTCGTTTCTCATGTATACATATGTTGACGTGATTATCTTCGGGTGACACACATAAAGCCTGATGTCATGCCTTATCAGGAACTCCTGTTCATGCATGGGTGCGAACCCGATGCCTGCTCCCGACTTGATAAGCGTTATCAGGGTATCCGTACTGTTGTAGGAATCTGCATGGTGGACGCTGTGGCTGCCGCGGCACCACTCCACGACGGTGTTGGCGCACGCCCCCTCGTAAGGCCTCAGCACCGAAGCTTCGATTATGTCATCGTATTCGACGTATTTATGGGGTGTTAACGGGTATCCTGAAGGCGCCGCTATTCCCCAGACACATTCGCTGCCTGAATCGATGATGTTGTAGTCGTTGAGAAAGAATCTGTCGGGGAGCACGGCGATGTCGAGCTGTCCCTCAGACATCAGGCTTTGAATGCTGACAAGATCATACTGATTGAAGATTATTCTTATATCGGAATCGAGAATCTTCATTCTTAATACCGTATCCAGTATGCCTTTGCAGGATACCGGGAAGGCATAACCGATCGTAAGCTTTCTGATCTTCTGTTCCTCGATGTACCTCGCGAGCTGCTGGGAGACGCTCATTCCGCGGTCTATGCGGTTCTTGAGAAAGAAACCGTTCTTGGTCAGGGTGAACGGACTCGAGTCGCGGTTAAGAAGTTTGGTGTTGTATCTGGTCTCAAGCTTTGTGAGCGCTCTTGATATACTGGACTGCGACATGTTTAAGATCCTCGCAGCTTCTGTGTTGCTGCCGCATTCGGCAACAATACGGAATATCTCAAGACTCTCTTCCGTCATGTTTGACCACCGTAATTTGATTATCCGGGTCTTGCTATGGTAAATCCCTCCGCATTGATCATTGCTACTTCGGTTTTTCCGTAGAAGAAACGGATCGTTGTTTTATCAGCAGGTGTTGAATCGATGGAAACATCATCAAACTGGACGGTGTTCATCTTGCCTTCGCAGGTGAATCGCGCACCGTTCGCCGTGACGGTTACGGTGTCGGTCAGTTCACAGCATGCGAATTCCCTGTATGTTAAAAGTGTCAGAGCGGGTTCAGATTCGGCTCTGTTAGGAAGCCTGTATACGATTACCTTAAGTCTGTTGTTCTTCAAGGGCCTGATCTCAAGCGTATAGATTCCGAACGGCCGGTAGGTGAGAAAATCCTTAAGAGGTCCCGGGTAGATGTTGGTGTAGGATCTCTTGTAGATCCTGCGGCCGGAAATAAGCTCGCCTATCGCGTTGTCGACAGTCTCCTTGAGCTTCCTGTCGCTGTGGGACATGCCGAACTGTGACCTTAAGCAGAGTGCGAACTGGGCCTGCAGGTAGAAGTCGAGGGCCTGGTCCCGCATGAACTCGAAGTTTCCGGGGTTGTCCCTGTAAATCTGATACTGAAGTCGCCCCATGTAAACCGCGCTCTCGGCGAAAGCACTCTCGAAGTCCTCCTGCTCGAATCTTATCCTGGAATCTATGTATACCTTCTCGATGAGCGTCGCAGCCATTTCGAGGTTTCTCGAGACGTAAGTGCCGTCCATGTACATCTCTGCGAGCTTGAACGTGGACTCCGATATCCCGTAGGTGTGCCCTATCGAGAAGTACCTGAAAGCCTGCGCGAGGTCCGGTCTGCCGTCGGTGAGACGACCTTCGAGGCAGATGAATCCCAGTGTGTTCGCTGCGTACCCGAAGCCGCCTTCTCTCCAGAGAATCTCCATGCATCTTGCCGATTCCTTGTAGTCGCTCTTGAAGACGGAGTTGCCGCCCATGCACGCGAAGCCCTTTATTCTCAGGGCATTGAGGTCGTTCTCTTCGCACAGCTCGTTAACATACCTCGCGAAAAGCTTCTTCGTAAACCTGTCCGCGTCCTTGAGGATGAGGTCGTTGTCGAGCTCCTTTATGAAGTCCTTCTTGATGTCATTTATGTACTGTCTCTCCTCGATGGGGAGGACGTTCTCCTCGCTTTGAAGATCGATCATGTGCAGGAGTTCTTCGGCGTTGATGTACTCGGACACCGGCATGTGTACCTTGACCAGGGACATCTCCCTGAAGAGCCTTAATATGTGCGCGAGTATCCACCTCAGAAGGTCGTCGTCCGTCTGAGGCATTATCGTGAGCCTGAAGGCGTCCATGGCAGCGGGGTTATCTCCGAAGAGGTCATTTAGCATGAGCACGTCGTAGAAGTGAAGTATGAGGGGGTCGAACCATGTGAAGAAAAATACGGCGGTATCCGTCTTCCTTGTGATGACTTTCTCAAGGACCTGAGCCATGTCATCGAGCGTGAATCTGCGCTCGGAATCGCACGTTATAGTGATGTTGTTTGTTGCAGCCAAAGGCAGCAGTGTAACGTCGTAGAAGTCGTTCTCGTAAGTGGCAAATGCGTCGAGTGAATACTCGCTTACCTTGATAATGCGTGCGTGTTCTTCCATGATATGTCCTTTCTCCAATAAATTTTACCTTTTTAACTTTCCTGCGTGTAGTAAAATAGCTGTGTATAAAGTTAATTTTGTATTACATAATCTACGGAGGCGGAACATGGGTCTTTGTTTCAGAAAGAGCATCACTATAGCACCTGGCGTCAGAATAAACTTAAGTAAGAGCGGTCCGAGCATCAGCTTCGGCAAGAGCGGACTTCGTGAGACCATAAGTGCTACCGGCAAATCCACCACGAGTATCGGTATTCCCGGCACGGGAGTTTACTACAAGAAGAGTTTTGACTTGAAGAAGATCGGCAAGGGGAAGGATAAGGACAAGGCAGCTTCCAAGTCCAAGGATGCTGAGGCAAAGGCTGCGGCAGCCCAGGCTAAGAATCAGGAGAAGCAGGCTCTTCTCGAGCAAAGTCAGGCGAAGGTTGCCGAGTACGAGAATTATGTGAATTCCATTAAGTCGGTTCATAAGGCTACCGACGGATACATTGACTGGGCTGCTCTTAACAAGGGCGAGATCCCCACTAACATCGTCAGGGGTTCCGAGACATATAAGGAATGGGAAGACCTGAAGAAGTTCTCCGAGAGCATTGTTGCCGGTGATACGGATGCTTATCTTTCCGTCATCAGTGAGGTAAGGCCTTACGATGACCTTCTCGAATACGGTTCCTCATTCGAGGTCGGAACGGACAGACCCGACGTTCTCGAAGTCGAGTTCCACGTTAAGTCGGAGGAGGTCGTTCCCCATGTCGAACTGTCTGTTAAGGCAAGCGGTGAATTGAGCGAGAAGGAGATGAGCAAGAGCGGTTACTTCTCTCTCATGCAGGATTACATCTGCAGCACGATGATCAGAGTCGCGAGAGACTCCTTCGCATTGCTTCCGGTTGAGAAGGTCTACGTTCACGCTGTTGATGATGTTCTCAATACCGCGACAGGTCATCAGGATGAGGTAACGCTCGTTTCGGTTGAGTTCGACAGGGCAAGACTTCAGTCCCTCAATATGGAACTGATCGATCCGTCCGATGCGATCACAGGTTTTAATAACAACATGAAGTTTGCCAAGACAACAGGCTTCAAGGCTGTAGAGAGGATACTGCCTCCGGTAGGATGATCGGATGAAATTCAGGAATAACGATGCCAAGGGCATAGCATGCATCTTGCTCGCAGCCTTAGGCTTCGCACTCATGACGTTTTTTGTAAGGATGTCGGGGGATGTGCCGACGATGGAGAAGGCGTTCTTCAGGAACGCCTTCGCTGCGGTCATCGCCTGCTTTACGCTTCTTCGTTCCGAAGATAAGTTCAAGATCAAGAAGGGATGCTTCGGATTCATATTCCTCAGGTGTCTGTTCGGAACGACGGGCCTTCTTTGCAACTTCTATGCGATTGACCATCTGCCTCTCGCGGATGCGAATATGCTTAACAAGCTCTCGCCGTTCTTTGCCATCCTGGCGTCGATCCCGATCCTTAAGGAGAAGCCGACGAAGATAGACATAATGACGACCATATTAGCCTTCCTTGGAGTAGTGCTTATCGCGCGTCCTTCCGCTGACGTCAGTATGGTGCCCGCGCTTTGCGGGATATGGGGAGGAGCCGGAGCCGGCATCGCCTATACTTTCATAAGGCTTCTGGGAAGAAAGGGAGAGAGGACGTCGATCATAGTCCTGTGTTTCTCGATATTCTCGTGCATGCTGTCGGCGCCGTTCATGGTGTTCAACTTCAAGCCCATGGAGTGGTGGCAGCTGATGTGTCTCATACTCGCGGGTATCTTCGCGGCAGTCGCACAGTTCTCGATCACGTCCGCGTACAAGTTCGCGCCTGCACGTAAGATTGGAGTATTCGATAACACCCAGGTTGTGTTCTCAGCTGCGCTCGGAATAATCTTCCTAGAAGAGATACCGGAGCTTCTGAGCGTCACGGGTTACATAATAATCATCGGCATGGCGGTCTTCAGGTGGTACTGGAACCTGAAGCACGAAGATCCGGAGGCTGTTACAGCGTCTTAAGAGTGACGTCGTAGGCGCCGCTGTCACGAAGATCCATGATCATATACGACCTCGGGGATCCTCCGCGCGGCAGTGAGATGCTACCGGGATTAAGAACGTGAACCTTGGGCCTTCCGAAAGAACCTTCCACGAATTCATTAAAAGGCCTGTGAGTGTGCCCGAACAAAATGATATCGCAGTTCTTCTCTTCAGCTGCGTATACCAGTGTGTCGATGCCGTAGTTTACTGAATAAAGATGTCCGTGAGTGCAGAAGAAGCGGTGCCCATTAAGACGGAAATCCGACACGCTCATGAGATCTCCCTGCGATCTGTAATCACAGTTGCCCTTGATGAATACGCAGGGAATCTTCGGAGCGCCGAGTCTTTGTTCGACGGAAGACTTCATGTCTTCGAGGTCGCCCAGGTGAATGATCATGTCAGGTTTCTCGAGGTCAGCCGCCTGATATATCCGGTCAGACCTTCCGTGAGAATCGCTTACGATGAGGATCTTCATTAAACTTTGTAGGGTATTGCAGAGTGAGGCATGATTATGCCGTTCTCTCCGCCCTTTGTGAGCTTCTTCGCAACTTTGATCTTCTTGGTCGAATCATAGTAATAAGACACATCCGGACGCCTGTCGAGCGAGTGAGGGTCATGAATCGCATAATTGTTCTTATGCTTCTCTTCCCACTCGAGTATCATGGGCGGGACTATCATGCCTCCGACATAGACGATACCCAACAAAACCATCAGGATTACCATTGCCGTGAGCATCTGATTAATTGACAGTATCCTCATTCTCATTATGCCGAGCATGGCAGCGATAATAACCGCAGGTGCGACATAGAGTATGTTCCTGAAGGACCTGCCTGCCGAATGCTTAAAGTTGACAAGCTTCTCGGAGACGGATTTGACCGCATCCCATCCCCTGCTGTAGGGAACTACTCCGCAGACTTCGCCCGTCTGGCCGTTAACGGCATACTGATATCTCCTGTCGTTATAATTGATGTTCAGGAACCATATCGGCAGCAGGCAATAGATGACTCTGTAGTTCTTATAATCTATTGCCGTATAGGAGGAGTTGTAGGTGAATGCATCTGTATCTTCGAAGTTGACCTTCTCGGCTACCTCGTGGCAGTAGATGTCGAGTCTGTTCTTGATCCTCTCATACATGTCCTTGGGCTGCGAATCGTACTTCTCCGCGAGCCATCCGGAAAGGTAGGAAGCATTGTAAGGAACGAGCTTCGACAGATCGAAGGGCTCACACGCCTCCATAAGTCTGTCTGAGATCTTCCTTGAGCCGTCGAAAGGAACATTGGCAAGCGAGAACTCTACGGTGCCGTCGACAGGGATATCAATGGAGTGGTTGCGGTTCGCCTCCTGCTTAAGCGGGTCGTAATACTTGCTGCCGTCCATTACCGTATGTGTCCATCCGCCTATGTCCATCTTAACATCAGCTGATACGAGCCAGAACGGGACGTAGATTCCCGTCATCTTGTCGATCGTCGCCTTGCTTGAGAATGACTTCGGTACGTGTCTGACCGATGTTACGTGATCGTAGTAAGCCTTCTTCGCCTGTTCCTTTGTAATCGTGAAAGGAATAAGCGCGTCAGGTCTGAACTGCCTTGTAAGTCTTCTGGTGACGAGAGTCGGAGAACCGCAGAACGGACAGATCGTAGCTGCGGTGTTGGCATCCGTTACGATCTGGGAACCGCATGAGTTACATACGATCTCCTTGTTGCCCTTGTCCTGATAATCGATCTCATCGTTGACTCCGTATTCCTGCTCGGGATTCTCGATACCGAGGGAACCGTTCATCTCCATGGTGCTCGGATTGTAAAGATTGCCGCAACTTCTGCAGATAAGTGAACCTATCTCGACATCGAAGATAAGGTTGCCGCCGCATCCGGGACACTTCTTCGAATTACCCGAGAAAGGGTCATTACCGAAGCTGTTGTCCTGTTCCTTGCCGGGAGTGCTGAAAGGGTTCTTCTCGAGACTTCCGAACGGTGTATTCAGATTGTACGGATCGTCATCCTTCTTGTATCCGTTTACGGGAGTATTCCAGTTAGACATATGTTTATCCTCCATCTATTCCTCTTAATCCATTGATAATTTTACAACATCGGATAAAGAAGTTCCATATATCAACATCTGTATATAAGTTTTTGTGATAAAATAGTCCACATCAAAATATTATTTTGAAAGAAGGTTTCTTATTATGGAAAAGAAGAATCTTGACTGGTCGAACCTGACATTCGGTTATACAAAGACCGATAAGCGTTTTGTAGCCAACTACACAAACGGTGCATGGGACAACGGCGCACTAGTTGACGATGATATGATCGTAATGAGTGAGTGTGCAGGCGTTCTCCAGTACGCACAGACAGTTTTTGAAGGACTTAAGGCTTACGAGACAAAGGATGGAAGAATCGTTACATTCCGCCCTGACCTCAATGCTGCAAGACTTCATGATTCAGCTGTAAGACTCGAGATTCCTCCGATTTCCGAGGAAATGTTCATAAGATCCGTTAAGGAGACAGTTGCAGCTAACGCAGCATGGGTACCTCCGTACGGAACAGGCGCTACACTTTACCTGAGACCTTACATCTTCGGTATCAACCCTGTTATCGGCGTTAAGCCTGCAGAGGATTATCAGTACCGTATCTTCGCGACCCCTGTAGGTCCTTACTTCAAGGGCGGCGCTAAGCCTATCGTTGTTAAGATCTCTGATTTTGACCGTGCTGCCCCTCACGGAACAGGTAACATCAAGGCCGGTCTTAACTATGCTATGTCACTGCATGCTATCGTTACTGCTCATAATGAGGGATTTGCAGAGAACATCTATCTCGATCCTCAGACAAGAACAAAGATCGAGGAGACAGGCGGAGCTAACCTGATCTTCACAGACGGCAAGGGCACACTCGTTGTTCCTAAGTCCAACTCCATCCTGCCTTCCATCACGAGAAGGTCTCTCGTATATGTTGCAGAGCACTACTGCGGCATGAAGATCGATGAGAGAGCAGTAACTCTCGAGGAAGTAATGAGCGGCGCATTCACAGAGGGCGGCCTCTGCGGTACAGCTGCTGTTATCTCACCTCTCGGCAAGATCAACGATCACGGCAAGGAGTTCGAGTTCTCTAACGGCATGAGCGAGATGGGCCCTGTAATGACAAAGCTTCGTGAGACTTTGACAGGTATCCAGATGGGTACTGTTGAAGCGCCTGAGGGCTGGATCGTAGAGATCGAGTGCTGATAAAGGGCTTCCAAGCTGCTTTATAGGTTTGAACCGGGTGATTGACCGTATGTTTTACGCAAAAACAGAGTAAAACATACGGTTTTTCTTTAATATCTATCAACGGAGATCATAGCAATGTGTAAAGTAACAGTATTTATCGCTGACGGAACCGAAGAGGTCGAGTGCCTTACGATCGTGGACCTTCTGCGCCGCGCAGGCATCGAAGTCCGTCTCGTATCCATCATGGATACCGAGAAGATCGTAAGCTCTCATAAGGTTACGATCATCGCGGACGGCAGGTTCGACACCGAGGATTATTCGGATTCCGATATGCTCTTCATCCCCGGCGGTATGCCCGGCGTGACAAACATGCTCGCCCATGACGGTCTTATCGAATTAATACGTAAGTTTAATGCTGAAGGCAAGAGGCTCGGCGCGGTGTGCGCCGGCCCCTCTGTCCTCGGTAAGTCGGGCGCTCTTGAAGGTAAGAAGGCTACATGTTTCCCCGGTTGGGAAGACAAGCTTAACTGCGGTGAATATACCGGTGCCGGTGTTACTACAGACGGCCTTATCACAACAGGACGAGGCCTCGGCTTCACGATTGAAGAGGGCCTCGAGCTGATTAAGATACTGAAGGGTGAAGAGGCATCAGAGGATATCAAGCGCAGGATCCAGCATCCGGAGACTATCTGAGAGTTGCTTATAAGTTTAGGATTAATAATTAAGAAGGGCTGTCAGTTTTGAAGCCCCTTGAATTCTATGCAAAGCATCGTTAAGTCGTCGAACTGAGGAGCGTCCTTAACGAATTCATCTACAGCGGTACGAACACTGCTTAATATCTCCTTGGGCTTCTCGTCTTCCGTTGCTCTCAATGCCTGTACAAGACGGTCTGTACCGAACAGTTCGTTCTGTGCATTCGTGGCTTCGGGAACTCCGTCCGTATAGAGGAACAGCTTGGAGCCGGGTTCCATGTGAAGATCATACTGTCTGTATTTCTTGTTCTTCATCGCGCCGATTACAAGGCCGTGCTTATCCTTTACAAGTGAGAAGTGGCCGTTCGCGTTCTTAAGTATCGGATATTCATGTCCCGCATTTGCAGCCTGAAGGTCTCCTGTCTCGAGGTTAAGGCAGCCGTACCAGACGGTGACGAACATCCTCTCCGGGTTGTTGGAGCATATCTGCTGGTTAACGATCTCCAGGACCTTCTCGGGACTATGACCCATGAGCGCGCAGTTTTGGATGAGGATCTTCGATACCATCATGAAGAGGGCTGCCGGGATTCCCTTGCCCGATACGTCTGCTATGACGAGACCCAAGTGCTTCTCGTCGATCAGGAAGAAGTCGTAGAAGTCGCCGCCGACCTCCTTGGCGGGGTTCATAGTGGCGTAGATGTTGAACTCGTTGCGGTCCGGGAAAGCGGGGAATATGCTTGGCAGTGTCTCCGCCTGTATCCTGGTTGCCATCATGAGCTCGTTATCCAGTCTGTGCTTCTCCTTCTGCTGGCTCTCGTACTTCTCCGTCTGTATCCTTATGATGACGTAGCAAAGGTACGCGGCTGAGATAACCGTGATGAGAATGATGAACTGAATCTCAGGAGATAATATCTGAACAGCTATGGCGCCGAGGGGGGCGAGAAGGTATATCCACAGTGCCGAGAATAATCTCGGGTCGAATTTCTTACGGTTCTTCGACAGAAGGAAACAGTTCTGAAGGAGCATAAGAACGTGCATCACGTTCGAGCAGGGATAACCTGAAGAACGGTGATAGACGTTGAATTCGTCAAAGTAATAGTAGAAGTGGGTGAACTGTGATACCACGAGCCCTGCAGTATGAATAACCAGAATTGCAAGGAATACCCGGTTGATAGTCTTGCTGATCTTGCCGGGATCTGCAATAAAGAGGATCAGAAGCGACAGAAGGTAGATCATGAATCCCGATACGAGGAATTCGATGAATGTTACTGTCCTGATGCCGACAGAAAACAGCGCTCCGGTTTTTCCCTCCATGAGCATCCTGAAAAGATGCATGCAGATGTAGATGTTGATAAGCGTAAAGAATAACTGGAAATACTTCTTCACTTCCTTACGGATGTGCATGCCTGCGCTTACCTGCAGGAAACTCATTCCGCAGACGCCCACGCCTGCGGCTATGAAGAGAATGTTTATAAGGTTGCTGAAGCTTAAACTACTGATCATAGGCTAATGATACTATACAGACAGCACCAAGTTAGCCCCCAAACCTGTTAACAAACGGAAAATATGATGTTACAGGAGCCTGTATCAGAGGCTGTTCACGAACCTCATGAATGCCTCTTGACCTGCTTCATCTCTTTTATAGACTCCGGCACATTCTAAGATCTCCGAGAATGCGATACCGACCTCATCCTTGATGACATCTATGATCTCATCTTCCGTGGGTTTGCTTCCTAAGCGGGGCAGTATCTTCTCATTAACCCAGTCCGCATGCTTGCCCAGAACTTCGTCAGCTTCTATGTCTCCTCCGTTCAGGATTGCATCGGCAAGATCGTTAAGTTCCTTCTTGAGCCTCGCGGGGAGTATGGCAAGTCCCATTACCTCGATGAGACCGATGTTCTCCTTCTTGAGGTGGTGGTATTCCGCGTGCGGATGGTAAACACCCAGAGGATGCTCTTCCGTGGTTATGTTGTTACGAAGAACAAGATCCAGTTCGAATTTGCCGTCCTTGTTCATGCGTGCGATAGGGGTGATCGTGTTGTGGGGAACGCCGTCTGTCTCTGCGAAGATGAATGCATCCTCATCGGAGTAGGCTCTCCACGATGCGAGTATCTTATCTGAGAGCTCGGACATCCTCCCGATGTCTGTTCCCGTCAGCCTTATTACAGACATCGGCCACTTTACGATTCCTGCTTCGATGTCTTCGTATCCCGGGATCGTGAAAGTCTTCTCATATTCAGCTCTTGCCATCGGAAACTCATAGCATCCGCCCTGGAAGTGGTCGTGTGACAGAATTGATCCGCCTACGATGGGAAGGTCCGCGTTGGAACCTACGATGTAGTGGGGGAACTGTTCCACGAATGACAGGAGCTTCACGAAGGTCGAGCGGTTGATGACCATCGGGATGTGCTCTTTGTTGAACACTATGCAGTGCTCGTTATAGTAAACGTAAGGAGAATACTGGAGATAGTAGTCCTCGCCGTCAAGTACGATCGGGATGATCCTGTGGTTCTGTCTCGCGGGGTGTGACAAGGTGCCCTTGAAGCCTTCGTTCTCTTTGCACAGCAGACACTTGGGGTATGAGGTTGACTTCGCTTTGCCCGCGGCTGCGATGTCTCTCGGATCCTTCTCGGGCTTGCTTAAGTTGATCGTGATGTCGATGTCGCCGTATTCGGTCTTCGACTTCCACTTGATGTCCTTCGCGATGCGGTCCGTCCTTATGTAATTGGATGCCTTCGAAAAGCTGTAGTACCAGTCTGTAGCTTCCTTTACTGAATCGTCCTTAATGGCATCGAACATGCGGATGACGAATGAGGGAGGGGGAGTGAGTATTCCCATGAGTTTGGTGTCGTAAAGATCCTTCTCGGCGTTCGTAAGGTCGCCCTTAAGAGCAATGAAGTCCTCGAGGATGAAGTGTAGTTCACGGGGAACGATCTCCTCTTCAGGTTCCTTATACTCATCGAGTCCCAGAAGTTCGACAAGTCTGTTTATCGTGAGTGTTCTGTCTAGTTCATCAACGAGGTTGTTATAGCATCCGTAATTTACGAGTTCAGTTATGAGATAGTTATAGTCTGTCATGATAAGTCTCCCTTCAAAGTACCTTAATGCCGCCATATTTCCTGATCTTCAGGATCTGGCAGGAACCTTCTCCGAAGATGCTGTCCATCACCTCGCGGTAACGGTCGGTATTGCTGTTCTTGACGAATGCCTGTATCGTTCCGGCGAAGCCTCCGCCGTGAACGCGGGAAACTTCCTCATGGCTTAAGACAGCTTCGCTTACTGCAAGAGCGAGCGTTACGTTCTGATTCTTTATATCGCTGTTGGAATAGATGTTCTGAAGATACTTGGCAGATGAGTTGCCGGAAGCCTTTACAAGCTTAAGGAATTCCCAGAGGTCTCCGTTCTGAAGAGCCTTCGCCTCATCGCCTGCGCGCTTGGTCTCCTCTATGAAATGGATCGCGCGGATGACGGCTCTGTCTCCCGCCTTTTCGCGCAGGAGGGAGATGTTACTGATGATGTCGCTAAGTGTGACGGGGCGGAGCACATCGTGGCCCAGGAGGGAAGCAACAGCCTTCATCTCGGAAGGAACCGCGGCGTAGTCTGCCGTGAGGTCGCTGTGAGAGCCCTTAGTGTCGGTGATGCAGAGGCTGTAGCCCGTCTTTGTGAAGTCGAATTCGATCCTCTCGACTTCGGGGTTATCGGGATGCTTGAAGTCTATGTGTACCATGTTGCCGACGGAGCATGCCATCTGATCCATGAGGCCGCAGGGCTTGCCGAAGTAGACGTTCTCAGCGTACTGTCCTGCTTTTGTGATGGTAACGGGGTCGATCTTCATGTCGTTGTAAAGGCCGGAGATTATGGTTCCGATCAGCGTCTCGAATGCTGCGGAGGATGAAAGTCCCGCGCCTATGAGAACGTCGCTTGTGATGTATGCGTCGAAGCCTCCGACTTCATATCCGTCCGAAGAGAGAGCTTGGAGCATTCCCCGTATAAGAGCTTCCGTCGTGCCTTCCTCGTCCGCGCGGCACTGAAGGTCACCTGAATCTATCTTTATCATCTTGTGCTTGCCGGAGATGACCCTGACAAGATTCGCGGATGTCTTTCTTGTTATGGCGATGGCATCGCGGTTGATCGAGGCTGCGAGCACCTCGCCGTGCTGGTGGTCCGTGTGGTTGCCGCCAATCTCGGTCCTTCCGGGGGCTGAGTATATCTCGAAGTCACCTGCTGTGCCGAAGTTGTCTTCGAAAATGTTAATTGCCGCTTCATAGCGCTCAGGCTGCTTTGCTGCCCAATCGTAATCGACGTAGATATCATTGAAATTAATCGTGGAAAGGTCGGAACGGTTCATACGGTAATCCTCCTTGTATAACTTGATGATAACTCGTGTTTAGTAAACTGTCAATAATGTTTACTAAAATTTACTAAAACGTACTGACAAAACAATTACCAACTGATAAAATCCATTTATGGTTACGATAAGAGACGTTGCAAAAGAATGCGGACTGTCACCTGCATCGGTGTCCAGGATCCTCAATAACGACAAGACACTTCAGGTTACCGACGAGACCCGTAAGAAGGTCAAGGCGGCAGCAACGAAGCTCGG
Organism: uncultured Eubacteriales bacterium; assembly: GCA_900314745.1. GTDB lineage: Bacteria > Bacillota > Clostridia > Saccharofermentanales > Saccharofermentanaceae > Saccharofermentans. The sequence continues at coordinate 114,775 of OMWK01000001.1, read as the reverse complement.
GTACGTCAAGAAGAAGGGTGCGAAGGACAAGGCTGAGTTTACCCTGGGAATACTACAGTGGTTCTCGGCGGAGCAGGAACTCGATGATGAATACTATCTTCGCATAAGAAGAGGCGTGGAGGATTTCTGCGTCCGTAATTCCATAAGGATCATCAGAGCTTACCGTACCGACAAGGATTTTAAGGATACGCTTAAGGACTGTGACGGCCTCGTGTGCGTCGGTAAATTCGGAAGGAAGGACGCGCAGGATCTTATTAAGTTTAAATCCAATATCGTATTCCTCGATATGCTCACGGAGCATCCCCTTGTTACGACACTTACAATGGATCTTTATACGGCGGCGAAGGATGCGCTTGAGTATCTTAAGTCGCTTGGACACGAGCGCATCTGTTATCTCGGCGGCGTCGAGTATGCATCCGGCAAGGAGGAGATCCTGGATGAGCGTAAGAAGGCGTACTTGAAGTTCATGAAGAGAAATAAGTTCGCATATTCGGATTATCTTTTTGAGAAGGAATTTAATGCGGAGTCAGGATACATAATGATGAAGGATGTCCTTAAGCTGAAGGACAGACCGACGGCGGTATTCGCCGCATCGGATGCAATCGCGATCGGTGCGATGAAGGCGATCAAGGAAGAAGGTCTGTCAATTCCGGACGACATATCAATAATAAGTATCAATGATAACGAGATGAGCAGATTCACGGAGCCTCCGCTCACGACGATGCGTGCGCCCTCATACGACATGGGCGAACACGGAGCAAATATCGTCTACATGTCCGGCAATCTCGATATCAAGACACCTCTTAAAGTTAAGATTCCATGCACAATGGTTAAGCGCGGCTCGTGTGCAGAGTGCACAAGAGAAGGAAACTAATTTTGTAAAATCGGTTTCCACACTGATTTGGCAAATGCTGTTATCATACACTTAAGGAAACTCGAATCGTAAAAACGGTTTCCGTAAGGAGTTCGTATGGCACAGAATCAGAAACTCGATATTCTAAGAAGTACCATCCGGGTCTTCAACAAGAAGGGTCTCAAGCTCACCATGGACGATATCGCCGAGTACATGGGTATATCCAAGAAGACCATCTACAAGTTCTTCGACAGCAAAGAAGCGATATTCGATCAGATGGTGGATTACATTTTCGACGGCATCAAGAGGCATGAGAAGGAGATCCTCGAGGAGGAAGGCCTCACGCTCGAGCAAAGAACGAGGAAGCTTCTCGCGGCATTCCCGGAGAGCTACTCGGAGATAGATTTCACAAAGCTCGGGGACCTTAAGGACAAGTACCCGAAGACATATAAGAAGATGACGAGAAGACTCGAGTCAGGATGGGAGCCCACGATGGCACTGCTCGAGCAGGGGAAGAAGGAAGGACTTTACCGCAAGGACGCGGACTTCACCATATTCAAGATAATGATGGATGCGAGCGTCGCGAGGTTCTTCGAGAAGGATACCATGAAGAAGTGCCGGATATCTTACGTGGATGCACTTAATCAGGTAGTGGACATTTTGCTTACAGGCATAAAAGCATAGGGGGTTAATCATGGAAAGATCAGAATCCGTATACGGCAATAAGCAGAAGGCGTCTGCTGTTAGGAAGGCCGAGAGGACCAAACAGAAGAACATCGAGAAGTTCGGTGACGATTCCGAAGCGAATTACTCTGCTGAGGTTGTTGAGAATCCTTATATCGGTGATATCCTCGGCGTTAAGAATATCGCCATAGGCAAGACCAAGCCCGGTACTTCCAGTGGCTTTGATGTCGAGAACGGCATCATTGTCGGCAACATCAGAATGGGATTCGGACACTACCGTATCTCCATGGCGATGGCAAGTGCTGCAAATGCCCTGGGACTCACGCCTTACTGGATGGATCTTAATTCCTATCCCGAGACTACCGGTACGAAGGTCATCTCCGCACAGAACGATCTGTATTCGCTGGGCTCGAGACTCTCACAGAAGAGTAAGGTCTTTAATAAGGCCGTCTGGGAGCCTGTGAACTACACGGGCTTCAAGCAGCTCTCATATAACGCTCCCGATCAGAAGAACGCGGAGCTCATGGCCGCTGTATTCGAGAACGTGCCCAAGGACATCCCCGTAATCGGAACGCACGTATGGCCTGCACAGGCTGCATTGCACGCAGGAATGAAGTATGTCGTAAACGCGGTTCCCGATAACTGGCCGATGGCTCTGCATTTCTCCGAGGGAGCAGTTCACACGGTGCAGACACATTACGCATATCTGGGCTACCGCACGATGAACGGAATGGCGGGGGACAAGGTCTTGAAGCCGATGCCTGCCGACAGCCTTGTATACACGGGACACTATATCGACGATGAGCTTGTAAAGAACATCAAGCAGGATAACAAGAGAAGACTCGCACGCAAGGCTGAAGGCAAGCCGATGCGTTTCCTTCTAACGATCGGAGGCGCAGGTGCACAGAAGGAGATCTTCGCCGCGATCATCAACGAGCTTCTGCCTGAAATCAAGAAGAACAAGGCAGCTCTCTACATCAACATAGGTGACTACATCAACGTATGGGAGGACTTAAGAAGGCTCGCTCCCGACATGTATCTTTATACCAAGACACATATCAACGACTGGGAGGAGACGAAGGAGTTCTGCGCGGATGCCATTAAGGGCGATGTGGAAGGAATACACCTGTTCTGCCACGAGAATATTTTCGAGGCGGTGTATGCCACAAACCTTCTCATGAGGTCGTGCGATGTTCTCGTAACGAAGCCTTCCGAGCTCGCATTCTATCCTGTCCCGAAGCTGTTCATAAAGAGGATCGGAGGCCACGAGCAGTGGGGCGCGATCCACTCTGCCGAGATGGGCGACGGCTCCCTCGAGTGTCAGGATATTCCGCACACGCTGCAGATGGCAAGACTGTTCCTCGAAGATGACGTAACCTTGAAGAACATGTGCGATGCAATAGACCTTAATAAGAAGATGGGTGTTTACGACGGAGCTTATAACGCAGTTAAGATTGCGATGGGACTTAAGGGGGTGACCTTATGAGACTGACAGCAAAAGAGAAGATCGCCTACGGCCTCGGCGCCGTCGGCAAAGACATGGTATACATGCTCTCTGCGAGCTATGTGCTTTATTACTTCCAGGATATTCTCGGTGTATCTGCCATAGCCATGGGTATTATCCTCATGGCGGCAAGAGTCTTCGATGCGTTTAATGATCCCATCATGGGTGTCGTTGTCGCCAAGACCAAGACCCGCTGGGGCAAGTTCCGTCCCTGGCTCATGATCGGCACCATAACGAATGCCATCATACTGATAGTCATGTTCTCGGCTCCGCCTACACTTAACGGCGGCGGTCTTATCGCATATGCGGCAGTCACTTATATCCTCTGGGGCATAACCTATACCATGATGGATATTCCTTACTGGTCAATGATCCCGGCATTCACGGAGAGCGGTAAGGAGAGAGAAGGACTTACGACTCTTGCAAGATCCGCAGCAGGTGTAGGTTCTGCTGTCGTAACTATCCTGACTGTCATGAGCGTTGCTGCTCTCGGTAATATGTTCGCTTCCAAAGAGAGTGATCTTGTTACCGGGAATTTCTCTTCTGACGACGGCCTGAACTATACGGCATTTGTGCTCGAAGTTGACGGTGATCAGAATCCCACGGGCAACGTTACCGAGTTTAATGGTGACAATGCTCACGTATCCACAACCATCACCGGTGCAAGAAGAGTGTTCGGCGACTGGAATGATGTTATCTACGTTAACTCTTCTAATGCAGATGTAACACTTAGGATCAACGATGAGGAGATTGAGGCAAGCAACGTAGAGTTCGTAATGGGTGATTACGAAGGTGAGGGTGATGAGCAGGTCTTCGTTCAAACTGATCCTGCAGTCGCATTCTATGTGGATTCAGAAACATATGCAGAACTGTCCTCTGAGACTTCCATCAATGCCGGAATCATGATGGAGTCTAACCTCGAAGTGGAGAGAGTAGGTTTTAAGTATTTCTCCATGGTAGTCGGCATCTTGTTCGTAGTATTCATCACCATCACTTGTCTGTTTATCAAAGAGAAGTCTTCGGTTGATATCAAGACTGCATCCGTAGGACAGATGTTCAAGGCTCTGATCCAGAACGATCAGGCTATGACGATCGTTATCACTATCGTTCTTGTTAACTCAGCAACTTATATCACATCGAACCTTCTTATCTACTTCTTCAAGTACGATCTTGCAGGTTCGAACTGGCAGGGCAACTATACTCTGTTCAATACATTCGCAGGCGGAATACAGATCATTGCCATGATGCTCTTCTTCCCGATATTGAGAAGGTTCTTCAACACATTGAAGATATTCTATATATGCATAGGTTCTGCGATTGGCGGCTACATCATCCTTCTTGCCATGGCACTCGCAGGCCTTAAGAGCGTATTTCCGTTCTTCGTTCCCGGCTTCTTCATCATGGCTGCAGTAGGTATTCTTAATGTAGTAGTTACCATCTTCCTTGCGAATACAGTAGACTACGGACACCTTAAGAACAACAGAAGAGATGAGTCGGTCATCTTCTCCATGCAGACATTCGTAGTTAAGCTTGCATCCGGTATCTCTGCGCTGGTCGCTTCCATCTGCCTTGCTGTATTCAACATCAAGGAGAATTCGGATGTAGTCATGACATATACAACATTCCTTGAAAAGATCGACGAGATTAGAAATGGCGTTGTAGAGACTATCAGTTCCAATTCCGTAATCGGACTTCGAATGGTTATGACACTTACACCTATCATTGTACTGGTAGTTGCAGTTCTTATCTTCAAGAGCAGATACATACTTACTGATAAGAAGCTCGGAGAGATCATCACTGAATTGAAGGCCAGGGAGGCATGACATGATCACTTATAAGGATAAGCTGTTCGTTCTTGATACTGATAAGACGACATATGCCTTCCGAGTGATGCCGGCAGGACACCTTGAGCATCTTTACTACGGAAGGAAGATAAGGCTTGATTCGGATGAAGGCATCGCCGAGAGATGGGAATTCGCACCCGGCAATTCGAGCGTTTACGATTCCGAACATAATGCGGTCAGCATGGAGGGCATAAAGCTCGAGATAAGTGCACCCGGCAAGGGTGACGTAAGGGAGCTGTCCCTGGAACTTATAAATGCCGACGGAAGCAGAACTTCTGACTTTGTATATGTAAGTCATGACATATCCAAGGGGAAGGTGCGCGAGGAGAATCTCCCGGGCTCCTACGGAGATGATGCCGATGTTCTGACGGTCACATTGGAGGATGCTGCTAACACGCTGACTTTAAAGCTCATATATACGGTTTACCCTGAATGCGATGTCATTACGCGTTCCTGTGAGCTTATTAACGGCGGCGAGGGTGCCGTTGTTATCGACAAGATCATGAGCATGCAGCTTGACTTCGATCCCGCTGACTATTCGTTCGTCACATTTAACGGCGCGTGGACCCGCGAGATGAGCAAGAATATACAAAAGGTCGGTGCAGCTAAACTTGTAAATTCTTCCGCCACCGGAGCTTCGTCCAACCGCGCGAATCCGTTCGTCATGCTCGGGCGAGGTGCGTTCGATGAGGACTTCGGCGAAGTATACGGGATCAACCTCGTCTACAGCGGCAATCACTATACATGCGTCGAGAAGGATCCTTACGATAAGGTTCGTCTCGTAACGGGAATTAACCCTCAGGGGTTCTCTTGGAAACTTGAGAAAGGGGAGTCCTTCAGAAGTCCTGAAGCCGTGATGACTTACTCGCGGTCGGGCTGCAACACGATGAGCCATAACATGCACGACTTTGTCAATTCGCATATTGTGAGCGGTTCGTGGAAGGACAGACTTCGGCCCGTCCTCCTGAATTCCTGGGAAGCGTCTTACTTTAAGATCAGTGAGAGTAAGCTTCTCAGCCTCGCACGCCGCGCCAGGTCCGTCGGTGTCGAGCTGTTCGTCATGGATGACGGATGGTTCAAGGGAAGAAACGACGATACGTCCTCGTTAGGTGACTGGGTTCCCGACAGAAAGAAACTTCCTCACGGCGTTAAGGGCATCTGCGACAAGATAAGAAAGCTCGGTCTTGAGTTCGGCATCTGGGTGGAGCCCGAGATGGTAAATGAGAATTCAGATCTTTACCGTGCGCATCCGGACTGGGCCATGAGAATACCCGGCAAAGCCCATTCGACCGGCCGCAATCAGATGATACTCGACCTGACACGTACAGAAGTCCAGGACTATTTGATCTCATCGATGTCAGACGTATTCTCGTCCGCAGATATCTCATACGTTAAGTGGGACTACAACAGAAATTTCACCGATGTGTATTCCTCATCCTTGCCCTCTGACAGACAGGGTGAAGTTCTTCACCGCTATATCCTGGGGCTGTACCGCGTGATGGATGTTCTTACAGGTAAGTTCCCTCATATCCTTTTCGAAGGGTGCGCGTCCGGAGGCAACAGATTTGACTTAGGGGTACTCTCGTACTTCCAGCAGATCTGGGCGTCGGATGACACCGATGCATACCAGAGAGGCATTATCCAGAACGGATATTCCTACGGGTATCCGCAGTCGTGTTACACATGCCACGTGTCCGATGTTCCTAACCACCAGACTTTACGTGTGACGCCGCTAGATACGAGATTCAATGTCGCGGCGTTCGGCGTGTGCGGTTATGAGTGCAACCTGTGCGATATGAGCAAAGCTGAGCTGAACGAGATAAGAAGCCAGATAGAGTTCTATAAGGCGAACCGCGCATTTATGCAGTACGGCAGGTTCTGGAGGAAGCCTTCATTCGACAGCGGCAATGTCCTGTCATGGACCATAAGTTCGAAGGACGGATCGGAGGCTGTGTCCATGATGATGCAAAGTCTCGCGGTGCCGAATACGCATCAGAATGTCCTCTATCCGAGGGGGCTTAATGAAGACTATAAATATCATGTGGAGAACAGGGCGCTGTCCTATGACGTAAGGATCATGGGCGGGCTTATCAATACCGCTACTCCGTTCCATGTAAGACCCGGCGGATTCATTCATTCCGTGATAGCAAAGTTTATGCGGATGAATTACGAGAAGGAGTCGTATGAGATGTACGGCGACGCGATGATGTATGCGGGCATTCATGTTAAGCCCAAGTTCGCAGCGCTCGGCATGAATGAGAATACTCGCCTGTTCCCGGACTTCGGCTCGAGGATATACGAGATCCGGAGGGCCTCCTGAGGTGATGTTCAGAAGATAAAAGAAGCGATTCCACCGGCTCATAAGGCAGACAGGGTTCAGGCTGATATGGCCTGAGCTTTTGTTATTGTTTACGCAGTATTACTATTCTCATGATAAAATAGCAAAAGTGTAAAGTTCCGTTCGCATACGGAATGTGTATATTGATTATATGGAGGATCATATGAGCAGGCTTTCCAACTTAACTGTTTCCCTTGCGCAGGAAACCGTAGAAGAGCTGTACAAGGATATTGAGAGAAATATCCAGACAAGCCAGCCCGGACTTTGCCCGGTCGATCTGGCTGCAGCATTCATCCACTTGAGCCACGCGAGATCATGCGGTAAATGTACACCATGTCGCGTAGGTCTCGGAAAGTTAGAGGATCTTATCGATGCAGTGCTCGACGGTAAGGCTACTGTCGAAGACCTGGATGAGATCGAGAAGATGGCTGATACCATCTACCGTTCCGCAGACTGTGCGATCGGTTCCGAGGCAGCCCGAATGGCAGTCAAGGCCGTCAAGGGATTCAGGGATGATTTTGAAGAGCACGTTAAGTACGGCCGCTGTAAGCTTCAGAGCTTCAAGTCCGTTCCCTGCGTTGCAGAGTGCCCTGCCCATGTTGATATCCCGGGCTATATCGCTCTCATCAATGAAGGAAGATATGATGATGCGGTTAAGCTCATCCGTAAGGACAATCCGTTCCCCGCTGTCTGCGGCATGATATGCGAGCATCCGTGTGAGGAGCACTGCAGAAGAAAGCTAGTAGATGATGCAATTAACATCAGGGGACTTAAGCGCTATGCAGTTGAACACGAGTCCGAAGTCAAGGCTCCCGCTAAGGCCGAGCCTACGGGTAAGAAGGTCGCTATCATCGGTGGCGGTCCTTCCGGTCTCACTGCAGCTTACTTCCTCTCTATTATGGGTCACGAATGCATGGTATACGAGCAAAGAGATAAGCTCGGCGGAATGCTTCGTTACGGTATCCCGAGTTACAGACTCCCGAGAGAGCGACTCGATAAGGAGATCGAGGGACTGAAGCTCTCCGGATTCAAGACACAGACAAATATATCCGTCGGTAAGGACATCACGATGGAGGAGCTCAGGGCTCAGTATGATGCCGTATATATCTCCATCGGTGCTCACACTGACAACAAGCTCGGAATCGACGGCGAGGATGCTGAAGGCGTCATCTCCGCGGTTCAGATGTTAAGAGGAATCGGCGACGGAGAAATGCCTGATTTCACAGGGCTTGATATCGTAGTAGTTGGCGGAGGCAACGTTGCAATGGATGTAGCAAGATCCGCCATAAGACTCGGCGCGAAGACCGTAAAGATTGCATACAGAAGACGTAAGGCAGACATGACGGCACTCGCGGAAGAAGTTGAGGGAGCTATTGCAGACGGCTGCGAGATCATGGAACTTAACGCTCCCACAAGGATCGAGAAGACGGATGACGGCAAGGTAGCCGCTCTCTGGGTACAGCCTCAGATCGTAGGCGAGGTTAAGTGGGGAAGACCCGCTCCCGTCAATGCTGATGCACCTGAGGTAAGGATTGCCTGTGACAAGGTCCTCGTAGCCATCGGTCAGGGTATCGAGTCCGCTCACTTTGCCGACAACGGTATCCCCGTCAACAGACGCAGGATAGCTGCGAATGATACAGGTGATTTTGACGGAATTGACGGCGTATTCTCAGGCGGAGACTGTGTCACCGGTCCTGCAACGGTTATCAAGGCCATTGCGGGCGGTAAGGTTGCCGCAGCTAATATCGATGAGTATCTGGGCTTCCATCACGAGATCACAAGTGGCGTCGATCTTCCTCCGGTAAGATTCGCCGACCGCGAACCCATGGGACGAGTCAACATGACAGAGCGTCCGGCGAGTGAGAGGATTAAGGACTTTGATCTTATGGAATTCCCCATGACCGATCAGGAGGCTTGCCAGGAATCTGCAAGATGTCTGCAGTGCGACCACTTCGGATGCGGTAAGTTGAAGGGAGGCAGAGAGCTCAAATGGTAAATATTACGATTGACGGAAAGAATTTAAGCGTAGCCGAGGGTGTAACAATCCTTGACGCGGCTAAGTCCGCAGGGATCAACATCCCTACTCTTTGTTACTACAAGGGCCTGAACGACGTTGGTGCGTGCAGAGTGTGCGTAGTAGAGGTTGAAGGTCTTCAGAAGCTTCCCGCTGCCTGCAACACGCCGGTAGCCGAGGGTATGGTAATCCATACAAACAGCAAGAAGGTCAGGGACGCGAGAAGGGTAAATGTTCAGCTCATACTCTCAGAGCATGACTGCCGCTGCCCCAACTGCATAAGAAGCGGCAACTGCTCGCTGCAGACTCTCGCGAGAGATCTGAACATCATCGACATTCCCTATTCAAGAACAGTTCCCGAGAATAAGTTCAGCAGAACATTCCCGCTTGTACGTACGGATTCCAAGTGCATCAAGTGTATGCGCTGCATACAGATGTGCGAGAAGCAGGCCTGCAATATCTGGGATCTCATCAACACAGGTAAGAGAGCCACTGTAGGTCTTCGTGCTGACTACACTCTCGAGGAAGCTGACTGCGCTTTGTGCGGACAGTGCATCACACACTGTCCTGTCGGTGCTCTGACAGAGCGCGACGACACATCGAAAGTCATCGATGCGTTGAATGATCCCGAGAAGATCGTTGTCGCCCAGATCGCTCCTTCTATAAGAGCCGCATGGGGCGAGGAATTCGGTCTGACACCCGATAAGGCAACTGTCGAGCGTCTGGCTTCTGCATTGAAGATAATGGGATTCGACTATGTCTTCGATACGAACTTCACGGCTGACCTCACCATAATGGAGGAGGGAAGCGAGTTCCTCGGAAGACTTACGAACAAGGAGACATCCAAGCTTCCTCTGTTTACATCATGCTGCCCGGGATGGGTAAGATTCGTTAAGTCCCATTATCCCGAGTACGTCGACAATCTCTCGACTGCAAAGTCTCCCCAGCAGATGTTCGGTGCGGTGGTTAAGAGCTACTATGCGGAGATCCTTAAGGTCGATCCCAAGAACATCTTCTGCGTATCGATAATGCCCTGCCTTGCCAAGAAGCATGAGTGCGCCATCCCTGCGATGAACGATGCATGCGGATATCCCGATGTCGATGTTGTTCTTACCACAAGAGAAGTCGACAGACTTATCAGATCCGAGTACATAGATCCCAGGTCTATCGAGGACACAGGACTTGATATGCCTCTGGGCGTCGGAAGCGGTGCCGGCAATATCTTCGGTGCTACGGGCGGCGTTATGGAAGCAGCATTGAGAACGGCTTATAACCTCGTAACCGGAAGCAATCCCGACCCCGATGCGTTCAGGGATGTAAGAGGTCAGGACGGCTGGAAGGAAGCTACATTCGAGATCAACGGTATTACGCTGAATGTTGCCGTCGTTAACGGTCTCGGCAATGCCGATAAGCTACTGAAGGCTCTTAAGTCCGGTAAGGTAAGTTATGACTTCATCGAGGTCATGGCATGTCCCGGTGGCTGTGTAGGCGGAGGCGGACAGCCCATCCACGACAACTGTGAGATGGCTCCTAAGAGAGCTCCGGTTCTCTATGAGCAGGATGCGAACATGACTTTGAGATTCTCACACGAGAATCCTTCCATCGTGGCTATCTATAAGGATTACCTGGAGAAGCCTCTGTCTGAGAAGTCTCATCATCTGCTCCATACCGATCACCACGCGTGGAAGATGCCTAACGAATAAGAATCAGGAAGCTGACTTATAAGTTCAAATCAAAAAGTGCTGACGTAAAATGCGTCAGCACTTTTTTATCCGATTAAATAATCCAATTAGTCTCCTATGACTATTCCATCCTGTCCGACCGAGAATCCCAGGTTCTGCCAGTCGGAGCGGTGGATCGCGAAGTTGATGGTAAGTGTGCTTCCGCCTGCAAGGTTTCCTGATGATCCCGCCGTTATCACGCAGCGGTCGGATTCGAATTCACCGGACGTTCCGCTTACTTCGGAGTACTGGCCTGAAGACGATGACATTCCCGCATGGTAGCAGTCGAAGACGAGAGTGTCCGTGTTATCGAGCATTATCGATATGCTGATATCCGATAAGGATATGCTGCCGCTTCCGGTGTTCTCGATGGTCATTGAACCGGAGACTGAGTTGCCTCCGTTGTTGTCGAAGTTTACGTTAACCGACAGGTCGTCCGAGGAGACACTTCCTGAGGATGCTCCTTCTGAAGATCCGCCCGAAGTCGTGCCTTCGGTATCCGAAGAATCAGTACCGCTTCCCGGAACTACAGTTGCACCTGCGCCTGTTCCGTCCTCGTCGGGCTCACTTCCGTATACGAGGACACCGTTCTCATAAAGGCCGAGGTACGCTCCGCTTCCGCTGTTAAGACCTTCGAAGGAGAAGTCGTTACTGTTGTCCCAGACATTCGAGGGACCGGTAAGTCTCGTCTGTATCTCGGATCTGTACTGTGACTGCCCGCCGGGGTAGAGGGCGCCGTCATCATAGACGATGGACAGGTAGTAGATATGATTCTCTTCGTTCCATACCTTGAGGCCGTCCACGCGTCCCGACTGCATGTAGTTGTTTGTGATCTGAACGTCCGAAGCATCGTATCCTGCCTCGTAAAGCTCCGAGAGATCTATGAAGTAACGGAGCTCGACATCGGTGGCGGAACGAGCGGGCCATGCCGTCATGTTGTACACGATGGTCTTGACCTCGATAAATCCGTCGCCCTGTGCGTTTACCGAAGCGTCGACTGTATATTCTTCTCCTACGGGCTCGACTGCGCCGAAGTCTGCACGCGTCTGACCGTGGTATTCGGAATACATCATCGCGAGAAGTCCTGTGAATCCCGCATTGTAGTCGCAGGCGACCTCATTTGCCGTGTAATCCGAGACAGCGTCGTTGTAATTGCCTGAAGCATCGGGACCGCCGACGAGCGCTCCGTACAGAGTGTGGCGGTGTGAGGAAGGCTCGTTCATATTGTCGCAGTAAGATCCCTGAGCGGTTCTGTGATGAGGATGTTCCGGGGGATTCTCACCGAAGCCGACTACATAGGATCTGCCGGATGAACCGAGTGCGTAGTTGCACTGACTCTCCGCGAAGTCCCAGTATTCATCGACCTTGTCTATAGGGCAGACGTCGCTTCTGCTGTAGACGGTTGCGATGAAGCCCGCTGTCGTTGCATATCTTAATGATCCCCATGAATCCAGCCATGCGAGGCCGTCGGGGGTGTAGGTTATGTCGTTGCACCAGAAATCGAGATGCTCTTCTACGGCGTTGGTGTATGTGTTCTCTTCCGTGAGCTCTGCGAGAAGAACCGCGGCACCAATGTGCACGTCATCCCAGCACATGGACCAGTCGTAGTCGTGGTTAGCCTGCGTGTAGCAGCTCTCGGCATTTTCGAGGTAGTCCTCCTCACCCGTGGCGATGTAAAGCCACGCGCCTGCCCACGCGAGTTCGTCGTAGAATCCGCTCCAGGAGTTATAGAAACCGTTCGCCGCGGTGTAGCCGTCGTCGCTTCTCGTGGAGTCTGCAAACTCATACAGGCTCTCGGCGTGCTCGAGGCAGAGGGCGCTGTAAGAGGCATCATACTCCTCGAAAATAACACTCGCCGCCGCAAGTGCCGCTGCTGCTTCCCCCGCAACTGCGGACCCGGGGTGCGCATCGTCAACGTAATAGCTCGGGCGGTTCATAGCCATTACCTCACAGGGTCCCCACCACGAGTGGTCGGCATTGCCGTCGCCTACCTGATAGTAGTAGACGTGGTCCTCGGGGTGACATCTCATGAGGTAATCCGTTACCCACCTGATGTCGCCTAGAACGTATTCCAACTGACCCGATTCCTCATAAGCTTCCGGAACTTCGTATACGGACCAGGCAAGCATGGCAGCGGAGTATGCCATCGGAAGATTGAACTTCACGTTGTCGCCTGCATCGTACCATCCGCCCGTGAGGTCGAGTCCGTTATCGGAACCGTCGTCGAGGGCGCTGTCGCCTCTCCAGTTGCACCTCACCTGTTCCGGAAGGTCGCCTGATCTTTGAAGTTCGTAGAAGAGCAAAGACATCTGCAATGCTTCGCCGTAATTAAAATCGCCTGTGCCTTCGATGCCCTCGTAACCGCTGCCTTCTTCCGTGAGGTTGCCGGTATCAAGATATGATGAACCGTATGAGGCGGTGTATTCTGAAGCGGCACCGGAACCTGAAGTCTCAGCCGCGGGGGAAGACTCATTTGAAGATGAAACTTCGGTTTCCTCCTGCGCGACGGATGATTCAGAAGCGTTCGTTCCGGCAGCACTTTGGGCACAGCCTGTAAGCATCAAGATGCAAAGTAATGCGCTAATGAGTTTGTTCTTCTTCATGATTATGTCCTCTTATTCAGCAGCTGCTGTATTGGTATCGGCGACGAGGTTCTTTACCCACTTGTACTTACGGTAGTGAATAAAGACCGCGGGGAGTTTTATCATCTCATCGAGATTAAGCAGGAAGTATACGGCGAGCACCGGGAGGTTAAGTACAAAAGCTGCAATCATTCCGACCGGAACGATGAATGCCCACATGGTGATCGTGTCGCAGATGAAGCCGAACTTGGTGTCGCCGCCCGCTGCGAAGATGCCTCCTATCGTAGTCGAGTTGATGGATCTTCCGAGTATGTAGTAGGAGCACATCCAGAGCATGTACTTAAGATATTCGGAGGCCTGAGGCGTGAGGTTTACAAGCTTCAGGATAAACGGCGTGGAGAGGGCTACGAGAACGCCCAGGATCGCACCGCTTATTATCGTCAGCTTCGTGATCTTGTTGCCGTAAAGCTTGCCCGTCTCCAGTCTTCCTGCGCCGAGCTCGTTGCCGACGACGATGGCACCGCCGCTTCCTAATGCATAACAGAAGCAGGATACGAGATCCTTGACGACTGCGACGATGGCATTCGCTGCCGTGGCATCAGCGCCAAGATGTCCGATTATGACCGAGATCATCGTGAAGCCGATTCCCCAGAGCAGCTGGTTCGCCATGAACGGCGTGGAGTATTTTGAGAACTCGCTTCTTATGAGCGGGTCGGAATTCTTTACGTATTTAAGCCTCAGCTTTACGCTGCACTTGCGGTAAAGAAGGATTGCGCATCCGAGGAATCCTTCGAGACCGGAGAGTGTGGTGGCAAGAGCAGCTCCTGCCGCACCCATGCGGGGCACACCGAAAAGCCCGAAGATGAAGACTCCGTTCAGAAGGATATTAACTATTACCATGGAAATGCTTATGATCGTGCTCTCGCGTACAAATCCCGTGTTCTTGAGGATGGCTTCGAAGAGCCACGCGAAGCTCGTGAAGATGTAGGAGAAGCTAACGATCCTTAAGTAACTTATACCATGCGTGATTATGTTTGGAACATCCGTGTAGATTCTCATGAGACCTGCGGGCAGCAGAAGTCCCATCAGGAAGAAGAGCGCGGCAACGGGAATGGTGAGCTTGACGGCATAGCCGAAGAGCTTCTCTATGGAAGTCTTATCGCCCTTGCCCCAGTACTGCGCAGCAAACATATTGGTACCTGCAGCGATACCAAAAAGGAACAGGTTCAGTACGAAAGTGACCTGAGTTGCGAGTGATACTGCCGACATCGAATCCTGATCCAGAGCAACAAGCATGACCGCATCGGAAATAGGTACGAGTGCGAACATGAAATTCTGCAATGTGATCGGGATGATCAGCGATATGAGTTTCCTCGAGAATGTCTGATCTTTCTCAATCATCGGACAATATTAGAATATTAAGGAGGAGTACATCAATAACCGAATTCCTGGACCCAGTAATATGTGCTTCCGGCATCTCCGCCGTAGTACAGGGCGAATCCGCAGGAGGAGTAGTCGCCTAAGATGTTCGCTCTGTGTCCGGGTGATGCCATCCAGGAGTTGAATGCTTCCTGGGCAGTCGACTGACCGCTCGCGAGATTCTCGCCGTACATTCTGTCGGGATCGACCGTCCACCAGTCGCTTCCGTCCGGCCTTGTGTGGCTGAAGACTACTGCGATCTCCTGAGCTCTTACGGCTGCATCAGAAGCGAGAGCGCTGTTCCATGTCAAAGGTGGAAGTCCCTGATTCTGTCTCTCATTGTTAACGAGGTTGAAGAGCTCGAGCATGACGGGATCTGTGGGAGCTGTTACGGAAGGAGCCTGCGTGGGAGCAGGTGTCGCAGTAGGTGCGGCAGTGGGCACAGGAGTAGGGGTAGGTGTGGCCTGAACCTCAGTCGGTTCCGTATCCGCGGCAGAAGCTTCTGTCTCTTCCGTTACCTGCGTCTCGTCCGTCTCATCATCGTCGTGCAGCGTGTCGAGGGCATCGGTAGACCTCGTGCCCTGGATTATGAACTCGGTCTCATCGTCCTGGGGGCGAAGCTCGGGAAGCTTCTCGAAAAGGCATGCGCTGTGAACATAAGCCTCTTCGCCGTAGAACTCTATCATGTACCAGTCGTTGTCGTCGCAGGTTGCAATGACGTGAACCTCACGGCCGTAGTACATACGTCCGATGCTCTGGTAATAGACGCCGGGGCCGGATCTTATCGAGAACGCGGATGCGGCGGTCAGATACATGTTGTTGGCGTGGTAAAGGAATTCCGTCTCGGAATCCTCATCGGCTCTGGTGCCGAGATAATTCGTCTGCTCATTCGGGAGGAGGTTAAGTGACGCAGGGTCAACCGTGAGAACTCTGGTGCCCCACGGGAACCTTATCGTATTGTTCATATAGTAATGGTAGGACCACTCGAAGCATGCTCCGAACAGGAGAAACAAAACCGCCAGAATTCCTATTCTGGTAAGTGCCTTCTTATCATATTTACTGCTGGGCTTATTCTCGACTTTGTCCGACATACAACCACCCGAATTTTATATTATCAAATCACCTACAATTATAAAATGCAGGAGCGTCCGTGCGTTTATTTTATAATAAACAAATTGTAAATTTTGTCTTTTGTGGGATAGGGGTTTATAATCGGTTACATCATTTAAACATTAAGGGGAACAAGCGGTAGAATGCAGATGCCTGTTTTCAGAGCCAGACCGGCAGGACTTAAGATAATCATAGTCGGCGCCGGTAAAGTGGGAACTACCCTCGTGGAACAGTTGAGCCGTGAAGGCCACGATATAACTATTGTCGATCTGGATGCCGTGAAGGTTAATGACATAACCTCCTCATATGACGTGATGGGCTGTGTAGGCAACGGTGCGAGCTATCTTACCCAGGTTGAAGCAGGCGTTAAGGATGCGGATCTCATCATAGCGGTTACCGATTCGGATGAGCTGAACCTTCTTTGCTGCACGATCGCCAAGCAGTTCTCAGGATGCTCTGCCATAAGCAGACTCCGTAATCCCGACTATTCCAGAGAATCCGGATATTTAAGAGACAAGCTCGGTCTTTCCATGATCATCAATCCCGACCTCGAGGCAGCCAAGGTAATGGCTAGAGTTCTGTATCTGCCGACAGCTCTTGAGGTCAGATCATTCGCTCACGGCCAGGCTCTTATCGTTAAGATCAAGATCCCCGAGGACAATATCCTTGATAGGATGACAGTCGCCGAACTCGGTGCGAAGATCACCAACGACATTCTTATCTGCGGAGTCGAGCGCGAGGGCAACGTTGTAATTCCCGGAGGTTCGTTCGAGCTTCACAGCGGTGACGTAATAACGATAGTTGCGACGAGTAAGGCTCAGCAGGATTTCCTTAAGAGCATCGGAATGGCACAGAACCAGATCAAGAACGTAATGATCGTGGGCGGCGGACGTTCCGCATATTATCTCTCCGACATCCTTATTAAGAGGGGCTTGAGCGTTAAGATAATCGAGCAGAATCTTGAAAGATGCGAGAAGCTTAACGAACTTCTTCCCAAGGCCGTCATTATCAACGGCGACGGAACCAATACCGAACTTCTTCTCGATGAGGGAATCGAGAATACCGATGCCTTCATTCCTCTTACGGGTATCGACGAGCAGAATTCAATGCTCGCACTTTATGCCAAGAAGATATCTTCGGCAAAGCTCGTAACGAAGATCAACAGAACGGGCTTCATCGATATCATCAACAGCCTTGATCTCGGAAGTGTATTCTTCCCGATGTACATAACGTCAGACACGATACTCGCGTACGTACGTGCGAAGACCGCTTCCCCCGGAAGCAACATCGAGACTGTTTACCATCTCTTCGATGCGAGGGCTGAGGCGATCACATTCAACGTAACAGACGAATCTAAGATAACGGGCAAGCCCCTTAAGGATCTTAAGATCAAGGACAATACACTTATCTCGTACATAGGCCACAAAGGAGAGGCGATCATCCCGACGGGTTCCGACGTGATATCCGAGGGTGATACGGTAATGGTGGTTACGACTCATACGGGATTCGATGATATAGGAGATATTCTGGAGTAAGATATGAATTCCCGAATGATAAGATTCATTCTTTTCCAGGTCATGCGTATTGAGGGAGTTCTCATGCTCCTTCCGTGTCTCGTATCCGTTATATACGGTGACGGCGAAGGCGTATTCTATGCAGCCGTCGCAGCTTTCCTGATAATCGTGGGATTCATAGGATGCAGATTCCGTCCGAAGAACCATTCCGTCAGTGTCAGGGACGGCTATGTCGCCACGGGCCTGTCATGGATAGTCATGAGTCTGTTCGGGTGTCTTCCATTCTTCCTGTCGGGGGAGATAAGTAATTTTACGGATGCGCTTTTCGAGACGGTGTCAGGTTTCACTACGACGGGAGCCAGCATCATGCCCGCAGTGGAGCAGATGTCACACGCTGCGCTGTTCTGGAGAAGTTTTACGCACTGGATCGGAGGCATGGGAGTTCTCGTATTCCTTCTCGCGCTGATACCGATGAGCGGCGGCTCCAACATCAACCTCATGAAGGCGGAGTCCCCGGGACCTTCCGTAGGAAAGCTTGTTCCGAAGATGCGTTATTCCGCGCTTATTCTCTATATTATCTATATCTTCCTGACACTTCTTGAGACCATCCTGCTTCTGTTCGGAGGGCTCGATCTTTTTGAGTCGTTCTGCCTGTCGTTCGGTACCGCCGGCACGGGAGGCTTCGCCGTAAGAAACGACAGCTTCATGAGCTACAGTCTCTATATCAGATGGGTCGCAGGCATATTCATGGTGCTGTTCGGCGTCAACTTCAATGTCTATTATTTCATGCTGATGCGTCAGTTCAAGAAGGCGTTCTGCTTCGAGGAAGTAAGGGTGTTCTTCACGATAGTTGCGATATCAACTCTCGTGGTGTTTGCCAAGATCCTTCCTCTTTATGAGAGCGGAGCTGCTGCTCTTACCGACGCTTTCTTCCAGGTTACGTCCATCGTGTCCACGACGGGATTCGGTTCGGCTGACTTCGACATGTGGCCGTCGACAGCGAAATTCGTCCTGTGCTTCCTGATGTTCATGGGTGCGTGTGCGGGCTCCACGGGCGGCGGTGTTAAGGTGTCGAGATTCATGATCCTCTGGCGCTCCGTCGTCAAGGAAGTCCAGTCTTATATCCACCCCAAGATCGTTAAGAAGGTCACACTCGACAAGAAGCCCGTCGATCCCGATGTTGTTAAGTCGACTCACGTTTTCCTTGCAACTTACGTCGGCATCTTCCTCATATCGATGTTCATAGTCTCGTTTGACAATCACGACATGACGACGACATTCACTGCCGTGCTCGCGACGTTTAACAACATAGGTCCCGGTCTCTCGCTGGTCGGTCCGACATGCAACTACGGCTTCTTAAGCGTATTCTCCAAATGGACTTTGATATTCGACATGCTCGCGGGAAGACTTGAGCTGTTCCCGATACTCGTGCTGTTTGCTCCGAGCCTTTACAAGAAGTAATCCCGTAATATAGACGTATATCTATATAAAAGATATTTGTTTTGACAGTCCCTTCGGGCGAGTTTATGATAAAACCGATTAAGAGGGGATCTTCATTATATGGAACTTTTTACCAGCATTCTGGCTCTTCTAAGCGGTCTTGCAATCTTCATGTATTCGATGAAGATGACGAGCGGCGGACTTGAAGCCGTCGCAGGCAACAAGCTTAAGGGCGTTTTGCAGAAACTTACCGATAACAGAATTAAGGGCGTCGGAGTAGGCGCAGGAGTTACGGCTCTCATTCAGTCTTCAACTGCGGTCACCGTAATGGTCATCGGATTCGTCAATGCCGGACTTCTCGATCTGCACCAGGCTCTGTGGGTAATCATGGGTGCCAACATCGGTACGAACATTACCTCCCAGCTCATAGCATTTGATATCGGTGAGTTCGCTCCCATACTTGCAGTTGTCGGTGTCTTCATCGTCATCTTCACAAGGAACAAGAAGTTCAAGAGCATGGGCGAGATCCTGACGGGCTTAGGCTTCATCTTCATATCGATGAACATCATGAAGGATGCCATGGCCCCCTACGCAGGAGACCCCAGACTTACGGGTCTTCTCTCGAGAATGGACAACCCGCTTCTCGGCATACTCGTAGGTATTATATTCGTTAACATCATCTCAAGTTCAGCGGCAGCCGTAGGTGTTCTTCAGGCTCTCGCGATGGCGGCGGCAGGCTCCGGAGCCATCGATCTTGAACATGCTATGTACATAATCATGGGCTTTAACATAGGTACGTGCGTAACTGCTCTTCTGTCCTCGATCGGAACGACGAAGATGGCTGCGAGAGCGGCTCTCATGCATCTGTTCTTCAATGTGATCGGAACTATTATCTTTACGGGCGCAGCCTTAGTTCTTCCGGTCGCGCATTGGATAGAGCTTCTGTCACCCAATGACGTGGCAAGGCAGTTCGCGAATTTCCATCTCGCATTCAACCTCATAGGAACGCTGATACTCCTGCCTGCGGGAGATCTCATAGTCAGACTTGTTAATCTGTGCATTCCGGGTGATGAATCCGAGAAGGAAGGACAGCAGCATCTTGAATATCTCTCACCTGCGATGCTCCGTCCTGATTTCAAGATTGCGGGTTCTCCCGTATATACGACGGCCGTAACCAATGAGGTCAAGAGAATGCTCGAGATGGCGGCGGGAAACGTAGGGAAGAGTCTTAATGCCGTTCTCGACAACAATGACAAGATCCAGCAGGAGATTGAAGAGTGCGAGGAATACATAGATTATCTGAACAAGGAGATATCGTATTACATCTCACACTGTCTTACCCAGGAGCTTACCGAGGATGAGGCGCTCACTTACTCTGCACTATTTAAGATCACCGGCAATATCGAGAGAATGGGCGACCATGCCATTAACATCGCGGGATACGCGAACATGATACAGAGCAAGGGGCTTAAGTTCTCCGATATCGCGAGGGGCGAGATTGAATCGATGATGGATATCATCAGCAAGACGGAGAAGATACTGATCCATAACGACGGCGACGATATCCATATCAGGGTCGCGAAGGCCGAGCAGAAGATCGACGACATGACCGATCAGTACAGGATCAACCAGCTTGAGCGAATGAAGACAGGCATATGCAGCGGCGAAGCCTGCGTAATCTATTCTGAGATGCTGACTGACTTCGAGAGGCTCGGAGATCACATGCTTAATATCGCGGAGGCTCAGGAGAGAGTTCCCGAGACCGATCCGGAAACATACAGGAAGGCAAGACATGGACAGCAGGCTTAATGTTGTTTTATTCGAACCCGAGATACCTCAGAATGCCGGCAACATAATGAGAACGTGCGTCGCGGCATCGTTCGGACTTCATCTGATCAAGCCATTGGGATTCGACATAGAGAACCCGAAGTTCCGCCGTGCGACCACGAATCACATAACCTGGGCGGATTACATTCTCTACGAGGATTATGAGGACTTTTTGGCAAGAAATCCCGGTGAGTATTACTTCATGACAAGATACGGGAAGAAGCCGCCGTCTGATATCGACTTTGGCGCAGTGCCTCCGGACCGGAAAATCTATCTGATATTCGGAAGGGAGAGCACCGGCATTCCCAAGGAAATACTGAAGGATAATCTCGACAGATGCTTCAGGATCCCCATGACGGCCGAGTGCCGCAGCCTGAATCTGTCAAATGCCGCCGCGATAGCGATATACGAGTGCTTGAGACAGCTTAATTATCCAGGTCTCTCATTTACGGAAGTTCAGAACGGAGAGGACTATCTCGAGTCCTACGACGCGACCTTACAAAGATAGTTTTTTGAAGTGATTATGACGGTCTGTTGTGATATATTCTTATAGGAAAATAAGAAACAACTAACCGGAGGTGTGTTATGGGTGATCAGAAGGGCGGCATCTACGACGCCAGAACGCTCGGTATGCCCAGAATGATTATACTGGGACTTCAGCATCTGTTCGCAATGTTCGGAGCAACGGTGCTTGTTCCTGCTCTTACAGGACTGTCGGTATCATCTACTCTTTTATTCGCAGGTCTCGGAACGCTTCTGTTCCATTTCCTTACCAAGGGCAAGGTTCCTGCATTCTTAGGTTCATCTTTCGCTTTTATCGGAGGTTATGCCGCGATAGCTCCCAACGGGGAGAGAGAACTTCTTCCTTATGCCTGCGTGGGCGTTGCCGCTGCGGGTGCGCTGTATCTTCTCCTGGCATTCCTCATCAAGATATTCGGTCAGAAGAAGGTAATGCGTTTCTTCCCGCCGATCGTAACAGGTCCTATCATCATTGCGATCGGTCTTTCACTCTCGAAGTCGGCTATCGATAACTGTGATACTAACTGGATCATAGCTCTCGTAGCGATATTCGTAGTTATCCTGTGTAACATCTTCGGTAAGGGCATGGTCAAGTTCATACCTATCGTCCTCGGTGTTATCGCATCATTCACACTCGCAGCCATAATCGGTGAAGTTGATTTCACTCCCGTTAAGGAGGCAGCATGGGTAGGTCTTCCTTTCACGATGCAGGATACGGTGTTCTCACTGTTCAAGGGCGGAGACCGCGGCCTCATATTCACTGCGATCATCACTATCATGCCGATCGCTCTTGCTACGATGGTTGAGCATATCGGTGATATTTCCGCCATCTCATCCACAACAGGCAGAGACTTCATTCAGGAACCCGGACTTCATAGAACACTGCTCGGTGACGGCTGTGCCACGATCCTCGCATCGCTGTTCGGTGCTCCCGCTAACACGACATACGGAGAGAATACCGGTGTTCTCTCACTCACAAAGGTATATGATCCCGCAGTCATCAGGATCGCTGCCATATTCTCGGTACTTATCTCCTTCAGCCCAAAGGTTGCGGCTTTGATCTCCGCGATGCCTGCGGCAACGGTAGGTGGTGTATCCCTGGTTCTTTACGGAATGATCTCTTCCGTCGGTGTAAGAAACCTCGTTGAGAATCAGGTTGATCTCGGCAAGAGCCGCAACCTCATTATCGCAGCTCTTATCCTCGGTCTCTCGATCGGTATCAGCTATTCCGGCCCCATCACACTTATTATCGGCGGCAACTTCACGATCTCGCTGTCCGGTCTCGCTGTAGGCGCCATCTCAGGAATACTCCTTAACGCCCTGCTTCCTCTCGAGGAGAGAGAGTACAAGGGACTGATGAAGGATCAGATCAACGAAGAAGATTTGTTCGAGGAGAAGAAGGCTACAGCCAAGGATTAACATGAAGAAAGTATTGATATTGGGATGCAACGGGATCACTGAGTTTATAGTGCCCCGCATGGTAGATATGCCCGCCGTGTCAGAGATAATTATTGCATCCGAAGATAAGGCGGAATGCGACGAGCTCCGTAAGAAATATCAGGGGAAGGGCGCGAGGATAACGACCGCCAGAGTAGACCTTGAGAACGAACAGGGAACCAAGATGATGCTGTCCATCACCAACCCTGACATAATCATAAGTCTTGTTCCGCCCAAGTTCAGTCTTACGGTAATGAAGCTCGCTTTGGGGACGGGTGCCGACTACATAGACGGTGCTCTGTACGGCTGGGAGGACGGCGACCTTCTGTCAGGCCAGTTCAGCATGTTCGGAGAGTTCAGGTCGGCTGCGAAGATGGCAGTTGTAGGATGCGGAATGAATCCTTCCTATCTTGTTGCAATCGCGAGAGCTGCCATGAGAGACGACTTCGATTCGGTCGACAGCGTCGATGTACTGGAAGTCAATCTCACGGAGGGGGATTCCTCTTCGGATGATGCTTTCATGATCCAGGACGGCAAGAGGGTGGACGTAAGTTCCTCTTCTAAGACTTTGGATCTTGATGATAACTTCGGAGAGTTCAGCGGAAGCAGACTTTATCTTCAGGGAAGCCCCGTTACCATGGATTTTCTGAAGGAGATCCCGGGTGTTCCGAATGTCCGCTGCTTCGTTACAAGGAAAGTTGAGGAAGAGGAAGACTTTACCGAAGAATTGAATAAACTCGGAATGCTTTCCGAAGTTCCCGTCAAGCTCACTCCCGATTTCAGCATAAGCCCGAAGGAGTTCTGGGAGAAGTACCGCGAGTCGATGAAGAAGGAGACTGTATTAAGCGGCAGATGCGGAGCGGGAATCGTAATCACAGGACGCCAGAAGGGCGAGGATAAGACGGAGTTCATCTACTTTACCGGTGACAACGACAAGTGTGCCGAGGAGTATAAGATGCCCTGCGCCAGGCTTTTCGATGCGCACGCAATACTTGCAGGCGTGTCCCTCATGTGTTCGGGACGCTGGCTTAAGGCAGGTGTGTTTACCCCTGCTGCCTTCGATGCGGATATGTTCGTGAGTGCGGTAAGAACGTCTGGCCTTGCTGCCGAGACCAGGATAATTGAATAAGCGGAGTAACTGTCATGGATGTTAATGCGCCAAGAGTACTGATTGTTGAGGACGATGAGAATATCAACAACCTTCTGCGGGAGGCTTTGACAAAGCACGGACTTAACTGCGTGCAGGCGTTCTCGGGAACCGAAGGCCTCATCGTGTTCAAGAACGACAAGTTCGATCTGGTGCTTTTGGATCTCATGATGCCCGGTATGGACGGGCAGACGCTGACGTCCAGAATAAGGGAAGTGTCTCAGGTGCCGATAATCATAGTATCCGCGAAGAGCAGTGTTGATTCCAAGGTCGATCTGCTTACTTCCGGCGCTGATGATTTTGTCGGCAAGCCTTTTGAACTTAAGGAGCTCATCGCGCGTGTTGACGTGCAGCTCCGCCGTAACGGTAGCGACGAATCAAAGGATGAGATCGAGCACGCGAAGGTAATGGAGTTCAAAGATCTGGTGCTCGACGGCGACAAGTATTCGGTAACCGTGAAGGGCAGCGACATCGGTCTTACGAGACAGGAGTTCAAGATCTTAGAGCTGTTTCTCAAGTATCCCGGCAAGGTTTTCTCGAAGCGCGAGATCTATGAATACGCGTGGAATGACGTGTACATCGGTGAAGACAAGACCATTAATGTTCACATAAGCAATATCAGAACCAAGATCAAGAAACACTCGGATGATGAGTATATCGATACCATCTGGGGCGTAGGCTTCCGTCTGTCGAAGATTTCCGAATCTTAAACAATTCTTAATCTTATAATCAACATAATTGAAGATTCCCGTAGGATAATTAAGTATCAAATCCTATGAGGAGTTTTTATGGAAGATTATCTGCTCGTAACCAAAGATCTTTCCAAGGTTTACAAAGAGACCGTTGCCGTTGACAACGTAAATATTCATATCAAGAAGGGTTCCATCTACGGCCTTATAGGCAAGAACGGAGCCGGTAAGACCACCATAATGAAGATGATCTCGGGACTCGCGAGACCCACTTCGGGTTCGTTCGGATATACGGGATTTACGGGAAGTGAGAAGGAGGCGTTCTCGAGAATAGGCGCGCTCATCGAATCTCCCGCACTCGAGCCCAACCTTACGGCTTATGACAACATTAAGATCAAATGCCTCGCACACGGAATAGGCGATAAGAAGTACATCAACGACTTAATTGAACTTGTGGGACTTACTCCTTCGAGCAAGAAGGCGGGGAAGTTCTCGCTCGGACAGAAGCAGAGACTCGGCATTGCCCTGGCCCTGGTCGGAGATCCGGATTTCCTCATTCTCGACGAGCCTATTAACGGCCTCGATCCCCAGGGTATCGCGGAAGTCCGTGAGATGTTGAGCAAGCTTAACGAAGAGCGCGGAATAACAATACTCATCTCGAGCCATATCCTTGAGGAGCTCGCTAAGCTTGCCACCGATTACGCGATAATCGATAACGGAAGGATAGTCGAGGAGTCGACCAGCAAGGAACTTCGTGAGAAGTGCCGCGATAAGATCGTCATCAAGACACCGGAGGTATCGAAGACGATACCGGTCATCGACGGTCTCGGATTTAAGGATTACAGCGTTGTCAATGATAAGACAATTCACGTCTTTGACAGGCTGACAGATATAACAGTCCTCAACATGGAACTTGCCAAGGCAATGATACCCGTGGAGTCGATTGGGGTAGAATCCTCGGACCTTGAGGAATATTTCCTCAAGGTGACGGGGACGATTCCGGGCGAGCGCGTGAAGTCTTAAGGGGGACAGGATATGTTTGGCAAGGCGATCAGGTCAGAACTGTACAGGATAAGCAGGATGAAGAGCACTTACATTCTTCCTGCAGTTCTTCTTGTTATAGTTCTGGTTACGAATTTTCTCTATATGGCCGTCGATCTTTACGGATTGATGGGCTTGTCACAGGAACAGGTCGAGAACATTCAGGGAATGGGCACATCGGCGGAAGGTTACGAAGAGAGCTTTATGACGGGCTTCCGTGCAGGTCTTGAGTCTTCACAGAGCATTCAGGAGGAGCAGGAGCTTCATATCTTGGGTGAGGGGCCGTTCTATCATGAGAGCGTTCCGACTATCTTTAATCTCGACGTTGGCTCTCTTCACGAGATACTTCTTCTCTCTATCTTTATCGGATTGTATCTTGGAACCATATACAGCACCGGACTTGATAAGAATCTGAATATCTTCGCGGGTAAACGGAGTCTTCTTTACGGTGTAAGAATGCTGCTGATAGCCTCTTATGCAATGGTTCTTCACATATGCACATGGATAACCTCGATTCTTTCCGCGGCATTTATGGGGGAATCGGTTAACCTTAACATGGACAGGTCCTTCATACTGTATTTCTTTATCACATGGTTCCTGACGGTTGCCTTCGGAAGCGTTGTTGCGGCAATGGTTCATATGACAAGATCGAAGGCGGCGGGAATAACACTAGGCATCATTTTGTCCGCAGGTCTCCTGTCGACTCTCATCTCCGTAGCGTCACTTATCATAATGAAGAGATTCGAACTCGACAGTGACTTCAATCTCGGGCACTTCACGATCACAAACAATCTGGCCTCGATTACGCTTACATCTGACGGACATTTTGTGGTAAGAGCCATAGTCTGCGCTCTTATATATCTTGTAATGTCATATCTTGTGGGCGTGCTCACGGTTAGAAGGCGCGATATCTCCTGATGTTCAGCAATCTCGTTCGTATAGAGGTCATAAGGCTTTTTAAGAGCACCATTCTTAAGATCAGCGCTGCCATAGCGATGTTTCTTTTGCTGTTCATCATGCTGGTCTTTGATGCGGTGGTAGAGTTGACCGGAAACATAGACATATCCGTAGAAGGAATCAGGGATATGTCGTACAGGGTTTTGGTTTTTGAGGGGATGTTCGGGAGCCTGGTGGCGGTTGTGCTGGGACTTACGGTTGCTTTTACTACCTGTAACTACCATAAATACAGGCTTGCCATTAACATAGAAGGTGCGGTGAGAAGCCGCCTGAAGCTCTGTCTTGCCGAGATCTGCGGCATAGCAATTTTCGTGGCAGCCATAAACCTCCTTATCTTCCCGGCTCTGGCGATTATACTCGCGGGTCATCCGGAGAGTATCGTTATGACGTTCTTTTCAGGCAACAATGAGGTTTATGTTATATATGTGAGTTCGTTTGCAGCATGTATGTTCACGAGCCTTACCACCTATCTTCTGTCTCAGATCATTCATAAAGTGCCTTTCGCCGTGGCTTTGTCGATACTTATGTCCATATTGGGTATGTTTCTCTCAGTGTACTCGGAGGGATTCGTACACGGATATTATGATACCTGCGGTAAGTTTACCGGATTGATAGAGGATATTGGCGGGTTTGCAGGACTTCTGCTGCCGATCATAATCATTTCTGTAATAGCGGCTGTCAGAAACAGGAAGGCGGACCGTATATGAGTGAACAGGCAATGATTGTATTGATTGTTTTATTGACGGTGGTATCTCTTGCGCTCGCGTTCATTCTGATATCCCTTCTCTCGCAGATGAGAAGCATCAGAAGTCAGGTTCACTTCATATCCCGGAATGAGACCAGGAAGAGACTTACGTTCTACGGGAAATCCAGAAGCTTCAGAAGGCTCGCTTCAGACATCAACGAGATACTGGATACCTACGATGAGAGGCATGAGAAGATCCTTCGCGAGGATAAGGAGATCAAGGATACCCTTACCAACATGAGCCACGACATAAGGACACCGCTTACGTCTTTGAAGGGCTATTTTGAACTTCTGGAGCAGACGGATGATCCTGAAGAGAGAAGGAAGTATTCCTCCATCATTACCGGAAGGATCGATTCGCTGTCCGAGATCCTCGAGACCATGTTCTTGTATACTAAGGTATCTAATGTTAATTTTAAGATCAGCATAGATCCCATAGAGTGCTCCAAGATAATCCTGGAGACTCTCTTCGAGTACTACGATGACTTCCAGGATAAGGGCTTTGAAGTCGATGTTGATGTTGATGAGGGGATCAGGATACTCGGTAACGAGCAGTCTCTTAAGAGAATCATGCAGAACCTGATAAGAAACAGCCTTGTCCACGGCGGAGGCGACGTTAAGCTTTCCGTTAAGAGGGATGAGCAGGGCAAGAAGGTTGTCATAACACTGGATAATCTTCTGCTTGAAGGCCAGAATCCCGACCCCAAAAAGGTCTTCGACAGGTATTACAAGGGCGATGCTTCAAGGCATACCGGCTCTTCGGGCGTCGGTCTCTCCGTTGTTAAAAAGCTCGTTGAATCCATGAGTGGAGATATAAGCGCTGTAGTAAGCGACGGCAGGTTTAAGATCGCGATGTCGTTTAAGACTATCTGATTCTTTTGTAAACAAACATAGTGTGCTATCATTAAATATAAATTTTTGGTGATATTTGCAATTATTCTTTGCAAGGAGGCCGCTATGGTTAAGAAGAATGGGATCGACATGGATCCTGATAAGATAGACGCGCTGGTTATAGATACTATCAAGTATCATTGTGCTGATACTATCTATTTTAAGGACAGGGAATCCAGATTTGTCTGGAACAGCCAGCAGCATGCGGATCAGTTCGGCGTGAAGTCGCCGTCGGATATGTTCGGTAAGACGGATTATGATTATTTCCCCAGGGAGTTCGCGGATCGTGCGAAGGAGATCGAAGACGAGATCATGTCGACCGGCGAGCCCATTCTCAATATCGAGGAGGAGTGGGAGAGAGCAGACGGAGAGACGCGCTACCTAATAGCATCCAAGTATCCGTTCTACGATCAGAACCACGAGATAATCGGAACATGGGGTATCACTAAGGATGTCACGGAGCTCAAGCATCTCGAGAAGGAGCTCGAGAGATCATATAAGAAGGTTCAGCGTCTCGCGAGAGTTGATGACGTAACGGGTCTCTATAACAGAAGATACTTCTATGAGAACCTCGAGAGAGTATGCAGCATGTATGACAGAAGAAATGATGATACGTCATTCTCGCTGATAGCCATAGATGTCGATGACATGAAGTTCATTAATGACCAGTACGGTCAGCAAAGAGGCGATGACGTCTTAAGGCATATCGCCACATCCATGCTCAATGCGATCAGGAAGAGTGATATATGCTTCAGAACAGGCGGAGACGAGTTCGTCGTTCTTCTCCCTGACTGCGATAAGACCGATGCGGTCAATATCGCGAAGGAGATCTCCAGAAATGTCACGGATCAGTCTGTTCCCGTGAGTGAGACCAAGTTCGAGAAGATAACCATCTCTGCAGGCATCTCAACCTATGTTAAGGGTACTGATATCTCCGAGATCCTCTCGGCTGCAGACAGAAAGCTCTATAAGGCCAAGAGGAACGGTAAGAATCAGCTGTCATACTGATCGTCAGGCGGCAGTTGTCATCTGCTTGCCGGCCTCGCTCCTTAAGTGGAGGTCCTCAGGAAGCGAAGCCGGACTTGAAGCAGACGGTCTGTTATCAATACGACGGTAAACGCGGTATTGTGTGCGGGTAACACGTACCGCTTTATTATTTGCCGCACTGACTGCGGGTTTGGCATTAGTATGTGAAAGCTCGTGTTCGAGGTAAGCCAGTCTCTCCTGATCCTTCCAGAAACTGAATGACATAGCTACGGCCCTGCCGGCTATGAGCACGAAGAAGAACATTACTGCGATATCCAAAGGTGACATATATAACTCCTCTCAAAACGACTTAAAACGCTCATTTGTTTGTTCTGAGAGGAGTATATCAGGGTATTAGTCCGATTATAAGGACAATATGCGACAGAAAGAACAAATTGTTCGAACAAATGCTCTTTATTAACCCAGATTAGATGCGCCTATCCTTGTGGCGCCGGCTTCGATCATAGCTCTTGCAGCCTCTTCCGATCTGATGCCACCTGCTGCCTTGACTTCGAGGTTCGAGCCCGAGTAGTGGCGCATGAGCCTCACGTCTTCGACTGTGGCACCGGCAGAACCGAAGCCCGTGGATGTCTTGATGAAGTCGGCACCCTGAACGGTGACTATGTTGCAGAGCATCTTCTTCTCGGTCTCGGTGAGAAGGCAGGTCTCGATTATGACCTTGAGTATCGCGCCCTTGGAATGAACAGCTTCGGCGATTATTCCGATCTCAGTTGCAGCCTCGTCAAATCTTCTCGACTTGATGAAGTTTACGTTGATGACCATATCGATCTCAGAGGCTCCGTTTGCTATCGCGTCGAGAGCTTCGTATTTCTTTACTGCCGTGGTCGAATAGCCGTTGGGAAATCCTATTACCGTGCAGATGTTAAGCCTTCCAGCCGCCTTACGGGCCGCATCCCTTACATAGCAGGGCTGTACGCACACCGATGCTGCGCCGAGTCTTATGGCTTTATCCACAAGTTCTTCTATGTCCTTTGTGGTTGCCGTCGTCTTAAGGTTGGTGACGTCCACATAGGAGTAGATGTTGTTCTCATCAATACTGTGATCAAGATGCGGTACGGCTGAAGGGAAATTTCTTCCGAGCAGAGCCGTGTAGACTATGGATGAGACTACGCCGAATCCCGCGATCTCGCCCATGTTGTGAGGGACGTCGTGGCCCTCGCCATAGATAAGAAGCGGAACGCATTCCCTGCTGTGGTCCGTCGATTCCGTGGAGGGGTCGCAGCCGTGGTCCGCGGTTATGATAAGAAGATCGTCCTGCCGGAGAAGCGGGATCATTCTCGTGAGCGCATCGTCGAATTCGTGCATCGCTGCCGCATATCCGCTGATGTCGTTCCTGTGTCCGTATTTCATGTCGAAGTCGACGAGGTTTACGAAGCAAAGTCCGTTGAAGTCGCAGTCGAGCATGTCGGTGAGCCTTCGGATGCCGTCTTCGTTGTCAGCAGTTGCCGTCGTCTCCGTAAGGCCCCTGTAGGCGAACAGATCCTTGATCTTGCCTATCGATATGACATCGAGCCCCTCCTTCTTAAGTATGTCCGGCATTGTCGCAGCGGGTGCGGGAAGGGAGAAATCCTTGCGGTTGGATGTCCTTGTAAAGCCGTCCTTCTCGTTTCCTGTGAAAGGTCTCGCGATTACTCTGCCGACACCGTCGTCGCCCGTCATGAACTCCCTGCACGCGGAGCAGATCCTGTACAGCTCATCCGTGGGTACGACTTCCTCATGTGCTGCTATCTGAAGTACCGAGTCAGCCGAGGTATATACGATGAGGTCGCCCGTCTTAATGTGTTCCGCGCCGTAATCCCTGATGACTTCGGTGCCGCTGTAGGGTTTGTTGCAGAGTATGCCTCTTCCTGATACTTCTCTTATCTTGTCGAGTATGTTCTCGGGGAAGCCTTCAGGGTAGGTCGGGAGGGGTGTCGCGGAGTAGACACCGGCGATCTCCCAGTGGCCGATAGTGGAGTCCTTGCCGGAAGAAAGCTCGCGGAGTCTTCCGTAGGAACCTATGGGTGCGGGCGTGTTATCCTGCGCCTGCTTCCACCTGATTATGCGTTCGTCGTCCTCTCCGTCCACGTCGAAAAGCCCCATCCTGGCAAGACCGGGGAAGGGCAGATCTGAATCTGACAGAACTGCCGCGAGAGTGTTGCTGCCCTCGTCTTTGAAATCTGCTTCGTCAGGCGCTCCGCCCAGGCCGAAACTGTCAAGGATAACAAGAAAAACGCGTTTTGCCATAAGAATATCTCCCCAAAGTCATAGTAGTTAAAGTATACCGCTTGAATGTACATAATGTATAATGTTCGGGTGCTTATGAAAGATGTGAATGATATGAATGAATCAGAGAATGAAGAATTGAGTTTTAAGGATTTTGACCTGTCACCGGAGGTCAGGGATTCGCTGAAGAAAATGGGTGTAAAGAAGCCCACCACGATTCAGCAGAAGGCGATCCCGCTTCTCATGGATGACTTGAGCCTCATCGCGAAGGCTCCGACAGGTACCGGTAAGACATTCGCATTTGCGATACCGATCCTTGAGTATCTTAACATGAACGTTGATTTTGTTCAGGCTCTTGTTCTCTGCCCGACAAGAGAGCTCGCTCTTCAGATCACATCCGAATTCAAGAACCTCGGAAGATTTATCAAGGGCTTCAACGTCGTATCGGTCATAGGCGGACAGAATATCAGGACACAGCAGAATAAGCTCTCCAGAAATCCCCAGGTCGTCGTCGCGACACCCGGAAGACTTCTCGACCTCGTCGGAAGGAAGCTCATCGACATAAGCGAGATATATACACTCGTTCTCGATGAGGCTGATGAAATGCTTAAGATGGGATTCATAAAGGACATCAAGAGGATCATCGAGCTTACACCGAAGGATAAGCAGATGGCTCTGTTCTCCGCCACGATGCCGAGAGAGATTCAGGACATAACATGGCAGTTCATGGAGGGCGCAGCCCAGATAGACGTCATGCCGAAGGCGGACGATCATCCTAACATAGATGAGTACATAATCGAAGTTCCCGAGAAGGACAAGGCTTCCGCGATCATAAGCGTTCTCGACGCCGAGAACATCAGGAAGGCAATCGTATTCTGCAATACAAGAACACAGACGGAGAAGGTCCTCCATAAGCTCGAGACACACGGAATATCCTGTGATGCACTTCACGGCAATATCGGTCAGGGCGGAAGGAACCGCGTCATGGACGGCTTCAGGAAGAATAAGTTCAATGTCCTCGTCGCGACTGATGTCGTTGCAAGAGGAATAGACGTCGACGATGTCGAAGCCGTATTCAACTTCGATATCCCCAACGAGAATGAGTTCTATCTTCACAGGATCGGAAGGACGGGACGTGCCGGAAGATCAGGCAAGGCATATTCCCTTGTCGCATATATGGATAAGAGCAGGATGGAGGAGATCATAAGATATACATCCTGTAATCCCGAGATCTATAATTTGCGCGGAAGTTTATAAAAAAGCAACGAATTTGCTATTATTCGTACTTGTTCATAGTTTACAATCTACATAGATTATTGACTTGGAGGTCTACCCATGTCCGCTATGACTCTCGATTGGAACAAGTATAAGCAGGCTGCCATAGATATCGCGTGCGAGGGAGCCGTGCTCCTTAAGAACGACAGGGAGGCTCTCCCGGCATCGAAGGATTCGAAGATCGCGCTTTTCGGAAGGATGCAGGCTAACTACTACAAGAGCGGCACCGGTTCCGGCGGCATGGTTAATGTAAATCACGTATACAACATAAGGGAAGGTCTTCAGGAAGCGGGTGCGAAGCTCGATCCCGAACTCATCAGCATCTACGATGAGTGGGAGAAGGAGAACCCCGTTGATCCCGGTGTGGGCTGGGGTCAGGAGAGGTGGTCCCAGGAGGAGATGCCCGTAACCGACGAGCTTTGCGCGCGTTTTGCAAAGACCAACGACATCGCTGTCGTAGTTATCGCGAGGACTGCAGGCGAGGACAGGGACAACACCGACGAGAAGGGTTCCTACTATCTTACTGACGGTGAGGAGAAGCTCCTCGAGAGCGTATGCAAAGCGTTCACGAAGACAGTGGTTCTTCTTAATGTGGGCAACACCATCGACATGTCATGGGTTGATAAATACGATCCCGCTTCGGTCATGTATGTATGGCAGGCGGGTATGTACGGCGGTCTTGCCGTAGGCAATCTCATCATGGGCAAGGCTGCTCCTTCGGGATGCCTTACCGATACGATCGCATATAATCTCGAAGATTATCCCTCCGGCAAGAACTTCGGAGCAGGTGACGGTCTCAAGGATCTGTATGAAGAGGACATCTTCGTAGGCTACAGATATTTCTCGACCTTTGCTCCCGATAAGGTTCAGTATCCGTTCGGATTCGGTATGGGATATACGACTTTCGATGTAGCTTTGGATTCATTCTCATCTGAGGGCGGCAAGGTCACGGCAAGCGCTAAGGTAACGAACACCGGAAGATGCGACGGCAAGAAGACGGTAATGCTTTTCGCAGATGCTCCGAGCGGCACTCTCACAAAGTCTGCAAGAGTCATCATAGGCTTTGGCAAGACCGGCAACCTTAAGCCCGGCGCGTGCGAGACAGTTAAGATCGAAGCTCCTGTCATAAGATTCGCATCCTTCGACGATGACGGCAGACTCGGACTTCGAACGGGATGGATGCTCGAGAAGGGCACATATGTTATAAGCATCGGTTCTGACGTTGTATCGGTCATCAAGGCCGGCGAGTATGTTCTTGACGACAATAAGGTCATCGAGAATCTGAAGTCCGCATGTAAGCCTGTCGAGGCATTTAAGAGAATGACAAACAGAGGTTACGAGGATGTTCCTTTAAGAACGCATGAGAACATCGAAGACCGTTTTACGGGACTCATGGAGGAGATCCCCCAGACAGGAGATAAGGGGATCAAACTCTCTGATGTTCGAAGCGGCAAGAATACACTCGAGGAATTCACGGCGCAGCTTACCGATAATGACCTGTCCCTTATCATCAGGGGCGAGGGTATGAGCAGCCCTAAGGTAACGACCGGTACAGCGGCAGCTTTTGCAGGACTTACGAAGCATCACATGGAACTCGGAATTCCTACGGTATGCTGCTCCGACGGTCCTTCCGGAATGAGAATCGACAGCGGCAAGAAGGCGTTCTCGCTCCCGAGCGGCGCGTGCATCGCTTCCTCGTTCAACACGAAGCTTATTGAGGAACTCTTCACATATTTCGGCACAGAGATGCTAAGCAACGACATCGATGCCATCCTGGGCCCCGGAATGAATATCCACAGATATCCGCTTAACGGCAGAAACTTCGAGTATTTCTCCGAAGATCCGCTGGTTACGGGCCTTATCGCATCCGCCCAGCTCAAGGGTCTTCACAAGGTCGGCGTTCATGCCGTTATCAAGCACTTCTGCGGTAACAACAGGGAGACCCGAAGAAGGTTCATGGATTCCGTCATCTCTGAGAAGGCGCTGAGGGAGATCTATCTTCGCGGCTTCGAGATCGCGGTCAAGGAGGGCGGAGCGAGCAGCATCATGTCCGTCTACAACAAGATCAACGGGGTATACGGAACGGCAAATTACGAGCTTAACACCGAGATCTTAAGGAACCAGTGGGGATACACGGGTATCGTAATGACCGACTGGTGGGCATTTATCGATAAGGTGCCCGAGCTTATGCACATGTCCCACGCCATAACGGAGCATTCGCTCATGGCGCGCGCACAGTGCGATATCTTCATGGTCTGCTCACAGGTAGAAGAGGAGAACATAGGCGAGAGCGATGTAATCGAGTGTCTGAATGCCGGCGATAAGAACAGAGTCACACGTGCTGAACTCCAGCGAAATGCCATGAATATCTTAAGATATGCGATGAGGACGCCTGCAATGGACCGTCTCGAGGGCAACGGCGTTAAGGTTGAGCACATCGACTGTCCTTTCGCAGATGATGTTGTGGTTACCAAGGTAGACAAGTACTTCAAGCTGTCGGCTGACAAGGAGACTCTGGTTGAAGTTGACGTGGATACGAGTAACGGCACTGATTTCACCTTCGGTATCGATTCCGATGATCCCGGAAGATATGAAGTCATCTTCACGGCGAGATCCGACCTCAACTCCCTCGCACAGATCCCGATGACCATCTACTGCTCGAGCATACCTTTCAACGTCATTACGTGGAACGGTCTCGAGGGACACGTCGGAGTCAAGGAGTCCGAGTTCAGAATGCTGTCCAGATACAACGTCTTCAGGATTCACTTCGGAGGCGCCGGCATGAAGCTTCTGTCAGTAAGGCTGAAGCTCATCGTAAAGGCAGAGGATGACCCGAACTTCGCACAAATGTGATGCGGTGATTATCCTATTAAATATGCTACAATATTAGTCAGCCGTAACCCGGCTGACTTTTATTTACCGGAGGCATAAGGTGAGAAGAGATTATTTCGTATGCGTCTTTCTTATTTGCATATGTGTATCGCTTTTTTATGTGTGCTTCCTCCCGCTGTATTTTGTCTACGGCGGCATAGTTCCCAGAGAATTCGGCCCCATCGAGACGGCGGCGAGCTGGATATTCATGTTCATGGTATTCATCGTGCTTCCCGTCTATGCGGCTGTTAAGAAGAAGTTCTGGATGAGTGCAGGCCTCGCGGTCTACGGCATCGTAGCGGCTTTCCCCGTCTGGGTGCTCCCAGAAATGGCAGATAAGCTCGCGGGAGAAGATGCGAGCATCGTCACGGTTATATGGGCATTCCTGCTAAGATCGATATACGGCATGGCCGAGGCTCCCTTTGCCCCGATATCACGCGCTCTCGGAGATTCCTTTGCTGAGGTTCTTCCGAGAAGAATAATGCCGGTGGCTCTTATTCTCTATGCCGGAGTTCAGTTATTCAGGTTCTACAGGGACGCTTACAAGGCGGAGCAGCTGGATCCCATGAAGGCAATTGATAAGACATCAATAGAGAACGGCCCGCGTAATGTAAGGACTGCTTCAATCCCCGAAGTTCTGGGTACGGTCATATCTGCTCCGGATGCTTCTTTGAGAAATAAGCCGGAAGAAGTCAAAAAACCTACAGTTTCTGACACTAACGTTGATAGACCTGAGGAATAGTTCTGTTATATAATCTTACGGATTTAATTTTGGAGTATAGAGAATGGCTAAGAACAATAAGCACTGGGAAAAGATGATGTCGAGCGACAGCGACCGTAAGGTTGCGAAGTCCGGACAGGACCCTCTCGAGGTCGGTCTTTCCGAGATGAGCTGGTTCCAGAGACAGACCAGGAAAGTTAGAAGAACAATCGAGAAGACACGCGAGACCTTCGGTGAGGAAGTAGGAAACTCAATTACCGCGGGTGTACTTGCGATTTATTTCCTCTTCATGATTCCTTATGCTTCAGTACATGCTTACATCAATGCACCTGAAGGCATGAACATGACAGACTGCATCGGAGCCTCTGCATTCACGCTGTTCGGATTCCTTGCATCTTTGTTTACGACGATTTATCACTTCCAGAAGCCCGGTTCCTTACACAAGAAGGTATTCGCCAAGCTCGACCACATTATGGTTTACTTCGCGATATTCGGTGTGTTCGTTCCCATCTGCGCATCCCTCGTCGGAGGCGGCTGGGGTATGGGGATCCTGATCGCAGAGCTCGCTCTGGCGCTTCTCGGAACATTCCTCATGATATTTATGTATCCGGACAACAAGGTCGGATCGAGATTCGCGGTATTGATCTACATAGTAATGGGACTTCTCGGTCTGTTCATCATAAAGCCTTTCTATCATGCCGCGACTCCCGCATGTTTCTGGCTTGTTGTTGCCGGTACGATCACTTATGTAGTCGGACTGTTCTTCTACTCCGGCAAGAAATTCAAGTTCTCGCACATGGTATGGCATCTGCTCGTAGTAGCTGCTGAAGTCTGCCACGTGCTGGCTTTAATATACTTCTTCAGATAAGGCGGATTAATGACCATGTATAGACTGCTTATCATAAACCCGGGTTCAACGTCGACCAAGGTTAGTCTTTTCGAGGACGAGAAAGTGCTTTTCGAGAAGAGCCTTTTCCATGATGCTGACGAGCTCCTTAAGTTCCCCCACGTAAACCTGCAGATGGATTTCCGCTACGGTGTCATCATGAACATGCTCTCGGAGGAGAATGTTGACCCCGCAAGCATCGATGCCTTCGTAGGCAGGGGAGGAAGTGCTCACACGCAGCCCGGCGGCATTACGAAGATCGACCAGAGGCTCTACGACGACACTGTTGCTGCAGTCGGAGGCTCGGAGCATCCCGCGAAGCTCGGTGTCATGCTCGCATGGAAGTTCGCCACGGAGTATAACAAGCCCGCGTACACTCTTAACCCCACAAACGTCGACGAGTACTGCGATTACGCGAGACTTACGGGTATCAAGGGCGTCTACAGGGTGTCCCACTCACACGTGCTTAATCAGAAGGCGGTAGCCGAGTATCACGCGAAGTCCCTCGGCAGAAGATACGAGGACATGAACTTCATCGTAGCCCACATCGATGGCGGCATCACGGTAAGTGCACATGATCACGGCAGGATGGTTGACGGCAACATGGGAGCTGACGGCGAGGGTGCCTTCACACCGACGAGAATCGGTTCCGTACCCGTGCTCGCGCTCCTCGATTACATAGATGAACACGGCACTGACGCCGTAAGGCTTCGTTGCTCGCGTGCAGGCGGATTTGTCGATCTGTTCGGTACGGCAAATTCCGATACCATCCACGAGCTTGTCGAGGAGGATGACTATAAGGCATCACTCGTATGGAACACGATGCTGTACCAGATCTGCAAGATGATCGGCGAGATGAGTGCGGTTCTGTGCGGCAAGGTAGACGGCATCCTTCTTACAGGAGGCCTTCTGAGATTCGATGATGTCCGCGCGACCATCGAGAAAAGATGCGGCTTTATCGCACCTATTAGCGTATATCCCGGCGAGATGGAGCAGGAGGCTCTCGCGCTTCCGGCTCTTGAAGTTCTCCGCGGCAACAAGGAGCCCCTGACATATCAGGGCAGGGACGTCTGGCAGGGATTTGCAGGTATCGACCTTTAATAACCGGGAGGTTTAATATGAGCAGACTTATCGAAATGATCAGGACCAAGGCTGCAGCGGACGTAAAGAAGATCGTACTGCCGGAGGGAGATGAGAAGCGTACCGTAGAGGCGGCTTCCATCCTTAAAAGAGAGGGACTTGCAGAGCCTGTTCTTATCGGCAATCCCGATTCCGTAAGAAGCGTTGCAGGTGAGCTTGGAGTAGACATAGAGGGCATCGAGATTATAAATCCTCTTACTTCTGCCAAGGCTTCATCCTATGCGGACACGCTTTATGAGCTTCGCAAGGCCAAGGGTGTTACTCCCGAAGATGCGAAGAAGCTCGTTGAAGATCCCATGTATTTTGGAATCATGATGATCAAGTGTGAGGATGCCGACGGACTGGTATCAGGTGCCGTTCACACAACCGGCGACATGCTTCGTCCCGCACTTCAGATAATCAAGACAAAGCCCGAGATGAAGATCGTATCTTCGAGCTTCCTCATGGACTGCCCGAATCACGACCTCGGCGAGGACGGACTCCTCGTATATGCAGACTGCGTAGTAATGCCCAATCCCACTTCCGAGGAGCTTGCATACATCGCCGTTGCCACGGCTGATACTGCTAAGCGCCTCTGCGGTTTTGAAGAGCCCCGTGTGGCAATGCTGTCGTTCTCGACAAAGGGCTCGGCAAAGCATGAGCTCGTAAGCAAGGTTCAGGAGGCAGTTGCCAAGGCTCGTAAGATCGCTCCCGACCTTCTTCTTGACGGCGAGATGCAGTTCGACGCGGCTCTGGTACCCGAGGTAGGACAGAGCAAGGCACCCGGAAGCCCGGTTGCAGGACGCGCCAACATACTTGTTTTCCCCGATCTTCAGGCAGGAAACATCGGATATAAGATTACACAGAGAATTGGCGGAGCCGAGTGTTTTGCAGTTCTTCAGGGCTTGAAGAAGCCCTGTAACGACCTGTCCCGCGGATGCTCGGTCGAAGATATCGTCAATACGGTAGCTATGACAGCCGTTCAGGCTCAGGATGCCTGACGGCAGTATTGAATAATCAGAAAGTTCCAGGAGGTGCTTTATGTCTAATTCATATCCCGTGATCGATTATGAGGACATGATCAATGATCTGACAGATGATATAGAAGGTAATTTCATTAAGAAGGACGCCATGCTCTACATAGTAAGGCAGAAGACTCCTGTTTACTGCGAGGCACTGGGAGCTGAAGTCCGTCCCGTTATCGATTATTTCTACGAGACTCCGGCACTGTTCCCCGACGTCAAGACAATGACTGTCGCAGATTGCAAGAAGATCTGCTTCGAAGCCCTGAACCGCCTCGAGGATATGGAGGATGAGGCCATGAAGGCTGCGGTCAGCCTCATCATCGAGGATCTTAAGGACTATACAGCCGGCAATTCCGGAAGAAATGAGCGTCAGTGCAAGGTCGTATTCGAGGCTGAATCCCTTGTTCCAATGATGGTTTATTACGATGATACGGATGCGGGAGACGAGGTTGAGAGCATATCGGTTGCCGATCTCGTGTCTGAGCTTATCAAGTCATCGAACGGATAATAAATAAAGAAATTTAACTTTAATTGTCACTCTTTAGAAGATATAATCATTTACTGTAGGGCAAATTTATACAAGGAGAGTGACTTCAATGAAAGTACAGTTTACAGAGACGGTTGTTCGTGATGCACAGCAATCGCTTATTGCAACACGTATGCCGTTCTCAGACTTTGAGGACATCCTCGAGACGATGGACAATGCGGGCTATCACTCGATCGAATGCTGGGGAGGAGCTACATTTGATTCCTGCCTCCGCTTCCTGGATGAGGATCCGTGGGAGAGACTTCGCAAGATCAAGGCGATCTGCAAGAAGACTCCTCTGCAGATGCTCTTAAGAGGACAGAATATCTTAGGATATAAGCATTATCCTGATGATGTTGTAAGACTTTTTGTAAGAAAGTCTGCCGAGAACGGCATGGACATCTTCAGAATCTTCGATGCTCTCAATGATTTCAGAAATATCGAAGTTGCAGTAGATGAGACTTTGAAGTGCGGCAAGCACGCTCAGGGCTGTATCTGCTATACAACAAGCCCCGTGCATACAGTTGAGAAGTATGCCGAGATGGGTAAGGAACTCGAGAAGATGGGCGTTAATTCCATCTGCATCAAGGATATGGCAGGCATCTGCGGTCCTAAGGAGGCATATGACCTCGTTAAGGCTCTGAAGGCTTCCGTTAAGGTTCCGATCTATCTGCACACACACCATACAACAGGTCTCGGCCCCATGACATACCTCAAGGCTATCGAGGCCGGACTCGACGGTATCGATACCGCTATCTCTCCTATGGCAGGCGGTACATCACAGCCGGCGACCGAGACGATGAAATACGCTCTCGAGCAGTTGGGTTACGAGACGGATCTTGATTCGGCATGTCTTAAGAAGATCGCCAATCATTTCGCTCCTATCAAAGACAGATTCATCAAAGAAGGGATCCTCAATCCCAAGTCCATGGGTATCCGTACCGATATCCTCGATTATCAGCTCCCCGGCGGTATGTTCTCCAATATGTTGAAGCAGATGACTGATATGAAGGCTCAGGATAAGTTCGAGGCTGCTCTTGCCGAGATCCCTAACGTTCGTAAGGATCTGGGTTACCCGCCTCTCGTTACTCCTATGTCACAGCTCGTAGGAACACAGGCTGTTAACAATGTCCTTTTCGGTAAGTATAAGAACGTTACCAAGGATACAAAGGCTTACCTTCGAGGTGAGTACGGACGTGCTCCGGGTGAAGTCAACAAGGAGCTCATTTCACAGTTCTGGAAGGACGACGAGATCATTACCTGCAGATTTGCAGATACTCTCGAGCCCGCTTTCGAGAAGGCTAAGGCCGAGCTCGGCGATAAGGCGAGATGTGACGAGGATGTCCTCTCCTACATCTCCTTCCCTCAGGTTGCTGAGAAGTTCTTTGCAGCACGTGAAGAGAAGGAATCCAACACAGTTAACTACACGATCGAGAAGAAGGAGGACTGATGATGGATACCATTATCCGTTATGCCTCTGAGAACAGCAGCACATTCACATTATTCAAGCCCCAGATGGGTGCCGGAGATATGTTCCTGGATGCGTTTACCGTTATGCTCGTCGTATTCGGTGTTCTTTTCCTGATGTACATCCTGATCTCGCTCGCGGGCAGAGTCATCGAGAGTTTATCCGGAATCATCATCGGCAAGAAAGCTGGAAATGCTCCCGCTGCAGCTCCCGCAGCTTCCGAGAAGCCGGCCGCAGAAGATCCCGGTGAGGAGTTCTCTTCAGGAACACTGAAACTTAAGGGCTGTGACGAGAAGACTGCAGCTATGATCATGGCGATCGTATCCGATAACACGGGTATCCCGCTGTCAGAGCTCGTATTCAAGTCCATCAAGCTCGTTGACGAGAATTAAGGAGAGGTAATTACATGATTTATAAAGTAACAATTAACGATAAAGTCTATGAAGTTGAGGTGGAGAAGGGCAAGGCGAATCTTCTTAGGACTACTGCAGTTGAGGCGGCTCCCGCTCCCGTTGCAGCAGCACCCGCAGCCGCAGCACCTGCTGCAGCTCCCGCTCCTGCTGCTCCTCAAGCTTCCGTTAAGGCCGGAACAACTCCCGTAAATTCACCTATGCCGGGTACTATCCTCGATGTTAAGGTTGCAGTCGGCCAGGCTGTTAAGGAGGGTGACCTTCTGGTTATTCTCGAGGCTATGAAGATGGAGAACGAGATCTATGCTCCGTGTGCCGGAACAGTAGCTCAGGTTCTTACAAGTAAGGGTGCCACAGTTGATACAGGCGCTCCTCTTGTGACTATTTCCTGATTCCGGAGGCTGAACAATGATTGATGTATTATTAGACTTATGGAATAACTCGGGTATAGCCCAGTTCTTCCTTACAGCAGACGGATGGAAGAATGCGTTGATGATCTTAGCAGCTTTCGTTCTGTTCTACCTTGCTATCAGGAAGGAATTTGAGCCTTTGCTCCTTCTTCCTATCGCTTTCGGAATGCTTCTCACGAATCTTCCCTGGCCGGGCGGCGGAATCTTCCACCCCGAGTGGTTCAACGGCGAGATCAATTGGGCGGCAATTGGCGGAGGCTTCGTCGATGCGGCGGGCAATCACATAGAACCCGGCCTCTTCGACTTCCTGTACATTGGCGTTAAGCTCGATATCTTCCCCTGCCTGATCTTCATGGCAGTAGGAGCGATGACAGACTTCGGCCCCCTGATCTCCAGACCTTCGTCTTTCTTCATGGGTGCCGGCGCTCAGTTCGGAATCTCTTTCGCATTCGTAGTTGCAATTCTCCTCGGCTTCTCACCTGAGGGTGCAGCTTCCATCGGTATCATCGGAGGTGCTGACGGCCCTACGGCTATCTACCTTACAAGTAAGCTCGCTCCAGAGCTTCTCGGAGCCATCGCTGTCGCAGCTTATTCATACATGGCTCTGATCCCGATGATCCAGCCGTTCTTCATGAAGCTTCTTACAACGAAGAAGATGCGTCAGGTTAAGATGGAGCAGACAAGACCCGTATCCAAGCTCGAGAAGATCTGCTTCCCTATCATCGTAACTGTAGTATGCGTACTCATCCTTCCTTCTGTAGCTCCTCTCCTCGGATGCCTCATGCTTGGTAACCTATTCAAGGAGTCCGGTGTTACAGACAGACTTTCCGATACAGCGCAGAATGCTATGTGCAACACGGTAACGATCATGCTCGGTGTAGCAGTCGGCGGTACAGCAGTTGGTCAGAACTTCTTAAGCGTTCAGACTCTGCTCATCATCGGCCTCGGCCTCGCAGCATTCGCATTCGCTACTATCGGCGGTCTCATCATCGGAGACATCATGTACTTCGCTACGAAGGGCAAGATCAATCCTCTGATCGGAGCAGCAGGTGTTTCCGCCGTTCCTATGGCAGCACGTGTAGCTTCCAAGGTCGGACAGAAGGAGAATCCTTCCAACTTCCTTCTCATGCACGCCATGGGACCGAACGTTGCAGGTGTTATCGGATCCGCTATCGCAGCAGGTATCCTTCTGACACTGTTCGGCTGATAGATTCTTAAAAATCTGCAAATTAAGAGGTGTCCTGACGGGCACCTCTATTTGTTGCGCTGTTTGTTCGTCCTGACGACGACCATACTCAGATTGAATCGTAGATCATGTTTACAAAATCGATGACCTGCTCGCGGGAGATGTACTTGTCCAGATAGGAACGAAGATAATCCAAAGCCATGGTTA
Organism: uncultured Eubacteriales bacterium; assembly: GCA_900314745.1. GTDB lineage: Bacteria > Bacillota > Clostridia > Saccharofermentanales > Saccharofermentanaceae > Saccharofermentans. Next base: position 71,143 of record OMWK01000001.1, on the reverse strand, counting down.
TGCATACTTCCACGGGGATGCCTGCAATCTTCTTATCGCGTATGTAAGCCCTGACCCGTTCATTGTTGAGTATCATTTCACCCATGAAGGAACCACCGTTAGCGGCTTCGAGTTCGTCAAGATTCAATTCCAGTCTATTGTTGTCCACTAATATCTCCTTTCCTCCTTCTTGTAAGGAACCAGTGATACCGATAGTGTAGCATCGCAGGTAAGAAGCAGAATTCTCGGAACGGTTAAACTTGTGTGAACGATTACAGGAAAAGGGCGTTTATGCAGGCGTTGTTCGGGATGAAATCAATATCCAGAAGTTCACTTATATTCTCGTCGGAAAGATCGGTCCATCCGCCGTCAATAAGCACATAAGACTGCCCGGGCTCGCTTGAAGCGACATATGCGATATAAGAGTATTCGTAAAAGTCTTCCGTCGACTCGCCCTCTACAGGGGCTTCGGACTCATATCTCACAACAATTGTAAATGTACTTACGTCCAAAGGCTCTGCAAGCTCGATAGTGTGATATCCGCGGTATTCGAATTCTTCCGTTGCAGAGTATAAAAGTTCGCCGTCATCAAGGATGCCATCATAGATCTCGACTGTAACTTCGCGCCCCGGTTCATATGTATAGGTTCCGACAGCTCCGAGGGTTCCTTCATATTCGAAGACGTTGGCAAGAACAGTTACATCACCGGTCGAGATAGTGTTTGTAGCCGAGCCGTCGTATGAACACACATGGGAGTAAGCTTCGCTTCCTTCATAGCCAAATGGCTCGACGAAGCCTGTCTCATAAGATAACCAGAAGTATCCGCCGCTGCCCCATCTGTCAGAGAAGGAATTTTGTACGAGCCATGCTCCGTTCTCTTCGGCCGGCGGATCGAAATACTCCGCCGGAAAATCGTCATCCCAGCCGACCAGGGTCACTGAATGATCGGCATCAGGATTGTGATTATTAAGGGTAGTGTAGCCGTAGATGTCATAATAATCATTGCTTCTGTCCGCGTAGGAGATGGAAATAGCACCGTTTGTCCTTAGGACTTCCTGTATCTGCTCTCGTGTAAGACCGCTGTAATCCGAAGCTTCGGTAAGCACTATACCGCTTTCGATGCCGTCTGTAAGACCTGCGATGGTCTGCAACGGACCTGCGCCCACGTTGAGCGCTGAGTATTGTCTGGGGTGAAAGCCGTCTCTGTCAGGGTCGGGGTGCGCAATCGACCCGTAAGTAGCATCGACGATATCCATAGGATCGATATCGACAGATACTCCCTGAACGTAAAGGAAATTGGACTCGAGCGATGTGGCTGCCGAGTGTGCCCAGCAGGTTCCGGATGCCTGATCCGTTACTTCCGTTGCATAACCTTCCTCGATAAGCGAGAATCCGTGTCCCCTCGGAGGTCTTTTTGCAGGATGCGGCGAGTACTGCAGATAACGTAAACAAGACACATAAGGCTTTTTTGTGCATAGGAAACTCCTTTTGATGTATTTTAAAAGCCCCTTTACAAGAAAATCAAGCGGGTGTAAACTTAATTGCTTTTCGAAAAGGGTTAATGCGCCCTTTTGCAGGGAAGTAATAATATAGAAAGGAGATGTATTGATGCCGACGTTCAATCAATTGGTAAAGTCTGGTAGGCACGACAAGACATACAAGTCTGCTTCCCCGGCTCTGCAGGCTGGTATTAACACGATCCACAACAAGGAGACAGAAGTATTCGCTCCCCAGAAGCGTGGTGTGTGCACAGTTGTTAAGACAACTACACCTAAGAAGCCTAATTCCGCTCTTCGTAAGGTTGCCCGTGTACGTTTAACAAACGGCTACGAGGTTACAGCTTACATTCCCGGAATCGGCCACAATCTGCAGGAGCACTCCGTTGTTCTCATCAGAGGCGGACGTGTAAAGGATCTCCCTGGTGTTCGTTACCACATCATCAGAGGAACTCTTGATACAGCAGGTGTCGCTAACCGTATGCAGGGCAGATCCAAGTACGGTGCTAAGAAGCCGAAGGCTGCTAAGGTTAAGAAGTAATCCTAATTAAGTAGGGTTGGACAAACATAAAGCGATCAGTACATTGCTCATATACATGGGATTAATGCTACTTGACGCACGACACGTGTCCAAAGGCAAAACTGAAACGTGAGTACCTATGGTTTCAGTAAAACTGAATATCATGTAAGGAGGGAAGCAAAGTGCCAAGAAAGGGCAATATCCCAGTTAGAAAAGTGCTCCCGGATCCGCTCTATAACGATGTTAGAGTTTCTAAGCTCATCAACAACGTTATGCTCGACGGTAAGAAGGGACTTGCACAGAAGATCGTCTATGATGCCTTTGATTCTATCAAGGACAAGACAGGCGAGCAGCCTATTGATGTATTCAATAAGGCTCTTGAGAACGTAATGCCTCAGCTTGAGTGTAAGGCTAGACGTGTTGGTGGTGCCAACTATCAGGTACCTATCGACGTCAGACCTGAGAGAAGACTTACATTGGGGCTCCGCTGGATCGTGGCTAATGCCAGAACCAGAAGCGAGAAGACAATGAAGGAAAGACTCGCAGCTGAGCTGATGGACGCAGCTAACGGTGCAGGCGGCGCATTTAAGCGTAAGGAAGAAATGCACAGAATGGCTGATGCAAACAGAGCGTTTGCTCATTATAAGTGGTAATCGATAAGGAGTTATGACACATGAATAGAGAATATCCTCTCGAGAAGACGAGAAATATCGGTATCATGGCTCATATCGATGCAGGTAAGACAACAACAACAGAGCGTATCCTCTACTACACAGGTATCAACCGTGTATTGGGAGAGGTTCACGACGGTGCAGCTACGATGGACTGGATGGTTCAGGAGCAGGAGAGAGGTATCACAATTACTTCCGCTGCTACAACAGCTCCCTGGAAGGGCAACAGAATCAACATCATCGACACTCCCGGACACGTTGACTTCACAGTTGAGGTTGAGAGATCTCTCCGTGTTCTCGACGGCGCAGTTACTGTTATGTCTGCCAGAGGAGGCGTTGAGCCTCAGACAGAGACTGTATGGAGACAGGCAGAGCACTACGGTGTTCCCCGTATGGTATTCGTCAATAAGATGGATATCGTCGGAGCTGACTTCTTCCATGTAGTAGATATGATCAAGGATCGTCTTAAGAACGAGTCCGTTGCTATTCAGGTACCTATCGGTAAGGAAGACACATTCTCAGGAATCATCGATCTTATGACGATGAGAGCTGAGGTCTACTTAAGCGAAGACGGTAAGGATTACGAAGAGAGAGATATCCCTGAGGATATGCTCGAGATCGCTAAGGCAAAGAGAGAAGAGATGGTTGAGAAGATCGCCGAGACTGACGATGAACTCACAATGAAGTACTTGGACGGAGAAGAACTCTCCATCGAAGAACTCAAGGCTGCTCTTCGTAAGGCAACTGTAGAGTGTAAGCTCATCCCTGTTACATGCGGTACTTCACTGCGTAACAAGGGTGTTCAGCTCCTCCTCGATGCTATCATCGACTACATGCCTTCTCCTCTTGACGTTCCTGCCATCAAGGGTGTTAACCCTGAGACAAATGAAGAGGAAGAGAGACCTTCTTCTGACGAAGAGCCTTTCGCAGCTCTTGCTTTCAAGATCGCGACAGACCCCTTCGTTGGTAAGCTCTGCTTCTTCCGTGTATACTCCGGTGTTCTTACAGCAGGTTCTTATGTACTTAATGCAGGTAAGAACAAGAAGGAGAGAATCGGACGTATCGTTCAGATGCACGCTAACGATCGTAAGGAGATCACAGAAGTATTCTCCGGAGATATCGCTGCAGCTATCGGACTTAAGCTCACAACAACAGGTGACACACTCTGCGATGAGGATCATCCTATTGTTCTTGAGTCCATGGAATTCCCTGAGCCGGTTATTGAAGAGGCTATCGAGCCTAAGAGCCGTGCATCCCAGGAGAAGATGATCATTGCTTTGCAGAAGCTTGCAGAAGAAGATCCTACATTCCGTACTTATACAAACCAGGAGACAGGACAGACGATCATTGCCGGTATGGGTGAGCTTCACCTCGACATCATCGTTGACCGTCTCATCCGTGAGTTTAAGGTAGAGGCTAACATCGGTGCTCCTCAGGTTTCCTATAAGGAGACAATCACGAAGACTGTTGAAGCTCAGGGTAAGTTCGTTCGTCAGTCCGGTGGTCACGGTCAGTACGGTGACTGCTGGTTGAGACTCGAGCCCCGTGAGCCCGGTGCAGGTTATGAGTTCGTCAACGAGACAGTCGGCGGATCCATTCCTAAGGAGTTCATCGCTCCTATCGATGCCGGTGTTCGTGAAGCTATGCAGGCAGGTGTACTCGGTGGTTACCCTGTAGTAGACGTTAAGGTTACCGTATTCGACGGTTCCTTCCATGATGTCGACTCTTCAGAGACTGCATTTAAGATCGCAGGATCCATGGGATTCAAGGCTGGTATGCAGAAGGCTGCTCCCGCACTTCTTGAGCCTATCATGAAGGTTGACGTTGAGGTTCCGGATGATTATCTCGGAGACGTTATCGGTGGTCTGAATGCCCGTCGTGGTGCGATCAAGGAGATCGAGCCTATGAACGGAACACAGCAGATCCATGCAGAGGTACCTCTTGCGAACATGTTCGGTTATGCTACAGACCTCCGTTCCTCAACACAGGGACGTGGAACGTTCATAATGCAGATCTCGCACTTCGCACCTTGTCCGAAGAGCATCATGGAAGAAATATTAAAGAAGTAATTATCAAGCCTTTATTTCGGGCGGCGGCACACTTGAAAAATGAGCATATAACTTGTAAAATAATTGCTGTCGCTTGAATAAAAGCTGATAAAGAGAAAAATGATCTACGGATCAACAGAATTCTTAGGAGGAATTTAAACAATGGCTAAGGAAAAGTTCGTACGTAACAAGCCGCACGTAAACATCGGAACAATTGGTCACGTTGACCACGGTAAGACAACTCTTACAGCTGCAATCACAAAGGTTCTCGCTATGAAGGGCGGAGCTGAGTTCAAGGACTATGGTAACATCGACTCCGCACCGGAGGAGAGAGCTCGTGGAATCACGATCAACACAGCTCACGTTGAGTATGAGACAGAGACACGTCACTATGCACACGTTGACTGCCCTGGCCACGCTGACTATGTTAAGAACATGATCACTGGTGCTGCTCAGATGGACGGTGCTATCCTCGTAGTTTCCGCTTCTGACGGCCCGATGCCCCAGACAAGAGAGCACATCCTTCTCGCTAGACAGGTTGGCGTTCCTTATATCGTAGTATTCATGAACAAGTGCGATCAGGTTGATGATGAGGAGCTCCTCGAGCTCGTTGAGATGGATATCAGAGATCTTCTCAACCAGTACGAGTTCCCCGGTGATGACACACCTATCATCAGAGGCTCCGCTCTTGCAGCTCTCGAGTCTTCTTCAACAGATCCTGACGCTCCTGAGTATGCTCCTATCGTTGAGCTCATGCAGGCAGTTGACGATTATATCGCTACACCTGAGAGACCTACAGACAAGCCTTTCCTTATGCCTGTTGAGGACGTATTCACAATCACAGGTCGTGGAACAGTTGCTACAGGCCGTCTCGAGAGAGGTATTGTTAAGGTTGGTGACGCTGCTGAGATCGTTGGTCTCGAGGACGAGCCTAAGTCCACAACAATCACTGGTGTTGAGATGTTCCGTAAGATGATGGATCAGGCTGAGGCCGGTGATAACATCGGATGCCTCCTCCGTGGTATCGATCGTAAGGAAGTTGAGAGAGGACAGGTTATCGCCAAGCCCGGTTCCGTTACACCTCACACAAAGTTCGAGGGTCAGGTTTACGTTCTTACAAAGGACGAGGGTGGACGTCATAAGCCCTTCTTCGATGGATATCGTCCTCAGTTCTACTTCAGAACAACAGACGTTACAGGTGTTGCTCACCTTCCCGAGGGTACAGAAATGTGCATGCCCGGTGACCACGTAACAATCTCTGTTGAGCTCATCACTCCTATCGCTATGGAGCAGGGCCTCAAGTTCGCTATCCGTGAGGGTGGCCACACAGTTGGTGCTGGTACAGTTTCCAAGATCATCGAGTAATCGATAATCTGAAATGACTTTTCAAGGCTCCGGTTTATGCCGGAGTCTTTTTTTATTGTTATTTTCTTAACTAAAGTTTACATAATCGAAAAGACTTACTTCTGTACTGTGGCTATAATGCAGATATGAGACAGATTCAATTCGAGTATGAGAACGACGCTTCCTTAAGACAGGAACTTAACAGGATCGACAAGTGGAGGACTAACCGTCAGGTATCCGCCATCCTTTTCCATGTTTTCTCCGATAACCTTGAGACGGATAAGATAACGCATGTGACGAGTCTCATCGAATTTGCCCTTCCTGATGCTCTGTTTGCCGGATGTACGACCAGCGGCAATGTCATGGACGGAAGGCTCAACAAGTCTCATATTACGATTACCTGTACGATATTCGAGGATCCGAATACCCACGTTGAAGTGTTCCAGATGCCTCTTACGTCGGATACGGAACCGAAGGTTACATCGGACCTCGGGGAAATAGTCAGACAAAGGCCATGGGTCAAGTCGATCGAGCTTCTTGTAACTATAAGAGGTCTGTCTATGACGAAGTTCTGTGAGGACTTAAGTGTCATAAATGAAGACATCAGGATGTTCGGCGGAGGAGCATTCTCCGACGACATAAATGAGGTATCTTCATTCGTATTCTCATCGGGTTCTGACTGCTGTGAACATGCGGTTGTATTTATTCTCATAGGCGGTGAGTCCGTAAGCGTATATTCAGAGTGGGTTACGGGCTGGAAGCCTCTCGGAAGGAAACTCAAGATAACCAAGGCGGATCATGCACTGCTTCATACATTGGATAATAAGCCTGCATATGATATCTACTACAAATATCTGAACATAGCCAACGACGATCAGTTCTTCATGCATACACTGGAGTTCCCGTTTATTTATAAGCATAACGGCATCGATATCTTAAGAGCTCCGACGGCCTGCAGGGAGGACGGAACCCTTGTGATGACGGCTGACATAGAAGAGGGCGTTGAGGCATATATGGCATACGGAGACCCGTGGACAATCCTCGAGCAGGTCAACAGCTGCGGTATGAGACTCGCGGAATTTGAACCTCAGGCGATATTCCTTTTCTCATGTGCAGCAAGAAGATCATTCTGGGGTAATGAGGGCTGTGACCGTGAGACTTCGCCTTTCCAGAATATCGCTCCGACATCCGGATTCTATACATCCGGAGAGTTCATGAGGACAGGAAAGAACCTTAACCAGCATAACGTTACACTGCTCATCACGGGACTTCGCGAAGGTCCTGCGACAGGCAAGAGACATAACTTCAGGATAAGAGATCACGAGCTCGATGGTCAGGCTTCACTCGTAAACAGACTCGCGAATTTTGTACAGGCGGCAACAGCTGACCTTGAAGAGACGGTTATGATGCTTGAGCAGACATCCATCCGCGACGGCCTTACTAAACTTTACAACCGTACCGAGATCCAGCACAGGATAACTGCCAGGAACAAGGCGTATACCGAGAATCCGGATGACGTGAACAGGCCTTCGCTCATCATGATCGACATTGATAATTTCAAGCATGTAAATGATACCTTCGGTCATCATGAGGGTGATATAGTCATCAAGACGATAAGCCACATCATGGAGGACATCTGTTTTGATACGGATACTGATATCAGTATCGGAAGATGGGGCGGTGAGGAATTCATGATACTGATTCCGAATACGCTCAGGGATGGTACAGAGGCACTTGCCGAGAAGATCCGCACGACATTCGAAGCGAAGGTTTTCGATGTGTCGGGAAGCCATACCATTTCTCTCGGAGTAACGTTTGCCATAGCGGGTGAGCACGTTGATACATGGTGCCAGAGGGCAGATGCTGCGCTCTACGAAGCCAAGAACACGGGCAAGAATAAGATCGTCATCAAATAAGAAGTGATCCGATAGGTGAGTTTCCCAAGAATATATGTTATTATCCTTAAAGTTTAATTTGAGGGTGTATAACTATGGAAAAGAAACCATTCGTAACCAAAGAACAGGTCGAGCAGATCGTGAAGACTTATCCGACGCCTTTCCACATCTACGATGAGGCCGGAATAAGGAAGAATGCCGAAGCCGTAAAGGAAGCTTTCTCATGGAACAAGGGCTTCCGTGAGTATTTCGCGGTCAAGGCCACACCGAATCCCTATATCATGGACATCCTTAAGGATTACGATATCGGATTTGACTGCTCGAGCGAGGCAGAACTCGTTCTCTCGGGTGCGGTCAAGGCAGACGGCGACCACATCATGTTCTCGTCGAATGACACTCCCGCGAGCGAATACAAGCTGGCTTACGATATGGGTGCGATCATAAATCTCGATGACATTACTCACATCGAGTTCCTCGACGGCATCATCGGCGACAAGTATCCCGAAGTTATGTCGTGCCGTTATAATCCGGGAGGAGTCGTCACGATGAGCAACGGCATCATGGATAACCCCGGCGACGCCAAGTACGGCATGACTGAGAAGCAGCTTCTTGAAGCTTACGCGATGCTTAAGGAAAGAGGAGTAAAGCGCTTCGGAATTCACGCTTTCATCATCAGCAACACACTCACAAACGATTACTACCCGATGCTTGCGGGCGACCTTTTTAAGCTTGTGCTCAAGATCGAAAAGGAAGTCGGCATCAGGTTCGAATTCGTAAATCTGTCCGGAGGTGTCGGAATCGCATACCGGCCTGACCAGACTCCCAACGACATTAAGATCATCGGTGAGGGTGTAAGGAAGAAGTATGAGGAGATACTTGTACCGGAAGGAAGAGACGATATCGCCATCTATACAGAGATGGGAAGATTCATGCTCGCTCCCTACGGCGAACTCGTAACCAGGGCAATCCACGAGAAGCACACTTACAAGGAATACATCGGAGTGGACGCATGCGCTGCCAACCTCATGAGACCAGCAATGTACGGTGCTTATCATCACATCACCGTTCTCGGCAAGGAGAATGCTGCAAAGACTCATAAGTACGACATAACAGGTTCGCTTTGCGAGAACAACGACAAGTTCGCGATCGACAGAATGCTTCCGAAGATAGACATTGGTGACTACCTCGTAATTCACGATGCGGGCGCTCACGGATTCTCGATGGGATACAACTATAACGGAAGATTAAGGTCTGCCGAGCTTCTTCTTAAGACTGACGGGTCAGTTAAGCTCATAAGGCGTGCCGAGACGCTTAATGACTACTTCGCTACCTTCGACGGGTCTGAGTATAGAAGCGATCTCATCAGGTAAGAAGACCTGTAAACAGAAGATGATAGGTTAAGGGCTGTTACTCCGGGGACAGCCCTTCTAATTATCATGATAATTTTTGTTAAGAAATACTTTACACGGTGTTCAGTATATTATATAATTCATTCCGTTTCGTCAGTTTAATATAACTGAACTTTATGTTTAATGAGGCGGTTATGGAGATAGGAGAGAAGATCAAGTTCCTAAGACAGCAGAATAACCTGACGCAGGAAGATCTGGCGGCCAGATGCGAGCTTTCCAAGGGCTTTATATCCATGCTGGAGAGAGACCAGACATCGCCTTCCATCGCGACACTTAAGGACATACTCGAAGCACTGGGGACCAACCTTGCCGACTTCTTTGACGACGCCGAGCAGGAGAAGGTCGTATTCGGTGACGAGGACTACGCCGTTAAGGAAGACCAGGAGCTTCATAACGAGATCTGCTGGCTGATTCCCAATGCGCAGAAGAACGAGATGGAGCCGATACTCGTAACGATCGAACCCGGAGGAAGGACATATCCGGACAACCCGCATGAAGGCGAGGAGATCGGTTATGTACTCGAGGGTATCGTCAATATTCACATAGGTAAGAACATCAACAGGGCAAGGAAGGGAGAGAGCTTTCTCATCAAACCCGACAAGCCTCACTTTATATCAAATGAGGGGAAACGCCCGGCGAAGATCATCTGGATATCTTCACCGCCGAGTTTCTAAGGAGGACGTGTAATGAGCGAGAGCACAGAGAATAAGACAAGGAATGCGCAGCTGCTCCCGGATTCAACCGGGCGCGAGCACATCATTGAGCTTAAGGACGTAAACAAAAGTTATGACGGGACACAGGTCCTTCACGACATTACGTTCTATATCAGGAACAATGAATTCGTAACTCTTCTGGGTCCCTCGGGATGCGGTAAGTCGACGACTTTGAGGATCATCGCGGGATTCGAGACTGCAGATTCGGGCATCGTTACTTTCGAGGGGTCGGATCTTCTTTCCGTGCCGGCTCACAAGAGGCACATCAACACGGTTTTCCAAAGGTATGCACTTTTCCCGCACCTTAACGTGTTTGATAATGTCGCATTCGGTCTTCACCTTAAGAAGGTGCCTGCCAAGGAAGTGGAGGAGCGCGTTAACAAGGCGCTTCACACGGTAGGTCTCGACGGCTACGGCAACCGCTATATCGACCAGCTCTCAGGCGGCCAGATGCAGAGAGTTGCCATCGCGAGAGCCATCATACTTAAGCCCCGCGTTCTGCTTCTCGACGAGCCTCTCGGAGCTCTCGACCTCAAGATGAGGAAGGAGATGCAGATCGAGCTCAAGCAGATGCAAAGAGAGCTCGGCATCACGTTCGTATATGTTACTCACGACCAGGAGGAAGCCCTCACTATGTCCGACACCATCATCGTAATGAAGGACGGCTACATTCAGCAGATCGGCACTCCTATCGACATCTATAACGAGCCTAAGAACGCTTATGTTGCTGACTTCATAGGCGAGTCGAACATCATCCCCGGCACAATGACGAAGGATATGGAAGTAACATTCGCGGGAAGGAAGTTCGCCTGCGTCGATCCCTTGTTCCCCGAGATGAAGGAGGGGGCGGTAAACGATGTTGACGTCGTCATCCGTCCTGAGGATATCTATATTAAGGAAGAGAACGACGAGTACGTTAACGGTACTGTCGAGAGCATCATCTTCAAGGGCGTTCACTACGAGATCATCGTCAAGGGCGATACGGGAACCGAGTGGATGATCCAGGATGTCGACCCCGTTGAAGTCGGCAAGAGGGTAGGCCTCACGGTAGACCCCGACGATATTCAGATCATGAGGAAATCCAGATTCTCGCCACTGCCCGGAAGCTTCGGTGTCAGGGGTGTCAAGAACGATGATTCCTCAGAGGAGAACGCATGAGCGATATCAGATCAAGATTTAAGCTGATGCCTCTTCACGGCATCATAATGTGCATCGTAGCGACACTCTCGTTCATATCGGTCTTCATCCCCATGTTCGAGCTGTTCGTTCAGTACAAGAAGGAGAGGGTATACTCTCTCTTCACTCTCATCATGTCGCCCCGCGTATACGTGCAGCTCCGCGATACTACGGTAGACCTCGATTTTAGAGGCTTCGGCGGACTGTTCTTCACTCTTACGATCGTTGTTGCGGTTGCGGCTCTTACAATGTCGCTCGGGTTCCAGCTTTATTCGCATTCGAGAAATACCAAGAGACTCGGCTGCCTCACCGTCATGGTGCTCTTCATCGCGAGGATCATCCTCCACATTTTTACTCTGAACAAGTTCATCACGCCTGCCATGATCGCAGCCAACAACCTCACTGAGCAGCGCCTTTACGTCGTTCAGTCGATCGTCGGAAACATTCTCTGCGTTGTGCTATTCATAGGCATCGCGGCTTCGCTTTACGGCGCGCTCGGACTTAAGATGAACATGAAGCTTCTGTCCTATCCCTACATCGCGTGGATAGCGGTGTTCACGATCCTGCCTCTTGTTCTTATCCTTTTCAGAGCCTTCTTCGCGAAGACTTCCGGAGGTTACATATTCAACCTCGACGGCTTCAAGACGCTGTTCGCGAACAAGACGGTAACGGCGGAGTTCTACGGCGTGAGGGTTACTTTGCAGGAGTACTTCTCGGTTTTCCTTCGAAGCCTCGACTACGCTTTGTGGACTACGTTCGGCTGCCTCGTGATCGGGTACCCTCTCGCATACATACTTCAGTCCCGCGCGAAAAAGCTTCACAGCGATTCCGGAATCCTTCTCATCCTTGTCGTGCTTCCCATGTGGATGAACACGATGCTCCGCACATATGCGTGGAGAGCTTTCTTCGGCCAGACAGGCGTTCTCAATACGTTCCTTCAGGGCACCTTCGGAATGCAGGAGCCGATCCTCTTCCTCAAAGATCCCATCCTGTCTGACGTTATCACCAAGCTTGTAATGGTGAACGACTTCCTGCCGTTCATGATACTTCCCATATACTCCGTTCTCGTTAAGATCGACGAGAGCCTCGGTCAGGCAGCTGCTGACCTCGGAGCCAACAAGGTTCAGACATTCCTCAAGGTCATCTTCCCGCTGTCGCTTCCGGGCGTCATCTCGGGAATCCAGATGGTATTCATGCCTTCAATGACCTTCTACATGATCCCCGATATCATCACCGAAGGATCGAAGACGACGATAGGTAATACTGTTCAGACGTTCATACTGAGCGAGAGCCCGACGAATCAGCAGGCGGGCAACGTTCTGTCCCTGATACTTCTTATCTTCGTACTTGTGACTATGAGGCTTCTGCGTAATCAGGACAAGGAAGCTTCAGGAAGCGGAGGTCTTGTATTATGAGATTTATCCGTAAGATGATCCCGAATATCTATATAGGTATCGTTCTCGTATTCCTGTATCTGCCGATTGCTTTGATGATCGTGTATTCGTTCAACAAGATTCCGAAGTCATTCGTATGGGGCGGATTCACGCTGGACCATTACATTAATCTGTTCTCGGGAAGCGACGGAGTCGAGCTTTTCGAGGGGCTTGTAACCACGCTTAAGGTGGCGACGATCGCGTCCGTCGTATCCACAGTGTTCGGCGTGGTAACGTGTCTTGGCATGGCGTACCTTGGCAAGAAGCTGCAGGGCTTCCTCATGAATGTCACCTACATTCCGAACGTAATGCCGGAGCTTGTCATAGGTATCTCGTTCATGCTGCTGTTCTCCTTCTTAGGAGTTCAGAAGGGCGAGCTCACACTTGTCCTCGCGCACATCGCTTTCTGCGTGCCGTTCTCGATACTGTCGATTGAGCCGAAGATCAAGCAGCTCGACAAGAACCTCTCCGAAGCGGCGATGGACCTCGGTGCCACACGCTTCCAGACCTTGAGACTCGTTATCATCCCCGAGATAATGCCGGGAATCATATCGTCCCTGCTTCTGACGTTCACGCTCTCGGTAGACGACTACCTCATAAGCAACTTCAACGTAAGCTCTTCCGTGCAGACACTGCCGATGAAGATATACGCGATGGCGAAGTTCGGCGTTAATCCCAAGATGAACGCGCTCACAGCCATCCTGTTCGCAGCTGTTATCATGCTGCTTCTGTTGTCCAACTTATCCCGTGTGAAGGGAAGAAAAGATAAAAATGGAGGAATGAAGAAATGAAGACAATGAGAAAGCTTGTAAGCGTCGCCGGTTCTGCCGCGATACTTGCCTTTGCGATGCTGGGATCCGTTGCCTGCGACAGCAGACAGGAGCTTATCATCTACAACTGGGGCGAGTACATCGCAGAGGAGACGATCTCCAAGTTTGAGGCTGCATATCCGCAGTATAAGGTAATTTACAGGACCTTTGAGACAAACGAGACGATGTATCCGAACCTCGATAACACATACGATGTCATCGTGCCTTCCGAGTACATGGTTTGCAGACTCATTAACGAGCAGAGAATCCAGCCTCTCGACTGGTCGCTGCTTCCCAACGTAACACAGTACATGGATCCCATGCTCCGGGACCTCACATACTCCAACGATCCCGAGATCAACAGTGAGATCTTCGATTACGGTGTTCCTTACATGTACTGCACTGTAGGTCTTGCTTACGATGCAAACAGGATCAGCATCCCCGAGGGCACAACAGATCCCGAGGAGATCTGGGGTGTTGTATTTGACGAGTCCAATGCAGGTACTATCGGCATGTACGATTCCATGAGAGAGTCCATCGGCGTAGCTCTTAACTACTTAGGTTACTCCATCAACTCCATGGATGAGAACGAGCTCAACGAGGCTATGCAGCTTCTCATCGACCAGAAGACAAACATTAACCCCACATACGGCGTAGATAACCTCAAGGACAAGATGGTTTCCGGCGAGCTCGCTGCTACAGTTACATGGGCAGGCGACCACATCGTCATGCTCGACAGACTCGCTGAGCTCGGCAGAGATGACGTTGATATCCAGTTCGTTCTCCCTGAGGGCAGTAACTGGTCCGTAGACATGATGTGCATCCCCGCAAATGCAGCTAACTACGAGGGTGCTCACGACTTCATCAATTTCATGTACGATCCGCAGATCGCTCTCGAGAACTGTGAGTACATCGGTTACTCCACGCCTAACACGGCTGCAAGAGAGATGCTCGACCCCGAGATCGCTAACAATGTCTACTACTATCCGACACGTGAAGTATTCGAGACACTCGAGGTTTACTACACATCTTCCGAGATCGAGGAGAGATACACTGAGATCTGGAACACAGTAAAGGCTTCTGCGTAAGTAATTACTTGTATTTTGAAGACTTAGAGTATATTCTTAACGGGCGGCTTTCTTAAGGAGGCCGCCTGTATTGATTAGGAAGGAGCTTGCTGATGCAGGTCGGGGACAACGGCGGTTCGCGTTATGCCGTAAACTTCGCGAAAAGAATCGTGGTCAAGGTCGGCACATCGACCATTACCTATGAGAACGGTAAGATGAACCACGGCAACATCGACAGACTGTGCCGCGGTATCGCTGATATTTGGAACAGCGGCAGAGAGATAATACTTGTTACATCGGGCGCCATCGGCGTCGGCATCGGAAGTCTGAACCTACCCGAGAAGCCGACTGAGATCCCTCAGAAGCAGGCCATCGCAGCGGTAGGACAGTGCGAGCTCATGAATGCCTACACGAGATCATTCGCAGAGTATTCATATGTATGCGGACAGATCCTTCTTACCAAGGACGGCATTGCAGACAAGCTTCAGAGACACAACATCACAAATACTATCGAGGCTATGCTCGAGAGGCATCTTATCCCCGTCATCAACGAGAACGATACGGTGTCCACGAACGAGATCTGGCATAACGGTACGTTCGGAGACAACGATACTCTGTCTGCGGATGTAGCGACTCTCATGAATGCGGATCTTCTGATCATCCTCTCCGACATCGACGGTCTTTACACAGGCAATCCGAAGGAGGACCCCGATGCAAAGCGCATCTCCTATGTTGATAAGATCACTGATGAGATGATGGGTTTCTCGAAGGGAGCCGGAAGCAAGCTTGGAACCGGCGGCATGGCTACGAAGATAACGGCCATGAAGATGGTAACCGAGCGCGGCATCAACGGTGTCATCGCCGAGGGTTCCTGCCCTCAGGTCATCGAGCAGATCCTTGATCAGGACGATGTCGGTACTTTCTTCGCTGCAGAATAAATATATCGAAAAACAATAAAAACTTCTTGCAAAACAATATTGAGTGTGCTACTATGATGTCATAAGAGCATGCTCAATTCTTTTTTTGAGGAGGAATAGGGAAATGAAATACAATGACGGTATCATCAAGTGGTCTAAGATCGCGACGCTTCTGTTCATAGTAATAGTAGCCGTCGCTGATGTGTTCGGCATTCCCTTAGCTCAGTATTTATGCTATTGCGTTGCAGACAGATTTGATACGGCGGCGGTTGCGATGATGTCAGTGGTCTGGTACCTTGGAACCGTAGGAGCTTACGTCATTCTCATAAGTGTGTATAAGCTTCTTAATAACATGAGTAAGGACATTGTGTTCGACAGGGTTAATACGCGTCTCATGAGCGTAATAACGGCAGCTCTTATCGGTATCGGCTTCATCTGTGTTGCCGGAGGGTTTGTCTGGTTCGGCGCATATTTCCTTACAATAATCTCTTTGTTCATGGCACTTATCGTAATGTGTGTTAAGGTGGTTTTTGCCAAGGCCATCGCGATGAAGGAAGAGATGGATCTCACGATCTGACGGAAGGAGGGGGGACAGAATGATTATAGTTAATCTTGATGTAATGATGGCAAAGCGTAAGATCTCCTCCGGAGACCTCGCGCAGAAGATAGGCATAACGCCTGCCAACCTTTCCATTCTTAAGAATCAGAAGGCTAAGGCGGTGAGGTTCTCTACTTTGAACGACATATGCAAGGCGCTGGACTGCCAGCCCGGAGATATTCTCGAATACAGGGAAGATGAATGAGCAGGATTTGATGGAATAAGAATAAGGAGATAGAGAAGGCGGGGTATCCCCGCCTTTATTGTTTATTAATAATAATATATTTAACTGATTGTTCATATATGGCTTAAGAATCGAATCTGACCGCGTGATAAAATCAAATCATGATGTGGTATGTCGTAACAATGGCTGTTCTGGCGGTTGTGACAGTCTTCTGTCTCATCCGCTCCATAAGGAGCAAGAGAGAAATCGCTCCATACGTTACGAATCTGCTGATATGGCTTTTTATCCCAATCATTTCCAATACGATCCTGGCAGTAAGCACCGGTGCAGACGTTCTAAGATTCTGCTATACGGTCTACTTCATAAGCACTACCGTGCTTCTTTATTACTTTGCCCAGTTCTCACTCGAGTACTGCAACTTCAGGATCAGACATCCGGCCATAGGTTATTTCATGACAAGCATAATGGGTCTGGATGTCGTAAGTGTCGCACTGAACTATCTTTGGGGTCACGTATTCACACTCGAGTACGTTACGACGGCTGAAGAGAGCGGATATGTTTTCCAGTCCCTCTGGTATCACAAGATCCACCTTCTCATAAGCGCTGCCCTCTGGATGATTGCCGTAGTAGCCTTTTCGCTGAAGACAATCAAGACATCCAAGCTTTACAGGGACAGATACATCACGATACTGTCGGTGTTCCTGCTGACGTCACTGTGGCAGGTGTTCCATATTGTGAGCAATGAGAAGATCGATCAGTCCATAATCGGCATGTGCGTAATGGGCGTCTTCATTTACATCTATGCTATCGAGTATCAGCCTCAGGCGCTGATGGAGGAGATGAAGAAGACCGTTCTTGCCACGATATCCGACGGAATCCTGTTCTTCGACGAGGAGAGAAACTGTATCTACACCAATGCCGCGGCGCAGTTCCAGCTGGGACTCGGAACCAATGAGACGTCTGCAGGCTTTGAGAAGCTTCTGGCATTGACCGGAGAGGACAGGGAAGATTCAGCTAATTACCAATCCAAGATCCTTAACTGCACCAAGGTCGAGGATGGGGAAGAGTATATCTACGATATCGAGTTCCATAAGCTTCACGATCTTCAGGGCAAGCTCATAGGTTCATTCGCGAAGATAACGGATAACACGGAGAGAACAAAGAGGGAGAATCTTAACCGCTTCCTCGCGACTCACGATAAGCTTACCGGTATCTATAACACCGACCGTCTCTACGATTCCATAAGAGAGACGCTTCAGGCGAATCCCGATAAGGAATTCCTGGTTCTCGCATCCGACATTAAGGAGTTCAAACTCGTTAATGACAGATACGGCAAGGAGTTCGCGGATAAGCTCCTGATCAGGATAGCGGATCTTCTTAAGGAGAAGGCGGTATCGGCGACGACCAGGTACGGCAGATTGGGGTCCGATAAGTTCGGTGTTCTGATCGAGAAGGATAACTACGATGAGGAGACATTCATAGCGGCGATGCGTGATGTTCCGAACGTAGGACGCAATCTCGTTATCCCGATCATAATGCACGTCGGCGCTTATGAGATAGAGGACAAGAGCATGCCTGTATCCGCGATGTTCGACAGAGCGTTTATCGCGATTGCCGGAGTTAAGCATGATGCGGAGCTTAAGGTTGCACACTATGAAGAGAATTCGAGAGATGCGCTTTTGTGGGATCAGAAGATTACCGAGCAGCTTGACAATGCGATACTCACAGGCCAGATAGTTCCTTATCTTCAGGCTCAGGTATCGCGTGACGGCAAGGTTGTCGGTGCAGAGGTTCTCGTAAGATGGATACATCCGGATGAGGGATTCATGCCTCCCGGCAAGTTTCTTGGAATCCTCGAGAAGAACGGCATGATCGGCAAGATCGACCAGTATATCTGGGAGTGCGCGTGCAGGATATTGAGAAGATGGTCTTTCGAGGGCAGAAATGATCTGTACCTTTCCGTAAACATCTCGCCCAAGGATTTCTACATGATGGATGTTCCCGAAGTCATAATCGGGCTTGCTGATAAGTATGAGCTCGACAGGAAGCGCTTAAGACTCGAGATCACCGAGTCCATCATGATGGACGATATCGACGAGAAGCTTAAGACAATAGACAGGTTAAGAGACGCCGGATTCATCGTGGAGATGGACGACTTCGGAAGCGGCTACTCATCACTTAACATGCTTAAGGACATGCCGGTCGATGTACTGAAGCTCGACATGATATTCCTTAAGGATACCGCGAAGAACGAGAGGACCAAGAAGATAATGTCCCTCATCATCGACCTCGCGAAGAGTCTTGATGTTCCCGTTATCGCTGAAGGTGTCGAGACCATCGATCAGGTCGACTTTCTCGTTAAGATGGGATGCGATTACTTCCAGGGCTACTATTTTGCAAGACCTGTAAGTCTTGATGAGTACGAGAAGAAGAATCTTTCCGTATCATAAGCTGAATGGTATATAATCAAAATATATTTACACAAGGAGAACAACTATGGCAAACAAGTACGCAGGCACACAGACAGAGAAGAATCTTCAGGCTGCTTTCGCTGGTGAGAGCCAGGCAAGAAACAAGTACACTTATTTCGCATCAGTTGCAAAGAAGGAAGGCTACGAGCAGATTGCTTCCATCTTCCTCATGACAGCTGACAATGAGAAGGAACATGCGAAGATGTGGTTCAAGGAGCTCGAGGGCATCGGTGATACAGCTGCTAACCTCAAGGCTGCTGCTGACGGCGAGAACTACGAGTGGACAGACATGTACGAGGACTTCGCGAAGACAGCTGAGGAAGAGGGCTTCAAGGGCCTGGCTGCCAAGTTCAGAATGGTTGCCGCTATCGAGAAGAGACACGAGGAGAGATACCGTGCACTTCTCAATAATGTTGAGACTGCCAAGGTCTTCGAGAAGAGTGAAGTCAAGGTATGGGAGTGCAGAAACTGCGGTCACATCGTAGTAGGAACAAAGGCACCTGAGATGTGCCCTGTATGTGCTCATCCCAAGAGCTATTTCGAGGTAAGCGCAGATAACTATTAAGCTGAGTATCCTCGCTACGTAAGTCCGCTCGGAGTACGTCCGCTTAATAGAAACAAACAGGATTATAAGGGACTGTCGGAAGGCAGTCCTTTTTTGACGTTATGTATTGCGGGTGGTAGTATAAACGGGTATCAAGATAGGGGGGACAAGGACTTAAGATGCCTGTTACCGAATTACTTAAGAGAAATGCCGCAGAGCACGGCAAGGAAGTTGCTCTTGTAGAGATCAATCCGACAATGGAAGAGACGAGGAAGTTCTCATATAAGGAATATGATCTCGTTCAGCAGACCAAACCTACAAAGTACTACAGAAGACAGCTGACATGGCAGGTCTTCGAAGAGAAGGCGAACCGTGTTGCCAACATGCTCCTGGATAAGGGCATTCAGAAGGGCGATAAGGTCGCTATCCTCATGTTCAACTGCCTCGAGTGGCTTCCCATCTACTTCGGAATCCTGAAGGCCGGAGCCATTGCAGTTCCTTTCAATTTCAGATATACGGCAAATGAGATATCTTACTGCGCGAATCTTGCCGAGGTATCGATTCTTATCTTCGGACCTGAGTTTGTAGACCGTATCAACACCAACGCAGATGAGATTACGAGAAACAGAGTGCTCATCTTCGTCGGCGGTGAAGGCAAGCCTGATTTCGCCGAGAACTACTGGTCTCTCGTAGCTGATTATCCGAGCTCGGATCCCGGAATCGAGCTCACCGAAGATGATCTAGCTGCCATCTACTTCTCTTCCGGAACCACAGGTTTCCCGAAGGCCATCCTTCATCCTCACAGAAGCCTTACACAGGCTGCCGAGATGGAGGCCGTTCACCATGAGACAACTAAGGATGACTGCTTCCTCTGCATTCCTCCTCTTTATCACACGGGCGCGAAGTTCCACTGGATGGGCTCGCTTTGGACATGCAGCAAGGCTGTTCTTCTTAAGGGCACCAAGCCTGATGTCATCCTCCGTGCGGTATCGGATGAGCACTGCACGAACGTATGGCTCCTTGTGCCGTGGGCTCAGGACATACTCGATGCGTTGGACAGCGGCGAACTTAAGCTGGAAGACTATGAGCTCTCTCAGTGGAGACTGATGCACATCGGCGCACAGCCCGTTCCGCCGTCACTTATCCGTCACTGGAGGGATTACTTCCCGAATCACCAGTACGACACCAACTACGGTCTTTCCGAGTCTACCGGCCCTGGCTGCGTTCACCTCGGACTTCAGAATACACACAAGGTTGGTGCCATCGGAGTTCCGGGTTATCGCTGGCAGTGTAAGATCATCGACGAGAACGGCAATGAGGTTAAGCAGGGCGATGTCGGAGAGCTCTGTGTTAAGGGTCCCGGCGTAATGCTCGAGTACTACCATAACCCCGAGGCTACTGCAGCTGCTTTGCACGACGGCTGGCTCTACACCGGCGACATGGCAAGACAGGACGAGGACGGCTTCTACTTCCTCGTAGACCGTAAGAAGGACCTTATCGTATCAGGCGGTGAGAATATCTACCCCGTAGAGATCGAGAACTTCCTGCAGGAGTATCCGAAGATCAAGGACGTTGCCGTAATCGGCCTTCCCGACAAGAGACTCGGCGAGATCACGGGCGCCATCGTTCAGATCGAGCCCGGCTCAGGCTGCACTGTTGAGGAGATAGATCAGTTCTGCCAGCAGCTTCCCCGCTATAAGAGGCCGAAGAAGATCATCCTCGCAGACGTACCCCGTAATGCGACGGGTAAGATCGAGAAGCCCGCGCTCCGTAAGAAGTACGGCGCAGATCGCTTAGTAGAGAAAGAAAATATGTCTTAATCGAATATGCGCTTGGCCGCGAACAGTGCGCTCGCTGCGCTCCGCAACTTGCAGCGCATATGTCGATTAAGCCTTACTTAAGATCGATATAAATAGGGCAGTGGTCGGATCCCATGATGTCAGTCATCATGTCGGATTCGGCCACTTTTTTGCTTATGCCTTCTGTAACGAAGAAGTAGTCGATTCTCCAGCCGACGTTTCTCTCGCGGGCAAATGTCTTATACGACCACCAGCTGTACGCTTCTTTTTTGTCGGGATAGAGCATGCGGAATGAGTCGATGAGACCTGCCTTTGCGAAGTGGTCCATGTAGACGCGCTCTTCGGGAAGGAACCCCGAGATCTTGGAGTTAGCCTTGGGGTTGCTTAAGTCGATCTCCTTATGAGCGGTGTTTACGTCGCCGCAGCAGATGACTTCGCGGCCCTGAGCTTCAAGCTCCCTGACCTGATCTAAGAAGCAGTCGTAGAAACGAAGCTTGAATTTGACGTAGTCGTCGCCCCTTCCGCCATTCGGGAAGTAGATGTTAAAGAGGACGAAGTCGCCGAAATCCGCCTTGATGACTCTGCCTTCGTGGTCGAACTCCTCGACACCGAAGCCGAGCTCTATCTTAGGATCAAGAGTGTCCCTGTAGTAAAGTCCTGTTCCGGAATAACCCTTGCGTTCTGCGGGGTAGAATACGCTTTTGTATCCCGGGATGTTCGCGATCTCCCCGGGCACCTGCTCGGGCAGGGCCTTTATCTCCTGTATGCCCAGGATATCGGCGCCCATCGCCTTGAATGAATCGAGAAAACCTTTGCCCGCGACTGCGCGGATACCGTTAACATTCCAGCTTACCAGCCTCATAATACGTCCTCTTTTAAGGTATAATTTACTATATTTTACTTGTTATACGGAGAAAGACAAATGAACAGGATACTCGTCGTTACACTCGGAGGCACCATCTGTTCCGCAGTTGAGAACAAGGATACGGTCAAGCTTAGGAACGCGCCCGGAAAGAACTTTTTCGATGCGGTTAAGGGCAGGAACGAGCTTACTTTCCTTACCCCCATCCTGTACTCTTCCGAGAACGCGGATGAGGACTACTTTCGAAAAGCTTTTGCCGCGATCATAAACGAGTGCGGGAGCAGCAAGCCGGACGGTATCCTCATACTTCACGGCACCGACAGCGCGGCTTATTTTGCCCAGCTTGCCGTGCGGGTACTGTCTTATCTCAATCTTCCCGTGATCATTACGGGTTCCAAGCTTCCAATGGACGACCCGCACAGCGACGCGGTCCGCAATGTTAAATATGCAATGGGGCTTCTCGGCGCCGCATGCGAAGGTCACCTCGGAGCCGTCACCTTCGGCATAGTTTATTCCGACTCCCTGATGGAGGATACCGTTTTTGTTCAGGCATCCCGCGTTACCGACGCAGGTTTTGACGGCGATTACGGCAAGTTCCCGGGTAAGCCCACGGCGGATGCTCTTAAGGAGGATGAAGTTAAGGCATATCTGGAGTCGCCCGTTAAGAAGATACTTACGATCCCGGATGTGCCGGGATATCCTTTTGACTTAGTTGACGTATCCAGATTCGATGCAGTCCTTATCGAGGCTTTCCACAGCGGAACTGCTTCCGTGCGAGGACTTCCCGAACTTATCGCAAGAGCGAAGGACGCTGGTGTTAAGTGTTATCTCGGTCCCGTGCATAAGGGTAAGGTTCAGTATGAGAGCACCAATAAACTCATAAGCGCAGGCGCTGTTCCGATGTACGACATACCGTTCGAAGGATGCTGGGCAGAGGTCGCTGTCTCCTGATGTAAGATTGTTCTTCAGATAATAATTATTGAAAAACAATAAAAAAGTATTGCAAATCGCTATGCACCGGTGTATAGTATCCTCATAAACCTAAGGGATAAAGAGGTAATCACAATGGACACCGTAAAGACATCACGAATCGCCGGGGTACTCCTGGCGTATCCGATAGCTTTTGCCTATTTGAAGTATTTTCTGCTGGATTTTTCCGGAGAGAATTCCGTTATCAAAAGAGTTCTGTTCACGATGGCCTTCATAGTGCTTCATGAACTCATCGTAAGAGGGCACGGCAGGAAGCCTGCTTCTGTGTCATATTTCTGGTATATAGTCATGTGTATAGTGGCATTGACTTCCGTAACCGGAATATCCGAACCGGTCTCGATGCTCGCTCTTCATCTTTGTGCGCTGTATGTGACGGTCGTAAGCTGCGGAATATTGTACGAAGGACGTACAGGAAGCTTCATAGCCGCAGATCTGTTCAATGCGGGAGCGCTCAAGGCGTTCTCGGGATTTGGGAATATTTTCAAAGATTTAGCGGCAATTCGTAAAGGTAAAAATGGGGAGATGAAAGCATCATCCTTTGCAGCCGGAGTGCTGAGTGTGTTATTCATGATCCCTGTATTTATTGTCGCAGTTGCTCTTCTTAGCGGAATCAACAGTGACTTTGACATAGCGGTATCAAAGGTGCTGCAGTCTATAGATGCATTCTGGTTTTTTGAGAATTTCAACTTCTTTGTTCTGGCAGTTCCCGCTTCTTTATATATCTATGGAATGATATCGCAGAGCGCCGGAAGTACCGGGGAGAAGGAGAGAGAAACCTTCGGGAAGCTTGTAGCCTGGAGACAGAAATGCCACAAGCTCTCTCCGATTGTAGCGTCATTGATAACCGGAGCATTTGTCCTTCTGTACATCATATTCTTCGTATTTGAAGGAAGTTATCTGTTCAGCGCTTTTGCCGGAATTCTTCCCGAGGAATTCACGGCGGCAGAATATGCGAGACAGGGATTCTTCGAGCTTACCGGAATTATGGCAATTAACATGCTGGTATATTTTGTCGTATCGTATCTTACGAAGCGGGATTCCATAGGACGTAAGATATCGAATGGCATGATAACCGCTCTTATGTGCGAGAGCGTAGTATTCGCGGTCATCTCATTCTCGAAGCTCGCACTCTACTATTCAAGATTCGGCTATACCCCCAAAAGACTTCTCGCGATTTGGGGAACGCTGATATTTGCAGCCGGAGCAGTCATGGTCATCGCCTCAATATTCAAACGTAAGGATATGTCCCGCCCGTGGATCTACTTTACGACAGTCTCATTCGCTCTTATGAGCATAATCTCCAGCATAATGGCTCTTGTTATCTGATCACCGGGTCGGTTTGTGCACCAAAATTGAGAAATCAGCGATTTGGTGCACAAAATCCGACTTAAAAATGCACCAAATCTTCAAATTCAAGAATTTGGTGCACAAATATCACTGTTTCTCTGCACCAAAAGCGAGTTTTTCTCATTTTGGTGCATATTTTTCCCCATTTTTGTGCACCAAAATCGAAGAATCGGGAAAATGGTGCAGAAAGGGCATTAAGAGGACGCCCGGACTCACGAGAGACTCTCACGGGACTCTCGCAATTCCGCTTACAGTCGGGTGTGCAGTCTATTGACTAAGCTATTTTAGTGTGCAATACTTTGATAATCAAAGGAATTATCAAAGAAGGATTGTATTAATGGCTCAAATTACCGGAAAGATCATAGGATTAGGTTCATATCTGCCGCCGAAGGTCCTCAGCAATGACGATCTGTCGAAGATGGTGGAGACTAATGATGAGTGGATCACCGAGAGAACGGGTATCAAGAGAAGACATATCGCCGACGGTATCGAAGACAAGTCATCAACAATGGCCATAAAGGCTGCAAAGGCAGCTGTCGAAGATGCCGGTATCGATCCTAAGGATATCGAACTTATCGTAGCGGCATCGACCACGCCGGATCTTCTGTTTCCGTCTATGGCTGTCTGCGTTCAGAAAGCGCTCGGGTGTTCCGAGAATGTCGGATGCTTTGATGTCAATTCAGCGTGTCCCGGATGGATCGCCGCATTCAATACCGTACAGGGCTTTATCGAGTCAGGAAATGTTAAGCTCGCTCTTGTCGTAGGAACGGAGACACTCTCGAACTTCGTTGACTGGAACGACAGGGGAACGTGTATACTCTTCGGTGACGGTGCAGGTGCAGCAGTCTTAAGAGCCGAAGAAGGCAAGAAGAACGAGTTTATTATGAGATCTTCAGGAAACAGAGGAGACTGCTTAAGATGTGAGAACAGAAAGCAGCCCCAAAGATATGATGAAGAGGGCTTCGAGCAGTCCACATATTTCTATATGGCAGGAAGAGACGTATTCAGATTCGCTATCACTGAGGTACCGAAGCTTATTAAGGATCTTGCAGCCAAGTATAACTTCAGCCTCGATGAGATAGATTACTTCATCCTTCATCAGGCTAACGCGCGTATCATCGAAGCTACGGCAAAGAAATTGAATATAGATATAGAGAAGTTCCCGATGACTTTACAGGAGACGGGCAACACTTCGAGCGCATCGATTCCTTCATTGCTGTCCACCATGAAGAAGGACGGCAGATTGAAGAAGGGTATGAAGCTCGTTCTCGCAAGCTTCGGAGGCGGACTTACGTGGGACGCCAACTACATTGAATATTAATTAGCAGATCATAAAGGAGTAACGTTCATGACAAAGATCACAGAAATGATTGGCATCAAGTACCCGATCTTCCAGGGCGGTATGGCATGGGTAGCAGACTATCACATCGCAGCTGCTGTCTCTAACGCAGGCGGTCTCGGCATCATCGGATGCGGCGGTGCAGACGAGAACTGGATAAGAGATCAGATCCATAAGTGCAGAGAGTTAACGGACAAGCCTTTCGGCGTGAATGTAATGCTCATGAACCCGAGAGCTCCCCAGATCGCAGAAGTCCTTGCCGAGGAGAAGGTAAAGGTCGTAACAACAGGTGCAGGTTCTGCAGGCAAGTTCATTCCCATGTGGAAGGAAGCAGGCATCATCGTCATCCCCGTTGTAGCAGGTGTTGCACTTGCAAAGAAGATGGAGAAGGACGGAGCCGATGCTGTAATCGCAGAGGGTACAGAGTCAGGCGGACACGTAGGTGAGATCACAACTATGGCTTTGGTTCCCCAGGTTGTAGATGCTGTAAGCATTCCCGTTATCGCTGCAGGCGGTATCGCAGACGGCAGGGGAGTAGCGGCAGCATTCATGCTCGGCGCCGAAGCAGTTCAGTGCGGAACAGTATTCTGCGCTTCCGAGGAAGTAAACATCCACCAGAACTACAAGGACATGATCATCAAGGCCAAGGACAGCTCCACGAGAGTTACAGGAAGGTCTGCGGGTGCTCCCGTAAGACAGATTAGAAACCAGCTCACAAATGAGTTCATCAAGCTCGAGGAGGCACACGCAAGCTTCGAGGAGATCGAGGCTCTCGGTGTAGGTGCCCTTCGAAAAGCAGTAATCGACGGTGACACAAAGGGCGGCACATTTATGGCCGGTCAGATCGCAGGTATGGTCAACGAGATAAGACCTGTTAAGGACATCATCGAGACCATGATGAACGACGCTAACGCACTCCTTAAGAACGCGAAGGAGATTTGCTGATGAAGATAGCATTTGTTTATCCCGGTCAGGGCGTTCAGAAGGTTGGAATGGCTCAGGACTTCGTTGAGAAGTACGACTGGGCAAAGGATATGATTAAGAAGGCGACAGATGCCGCGGGCTTCGATATGGAGAAGATCCTCTTCGAAGAGAACGAGGACATCCACGTAACAGAGTACACACAGCCCTGCCTCGTAACGGCATGTTCCATCATGACAAAGGCCGTCGAGGATATGGGAATCAAGCCTGACATCACGGCGGGACTGTCGCTCGGAGAGTACTGCGCACTCGTAACGGCTGGCGCGATGACTTTCGAGGATGCGGTAAGACTTACAAGGATCAGAGGCAACCTCATGAGTTCGTTCGTACCTGCAGGCCAGGGCACGATGGCAGCGATCATCGCGTTGCCCAAGGAGACGGTACAGCAGTGCATCGACAACATCGACGGCGCTGAGGTAGCTAACTACAACTGCCCCGGACAGATCGTAATCACTGGCGAGAAGGATGCCGTGCACGAAGGCATGGAGAAGCTTTCCGAGATGGGTGCGAAGAGAGCAGTTGAGCTCAAGGTATCGGGCCCCTTCCATTCCCCCATGCTCAAGGGCGCGGGCGAGAAGCTTCGCGTGGAGCTTGATAAGGCGAAGATCTCTGACCTTAAGATCCCTTACATCGCGAACTTCAACGCGGAAGTAATCGAAGACACGGCAAACACAAGAGAGCTTCTCGAGAAGCAGGTCTACTCTTCCGTAATGTGGGAGCAGACGCTTCTTAAGTTCAAGGAATTAGGCGTGGATGTTCTGGTGGAGATAGGTCCCGGCAAGACCATCGCAGGCTTCGTTAAGAAGACTATCCCCGAGATCCCCGTGATCAACGTATCAACAGTAGAAGAAGCCGAGGCTCTTTCCGAGAACCTCAAGGCATTAGAAGCATAATAAGGAGATTGATAAAAATGGCAAAGACAGCAATCGTAACAGGAAGCGCAAGAGGAATCGGCAAGGCTATCGCAGTAAAGCTTGCTAAGATGGGCTACAACATCGCAGTTGTAGATGCATGTCCCATCGAGGGCTCACAGGAGACAGCTGACGAGATCAAGAAGGAATACGGCGTTGAGACAAAGGCTTACAGATGCGACGTCTCAAGCTCCGAGTCCGTTAAGGAGACAGTTGCAGATGTAGCAGCAACATTCGGCTCCATCGATGCTCTCGTAAACAACGCAGGCATCACAAGAGACGGCTTCCTCGTAAGAATGAAGGAAGAGGATTTTGACGCTGTTATCGCAGTTAACCTCAAGGGTACATACAACTTCTTCCGTGAGGTTGTTCCCGTAATGAGCAAGCAGAAGTACGGCCGCATCGTATCGATCTCCTCCATCGTAGGACTCGAGGGAAATGCATGCCAGGTCAACTACTCTGCATCTAAGGCAGGCGTCATCGGTATTACAAAGAGTGCCGCAAGAGAGTATGCAGGCAAGAACATCACATGTAATGCCATCGCTCCCGGATTCGTTCAGACACCCATGACAGACGTGCTCCCTGAGAAGGTTAAGGAGCAGATGCTCGCAGGTATCCCTCTGAAGCGTTACGGCCAGGTTGAGGATATCGCGAATGCCGTAGGATTCCTCGTATCTGATGATGCTTCCTACATCACAGGTCAGGTTCTTTCCGTAGACGGCGGAATGCACATGTAATTATAGAAATCGGAGAATAAGAGAATGGACGGAAGAAGAGTTGTAGTAACAGGAATGGGCGCCATTACCCCCTTAGGTGAGGGAGTAGAGTGCTTCTGGAACGGCCTTAAGGAAGGCAAGCGTGCCTTCGGTGAGATCACTGCCTTCGACTGCACGGGTTACAAGGCTAAGATGTGTGCCGAGGTCAAGGACTTCGACCCTACAAAGTACATGGACTTCAAGACAGCAAAGAGAATGGAGAGATTCTCACAGTTCGCCTGCGCAGCTGCCAAGGAAGCCGTTGAGGATGCAGGTCTTAACATGGCAGATGAAGATCCTTACAGAGTCGGTGTTATCGTAAGCTCCGGTATCGGTTCCATGCAGGCTAACGAGAGAGAGCACCAAAAACTCATGGAAGGCAAGAAGGTGAGCCCTCTTTATATCCCTGTGATGATCGCCAACATGGCTTCCGCTAATATCTCGATCATGTACGGCATGAAGGGCAAGAACGTGGCTATCGTTACGGCCTGCGCTTCAGGTTCACACTCAATAGGAGATGCATTCAGGGCAATTAAGTTCGACGATGCTGACGTAATGGTAGCGGGCGGTTCTGAAGCAGCCATCTGCCCATTGGGCGTTCAGGGCTTTACCAACATGACAGCTCTTTCCACTAACATGGATCCTGACACCTGCTCAAGACCGTTCGACAAGAACAGAGACGGTTTTGTAATCGGCGAGGGTGCCGGTGTCGTAGTTCTCGAGGAGCTCGAGCATGCAAAGGCAAGAGGCGCTCACATCTACGCTGAGGTCGTAGGTTACGGTGCTACTAACGATGCTTTCCACATCACATCACCTGCCGAGGACGGTTCCGGTGCAGGCGAGGCCATGAAGGCTGCAATGAGGGAAGCCGGCATCACACCCGATCAGGTCGAGTACATCAACGCTCACGGAACTTCCACGCACCACAATGACCTTTTCGAGACAAGAGGCATCAAGTATGCATTCGGCGATGCTGCGAAGAAGGTTGCTATCAACTCCACAAAGTCAATGATCGGACACCTTCTCGGAGGCGCCGGCGGTGTCGAGTTCATCGTATGCGTTAAGTCCATCCTCGACTCCTTCATCCACGTCACATCAGGCCTCACAGAGCCTGATGAGGAGTGCGACCTCGACTACACAATGGGCGAGGGCCGCTCGCTTGACATCAACTACGCAATGAGCAACTCTTTGGGCTTCGGCGGACATAATGCTACACTTCTTCTTAAGAAGTACGAAGCATAAGCACCATATCGAAAAGGAGACTTACTACTATGGCTAACTCACTTGATACAAAGGGCATTATGGAGATCATCCCCCACAGACACCCCTTCCTTCTCATCGACAAGGTAGAGGATTATGTTCCGGGCGAGTACTGCGTTGCTATCAAGAACGTAACTTACGATGAGTCATTCTTCAGAGGACACTTCCCCGAGTATCCCATCATGCCGGGCGTTCTGATCGTAGAGGCTCTTGCTCAGACAGGTGCTGTCGCAATCCTTTCACAGGAGGAGTTCAAGGGCAAGATCGCAGTCTTTGCAGGTATCGACAAGTGCAAGTTCAGAAAGCAGGTCACACCCGGTGATACATTAAGACTTGAGACAAAGATCACTCAGGTAAGAGGTCCTATGGGCGTCGGCGAAGCTACCGCAACTGTTGACGGCAAGGTTGCCGTTCAGTGCACACTGAAGTTCGCGATAATGGTATGATGTAACCGTGTTTGATAATAAAGACTATTTTCTGTTCGATCTTTACGGAACGCTGGTAGATATAAGGACAGACGAGGGGAGCCCGTTCGTATGGGCTTCCCTTGCTAATTATTATTCGATGAACGGCGCAGTCTATAATGACACGGATCTTCGCCGTGCCTATATGAGACTTTGCGAAGAAGAGACGGCGAAGCTTCTTAAGTACATGCGTAAGTCCAACCATAAGCTCACAGGAAGCGACGTTGAGATCGATCTTAAGGATGTGTTCAAGGCTCTTTATGCGGGTAAGGGCGTGAAGGCCGGATCTCAGCTGATATCCGATACGGCCGTTATGATGAGAAGTGTATCCATCGTTAAGCTTAGATTGTTTGACGGAGCGATCGAGGTTCTTAAGGAACTTAAGAACAGAGGGAAGAAGATATGCCTTCTTTCTAATGCGCAGTCGTGCTTCACGATTCCCGAGATAAGAAGTCTCGGACTCTATGATATGTTCGACGGGATATTCATATCGTCAGACCTTAAGGTCAAGAAGCCGTCGCTCGCGTTCTACGAGAAGGCGATAGGAGACATCGACCCTTCTTCATGCGTCATGATCGGCAATGATGAATTCGCCGATATCAGAGGGGCCATGGGAGCCGGAATCGATGCCTGCTATATCCAGTCCGAGCAGTCACCATCGTTCCCGCGCAATCTTCCGTCTGACAGGATAAACAACCTTAGGGATTTAATTTTTGAGTCTTGATTGCCGGGGTGTTATTATGGCAGTAACAGCTGATAATAATACGGATGGTGATCATCATGACAACTAAGGATATTCTTTCAAAACTTAATGACCGGCAGAAGGCATCTCTAATATGCGGTGCCGGTTTTTTCTCTACGAGAGAGATCAGCGAGTACGGCATAAAGCGTATGCAGTTTCTGGACGGCGGCACGGGCATGAACTTCGAGCAGCTGTTCGGAGATATCTTTATTGCCTATGCAATCGAGAATAATTACACCAGAGAGCAGTTTGACCACGTCATCCATAACTTCTACAAGCTCGATAATCTTACCGACGAAGAGAAGAAGTTAAGGGAAGAGCTGTTCAAGAAACTCACAGAATATACAGGCGGCTTCGAGCCCCATCCCGGATGCTATCCTCCGGGAATCCTTCTCGGTTCAACATGGAATCCCGAAGTGGTTTATGAGAACGGTCAGGCTTTGGGACTTGAGGCTCTGATGTATAAGATCTCATGCCTTCTCGGAACTCCGAATGTCAACCTTCTGAGGGAACCCAGGAACGGCAGATTCTTCGAGGGCTACTCCGAAGATCCGCTGGTCGGAGGCGTTCTTGCAAGGGAGATGGTAAAGGGCGTCGAGTCGAAGGGCGTGGCGGCCAACGTTAAACATTTTGCTGCGAATAACCTCGAGATTAACCGCTCCGGCATCGACCAGCACATATCGCGAAGGGCGATCGAGGAGATGTATCTTCCGGCGTTCGGCAAATGCGTTAAGGCGGGGGCAGCGACAGTCATGGCGGCATATCCCAAGATCAACGGAGCGCACTGCACGGAGAACCCGTGGCTGCTTCGTGAGGTCCTCCGCGAACGCTGGGGATTTAATGGCCTTTGCATGACCGACTGGGGGGCGTGTGTTGGTGATTCCGGTGATTCCGTCGCATCGGGCATCGACCTTCTCATGCCGGGTCCGTGGAACAAGGAGGACGAGATCCTCGCGGCACTTAATGACGGAAGACTGAGCCGTTCCGCTTTCGAGGAGGCGGCAGGGCATGTTATAGAGCTCACGGCAAAATACAACGCGAACGACAGGGTATTCCCCGTAACAAACGGTGAGTACGTGGAGCAGGGCAGGAAGGCGTGCTACGACGCGAACGCGGAGGGCATCATAATGCTCAAGAACAGGGACAATCTGTTCCCGCTTGATGACATGAGCCGCATAAGTCTCATGGGAAGCCCGGAGCTTCGTATCTACGGCAGCGGAAGCGCACAGGTAATAACGGACCGCGCACCTTCGCTTAAGGAGGTCTTCGGCGATAACAGTGACGGCGACGTTGCAGTAGTAGTCATCTCTCTTCCTTCCGCAGAGGGAACCGACAGAATCGACCTGAAGCTTCCCGATGAATACGTGCGCATCATAAGAGGTCTTATCGACGACGGTTCCCGTAAGATCGTTCTCGTTCTTAACATTCCGGGTCCTGTCGAGCTCGGCGATTTCATCGACGATGTCGATGCGGTATTCCTATTGTATTATCCCGGCATGGAGGGCGCGACGGCACTCTACGACATCATGAGCGGCAAGGTAAATCCTTCCGGAAGACTCACGGTAACATTCCCCGTAAGATACGAGGACACGCCGGCATTCCTTAACTATCCCGACGGCTTCACGTGCAATTACGGCGAGGGCATCTTCGTCGGCTACAGAGGCTATGAGATAAGGGGAGTTAAGCCTCTGTTCCCGTTCGGCTACGGCCTGTCCTACACGTCGTTCGAGATCAGGGATGCGAAGACGGATAAGACCGAGTACGAGCTTGGCGACAGGGTGAAGGTGAGTTTCACGCTTACGAACACCGGCAGCATGGCGGGCTCCGAGGTCGTTCAGCTTTACGTCGGTGACCCCGTCTCGGTTCAAAGAAAGCCTGTTAAGGAGCTTCGCGCCTTCGGCAAGTACCATCTCGAAAAGGGCGAGAGCCGTGAGCTGACACTCGAATTTGACATTAAGGATCTGGGCTCCTACAGCGAGGATTACGGCAAGTTCCTCATCGAGGATGGCGTCTATAACATAAGTCTCGCATTCTCTTTAGATGACATAAGGGCGACGGCTTCGATAAGGATACGTAAGGGTTCGGAGGAGCTCATGCTCGGCATCAATTCGAGGTTCCTGGATATCATGTACCGCCCCGCGCTCCGCGATGCTCTCATCGCGGATATAAGAAGGACCGGTGCGGACTATCAGGCCATGATAGACAGCGAGCGCTATACCCCGAATGCGAGGATAAACGTCATATATAAGAACGCCGCTGATTTTAATAATTTTGTAAAAGAGTGCAACAACTATCTTAAAGACTAATAGTCTCCCTTATAGTATTATTATAATGTAATACTATGTGCGGAGGACTGACCATGAAGGTAGTTTTGCTTGCAGGCGGCTTCGGAACGAGAATTTCCGAGGAGAGTGTTTATAGGCCCAAGCCGATGGTAGAGATATGCGGTATGCCGATACTCTGGCATATCATGAAATACTATTCTTCCTACGGATTTAACGACTTCGTTATCTGCTGCGGCTATAAGCAGTATGTCATCAAGGAGTGGTTCGCTGATTACTATCTCCATACATCCGACGTAACATTCGACTTCACGGATGAGAATAAGATGATCGTTCACAGGACTCACACAGAGCCATGGAAGGTCACGCTCGTAGATACGGGTCTTAATACCATGACCGGCGGACGAATCAAGAGAGTAAGGGACTACATCGGCGACGAGCCGTTCATGCTTACATACGGTGACGGAGTAAGCGACGTTGATCTCGATTTCCATCAGAGTAAGGGTCAGCTTGCAACCATCACGGTGGCGAAGGTCGGCCAGCGCTTCGGCTGCGTCGATATCGACGAGACGGGGACCGTAAGCAAGTTCAGAGAGAAGAACGATCAGGACGGAACTGTAGTAAACGCAGGATTCATGGTCCTCGACCCCAAGGTAATAGATTATATTGACGGAGATGAGGTGCCTTTCGAGAAGGCTCCTCTCGAGAGACTCGCGGCAGAAGGTCAGCTCAATGCATTCATGCACGAGGGCTTCTGGCAGTGCATGGATACGAAGCGCGACAAGGACCTTCTTGAGGGTCTTATAAGAGACGGCAAGGCGCCGTGGATCAAGTGGGAGGACTGATATTTTGCAGGATATGAGTTTCTGGAACGGCAAGAGGGTCTTCCTCACCGGACACACAGGCTTCAAGGGCTCATGGATGAGCAGGATACTTGTTAACAGCAATGCGGTTCTTACGGGTTACTCGCTCGAAGCACCGACGAAGCCGAATCTTTTTGAACTCGCAGGCCTCGAGGGGAAGATGACATCAGTTATAGGCGATGTCAGGGATCTTCAGTCGATGAAGAAGGCCTTTGAAGAGGCTGATCCCGAGATAGTCATTCACATGGCGGCTCAGCCGATCGTAAGGGATTCCTATAAGGACCCGAGATATACATACGAGACGAACGTAATGGGCACGGTCAACATCCTCGAGTGCGTAAGGGCATCGAAGAATGTTAAGTCATTCCTGAACGTTACCACCGATAAGGTTTACCAGAACAATGAGTGGGTCTGGGGATACAGGGAGAATGAGCCCCTCGACGGCTTCGATCCCTACTCGAATTCCAAGTCCTGCAGTGAGCTTGTTACACATAGCTATAAGAATTCGTTCTTCACGTCAGACGATGCTCCCGCCATCTCCACGGCAAGAGCAGGTAACGTCATTGGCGGCGGAGACTTCGCTAACGACAGGATCATTCCCGACTCCGTGAGAGCGGCTCTTGAGGGTAAGGACATCGTCGTTAGAAACCCTTATTCCACGAGGCCTTATCAGCATGTCTTCGAGCCCGTGTTCGCATATCTCATGATAGCGAAGGCACAGTACGAGGATAAGTCGCTTCAGGGCTGGTATAACGTAGGTCCCGATGACTGCGACTGCGTATGCACGGGCGACATAGTAGACATGTTCACTTCGAAATGGGGCGGCATCAGACGTGTGGACAGAACTGAGACAGGCGCTCCCCACGAGGCGAACTTCCTGAAGCTCGACTCGAGCAAACTTAAGAAGACATTCGGCTGGGCTCCGGTATGGCACATAGACGAGGCCATAGAGAGAGTCGTCGAGTGGACCAAGGCATATCAGGCAGGAGAGGATATCCCCGCCATTATGGATAAGCAGATCAGCGATTACATATCGAAAGGATGATAAAGGATAATGTTTGAGAACATGAATGAGCAGGATGCACGCGCGAAGATACTCGAGGAAGTTAAGGAGTATGCCGAGAAGTTTCACGCGGTAAAGCCCTACAGCGAAGGTGACAGGATCCCCTACGCGAGACGTGTGTACGGATCTGAGGAGATGGTAAATCTCGTTGATTCATCGCTCGAGTTCTGGCTTACGTCCGGAAGATATACGGATGAGTTCGAGAAGAAGTTCGCCGAGTACTTAGGCGTGAAGTTCGTCTCACTCGTTAACTCCGGTTCTTCCGCTAACCTCGGAGCCTTCATGGCGCTTACAAGCCCGCTTCTGAAGGAAAGAAGAGTAAGAAGAGGTGATGAGGTCATCACGGTTGCGGCAGGATTCCCTACAACTGTTGCTCCCATCATCCAGTACGGTGCGGTTCCCGTATTCATTGATGTTACAATCCCCCAGTACAATATCGACGTAACCAAACTCGAGGACGCTCTGTCCGATAAGACTAAGGCTGTCATGATCGCTCATACGCTGGGCAATCCTTTTGACCTTAAGGCTGTTAAGGATTTCTGTACGAAGCACAACCTCTGGCTCATCGAGGATAACTGCGATGCATTAGGTTCTAAGTACATGATCGACGGCGAGGAGAAGTTCACGGGTACCATCGGCGATATCGGAACATCCTCATTCTATCCTCCGCACCACATGACGATGGGTGAGGGCGGAGCCATCTATACGAACAATGCTCTCCTCAATAAGTGCATCAGATCCATGAGAGACTGGGGAAGAGACTGCGTATGTCCTTCAGGCCGCGACAACTTCTGCGGACACAGATTCGACGGACAGTACGGAGAGCTTCCTTACGGATACGATCACAAGTACGTATATTCACACTTCGGCTATAACCTCAAGGCAACAGATCTTCAGGCTGCAGTCGGATGTGCACAGATAGTTAAGTTCCCTTCGTTCGTTGAAAGAAGAAGACACAACTTCGACAGGCTTTGGGAAGGTCTTAAGGACTGCCAGGATAAGCTCATCCTCCCCGAGCCCTGTGAGGGTTCCAAGCCTTCATGGTTTGGCTTCATGATGACAGTCAGGGAAGGCGTCAACAGAACTGAAGTAGTCAGGTACGTCGAGGACCACGGCGTCCAGACGAGAAACCTCTTCGCAGGAAACCTCACAAAGCATCCCTGCTTTGACGAGATGAGAGCTTCGGGCGAGGGATACAGGATCGTAGGCGAGCTTACGAATACAGACAGGATCATGAATGACACATTCTGGATCGGCGTATATCCCGGAATGACTGATGAGATGATCGACTACATGATCAAGACGATCAGGGAAGCGCTTAATCAGTAATGGAAAACGAAGAACAGACAGTACAGAGGAACTGGTTCGAGAGGTTTGTGCTCTGGTGCATGAACCTTCTCCTGATGCCGTTCCATAAGAAGCTCGAAGGCGAGGCAGCCGAAGGATTTCTTCAGTTCGTCAAATTTGCTCTTGTCGGCGTAACGAACACGGTAATCTCCTATCTTATCAATGCGGTTACGCTCTTTATTCTGGATAAGTTCAACCTGTTCCCGAATACCGATATCTACATCGGCAATACTGTCGCCTTCATTCTTAGTGTTCTCTGGGCATTCATGCTGAGCAACAAGTTCGTGTTCAAAGAGGACGAGAGCAAGGAGAAGAGAGTCTGGTGGAAGACACTTATCAAGACATATCTCGCATATGCCTTCACGGGTCTCGGACTTTCAAATCTCATATCTCACGTCGGAGTAAACGTATTCCACTTAAGCAAATACATCCCGCCGCTCATAAACCTGGTTGTGGCGGTACCGATAAACTTTGTGCTTAACAAGTTCTGGGCATATGGACAAAAGAAGGGAGCCGAGTATGAGCCGGAAGATCAGCCTGCTTGACTGTACTTTAAGAGACGGTGGTTATGTCAATGACTGGAAGTTCGGTCATGACAATATGGTCTCGGTGTTTGAGCGCGTCGTCGATGCGGGAACAGACATCATAGAGATCGGATTCCTCGATGAGAGACGCCCGTTTGATTACGACAGAAGTATAATGCCCGACACGGATTCCGTGGGGAAGATCTACGGGGATCTCGACAGGAAGGGTACGAAGGTCTTCGGCATGATCGACTACGGTACATGCGGAATAGACCACATAAAGCCTCAGTCCGAGAGCTACCTTGACGGTATCAGAGTCATCTTCAAGAAGCATTTAAGGGAGCAGGCTCTTCTGTTCTGCGAAGAACTCAAGAAGCTCGGCTACATCGTATTCGCACAGCTCGTAAGCGTTACGGCCTATTCTGATGAGGAGCTTCTGGACCTGTGCCAAATAGCGAATGAGAGGAAGCCCGATGCCGTATCAATGGTGGACACATACGGCCTTACACATCAGAAGGACTTAAGACACATACTCGAGATACTGGACCAGAATCTCGAGAAGAACATAGCGATCGGTTATCACGGTCACAACAATTTCCAGATGGGTTATGCGAACTGCCAGATGGTGCTCGCATATTCTGCAAAGACAGACAGAGACCTTCTCGTTGACGGCTCACTTTACGGAATGGGCAAGAGTGCGGGCAATGCTCCGATCGAGCTTGTCGCTATGCACATGAATAACGAGTACGGCAAGAACTACCAACTTAGTCAGTATCTCGAGGCTATCGACGCGAACATCATGCAGTTCTACCAGCCTGCGACATGGGGGTACAGCCTGTTCTTCTTCATCGCGGCGAGCAATGACTGCCACCCCGATTACGTTAAGCAGTTAACTAACAAGCACACACTCTCTATAAAGCAGATGACTGAGCTTCTGGGTAAGCTTCAGGGCGAGAAGAAGCTTCTTTACGACAAGGACTACATGGAGAAGCTCTACGTCGAGTTCCAGGATAAGGAGATCAACGATACCGAATCCGTGAATGCGCTGTCGGAGGAGCTTACCGGCAAGACCATTCTCATCACGGGTCCAGGAACAACAATGGAGACCCAGAGCCGCAGGATAAGCGAATTCGTAATGAGCGCGAACCCTGTCATCATATCCATCAACTACGCGAGCAAGGCATTCATGCCTGACTACATATTCCTTACGAACAGCAAGCGCTACATTCAGCTGTCTACGCTTCTGTCGAAGCAGAAGATACCCGTTATCGCGACATCCAATGTGACGCCCACGGATACGCCTTTTGAGTATGTCGTAAACATAAGCGAGCTTCTCGACAGATCTTCCGAGTATGCCGACAACTCGCTTATGATGATCCTTAAGGTGCTGATGAGATGCAATATTAAGGAAGTAAACCTTGCAGGATTCGACGGATATTCGGGAACCGATGCGAACTATCTCGACGAGGGTAAGGAATATGAATTCGCCAAGCAGAAGGCGGATTATCTCAATAACTATATGTCAGAATTCATCCGTGCAAACAAGGATGCGATCAAGGTCAAATTCCTGACGGATACAAGGTACGATATAACATGAGGAAATACGAGGCTGTTTTATTTGATCTGGACGGAACGCTTCTCGATACGTCGGAAGGCATTTTGAAGTCCGTTAAGGAGACCATCGAGTACTACGGCCTGAAGCAGCTTCCCGAGGAGGAACTTCTTAAGTTCATAGGTCCTCCCATTGAGTGGTCGTTCGAAGGCAAGTGCGGCGTTACGGGAGATAAACTCGCTGAAGTAACTAATCACTTCAGGGACAGGTACAGCAATCACAATCTGCTTCTGGCAAAGCCCTATGACGGCATCTTCGAGTTCCTTTCTTTCCTTAAGGACAGAGGGATTCCGATCGGCATAGCGACATACAAGAAGCAGGATTATGCCGAGAAGCTTCTCATCGCCACGGGATTTACGAAGTACACGGAATGCATCTTCGGTTCCGACTACGGCGGCAAGCTTCTTAAGAAGGACATTATCAGGATGTGCATAGAGGCGCTCAATGTGGGCGATCCTTCGAGGGTCCTGATGGTAGGCGATTCCTGCCACGACGCAGGCGGTGCCAAGCTCGCGGGCGCGCCGTTCGCGGGAGTGTCCTACGGCTTCGGCTTCGGTAAGTTCGGCGGCGAAGATATAAATGAGTTCGAGCACGTTTTCTATGCGGATCACCCGATGGATATGACGGTGCTTTTCGAGGAGGAGTGACATGAAGAAAGCAGCGCAGGTAATAGCGGATTTTCTTGCAGGTAAGGGCGTAACGGATGTCTTTACTGTCACAGGCGGAGGAGCGATGTTCCTCAACGATGCCTTCGGACACCATCCGGGGCTTAAGTGCACTTATAATCACCACGAGCAGGCATGCTCGATAGCGGCGGAAGGATACGCGAGATTAACCGGAAAGATCGCTGCCGTATGCGTCACATCCGGTCCCGGCGGAACGAATGCTATCACGGGCGTCATGGGCGGCTACCTCGATTCAGTTCCGATGTTTGTAGTATCCGGACAGGTAAAGCGCGCCACCACAACGTGGTCTGTGCCCGACTTAAGATTAAGGCAGTTAGGCGATCAGGAGTTCCCGATAGTGAAGTCCGTCTCATGCATGACAAAGTACGCCGTCATGGTAACGGAGCCCACGGACATCCTCTACCACCTCGAGAAGGCGTGGTTCCTCGCGAACTCCGGTCGTAAGGGCCCTGTCTGGCTCGACATCCCGATAGATGTGCAGGCGGCTCCCGTTGATTCCGATACATTAAGGCATTTCGAGGGAAGCCAGGAGGAAGTTGCGCTCAGGGTTCAGGAGAACCCCTCCTACGATGAAGCGCTTACCGCTAAGATCCTGAAGAAGATAGAAGAGGCGGAGCGCCCCGTCATGATTGTCGGCGAGGGAATCAGGTTCGCAGGCGTGAAGGACCTTCTTCTTAAGGCTGCGGATATGCTTAAGATCCCCGTTGTCACAGCGTGGAATGCACACGATCTCATAGCGGACGACAACCCTTACTACGCAGGCCGTCCGGGTTCTGTCGGAACGAGAGGCGGCAACTTCGTAATGCAGGGAAGCGACCTCATTCTCTCTTTGGGCTGCAGACTTAATATCCGTCAGATCAGCTACAACTACGAGGGATGGTCCCCCGATGCCTACAAGATAATGGTGGACATCGATGATGCCGAGCTCAACAAGCCGACGTTGAAGATAGACATGAAGGTGCATGCCGATGTCAAGGATGTGCTCCGGTCGATAATCGATTCAGGTTTTGACGGCGGCGACACACACAGCGAATGGCTTAAGTGGTGCCGCGATATCGATGCGAAGTACCCTGCGTGTCTGCCCTCATATGAGAAGACGAATAACCCCATTAATCCGTATGTTTTCATCGACCGTTTCTCGAAGATCCTGGACAGCGATGATGCCGTCATCTGCGGCAACGGTTCCGCCTGCGTCATCACATTCCAGGCTATGCACATCAAGGATGAGACGAGGCTTTTTACCAACTCCGGATGTGCGGCAATGGGTTACGGATTCCCCGCAGCTTTGGGCTGTGCGGTAAGCCGCGGTGACAGAAGAACTGTCTGCATCGACGGCGACGGTTCATTCCAGATGAACATTCAGGAGATGCAGACCGTCATCTACAACAAACTCAACCTGAAGACATTCATAATCAACAACAACGGATACCATTCGATAAGACAGTCACAGACCGCGAGGTTCGATCCGCCGCTCGTAGGCGTATGTGACGGCAACGGTCTGTCGTTCCCGGATCTTGCGAAGCTCACACCCGCTTACGGAATGAGATATGTGAAGATCGAGAGCGTGGACGAGATCGAGGAGAAGGTGCGTGAAGCTCTCTCCGGGAACGATCCGGTGCTCTGCGAAGTAGTCGTCGACTACAGGCAGAACTTCGAGCCTAAGCTCTCGAGCAAGGCTCTTCCTGACGGTACGATGGTATCTCCGCCAATCGACGACATGTTCCCTTTCCTTGACAGGGAAGAGTTCGATAAGATCAAGGCATCCATGCCTGGAAAGAAGGAAGCTTAATGAATCGCGCGATTGTCACAGGTTCGACCGGAATGCTCGCCGTAGCGACCATTGAATATCTTCTTAAGGAGGATTACGAGGTAGTTGCCATCGCACGCCCCGGTTCTTCGAGGCTCATGAACATTCCCGATGACGACCGCGTCACGGTGGTTGAGCTCGATCTTAACGATATTATTGAGCTCCCTGAAGTTCTTAAGACATCGGGTATCGAGGAGGCGGACCTGTTCTTCCATTTCTCTTGGGACGGAACGCACGGTGCGTCAAGAGATGACATGGAGCTGCAGCTTCGTAACATCAGGGCATCACTTGATGCCGTAAAGGCAGCAGCGGAACTTAAGTGCAAAACTTTCCTCGGCGCAGGTTCACAGGCGGAATGCGGAATACTTAAGGACGGCGTTAAGGTCGCGCCCGACACGCCCTGCTTCCCCGTAAACGGCTACGGCATCGGCAAGCTCTGTGCAGGACAGATGACAAGAGTTCTCGCGCAGAAGCTCGGGATGAAGCACGTGTGGTGCAGGATCTTAAGCGTATACGGTCCCTACGACGGCGCTCATACGATGGTCATGAGCGGAATCGGTATCATGCTCGAGGGGAAGAAGGCTTCCTACACAAAGGGAGAGCAGATGTGGGACTACCTTTATGCGAAGGACGCGGCGAAAGCGTTCTTCCTCGCAGCGACAAAGGGTAAGGATGGCGCGGTATATCCCGTGGGATCCGGAAGCGTCAGACCCCTGTCCGAATACATCACCGCGATCAGGGATGCTATTAATCCGAAGCTTCCGATAGGCTTCGGGGAAGTGGATTATTATCCCGGACAGGTTATGTATCTTTGTGCCGATACGGCTTCGCTTGAAGCGGATACCGGATTTACTCCGGATTACACTTTTGAGCAGGGTATAAAAGAGACAGTGGAGTGGTATAGAGAGGAGTTCTCCGTATGAAGAAGATAAGTGTTCTTATCCCGTGTTACAACGAGGAAGAGAATGTCGGACCTATGTCCGAGGCTCTGGTTAAGATGTTCGCTGAAGACCTTCCGGAATACGATTACGAGATAGTGTTCATTGATAACGATTCGAGCGACCTCACGAGACCGAGGCTCCGTCAGATATGCGGACAGAACAGG
Organism: uncultured Eubacteriales bacterium; assembly: GCA_900314745.1. Classification (GTDB taxonomy): domain Bacteria; phylum Bacillota; class Clostridia; order Saccharofermentanales; family Saccharofermentanaceae; genus Saccharofermentans. The sequence continues at coordinate 29,130 of OMWK01000001.1, read as the reverse complement.
AAGATCAAAGCCATATTCAACGCGAGAAACTTCGGCCAGAACAACTCCCCGTACTACGGCATCCTTCAGACGACGGGCGATTGCACGATATCGATGGCATGCGATTTCCAGGATCCGGTCGAGATGATCCCGAAGTATGTTCACGAGTGGGAGAAGGGGTACAAGATCGTCGTCGGAGTCAAGACATCATCCAAGGAGAACGGATTCATCTATTTTCTGAGAAGCATCTACTACAAGCTCATAAGGAAGTTCTCCGACGTTGAGCAGATAGAGCATTTTACGGGTGCGGGCCTCTATGACAGAAGCTTTGTCGACGTCATGAGAGACCTTAAGGATCCGAAGCCTTTCTTAAGGGGTATCGTCGGTGAGCTCGGATTCAAGATCCAGAAGATCCCTTTTGAGCAGCCCCAGAGAAGAGCGGGAAAGACGCACAATAATTTCTACACGCTTTATGATACGGCTATGCTGTCCATCACTTCGTACACGAAGATCGGTCTTCGAATCGCGACGATCGGAGGCGGTATCGTAGCTGCCGTAAGCATTCTGGTAGCGCTCGTATACCTTATTCTCAAGCTTTGCAACTGGAATGATTTCCCTGCGGGTATGGCGCCCGTAACTATAGGTATGTTCATTCTGGGCTCCGTCCAGATGTTCTTCATAGGATTCCTGGGTGAATATATCCTTAATATCAACGAGAGAATAATGAACAGACCTCTTGTCGTAGAAGAGGAGAGGATCAACTTCAATGAATCTGAAGACAAAGCCTGATAAGAAGTTTATCTGGCCCGCGCTGACGGCCTTCTTTGCCGCTTCGATGGCGGTACTCGTGTGTTATTTCCTGAAGAATGAGGTGCTCGGATGTCACGATTCATTCGAGGAATTCATGTTCGCGAGAATGACAGGATTCCCGGAATGGTTCAGACATAATCTCGACTTCATGTTCGCGAGAGGCAGGGTAGGAATACTGTCTTCGCTCGTCATATCATTCAGATTCTTCATACTTCATACCGGCAACTACACTGCGATCTGGCTTCTTCAGCAGGTGCCGATCTGGTTCACGGTAGGCCTTCTGGGTTATGTGATCGCGAAGAAGACAAGACCCGTGTTCGGCTTCCTGTTCGTGGGTGTGTTCGCAGGACTCGTTCAGCTTGATACAAACCACAATCTCATGGAGTGCTATCCGTTCGACTTCATGTACGGAATGTCGCTCATGATATTGGGACTTTACCTGTACGACTGCTGGCTCATGCATAAGGGTGAGAAGCGTAACGGCATCCGCCTCGCGCTGAGTGCATTCTTCTACTACGAGTCCATGACGGTCTACGAACCCTTCATCACGGCCTGCATCATCTATGCGCTCCTGTCACTTTGCTACGTCTATAGGGACAGGAAGGAGAACGGCCGGAAGTCTTTCTTCATCTTCGTAAGAAACCTGTTCACGCATGCCCTTACGGCAATTCTCTTCTTCGTTATCCTCAAGGCGATGAAGATACTCTACGTTGTTGACACCGTCGCGGTAACAGCCGTCGATGAGTACGGTGACTTCAGCGATTTTGTGAATACGTGGAACACATTCACTTTTGCTCTTTTCCCTCTGAACGACATCGATAATGTCGATGTTCTAACGAGTCTTAAAGTCATCTGCGCAACGCCTTTTATACTGCTTTTCGCACTGCTCGCGGCAGGAGTCATGTTCTCGGCTTTCATGTCGGTAAGAAGCAGCGATGCCAAGTCCCGTGGCCAAGACAACATCCGCCTTCTTGTTATGGGACTCGCGGGTTTCCTCTACGCCATGAGCTTCTGCCTTCCCCATTCAATGACGGCAAATTACCAGATGTGGGTTAGAGACCTTCATGCAGAAGGATACCTGACCTCGTCCCTGTGCTACTTCGGCTGGGCGCTGATGGTGTCCTGTGTGGTATCGATACTGATCAATCTTCTATCATCAACCGGAAGACCTGTGTTCGCGCTGTCTGCCGTCATAATGTCAGTGCTCTTCTTCGTCGCTTCTGAGGTGACGATGAATATCAACATGGTGTACAGGAAATCCGATGCCGTAACCGGACAGCAGATGTCCTACAGGGGACAGGCGTTCTATTCCTTCTTCACGAGCGATTACGCCGAGGACTATTCGGCGATACTCATCTATATGCCGGGCTATACCGGAATACATTTCGATATCGGCGTGGATGACGAATATGCGGATTACGAGGTCAACAGAAACCTTACCCTCGCGAATGACATCGACTGGTACAGGGAGCAGAGCCTGTACAGCGATTACTGGGGTGTATTCGTCTATAAGCCGTCTGTCGAAGCCGGATGGTATACGGGCATAAGCAATCCGACGGATCCCGAGAGCGAGTGGGTCTCCAACGGCGATTTGGTCTTCGTTTCCACGCATCCCGGCACATATGAATTCTCGTATGTTGACCCCGGGACACAGCAGACGGTTACGGAGGTCATCGAGGCCGGACGCATGGAAGTCTATCCCGTAAGCAACAGCGCTCCCGTGGACACCGATACGATAGTGATTGCCGCCAGATGAGATATATTGAGCTTTATGATACAATAACGGGTTGAATGGAGAGTGCTAACATGAATAGATTTAAATTAAGAACAATGGCCGCAGGCTTATCCCTCGTGCTTCTTCTGTCTGCATGTACTGCCAATGACGGAGTTGCAACTTCAGCATCCGAGAGCGTTCCTGCTTCGACCGATGCATCATCCTCGGATCCTAATGCAGTCAGTCTCGCTGACAAGACACTCGATGATATCTACGGAAGCCAGTTGGGTAATTATCTTAATCACCAGTATTATTTCGAGGGCGAGCCCGTATCCATGACAGAGTCCAATTTCTACTTTGTCGATACGTTTACGGAGCTTACCCAGTATGCCGGCTACTATTATCCCGCTACGGCTGAAGGCTTTATCGATCTGTCCGCAGCTATCGATACGACGGGCATGAGCGAAGAGATGGCACAGTACAGTACTTACGGTGATTTCTTCGTAGCTTATTCCGAGCAGATGCTCGAGAGCTCCCTCATCATCAACAAGCTCGCAGCAGAGAAGGGACTTGAGCTTCCCGCTGAGACGCTGACTCAGATCGATGAGATAATCGCCAACCTTCAGACAACTTATGCGGATCCTGCCGGAATCTCCCTAGATCAGTATCTGTCGATCTACTACGGAGAAGGCGTTACGGAAGAGTCCTTCAGACAGACCATAGTCAACTACTACATGGCTGATCTCTACACTCAGGATTTCATTGATAACTATGAGTTCGACGAGAGCGAGATCACCGTACCTAACGTAAGATACACGCTCTATCAGGTCCCTCAGGGCGCAACAGAAGAGCAGATCGCGGCTGCCGAAGAGTCGGCAAATGCGCTTTTCGATGAGGCTGCAGGCGACCTCGACACATTCACGGTAGAGGCTGCTCTCGCATACACAAACGGCGAGACTGCAGACTATGGCGACATCGCTGTTCCCAATGACGGATCTCTCGATGAGACCTTCACCAACTGGGCCTGGGATGCATCCAGACAGGAAGGCGACATCGATGTAATCTACTCAAGCAACTTCGGTTACTTTGTTCTGGCTTATCTTGGCACTACCGAAGTATCCCAGAGCGCCAAGGATCAGATCGCAGTTGAGGCTATGAGCCTCATAATCTCCGATGCCATCAATAACGAAGAGTACGATTTCTACGTTGCTGATGAATATGCTCCGGCACCCACGGTTGCACCTGCTACAGATGATGCTCTCGCTGAACTCGGACTTACGACCGAGACTACAGGTGTTAATGCCGGAACGGGTTCCGCAGTAGGAAGCCTCACAGGCAATAAGGCTATCGACATCCTTCTCATCTCGCTCTCCGTAGTAGGCGGCGTGGCGATCATCGGCCTTGCAGCAATCGGCGTAATGCATCTTTCCAGGAAGAAGGAAGGAGATTCCTTAATAAAAGAGAAGAAGGAGGCGGAGTCTGATGGAGATAACGAGTGAACTGATCGATTACCTTCAGAAACTGGGCCGTATCCGCCTGTCTGAAGAGGACAGGGAGAAGACCATGAAGGACTTGGGCTCCATCATGGGCTACATAGATAAGCTTAACGAGCTTGATACTTCAGGTGTTGAGCCGATGAGCCATGTCTTCGGAAGGACGAATGTCGTTCGTGAGGATCAGGTTACCAACGGCGACATGAGAGATAAGATCATAAGCAACGCCGCAAGGAAGAGCGAAGAGACCATCCTTGTACCGAGGACGTTCGACTGAGATTAGAGAGGACTACATGGATTCTAACGAGATTATTAAGCTTACCGCACTTGAACTCGGTCAAGCCATCAAAGACAAGAAGACCACTTCGGTGGAAGCGACCAGAGCATACCTTGACGCCATAGAGGAACTGGACGGCAAGTACAATTCCTACATCACGGTGCGTAAGGAGGATGCTCTTAAGGACGCTGAGCAGATCGACGCGAAGATCGCATCAGGAGAACTTACCGGTGCTTTTGCCGGCGTTCCCGTAGCAGTTAAGGACAATATGTGCACTGATAAGGTGCTCACTACCTGTGCATCCAGGATGCTTCATAACTTCATCCCGCCTTATGACGCGACGGCGGTAAGGAAGCTTAAGGAAGAGGGTATGGTAATCCTCGGCAAGACCAACATGGACGAGTTTGCCATGGGTTCAACGACCGAGACGAGCTACTTCGGTCCCACGGTCAACCCCTGGGGCGAGAACAGGGTTCCCGGAGGATCTTCGGGCGGTTCCGCAGCCTGCGTAGCTGCAAAGCTTGCTCCTATAGCCTTAGGTTCCGATACGGGCGGATCCATAAGACAGCCCGCCTCATTCTGCGGAATCACAGGTCTTAAGCCCACATACGGTAAGGTGTCCAGATACGGACTCGTTGCATTCGGTTCATCTCTCGACCAGATCGGTCCCATGGGCCGCGACGCTCTCGATGTGGCTTACATGCTCAACGTAATAAGCGGTCAGGATGAGAAGGACCAGTCTTCAGCTGATTCTTCCAAGCTCGATCTCGAGGCTGTTAAGAACTTCGATCTCAAGGGCAGGAAGATCGGACTTCCCGAGCAGTATTTTGCAGAGGGAATGGACGAGGATGTAAGAGCCCGCGTAATGGAGGCCGTAAAGCTCATGGAGCAGGCGGGAGCAACAGTTGAGACATTCCCGATGCCCATCATGGATTACGCTATCCCGACTTATTACATTATCTGCTGTGCCGAGGCATGCTCGAACCTGTCAAGGTACGACGGCATCAAGTACGGCTATGCTCCCGAGGACGTTGATGACCTCATGGAGCTTTACATAAGATCCAGATCCGAAGGCTTCGGCCTCGAGGTAAAAAGAAGGATCATGCTCGGTAACTTCGTTCTTAGTTCGGGTTACTACGACGCATACTACAACAAGGCACTGCAGGCTAAGGCACTCATCAAGAAGGCTTTCGATGAGGCTTTTGAGAAGTACGATGCCGTTATAGGTCCCGTTGCTCCTACGGCTGCTCTTAAGGCAGGGGAGAGCCTTTCCGATCCTCTTAAGATGTACCTTGGCGACATATGCACGGTACTTATCAACATCGTCGGTGTTCCCGCGATTTCCGTTCCCTGCGGACTTACTTCGGAAGGACTTCCCGTAGGAATGCAGATCATCGGCAGGCATTTTGACGAGCAGACACTCATGGGATTCGCATATGCCTATGAGAGATTAAGCAGGGAGGGCAAGTGATGAAAGATTATGAGATGGTCATAGGTCTTGAAGTTCATTGCGAGCTCTCGACCGAATCAAAGATATTCTGCGGATGCTCCACCAAGTTCGGAGGCGCACCCAATACACACGTATGCGAAGTCTGCTCCGGTATGCCCGGAACACTTCCTACGCTCAATAAGAAGGTAGTCGAATTCGCTGTTAAGGCGGGACTTGCACTTAACTGCGAGATTACGAGGAACAACAAGTTCGACCGTAAGAACTACTTCTATCCCGATCTTCCAAAGGCTTATCAGATATCACAGCTGTACCTTCCTATCTGCAGGAACGGACATGTGGATATTCAGACTTCGAACGGGATGAAGTCCATAGGCATCCACGAGATCCACATGGAGGAGGATGCAGGCAAGCTCGTTCACGATGAGGAGACGGGCATGACCAAGGTCGATTTCAACAGATGCGGTGTTCCGCTTCTCGAGATCGTTTCCGAGCCTGATTTCAGATCGGCTGAGGAGGTTATTGCTTACCTCAATAAGATCAAGGACACGATGCAGTATCTCGGCGTATCCGACTGCAAGATGCAGGAAGGTTCCATGAGAGCTGACGTAAACCTCTCCGTAAGGCCCAGAGGTCAGGAGAAGTTCGGTACAAGAACCGAGATGAAGAACATCGCTTCGTTCAAGGCAATCGAGCGCGCTATCGAGTACGAGTGCGAGCGTCAGATCGACCTCATCGAGGGCGGCGGCGAAGTCGTCCAGGAGACGAGAAGATGGGATGACGAGAAGGAGTACACATATGCGATGAGATCCAAGGAGGATGCTCAGGACTATAAGTACTTCCCGGATCCTGACCTGATGCCGGTAGTTATCTCTGAGGAATACCTCGAAAGTGTCAGGAAGGCGCTTCCGGAGCTTGCCGACAAGAAGCGTGAGCGCTATGTAAGTGAGCTCGGTCTTACTGAATACGATGCAGACATCATCACGGGCAACGTAACCGTTGTTAAGGTATTCGAGACGGCAGGTGCCAAGTGCGGCAACTACAAGGATGCTGCTAACTGGATACTCACGGATCTTCTGAAGCTCTATAAGGACGAGGGCGTAACGCCTGAGGATAAGGAGTTCGACGGAGACAAGCTCGGTACGATAATCAAGATGGTTAACGACGGCAAGATCAACCGTAAGAGCGGCAAGAAGATACTCACGGCCGTATTCGAAGAGAATGTCGATCCCGAGGAGTACGCTGACATCAACGGTCTTGCACAGGTATCCGATGCTTCTGCTATCGAGCCCGCCATCAGGAAGGTCATCGCCGGGAACGGCAAGGCCGTTGATGAGTATAAGGCCGGAAATGTTAAGAATATCCAGTTCCTCATCGGTCAGTCCATGAGGGAGCTTAAGGGTAAGGCTGATCCCAAGACCGTTAAGGATCTTCTCGAGAAGCTCCTCGCCGAATAATGAATTGAATATATGGGTGACTTGATATTTGATCTTCTGGTTGTAATCTTCTTTGTCCTTGTGAATGCTTTTTTCTCCGGGACAGAGATGGCAGTCATATCCTTAAATGACACGAAGATGAGAAAGCTCGCGGAGGACGGCGATAAGAATGCATCGCGCATACTTGTCTTCCTCAACAACCCCGGAACTTTCCTCGCGACCATTCAGGTAGGCGTAACACTCGCGGGCTTCCTGTCATCCGCTTTCGCTGCGAATAACTTCGCGGGAAGGCTCGCACTTATAGTCGATCCCGACAGCATAAGAAAGTGGCCCGTGCCCGTGTTTACGGTGCTCATCACGATCGTGCTGGCGTATTTCTCGCTTGTCTTAGGAGAACTGGTCCCGAAGCGCATAGCCCAGAAGAACCCCGAGAAGTGGGCGTTCAGGGCATACGGCGTCGTAAGGGCGTTCGGCATTATCACCAATCCTTTTGTAAAGTTCCTCACGGCTTCAACCAACCTGATGCTGAGACTTTTTAAGATCGATCCCAACGAGAAGGACAAGGAAGTTACCGAGGAAGAGATCAGGATGATGGTAGATGTCGGTTCCGAGAGCGGCAATATCGAGGATACCGAGAGGGAGATGATCGACAACGTCTTCGAGTTCAACGACACGGAGGTCTCCGAGGTCATGACGCACAGGAAGAAGATCGTCGCTATACCCGATGATGCCTCTTATGAGGATGCGCTTAAGGTCGCGACCGGCGAGCGCTTCTCCAGAATCCCGATCTACAGCGGCACGATCGACAACATCATAGGAATCCTTCACATCAAGGACCTTCTCGGAGTGAGGGAGGACACGTATGATCTTTCCGAACTCATGCGAGATCCTCTCATTGTTCACGAAGGACGTAAGATATCGTCACTTTTCAGCGAGATGAAGAAGGGCGGAATTCAGATGGCGGTTATCGTCGATGAGTACGGCGGAACCATGGGCATATGCACGATCGAGGACATGCTCGAGGAGCTTGTAGGCTCGATCACTGATGAGTTCGACGACGAGGAGAGGCAGAACCTCATAAGGCTCTCTAACGGAGACCTCATCGTCGCGGGCGACACGACGCTCTCGGACCTCGAGGATCTCATCGACATCGAGTTCGACGAGGACGAGTACGACACCATCGCAGGCCTCGTCATCCAGAACCTCGACAGGGTGCCTGAAGACCGCGAAAAGCCAATCATCACGTACAAGAACCTCTCTATCAAGGTACTTCACGTGGAGGACAGGTGGATATCAAAGGTCCTCATTCACGTGCTTCCTGAGGTTGAGGAAAAGGATGAGGAAGTTAGCGGCAAGACAGAATAAGTTTGCAATACCTTAAGCAACGTAATATAATCTACGTTGCTTTTTTGCAAATTCGATCAACATATCTTAATAGATATATTAATAAGGCGGGGCTTTAATAATTATGGCTAAGAATGATAAGAGAGCAGACAGCGGAATCAAAGCTTCAAGAAGAAGCAAGGCTATCGTAATAACTCTTGTTACTGTATTTGCAGTAATCGTAATCGGATGGTTCGTTTACATCTCCGGTTTGCTTCCCAAGGTTATGACCGGTGTTAAGATCCAGAGAACAGTGGACGGAGTTACACAGACCATCGACAATATCTCCGTTGCAGAGACTAATTATCATTACTATCAGGTATTGAGCTCTTACTATAACTACGGAATCATCAACAACAATGTCGATCTTGATTCCGTATACGATACAACGAACGGAACAACATACCGTCAGCTCCTCCTCGATCAGGCAGGAAGCGAGCTTATGAACAGCGTTCTCGTTAATGAGGAGGCTGAGGCCAGAGGATATCTGCCTCATTCCGGTGCTTCAAGATATGCAGACTTAAGCGTAGAGTCAGTTGAGTCTACAGCTGCTCTTTACGGATTCCAGTCCGTTGACGCTTACCTTGAGGCTCTCTACGGCAGAGGAATGTCCGTAAGAATACTCCGCAACTGCCTCGAGAGACAGGCTCTCACACAGGAGTACGAGAACTATGTAAGACAGTTCATCTTCACGGTATCCGAGGAAGAGCTGAACGCTGCTTACGATGCTAACCCTCTCGTATATCAGAGAGTTGATTTTGATTACTATTTCTTCTCAGGTGAACTTCAGGAGGACGGAACATACGACCTCACAGAAGCTACGGAGAATGCTAATACTGTTATCGACAATGCTACTGACGAAGCTTCCTTCGCAAGTGAGGTAGTTGCCATCATCGGTGATGAGACGGCAGAGCTTGCAGGCTTCACAGAGGACTACAATCCTACTCACGTAACAAGCTACACAAGCGCTTCCTGCGACAGCATTGTTGAGGGATTGAGCGATTACCTTTTCGCTGATGAGAGAGTAGAAGGCGACACAACAGTAATCGAGTCCGAGTTCGGTGTATATGCCGTAATGTTCGAGGCAAGAAGCATCAACGACGCTCCCGCAGCTACTTACAGAACACTCACAATGTATAACGAAGCTGCAAATGAGCAGGGTGCAACACCCGAGAGCATCGCAGCAGGTCTTGCTGAGGTTCAGCAGAGAGCAAATGAGATTGCGGCAACTCCCATGGATTCCCTCGCATTTGCAGATACTGTAAAGGCTAACTCCGATTCCGTATCCGAGATCATCACTGGAGGCTACAACGACGGTACTACAGTTTCAAGATTCCAGGCTACAGATGAGAACCCCATCTCAGACAGAGATGTTCAGCTCGGAAACTGGCTCTTCGATTCTTCAAGAGTTACAGGCGACATGCTCGTTCTTCCTTCCGAGGACAGCTCTTACGTAACAGTTTATTACTTCGAGAACGTTGTTCCCGAGTGGATGTATACAGCAAGAACACAGATCATCACAAGCATGGTCAACAGCTGGTCAAATGACATCCTCTCCGATTCACCCACGTACCTGATCGCATACGATCTGATCAGACGCCTCTCGAACTGATAAAAAGTCAAAAAAGTTTTAATTGACAACCCCCAACCTCGTGCGTATAATCTTTTAATGCGTCATAGGGTGGGGGGTTATTGCGCCCTCTTAACTTGACGGAAACAGGTTTTTGTGCTTGCACGGACCCGTTTCTTCTGTAAAAGCCGCTTTAGATTCAAGTCTGAAGCATATTAAGAGGTGATTTGATAATGGTGCACACCGTCAAACAGGGCAAGACCGAGCGTAAGTCCTATTCCCGTATCAACGAAGTAATCGAAGTCCCCAATCTTATCGAGATCCAGAAGGATTCTTATAACTGGTTCCTCGATGAGGGAATCCAGCAGATCTTCCAGGAAGTATCTCCGGTTACAGATTCCCAGGGTGTCTGGGAGATCTATTTCCTCGGTAAGGAATTCGATCCCACTAACCCCATTTGTGAGCTTGATGACTGTCACGAGAAGGACAGCAACTATGCAGCTCCTCTTAAGATCAAGCTTCGTCTCCGTAACACAGAGACAGGCGAGAGCAAGGAGCAGGATGCTTACGTAGGCGATTTCCCCATAATGACGGACCATGGTACGTTTGTTATCAACGGTGCCGAGAGAGTTATTATTTCCCAGATTGTAAGATCTCCGGGAGCATATTTCGGCCGTGAGGCCGGTAAGAAGGACAGAGATGCAATTCTCTATACTTCACAGATCATACCTAACAGAGGAGCATGGCTCGAGCTTGAGGAAGACGAGAACGGCGTAATGAACGTCCGTGTCGACCGTACACGTAAGTTCCCTCTTACTACATTCCTTAAGGCATTGGGTCTTGAGACAGACGAGCAGATTATCGATATGTTCGGTGATGAGGAATGCCTGAGAACAACTCTCGAGAAGGACAGCTCCAGAACAAAGGCTGATGCTCTTGTTACTTTCTATTCCAAGGTTCGTCCCGGCGACCCCGCTTCCGCTGAGGTTGCAGGTTCCCACCTGAACGGTCTCTACTTTGACCCCAGGAAGTATGACCTTGCAAGAGTAGGTATTTATAAGCTCAATAAGAAGCTCGGTCTTTCCGACCGTATCATCGGCCACATTGCAGCCGAGAACGTTGTAACGGAAGACGGTGAGGTTATCGCCAAGGAAGGCGTTAAGTTCTCTTCTGAGCTTGCAAGACAGATCGAAGATGCAGGAATCAACGCCGTTAAGGTTCATCCTGTAAGGAAGGTCGGTGATATCGAAGAGGTTGATGAGGATAAGACTGTCATCGTAGTAGGCAACGGCAGAGTTGACTGCGACAAGTTCATCCGTGCTTCTTTCCCCGCTAAGGATATCAAGGACTTTGATATTGCAAACACACCCATCAATGAGCGCGTAAGAGTAAGCGTACTCCGCGAGATCATCGATGAGGTTAGAACACACGATAAGAAGGAATATGCATCCGAGCTTCAGTATTCTCTCGAGGAGAGAAGAAATGAGCTCATGCCCAGATCCCTTGTAGTAGATGATATCTACGCTATGGTTTCCTACTATATCGGACTCCGTCACGGTATCGGCACGATCGATGTTATCGACCACCTCGGTAACAGAAGAATCAGATCCGTTGGTGAGCTCCTCCAGAACCAGATGCGTCAGGGTATGGCAAGACTCGAGAAGAACATCCGTGAGAGAATGTCCACTATCGATGAGAACGAGTCCGATAAGCTCACAGCAGCTCAGCTTGTTAACACAAGACCTCTGTCCGCTGCATTCCGTGAGTTCTTCGGTTCTTCACAGCTGTCCCAGTTCGGTGACCAGAACAATCCTCTTGCTGAGCTTACTCACAAGAGAAGACTCTCAGCTCTGGGTCCCGGCGGACTTTCCAGAGACAGAGCTTCCTTCGAAGTTCGAGACATCAACTCTTCACACTACGGAAGAATGTGTCCTATCGAGACACCTGAAGGTCCTAACATCGGACTTATCACATCACTTGCTACATACGCACGTGTTAATAAGTACGGATTCATCGAGACTCCTTACAGAAAGTATGACAAGGAGAACGGTGTCGTAACATCCGACGTTGTCTACATGACAGCTGACGAAGAGGATAACTACAAAATTGCACAGGCTAACGAAGAGCTCGACGATAACGGCAAGTTCGTTCAGAAGAAGATCGTTTGCAGATTTAAGGATGAGTTCCTGCAGCTTGACCCTTCACAGGTCGACTACATGGACGTATCTCCTAAGCAGCTCGTATCCGTTTCCACAGCTCTTATCCCGTTCCTTGGCAACGACGATGCTAACCGTGCTCTCATGGGCTCGAACATGCAGCGTCAGGCTGTACCTCTTATCAAGCCTGAAGCACCTATCATCGGTACAGGTATGGAGTACAGAGCAGCTAAGGACTCCGGTGTCTGCGCTGTTGCAAAGAACGACGGTGTCGTAAGCTACGTAGCCGCTGATCTCATCAAGATTACAAGAGAAGACGGAGTTGAGGACACATACAAGCTCTCCAAGTACAGAAGATCCAACCAGAGCACATGTATCAACCAGCGCCCCATCTGCGCACTCGGCGAGAAGATCAAGGCCGGTGACGTAATCGCAGACGGTCCTGCTACAGATAACGGAGAGCTCGCTCTCGGTAGAAACGTTCTCATCGGATTTACCACATGGGAAGGTTACAACTACGAGGACGCCGTTCTCATCAACGAGAGAATCGTAAGAGATGATGTTTACACATCCATCCATATCGAGGAGCATGAGTGCGAGGCAAGAGATACAAAGCTCGGTGCCGAGGAGCTCACTAGAGAAGTTCCTAACGTACCTGAGGATGCTCTGAGGAACCTCGACGATAACGGTATCATCCGTGTCGGTGCTGAGGTTAAGGCAGGCGATATCCTCGTAGGTAAGGTATCTCCTAAGGGTGAGACTGATCCTACGGCTGAGGAGAGACTCTACAGAGCAATCTTCGGTGACAGAGCAAGAGAGGTTAGAGATACTTCCCTTAGACTTCCTCACGGTGAGTGGGGTGTAGTCGTTCAGGTTGACGTCTTCACAAAGGATAACAACCCTAACCTTAAGACATCCGTCAACACAATGGTTCGTGTGTACGTAGCTCAGAAGAGAAAGCTCGCTATCGGTGATAAGATGGCCGGACGTCACGGAAACAAGGGTGTTGTCTCCAGGATCCTTCCTGAGGAAGATATGCCTTATCTCCCTGACGGTACAACACTTGATATCTGCTTGAATCCTCTCGGTGTTCCTTCCCGAATGAACATCGGTCAGCTCCTCGAGGTTCACCTCGGAAGAGCTGCAAAGGCTTTGAACTGGAAGATCGCTACACCTGTTTTCGATGGTGCTAACGAGGCAGACATCATGGATGCATTCCAGCTCGCAGGTATCGATAAGGACGGTAAGACTGTTCTTTACGACGGCCGTACGGGTGAGCCTTTCGACAACAGAGTAACAGTCGGTGTCATGTACTACATGAAGCTGCACCACCTCGTTGACGATAAGATGCACGCACGTTCCATCGGACCTTACTCCATCGTTACTCAGCAGCCTCTCGGAGGTAAGGCTCAGTTCGGTGGTCAGAGATTCGGAGAGATGGAAGTTTGGGCCCTCGAGGCTTACGGTGCTGCTCATACTCTCCAGGAGATCCTGACAGTCAAGTCCGATGATATCGAAGGACGTTCCAAGACTTATGATGCGATCATCAGAGGCAAGAATGTTCCTGCATCCGGTATCCCTGAGTCCTTCAACGTTCTTACGAGCGAACTTAAGGCTCTCGCACTCGATGTTTCACTCTATACAGATGATAACAAGGAGTACGGTGTGAAGAACGCATCTGACGATGAGAGCATCGCTGAGATGGATGACGATACAAGAAGACAGTTCGACGAGTCTCAGATCGATCAGGAGAAGCTGTTCGACAACGGCTATGTAGAGGCTGACGAGAACGGTGATATAGCAGAAGATGAATTTGGCGATGATTCGGATTTTGACGATTCCGAGGACATCTGATAAAGGAGACCTGAAATAAATGGACGTTTCTAATCATTTAACGGCAATCGGTATTAAGCTTGCTTCACCCGAGGTCATCAAGGGATGGTCACACGGTGAGGTAAAGAAGCCCGAGACAATAAATTACCGTACACAGAAGCCGGAAACCGACGGTCTCTTCTGTGAGAAGATCTTCGGACCAGTAAAGAGCTGGGAGTGCCACTGCGGTAAGTATAAGAAGATCCGTTATAAGGGCATGATCTGCGACCGATGCGGTGTTGAGGTTACAAAGAACACAGTACGTCGTGAGAGAATGGGACATATCGAGCTTGCTGCTCCGGTATCACACATCTGGTACTTCAGAGGTGTTCCGAGCCGTATGAGCCTCTTGCTTGACATCCCTCCCAAGACATTGGAGAGAGTTCTCTACTTCGCTTCCTACATCGTAATCGATCCGGGAGAGACAGATCTTGTTAAGAACGAGACAATCGACGATGCAAGATACAGAGAGTACGTAATGAAGTACGGCAGAAGCGCATTCGATGCAAGAATGGGTGCTGAGGCTGTAAAGAAGCTCCTCAAGGAAGTTGACATCGATGCTCTTGCAGAAGAGCTCAATGAAGCAAGAAATGAGGCTACAGGCCAGAAGAAGGCCAGAATCATCAAGAGACTTGAGGTTGTTGAGGCATTCAAGAACTCCGGCAACAAGCCTGAGTGGATGATCCTCGATGTACTGCCTGTTCTTCCTCCTGAGCTTCGTCCTATGGTACCTCTGGATGGCGGACGTTACGCTACATCCGATCTTAACGATCTCTACAGAAGAGTTATCAACAGAAACAACAGACTTAAGAAGCTCCTCGATCTCGGTGCTCCCGATATCATCGTAAGAAACGAGAAGAGAATGCTCCAGGAAGCTGTTGATTCCCTTATCGATAACGGCAGAAGAGGACGTCCTGTTACAGGTTCCACTTCCGCTACAAATAACAGACAGCTTAAGTCCCTCACTGACATGCTCAAGGGTAAGCAGGGCCGTTTCAGACAGAACCTCCTCGGAAAGCGTGTTGACTATTCCGGACGTTCGGTTATCGTCGTTGGACCTGAGCTCAAGATGCATCAGTGCGGTCTCCCTAAGGAGATGGCTCTCGAGCTCTTCAAGCCTTTTGTAATCAAGAGACTTGTTGAAGAGGGCAAGACATCCAACATCAAGACAGGTAAGAGAATGGTCGACAGATGGGATCCCGCAGTATGGGATATCCTCGAGGAGATCATCAAGGATCACCCTGTTCTCCTGAACAGAGCTCCTACGCTCCACAGACTTGGTATCCAGGCGTTCGAGCCTATCCTCGTTGAGGGTCGTGCTATCAAGCTTCACCCTCTCGCATGTACGGCTTTCAACGCTGACTTCGACGGTGACCAGATGGCTGTTCACGTACCTTTGTCCGCAGAGGCACAGGCTGAGGCAAGATTCCTCATGCTCCACCCGAACAACCTCCTGAAGCCTCAGGACGGTAACCCTGTTACTGTTCCTACACAGGATATGATCCTCGGCTGCTACTACCTCACAATGCAGCGCGACGAGTCTATGGACAGAGCAACATGTAAGGGTGACGGCATGGTATTCTCATCACTCGATGAGGCTACAATGGCTTACAACGACCGCGATATCGAGCTTCAGACGAAGTGCGGTATCAGACTTTCCAAGGAAGTTGACGGCGTAAGAAGAAGCAAGGTCGTTTACTCCTCTTACGGACGTTTCCTCTTCAATGAGGTAGTTCCTCAGAACCTCGGTTATGTAGACAGATCCAACCCTGATAACGAGTTCGCACTCGAGTGCGACTTCCAGGTCGGCAAGAAGCAGCTCGGCGATATCATCGCAAGATGCATCCGCATCAACGGTGCTGCAAAAACTGTTAAGTTCCTCGACTCAGTCAAGGCAATGGGCTATAAGTACTCCACTGTTTCCGGTATCTCCATCGGTATCGAAGACATGATCATCCCTGAT
The DNA here is from genome assembly GCA_900314745.1 of uncultured Eubacteriales bacterium. Lineage (GTDB taxonomy): Bacteria > Bacillota > Clostridia > Saccharofermentanales > Saccharofermentanaceae > Saccharofermentans. The sequence continues at coordinate 13,030 of OMWK01000001.1, read as the reverse complement.
GTTAAGGAGAAGATGCTCAAGGAAGCTGACGAGAAGGTCGAGAGCATCAACCGCATGTATGAGAAGGGTTTCCTGAACGATCAGGGCCGTCACGGTCAGGTCGTTAAGGTATGGATGCAGACAACAGACGATATCACTAAGGCTCTTAAGAACAACCTTAAGGCCGATAACCCGATCAAGATGATGTCTTCATCCGGTGCCCGTGGTAACGATAACCAGATCAAGCAGCTCGCAGGTATGAGAGGTAACATGGAGGATACTCAGGGTAACACTCTCGAGATTCCTATCAGATCCAACCTCCGTGAAGGTATGAACGTTCTCGAGTTCTTCATCTCTTCACACGGTGCCCGTAAGGCTCTGTCCGATACGGCTCTTAAGACGGCTGACTCCGGTTACCTCACAAGAAGACTTGTTGACGTTGCTCAGGAGATCATCATCTCCGAGGAAGACTGCGGATGCCTTGAGGATCCTAACAACTTCACATGGGTCAAGGAGATCGTTAACGTATCTAACGATAAGAGAGATGTCATCAAGACATTGTCCGAGAGACTTACAGGCCGTTATGCAGCTGAAGACATCAAGGATCTTCAGACAGGTGAGGTCATCGTTGCCAAGAACGAGCTCATCTCCGCTGATGATGCCAAGAGAATCGAGGCTACAGGCCATAAGAAGGTTAAGATCAGATCCGTATTCGATTGCCGCTCACGTCACGGTGTCTGCGCTAAGTGTTACGGTATCAACCTCGCTAACGGACTTCCTACAGTCGGCGGTGAGGCAGTAGGTATCATGGCTGCTCAGTCAATCGGTGAGCCTGGTACACAGCTCACGATGAGAACGTTCCACTCCGGTGGTATCGCTAACTCCGGTGAGGATATTACACAGGGTCTCCCCCGTGTCGAGGAGCTCTTCGAGGCCAGAAAGCCTAAGGGTGAAGCTATCATCTCCGAGATCGACGGTGTTGTCAGCATCGTAACAAATAACGGTGCTAAGAGAGAGATTGTTGTTACACCTGCATCCGGTGCTGTTGATAAGGAAGGAGTACCTCTTTCCGAGTGTCACTACACAGTTCCTACATCTGCTACTCTCAAGGTTGCAGACGGAGACGAGGTAGAGGCAGGCGACATGCTTACAGACGGTGCTGTTAACCCTGCTGACATCATGAGAATCAAGGATGAGCGTGGTGTTCAGAAGTACATCGTAAGCGAAGTTGTTAAGTCATATAAGAGCGGTGGTGTTAGCATCAACGATAAGCATATCGAGATCATCACAAGACAGATGATGAGAAGAGTACGTATCGATGATCCGGGTGACACACCTTTCATGACAGGTACAACAGTAGATATGCTCCTGATGAGAGCAAGAAGCTCAAGAAGGCAGAGGGCAGAAGACAGCTCCTCGGTATCACGAAGGCTTCACTCGCTACAGACTCCTTCCTGTCAGCTGCTTCCTTCCAGGAGACAGCAAGAGTTCTCACAGATGCCGCTGTTAAGGGTAAGATCGACCCGCTCATCGGACTTAAGGAGAACGTTATCATCGGTTCCATCATCCCTGCCGGTACAGGTGTACCGAAGTACAGAGATATTACAGCCGTTCCTGTCATCAAGGAGAACAGCAGAATTCTCACAGGTGAGGATTACGATCCTTCTTCCGAGAATGCGGCTATGTTCCAGAATGCATATCTCGACAAGGTAGCGCTCGAGAATGCTGAGGCTGATGCAGCAGCTGCTGAGGCAGAGGCAAGAGCAGCAGAGGCACGCGCTGAAGACTGATGATCTACCGCGATTGAATCAATGATCAATTACAGGCCGCGTCGGAGCAATCCGGTGCGGCCTGTTGCGATAAGGGGTTAATTATGAAGTTTAAAAGATCGATCAAGGCAATGGTGGCAATCCTTACGGCGAGCATTCTTCTCTCCGTATTTAACATTCAGGTAAATGCCACAACCCGCGAGGAGTATGTCGGACAGTTCGTAGAACGCATGTATACAATGGTGCTCGGAAGGACATCGGATGCATACGGAATGAACTACTGGTCACAGGGAATCCTGAGTGGTCAGCTCACGGGTGCGGATTGTGCGATCGGTTTCTTTGAAAGTGATGAGTACAAGGCCAAGAACAAGACCGATGAGCAGTATGTAAAAACACTGTATTCGGTAATCCTCGGAAGAACCGTAGATCCTGAGGGACTTACGACATGGTTAAGCTATCTTGCCGGCGGAACTCCCAGACTTTACGTTCTCGCAGGACTTGTTAATTCTAACGAGTATTCTTCGATCTGCAATTCCTACGGCATCACCAGAGGTGAGATCCCGATGGATCCCAATGTCGTCATGATCGGTAATCCCGGTAATCTGGTAACGGATGAGGAAGGAAACCTCTACTTCAATTCCACATCCGGAACCCGTCTTACGGGCTGGCAGAGAATAAGCGGAAACAGGTATTATTTTGATCCTGCAACCGGACGCGCGGCGTCGGGATGGACTTATATCGGAGGTCTTAAGTACTACTTTGATTCCGACCACAGACTGGTACAGAACGTCGATTCGATCATCGGCCGCCAGTCTTCGTACTACGTAACCGTAAACCATGCGACGCAGACTGTCATGATCTACGCTCAGGAAACTCCGGGCGGTCCTTACAACATCCCCGTAAGAGCGATGGTCTGTTCTACTGCAAGAGCAGGTTACGATAACATCGAGGGCACATATCCCATAAGAAGAGGAAGCTACTGGGGCGTTCTCGGTAATGACGGATCCTTGGTATACGGACAGTACACATGTCAGATATCCGGCAACTATCTGTTCCATTCATGCTGGTATCACGAGAACGGCAATCGCGACTCTTTGTCGGTAAGTCAGTATAACCGTCTCGGAAATCCGGCTTCACACGGCTGCATCAGGCTCTGTGTGGCTGATGCGAGGTGGATCTACGAGAACTGCGCGAATACATCTAATGTATATCTATTCACTTCAAACGAACCCGCGCCTTTCGACAGGCCGCAGCCTGTTCCCGCTATCCGTATCAACGGAGACTACGGTCACGATCCGACGGACGTGTAACATAATTGAAACAATTTGTAATCTAATTTAAATAGTCCCTCTGAAGAGTATTGTTAGAATTATTTGTAAGGAATACTTTAAGGAGAGAGATTATGAAAAAAAAGCTGGTCAAGTTTATCTCGACTGTCCTGGTAATAGCAAGCTTTGTTTGCATGATCCCGAAGGCTGCTCCGGTCAGCGCTTTGACGCGTGACGAGTACGTCGGACAGTTCGTTGAGAGAATGTACACAATGGTACTCGGCAGAAGATCCGAGGCCGCAGGCTACGAGTACTGGAAATCAAGGATCTTAAGCGGTGAGACAACAGGTGCCACATGCGCTTACGGTTTCTTCGAGAGCGCGGAGTACAGAAGCTTCAACACAAGCAACGAGCAGTATGTAAGAACACTTTACAATGTAATCCTCGGCCGTGAGTGCGATCCCGCAGGACTTCAGTACTGGTTGAACTTCCTTGCAGGCGGAACTGCAAGAGTCAATATTCTCGCAGGCTTTGTAGGTTCGCAGGAGTATGCTCAGATCTGTCAGGCATATAACATCGCAGTAGGAACACTTAATGCTGATGCGAGCACAACCGCTGCCGTTCAGAATGCACCTGCCTCAACAACAACTTCAACAGCCGCTACCGCTCCTACAAACACAGGAAGACTCTCCCGTGAATCCGACGGTGTCTACTTCTATAACGATCAGGGCATCAAGCTCACGGGCTGGCAGAGGTACGACGGCTACAGATATTACTTCGATCCCGAGAACAACGGTAAGGCCGTAAAGGGATGGAAGTTCATCGACGGTCTTAAGTACTACTTCGACGATAACTACAGACTCGTTCAGAACGTAAGCAGCCTGATCGGAAATCAGACATCTTACTTCCTCTCACTTAACCTTCAGACAAACACGATCATCGTTTACGCTCAGGATACACCCGGCGGACAGTACAACATCCCCGTTATGGCTATGAGATGTTCAACAGGTGCACCGAGTTCCGAGACACCTCAGGGAACATTCAATATCTCCAAGGGTGCGTCATGGGGTTCACAGGTAGTTAACGGACAGACAAGATACAATCAGTATATTTCAGTCATTAACGGAACAACGATGTTCCACACAGCATGGTACTATGTTCAGGGCAACCACGATACGATGTCAGTATCAGCATATAACCAGCTCGGAACTGCCGCTACGAACGGAGACATCATCCTTAACGCTAACGACGCGAGATGGATCTGGGAGCACTGCGCAGGCAATTCGCAGATCAGGATCTACAACGAGAGTTCTACGATCCCCTTCGATCAGCCCGGCATCAACCAGCCTGTACTGATCAGCGGTGACTACGGTTCTGATCCTTCGGATATCTGGAGATAATCCAAGGTCTCACAAATCGATTATTTATCAAGGCTGTCGGGTGACCGGCAGCCTTTTTACATCGCATGAGATGTTATAATAAAAAGCATTAAATTATTAAGAGGGAACCAAATGAGAGAATTAAGTCTTAACGAGTTTACAAATCAGTTGTCATCAGCAGCACCGGTCCCCGGAGGCGGAGGAGCTTCGGCACTCATGGGAGCGGTATCAGCTTCACTTTGCTCCATGGTAGGCAACCTTACTTCCGGCAAGAAGAAGTATGCCGAGTACCAGCAGGACATCGAGCGCATTATAGCTGACGCAGTAAGACTTAATGAGGATATGCTCGCACTTATCGAGAAGGACGCGGAAGCTTTCGAGCCGCTGGCAAAGGCATACTCCATTCCCAAGGAGGATCCCGGCAGGGACGACATCCTTGAGAAGGCGCTCTACGAGGCAGCATTAGCTCCCCTTGAGATCGTGAAGAAGTCCGCGGAGGTTTCTGCCCTTATAAATGAACTCACGGTAAAGGGCTCTCGTCTTGCGATAAGCGACGTCGGTGTCGCGGCTTCTGCATGCGTTGCCTGCGCGAAAGGCGCATCGATGAACGTCTATATCAACACCAAACTCATGAAGAACCGCGAAGTAGCGGCTGACCTCAATAAGCAGACATTGAGTCTGGTCGACGAGGTCGTTAAGGCATGTGATTCGGCATACGAAGAAGTTAAGGGAGGTCTCGGAGCATGAGAGAATTACTCGGAAAGCCTGTAGCAGATTCCATTGTTGAATCACTTGCACCTGAAGTAGAGGCGATGAAGGAGAAGGGCGTAGTTCCTACTCTCGCGGTAATAAGAGTCGGAGCGAGGGAAGATGACCTTGCTTACGAGAGAGGCCTTACCAAGAGATTCGAGGGCGCGAACTGCGCTGTCAGGAAGATCGAACTTCCCGAGGACGTAACCCAGGAAGAACTCGATGCAGCTGTTGCTTCTGCTGATGCTGATCCGGCTGTTGACGGTATCCTGATGTTCAGACCTTTGCCGAAGACTTTGACGGATAAGAATGTTCTCAATACCATAAGCGCACTTAAGGACGTCGACGGAATGGGCAAGGCCAATATGGCTGACATCTTCTCCGGAGCAGGAGAGGGACACGCGCCCTGCACGGCTCAGGCCGTAATCGAGATGCTCAAGTTCCACGGCATCGATATCAAGGGTAAGAAGGTTACTGTCGTCGGACGTTCGCTCGTTATCGGCAAGCCTGTATCCATGCTTCTTCTTAAGGAGAATGCGACGGTTAAGGTATGCCACACCAAGACTGAAGATCTTAAGGCAGAATGCCGGTGGGCTGATATCGTAGTAGCATGCGCAGGCAAGGCCAAGATGCTGGACGCGGATTACTTCCGTGCAGGTCAGACTGTTATCGACGTCGGAATGAACGTCGATGAGGAAGGAAAGCTCTGCGGCGATGTTGACTTCGCTTCGGTAAGTGAGATCGTCGATGCGATCACTCCCGTTCCCCGCGGAGTAGGTTCAGTAACGACTTCAGTTCTGCTCCGTGCAGTAGTTCAGAATGCCGGGCAGAAGTAATTACAAAAAGGAACTTGCGGCAAAGCAGCAGCGGGTCGAGTCTCTTCTTGAGGGACTCGTTTCTTCTGTCGAGCCGATAATCGGTTCTGATAATCCGTATCACTATAGAAATAAGGTTCATGCCGCGGTCGGGGTATCGAAGGGAAGAGTAATCGCGGGAACATACGAACCCGGAACACACCGCATTATCGAAGGCGGCGGCAGCGAGCTTGAGAACGAGGCCGCGTCGGCAGTCATCGCCGATATAGTCGCGATAGCGAATAAATATCACATGAGCGTCTATAACGAGAAGACCGGACAGGGACTTCTTCGCAGAATCCTTATAAGGACTGCGGACGGGACGGGACAGATGCTCGTGGTCCTGGTGCTCGGTGATTACATGTTCCCGGGCAAGAAGAATTTTGTTAAGACACTTGTAAGCAAGCATCCTGAGATAACTTCAGTGGTGATAAACTTCAACCGCCGGACCGATTCCATGATCTTAGGCGACAAATCCGAGACTGTGTATGGCCCGGGATATATCGTCGACACGCTTCTCGGCAAGAAGTTTTCCATAAGTGCCGAGTCGTTCTATCAGGTCAACAGGAAGCAGGCCGAGAAGCTTTACTCGAAGGCGATAGAATATGCTTCGTTGACCAAGACTGACCACGTGCTCGATGCTTACTGCGGAACGGGTACGATCGGCATCTGCATGTCGGATCACTGCGGATCCGTTACGGGCGTGGAGCTTAATGCGAAGGCTGTGTCGGATGCGGGTCACAACATCCGTAAGAACAACGCTTCCAATGTGAAGGTCGTCAAGGAGGATGCCACGGAGTATATGAATGACAATGCTTCCGAAGGCATCTTCGATGTTGTTGTCCTGGACCCGCCCCGCGAAGGCACGACCCCTGAGTTCATTAAAGCATGCGCTAAGATATCGCCTTCGCGCATAGTGTATGTGTCCTGTAATCCCGAGACTTTGGCGAGGGATCTTAAGCTTTTCGACGGGGAGTGGTACAAGGCCGTGAAGGCGTGCCCCGTGGATATGTTCAGCGGCACGGAGCATGTGGAGACGTGCGTTTTATTGTCCAAACTTTCTGAGGCACCTAAATTACAGGTAAACATCAAGATGTCGGAGCTCGATCTGACAGCTTCTGAAGCTAAGGCTACATACGAAGAGATACAAGAATATGTTATGGCTGCCACAGGGTTACATGTCTCAAATCTGAACATAGCGCAGACTAAAAGAAAGTACGGCATCATCGAGAGGCAGAACTACAATCTACCCAAAAGTGAGGATTCTAGACAACCTAACTGCCCGCCGGAGAAAGAGATTGCCATTGTTGATGCACTGAAGCATTTTAAGATGATTCAGTAGTATTACAAAACTCCCGATTCCCGGGAGTTTTGTCTATTATCTTGCGATTAATCAAACGATAGCCTTTTATTGTATGCAGTCAAAAATCTTCCCGAATTGTCCTTTGTGTGCTCAAACAAAAGCCATTGCTCTTTTTCATCGTCATAATGTGGATACGCATTAGCAACATAGCATTCAATTCTCACTCCATTATCCGTTTCAATAAACAGATCATTGACACTATTAATAGATATGCTGGTGACAATTCCCCCGATTATCAGATCCTTATATTTGTCTTTGTTGTACCACTCATCGTTATTCTTACTGTCAGTCTGATCCCATGACTGGTAATCTATAGTCGTTATCACCAGATCATCATTCAAAAAGACTCTTGTTAATCCCATTCCATGTAAAACAAGGTCACCGCTGAATCCGAAATCTATAATTTCACATGCACAATGCAGGCTTTCTAGTTGTCTTCCAATCCAAAGATTTAAAAACTCTTTTATCTTATTTTCCACTTATAGCTGCTCCCATTAAGCTAATTCTAATCTAATTGACCCAACTATAAGTTTTTCTGACAAATATTAGCAACCCTGTCTAAATAGTTTTGCCACGCAATATTACTTCCAAAACCTGGAACATAAATATCACCAAGACATTTGGGATGGAACAACATTTTTGAAGAAAGCTCAAATCTCAATTGTTGTAAGCGATATTCAGTAAGCTCAGAATTCTCTAATTCATTTATAATTTTATTCAGCCTTTCTTGATTTGGCTTTGAGCAATCAAGCCAGACTGAAAGCTTTTTCAATGTTTTGATGACCAATGGAATGTTCATATTAGGTCCCCTTAAACATTTTGATAAAAATATTATCGTCAATCTCGTTTATTCTTTTTATATCAATTTTGCTGTCTCATATCAGCCCGCTCGGCACTGTCAAATTCAATCAAACAGCACGCCCTTCATGCAAACGAGCGGTTCATCCTTCTTATAGTCCCAGGAATGATATGCATCACCACGACAGTATTTCTTGTGTGAGCAGTCACGGCACTTTGATGAAGAGTCCGCCTTGTCACGTCTGAATATCTCGAAACGGTTCTCCCAGACATCCTTGAATCTGTCGTGTCTGATATTACCCTGTATAACCTTCGGGTCACGCTCGATATCAAGGCACGCACCTATGTCGCCGTTACTCATGATGGAAGCGGTATACACGCCGGCGTTGCATAGCCAGTACCACTCGCGCACCTCAACTTCATAGTCGAGTCCAAGGTAGTGGCTGCATCCGTACTCGACGGGGTAACCTGCTTTTCGAGCTTGGCGAATGAACTCGAACATAGTACGGAGGTCATCGGGAGTACACATAAGCTCCGGACGCGTCAAAGCACGCCCTATCGGCTCCAGGTTAATTACACGCCACGAATCAATGTCGATGCCCTTCATCACCTCGAAAAGATCATCGATCTCCTTAAGGTTCTCGTGATTAAATACAGTAGTTACCTGTATTGCTTTGAATGCGTTCTCGTCTATGAGGTTCTGTATGCCTTCCATGGCAAGCTTGTATGCGTTCTTCATGCCGCGAAGCCTGTCGTGCGTCTCGGGCAGACCGTCGATGGAAACGGATATCGTACCCATTCCGGCTTCTGCAAGCTTATGTGCGACTTCTTTGGTGATAAGAGTCGCATTCGACGTCATGCCCCAGTGGTATCCCAGGCTTCTGGCGTAGTTCATTATCTCAAAGAAATCTTTCCTTATGAGAGGCTCGCCACCTGTTATGCATAACTGCAGGCGGTTGATATCGAAGTCCTCTTTGACCTGATCCAAGATGGACTTAAACTCCTCTGTGGTGAGCTCATCCTTACCCGGAACGGAGCAGTTGCTTCCGCAATGAAAACACCTCTCGTTACAGGCGGAGGTGAGTTCAAAAAACAGATGCCTCAACTGAGGCTTTCCGTAAAGGCCGTCGACATGATCGGCAAGCTGATCCAAGTGTTCGGTCTTTAATCTTGCGATACCAGGATTAATGGGATTCATCAGTAGCTTCTTCGAAGGCTTCCGGAGGTCCGTAGACACAAGGAACCTCATTATTATCTACATTGAAATCTTCCGGAGGACCATAAACGTCTGCGTTAATATTATCGTCAGGATCGACGGTCGGTTCAGGAGCTGCTGTTTCCTCAGTCTTGGTCTCCGGTGTGGAGGAAGCTGTCTCTTCCGGCGGCGGTCCATAAACGCATCCTGTTATATTGGCACCGATAGTAAGCGAAGCTACTACACCGGCAATAATCTTCGCGGCAGTAATCTTATCATTACTTGGCTTCTTCATCTTAATGCCCTCCTCAACAGTTTGATTATATCACGTAACTTATATCTGCATTGTGCGAGTCATTTATAATGATTTGATAGAATATTTAGTAGCACGATATAAAAATATATCAATCGAAGGAATTGATTTCTCAAATTACAGTTATAATTAAACCATGAGAACACATCACATATCAAGAAGCAAGGTTATTCTTACTACAGCAATTGTAACTCTCCTATTCGGAGTTACATCTTGTACGAGTGATGTTATCGAATTAATCATACATACCAGAAGTAGACTTCTGTAACCACGTTATTCTCAACACGGATAACAGTGTAATCATATTGAGTATACCCGAACACATCGAAGAAATCGCTAATGCTGTTTGATACTCCTTCTGTAAGCGAAGTGTCTCGGAATTGAATAACGTCTTCATATTCTTCTGGAGTCATATTAGGATGATCTCCATGCAGGAAAGAATATGCATCGTATATTGTGCAATCTTCGGCAATGACCATTCTCATCATCTCATATTGCTGCATGACCGGGAGATAACCAGAGGAGAACAAGTTCCACTTGTCAGATCCTTCTTCTTGATAGAAGCTAAATGAAGTGGTATCGGTCGTAAAACTCTTTCTTAAGCCTGAGTAATCTGTCCCTATATAATTCTCCGATTCTTGTGCTTCAGTACTTATATACTGAATCGTTATAATTCCAAAACCGCCCCAATCTGTTAGATCTATAGATTGCCCTGTAGCGAGTGAATCAATGAAATCCTGATTTACTTCATATTGAGTCCATGGATAAAACATACATGTTTCATTTCCTCTATCATCAGGAATAACATTAGAAGTCATTGTAACCGTATATAACCCATCAGGGAGAGAACCGATACTTGGAGCATTGATTATCGATACACTACGCCTAAGACACAAAGTTCCGTCATGCACAATGGTCAAAAGATCGCCTCCAACTGCATATAAGCCACGATTGCCATCAAACCCCTCCCCATAGAGAGTCAGATAAGTGCCGTCAGCGCTGTAAGTAAACTCCGTGGTTGTTTCGTATCCATAGCTGACAAGTGTCATAGAACCTGTGTTGTTATCCCAAAATCTGAAAACAACATCTGTTCCATCGGATTCACCTAACCACTCACCAAACAATCTCTCATCGGTAGACAACTCTCCCTCCGAGTTGTATGTCAATACACCTGATTCTTCACTAGCATATTCAACAAGCGAACATCCGGCGGTTATTGAAACTATCAAAATACTGATTATGAGAATAACTCTATTGTTTTTGTGAGGACGTTTTATACTGGTTATTCTTTTCTTCATCACAACAAATGCACCCTTCACCCCCGTAGATACAGTGAAGTTTAAAGAGTCGGCACTATGATTTTTCGCGAGCTCAAGAAGCATGTTTCCATAAGATGATGCTTCCTCCTGCCCAAGTTCTATAAGTGCTCTCTCATCGCATGCAAGCTCGCAATCAATACCGGAAAGAACAAATGATGCCCAAATAAGAGGGTTGTACCAGTTAAGTACTAATACTACATACCGCAGTATTATCCAGAGCCGATCCCCCTGCCTGTAGTGGCACACCTCATGGCATAGTATATATCTCGAAAAAGTCTCATCCTCGTCCCTTATATATATGCTTCTCCCCAAAAGAAACGGTGTTGCCGCAATATCAATCTTATATACTTTTAGACCGCTCTCCCTATCAATTCTAATTAGGCTTCGTCTTCTGGCTACATAAGCAATGAAACCTATGTTATATAAAAGAAGCATCGTGAAGATACAACCCGAAACAATCAATGAAGTTATTTTAAATGTAGCCTCCCAATTGATCTCATTATTCTCCTGCTGAATTACCGCTATGCTGTTGTTATCAGAATCAATCGGTGCGAGTGAACTATGATCGGCAAAACTGATGTCATCGTCAGCATCAGCACCATTATAAGTGACTGCGAACTCAGCTTTATTATTAGGCAAAGGTACAAATGGCAACGTAACAGTCACGTTTACGAAAGGATATAGCAGCATAAACGCAGGTATTACAAGCCACATTGCATACTGATACTTACGACTAATCTTTCCATCGGTAAGAAACCTTATTAAGGTAATTATGATAGTAATTACTGAAATACCTATAACATACCGAAGCATATCAGTCCTCCTCCAGTATTCTCTGAAGCTCCTTAATCTCTTCTTTGGTAAGTTTATCTGAACTAATTAGATTAGATATCATAAGGCCGACATTGCCCTTATATACTCTGTCAAGAAAAGAGGTCGTTTCTTCTATCTCTGCTTCAGTTTTGTCTATGAGAGGGTAGAATCTCTTTGCCCTATCCTCCTGAACATAACCTACAGCTTCTTTTTCCTGCATACGCTTAAGCAGAGTAATAATAGTGTTCTTAGCCCAACCGGTGTTGTCCTTAAGATATCTTGTAAGTTCAGTTATCGTCATAGGGCCCTGTTCCCAGAGACAGCTTGCGATTTTCCATTCGGCGTCAGATAACTTGATCATCATGAACCTCCATTATGGTATACGGTTGTATACCGCAAGTATCGCATCGTGGTATACGTTTGTCAACCCTATAAGATGATCCGTCCATAGTTAAGTTATAGATATCGCTTGACAAGCTTTGAAAAGGGTAGTAGTATGGGTTTGGGTAATTATGCGAATTTCCAAATGAATGAATTGCCTAGTATTTACAATAACATATCTGCACTACATAGCGGTTGTTCACAAGAGCAACCGCTTTTTTGATTTTGATGGAAATGTACGCGCAGGGCGAAGCGGTACCTGCGTGTAGATTTCCACCTTAGAATGACGGGGTCAAGGGGGTCCCCTTGCACACCACCTTGCTTGCAAGGTGTAGTGTGTTACACCCACAGATATAGAAAGAATATCTAGGGAGGTCAGTCTTCCAGTGGACGACTGACCGTACGACGATATTCGAGGTTGTTGGGGAGATATAAGAGCGCCACCATTCCCGCGCTCTTATAACGACACAACAAAGCTTCGTTGTGAAATTGTCCGCCGCTTATTGCGGGCAATTCCACATAAGAAGCGTCCTTCTATCTCTGTTGCGGTGTATAGACCGAAGATAACCGCAAGATGTCATCGTCACTTTTACACACACCATAAATATGCTGATATCTTGCCAAAACACGAAGAGAGCCTCGCTAAAAGAAGCGGGGTTTTTATTTTGCCCAAAACATAACTACGAAAGGAATCTAAAAAATGTCATACGCAATTATGAGAATCAGCAAATGCAAAATGGGAGCCGTAGGGCGACTCGAAAAACACCATGAACGTCAGAAGGATGAGTATAAGAGTAATCCGGATATTGATATCAGTCGTATCCGCTATGATTATCACGTAAAATACCC
>OMWK01000018.1 GCA_900314745.1 uncultured Eubacteriales bacterium | reverse complement strand
CTGTTAAGGTAATGGCTCATCCCATTACTTTCACCAACGGCATTATTGAGCAGTTCATGATATGCGCGAACGAATTCGTCGCAGAGAAGTTCTGCAGGATGAAGTATCCGTTTGTTTACAGAGTCCACGAGGATCCGGACCCGATCAAGCTCGCGAGGTTTTCCAGAGTCGCGAGAACGTTCGGTGCAACCGGCAAACTCGGCGGCAGCAATGTAACCCCGATGGATGTCGTTACGTTCATGGACAGCATCAAGGATGAGAGTTCCAAGCCGATGCTCGATCAGGTCCTTCTTAGATCAATGGCCAAGGCCCGTTACAGCTCGTCGAATCTCGGGCATTTCGGTCTGGCTTCCAGGTTCTACTGCCATTTCACGAGTCCTATCAGAAGATATCCGGATCTTTACATTCACAGGATAATCAAGACTTATCTTCACGGAGATGATCAGAAGAAGCATTTTTCGGGGCTTGTCGAGCCTGTCGCATCCCACAGTTCTGACATGGAGAGGAACAGCGTTGATGCAGAGCGTGCTTCAAAGAATATCAAGATATGTGAGTACATGAGTAAACATGTCGGAGAGCATTACGAAGGATACATCACTTCGATAATTGCTTCGGGTGTATTTGTCATGCTGGACAGTACCGCTGAAGGCTTTGTTGCTTTCAGAACAATGAATGACCACTATCTATTTGATGAGAGGATGTACCGCGCCATAGGTGCAAGAGGAGGGCTCAAGCTTACTATCGGCATGAAGGTAAAGGTCGTAGTCTCAAGTGTCGACACGGATGCCGCGAAGATAGACTTCGTCTTCGAGGATGGTTTTGAGCGCGGCTGGAAGAATTCAGGCAGACCCAAAGGATCCGATCACAAAGAACCCGGAAGAAGGAAACTTAAGAGGAACCGTAAGGGCAGACGCTGATTACTTTACGATGAAGGCGTCGATTGCCTTGAGGAAGTCCTCACAGTCGTCGGAGAAGATCTGGCACTCGAGATTCTCCGAGGGAACTATGCTGAAGATTCCCATGAGGCTCTTGGCATCAACATTGTATCTTCCGGAGATGAGGTCGATGTCGAAGCTGCAGTAATTTGCTGCTGTTACAAAATCCTTAACGTCGTTTATTGTCATCAGTCTGATATTAATCTTAGTCATTGGAGACCTCCTTAAAAAACTCGGTGAATTTCCTTGTGATAACATCCCATGTGAAACGCTGCATAACATATTCGCGGCCGGTTCTGCCCATTATGTCAGCCTTGTCGGGATTATCCAGGTAGAACTTGACGGCTCCTTCGAAGTCGTAGAAATCCTTGAAATATAGTCCTGAATTAGATTCTTTGGCGAAAGCGCAAGTAACATCGCAGTTCTCGTGAACAAGTACGGGTCTTCCGCAGAGCCAGCTTTCCATGATAACGATCGAAAAGCTCTCGTGCGTGGACGGCTGGCACATGCACAGGGACGCCGCGCATGCATCGTATTTATCCTCTCTGTCAACAAAACCGAGGTCGATTATCCTCGATGAGAATTCATTGGGTATCTCAATGTCGCCGCCGCCGATGAGGATCAGCTTCAGGCTGTCGCATGAGGGGTTGCGCTTAATGAACTCGCCGAAGTACCTGATAAGAAGATCGACGTTTTTGCCCGTGTCTTTACGTCCAGCGTAGAGAATGAACGGCTCGTTTATGTTGAATTTTGCCCTGAATCTTGATGCGGAAGGATCAAAGTCGGAGTCTACGCCCGCACCGAGAACTTCCTGCCTGACATTCTTAAGGTCATATAGCTCATTCGCGAGCTTCATCTCCGGAGTGGAGAGGTATATCATGCCTTTGATTGAACTGAATACATCGTTCCAAAGTGTCATGTGGGCATAAGCCTCTTCGTGAAGACAGGGGATAAGCACTGACTTCTCGGGACAAGCCTTGATTCCGTAATAGGCAGTTCCGAACATATACGGGATGTGTACGAACAGGGCGTAATCGTCCTTGTGCTGTTCCATGTATTCATAAAGCTTGGGAGAATTGACCATCTCCTGCATGAATACCTGTTCTTCTTCCGGTGTAACCGGGACTCCCTTGATGAACTTGAGGTTGACCTGATCAAATGCGGCTGTGTCGCGCTTCCTTGCAGGGAAACGGATGACCTTGATGCCGCCTTCGTCTGCTTCGCCGGGTTTGTAGAAGTTTACTGACCAGTCGGATGAGAATTCCTTTACACAGGTCGTCAGAATCTCGAGTTCGACCCCTGAAGCGCTAAGATGTTTGGCTATTCCGCGAAGTTCAGTCTCCGCTCCGCCTCTTACCTTGTCGCTGTACCAGGGAATTACAAAACCAATCTTTTTCATGGCGCTATTATAATAAAATATAGCGTAGTTTGACAACCTGAGTGTTATGTAATAACATTTTCGGGTATTTTTATTAATATAAAAAGTCTAATGGGGTTATTTACGATGTCAAACATTTACAGAGACAAGGTAATAAACGAGATTTCCGAGAGTGATGTAGGATCCACGATCAGAGCCTGCGGCTGGATCGAGAATATAAGAGACCATGGCGGTGTATCTTTCATCGATCTTCGCGATCAGTACGGTGTTCTTCAGGTTGTCATGAGAGACACAACCCTTCTTGAAGGTCTTGTTAAGGAAGAGTGCATAAGCGTTGAAGGTGTCATCGAGCACAGAGACGAAGAGACATATAATCCCAAGATCGAGACAGGTACTATCGAGCTCGACTGCAAGAAGGTAGACGTGCTCGGCAAGGTTTACTCACAGCTTCCTTTCGAAGTGCAGACAAGCAAGGAGATAAGAGAGGACGTAAGACTTAAGTACAGATACCTCGACCTGCGTAACAGGAAGGTCAAGGATAACATCCTGTTCAGATCCAAGGTTATCTCTTTCTTAAGATCCACAATGGAGGAGATGGGCTTCGTTGAGTTCCAGACTCCTATCCTTACATCATCTTCACCTGAGGGTGCAAGAGACTATATCGTTCCTTCCAGAAAGTACAAGGGCAAGTTCTACGCACTCCCGCAGGCTCCCCAGCAGTTCAAGCAGCTTCTGATGGTATCAGGTTTTGATAAGTACTATCAGATCGCTCCCTGCTTCAGAGATGAGGATGCAAGAGCAGACAGATCTCCCGGAGAGTTCTATCAGCTTGACTTCGAGATGAGCTTCGCTACTCAGGAGGACGTCTTCGCTGCAGGTGAAGAAGTGCTTACAAAGGTATTTAAGAAGTTCGCTCCCGAAGGCGCTGCTGTTACTGAGGCTCCTTACCCGATCATACCTTACAAGCAGGCTATGCTCGAGTTCGGCTGCGATAAGCCTGACCTTCGTAATCCTCTGCGCATTATCGACGTTACAGAGTTCTTCTCCAGATGCACATTCAAGGCATTCATCGGCAAGACTGTAAGAGCGATCAACGTTCACGCCAAGCTTTCTAAGGGACAGCACGAGAAGATGCTTAAGTATGCCCAGGATGAGCTCGGAATGGGCGGCTTAGGTTACCTCGAGGTTCTCGAGGATATGTCTTACAAGGGACCTATCGATAAGTTCATCCCTGATGATATGAAGACTGAGCTTGCTGATCTCGCAGGTCTTGAGAAGGGTGACACGATCTTCTTCATCGCTGACACAGAGGCAAAGGCTAACGAGTGTGCAGGCAAGATCAGAAATGAGCTCGGTTCAAGACTCGACCTCATTGAGAAGAACGCTTACCGCTTCTGCTATGTAAACGACTTCCCGATGTATGAGTACGATAAGGAGACAAAGAAGTACATCTTCACACACAATCCTTTCTCCATGCCTCAGGGCGGCCTCGAGGCTCTTAACACGAAGAAGCCCGAGGAGATCCTCGCTTACCAGTACGACATCGTATGTAACGGTGTTGAGCTCTCATCCGGTGCCGTAAGAAACCACGATGTAGAGATCATGAAGAAGGCTTTCGAGATTGCAGGCTACTCTGAAGAGGATCTCAAGCAGAGATTCGGAGCTCTGTACAACGCATTCCAGTACGGTGCACCTCCGCATGCAGGTATGGCTCCCGGCGTTGACCGTATGATCATGCTCATGAGAAATGAGGAGTCTATCCGTGAAGTTATCGCTTTCCCTATGAACGGTAATGCACAGGATCTTCTCTGCGGTGCTCCCGGTGACGTTACTGAGCAGCAGCTTCGTGAGGTTCATATCAAGGTCAGACAGTAATGTCTAAAGGCAAAGTTTATTTTTATACGCTCGGGTGCCGCGTCAATCAGTATGAGACAGACGCGGCGCGCGAGCTTTTTATTTCCGCGGGTTACGAGATAGTCGCTGACCATTCTGAAGCTGACATCTGCGTGGTTAACACCTGTACCGTAACGGGCGAGGCTGACCGTAAGTCAAGGCAGCACTTAAGGGGACTCGCGCGTCTTAATCCTGATGCCGTTATCGTTGCCATGGGCTGTGCGTCCGAGATGGCGGACGGCGGCGTGGATGCCGACATAGTGCTTGGTACACGCGATAAGAAAGACATCGTAAATAAGGTGGAGGAGTTTCTTTCTGATCGAAAGGCTTTATCCCACAAGTCTTCACACACCCGTCCCGAATTAAGTAAGACCGATGTATATCATGACTTCGGTACTGTTGTCTCACCCGAGGGAAGCAGGGCTTTCCTTAAGATACAGGACGGCTGCAATAACTTCTGTACCTTCTGCATTATTCCTTTCGCGAGGGGAAGAGTGGCATCTAGGCCGCGAGAGAGCGTCATGGAAGAAGTCAATAAGCTTGCAGCGGCGGGCTTCAGTGAAGTAATCATATCCGGAATTGAAGTCTGTTCCTACGGAGCCGACTGGGGAGAAGGCATTGAAGCTTTCTTAGGCGTACTTCAGGATGTAGCTTCCGTAGAAGGGATTAAGAGGATCAGATTAGGTTCTCTTGAGCCTTCGTCGCTAAGTCCGGAGTTTATCGAAGGAATCGGAAAGATAAAGCAGATGTGTCCTCATTTCCATCTGTCGCTTCAGAGCGGCTCGGATACCGTTCTTAAGAGAATGAACAGGAAATACGTTACTAATCTTTATCTTGAGAAAGTAAGGCTTCTCAGGGAACAGTTCCCGACGATGAAGCTTACGACGGATATAATCTGCGGTTTCCCTGGCGAGACAGACGAAGAGTTCGAGGAAACTTATGAATTCGTAAAAAAGTGCGGCATCGACAAGGTTCATGTGTTCCCGTATTCAAGGCGAGAAGGCACCAGGGCCGCAATGCTGAAGGGAATAAACGGGGATGTTAAGAAGGCGAGGACCGAGAGACTTCGTAAGCTTTCAGATGAGCAGGAGTATAAATTCGCGGGAAATCTTATAGGTAAGAAGCTTGAAGTTCTCGTTGAGCAGTATCTTCAGTATGGTGACGGATGTTACGGAGTCGGTTATTCCCGGGAGTATGTTTACTGCTTCTTTAGGGCAGATGATGCTGCAAAGCCCGAAGTCGGTTCCATAGTGGAAGTGGAGGCTTACGATCACTACTCTTTGGCCCTTCTATGTAAACTTTCTTAAAACTTAAATATTTCTAATACATTTAATTTGTGGTGTGGTAGAATGAATCTATAGTAAGGATTCGAGGGTATTGAAGTTGGATACAGAAACGACAAAGTTCAGTTTTTCCGTTGACAAGTCAGCTAATGCTAGAGAACTGATGACTTATGTTCTCTATGCTCTCAAGGAGAAGGGATATAACCCTATCAATCAGCTGGTCGGATATTTTATCTCCGGTGATCCCACTTACATCACAAGTTATAAGGGTGCAAGAGGTGTCATTAAGAGAATAGACAGAGACGAGCTTCTTGAGGTTATCATTTCCGAGTATTGCAGTAAGCTTTAAGACGGTAATTATAGTATTATTGAAGCGGCACTATCTTTGGGTGCCGCTTTTTGTATTTTTTGACAGGAAGAGAGATTGATTATGGGCAAAGGCAGATGGATGGGTATTGACTTCGGAATGAAGCACATAGGCGTGGCTTTATCTGATGAACTGTGGATAACGGCATCGGGATTCGAGACGGTTAACTGGAACGGAACTGATGATTCGTGGGCGGTCAACAGGATCGCTGAGATTGTCAGGGAGAAGAATGTAACCGGAATAGTCCTCGGTAAGCCTTCCAAGACCAACGGTGAGATATCCCATACCGAGGAAGCGGCTGTCGTATTCGGCAGGAAGATCGAGGAGATAACAGGTATCGTCCCTGTAATGAAGGATGAGAGATATACCACAGTACTGGCATCACAGTTCATGAGGGAAGTCGGTAAGTCAGCTAAGAAGCAAAGACCTGTCATCGATCAGGTGGCTGCCGAGATTATCCTGTCCGATTATCTCGAGACACTGCGCCATTAATATAATATGCTATAATTTATGAATACACAGAATTCTTTATCAAGGAGATTCTTTATGGACGAAGATATCATCACCTTATTGGACGAAGAGACAAACGAAGAAGTACAGCTTCGAATCATTGATAATTTTGATATGGATGACAGAAGCTTTGGCGTATTCATCACTCTTGAAGAGAACGATGATGAGGTTGAGCTCGTTATCCTTGAGATGATCGAAGAGGGGGAGGAAGTAATGTTCCAGTCTCTCGACGAGTCTGAAGAAGACAAAGTCTATGATTTCTACGACAGTCTTCTCGATGAAGATGAGCTTGAAGAGGGCAGTTCCGAAGAGTAAATGAAGACCAATCAGAAATCAGGTTTCTTCAGAAGCCTGCTTGGTATCGTTGATAAGACTCCGATCATAAGCCGTAAGAAGACGGGCGCTGAGGATGAACTCATCGTTATTAGGGATGTGTCTACAAATAAGGACTATTTCCTGTCTGTCATCGATGACTTCTTCTATAAGGAGAAGGAGTACATCGTGATGTATAACTATGCTCCGGATAACGGCAATCATGACAATCCGGAACTTGTTATCATGGAGACAAAGTTCAATGAGAATCACGATCAGATATTCATTTCCATAAGGGATAAGAATGAGCTTGAGGTCGCATTCTCGTTGTTTATGAGACGATATTATGATTCTGATGCTCCGGGAAGACAGAACAGAGTCGGAGTGCGGTAATAATTCATGAGTAAAGTGATCGACGGCCTAGGCGTTTTGTTCAGGATCCTGCTCGCTGTTTTCTTGTTCGTTCTGATCCAGCTGGCAGTCTTGCTCGGCTTTAAGGCTGCAGGTCTTGATACAAAGATATATAACGGTCTGTTCTCAACTGTTTACGGGACGATAATGATAGGAGCTTTTCTTCTGTTTGCCTATGTCTTATCGTTCAAGCGGGATAAGCTCCTTATGACTTCTAAGCCCAATTGTATGCAGGTGTTCTCGGCTATAGTCATTGCTTTCGGCCTACTGGGTCTGGTTAATATCTACATTTATGTAGCGACCGTGATCTCGCAGTATTTTGTTCCTTTGCAGGAAGACTTAGCACAGTACAATGAGAACGTCGACAGGTTTGCGACCATAGAAGCTTCAACGGTTCCCTACTGGGATACCATACTTGATTTCATATCTTCTTTCATGATCATTCCATTTACGGAAGAACTCGTATTCAGGGGAGTGATATTCGGAGAACTTAAGAATAAGATTCCTCCGGTATTAGCTGCAGTGATATCATCGCTGATATTCGGTATTTTACACGGGGTATCGGTGCATATCGGATATGCATTCATATGCGGCATTGTATTGTCCCTTGTATATTATTACACCGGTTCGATCTGGGTTTCTTATATAGTGCACGCATTGTTTAATCTCATCGGCTCATCCGTATTCGCATTGATGGACAGCGGTATATTCGGAGATTTGACTGATATATCGAATTTCTCTGCATTCTTCCTCGCGGTATTCGAGATAATTTGCATCCTTCCGGGTATTGCCGGATTCCTCCTTATCATGGCCATTTACAAGGATAAGAATAAGAAGGATGAAGTCATTTCTGTTCCGGAAGCGGAGGCTGCAGTATGAACAGGCTCGACAGATTCAGATTCGGAAACCTCCACAAGAGAAGATTCTTCTTCGTTGTGGCTCTCATAATACTTATGGTATTTGTGTCTGTCATGTTCCTGCTCTTTATCGGATTCTTCGGAAGCCGTGCCGAGCTTCCCAGAATAAGGGCATCGGCTGAACTTACGTCAGACAGAACCGAAGGCGTAGGAATCAACCTTCTTGAGATTCCGGATACCAACATAATTGATGATCCGTTCTTCAGTAAACAGGACGAGTTCATGTCGGCTTCGGTAACTGATGCCGTCGGCAATTACATATTCTTTGATCCTTCGCTCGCGGGAACTCTTCAGTCTCATTCGGCGGGAGACAGCGTGAGTATTCTCTCCATAGACGGCAGCGGCAACATGGGCCTTCGCTATACAGGTACCATCGTAGGATTCGCTGAGACCATGTTCGCGGTTCCTGTTATAGTTGAAGACCCTTCGGCTCTCTGGACTAACGATCCCGTCATTAAGACCGTTGAATGTTCGGGTGAGCTTTATCTTCTGACTTCCCGGGGCAAGATCATATCCGATGCTGCCATTAATCCGAGAGATGAGTCAGCCGGCATGACGTATACCGATATGTGTACTGAGGGCATCAATATCTATGCTTTGACAGATAACGGACAGGTCTATGTATCTGCTGATTCGGGACTGTTTACTTTCTACGGTTCATGTGAGGTTTACGGGGGAACAACGGCTCGTTATATTTCTGTGATTAACGGAAGTGTTTATGTTTTCCTTACTGATGGAAGCATCGTAAACGTTCAGTCCGGCGGCAGTACCGTCATAGGACAGATGGAATTGAGCAAGGTTGTAACCGGAGACGGGTTTATGGTCGCCTGCTCTGAGGATGCTGTCTACGTGAGCCGCAACGGGCTTTTTATGAGCAGGCTTGAAGAAGCAGATGATCTTATCCGTGAAGGGGACAGGATCATTGACCTTGTAACTGAAGATACGACGGCCTACGCTCTGACTTCATATGGAACACTCATTAGGATCGATATGTCGGACTATGAACCTCTGACGGATTCCGTTGACATATCTTCCGTTGAGCCGGTTGAGATATGCCCTTCAGGCAACCACTGCGTCATTGCGGTAACTACGGATCACCAGTCCTATTATGTCTCCATGGCTGAAGGTTCTCCGGAGTCTCTTAATCTTACCGGCATCAGCGTTGATGATGTCATGATGTTCGGAGATCAAAGATACATCATAAGAAGCGGCAATACTCTCTATGAATCATCTTTAAGATCGGCTGTCGAGGTAGATGTTCCCATTGCTGATGATCTGGTGCTCGAAGGCGATATCTGCATTATCAAGAGCGCTTCAATAGATACGGATGCATGGGATCTTTACGGGGATACAGAACTCCTGTCATCTGCTGACGGAGTAAGCGTGATAGGTACAGGCGACGGGATGCACGCCATCTCAAGGGTGCTGGAAGCACCTTCTAATGAGCTTTTCGAGCAGAATCTCTTCTACAGGATAGAGATAACGATGTCGTCGGATACGGAAGACGTTCCGGTTAATGTGTGGCTGCAGGGAGATACATTCGGATCACACGGTAACTTAGTGACGGATGTAACGGATCAGATGAAGTCCTTCTCGTATGTGTTTGCCGTTACCGAATCCATGCTCTCCGACGAGTCTTTAAGATTCAATGTGTCATACGAGGGCAGTGCAGTACTTAACATCAGTAATATCTATGTGGGATTAGACAGATACGATATCAATTCTGTCCCTCCAGAATTCAACGAGTTCATCACGGGAAGCGCTCCTGTGGCGCTGAGATTCTCTTCAACCGTTCCCGGAAGCAACGGGTTCTGTGAGGAGACATACTACGGTGTCTGTGCCGAGTCTCTTGAGAGGGAGATGATCATGTGCAAGGATTCAGGTGCTGCGCCATGGATCGTTCTCGGCTCCGCTCTTACACAGGATGACGTTAACGAGCTAATGGGCTACATATGCGGCTCTGTATCAAATCCCATGGGCAAGATCCGTATCGATAACGGAACTGCACTGCCGTGGAACAGGCAGTTCGACACGATCTATATCGAGATAGGGGACAGCGATGGTATCTTCCCGACGGACTACCAGCGCGGATCTTACGTAAACTATGTCATCAGCCTTTTTGAGAAGTCTGAGTTCTATATCGGCATCAAGGATAAGATCGTATTCATAGACGGCATGAATTATGAGGGAGGGGCAATGCTCTCAGATGCCGACAGACATGCTTCGACTATGTTTATCAACGAGTGCACGGACGAGAATGGCAATATGCTGCCTTTCCTTGATTCCGTCGACCGTTCGATAGAGGAAGCTATCAGCAGCGCCCCCAGGGCCGCATCGCGCGGTACTGACGGCGGTGAGTTTGTTTCGTCTTTGAGGATCAGCGCAGCCTATGGCGGTGACAGGTATCTGTTTGCCGAGACTGTGGCGGCACTTCTTCGGACCGAATCTGAGTACTCGGATATCATCATGATCGATTCCGACATGGAGGTGTGCCGCATTATAGGCTTGCTTCGTGCGTTGATGGGAGGAGAGGTGCTGTACTGTGAAGTTTTGGATCCTCTCGACACCTCGTCTGACTATACTGCCGAGAGATTCAACAGCTGCTGCGAGACCATGCTTGTGGACAGTCCTACCGGAATCTACCTTATTGTCGCGAATTATTCCGATTCGCTGCAGCAGTTTACATACATAAGTGATTCTTACGATACATCAGAAGGGTACTACAGGCGATATTCCTTTACCGGTGAGCTTCTGATAGAAAGAGATCTCAATCACTTCGGTCAGCGCCAGCTTCTGCAACCGGGTGAGTTCATGGTGATTGAGATCTCCAAGTAATCAGGATATTCCCTTAACAGTGTAATCCTTGTCGGTTACAGCCTTTGTGAGCATCTCGTCCGTAACGTCTCCGTCGAGTTCAACTACTGCTGTACCATTCTCGTGTGATACTTCAGCCTTAATTACTCCGGGGATGTCCATGAGCGCGTTTCTGACCGACTTCTCGCAGTGTGTGCACATCATACCTTCGATGCTGATTGTCTTGGTTGTTGCCATTTTGTCTGTTCCTCCTGTTATTTCCTGCGGTATCTCCGCTTGGTTTCTTATGCTTCTGTCGTGCTTTGGATTTGACACATCGAAAAGGTTAATCCTCAGGGCATTCATGCAGACCGTGAAACTCGAGATGCTCATGGCTGCGGCACCTAAGACGGGGCTCATGGTGATGCCGAGACCGGTGAGTGCTCCTGCGGCTATGGGGATGAGCAGGATGTTATAGATAAAAGCCCAGAACAGATTCTCGTGAATTATCGTCACTGTCCTTCTCGAGAGCCTGATCGCAGCGGGTACGTCCGTAAGCTTTGAATTGACGAGAACGACATCTGCGGCATCGATAGCAACATCGGTTCCTGCTCCTATGGCTATTCCGATATCGGCACCGGTGAGGGCAGGAGCATCATTTATGCCGTCTCCGACCATCGTGACTTTACCGTATTCTTTCAGTTCATTTATTACTTTGTTTTTGCCCTCGGGCAGAACTCCGGCGATTACCTGATCAACACCGGCCTTGGAAGCGATTGCTTTGGCGGTTCTTTCATTGTCTCCCGTAAGCATTACTGTCTTGATGCCCATATTGTGAAGCTCTTCTATAGCTTTTGAAGCTTCTTCCTTAATAGTATCCGCTACGACGATTATTCCAATGAACTTTCCGTCATAGGAGAAGAACAGAGGAGTCTTGCCTTCGCCTGAGAGCCTGACTGACTCATTAACGGCATCATCGGGAACAATAACCTGCTTAATAATATAATCCTTGTTACCGCCATAGGCTTTTTTGCCGTTAACAATGCCTGTAAGTCCCTTGCCCGGTATAGCCGTAAATTCAGTGCATTCATCTGTTCCTTCCGCGTACGATACTATGGCTCTGGCTAGCGGATGCTCTGATTTGCTTTCGAGGCTTGCAGCGATCCGTATAAGTTCATCCTCATTTATTCCCGAAGCGGGGAGGACGTCTGTAACTGAAGGTTCGCCTCTCGTTATGGTGCCGGTCTTATCCAGTGCAACGATCGAAGTCCTGCCGGTTTGTTCCAACGCTTCTGAAGTCTTAAACAGAATGCCGTTCTTCGCCCCGAGACCGTTGCCCGCCATTATGGCAACGGGTGTGGCGAGCCCCAATGCACAGGGACAGCTTACTACAAGCACTGTGATTCCGCGCATCAAGGCAAACGTCAATCCGGAACCCATCAGAAGCCATATGATACATACGATCACTGCAATACCTAAGACTGCCGGTACAAATATGCCCGATACTTTATCGGCCAGCCTTGCGATCGGAGCCTTTGTAGCGGCGGAGTCGCTGACCATTTTTATTATCTGGGAGAGGGTGGTGTCCTCGCCGACTCTTTCTGCGCGGCACTTAAGGAAGCCTGATGTATTGATGGTAGCTGCCGATACCTTATCGCCTTCAGTCTTATCGACGGGAACGGACTCGCCTGTCAATGCGGATTCGTTGACTGCACTTATGCCTTCAAGAACGACGCCGTCCACGGGTATCTTGTCGCCGGGCTTAACGATAAAGACGTCTCCGACTAAGACTTCTTCTATGGGGACGATAATCTCATTGTTGTTTCTAATTACGGCTGCGCTCTGCGGAGCTAATTCCATTAGCGACTTAAGAGCATTGGTAGTGCGTCCCTTTGAGATTGCCTCGAGAAATTTGCCTATAGTTATCAGCGTGACTATCATCGCAGCTGACTCAAAGTAGAGGTGTTCTGTGACGGCCGTATCTGCGGGAACGCTCATCTTTATCAGTGCGTATACGCTGTAAAGGAACGATACGCCTGAGCCCATCGCAACAAGTGTATCCATATTGGGCGCGCCGTGAATGACAGCCTTTGTGCCGCTTATGAAGAACTTCTGATTGATCGTCATGACGATGCCTGCGATGAGCATCTCGATTATTCCGATGGCGATGATATTGTGTCTTAACATGGACGGGGCAGGCCAGTTCCACATGTGTACTCCCATGGAAAAGTACATGAGTACGGCAAGGAAAACTGCGGATATAATGAGCCTTCTTCTAAGTACCGGAATTTCCTTGTTCTCCAACGAGGTATGCTTATCAGTTTTGTCAGCTCCCGATTGGGAAGCACCATAGCCTGCACTTTCAACAGCTTTTATTATGCTCTCGGGTGAAGCACTGCCTTCAACTGTCATGGAGTTGGTCAGTAGGGAGACAGCACATGATTCAACGCCGGGGACATTGTTTACCGCCTTTTCGACATGCGCCTGACATGCGGCGCAGCTCATTCCTGTTACATCATACTTTGCCATAATTTATTTCATCATCTTCTGCAGAAGCTCTACGAGTTCGTCTATCTTCTCCTCAGAGCCGTTTCTGACGTCGTCTTTCACGCACGACTTGATGTGGCTTCCGAGCAGCACCTTCGAAAAGGAGTTGAGCGAGCATCTCGCTGCATTGACCTGCGTTAAGATATCAACGCAGTAAGCGCCTTCGTCCACCATCTTATGAATGCCTCTGATCTGACCCTCGATTCTGTTAAGACGCGTGATGAGGTCCTTGATCTCATCGTCGGATCTGTCTTTGTGATTGCAATGCGGACACGTGTTTTTACTGGCCATCTTGTCACCTCGCATACATACCCTGAGGGGGTATAAGTCTATGCTTATAATATACCTACCCGGGGTATGTGTCAAAGCTATCTGCATATTTATGGGAAACGGTTTTTCACTTCCAGACAGTACCGCGATCTACGGGATTTCTTATCATTAACCGATTATTAATATACGGTTAATAAGGAATAATAAATTCTTATGTAAACTGAAAAAGGATAGTAAAACTTAAGAAAGGACTACATAATATGACTATTGAAGAAAGCGTAAAAGCAAATCCCGCAAAATTCCAAAGTATCGTGGATACAAAAACTCCTGATCTACAGAAGGCGCTTGAAGAACTCAGCAGTAAGTTGGATGTGATATTCGGTGCTGCGATCCGAGAGTACTGCGAATCTGAGAATCTCGAGTTCGATATTGGTGATATACCGACATATAAGGCGGTGAACCGCATAATTACAGGTAAGATAGATGAAGTTGCAAAAGAGCATATTAAGGATAAAAGAAAGGATATAACATAACAGATTGACTTATTAATCTTGATCAGCTTGAGCAGGTGATAGTGCACGAGTGCATAATTGAGACAAAGAGACTATATCTTCGCGAGATGAATCACGATGATTTTGATGCGTTGTACAAGGTGCTGGCGGACCCGGAGATCATGCAGCATTATCCTTATGCCTTTGCCAACACAGACTATCCTGCACTGTATTCTTATTGCAAATATACAAATATCGGCTCATACAAGACTGCCGAGTCCATAGGTATGCATTTACTGAAGGAATACCCGAATCCTGAGAACGTGATAACCCGTGTGTCAGTGATCTTAAGGGCGGAATACTCTTCAGGAAGATGACGGCCCTTCGGATTCACAGAGAATATAACTTGTAATAAAGACGGATAAATGATAATATCTTCGGGCTGAGGATGCTTAGCTCAGCTGGCTAGAGTACCTGCTTGACGTGCAGGGGGTCACAGGTTCGAGTCCTGTAGCATCCACCATGAGGAACCCTTTTATAAGGGTTCTTTTTTATGCATTAATTATCCCTGAAACTTCTTCCGTTCCTGCTCGGGTGTGATCCCTTTCCATTTCTTGTAGGTGCGGATGAAGTGGCTGCAGTCATAGAAGCCTGTTTCCATGGCAATGTAATTCAGGTCATATTCGGAGTTGAGAAGAAGTTCCTGCGCTTTGTTAAGGCGTATGTAGCTGATGTACTCTTTGCAGGAACGGCCGTATTGTTCGCGGAATAATTTTGCAAAATTCGAATAACTCATATGGCACATTCCGGCGAGTTCCTGTACTTCCAGAGGCTCGTTGGAATGTGTGTCTATGTATTCGAGAATATGGAAGAATGAGAATTCCTCGTCCTTGTGCTTCTTGGGAGCAGGTTGACGCTTCTTATCGATGCTCCTTGCAATGCTGATTAGCAGATTCTGTATGAGTGACTGAACGCTAAGCATATAGAATTCATTCTCATTACTGTATTCGTCGATGATTGATGCTACGGTCTGCTTAATGGTGCTGTAAGAAGAGGAAGCTTTTCTTACAATGATGCAGAAGTCGTCATCGTGTGTTCTTCTGACAAAATAATCGAACATACGGGGCAGGTGCGCCGAAGGTATGTTTATTGAATGTATGTCAAACTTGATTACCGAGTGGCAGACGTCATTTGTGTCCGCTCTTGTGATCTCGTGAAGCTGCAGGGGGTAGAAGTAACATAGGTCTCCTTCGTTAAGGGTGAAGATGCTGTCATTGCACTTAACATTAACAGAACCTTTGTCTACGTATATTATCTCGCTGTAGTAGTGCCAGTGCATAGGCGAATTAACGTCACCTGTCCGGAAGATGTCGTAAGGCTGATTGAGCATGTCGATGTATTCGAATAACTGCATGATATCCTCCTGATAATAGGTTTGTACAATATTATAAGTTGTTTCTAATAGATAGGGAACTCCCTTGGTGCGATAACTTGAATATATAAGGTTTAGGCAATTCAGGGTTTATCAGGAGGTGTTCCCATATGAACATGACAGAGTTTTCCGGGCATTTATACAATGATCTTATTCCGTTCTGGATGAACTTGAGAGACGATGAGAACGGCGGTTTCTTTGGATTCGCTGACGAGAACGGCCTTCCTGATAAGAAAAGCCCCAAGGGAGTAATACTGCAAAGCAGGATCCTGTGGTTCTTCTCGTCAGCATACATGCTTCGTAAGGATTATGAGGTTCTGTCCTGTGCAGATCATGCCTACCGTTTCTTGAGAGACTTCTGTCTGGATCATGAGTACGGCGGGATGTTCTGGTCGGTAAATGCTGACGGCACCCCCTGTGAGGACATGAAGCACACCTACTGCCAGTCCTTCGCCCTGTATGCATTAAGTGCTTATTACCGGGCAAGTGGTGATGCTGAAGCGCTAGACCTCGCCTGCAGCCTTTATGAACTCATCGAGAGCAAGTGCAGGGACAGCGAAGGGTATCTTGAAGCTTTTGGACGCGACTTCTCGCTTTGTGAGAATGACAAACTGTCTGAGAACGGTGTAATGGCGGACAGGACCATGAATACCTTGCTTCATCTTCTTGAAAGCTACACTGAACTTCTGGAAGCCGAATATTTCTCTGATGTAGAAGCTTCCGTTCTGGAGATACTTAAACTTTTTAAGACACATGTCTATGATCCTCAGCGTAAGATATGCAAAGTGTTCTTTGATATGGATTACAATTCGATAATTGATCTCGAGTCGTATGGACATGATATTGAGGCTTCGTGGCTCATAAGCAGGGCCTGTGACGTTCTTAAGGACAGGAATATCAAAGATGAAATGATGCCGGTAATAACCGGACTTGCGGAAGGCGCTCTTGAACATGGTATCGATGAGCAGGATCACGCAATGAACAATGAATGTGAGAACGGCGTGGTCGACAGCAAGAAGGTCTGGTGGGTTCAGGCTGAAGCAGTTACAGGTTTTATGAATGCATATGAGCTGACGGGTGATGAGGATTATCTTGAGGCATCAGATATGATCTGGAATTACATACGTGATAATGTTGTCGGAGAACACGGTGAGTGGATAGAGAATATTTACGAAGATGTAAGTAAAACAGAAGGGCAGGCCCTTGTTCACGAATGGAAGTGTCCCTATCATAACGGAAGAATGTGCATGGAGATGTATTCCAGACTTAAGAGTAGTTTTCAAATTATTAATCATTAAGCCAAGATATAAGTAAACACAGTATCTTATAATCGTCTTATTGAAGCTTTAATAGTGCTTTGGAGGCGTTTATATGAATACTGTACGCAGATTATCTTCCGCAACTGTTAAGTTTGTATCGTTAGCAATAGCTGTCTCGGTGCTGTTTATTATGCTCCCTGCGGGGATCGTGCGTGCTGAGAGCGGTAACTGCGGTCCCGGTCTCTCATGGAGTTTCAGCGGGGGCGTTCTTACCATCTCCGGTTCCGGTGATATGTACGACTATCCTGAACATCTGCATGGCCCTGAGTCAGGCAATGAGCTTGCTCAGCCGTGGTTCCATCTTAAGCCCTCCATTACATCCATAGTCATCAATGAAGGCGTAACCTCGATCGGTGCGGGCGCATTCTGGGGGTGTAACGCATTGACTTCCGTCTCCATCCCAGGTTCTGTCCAGAGGATTGGTTTTGCGGCTTTTGCAGATGACACGGCGCTCGGAAGCGTGGCAATCCCTAACGGTGTCATCGGAGAGGCTGCTTTTATAAGATGCAGCGGCATGCGCACTGTAACTATCGGACCCGGCGTCACGGCTGTCGGCATCAGTGCTTTCGAGAGCTGCAACGGACTTAACGGAGTCTATATCAGTGATGTGGCGGCATGGTGCAGGATATACTTCGGCGGCAATAAGGCAAGCCCCCTCGAGTATGCTCATAATCTTTATCTTAACGGCGCCCTGGTTACGAATCTTACGATTCCGGGCGGAGTAACGAAGGTTGGTGATTACGCCTTTGAACATTGCTTCTCACTGACATCGGTTACGATTCCGGAAGGCTGCACGACTATTGGTGAGTATGCATTTAATAACTGCCAGAATATCACCACCGCTTCCTTGCCTAATTCGCTTACCACCATCGGAAGCTTTGCTTTTGCTTCATGTGCAAGAATGCACACTGCGATCCCTGCAGGAGTGTCTTATATCGGTGAGCGTGCGTTTAACGGCGCACCTTTATCTTCAAACATCGTTGTTAACCAGGGTGTTATCGGCGAACGTGCCTTCAATGCGTGTGGTTCTGTTATGGATCTCACGATAGGCGCCGGAGTCACCTACATCGGCTCCAATGCCTTTAACGAGATGGGCGGTCTTCGCAATATCCACTACGGCAGCACACAGGCTAACTGGAATGCACTCGCAGCTGATTCCGGTTACAACAAAGTAGTCACATATCCTTACTGGAGGGGCATCACATTCGGTTCTGCCGGAGCTAATATCCAGCCTTCAAGAAGCACGGTCAGCTTCGGCGGCTACACATGGGATGTGCTCGCAGTATCTAACGGCAATGCGCTTCTCATCACGCATGAAGTTATAGCTTTTAAGATGTTCTCCGGTAATTACTCGGGCAGAGGAAGCATGAATACGGGCTGGGAGGGTAGTTCTCTTCGCTCATGGCTTAACGGCGCGTTCCTCGGAAGCCTTCCCGTTGATCAGAGTATCATCATTCCCACAAGCATATCGACTTCTCCGAACTCCCGCTTCGGTACTCCGGGTGCCAACGGCGGCGCTGTAACGGACAGAGTGTTTGTATTGAGCGTCGAGGAGGCACAGCAGTACTTCTCGAATGACCAGCAAAGAACGGCTGTGGCTTCGAACGCGGCTCTTGCCGGCGTCGGTGCCGCTCGAAATGGTTCTGCACAAAGTGATCCTACGACAGGCAATACATACTGGTGGTTAAGAACACCCGGTATGTTCTCGTACAGCACGGCATACGTTAACTATACGGGTTCGATCAGACTTGACGGCGTCGAGTCTCCGACGGGTGCTCTCGTGGGCGTCAGACCCTGCATGTGGGTCAATGCTGCAGCCCTCGGCATCACCGGTACTTCAGGTTCTTCAGCAGCTCCTTCGGGTGCCAATATCGAGCAGATAAGCGCTTTTGTCGACAGACTGTATGCAGAGTTCCTGGGAAGATCAGCAGATGATGCGGGACGCCAGTACTGGGTCAACAAGATCCTGAACGGCATGTCCGCTGTAGACGTATCCGCAGGATTTGTATTCTCGAACGAGCTTCGCGATATGCATCTTAGCAATGAAGATTTCGTAAGAAGAGCCTATACCGTATATCTCAACAGAGAGCCTGATGCCGCAGGGATCGCATACTGGGTAGCTTTCCTTGAGAGAGGCAACGATTACGGATGCATAATCCACGGCTTCGGAGAGTCGGCTGAGTTTACCGGTATCTGTAATTCTTACGGAGTCACAAGAGGCGACTATCCGTATACATACAGATAAGATCAGACAGAGGCGAAGAAATCTATAGCATTCTCTATGTTTATGTCGGAGTATTCTATCTCTCCGGAGAACATTCTGGCGGCTTCCAGAATGTCTGTTCCTCTGATCAGAAGATCGGCGAGAAGATAAGTGGATTCGACTGCGAATCCTGATTCTTCTGGGTAGCGGTAAAGAAGATATGCGCAGAAGTTAGAGAATCTTCTGGCGTTGCGGTCAATCACCTCTTCTTCTTCGGAATAAGAGGGCGGATCCTTGATTATCCCGTTGATGAGATCGGTCCATTTGGGATCAAGGACTTCAAGGGTGCTTATGAAAGAAGCCCGTGTCAAAGAGGCAGAGACCTCGTTCTTGAGTATATGTAATCTTGAAGACAGGCTTTTCGTTGTGTCGAAGACTGTCTTTATGGAAGAGGGAAGAGGCTTAGGAGGGATTAGGCAGAAGTCTTCCTGTTTCTCTATGATGAGACGGCAGGCTTCCTCGCAGACAAGCCCGATGCCTCCTTCGGTGCAGTCCTCGTACTCATTGTAGAACCTCGGATGCTCCGTGCAGATGTCACACAGAAAGTCTTCGCCGTGCTCAAGTATCATCTTGCAAAGACCGTCTTCACGAAGAAAAGGACAGCGCTCGCTGCTGTCGAGTGTTATCGAATTGCCGCTTATGTGAGGTGCAATAGAAGGGTCGCTTAAGAAGCGCTCAAGAGCGTCATCGTCGACGTCAATCTCCCAGCCCGCGCAGCAGGTATGGCGGCACTTGTCAGCAACGCAGTGAAAGTCTTTGTAATAATCAGGAAAGTACGTGATCATAAGCTTCACCGGGGATTCCGATATCTTCGACTATTATCTCGCCGGCGTATTCTTTGCCGTCGCCCTGTATAAGTCCGGTCTTATTCATTCCGAATGTTATAGTCGTATCTGCGTGGATCCCGGCTCCCGTGAGTTCACCGGTATCAGAATTGATTCCGGAAGGGATATCCACAGCTATTACATGCTTGTGTTTCTGTAAGTCAAGGTTCTTCAGAAGCTCTGCCTTGTCCTCACGGAGCCTTGTCTGAAGCCCAATGCCGAATACCGCATCAACGAGAACACCGCCTTCGGGTATTGAAGTGTGCTCGCGGCAGATTGTGAAAGTGCCGCCCAAACGCCTGTATTCTGAAAGCTGGTGCAGGAATTCCCATGTCGCATGCTCGAGGTTTCCGGTGATGAATACTTCGGTCTGTCCTATAAATTTCCTGTCACTTAGAAGAAGCTTTCCTATGCATACGCCGTCAGCTCCGTTGTTGCCGGTGCCGCATACGATGGTAACGGGGGAGGTTGGGAAGTTTCTTATGATGTAATCCGCGACCTTGGAGGATGCGGTCTCCATAAGCGTGAGCGACGGTATGCCCATCGTCTCTATCGCATAAGTATCTGCTTTCTTTGCTTGTGTACCAGTAATGACTTTATCCAAGTTCAAATACCTTGCAGATCTTCCTTACTGATTCGAACATGTAAGGCTTGTAATAGTCGAGGTCACAGGGCTGCTTCTCGAGAATAATCGTGTGAACTGTAGAGCTTATGAATTCTATGATTGTATAGAGCATCAGGTGCTCATCCTTCCATCGGGCTCCGTTGGCGTGAAGTATCTCCTCGTATTCGTCGTGCACGTTAACCGTCGTGATGAATGTATCATCTGTTACGGCCTTGTGGTAGAAGCCGTAATTAAGATTCCTGTTAAGAAACTTTACGAGCTTCGGGTCTTTGGACAGGTCTGTGACTATGGAGTCAGCTATAGTGATTATCATGTCGACCGTGGACATCCCGGGGTCCGCATTTCTTCGATCCTCGAGATTATTGACCGCATTGAGAAGGATAGTCTCGGATTTACGCGCTATAAGATGGTCGATGATATCCTGCTTGTCTTTGAAGTAGAAGTAGAAGGTTCCCTTCGCAACTCCGGCGCTCGAAGCGATGTCGGATATGGATGTGTCCGATATGCCTTTGGTAGTGAACAGATCATATGATCTTTGCAGTAATGAATTGCGTTTTGCCCGCTTGTTATCCTCAGCTTTGCCCATAAAATACTTCCCCTAACAGTATTTTTTGTGAGTTTACACAAATTATGACTAACGGTCAAGAATTTACTCCAAAATTATTGACTGGTGGTCAAAAAGTAGTAGAATCAGAATAAAAGTGACCGGCGGTCAAAAATACAAAAGGGGTGATTATAACAATGATCAGGTTTGGAAAGGGAATAGTAAGGATGCGTTATGTGATTCTCGTTCTTGCTCTTGTTCTCCTGATTCCCTCTGTCATAGGGTTCCTTAATACAAGGATTAATTACGATATCCTTTATTATCTACCTGATGACATAGAGACCATGCAGGGACAGGATGTCCTGCTCAATGATTTCGGCAAGGGTGCTTACGGCATCTTTGTCTGCGACGGCCTTACATCTAAGGAACAGATAGATCTTCGTAATGAGATCATTGAGGTAGATCATGTCGCGGATGTAATCAACTACGATTCTATTACTGAAGGTCAGGTACCGATCGAGATGATGCCTGATTCAATCCGTAATGTCTTCGAATCAAGAGACGGACAGGGCTGCCTGATGTTCATCTTCTTCGATACGACAAGTTCCGCGGATGAGACAATGGATGCCATCGAGACTATCAGGGGTATAGCTGGAAGAAGATGTCTTCTGTCGAGTATGGCCGCTGTTGTTACCGATACGAAGAATCTTGTCATGGAGCAGACTCCTATATACACGGTTATCGCAGTGGCTCTTGCTCTTGTGGTTCTGTTCCTCATGACTGACTCGTTCCTTGTACCGGTCATCTTCCTTGTAGATATTGGAATATCGATCATTTATAACCTCGGAACAAACGTGTTCAAGGGAGAGATATCCTTCATAACAATGGCACTCGTTGCAATTCTGCAGCTCGCCGTTACGATGGATTACTCGATCTTCCTCTATAACAGCTATATGGAGCAGAAGACTCATTATTCCGACAATAACGAGGCAATGGCAAATGCGATCGCAGCCACGATCACTTCAGTAACGGGTTCCTCGCTTACGACTATAGCGGGCTTCCTAGCCATGTGCTTCATGACATTTACCCTGGGCCTTGATATGGGTGTAGTCATGGCGAAGGGCGTTGTTCTCGGTGTCATCTGCTGCGTCACTGTTCTGCCTTCACTGATACTTCTTTGTGATAAGGCGATAACAAAGACACACCATAAGGCTTTGACGTTCTCAGGCAGCTTCCTTTCGAAGTCTCTTGATAAGACTTATGTTGTTACTGCAGTGCTTCTTCTGCTGCTGTGGATACCTGCAGTGTATGGATACAACCGCATTAATGTTTACTATAAACTCGACTCGAGCCTGCCGCAGAGCCTTGAATCCGTGCAGGCCAACGAGGCTTTGGAGAATAACTATGAGGTATCTTCGGTGTCGATGGTGCTCGTTGATTCCGGTATGTCTTCAAGGCAGACAGAGCAGATGATAGAAGAGCTTTCCGATGTTGAAGGTGTTAACTTCGCCGTCGGTCTCGATTCAGTCGTAGGTCCCCTGGTTCCTTCCGACATGATCCCCGGGGAGGTAAGAAGCAAGCTTGAGAGCGACAGATACAAGCTCATCCTTGTGTCATCCGCATATCAGGTCGCAACGGATGAGATCAATCAGCAGTGCGCGCAGATATCGTCGATTATCAAAAGATATGATCCCGAGTCGATGCTTGTAGGTGAAGCCCCTGCAACAAAGGATCTTATCGAGATCACGGATCATGACTTCAAGGTAGTAAGCCTCGTTAGCATAGCAGCGATATTCATACTCATACTGCTCGTGCTTAAGTCGGCGACGCTCCCGCTGATACTGGTATCGGTAGTTGAGCTTGCAATCTACATCAACATGTCCATCTCGTACTACACGGGCTCGACACTGCCTTTTATAGCATCCATCTGCGTGGGTACAATACAGCTCGGTGCGACCATAGATTACGCGATACTTCTTACGAACCGTTATAAGACGGAGAGGATAGCAGGCAGCTCCAGAAAGGCAGCCGTTGCAACTGCAGTGAAGACCTCGGTGGCTTCGGTGTTCTCTTCGGCTCTCGGGTTCTTTGCTGCAACCATCGGTGTTGCGGTCTACTCGGATATTGACCTTATAAGTTCGATATGTCTTCTGCTGTCACGAGGTGCTCTGCTCTCGATGGTAATTGTCCTGACGCTCCTTCCGTCGCTTTTGCTCATATTTGACGGCGTGATCATTAGGACGACGGTTGGCATGAGAGGATGCATAGAGAAGAATCATCACAGGCATAACAAGGCAGGCAATCCTGCTGCTTCAGTTTCATAAGGGAGGTAATAGTATGAATACCGGTAAAGCAAAAAAGGTAATAGCTTCAGTTACAACAGCCGCAGTGGCTGCAGGTGCCATAGGCGGAACAATGATATACAGGAATCACGAGGATAAAGTCCTCGCAGGTGAGATACATGAGGCGGAACAGATCGCTTCTTCTTACCACAGTTCTGATTCAGGGAAGAATGAGACGGTCTATGTAATAACCGACGGCAACGGGGAGAGGACCACATATGTAAGTTCATGGCTTCGTAACCCGGACGGAAGTGCTTCTTTGAATGACATATCAAATCTCTCGTCCATCGAGGTTGTTAAGGGTGATGCTTCACTTGAGTCTGACGATAACGGACAGCTTACATGGAATGCCAACGGTCAGGATGTTTACTACCGGGGTATATCGAATGAGAGTCTTCCTGTTGACGTCAATGTTACATATAACCTTGATGGTGTCGATATCAGTGAAGAGGATCTTCAGGGAAGAAGCGGACATCTGGTTATCACGGTGTCTTATTCAAATAATATGTCAGAGACCATTGAAGACGAGAATGGTGAGGATCACACAATATACATGCCGTTTGTTATGACTACAGGCATGCTTCTCGATAATACCGAATTCAGCAACATTGAAGTTACTGACGGTCAGGCAGTTAATGACGGGGATCGCACATATGTAATAGGAATCGGATTCCCTGGGCTTTATGAGAGCCTTGACCTTGATTCGATCGAGATCGATGATGAAGAACTATCGGAGGAGCTCGACAGCATAAGCGT
The DNA here is from genome assembly GCA_900314745.1 of uncultured Eubacteriales bacterium. Classification (GTDB taxonomy): domain Bacteria; phylum Bacillota; class Clostridia; order Saccharofermentanales; family Saccharofermentanaceae; genus Saccharofermentans. Next base: position 11,248 of record OMWK01000018.1, on the reverse strand, counting down.
TCCGGATGAATTCACAATCGAATGTGACGTAGAGGACTGCGGCGAGCTCACTGCTCTGACAGTAGCTTCCGTCCTGAATCTTGATGAAGTAGGTGAGTCTGTCGATACTTCTTCGATTGACGAAGACATGGATGCAATGAGCGAAGGTATGAACAGCATACTCGATGGCTCGGAGGCGCTGTACGACGGTGTATCCGATCTGAATGACGGTGCCGCATCTCTTAACGACGGTGCGCTGGAACTTGCTGACGGTGCATCAACACTTGCGAACGGAGCTTCGACACTTGCAGGCGGAGCATCGACTCTCGCGGGAGGAGCGTCCGATCTTCTTAACGGCGCCAACACACTCGCCGGTGGAGCTAACACTTTGAGCAATGGTACATCTCAGCTCGTTAACGGTGCTTCCGCGCTTCAGAACGGAATCTCACAGGTCAATAACGGCGCAGTTGCTTTGAGCAACGGTCTTACGCAGGTGCAGTCCAATATCCCTGCACTTCAAAGCGGTGTGTCAGATCTTAATAACGGTGCAGCTTCACTCTCGTCAGGCGCAGCAGCCTTAAGCTCCGGAGTTGATGCCCTTTACGGCCAGTTGACTTCAACTGAGTCACAGTCCGAGATTGCAGCTCTTATCGCGGGTTCTTCAGAATTTGCAAGCAGTCTTTCAAATCTTGATACAGCTATGAGTGCTTCGATGAGTCCTGAACAGGCTGAGGCATTGCAGAATGCGATATCTTATCTGTTAGCTTATTCCGCTAATATTGAGGACCCGGAGGCAGCCGCCGCATACGGCGAGAGTCTTAATGCTCTTGTTACCGCTTATTCAACAATGGCAGGTCAGATGGGTCAGGTAAGATCTGCGGTATCTTCTCTTAATGCAGGTTATGCGGGAATCAATTCCGGCATTAATGCACTTGGCGGCAAGTTCGGAGAGGTATCAAATGCCGTAGCAAGCATTCAGGCCGGTGCTTCACAGCTGTCGGGCGGAGCTGCTGCTTTGTCAGGCGGACTTAATACGCTGAACGGAAGTGCGGCAACACTTGCTGACGGCATTAATTCCCTTGCTTCCGGTGCTTCTTCATTATGCAACGGAACATCCCAGCTTGTTACGGGCTCTGCTTCACTGTCGGACGGCATTTCACAGGTTAACAGCGGAGCTTCCGCTCTGGCATCGGGAGCCAATACTCTTGCTAATGGCGCAGGCAGTCTGTCGAATGGTGCGAATTCGCTTTCGAGCGGGGCAGATGCTCTCTCACAGGGTGCTTCAACATTGTCTGCCGGTGCTGACAGGCTTGCAGAAGGAACAGGTGAATTGTCTTCAGGCACAGCTGCATTGCTTGAAGGTGCAGGACAGCTTGATGACGGCCTTAATGAGTTCAACGAGCAGGCTGTGGATAAGATCACGGACATTCTAAGCAACGTAACACCCGTATCCGACAGAGTCGAGGAGCTTAGAAGTTATGCCGCAACTTATAACACATTCTCAGGTGCTCCCGAAGGCGTTGAAGATTCTGTTGTATTTGTGTTCAAGAATAACTGATACAGTCATTAATTATGCTATAATCAATAAATAATTTTATCTTTGTGGAGGCCTATATGAAGCTTGTAGCATATTTCACTACATCGGGCGTAACTGCCAAGAAAGCTGAAGAGATAGCTAAGAGAGAGGGTGCTGACCTTTTTGTTATCAGACCTGAAGTACCTTACACAGGTGCCGATCTCGACTGGCAGGACAGAGACAGCAGAAGCAACGTCGAGATGGCTGACAAGAAGTGCCGTGTGCCTATGGCCAAGACATGCGAAGATATTGATAAGTACGATGAGATTTACCTCGGCTTCCCGCTCTGGTGGGGAACAGCTCCCAGGATCATCAATACATTCCTTGAGAGTGCTGACTTTACGGGCAAGACCATCAAGCCCTTCTGCACCAGCGGCGGAAGCGAGTACGGCAAGACCAATGACGATCTTATTCCCAGTGCTCCGGGTGCAATCTTCGAAGAGGGTCAGAGGATAAGATAATCCTTGGATACCAAAGTTTATTCCGGCTGGGATTCACTTCCCAGAGGCTATTGTTCTGATGAGATAACGGAAGGTTGTATCGTTCTTGAAGGAGGCGCATTCAGGGGACTTTATGTCTCCGGCGTTCTCGATGTTCTGATGGAGAACGATATCAACATGAACTGTGTCGTCGGGGTATCCGCCGGAGCTCTTAACGGTATTAATTATGCTGCAGGCCAGATAGGAAGATCTGCGAGGATCAACCTTAAGTACCGTCATGATGATAATTACGTAGGTTTGAAGCCGATATTTACCGAGCACGGTATTATCGGCTTTGACTTTATCTTCGGAGAACTTGACGGCGTGGATCCGCTGGATTACGAAGCCGTTAAGAAGCGCCGTTTTGTTGTGGTTACGACAGATGTCGATACCGGAAGACCTCATTACTGGGAGAAGTCCAACTGTTCTGACCTTAAGGCTGCGGTCAAGGCATCAGCTTCGCTTCCTTATGTGTCCACACCCGTGGAAGTGGAGGGAACTTTCAATCTTGACGGAGGATGCAGCGTTAACATCCCTTTTAACTGGGCCATAACTCAGGGCTATAAGAAGATCATCGTCGTCAAGACGCGTTCGGATGATTACAGGGAACCTTCCCAGTCCGATGTGTCTCTTGTTCTTACAAGGACCCTGTACAGCGAGAAACCCGCTTTGTGCGATAATCTTTGCCACAGAAGCGAGAGATATAATCTCGAGCTTGATGAATTATTCTATCTTACAAATCACAGGACTGTCTTTACACTCGCTCCTTCAAGAAACATAGATGATGTCGGAAGACTCGAGACAGATATGGAAAAACTCGGAGAGTTATATTATCTTGGTAGGAGTGATTGCGAGAGCCGTCTTCAAGAACTTAAAGGATATTTGAATTACTTATGACGATCATTGATTTTATTGTATCTATCATCTACGGAATCGTGGAAGGCATCACAGAGTGGCTTCCCGTCAGTTCGACTGGACATCTTATTCTTCTGGATTCTTTCCTTAAGCTTAACGTATCCGAGGAATTCTACGAGCTATATCTCGTAGTAATTCAGTTAGGTGCGATAATGGCTGTCGTTGTTCTTTACTGGAAGGAAATCTGGCCCTTCGGTCTTAAGGATAACAAGCATCCATGGAAGCCAGAGGGAATAGGCCGTTACGTAAAGGCCGATAAGTTCGTAATGTGGTTCAAGATCCTCGTTGCTTGTATTCCCGCGATCATAGTCGGTGTATTTGTTGATGACCTTCTTGATGAACTCTTCTACAACTGGGTATGCGTATCAATAATGCTCATCCTCTTCGGTATTGCTTTCATTGTCGTTGAGAGATGGGTAAAGGATAAGGATCCTCACGTAACCACGATCGATCAGATCACTTATCCTCAGGCTTTGCTTATCGGTGCTTTCCAGCTCATCGCTGCAGTATTCCCCGGAACATCAAGATCAGGTTCCACGATTGTAGGTTCACTTGCGATCGGCATCAGCAGGGAAGTAGCGGCCAAGTTCACATTCTTCCTCGCAATTCCCGTAATGTTCGGTGCGAGCCTTCTTAAGATAGTCAAGTTCGAAGGGGAAGTCGCAGGTTCCGAGATTGCGATGCTTGTAGTCGGAATGGTTGTTGCATTCCTCGTTTCCTGGTTTGTCATCAGGATGCTCATGTCCTATATCAGAAAGCATAACTTCAATGTCTTCGGCTGGTACAGAATCGCCGCAGGTGTTCTCTTCCTGATACTCGGCGCCATGGGCCTTTTGAAGATGTGATCCGTCTTCTGAACTGAAATCACAATCAAAAAACAGGATTAAATGACGATAATAGCCATTTAATCCTGTTTTTGATTCAGTGTAAAAAGATTACAGAGGATTTACCTCTCATCCATCGGGATATAATCCTTCCTGGGCTGTACGGCCTTGTATGCCGGACGGATGATCTTGCCGGCATTGTTAAGCTCCTCAATTCTGTGCGCTGACCAGCCGGAGATTCTTGCGATGGCGAACAGAGGAGTGTAGAACTCCAAAGGAAGATTCAGCATCGAATAAACGAATCCCGAATAGAAATCGATATTGGCGGATACACCCTTGTAGATGTGACGCTGTTCAGTGATGAGCTTCGCTGCGATTCTCTCGACATCTGAATAGAGCTTGAACTCCTTGGTCTTATGCTTCTCGATGGAGAGCTTCTCTACGAAGGACTTGAAGATCATCGCACGGGGATCGGAGATGGAATAAACGGCATGACCCATACCGTAAACGACTCCGGCATTATCGAATGCTTCCTTGTGGAGGATCTTGTTAAGATAAGCGGTAAGTTCCTCTTCATCGCCCCAGTCTTTTACGTTCTTCTTGATGTCTGCAAACATCTGCATTACCTTGATGTTTGCTCCGCCGTGCTTGGGTCCCTTAAGTGAAGAGATAGCCGCTGAGATTGCAGCATATGTATCCGTACCCGATGAAGTGACAACGTGAGTTGTAAATGATGAGTTGTTACCGCCGCCGTGCTCTGCATGAAGTACGAGCGAGAGGTCGAGTATCTGCGCTTCAAGAGGAGAGAACTCGTTGTCCGGACGGAGCATATAAAGAATGTTCTCGGCTGTGGACAGGTTAGCTCTGGGTCTGTGGATATACAGGCTCTTGTTATCGTTGTAGTAGATCTTGGCAGCATATGAATAAGCTGCGAGCATGGGGAACATGGCGATCAGCTCAAGAGACTGACGCAGTACGTTCGGGATGGATGTGTCGTTTGCATTGTGGTCGTAAGAATAAAGTGTGAGAACGGCACGCTGCAGATTGTTCATGATGTCGTTGCTCGGCGCCTTCATGATTACGTCTCTTACGAAGTTCTTGGGAAGAGCATCCCTGTAGTTCGCAAGGATTATCATGAAATCGAGAAGCTCACGCTCATTAGGAAGCTTACCGAAAAGGAGGAGGTAGGTGACCTCTTCAAATCCGTTGTGTCTTCCTGTTGACGTTATGCCGTCAGCTATCTTATGAACGTCGATGCCTCTGTAGTAGAGTTCGCCGTCGCAGGATACTTCCTCGCCGTCAACAATCTTCTTTGATACTATCTCGGAAATCTGTGTCAGACCGGTTAGGACGCCCTTACCGTTGAGGTCGCGCAGCCCCCTGTTAACCTTGTTCTTAGTATAGAGTTCTGAATCGATTTTGTTGCTCTCGCACATGACGGCGAGTTCTTTGATCTCGGGGGTAAGTCTTGAAAACTTATTCATGCTTCCGATCCTCCTTATTCCTATGTATTCATTATGATACCTTACATTATTTTTGATGTTTTATCAATTTTGTAACATGTTCAAATTGAGTGAAACTTGTGGCATATTCTTTATTCTGATAAAATCTCAAAGTATTTTTTATTAGGAGTGGTTTTTATGTTAGGGAACAGTGTTTGTATTTTGATCACCATAATCTTTTATTTGGTTATGATGATCGTCATCGGAGCTGTCTTCAGCAAGAAGAACAAGAGTACCGATGACTTCTATCTTGGAGGCAGAAAACTCGGACCTCTCGTAACGGCGATGAGTGCTGAGGCTTCTGACATGAGTTCATGGCTTCTTCTCGGTCTTCCGGGACTTGCTCTCATTACAGGTCTTGCAGAGGCCACATGGACGGCAATCGGACTTGCTATCGGAACATATCTTAACTGGTTGTTCGTAGCAAAGAGACTCAGAGTTTATACGAATAAGCTCGGTGCCGTAACCATCCCTGATTTCTTCGCGAAGAGATTCGGTGATGATAAGAAGATAATCACTTTGATCTCAGCTATCTTCATTGTTGTTTTCTTCGTTCCTTATACGGCTTCCGGTTTTGTAGGATGCGGTAAGCTGTTCTCCTCGATATTCGGTATCGATTACTTCAGTGCAATGATCATCTGCGCACTTGTTATCGCTCTCTACTGCATACTCGGCGGATTCCTCGCAGCTTCTACTACAGACTTCATCCAGAGCATCATCATGTCGATCGCTCTTGTAGTAGTTCTCGGTTTCTCATTCAAGACTGCCGGAGCAGACGACATCTTCAATAACGTTAAGAACATTGACGGATTCCTTGACATCTTCAAGGGCTGTGATGTTACGACAGGAGCAGTCGGTTCATACGGTGCGCTTCCCATCGCTTCAACTCTCGCATGGGGTCTTGGATACTTCGGTATGCCTCACATCATCCTTCGATTCATGGCTATCGAGGATGAGAACAAACTTCATATCTCAAGAAGAGTCGGTTCTATTTGGGTAGTTATTTCCATGAGCGTTGCCATTCTCATCGGTGTGTGCGGCTATACACTCATGAAGGAGGGAATAGTTCCCTCTTATGCAACCAACTCTGATGCTGAGCGTGTCATAATCGACATTGCATCCAAGATATCCACTTACGGCATCCTTCCTGCGATCTTAGGAGGTGTCATTCTTGCAGGTATCCTCGCATCCGCGATGTCAACATCCGACTCCCAGCTTCTTGCTGCTACATCATCCGTTACACAGAACATCATTCAGGAGTTCTTCAAAGTTAAGCTCAGCCAGAAGAGTGCTATCTGGGTTGCAAGAGTAATGGTTCTTGTAATCTCCGCGATTGCGGTATTCCTCGCCATGAACCCTGATTCATCAGTATTCAGAATCGTATCGTTTGCATGGGCAGGCTTCGGTGCCACATTCGGTCCCGCAATTCTCTTCGCTCTGTTCTGGAGAAGATCGAACAAGTGGGGTATCTTAAGCGGCATGATTGGTGGCGGTATCATGATCTTCGTATGGAAGTTCGTCATCAGATCCGCATTTGCCGGTACATGGCTCGATATCTACGAGCTGCTGCCTGCATTCCTTGTAAATGTGATTCTCGTACTTGCTGTTTCACTTCTTACTTCTGAACCGGAGAAAGAGATTACAGACAAGTTCGACGAAGTAGTTAAGTCAGTTAAGTAATTATAAGAACGGCGGCTCTCAGATAAGAAAGCCGCCGTTTATTCCTATTATCTGACCGGTGATAAATGAAGAACGTTCGGTCGATAGACTGTAGATGACGTTCGCGACATCATCGGGTTTTCCAATTCTTTGAAGGGGAGTCTCGTTACGTAAATCTTCCTTGTCCTCATCAGAGTATTCGCTCATCATATCCGTGTCTATAACGCCGGGGGATACGGCGTTGACTCTGATTCCCGAAGGACCGAGTTCCTTTGCAAGTGACTTCACATATGCGTCGATGGCGCCTTTCGAGGCGGCATAAATAGACTCGCAGGAGGCACCGGTCTGGCCCCACATGGAGGAGACGGCCGTTATGACGCCGTGCTTGGCACTTACCATGGAAGGTATTACCTCGTTGCAAAGCGCGAAGAAGCCTCCGAAATTAGTGTTCATCACATGAAGATAATCGTCGTAAGTAAAGTCTGTCGTAAGGCCCGTGAGGCTTATTCCTGCGCAGTAAACGAGTGTGTCTACGGGGCCGAATCTGTCTTCAGAAGCAGCGACTCCGCTTCTGATCTCGCTTAAGTTTTCCACGTCGGCTTTGATGCCGTAGCCTGTGCTTCCGGGGGCGTGCTTATAAAAATAACTTACGTCATAACCCTTGCTCTCGAAAAGCTTTACCGTGGCAGCGCCTATTCCGCGCGATCCTCCTGCAACGAGCACATGTGACATAAGTTTACCTCACTAGTAAGATGCCAAAAGAATAAAATAGTTGAAGCGAATATGCAAACATATTAAAATTACTTCGCTTAAGAAATGAGGTATATACCATGTCTGAAGAAAAAGAGAAGCTCTCTGACGAGATAACTGATAAGGAAGAATATGAACGTGCCCTGGCGGCTCTTAACAAGTCCAAGGGAGAGCGCGTTAAGAAGATCGTAGCCGAGAAGAAGGCTAAGAAGCAGAGGGAGAAGGAATCCCTTGCCAAGACCAATGAAGCTTACAGCAAGAAGGTCGGCAAGCCTTCATTTATCGATAAGTGTAAGAAGGATCCGATCATTCCTGCCTGCATACTCTGTCTTGCCGCTGCACTGATTTTTGTCATTGTAAGGTTTGTAGTACCGATGTTCTCTGTTAAGACTCTGGGTCTTACGGTGGATGAGTACAGAGAGCAGTATGCGGCTTCAAGCATATACACGAATACTCTTGCTCCGTATAACTTCGCAATTCCGGAAGTTTCTTATTCTGACGGTCAGACTGTTGCCCTCACTGCGGCAGGCGAGGCTCAGAACAGGGAAACTGCCAAGTATTCCTATTTCTATGCATCTATCCCGAATACAGCCACTACATTCAGCACGGCTGTTCAGGGAAGTGTACTTAAATCCAATGATGAGATTGTTGCCATAAGAGTAATGGCTAGCGTTGATGCCGAGAATTACAGCGATCCTACTTATATCAACTTCCTGTACCTTTTCTTCGGTAGTTATCTCCAGCCGTTCATGCCTGATGTATCTGACAGGGACATCCAGACTCTCGTCTACAATGCCGTTCAGAACATTAACAGCGGTGAGTTTACCGTAAGACAGGATATCGCTTACAGAGTTTCCATTATCAACGGCGATGTAAGCTATGTCGCATTCGACATCATGCCGACGGCAAACATGGATAAATAAGCACTTAGGGATTATGATAAGCAAAAAGGACAGTCAGTGACTGTCCTTTTTGTTTGGCAGGGGAGACACGATTCGAACGCGCAACCGGCGGTTTTGGAGACCGCTGCTCTACCGTTGAGCCACTCCCCTGTACGCAACGGATAGTTTACTCAAGTGTTTGCAACATGTCAAGCGGAATGTTATTATGCTTTTTATATTAAAAATAAGAGGTATTTGATATGAAGCTTACGGTTATCGGAGCAGGAAATATGGGACGTGCCCTTATCAGGGGCTTTGTAAGCGGCGGCGTACTTAAGCCGGAAGAGGTTTTTGTATACGATATTATCCGGGAAGCAGCTAAGAAAACTTCCGAAGAATTCGGTGTAAATCAGTCTTCAGACCCCAACGCTGACGTTAAGGACAGTGATTATGTACTGATGGCCGTTAAGCCCCAGCACTTCGATGACACTCTTAAGGGACTTAAGGATTCACTCGGTGAGGAGACCATAGTTCTTTCCATTGCAGCTGCGGTAACAACCACAAGGATCGACAATATCTTAAGGGGCAGGAAGCTTGTTAGGATCATGCCCAATACTCCCGCACAGGTAGGAAGCGGTGTTTCCGCTATTTGTCCTGTAGGACTTTCTGATGAGGAAGTGGAGTTTGTTAAGAAGCTTTTCGAGACGTGCGGCATCGTCATTGTATGTGACGAGAAGACGCTTGATGCCATCGGATGCGTATCAGGTACGGGTCCCGCTTATGTAATGCTCTTTATCGAAGCCATGAGCGACGCAGCCGTAAGCCTCGGAATCAAGAGAGCGGATGCTCTTAAGATCGCGGCCGCTACCGTAGCAGGCTCCGGAAAGCTCTGTCTTGATACGGGACTTCATCCCGCTGTTCTTAAGGATCAGGTTACAAGTCCTGCCGGAACAACAATCGAAGGCGTCATGGCCCTTGAAGAGAACGGCTTCAGAAATGCTGTCATTAAGTCGGTAACTGCTGCAGCAGAGAAGACACGTAAGATGCAGGGCAACTGATGGCAGAACTTACAAAGGTAACAATCTATACTGACGGCGCCTGTTCAGGCAATCCCGGCCCTGGCGGCTGGGGAGCGATATTGTCTGCTTCCGGCAAGAGCCGTGAACTGTCGGGCGGTGAGGCTTTGACCACAAATAACAGAATGGAACTTATGGCTGTTATCAAGAGTCTTGAGCTTCTTACCCGTCCCTGTGATGTGAAGCTTTATTCCGACAGTGCTTATGTTGTAAATGCATTTAATCAGCACTGGATCGACGGATGGCAGAAGAAGGGATGGGTCAACAGCGCTAAGGATCCCGTTGCCAACAGGGATCTGTGGGAGCAGCTGATCGAGCTTACCCGTAAGCACAAGGTTGAGTTCATTAAGGTTAAGGGACATGCCGACAACGAGTTTAACAACAGATGTGACGAACTCGCTGTTATGCAGTCCAGAAAGTTTGCAAAGGGATCCTGATGGAAGAGAGATATCGTAACTTAATTGAAACAACAAAGGAATCCGAAGTAATTTTCCACGGGAAAGTTTTTGATACAATTGTTAAGAAAGTCAGCCTGCCGGACGGAAGTGAAGCCAGAAGGGAGATAGTATCTCATCACGGCGGAGCTTGTGTGCTCCCGATAGATGATGAGATGAACTGCTACATGGTAAGGCAGTTTAGAAGCCCTTTTGAGAAACTTATGCTCGAAGTTCCTGCTGGTAAACTCGAGATAGGGGAAGAACCTCTTTCCTGTGCAATTAGAGAACTTCATGAGGAGACGGGATTCGAGGCATCGGAAATCGTCCCTTTCGGCGGTATGGTTGTATCGCCCGGCTATGACAGCGAGATAGTATGGCTGTTCATGGCTACAGGTCTTAAGCAGTTAGGCCAGAAACTCGATGATGGGGAGTTTCTTAATATAGAGAAGATACCTTTTACCGAGCTTTTGAAGATGGCCGAGAACGGTGAGATCGGTGACAGTAAAACTCAGCTTTGTATTTATAAAGCTGCAAGGAGACTTGGTATTTGAAGGATTTTGAGAGTAAAAGAGAAGTAACGGGCATAGCGCTCTTCTTCTGTGCGATTGCGCTTATTCTGCTTTATTATCTTCCGAGCGACGTAACGGGCGTACTGGGAAGCATTCTTAAGACTGTAGGCGGAGGCTTCATCGGTTCTTCGGCTTTCATTATTCCTGTCTTCCTTCTTTATGCTTCGATTGATTTCTTCATCGAGAAGCGTAAGGGTGTATCTCCGATAAGGATCAGGTCCGTTATTATCTTCCTGATCTGTCTGTCAGGTCTTCTGTCCGTCATTACGATGGATCCTGTATTCTTCAAGTCGCTTTGTGAATCCGATGCGGACCATAAGTATCAGGCGACAAAGGCTATCTCACTGCTTTGGAAGTCTGGATCTGACGTTGCTTTGATCACTCCGCCCGGAGGCTCCAAGGTTATCCCCGGAGGAATACTTGGCGGACTTCTTGCAGTATCTCTTAATACCGTGTGCGGCAAGATCGCTTCGATCGTAGTTCTCATCGGACTTATTGCTTCGCAGGTTATTCTCGTATTCCATATTTCTTTGAAGACTACGGTGAAGAAGACGGCAAGGGCCGTCGGTAATGCCGTAAGGAACAATAACGCCAGACGTGC
>OMWK01000002.1 GCA_900314745.1 uncultured Eubacteriales bacterium | reverse complement strand
CAGGGAAGAGGACAGCCTTGAATTCGGTTCAATATCCATAAGGAAAGAATGGACCGGAGGATACGGCGGAACATATACAGAGGACAACTTCTGGTCCGATGTCAGCAACATATCATTCGGAATGTACTATTGGCAGGATTGGGGGTCCTTCGAGTATCAGTGCATAACTGGTCCAAATGCGCACGTCTGGGATGGCCATTCGGCATTCGTTTGGGGAAGGGTTCCCGAAGCCGGTGCCGGCAGATCATATAACGAAGGCTGGGTCGATCAGGATACAGGACTTCATTATTGTGACGTAACGTGGGATGTTGCCGGACATGATCCTACAATATCAAGCCTAAGCGAGCATTTCCCTGCGCGTTACTGGCAGTATTACACCACTTATGATCAGCAGAACAGATGGGTGGACTGGCCCGTTATAAACGGAACGGCATCTGCTTCATACATGACCTGTCTTCCGTACGGATATTATGTGGTTACGGAAGAGTGGGATGAGGGCATATTCATGTCTGACGGAATCGAGGAGATGTATATCGATACGGAGAATGCATCCGGCTGGCATGACATGAGTAACGGTTCACATAAAAAGTACGCTATGGTATTCCACATTACTCCTGAGGGCACATTTGTCTGTGGCAACTGGGGATCATCAGCTCATACCGCCACATTGCCTTCTGTTTCCGTTAACGACGGCGATATCTATGCATCCACTTATCAGACGACTTACCGCGCCATAGTTCAGAACAGAGAGAATACGGGCGCTGTTGATGTAGTTAAGATAGATGAGACCGGCAACGGCGTAAGCGGAGTAAGGTTTGAATTATGGAGAGAGGGCGGCGGACGTATCGCTACAGGTACCATTGCCAATCCGAATTCTCCATCCGGAGTAACTTCTGGGAATAATAACACTTATGATGTTAACTGGTCCTACAGAACAGAGAGACAGACAGGAGCATGGGGTAATTATGAGGCTATAACCCACAGCAATGCGAGTTACGTGGGTGATCTTCGTTACGGCAGATACAGGATTCTGGAGTATATTACTGATTCAGACGGTAATAACGATATAAGCCATTACAGGGTTCCTGACGGATGGGAAGCGGGGCCTTTGGATTCAAATGGAGTACCAAGATATTTCCAAAGATACATAGACGTGACATCTGCTGACCATGAGACTCCTCAGGTTGTCACGTTAAGCAACCGCGAACTGAGACTTCATATTGAAGTAGGGAAAGCCGATGGATCAACAGGAACCCTGATATCCGGTTATACAGGATTAAATGATGCGACATTTGAACTCTATGCGGATATCAATGCCAATGGAGTCATAGATGGTGAAGACAGGCTTATCGGGGAAGAAGCCGATACGGACCGCGACGGCATCATCATATTCGATTACAGATTCGATGATCCCCGGTTGTTTCCTGATATTGAAGATTCCGGTGATTATCCTGTCAATTATATGATCCGCGAGACCAAAGCTCCCGAAGGCTATTATATCAATAATGATCCTTCGTGGGTCGTAGCCGATGAATCCTGCGGGTACAGGGCCAGCGTGTCTGTTGCCGATATGCCTTATGTAAGACTTGAAGCGACGGTATATAAGTTTGACGGCTGGAATGGCTGTTTACTATCCGGATACACGGGAAGCTATGATGCGTCATTCAGTCTTTACGCTGATATGAATCATGACGGCAGACTTGATGATTCCGATGTCTTCCTTGATACGCTGGCGGATAGCGACAGGGACGGTGTTGTGAAATTTGATTATGTGCTGACTCCAGAACTCATTGCGTTGAAGTTTCCGATGATAAGTTCGGATGATCCCCTGTCATATCCGACGGATTATCTTGTGGTCGAAGAGACGGCGCCTTTCGATTATTTCAGAAGTGATGAAGTATATGTCCTCAATCTTCCCGCGCGCCAGTATTCGGCTGATGCTTCCGTGTATATTGAAGAAGAACCTTACACGGCAAGGATAAGGCTTCATAAGATAGATGCGGAGACGGGAGAATCGGTAAATTCCGCGCTGTTTACGATATACACTGATGCTGACGGCAATGGAGTCTATACAGAAGGTGTTGATACAAAAGCTACAACGTTTACAGACGGTAATCTTACTGAAGCAGCTTTTGTATGGAATCAGGAAGAGAACTGTTATATTTCTTCCAATCTTAGATCGGGGAGGTACATTGTCGTAGAGACGGGGCTTCCTGACGGATATTTCTATGTGGATTCGAACGGACAGCCGTCACTTGCAAGAAATGAAGTGCTGATCGTTATCGAAGGAGAGGATACTTCTGTTGAAGGCTTCGTTCCCGAAGTGTACGAATCAACGGTGTACAACATATCACCGAAGATATATACGACTCTTATCAGCCCGGATACCGGCACATCCGTTGCGCCGGTTGGAACTGATGTTGAACTTGTGGATACCGTAACATACCGTAATCTTGTCCCGGGAGTCGAATACGTTATGACAGGCACTCTCATGGATAAGGCAACGGGCGGGGCGCTCTATGATGAGAATGGGGCAGCCATAACTTCAAGCACTGTTTTTGTTCCCGAATCACCTGATGGTTCGGTGGATGTTGTATTTGTCCTTGATACTGAAAGACTGGTTAATGTGACTTCAAACGGAGATGATGCTTCAGTCAGGGATATAGTAGCATTCGAGGTCCTTGAATTCGCTACTTCCTCCGGAAGTTATCCTCAGTGGTATGACGGAAATCCTGTTGCAACTCATGAGAATATTAATGCTCTTGGTCAGACAGTCCGTATTGGTGAGATCAGAACGGGCGTATACGACAGTTCAACACATGATCAGATTACATCAAGCGGATTGGCTACGATCATCGATAACGTACACTATGAGGGACTTGTGCCAGGCGTTACATATGAGGTGAGAGGACATCTGCATCTTGTGGATTATGACAGCAACGGTGCCAGAATCGATGCCGGAGTTATCCGTCCGGTTTCTTCTGAGGAAATTCTTGAACCTGTAACCGTATTCACGCCTGAAGATACTGAAGGATATGTTGAGGTTGTGTTTAAGGTTGATACGGAACGGCTGCGCGGCAGGACGATGGTCGCTTACGAGGATCTGTATCAGGACGGCGTTCACATCATGTGGCACACGGACATCAATGATCAGGCCCAAACGATAGTTGTTCCTGATGTCCATACGAATGCTTACGGCTCGGATGTTAATGGAGACATAGTTGCTTACGGACAGAATGCAAGAATTACCGATACAGTAAGTTATGAGAACCTTCTCGTTGGAAGGCAGTATATGGTGCAGGGCTATCTGTACTGGATGTATACGGATGATAACGGGAATATTCATTCAGGTCCCGTATCGGATATCCTTGGTGAAACTGAAGCGATTGCTACGGCCGTATTTACAGCTGAATTGGCAAGCGGATCCGTGGATGTGTTATTCACATTTGATTCATCCGTTCTTGCCGGCCTCCATTATGACAAACTGGTAGTCATGGAGAACCTTTATAACTTAAGCACGATGACGCGCATCGCTTATCACTGGGATATTAACGATGAGGCCCAATCTGTTTACATACCTTCAGTAAGAACTACTGCCGTAGATGATTCTTCGGGAAGTAAGACCATTACGGAATCACGGACGGCCACTGTAACCGACAGGGTCTATTACAGTAATCTTGAACCCGGAAGAGAATATACCGTTGCAGGTTCAGTGCAGTATGCCGTCACGGATGAGAACGGTAACGTAACTTCGACCGGAACGCTCGTTCAGAACGGTGAAGAAGTAAAGGCTCAGCTGACTTTTGTCCCTTCATCGAGCAGCGGTTATGTCGATGTCACATTTGAGATCGACGGAACTTCCCTTAGCGGCATTGATAAGCTGGTCGTATTTGAGGACCTGTATGCGGGTCCCGGTATTAGAGTGGCGACACATGCGGATATTAATGACGAAGAACAGACCATTCATATTTTGAGGATGTATTCTTCTGCGGGGAGCCTCGGAGGAGGACGATCGGTTGTACCTTCGGACAGTGTTACTTTGATCGATACGGTCTTCTATGAAGGTCTTACCCCGGGCAATGAATACAGGATAGAGACTGACATCATGAATTCAGTCACCGGCGTATCCGATGCCCATCAATCTACATTGTTTGTTCCGGAAAGCGTTGACGGCAGCATCGATATCTCGGTAACGGTCGACGGCAGCTCATATACATCTGAGAAACTGGTTATATTCGAATGTCTGTATGATTCCAAAACCGGTGCGCTCATTAAGGCTCACACGGATTGGAACGACAGCGAACAGTCTATTACTTTTGTTCCTCAAACAGGCATACAGTATGACCCTGTATACAGGATTACAGGCTGTGCGATCCTGTCATTTGGTGCCGTATTCGCTTGCGGGTTTATCGTGATCAATTCAAGGAGGAAAAAGCATGGACATTAGAATAATGGCAGCCGTTGAAGGTTTACTGTTCGGTGTTTCAATGTTCTGCTTCATGCTGGACAGAAACGGCGGCGCTGAAGGGCTGAAGTCAAAGTATGTCTATGAACGGGAAGCTTCATCGTATGAGAAGGCGGCAGATGAATGTGATCAGGAAATGATCAACTGTGAAGTGCTGAATCTATACTCTCAATATGAGGATTTTGTAGGCTTTCTAACTGTTGACGGAACTTCGATAGCTTACCCGGTTATGAGGGACAGAACGGATTCTTCCGGTAATTACTACTACCTTACCCATGATTACCGCGGTGAAGACGACAGAAGCGGCTGTCCGTTTATAAGACGCTCTGCCGATATCGACGGCGATATTGTGGAAATCTATGCGCATAACAACAGCAACGGAACGATGTTTGCGGATCTTGTGAAGTTCGAGAATGAAGAGTTCTTCAATCGATACGGACGTGTGACGCTTGATACGGCTCAAGGTAAACGGGAATACCGTGTAATCGCTGTTCTGGATGTTGAAGTGGGAGGCGGAGAGTTTAATTATTTCGGATGGAGTAATTTTGCATCGGATGAGGATGAAGCTTTCTTCCTCGATGAAGTATACGGTTCGGCTGTGATAAGTTCGGATGCATTTGTACCCGGAGGGGGATCTTATCTCATGCTTGTTACCTGTGAGTACAGTCATCAGAACGGACGCAGGGTGGTAGTGGCGGTTAGTATGTGAATTAGTTTGAAGTTGGGTTATAATTTTACTTATGATTCAGGATATACACCCACACAAACTTAAGAATACATACATCCCGGGTAAAGAGCCCTCGGGTGAGAGTCTCGTCATTCATTTTGATAAGGATGGCAGGATCCTCACCAGAACAGAGGGCAAACCTTTCCCGAGGCTTTCTGACTTTGGTACCGTCCCCGGAGTTCTTACTTATCTGTTCTCCATGGATGAAGACGACATATTCCTTGCTGAGGATGAGACTGTAAATGCTCCTGAAGGCACGGAATACATGAAGGTAAGAGAGTTCAGGAAGAAGGCCGGAATACCGAAGAAGAGTATTTTCGAGGCGTTTACTGCCAAGCAGTTAAGCACGTGGTACCTCAATAACAGATACTGCGGAAGATGCGGCAGCCTTACCGGAAGAAGCGGTGAAGAACGTGCCATAGTTTGCAGTAAATGCGGCAACATCATATATCCGCGCGTAGTGCCTGCCGTAATAGTCGGGCTCATAAAGCGCGGTGAATCAAGAGCAGATGATAAGATCCTGCTTACGAAGTATAACGGCAGAAGTGATGTCCCATATTATGCCCTTATTGCAGGTTTTACCGAGATAGGCGAGACCTTTGAGCAGACGGTCGCGAGAGAGGCCGTGGAGGAGACGGGACTTCACGTAAGAAACATCAGATACTATAAATCACAGCCCTGGGGCGTAGTTGATGACATTCTTGCAGGATTCTTCTGTGAGCTTGACGGCAACGATGAGATCACAAGGGATGAAGGTGAATTGGCGGTCGCTGAATGGGTTAGACGTGAGGATGTTGTTCTTCAGCCTGATGACTTAAGTCTTACGAATGAGATGATGACTTTGTTCAAGGAAGGCAGAGAGCCTGTTAATTAATTAGAACTCATATATGATACAATACGGCGGTATTAACGATTTGGAGGCACGAGCATGAAAGTATTAGTAGTTGGAAGCGGCGGAAGAGAGCATGTAATCTGCTGGAAGCTGAAGCAGGATCCCAGAGTAACGGAACTTTACTGCGCTCCCGGTAACGGCGGCATCGCTTCAATTGCGACATGCGTTGATATTAAGGCTACTGATATAGAGGGAATGGTCGAGTATGCGAAGAAGGAGCAGTTTGATCTCGTCTTCGTTGCGCCTGACGATCCGCTCGCAATGGGCATGGTAGACAAGCTTGAAGAAGCAGGCATCAGAAGCTTCGGCCCTAAGGCAAATGCAGCCATCATTGAAGGCTCAAAGGCTTTCTCCAAGCAGCTCATGAAGAAGTATTCAATCCCTACTGCAAAGTATGAGATCTTCACTGAAGAGCAGGCAGCTCTTGATTATCTTGAGACACAGCCGATGCCTATCGTTATCAAGTGTGACGGTCTGGCATTAGGCAAGGGCGTTATCATTGCCCAGAACCTTGATGAAGCTAAGCAGGCCGTTAAGGACATGATGGAAGATAAGAAGTTCGGAAATGCCGGCTCCACGATCGTTATCGAGGAATGCATGACAGGTCCGGAGCTTACAGTGCTCGCTTTCTCAGACGGCAATACATGTATTCCGATGGTATCTTCAAGAGACCACAAGAGAGCTTACGATCACGATGAAGGCCTTAATACAGGCGGTATGGGTGCTGTTACACCCGGTGCTGATATGACGGACGAGCTTAAGGCAAGGATACAGAACGAGATAATCACTCCTACTGTTGAAGCGCTCAAGAAAGAGGGAAGACCGTTCAAGGGTGTTATATACTTCGGTCTCATGCTTACACCGGAAGGACCTAAGGTCGTTGAGTACAATGCGCGATTCGGAGATCCCGAGGCACAGGCTGTACTGCCTCTTCTCGAGAACAGTCTTCTCGATATCATTGATGCAGTTATCGACGGCAAGCTCGACCAGATTGATATCAAGTGGAAGAATAAGTGTTCCTGCGTCGTAGTTATGGCTTCCGGCGGATATCCGCAGAGCTATGCTAAGGGTTATGAGATAACGGGTGTAGATACCTGCGGTAAGATTGTTTTCCAGGCAGGTACTGCATTGAAGGACGGTAAGCTCGTTACAAACGGAGGACGTGTTCTCTGCGTATATGATGAGGCTGATACTCTTGATGAGGCTATCGACGGCGCATACGAAGGCGTTGCCAAGATTTCCTTCAAGGATATGCATTTCCGCCACGACATCGGAAGGACGCTCGGCTGACAGATGAATATCGGTCTGTTCGGAGGAGCTTTTGATCCCTGGCACTATGGGCACGAGTCTATAGTAAAGGGGGCTCTTCAAAGCGGCATTGTAGATGCTGTTATCGTAATCCCGTCGGGTAGAAATCCTTTTAAGACAGGGCGCGTCATGAGTGCTGCGCCCTATCGCTATTATATGACAAGAACAGCTGTTGAAGCAGACTTCGGGAATAATAACGTGTTTGTCAGTGACATAGAGTTCATGTACTCGGGGCTGAGCTTTACGCTTACGACCATTAAGGAGATATCTAAGGCAACGTATATAAGAACATTCCTTAAGTCTAACGGCGTTAAGGGAAGTAGAGCTGATGAGAATCATTCGTTCTACTGGATAACAGGTTCTGATGTTCTTCCGACATTCGATAAATGGCGTGAGGCGGATAAGATTGTTCAGCTCGCAGGACTTCTGGTTGCAAAAAGACCCGGGGACGGAGTGAATATCGAAGATGAGATGGTAAGACTCGAGACAGTCTTCGGATTTAAGCCTGATATAAGAACCTTCGACATAGACGGAGTCGATGCGGCATCCAGCGTCATGAAGAAGGATTCGGATTTTGGCAAGACTCCGGAATCAGTGCGTGAATTCATTAAGCTTCACGATATGTATAATCCCGATAGAAGTCTGGAACTTGTATCGGACGATGCGGCGGAAAAGTTCTATGACTACACGATCAAGCTCTATAGATATCTGGGCGAGAAGAGGCTTCTTCATACAATTAATGCAGGCCTTCTGAGCCTTGAATATGCAAATATCTATGATAAAAATCTCAATGACCGTGCGCTTATAGCGGGCACACTTCATGACTGCGCCAAGGAACTCGATGAATCACTGCAACGTGAGATGGCTTATAAGAGGTCCGGCGACACGTTTGTCGATAAGAAGCTTCTGCATTCACCGGCGGGTGCCGTTATGGCGGCCGATGAGTTCGGTGTGTCGGATCCTGAGATACTGGATGCGATCACTTATCATACGACGGGCAGAGGGAACATGACTTTGCTTGATAAGATAGTTTATCTTGCAGATAAACTTGAACCGTCCAGAACGTATGCTGACCTTACGGAAGAGCGTAAGCTCGCGGTTACGGATATTGATGCTGCATTAAGACTGTGCGTGCTGAGGGTTAAGAAGAAGTTTGAATCCAAAGGACTCGACATACATCCTCTGACTGTCGATTTCATGGATGATATTGGTATAATGAATTAAGATATCCAAGATTAAGGAGATATGCATGACACCTGAAGAATTAGCAAAGAAGATAGTAAGTATACTCGAGTCCAAGAAGGGCTCGGACATCGAGATAATCGATGTAACTGATAAGACAACAATCGCGGACTATTTTGTCCTCGCCACAGGTAATTCAACAACTCAGATCAAGGCTCTTGCTGATGAGGTTGAATACATTCTCAAGAATGAGGATCAGATATATGCCGATCATGTCGAGGGAAGGTCCGGAGATAAGTGGATCCTGATTGATTTCAAGGACGTTGTTGTTCATGTCATGCATCCCGAATTGAGGGCTGATTACGACCTCGAAGGTCTTTGGAACAAAAAGTAATATTTCAATTAACTGTTGCGCTTGAATTCTATCCTTATAAGGTGATATTCTTTCACCTGTAGGGATAGTTTTTTATGAATAGAAAAGACGGTAATAAGATTAACAGCAATCTTATTTACGTGGTCTCATTCATACTTATTACACTGATTAGCTTAGGCTACAAATTATTTCTGAGTGGAACGACTGAAGGATTATTAAGTTCTAAGGACGATGATGATCTCGTAATTGAACGGGCGGATGATACTGAAGCATCCGTTACTTATGAGTTGACTGAATCTTATGAGACATCGCCTGAGGTCACACCGGAACCATCAACAGTAAGCGTATATATCTGCGGTGAGGTAAATTCTCCGGGTGTCTATGAGGTGACCGCCGGTTCTATCATCAATGATGTTGTGCAGGAGGCCGGAGGATTTACTGATCAGGCGGCTTCCGAACGGCTTAATCTTGTTTATGTCATTGATTCCAACATTTCAATCTATATCCCTGGAGAGGATGAGGTTTATGAGCAAAGTGAGATCATAAGAAGCGACGGCGAGACAATCTGGGGACAGGGGCAATCCCTAAGCGGACAGGATGAAGGCTCATCTTTGGGGACAGCCGTTAATATCAACACGGCAACGCTGGATCAGCTGATGACGCTTCCGGGGATAGGACAGGTAACTGCACAGGCGATAATCGACTATCGCGAGATAACGCCGTTTACGACTATAGATGACATTATGAATGTATCCGGAATTGGTGAAGCGAAGTTAAACAGGATACGTGAGTTTATATGCGTCTGACGGAGACTTCTCCGCTTCTTAAGTCTTCTTCGTGTCCGTCGGACATCCGTACTTTGAGAGAGAAGTCATCGTTGACTGCTATAGCTTTGCCGAGACGCGGTATCTCTGATTCGTGATTGTGTGCGGATACAACGCTAACTTCAAGGCCGACTGTTGAACAGAGCTTGCGGTATGAAGCCAGGTATTCATCATGTGCTGCGGGAAACCTGGAACACATGGTATCGAGCTCTTCTATGAGCTTCGAAGCGAGAAGAGACCTTAATATAGGTTCGTTTTTCCCGGTCTCGTGACGTATGGAAGACGCAGTGTCACGGATATCTTCCGGGAACTCGGAAGGATCTTCATTGACGTTGATTCCGATTCCGATTACTACGCTGCTTATTGAGCCGGTCTCTGATTCTATGCTCATCTCGGTGAGTATTCCTGAGATCTTCTTTCCGTTTATCTGAGGATCGTTTACCCATTTGATGGACGGAGTGACACCGCAGACGCTGCTGATCGCATTTGCTACGGCTACAGCTGCCCAGCAGGTTATTCTGCTTACGAGCTCAGGGGATATGCTCGGACGCATCAGATACGACAGATAGATTCCGCAGCCTGAGGGTGAATGGAATGATCTTCCGAGTCTTCCGCGTCCTGCGGTCTGATGGTCAGCGATTACTACGGTTCCTGTGGGAGCGCCGTCGTAAGCGATGCCCTTGAGGTATTTATTAGTCGAATCAACTTCCGTAAGAACTATGACGTCATTCATTCTGTCATCGGGAAGATAGGCGAGAAGTTCACCCCTCGATATCTGATCAGGGTGATTGTTGAGCTTGTATCCCAAGTTGGTGGTTGAACTTATGTCGTAGCCTTCCGAACGAAGAGTCTTAACTGCGGCGTTTATTGCAGCACGGCTTATGCCGAGGTCTTCGGAAAGCGATTGTCCGGAAATATAGCCGTTACAAGAGATTAATCTGGACAGTACAAAATCTTTGGTGCTTAACATGGCACTATTCTAACATAACGGAGTAAATATAATGAGACAGACGAAGATAATAGGTAACGAAGCCGAAGATGCTGTTATAAGGCTGATGGCTTCTCAAGGATATACCTTCATAGTAAGAAATTTTACCGTTCACAACATGGGAGAGTTGGACGTTGTGATGCGTAAAGGAAATGACATCTATGTGGTCGAGGTCAAGTCGCGGCTTGAGAATACGGCCTATGCTGATCCTCTAAGATCCATAACCCCGAAGAAGAGAATGAGAATGTACAACACGACTCAAGTTCTGATAAGCAGATACAGATTATTTGATATGGATGTGCACTTTTTGGCGGGTTGTGTTACTCACAGACGCGACGGAATGATACAAAATGTAGAAATTATTCCTTTTTAACGAATAATTATGAATAATCGTTGCTTTTAACTTGCATTATCAATATAATGCTCGAGGTAATTATTAATAGAGAAGGGATTGTTATGCAATCCTGACGTTTGTAAAATTCATAACAGGGGGACAAATATGAAGTCTTACAAGGAAATGAGTAAAGAGGAGCTCCTTGAGCAGAAGGCAGAACTTGAGAAGCGTGTTGAAGAGTTTAAGGCTATGAATCTCTCGCTTAACATGACACGAGGCAAGCCGGCTCCCAATCAGCTCGATATGTCAAATCACATGTATGATTCTCTTTCTTCCGAAGGCTTCAAGGCAGAAGACGGATCCGATACAAGAAACTACGGTGTAGCCACAGGTCTTCCCGAGGTGAAGAAGCTTTTCGCTGAGGTTATCGGCGCAAGAAATGCAGACAACATCTTTATCGGCAACGGTTCTTCTTTGAACCTCATGTTCGATACTATTATGAGAGCAATGGTTTGGGGTGAGCATGATTCACCTAAGCCCTGGGCACAGGTAGAGGGAAGGAAGTGGCTTTGCCCTGTTCCCGGTTACGACAGACACTTCAAGGTAACAGAGACATGCGGCTTTGAGCTCATTCCCGTGCCTTTGAAGGAAGACGGTCCTGACATGGATATCGTAGAGGAGCTCGTAAAGGACCCCAAGGTTCTCGGTATGTGGAACGTTCCCTGCTATACAAACCCTGACGGATACGTTTACTCCGAGGCAGTTTGCAGAAGACTTGCTTCCATGAAGACTGCAGCTCCCGACTTCAGACTCTTCTGGGATAATGCTTACTGCGTACACCACCTCTATAGTGATGAGAGCAAGCAGGGAAGGATCCCTGATATCCTCGGCCTTTGTGAGGATGCAGGCAACCCTTCACGTGTATATGAGTTCGCATCCTCCTCGAAAGTAACTTTCGCAAGCGCAGGTATCTCATGCCTCGCAGCTAATGAGGAGAACTACAAGTACGCAATTAAGCTTATCGGTGTTCAGACGATCGGTTCCAACAAGGTAAACCAGCTCGCTCACATTAAGGCTATTCCCAGCCTCGATGCTTTGAAGGCGCACATGGCTAAGCACGCTGATATCCTCCGTCCAAAGTTCGAGCTTACACTCGATATCCTTGACAAGGAACTTACAGGTACGGATGCAGCTTCATGGCACAAGCCTTTGGGCGGGTACTTCATCTCTGTTTACACTCTGCCCGGAACAGCTAAGGCTGTAGTTGCAAAGTGTAAGGAGCTGGGTGTTGCATTTACTCCTGCAGGAGCTACATATCCTTATGGCAATGATCCTGAGGATTCCAACATCAGAGTAGCCCCGAGCTTCCCTTCCATTGAGGATATAAATAAGGCTGTCGAAGTATTCGCGGTTTGTGTTAAACTGTCTGCTGTAGAGAAATTACTTTCAGTCTGATATTTATATACGGAGGCCCTATATGTCTTTTACTTCCAAGCCCTCTTATGAGAGCCCTTTAAATTCGCGATATGCCAGCAAGGAGATGCAGTACATCTTCTCACCGGATAAGAAATTCAAGACTTGGAGACTTCTGTGGATCGCGCTTGCTGAAGCTGAGAAGGAACTCGGTCTTAATATTACGGATGAGCAGATCGCTGATCTTAAGGCTCACAAGGATGAGATCGATTACGAGGATGCTGCCGCTGAGGAGAAGCTTCGCCGCCATGACGTAATGGCGCATGTCCATTCTTACGGTAAGCTTGTGGCAGGTTCCGGTGCTGACGGAATTATCCACCTTGGAGCTACTTCCTGCTATGTTGGCGACAACACAGATATCATCATCATGAGAGATGCCTTGGAGCTCGTTAAGAAGAGACTTGTCGTCCTTATCTCGAAGGTTGCTGATTTTGCAGATAAGTATAAGGCTATGCCTACTTTGGGCTTTACTCATTTCCAGCCTGCACAGCTCGTTACCGTAGGCAAGAGAGCTTCACTCTGGCTTCAGGATCTCGTTTTGGACCTCGAGAATGTCGAGTATGCCATAAGCACACTGAAGCTTCTCGGATGCAAGGGAACGACAGGTACACAGGCTTCGTTTATGGACCTGTTTGAAGGCGATAACGACAAGTGCGTTGAGCTTGATAAGAAGATATGCCAGAAGATGGGATTCGAGTCATCTTACTGGGTATCTGGTCAGACATATTCAAGGAAGATCGACTTTACTGTTCTTTCTGCGCTTTGTGCAATCGCACAGAGCGCTCACAAGTTCTCTAACGATATAAGACTTCTTCAGCACCTGAAGGAGATCGAGGAGCCCTTTGAGAAGAATCAGATCGGTTCTTCCGCCATGGCTTATAAGAGAAACCCGATGAGATCTGAGAGAATCGCATCTTTGTCCAGATATGTAATTGCAGACATCCTTAATCCTGCAATGACGGCTTCCGAGCAGTGGTTCGAGAGAACACTTGATGATTCTGCAAATAAGAGAATCTCAGTACCTGAGGCATTCCTTGCAGTTGATGCTATCCTCGGAATCTATACGAATGTAGTTTCCGGTCTTGTTGTTTATCCCAAGATGATCGAGAAGCACATCATGGATGAGCTTCCCTTCATGATGACGGAGAACATCATGATGGAGGCAACAAAGAGAGGCGGCAACAGACAGGAGCTCCACGAGGAGATCCGTCAGCTTTCAATGCAGGCCGGTGCCGTAGTTAAGCAGGAAGGAAAGCCTAATGATCTTCTTAAGAGGATTGCTGATGATCCTAAGTTCGGTCTTACCATGGACGATCTTATGAAGGTTGCAGATCCCAAGCTTTATATCGGACGCTGCCCCCAGCAGGTTGAGGCTTTCATCAATGAGGTAATTAAGCCCATTTTGGACTCTCATAAGGATGATCTTCAGGTTGAGGAAGTGGAACTTAAAGTATGATAAAAAAAGCCTGATAAAAATTGCTGAAAAATGGTGTTGACATCTCTAGTGGCAATGTTATAATAATCAGGCTGTCAAGCACCTCTAGCTCAGATGGTAGAGCAACTGACTCTTAATCAGTGGGCCCAGGGTTCGAGTCCCTGGAGGTGCACCAGATAGATAAGACCCGTAAGTGAGAGCTTGCGGGTTTTCTTTTTCCGATAATTGTTATAAAGGTTCCGGGGTTTTTTAATGCGTTCTTTATTAGTATA
This sequence comes from uncultured Eubacteriales bacterium, assembly GCA_900314745.1. Taxonomy (GTDB): domain Bacteria; phylum Bacillota; class Clostridia; order Saccharofermentanales; family Saccharofermentanaceae; genus Saccharofermentans. The sequence continues at coordinate 161,930 of OMWK01000002.1, read as the reverse complement.
ATTATGCTAGTCATAGGGGAATATCAATTATAAGGAACGCTTTATGAAACTGATTGACGGATTTAAGAACCTGCCAGCCAAGAAGAAAGTCATAATAATAAGTGCCGCCGTTGCGGTTATAGCAGCTGTAGTTGTTTTGTGCGTATTCCTTAATAAGGGCCTGTACGCCAATACAATGAGGCTTCTTAAGATAGAAGGCACTGTCAGTATTGAAGATGCAAACGGCAATGACAGACCCGTAATTGATAATGTCCGTTTTAACAGCGGAGAGGCATTAAGCACAGGTTCAGACGGACTTGCTTCCGTCGGTCTTGATGATACTAAGATAGTAACTTTGGAATCTGACAGCCGCGTTGAGTTCACAAAGAGCAGGAATATGCTCGAGCTTAATCTTACTCAGGGCGGACTGTATTTTGAAGTAACTGAACATCTGGAACCCGATGAGACTTTTGATATCAGAACTTCAACGATGACAGTAGGAATCAGAGGAACTTCCGGATATGTTTTTTATGATGATCAGGGAAGGGAATCGCTTGTCATAACAGACGGCTGTGTACACGTCATAGCGAAGAATCCGGAAACCGGTGAGATCATTGAGACAGATGTTCAAGGCGGTTTCAGTGTTAAGGTATATCTTTATGATGAGACCCGTGAAGAAGGAAGCATTGAATTCTTCATGGATGAGGTTGATGAGAATGAGATTCCGGAATTCCCTTTAAGAATGCTTGCAGAGAATCCTGAGCTTCTTGCGAGGGTTTGTGAGTATACGGGTTGGAGCGAGGATCGAATCCTTGAGCTTGCTTCCATTCTGATCGCTGATTCAGAAGGGACAGTTGAGACAACGGAGACTTCTGAGACAACCGAGACTTCCGGCTCTTCTGAGACGACAGTTACTCCGGAACCGACACCGACGGTAATTCCTACGCCCACATCTTCACCTACGCCGACTCCGACAGGAAGACCAAACCGCGGAGCAACTCCGACACCTACAGCGACGCCGACGGCTACTCCTACCGCAACGCCGACGGCGACACCGACAGCAACACCGACAGTTTCTCCGGCACCCGTGGAGCCTACGGCTGAGCCGACCGCGGAGCCGACAACTGATCCTACTCCTACAGAAGAACCCACTCCTACAGAGGAGCCTACGCCTACTGAAGAACCTGCTCCCGAGATACCTGAAGAATACTCTGATTATTCACAGGAAGTGTGGGGTGAGACCTTCGACGGTCACAGTGTCTATCTTATAGGAAGACTGAATGATGACATGATAATGGAGTACATGGGATATGATGGCGAAGAGTGGGTGGAGGTATATTACGAGCCTGGTGCTTACTATGGAGACGGAGCCCGCAACGAGTATTATTCAAGTAGTACTGATGAGGTGTACTACGCTGATAATTACGAGCCTTTCCCTCAGGATGTAGGGGAAGTCAGTGTCATGTACTGGGGCGAAGAATACGACGGTACTAATGTATATTTGGTTTCTGTCAGAGAAGGAGATAATCCTATTCTGGGATGTGTTGATGGTAATTGGATTGGCATTAATTATTCAGATGACGGTACTTATTATTACATCACTGAGGCCGGTGATTATATCGTCTATTATCGCAATTGATGATTCCTTTTGAGGTAGCCTTATGAATATTGTTGATATTATTCTTGATAAGAGATACGGACGTGAACTTACTGATGAGCAGATCAGGTTCTTCGTAAGAGGGGTTACCGACCGCAGTATTCCGGATTATCAGGCTACTGCACTTCTTATGGCTATCGTGCTTAACGGCATGAATGAGCGGGAGATTTCAACTCTGACTCTTGAGATGGCATCTTCCGGTGAGCAGAATGATCTGTCATTTGTCGGTGATATTACCGTTGATAAGCATTCGACAGGAGGCGTCGGAGATAAGATCACTCCTTTGGTAATGCCTCTTTGCAGCACCTTCGGCGTTAAGACGGTCAAGCTGTCGGGAAGAGGTCTTGGCTTTACGGGCGGAACAGTCGATAAGTTCTCGTCTATTGAAGGATTTAATATTGATATTCCCAAGGATGATTTCCCTAAGTATGTAGCAGAATCCGGCATGGTCATATCGGGTCAGACTCCTGATCTGGCACCGGCTGATAAGATCCTCTATTCGTTGAGAGACGTAACCGGTACGGTCAAATCCATTCCTTTGATCGCTTCTTCGATAATGAGCAAGAAGCTCGCTTCGGGAGCAGACGCCATAGTTCTCGATGTTACCTGTGGCACTGGTGCCTTCATGAAGACTTTCGAGGAGGCGAGAATCATTGCCGACACAATGATAAAGATAGGTCGTAATGCAGGCAGGAAAGTGATAGCAGTAATAACAGACATGGATCAGCCGCTGGGTAATTACTGCGGCAATGTTCTCGAGATGCGTGAAGTTTACGATACATTAAGGGACAGAGGTGCCGGGGACGTAGAAGACGTAGCTTCTATTATTGCCGCTAATATGATCAAACTCGCGGGCAAGACCGGCGGGCTTTCTTACGAGGAGCTAATAAAAGAGTGTAAGACGAGGTTAACAGACGGAAGAGCTCTTAAGGAGTACATTAAGCTCATTAAGTCTCAGGGCGGTAAAGTTACCGAAGACGGACCTTCATATGTTGATGAGCCTGTCGAGGTTTATAAGGTCAAGGCAGACAGTTCGGGCTTCATATTCTCCATCAAGACCAATGAGCTTGGACACTGCTCAGTTGCATTGGGTGCAGGAAGAATTACCAAGGATGATGATATCGATTACGGCGCCGGCATAAGATTCATGAAGAAGCGCGGCGATGCAGTGCTTGAGGGAGACACGCTGTGTACGTTGTATGTCGGACGCAATTCCAAGCTTCTTAATGACAAAGAGACTGTTGAATCCATAGCCGCCAGGGTGCGCGCCTCTTATAATATCAGCACTGCCAGACCTCTCGGAATACGTTCCGTTATTGACGTGGTAGGCGATAAATAGTAAAATACAAACAAATGTTCAAAGGTGCTTTTGTTTGTTAATGTCAGGTCCTAAGGTTACAACTTACATAGGTATAGATCCTGGTTACGCCATTACCGGTTACGGTATCATCAAGAAGACGGGCAACAAATTGACTGCCGTTGATTATGGTGTTATTGAGACTAAGTCCACTACGGATTTCCCCCTTCGACTGCTTGCGATCAATGAGAAGATCAGATATCTTCTCGAGCTTTATAAGCCCGATTACATGTCAGTTGAGGAACTCTTCATCTCACAGAACAGAACTACTGCAGTTGGAACTGCGCAGGCGAGAGGCGTAGTAATTCTGGAGGCTGCAAGAGCCAATATTCCCGTATATGAGTTTACTCCGGGTCAGGTTAAGCTAGCCGTTACAGGCTACGGCAAGGCTGAGAAGAAGCAGGTTCAGACAATGGTCAAGACTTTGCTTGGATTGGATGAGATACCTAAGCCGGATGATGCTGCCGACGGACTTGCTATGGCAATATGTCTTGCCAACACCGGAACATTCAATGCTGAGAGAGCAGTCTCCGGTTATCAGTACGGCCGTTACGGTTACAGCAGAAGGAATGAATTCGGCTGATTAAGTTTATACAGAGGTTGTTATGGGAATCTATTCTTACATCAGGGGAATTGTAGTGGACAAGGGTGAAGATACTGTCGTAATTGATAACAACGGCATAGGGTATGAGATCATCTGCCCGTATTCGATATCGATGAATCTGCCTCTTGCAGGAGAGGAAGCGAAGATATGGATATACCAGAGTGTCAGAGAAGATGATATTACTCTCTACGGTTTTGTTACCCCGCAGATGAAGGATATGTTCCTGAGCCTTATAGAAGTCAGCGGAATCGGACCGAAGGTTGCTCACAGCATCTGTGCCCAGGTTGAGCCTGACAGGTTCGCTCTTGCTGTTATAGGAGGGGACGTTGGCTACCTTACATCCGTCAAGGGACTGGGTAAGAAGGGTGCAGAGAGGATAGTCCTCGAGCTTAAGGATAAGCTTAAGAAGGCCGGAGTCGGCGGAGGAGCATCTTCCAAGGCTTCATCCAAGTCCGCATCCGCTTCAGCTTCGCCTGTAAATGGAATCGCCTCTGATGCCATTGAGGCGCTCGTGGTTCTCGGATATAAGGAGCAGGTTGCGGCTGAAGCAGTTGGTAATTGCTATAATGATGGTATAGATCTTCAGACTCTTATCAGGAATTCACTTAAGAGTCTCGCGAGGTAATTAATACATGGATTACGATCATAACGGTTATGGCGGTTACGATGATGAGGAGCGCGTAATAGGACGCTCCAAGCAATTCGACGACAGGGACGAGAAGACATTAAGACCTATAACTTTTGAAGACTACAGCGGTCAGACTAAGGTTAAGGACAATCTTAAGATATTCATCAATGCTGCGAAGAAGAGGGGTGAAGCCCTTGATCATGTTTTGCTTTACGGTCCTCCGGGACTCGGCAAGACTACTCTTGCAGGCATTATAGCTTCCGAGATGGGTGTTGGAATGCATATTACTACCGGTCCTTCCATCGAGAAGACCGGAGATCTTGCAGCCATACTTACTAATCTCGGAGAGAATGAGGTTCTCTTCATAGATGAGATTCACAGACTTAATAAGAGCGTTGAGGAGATACTTTATCCTGCGATGGAGGATTACTGTCTTGATCTTATGATCGGCAAGGGTCCGTCTGCGAGGTCCGTAAGACTTGATCTTCCTCATTTTACACTCGTTGGTGCAACCACAAGGGCGGGTATGCTCTCGGCTCCTTTAAGAGACAGATTCGGAATGATACACCGTCTTGAACTTTACGAGACTGAGGATCTGATGTCTATCCTTAAGCGTGATGCCGAGTTAATGAACATCAGGATCGATGAATCCGGACTTCGCAATATCGCCGCGAGATCAAGAGGTACTCCGCGTATAGCTATCAGACTTCTCAAGAGAATGAGGGATTATGCTCTTTATATGGAGAAGGATGTTATAGATAAGGAAGTCTCTGACTTCGGACTTAAGGCTCTTGATATCGATGACCTGGGTCTCGATGCGGTTGACAGAAGGATACTGACTTCCATAGCGGATATCTTCAAGGGCGGTCCGGTCGGTCTCGAGACTCTGGCAGCTGTAACAGGTGAGGACCCCGTAACCATCGAGGATGTATACGAACCATTCCTTCTCCAGAACGGTTTTATTGCCAAGACTCCCAGAGGAAGAGTCCTTACATCCAGAGCTTTTGCTCATCTCGGAATTACTGAACCTGCGGTATTTAAGGAGAGGAATAAGAATGCCTTCGAGAATCTGTCTATAGATTCACTTACAGGAGACGGTAATTAATATGTCGATGCTTCTTCATGCCTGCTGCGGCCCCTGTGCCATGTATCCGGTTGACATGTTGCTGGAGCAGGGAACCAACCTGGATCTTTACTGGTACAATCCCAACATTCATCCCGAGTTCGAATGGAACAGAAGACTTGAGAATCTTCATAAGTGCGCTGATCATTACAAGGTTGATCTCATTGAAGGCGGGGATGAGTGCATGCAGGATTTTTGGGAAGAGAAGACCTATCTTGCTGAATTTGGAAGCAGGTGTCATATGTGCTATGACATCCGTATGGATGCGGCGGCAAGATACGCAGCCGAGAACGGCTATGATTCATTCAGTACAACTCTTCTGGTAAGTCCTTATCAGCAGCACGATGTGATCATCAGGACTTGCGAGTCTAAGGCTGAACTCTACGGAATAAAGTTCGAGTACATCGATTTCAGACCGGGATTTCGTAAGGGACAGAATATGGCAAGAGACATTGGTCTTTACAGACAGAAGTACTGCGGCTGCATATTCTCTTTGGATGAGTCGGAATTTAAGGAGAAGATACTTAAATCCTTCGAATCATGATAATCAGCAATTAAGTTATGGACGGAGCAAAGAACAGCAGACTTGCTTATGCAGATATGATGAAGGGTATTGCCATACTTGGAATGGTAATATTCCATCTTCTGGCACCATGTACAGTAAGAACGGTTGTGAGCCATATCGGTGATTCACTTCTTGCAGTATTCTTTTTCTATGCCGGATTCTTCTATACTCCGGGTAAGAGGAGTATCAAAGAGAGTCTTAGTGCCAGATTTAAGGGCCTGATGGTGCCTTTCTTCGGATACTCACTGGCTTTCTGGTTCATTGGCTCTGTATATTTGATACTGGCGAAGATTGAGACCGTTAAGGAGGCCTTCTGCTGCCTTCGTAATTTCTATGCCGGATGTATCTGGAACAGAGTTATTCAGGATTGGTTTCAATGGGATTATTATTCCCTCGGCAAGAGATATATGTTCCTGGCTGACTACTGGTTCTTCCTTGCCCTGATGCTCTCTTTTTGCGTATTTATTCCTTTAGCGGAATCAGTACTTCGTAAGAAGCCGTTGGCGTTTGTTATTACAATACTGCTTTTCGCTGTGTCAGGTGCTCTCCGTGCGGCAGAGGTAAGTCTTCCTTATAATCTTCAGCTTATACCTTTCTGGACGGGTCTTCTAATGCTGGGGGCTTTGTCTCGGCAGATAAATCTGATGGAACTTCCGTTTATGACGGGCGTTAAGGGGTGGATGCTGTCTTTGGCTGCTCTGGCAGCTGGTATAGCCTTAGGAATGAAGAAGATTCCTGAATACAATATTTACAGAGGAACCTTTGTTGAAGGAGAAGAGGTGAAGTCGATGATCCTATACATCGTTACTTTTGCATTCTTCATCTGGGGCTTAAGCAATATCTGCAGGTTAGTTGAGCAATCCGGAATTAGAGTTAAGGAACTTGCGAAGATAGGAACTCTATCACTCTATATTTTTCTTTATCACGTCTTCTTTGCATGGGTCATTAGTATTATCTTTAACTTCTCGATTATATATGAAGAAGTTGAGAGTCCCGCCGTAATTATTCGAAGTACAGTGGTCATGATAACTTCTCTGGCTCTGTCGATATGCGCCGGACTGATAACAGAAAGGATTAAAGCGTCAGCTAAGAAGAGGGCCGCTTAACGATCAGAAGCAGGTTCCTTAGCAGGAACGAGCACGGAGTAATAGCTCTCGTAGATGACCATTCCCGGACGCGCTCCGGGGATTTTTTTTACATGGGAGACAGGGCAGTAGTCGACTTCGGCTTTGATCTCACCTGCGTGGCTGCCGGCGCCCTCCATATGTTCTTCCACCATTATGCTCTTGGAGAAGAAGACGGCAAGGGAAGCCGCTTCCAGAACCGCGTTGTCAGAAGGAAACTCCTCGCCCTTGTGTGCCTTAAGTATTACATGTGTTCCCGGAAGCCCCTTCACGTGGAACCACCAGTCGTCCTTCGAAGCCACCTTGAATGTGAGTTCATCGTTTTGAATGTTGTTGCGTCCGGACAGGATCTCGTATCCGTCGGAAGTCAAGTATCTGCGGTAAGAAAGCGCGACGGGATTCTTACGCTCAGATATCTTACGGTTCTTGAGTGCGGCCTTCTTGGCAGCTTCACGCATTGCTCTCGAGGCGTGCTTGCCGGATTTGGCCATGCCGACCGTTCTGTTAGGATTGCCGGCTGATACCTTAACTTTCGAGGAGACTTCAGAAGAGTTTTCTGCAAGACTTAGGATCTCCATCTCGAGTGCAGTGATGTCGTCTTCGCACGATGCGGATGATATGGCGGTCTTCAAAGATCTGAAGTAGGAGATAGCTTCGCGGTCGTTCCTGATGTAGTCAGAAGACAACTCGAATTTACGCTTGGCCTTGTGGAACTTCTTGTAGTATTCCTGCGCATTAGAAGAGGCGTCTATTACGGGATTAAGCTCGATTGTGATCTCTTTGGGCGGATCCTCGTAGTAATCCTCGCATGTGAAAGCCTGCGCATGGTCAGTTATGCGGTATGTATTGGAGAGAATGAGGTCTCCGCATTTTTTGTAGTAATCAGCTTTCTGTCCGTCTTCGTAATCCTTCTCGTGTATCTCCTGCTTTCTGACCGCGTGAGAGAGCGCAGAATCGACAAGCACATTAAGGCGGTGCTTCTTACGGTCGAGGTCAACGGCGCGGTCCTTGGACTCGTAGAAGCGGTCTATGGCTTCAGACAGAGTATTGAATTGCTTTATGCTGCCGTTGCCTTCAAAGAAGAAGGGAAGATAATCGATTGGTTCCCTGTCTTCGGAATAGTACACAGAAGGCGTGTGTTCACCTGTTGTAACGCTCGTAAGAAAACCTTCGAGTGCGTTGTTGAGTCTGTTTACGGATTCTTCGGGAAGAAGCCTGAATGGGGTCCTGTCGTCAATGTCGCAGGAATTGACTATCCTTCTTGTAAGAGCGGGAGAGAGCCCCTTGATGGAATTTATAAGGGCTTTCTCTGCAGATCTTCCTGTCTCTTCATCCTTGATGGGAGTCTTATGATTTCTGATGAGTTCATAAGCTTCTTCTGCGCTTAACTTATCCTGCGCCGGCGGATATTCATAGATTCGCGCGGGCATTACTTCTCGGTATCTGTTAACTGACAGATCCACATGAACGAGGCTGTCTATTATCTTGCCGGTCTGGTTTACAAGGATGAGGTTCGAGTAGCGCCCCATGAGTTCGCATATCAGGGTGTATGTATTCCTGTCATGAAGTTCATCCGTGTTGCTTGCCTTGATCTCGATGATTCTCTCGTATGATGGGCATGTAATGGATTCAATCCTCGCTCCCGACAGATATTTGCGCAAAAGCATGCAGAAAGACGGCGGCATCTTGGGATTCTCGCGGTCAGATGTGGTTAGGTTCATCCTTACGCACGAAGGGTTGCAGGAGATAAGAAGCTTCTCCATCTTCGCGTTGGCACGGATGTTTAATATCACCGTCTGTTTGTCGGGCTGGAAAACTTTGTCTATTCTGGTGCCTGCAAGAAGCCCGTTAAGCTCTTTGGCAAGCAGGTGTGACGTAATACCGTCGAAAGGCATGGGGCAGATTATTCTCCGGAAGAAGGTGAAGACTCACCGAAGCTTAAAACGAGTCCGATGACCCAGATAATTCCGGCGATAAGAAGCTCGAATCCGAGTATCTTAAAGAATCTGTCGTAGTTATTCCAGGCGATAAGAAGATCCAGAAGGATCAGTACAGTAAGAATGACTACGGCTGCAACGGGCGCGAAAGCACGTGTCTTACTGAACGCGTGGAAATAATCGATGAAAGTGGAAGAGGGTGCGGAAGCGAAGGAGGCTCTTGATGAAGATTTCCTGCTCGAAGAAGAGGAGGATGATGATCTCCTCCTCGTTGTTGAATTCTTCCTGCCTGATGTGCTTCTCTTCTGTGCCATCTTCTAAGCTGTTATCAGATATTCTCGCCCTTCTCCTTGAGGAGCTTCTTGATCTTCTCTGTAGGATTGATGAGGTTCGAGAGTGAAGCGTCGTGGTTGATAGCGTCAATGAGGAGTGCTACGAACTTGCACATGTTAACATCTGCGAACCAGGGCGCCTGGAGCAGCTCAGGTCTTCTGTATATGAGGTTTGTAGCGAATACCTTATCGAATACGCCCTGCTCATAAGCCTTGTTGAAGTTATCGATACCTTCTGTGAAGAGACCGAATGTAACGGCACAGAATACCTTCCTTGCGCCTCTTTCCTTCATTGCCTTGGCGATGTCGAGCATTGAATCACCGGATGAGATCATGTCATCTACGATGAGGATGTCCATTCCTTCAACGGAATCACCGAGGAACTCGTGGGCAATGATGGGGTTTCTGCCGTTAACGACAGTTGTATAGTCTCTTCTCTTATAGAATGTTCCGAGAGGAACACCGAGAATGGAAGCATAGTACATAGCTCTTCCGATACCGCCTTCATCAGGTGATACAACCATGAACTTACCCTTAGTGAATGAGAGGTCAGGGATCTGCTTATACATCTCCTTGATCATCTGGTAGTTGGAAGGGAGTGACTCAAAGCCGGAGAGGGGGATAGCGTTGGCTACTCTCTCGTCATGAGCATCGAAAGTGATGATGTTAGATACACCGAGGTTATAGAGCTCTTCGAGTGCGAAAGCGCAGTCGAGGGATTCTCTTGCATTTCTCTTGTGCTGACGGCTCTCATAGAGGAAAGGCATGATGACGTTGATCCTTCTTGCCTTACCGGAGCATGCGAGGATAACTCTCTTAAGATCCTGATAGTGATCATCAGGGCTCATGTGGTTGAGCTGGCCGTACATCTTATATGTGATGGAAGGATTCATTACATCGCTGATGATGTAAAGGTCATGGCCTCTTACAGTATTCTTGATAACGGCCTTACCTTCACCGGATGAGAATCTTGCTGTCTCAACATCGATCCTGTAATCCTGACGGTAGAAACCGGGATACTTGGATACGATTGCTTCCTGCTGGTATTCGGATCTTCTTGTCGTAAGGTAATAGTTAACCTTCTCTGTAAACTCTACGCTTCCCTTAAGCTGGATAAGGCCGATAGGGGCGACCGGAGCCATAGGGTTCTCGCCATACTGGTTATAACGGGAATAAGATCTCTCATCTGCAGGAACTGAAGCCATAATGCACCTCTCAATATTTAGTTTGACTTATTCTTTCTCTAATTCTTCTTCGTCGAACAGCTCGCCGATTCTCATCTGACCGATAAAGTCGGTGATTCTTGACGTTGAGTTAATAAGATCTGTTACGGACTCGTTGGCGTTGATAGCCTCGATGATTCTCGCAACATATGGGATCATATCAACATTTACATACCATTCGCGGGACAGAAGCTCGACAGGATGGTAGATGAGGTTAGTACAGAGGACAGCCTTGATAGTGCCGTCTTCGTAAGCCTCGTCGAAAGTATCAAGACCGTCTGTGAACAATCCGAACGGAGCGCAGCAGTAGATGTCGCGTGCACCGTGAACCTTAAGGATCTTGGATGTTCGAAGCATTGTGCTTCCGGAATTGATCATGTCGTCGATGATGAGTACGTCTCTGCCGGCAATGTCATCGCCTAAGTACTCATAAGCCTTAACGGGATGCTCTCCGTCAACCTTCTTCGTATAATCTCTGTCTCTGTAGAAGATGCCGAGAGGCAGGTTAAGAAGGGAGGAGTAGAAGATTCCTCTGTTAACACCGGATTCATCAGGGCTGACAACGATCGTCTTGTCCTTATCAAGATGAATCGAATCATATGTCGACAGAAGTGTGGAAATAATCTTAAATGCACTCTTAGGGAAGTCTATGCCCATAAGAGGTACCGCATTGGCGATACGGCCGTCATGCGGGTCGAAGATGATCAGGTTGGCGACGCCGAGTTCGTAGAGCTGCTTCAGCATTGCTGCGCAGTCCATAGACTCGTTGGAAGAATCACGCTTCTCCTGTCTGCCTTCATAAACAAAAGGCATGATTACATTGATTCTTCTGGCCTTACCTGAACATGTGGAGACGATACGGAGAAGATCCCTGTAGTGATCATCAGGTGACAGGATATGCTTATATCCGAAGATGTCGATGGACTCCGTTCGTGACAGTATATCCGAGATAATGAAGATATCATGACCTCTGACTGACTCCTCTATCTCAAATTTACCTTCACCCGTCTGGAAACGGACAAGATCAGTATCGATTATGTAATCGCTGCGATAATATCCGGGGGTGTGAACATAGGGAGTAGCGTTTGAATCGAAGCGCTTCTTACGCTTCTGTGATAAAACATCGCTGACCGCTTTTACAAATTCGCGGTTGGCGTTATGAGCAATGATTCCGATAGGACCGCAAGGTTCGAGTTGAAGCATTTGTCTCTCCTTTTTTATACTTAATTAGTATCATTCAACTGATACATAAAAGCAACTGTCCAAATCTTACAATTTTAACGAGGTATTAAAAAAAGAGTTTGGCAATTGCTTCACGAAGCTCGTTTATTCCCTGTTTTTTGCTTGATGACACCGCGAATATGTCAGCATTCTCGTCGAAGTTATAAATATCTTTGAGTTCTTCTATACGCTTTCTTAACTGGGCGTTCGAGTACTTGTCGCACTTGGTAAAAACAACAAAATATCTTATGTTGTTGGCATTCATGTATTCGAGCATCGCAACGTCTTCGTCTGAGGGTTCACGTCTTATATCCATCAGGTGCAATACGAGGTCAAATTTCCTTCCGGAAGTGAAATAACTGTCTGCGAGGGAAGAGAACTGAGCCTTCTTCTCACGGGATACCTTGGCATAACCGTATCCCGGAAGGTCTGCTATGAGAAGTTTGTCGTCAAACTCGAAGAATACAACCGCGCGGGTCTTGCCCGGGGTGGAAGACACTCTTGCAAGCTTGCTGTTATCGGCAAGAGCGTTGATAAGAGACGATTTGCCCACATTGGATCTACCGGACATTACTATCTCAGGATTCTCGGAAGAAGGACACTGATCGATCGTTGCTGCAAGTGCTTTGAATTTTGCTTTTCTGAAGTTGATTTCCATTGTTAATTCTTTGTCGCTTTTTGTCGAAATTTGTTCTCAATTGACGGTTATATCGGACACCCGAACATTTTATCATAACGGTATGTTGCATGAAATACTGAAGAGAAGACCAAGGCGGCCTCTGCTTATTCCGGCTCTTGTACTGATAGCAGCCGTCAATCTGTATTCGCTGTTCAGAACATACCCGTCAGAATCCCTGGATATATCATGCCGGGCTTATGTGAGGCACGTTGAATCGCGGCTTGACGGAACTTATGAATTGGAGCTTAAGACTACTGAATACGGCAGGATTCTGTATAGGGGGACACAAGATGACGGGCTGTCTTTGGGAGATACGATATCTGTCACGGGATATCTTAAGGTTTACGGCGAACCTTCAAATCCCGGAGAGTTTGATTACGGAGGTTATCTTCACAGGCGGGGGATCACCGGTGTCCTTTATGCTGACAGCATTACCGTCCTTAATGAAGCACCATTGGCGGTTAAGACCGCGGCTGGGATACAGAAGCTTTTCGATGAGGTGAGAAGTGCTTCTCTGTCTTGCTTTGACGGGGAGGATAAAGCTCTGGCTGCAGCCATTTTTACCGGAGATACGTCGCTTGTTCCGGTAGATGTCACAAGGGCGTTCAAATTATCGAACTGTTCGCATCTTCTGGCGGTGTCTGGGACGCATTTTGCAGGTTTTCTCATGATCCTGTCTGAAGTATTTTCAGCGTTTAAGGTCAAAAGAAGAGCGGCGGCACCGGTTTACATAATCTTCTGTATCGCCGTAGGTACACTGACCGGCTGGTCCGAGTCCGTTACCAGGGCCGCCCTTATGAGCATAGTAAACTTCATGTCCCGCGATTATATCTCTGGCATGTCTCTTGCAACGATAATACTTGCCGTGAAAGATCCGTATTCACTGATGTCGTCAGGATTTTACATGAGTTTCGCATCTTCGCTGTCGATACGGCTGTTTGGCCCGAGAATTAATGCTTTATTCAGTAAAACCGGCATGCACGAATCATTGGCGGAGACGATAACGCCTGTAATTGCGGCAACGCTCGGGATGATGCCGTTCTGGGACAGGACGTGCTGTTATTTCTCCTGGCTTCATCTTATAACCCAGATATCGGCATCGCTTATCGCGACGATCGGATGCGTATTCTTCATTCCCTGCGCCATAACCGGATTGCCGTTTGCCTGTTCATTCGTACTTAAACTATTGCTAAGTCTCATGAATTTCACATCTTCATATTCATTGGGAGGACTGTCGTCGGCGGATCTTACGCCTTCGTTCAGATACAGTCTGTTTATATTGATTGCGCTGCTTCTTATGCCGCACGGTATGCTCCGGCACTATCTTATAAGGCCTTCGATAATTTCCTGCATCATCTCGTTGGTGATCATGATAATTGGCATAATTAATGCCCCGAAGCTTACGGTCGTGTTCATTGATGTGGGTCAGGGGGACAGCAGTCTCATAATGAGCGGAGATACCAGCATATTAATAGACGGCGGCGTCGAGGAGCAGGGGCAGTATGCAGTGGCGGGAGTACTGGATTATTACGGGATCTCTAAGGTGGACCTCGCAGTCGCTACGCATATGGATGAAGATCATATCGGCGGACTTCGTTACCTCGATACTGAAGGACGTGTGGATACGATGCTTACATGCTTTGATCTTAAAGCTGGCGACATCATTTATGTCAACGAAGACATAAGGCTCGACTGTCTCTGGCCTTACGAGGTTACGGATGGCGGCAACGAGGACAGCGTGGTGCTTAGGCTTACTTACGGTGATTTCTCGGTGCTTTATACGGGAGATATAGGATTTCAGAGCGAATATGAACTCATAAGAATTGGCGCCCCGGTAGATTCCGACATATTAAAAGTCGGGCACCACGGTTCCGCATACTCAACTTCAACTGAGTTTCTGGAAGCCGTGTCACCCGACATTTCAGTTATCTCTGTGGCTCAATACAACCGCTACGGGCATCCTTCGCCCGATACGATTGCAAGGCTTAATGATTACGGCTGCGACATAAGACGTACTGACCTTGAAGGCGCAGTCATATATGAGATTTGATCAATATCTGAACAGTTCCTTATAAAGAACGCGGACAGCGTAATCCGTGTATTCCTCGGATACACCGAACATCAAAGAAATCTCGGAAGCACCCTGGTTAACGATTCTGAGGTTGATACCTGCAGCGGAGAGGGCGGAAGCAGCTCTTGCCATGATACCAACTGACTTCTCCATAGCCTGACCCACGATCATTACTATAGCGAGGTCGCGGTCAACCTTGACCATCTCAGCTCTTGCTTCGTTCCTGAAACGGTTGATGACGATATCTTCCTTCTCAGGTGTGAAATACTTCTTCCTGGCGATGATGGTAACTGAGTCAATTCCGGAAGGAATATGCTCTACAGGAACGCCTTCCTCAGCGAGGATTGTAAGGAGCTGGGAGATGAATCCGACTTCGTGGTTCATGAGGTACTTCGTTACAGTTATTGTAAGGAAGCCCTTGGCACCTGCGATACCTGTTACCAGTGAATCATAATGAGTTCTCTCGGATACGATCCTTGTTCCCTTGGCTGAAGGGTTGTTGGTATTTCTGATGTGAACGGGAATTCCTCTTACATATACGGGGTAGAGTGCTTCCTCGTGAAGGACTGAGAAGCCTGCGTAAGCAAGCTCACGCATCTCATCGTATGTGATCTCGTAGATGGGGAAGGGATTTGGCACGATTGAAGGATTGACGGCGAATACATTGTCGACATCAGTCCAGTTCTCGTATACATCTGCACCTACGGCACCTGCGAGTATTGAACCCGTAATGTCGGAGCCTCCGCGTGAGAAAGTAATGACTCTGCCGTCCTTGCTGTATCCGTAGAAACCTGGGAAGATGCAGAGCTGCTTCTCATACTTGAGAGACTCGAGGTTGTCATAGGATTCACCGAGAATTCTTGCCTTTCCTGCAGCATCGTGCTCGAGGAACAGACCGCATTCCTTGGGGTTGCAGTATTTGGCAGGGTGTCCGATCGATGTAAGGTAAGCTGCAACAAGTCTTGCGCAGCAGTCTTCACCCATCGCCTTAACTGTATCTACGTATCTGTTCTTATCAGAGGTATCTGAAGAAGCGGCCTTTTCCAATGTCGCAGTGATGTCGGGGAGGATCTGCTCGATGTTAAGGTCATCACAGATCTCACGGTATCTTCCGATAACCCTGTTAAGTTCTTCCTCGTAGGATTCACCGCTTATTGCCGCATTTGCAACAGCTATCAGAAGGTCAGTGACCTTAGTGTCATCACTTGATCTTTTACCGGGAGCAGAGACTACTATGATCTTTCTGTCAGGATCTGACAAAACAATGTCGCAGACTTTCTTGATCTGGAAAGCGTCTGCAAGTGATGAACCGCCGAATTTTGCTATCTTCATAACGATACCTCTTTTCTTTATCGCCACATATAATATCACATTAATGATTTACATTTAGTATTTTTATATTTACAATTCCAAGTTATGAATATTTTTGCAGCAATGAAGCCCGACAAAGTGTGTAAAAGCGTATATGACGTGCCTCTCGAGGAACTTAAGGAGGCGGGAAAGACATGCCTTTTGCTGGACTTTGACAATACCTTGGGACCCGATCATGCAACAGCTCCGGATGATTATGCCTTCGGGTTCATTAAGAAGATCACCGAAGAGGGATTCATCTGCTGCCTTGTTTCCAACGCGAGCACAGGCAGATCCTCGAAGATTGCCGAGATGCTCGGGATCCCCTGTGTGACTTATGCTCATAAGCCGAGGCCCGACGGGGTATACAGAGCACTTAAGCTCATGAATACCGAGCCCGGAAATGCAGTAATGATCGGCGACCAGGTTTTTACCGATGTAATGGCAGGCAGACTTGCTCCGGTGTACACGATACTTGTGGAGAAGTACTCTTCCAAAGAGATATGGTATGTCGTGCTGAAGAGGCCTTTTGAGAAGTTAGTGAGGCTTATCGGCAGATTTTAACCCGCGTATCTCTTCCTTTGTGAGATACCTTCTGTCGCCGGGCTTCATGTCCCCGAGTTCTATGTTGATAAAGCGCACGCGACGAAGCTTAGTAACGCGGTATCCCAAAGCGTCGCACATTCTTCTTATCTGGCGGTTAAGTCCCTGCTTTAAGACGATATTGAACGTATGTGTTCCCGTTACCGTAACCTTGCAGGGAAGTGTCTTGCGGTCGAGTATGTAAACTCCCGCTTCCATTTTGTCCTTGAAGTCAGGTGCTATCTTGTGGTCGACTCTGACATTGTATTCCTTCTCGTGTCCGTTCTCAGCGCGAAGCAAAGTGTTGACGATGTCGCCGTCGTTCGTGAGGAGGATAAGCCCCGAAGAGTTCTTGTCGAGACGGCCGATGGGGAAGACGCGCTCGTCCATTCCGAGATAATCGATAATGTTCGTGGGGTCGCGTCTGTCCGTAGTGCAGGTAATGCCGAGAGGCTTATGAAGAGCTATGTAGATCTTGTTGTCCTCGGGGATTATCTCGTGACCGTCGACCATGACAACATTTCCGTCTTCGACAACGGAACCGTTAACTGCCTTCACACCATCGATGGTAACCTTGCCTGCTTCAACGAGTTCGTCGGCCTGCCTTCTTGAGCAGTATCCGCTTGAGGCAATGTATTTATTGATTCTTACTCCCATGCGTTAGCTGCTTCGGCTTTCTTAAGAGTAAACGTAAACTTGGTGCCCTTACCGTATTCACTCTCTACGGTGATGTCTTCGCCCATGTAGGTGAGAAGCTCCTTCGCGATGGCAAGTCCGAGTCCGGTACCCTTCTTGCCGCGGGCTCTGTCTGCCTTGAAGAATCTCTCGAAAATATGATTGATATCGTACTCGTGTATGCCTTGTCCCGTATCAGCTACGGAGATGTAGACCTTGCCGATCTCCTCGTTGTAATCGCTTGTTATCGTGATGCTGCCTCCGCGCGGGGTGTACTTCTTGGCGTTATCAAGGAGGATTACGAGGATCTGGTTGACTCGGTCAGGGTTGCCCATAACTGTCGGAAGCCTGCCCGTGGTGTTGTTTACGCTGAAGAAGATGCCCTCATCTTTCATGACAGGCGTAAAACGTGCGTGAATACTGTCAAGAATCTCGTTTACATCGAAAGGATACATCTGGAAAGCAAGCGTTCTGGACTGCAGCTTGGAAAGCTCAAGCATGTCGTCAATGAGTCTCGAGAGTCTTAACGTCTCATTGAGGATGATGTCGTAATATCTTCTTCTGTCCGCATCATTCTTAACCATGCCGTCAGCGAGAGGCTCGATAAGTCCTCTTAACGTCTGGAGAGGAGTACGGAGCTCGTGTGAGATGTTAGCAACGTAGTCACGTCTCGTCATGTCGAGCTTATGGGCTTCCGTTATATCCCTGAAGAATCCGGTGGCACCGACGCATGAGTCGCTCTCGTGTGAATCGAATCTCGGAACTATTGTGTATTCATATGCATAGCTTGTGCTCTCGACGACATTCTTCTTGTTCTCGCCGGTCTCAATGCACTCTGCAAGATCATCCCAGAACTCCTCGAAAGGCACTATCTGGATCTTCTCGGAGAAGTTGTTCTTACGCGTTACCTTGGAGAAGATGTCCTTGACCTTGTCATTCGAGAATGTGACCGTACCGTCCTTGTTGAACACCATGATGCCTTCGGATATGACATTGAAGATATTCTCGAGCTTATTTCTCTCATTGGTCAGTTCGTTGATTGATTTGGACAGCCTGTCCGCCATGCTGTTGAACGAGGCGGCAAGTTCTCCCGCTTCACCTATGTTGTTCTCGTTAGCACGGACCTTGAGATTGCCTCGTCCGTATTCCTTCGCGACTCTGTTAACCTCCTGCAAAGGTTCAGTGATTACCTCTACGAGGAAGATGGTGGGAACCATCATAGCAAGTGCTGCAGCAAGGGTGGAGAGAAGGAGGATGTTGATATAGTCGCTTATAAGATCGTTATCTTCATTAAGAAGATTGTACTGGATTACATAGTAAAGCCTGTTGTCGTGCTGAAACGGGATCTTCATGAGAAGAGTCTGGTTCGAGAAGATCGGTGATTCCATGAAGGCCAGATGATCCGTCCATGAATTCTGATCATTAAGGTTGTGCTTAATGAAATCAATGGCTGCGAGTTCATCACTGTTTTCCGAGCTGTTGAAGCTTACGGGGTAGATCAGATTGCCTGATGAATCGATGATGAGGTATTCGCGGTCTGCTACGGATGCCGGATACAGAATATAGTTATATATCTCCTCCAATGTAAGGTCGTCAGTGGTCGACCTTATAACCGCTGACATCTTCTCGTACTGGACCTGAGCCTCGTCTACGCTGTAATTAAATGCCGCATTTCTTCCGGCTATGCTGAATGCGATAGCAGCCAGAATGGCTGAAGCCGCCAGTGCAATGAACACCAGCGTAAACATTCTCCGCATTATAAAACTCTGATGAAACACTTAGGAGACCTCGAACTTGTACCCGACTCCATAAACGGTTGAGATATTCCATCTGCTGCCATCGTATGTGATCTTCTGTCTGATCCTCTTGATGTGGGTATCAATTGTTCTTAAATCACCGTCAAAATCATCGCCCCATACAGACCTTAAAATCTGCTCTCTGCTCATGACGCTGCTCGGATGGGAGGCGAGGAGGTGAAGGATCTCAACTTCCTTCGGTGTAAACGGTATGTTCTTGGAATTAACCTTAACTGAATAGTTCTCGATATTGATCTCCAGACCGTCGAATCTCAGTACCTGGTTGGCGGACTGGCTGTCAGAAGAAGCCTCTGTTCTTCTAAGTACTGCCTTGATCCTCGCGACTACTTCACGGGGAGAGAAGGGCTTGACGATATAGTCGTCGGCACCGAGCTCGAGACCGAGAACTCGGTCGATCTCTTCACCCTTAGCGGTGAGGATGATAATGGGTGTCGTCATTTCCTTGCGAAGCTCACGGCATACATCGAGACCGTTCATCTGGGGCATCATGACATCAAGGAGAATAAGATCGGGCTTCTCGTCCTTGGCAAGCTTCAGAGATTCAAGTCCGTCGAAAGCATCGGCGTGAGTGTAGTGTTCGTTATCAAGATATAGTCTGAGCGATTCATGGACTATTGGGTCATCGTCGCATATAAGGATATGAGGAGTAGAAGACATTTTGCTTCCTTCCTTTCGCAAAATAGTTCATCATATTATATATTAAAAACATCGCAAATGTTGTATAATTACAACGATTTTGTTCGTTTTAAGGAAGTGTTTATGAAAAATTCATTTTTAAAGAGAACTGTTTCTCTGCTGTTGATATCCGCTATGGTACTGCCTTTTACAGGCTGCTCAAAGTTTCTTGCTAATATTTCATCTAAGGATGCTTCCAAGGTCCTCACAGATGCTCTTGATGATTTCTATTCCGACCCCGTGAACGGACCTGTTTCTTACGATGAATCATATGAGGTTCCGCAGATGCTTCAGGAGAGTCTGGACTTTGCTCTTCAGGGAATTTCATCTTCCACTTATGAATTAGGTGAAGCACGGGTAAATAAGAACAGAACCACTATTAAGATTCCTGTTACTTTCAGCAAGGTCATCCAGGTCGAGGATATCGCTATGGGCACCTATGATGAGGTTTCCGAAGCACTCGGCGCCTGTGATAAGGAAGACGTTGAGATCATATTTGTCCTTAAGTCTCACGACGGAGACTGGGCTATCGAGGATATGAGTGAGCTCGTGACGGTTTTCTTTGAGCCTTATGAGGACATCGTTTATGTCGATGAGAACGGCATGCCTACAAGTTATTACGAGCCTTTCTTCGAGGAGTGCTATGTTGACGGAACTTGGTATGAGCCTTTAATGTCGACCCCTCTTGATTCCAGAACACTTGATACTGCTCCGGAAGCGCTTACAGCCTGCTTCTACTTTGACAGACCCATGTATATGACATTTACAGCCGAGCTTGTTAAGAACGGTGAGGTAGTACAGACCATAGAAGTCGTTCTTAACGGCAATACGACTGCGTACTGCGAATTCTGGGGACAGACATATACAAGCGGTTCCTACGTCGTTGATATCACCTATGACGGAGAAGTTGTAGCTGAGACGAGTGCTCTCACGGTAGCAGGAAGATAAGAGGCATATAATTGTTTCTCGCTGATTCTTGGAAAGATTTTGAGGTTCTCTATGCCGGAGAGCAGGAGAAGTATGAGCGCTGGGGCAATGTTTACCTGAGGCGTCCCGATCCGCAGGCTGTATGGCCTGTGTTCTGCGATGGCAAGGCTTCCACATGGGATGACGTTCCGAAGCCCGATGCTCTTTATGTAAGAAGCAACACCGGCGGCGGTGCATGGCAGAAACTTAAGTCCATGCCTAATAACTGGACTATCGGATATAACACTCTCGGTAAGGAACTCAAGTTCATCATCGAACCGACGTCATTCAAGCATACCGGGCTTTTCCCTGAGCAGGCCAGCAACTGGGATTTCGCAGGGGGGCTCATTACCGATGCTGTTAAGTCTGGAAGAGATGATATCAAGATACTTAACCTTTTCGCTTATACGGGAGCTGCAACATGTGCTGCAGCATGCCACGGCGCAGCTGAAGTCGTTCACGTTGATTCCAGTAAGGGCATGATAGCCCGCGCCAAGGAGAACATTCAGGCTTCAGGCCTGGAGTCATCTTACGTCAGGTTCATAAACGAGGACTGTCGTAAGTTCGTAGAGCGTGAGATAAGGCGCGGAAGGAAATACGACGGCATCATAATGGATCCGCCCAAGTACGGCAGGGGTCCTACAGGAGAACTGTGGGAGATAGAGAAGTCTCTTTACGAGTTCGTATCACGCACGGCGCTTCTGCTTTCTGATAAGCCTCTATTTGTGATCATAAGTTCATATGCTACCGAACTTGGTGCTAATGCCGTCGGCAACGTGCTCAATCTTACCTGCGGCACAAGATTTGCAGGCAGGACGGTAAGTGACGAGCTCGGACTTCCTGTTACGAATATGAATCTTAATCTGCCTTGCGGGCAGGCTTCGCGATGGACTCCCCGCGCATAATATTCGAGGATAATCATCTTCTGGTGGCGTTTAAGCCGTCAGGATTCCTGTCACAGTCAGACGGCACGGATGCCCCTGACATGCTTACTTTTCTCAAGTCTTACATTAAGGATAAGTACAACAAGCCCGGCAACGTTTTCTTAGGGCTCGTGCACAGGCTCGACAGGAACGTGTCGGGGGTGATGGTCTTCGCACGCACCTCGAAATGCGCATCGCGTCTGTCCGAACAGATCCGTAAGGGGACATTCGAGAAGCGCTACCGCGCCTGTGTTCAGGGGAAACTTGAAGGTTCAGGAACGCTTGTAAACTATCTTGTCAAAGACGAGAGGATCAACAAAGTGACCGTCCATGATACGGAGGTTCCGGGAAGCAAGAGATGTGAGCTTATGTACGAAGCGGGGGAGTTTGACGGCGAGTATACGACCGTTGATGTCAGGCTCCTTACGGGAAGATCCCATCAGATCAGAGCCCAGTTCGCTCATTCCGGGCATCCTCTTAAGGGAGATGTGAAGTACGGGGGGAAGAAATCAGACGGGGGAATCGGACTCATGTCCTGCTATCTCGCGTTCGACCATCCGACCACCGGCGAGCGGCTTGAGTTCGCAATATAGTTTGATAACTTGCCGTTTTTTATTAGTAAGTGTAATATCTAAAATACGTTTTTATGAGCATTTAGGAGGTTCTTTCAATGGAACGCGAAGAGTTTTTGAGTGTTTATCGTCACTCTCTGGCACATATTATGGCTAAGGCTGTAATAGAGATTTACGGCAAGGAGAATGTGCAGTATGCCATCGGCCCTCAGATCGCAGACGGCTGTTACTACGACTTCACACTCCCGAGGCCGGTAAGTGAGGATGATATCAAGGTCATCGAAGATAAGATGCGTGAGATCATCAAGAGAAGAGAGAACTGGACACGCAAGGAAGTAAGCCGTTCCGAGGCTTTGGAGATCTTCAAGGATCAGAAGTTCAAGACTGAACTTATCAATGATCTTCCCGAAGACGAGCTCATCACTGTTTACTACACAGGTGACGACTTCGTGGATCTTTGCCGCGGACCTCATATCGATAATTCACAGGAACTTTTCCAGGCTGCTTTCCAGATCAAGAACGTTTCCGGTGCTTACTGGAGAGGCGATGAGAAGAGAGACCAGCTTCAGAGAATCTATCTGTTCGCATTTCCTTCCAAGGACGAACTCAAGGCTCATCTGACATGGCTTAAGGAAGCTCAGGAGAGAGACCATAAGAAGATCGGCGTCGCCCTCGATATGTTTATGTTCAGAGATACGGCTCCCGGTATGGCTTACTGGCTCCCGAGGGGATGGACAATGTATTCACAGCTTATGAAGTATTCACGTGAACTTCAGGCTAAGCACGATTACAACGAGATCTCCGCACCTCTTATCAACAATAAGAAGCTCTGGCTCATTTCCGGACACTGGGCACATTACGTAAACAACATGTTCATCGTTCCTGGCAAGACACAGGGAACAGAAGCTACTGACGCAGTATCTTCCGATGAGACAGCACAGTTCTCCATCGAGGCTGAGGACACAATGGCTGCTAAGCCCATGAACTGCCCGAATGCCATGATCGAGTACAAGAGAACGATGCATTCATATAAGGAGCTTCCTATCCGTTATAGTGAGTATGACGTTCTCCACCGTAAGGAGAAGTCCGGTCAGATGAACGGACTGTTCAGAGTACAGGAGTTCCGTCAGGATGACGACCATACATTCGTTTCAGAGGCTCAGATCAAGGATGAGATCAAGGATGTAATCGCCATCGCCGATGAGATCTACAAGACATTCGGACTTACATACCGTGCCGAGTTCTCCACAAGACCTGATGACTTTATGGGAGATATCGAGTCCTGGAACAGAGCTGAAGCAGCTTTGAAGGAGATCCTCGATGAGAAGTACGGTGAGGGCAACTACGAGATCAATGAGGGAGACGGTGCCTTCTACGGACCGAAGATCGACCTCCAGATCAAGGATGCTCTCGGAAGAGAGTGGCAGTGCGGTACAGTACAGCTCGACTTCCAGCTTCCTCATAACTTCGAACTTACATATGTCGATCAGGACGGTTCCCAGAAGATGCCTATCGTTATCCACAGAGCTATCTTCGGTTCCCTCGAGAGATTCATCGGTATCATCACTGAGCACTTCAAGGGCGCATATCCTTTCTGGCTCAATCCTTTCCAGGTTGCTGTCGTTCCTATCCGTGAGGAGCACAACGAATATGCGAAGAAGGTTGAGATGGCTCTTAAGGAGGCAGGAATCCGTGTTGAGGTCGATTACAGCGACATCAACATGAGAGATAAGATCAAGAGATTCAAGAACATGAAGGATCCTTACATTCTTGTACTCGGAAACGAAGAGGCTGCTGCCGAGGAAGTTTCCGTAAACGTAAGAGGCTCCAACCAGCAGGTAAGAAACGTTCCTCTTACAAAGTTCATCGAGAAGTGTAAGCAGCTCAATGCTGACAGAACTTTGGAGCTTCCTTCTGAGTTCTGATCTTAAGACTTAAAACAAACTGTTAATACAACTTTAGCAGTGTGCTTACTATGGGGTGTGTATGTTATTATGTACACAACCCCATTTTTATTACGGGAGGACTCTTTTATGGCTTGTTTCCTTGTACCTGCGGCTGAAGCAGTCGTTACCACCGTTATTTCCAAGACGCTTAAGAATAAAGAGAACAATGACGGTACTTTGACGGTTGCCGGTAAGATTAAATGGCTTAATAACATGCTTTGGGGCGGATCAGCACTCCTCGCATTTGAGCATTTGTGGCACGGCGAGATAGTTCCGTGGTTCCCTTTCCTGACTGCTGCTGGCAATCCCGAAGACATGGCAGGTGTTCTTCACGAGATGTGCACAGTCGGCGTTACCATGGCATTGCTTGTAACGGTTGTTTGGGGCGGTATGGTCATCGTAACCTCCATAGCACAGAAGAGAGCGTCGAAGTCCTCAGTTGCAGATACGGCCGGAGGTACCAGATGACGCTTCTCATAACCGTATTTGCTGCGATAATTACAACAGTTATCTGGTATATGTCTTCTCAGAGGAAGACCTTGAGACTCGGAACATTGGCTCTTATGTACTGGGGAGCATCCATCATGTGGTTTGTCGATGCGGTATTTGAATTCATTGAGTTAAGAGACGAGTTCTTCGCTCCTTCACAGGCGGACATGATCAATGATTCATATCTTGGTTTCTGTGTTGTTGCATTGGGGCTTATTATCTGGCTTGCCATCGTTCTTATCAAGGATCCCAAGGGTGTTGTACGTCAGGCACTTACGGATAAGAACACATGAATACTGATGCCAGGAAGATATTAGAGGACGTTAAGTCGGGCGCATTATCTGTTGATGATGCGCTTCTTAAGTTGAAGACAAAGCCGTTTGAAGATCTGGGCTTTGCCAAGGTCGATCTTCACAGGAATATAAGACAGGGCAGAAATGAGGTCATTTACGGGGCCGGCAAGACACCTGATCAGATAGAGAAGATCATATTAAACATGACGGCGAACGGACAGGACAGAATTCTTATAACAAGGCTATCTCCGGAATCCTATGAGAGCATATCCTGCAAGGATAAACTGACTTATATCCCCGAGGCGAAGATAGCCTACACCGGTACTTTCCCCGAACCTGACGGAATAGGTACGATAGTTGTCGCGACAGGCGGAACATCGGATATACCCGTAGCTGAAGAAGCGGCTGTAACCGCTGAGTTTGGCGGGAATAAGGTGACGCGCCTGTACGATGTCGGAGTTGCAGGCCTTCACAGACTTTTGTCCCATAAGGAAGACATCATGAGTGCGAGCGTCATTATCGCCATAGCAGGTATGGAAGGGGCTCTCGCGAGCGTAGTCGGAGGACTTGCAGACTGTCCCGTCATCGCGGTTCCGACAAGTGTCGGTTACGGTGCTTCGTTCGAAGGCCTGTCAGCGCTTTTGTCCATGCTTAATTCATGCGCGAGCGGCGTGTCGGTCGTAAATATCGACAACGGATTCGGAGCGGGATATCTGGCCGGAATGATCAACCATATGGAGGTTAAACATGAAGACTCTTTATCTTGACTGCGGCATGGGCGCTGCTGGCGATATGCTGACTGCAGCTTTGATCGAACTTCTTCCGGATCCCGATTCATTTGTGGATAAGCTCAATTCGCTCGGTATCCCTCACGTTAAATACATCAAGGAAGAATCCGTTAAGTGCGGAATAACCGGAACTCACATCTTAGTCCTTGTCGAAGGACAAGAGGAAGATGAGCATATGCATGAGCATTCTCATGAACACGGACATGAGCATCATCACCATCACCACAGCGGGATGCATGATATAGAACATATAATCAGGTCTTTATCGCTGCCGACAATGGTGAAGCTCGATATCACCGCTGTCTATAAGATCATTGCCGAAGCTGAGAGCAAGGTTCACGGAGTGCCTGTTGATGAGATTCATTTCCACGAAGTAGGTACTATGGATGCAGTGGCGGACATAGCTGCTGTCTGCCTTCTTATGAATGAGCTCGATCCTGATGAAGTAGTGGTGTCACCGGTTCATGTTGGAAGCGGTCAGGTCAAATGTGCGCACGGGATACTTCCGGTGCCGGCACCTGCAACTGCACACATACTTGAAGGCATCCCGATCTACGGCGGAAGCATCAAGGGAGAGCTTTGTACTCCTACAGGTGCTGCGCTTCTTAAGTACTATGCCGACCGCTTCGGTGATATGCCTGTGATGAAGGTAAGTTCCATAGGTTACGGCATGGGCAGGAAGGACTTCGAAGCCGCGAATGCCATACGCGCCCTGCTCGGCGATACAGGGGATAAAGAGGAAGTCATGGCGGAGCTTTCATGCAATGTGGACGACATGACGGCAGAGGACATATCCTACGCCTGCAGTAAGCTTTTCGAGGCGGGGGCAAGGGAAGTGTTTACTGTACCCGTGGGCATGAAGAAGTCGCGCCCCGGCACCCTTATCAAGATCATATGTGAGAAGAAGGACAAGAAGAACCTGGTGGAGTGCATCTTTAAGCATACGACCACGCTCGGCGTGCGTGAGACTGACACCAGACGGTATGTGCTTACAAGAAGGATCGAGACTGTCGATACACCTCTGGGGAAGGTAAGGCGCAAGGTGTCGTCAGGATACGATGTAAAGCGCGTAAAGTATGAGCATGATGACCTTGAGAAACTTGCAGAAGAGAAGGGCATGAGTCTTGATGAGATAAGAAAGGCTCTTGATGATGCATAAGAAGAAGGAGCTTCTTGAGGAACTGCTTAATGATCTTCCACCAGTAGGCATAGCATACTCTGCCGGAGTAGATTCGACCTTCCTTCTTAAGGTGGCACACGATGTTCTAGGGGACAAAGCCGCAGCATTTATGGTGCGTTCGGTCGTGATACCTTCGAGTGATATTGAAGAAGCACAGGCTTTCTGTGATGCGGAAGGAATAAGGCTGATCGTGATTGATGGTGATCCGCTGTCAATACCAAGGTTTAGGGAAAACCCCGAGAATCGTTGCTATATCTGCAAGAAATCACTGTTCGGTAATATGCTCTATGAGGCAGCAAAGTACGGCATAACAACGCTTATGGACGGGACTAATGCCGATGATGACATGGATGACCGCCCAGGAATGAAGGCTCTAGCTGAACTTAAGATAAGAAGCCCGCTTAGAGAAGCAGGGCTTACCAAGGCTGAGATCCGTCAGCTCTCGGAGGAAATGAATCTTCCGACCGCCCGTAAGGCTTCTTTCGCATGTCTTGCGACGCGCATTCCTCACGGTGACGAGATAACACCGGAGAAGCTTGCGCGCATAGAGGCAGCTGAAGATTACCTAAGTAAGATCGGATTTACGCAGTACCGCGTAAGAACCCACGGGGATCTTGCAAGGATAGAGGTTTTGCCGTCAGAGTTTCATAAGATACTGGACGGTGAAGTCAGGAAAGGCGTGTCCGGGTATCTTAAGGCTTTGGGATATAAATATGTTGCCCTTGATCTGACCGGATATGGCGGTTAACCAAGGTCAGAAAGCACTGCGTTAAATAGAGGTAATAAACTCCTTTAATACTTCAACCCACTCGATGAAGTCTCTTACGGGAATGCTCTCGTTGGCCTGATGGCACTGATCCTCGGCCCACGGTGTCTGCACACCGAAAGCAACCGTGTTCGGTATGTGACGGGCATAAGTACCGCCGCCGACGGCGATCGCTTCGGTATACTCCGCTCTGTATTCCTCCTTAAATCCCGTGAACTTGTCTATGTGGTTCTTCCAGATTTCAGTAAGCTTAAGCATTGAGGGAGAATTCTTATCCATGTAGATATGCTCCATGCTGCAAAGTGTCTCAATCTCAAGCCCGTATTCGGAGGCCTTAGCCTTAAGGTTATTAAGCAGATCTTCAAAGCTGTAGGTGAAGGGAACTCTGAAGTCGATTACAAGTGATGAGGTGTTCTCGTCAGCACTAAGCATGCCTATGTTGGCTGTGAGTGCGCCTGATTCGTCCTCGTAATCGCAGCCTGTGAAAGCTCCCTTGTCAAAGTCCTTAACGAACTTCATTACCGGATAATCATTAAGATCATAACCGAATGATTCTATGGCATCGCAAAGAAGTGCGATGGCGTTGATGCCCTGCTCAGGTCTTGAAGCGTGTGCGCATTTGCCCGTTACGATGATCTCGTCCTGACCGATCTTGCACTTGGCTGTTGCGGGAACCATATTGGGGGCAGAGCCTCCATCAGCCGTGAATCCTTCGATTCCCTTGCCGTTAAGCTTTAACTGAAGAATTCCCTTCTCGCAGTAGATAGCGGGGAATTCCGAATCGGGAGTGATGGCAAAATCAGGTATCTCCTCATGTTCTGCATAGTATTCGATGCATGAGCAGCCGCGTTCCTCATCAGTTCCGAGAATAAGTCTTACCCTGTAATCCTCAGGGACTTTGCCTTCGTCGAGCAATGCCTTCATGGCAAAGAAGGAGGCTGCCGCAGGTCCTTTATCGTCGACAATGCCGCGGCCTGTCATGATTTCTCCGTCTTCGCCTTCGGTGAAGGTAAGAGTAAAAGGATTGCTGTTCCATCCGTCACCTGCGGGAACGACGTCAACGTGGCAGATGATGCCTATGAGTCTGTCGCCGCTTCCAAATTCTACCAAGCCTGCACGGTCGCCGCTTACGCCAGTGGAAAATCCGGCCTTTTGGGCTTCGGTAAGGAAGTATTCCAGAGCGGCACGGGGATTTTTGCCGTAAGGTGCTCCTTCTTCAGGGTCTCCGCCTGTCGACTTTATTGCTATGAGATTAGTCAAGAATTCTTTCATGTAAGGAGTAAGTTCCATTGTAAATGTCCTCCTGAGAACGTTTTTCTAATAATATAGGACAAATTCAAGCTTTTCGCTTGCTTGTTCAAAAACCTTCTGATATTATACACGAGCATAAAAAACACGTGAGGCGAAAAATCTTTGTGCTTTCATAAGAGAGTCAGGCCCACGGAAGAAAAACAAGGAGGAATTTTTTTATGCCAGTTATTTTAATGAAGCAGCTGCTCGAAGCAGGCGTACACTTCGGTCATCAGACAAGAAGATGGAACCCCAAGATGAAGGAGTACATCTTCACAGAGAGAAACACCATCCACATCATCGACCTTCAGAAGACCGTCAAGAAGATTGACGAGGCTTACGACGCTATGAAGGAACTCGCTGAGAAGGGCGACATCCTCTTCGTAGGTACAAAGAAGCAGGCTCAGGATTCCATCAAGGAAGAGGCTGAAAGATGCGGTCAGTTCTATGTTAACAACAGATGGCTCGGCGGTACTCTCACAAACTTCAAGACAATCAAGACAAGAGTTGCAAGACTCCTTGAGCTCCGTGAGATGGAGAAAGACGGTACATTCGACGTACTTCCCAAGAAGGAAGTTGCTAAACTCAAGCTCGAGATGGCTAAGCTCGACCTGAACCTCGGCGGTATCGTTGGTATGGATCACCTTCCTGCAGCTATGTTCATCGTAGATACAAAGAAGGAGCACCTCGCTGTATCTGAGGCAAGAAGACTCGGTATTCCGATCATTGCTATCGTTGATACAAACTGCGATCCTGATGAGATCGATTATGTAATCCCCGGTAATGACGATGCTATCCGTGCAGTTAAGCTCATCGCTGGTAAGATGGCTGATGCTGTTATCGAGGCACATCAGGGTGAGGATTTTGCAGCTTCCGCAGAGGATGCGAAGATCGTTGAGCCCGCTGAAGCTGAGGCTGAGTCTATCGAGGAGATTGCTGCTTCTGAGGAAGCTTGATCTTATCTACATCAACTAAGGAGGAAATAATCATGGAAATATCAGCAAAACAGGTTAAGGAACTTCGTGACCTCACAGGTTGCGGTATCATGGACTGCAAGAAGGCTCTTATCGAGGCTGAAGGCGATGTAGAGAAGGCTAAGGACTGGCTCCGTGAGAAGGGTATGGCTAAGGCTGAGAAGAAGGCTAGCCGTGTTGCTGCAGAGGGTGTTGTTGCTTCTGTTATCTCCGATGACATGAAGACAGGTGCTATCGTTGAGGTTAACATCGAGACAGACTTCGCTGCTGCTACAGATAAGTTCAAGTCTTTCGTTGATGACGTTAAGACACAGATCATGACAGTTAAGCCTGCTGATATCGATGCTCTTAAGGCTTCTGCAATGTATAATGACTCTTCCAAGACAGTAGAGCTTGCTACTAAGGAAGCTATCGCAGATATCGGAGAGAACACATCCGTAAGAAGATTCGCTCTCTATGAGGTTAACGGCAACGGCGCTATCACATCTTACATCCACATGGGCGGTAAGGTCGGCGTTCTCGTTGAGTTCTCCGTAAGCGATGATTCCGTTATCAAGACAGACGCTTTCCAGACAATGGCTAAGAACATCGGAATGCAGATCGCAGCTTCCAACCCTTCATGGGTTGCTGAGTCTGAGGTACCTCAGGCAGCTCTCGACAGAGAGACTGAGATCATCAAGAACAAGGCTCTCGAAGAGGGTAAGCCTGCTCAGATCATCGAGACAAGAATCGTTCCCGGCCAGATCAAGAACTTCTACAAGCTCAACGTATTGCTTGATCAGGAGTATGTAAAGGACGAGGACAAGACAATCGCTCAGTACATCGAGGCTGAGTCCAAGGCTCTGGGTGCTGAGATCTCCGTTGTAAGATTCACACGTTACGGTCTTGGTGACGGTATCGAGAAGAAGGAAGAGGACTTCGCTGAGGAAGTTAGAAAGCAGGCAGGTCTCTGATAAGAGATCTTAAGCTTTTCTCTTAAGTTAATAATCTGCCGGTCGGATTTAATCCGGTCGGCAGTTTTTCTAAGAGGGTTTTATGATCTATTTTGACAACAGCGCAACAACCAAACCCTGCGATGAAGTAATCCGCGTGATCAATGAGGATCTCACGGGTGAGAACTGGGGAAATCCGGGATCTTTGCATAAGCTCGGAATGAATGCGGCAAAGGCATATGAACAGGCTTTATCTGACTGTGCTTCATGTCTTAGCTGCCGTGACGATGAACTCATTTTTACTTCATGCGGAACAGAGAGTGCCAATACCGCCATATTCGGATACCTGAAGGCTAATCCTCGTAAGGGGAAGACGGTCATAACAACAAGGACTGAGCACAAATGCACTCTTGAGACCATGGAGGAACTCGTCCGCTTAGGTTACGATGTCAGATACATAAGTGTCGGTAAGAACGGTAAGCCTGATCTTGATGAACTAAGATCAGTTCTCGATGATCAGGTCGCGTTGATGTGCTTTACACATGTTAATAACGAGAGCGGTTCAATACTGCCTCTCGAGAAGATAATGGATATCAGGAAGGATATAGCTCCTGATGCTGCGATATACCTTGACTGCGTGCAGTCTCTCGGAAAACTTGAGATCAATCTCAAGTCCATGGGAGTCGACATGGCGTCTTTCTCAGGACATAAGATACACGGTATTAAGGGTGTCGGTCTTCTATACATAAGACACGGTGTTAAGGTAAGTCCTTATATCCTAGGCGGCGGACAGCAGAATAACATGAGATCCGGTACCCAGAGCCTGCCTCTGGCGGCTTCGATGGCTGTTGCAATGAAGGAGGCCCAGAAGGCCCGCGCCGGTGCATATGAGGAAGTATCCCGTATAAATGCATATCTTCGTGAGGAACTTACAAAGCGCAAAGCGACGGTTAATTCTCCTGCTGATGCGCTGCCGTTTGTTCTTAACGTGGCATTCAGGAATTTCCAGTCAGAGACCATGCTTCATTGTCTTGAGATGTACGATATCTATATCTCTACGGTTTCTGCCTGTTCTTCGAAGTCCAAGAAGACTTCATATGTACTTGAAGCAATGGGGATAGACAGGAGTATCTCATCGAACAGTGTGAGACTCTCCTTTTCGCGTTATAATACGATGGATGAAGCCAGAAGCTTCGTCGAGAAGATAGATCAGATATATGATCTTTATGAGGTAAATGTACGATAATGGCAACTAACGTAATACTTGCAAGAATGGGTGAGGTCACACTCAAGGGGCTTAACAGGGGAAGATTCGAGACTCAGCTTATGGGCAATCTCCGTTACAGGTTAAGAGTGTTCGGCAAGCTCTCGATATTTCAGAAGCAGAGCAGAATCTGGATTGAAGCAAAGGATGAGGATAATCCTTATTTTGCCGACGAGGATTCCGCGAAGGAGCTCATGATCGCTGTATCCCAGGTCTTCGGAATCGTATCCGTAAGTCTTGCAAGGAAGTTTGAAGGCGATATAAATGACATCGATAGCAATGCCGAGGCTTATGTTAAGCATCATCTTGAGAATAATCCCAAGCACAGGTCATTCAAGGTTGAGTGCAAGAGAGGCAATAAGAAATTCCCTCTGAATTCACCCATGATCTGTGAGGAAGTCGGCGGATACATCCTTGAGCATTTCCCGAACTTAACAGTTGATGTTCATGAGCCTGATTTCATTCTTAATGTCGAGGTCCGTGAGTTTAATTACGTATACGCAGGCAGGATTCAGGGTCACAGGGGACTTCCTGTCGGAACTGCCCACAAGGGAATGCTCCTTTTGTCCGGAGGTATTGATTCCCCTGT
Organism: uncultured Eubacteriales bacterium; assembly: GCA_900314745.1. Taxonomy (GTDB): domain Bacteria; phylum Bacillota; class Clostridia; order Saccharofermentanales; family Saccharofermentanaceae; genus Saccharofermentans. The sequence goes on along the minus strand of OMWK01000002.1, from coordinate 129,359 downwards.
TGCGGGTTATATGATGGCGAGCCGCGGAATGCCGATCGATGCGGTTTATTTCCACTCATATCCTTACACATCCGAACAGGCTAAGCAGAAGGTCATTGATCTTGCGAAGATCGTGTCGAGGTTCTCCGGAAGAATGAATCTCTACATAGTTGATTTTACGAAGATCCAGCTTGATATGGTTAAGAATTCGCCTCATGACATGCTTACGATAGTAATGCGACGTGTAATGCTCCAGATCGCGGAGCAACTGGCGCTTAAGGCTGACTGCAAGTGTCTCATCACAGGAGAGAGCTTAGGTCAGGTTGCAAGCCAGACTCTTGAAGCTATCGCCATAACCAATGAAGTTGTTGATATGCCTATATTGAGACCTCTTATCGGTATGGATAAGGAGGCTACGATCGAAGTATCAAGAAATATCGGTGCATTCGAGACGTCGATACTTCCCTTCGAGGACTGCTGCACGATATTCGTAGCTAAACATCCTAAGACACATCCGAAGCACTCTGATATTGAAGAGGCGGAGAAGAATCTCGATATAGAAGCCATGGTTAAGCAGGGCGTTGAGGAAGGACTTGAGGTCATTACCATATGAAGATAGGTAAGTTGACAAATGAGCAGCTCTCGAAGCTGGTCTTAAGCAGACTTCCGTCTTTATCGTCGTCCACTCTGGTCGGAGCTGATATCGGCGCAGACTGCGCATGGATAGATCTCGGCGACCAGATGATGGTCATATCTTCCGATCCGGTAACTGCCGGTGGCATGGAATCCGGTACGCTTACGGTTCATGTATCATGCAATGACATAGCGGCCTGCGGAGTAAAACCCTCGGGCATTCTCATCGACATAATCGCGCCTCCGTCCTGTTCTGAAGAGGATATAAGCAGGATCGTGGAAGATGCATCTGCTGAGGCCTGCAAGATCGGCGTGGATATTGTAGGCGGTCATACTGAAGTATCCGAATCCGTTAATACGTTCATCGTTATCTCGACTGCATTCGGTCTTGTAAGTAAAGAACATGCGGTTCCGCTCGGTCATGCGCGTGAAGGCGACAGCCTCATAGTAACAAAGACTTGTGGAATAGAAGGCACCTATATTGCGGTTAAGGAGCATGCCCACAAGCTGTCCGGCATTGATTCCGCACTTATAAGAGAAGCGGAAGGGTATTCATCTTTGATATCCGTTGTTCCTGAAGGAACTGTATGCGGAAATATGACATCTTCTTCGGGTGAGACCAATGAGAGAGGATATAAGCTTGGCGCTGCAGATCTTCTTCATGATGTTACTGAGGGAGGAATACTCGGAGCCTCTTATGAAATGGCTCACATATCCAACCTTGGAATAGTTGTTGATGAGACGAAGATACCGATCACTGAGGCGACGGAGAAGATATGTGAAACCCTTAAGATCAATCCTTTCAGACTCATATCATCAGGTTCTCTGCTTATTGCTTCACCGGAGCCTCAAAGAGTGCTTGAAGCTTTGCACGATGCCGGGATCATGGCCTGTGAGATTGGAAGATTCACTCCGGCAGAAGAAGGTTTTGTCAGGATTGATAAGAACAGCAGGGAAGCTGTTGAACTCACTCCGCCTGAAGCGGATGAGCTGTATGGTATGTAAATGTTTAAGTTCCTGAGAAAACTCCTGGTCTTTGTACTTGTAATAGTGGTGTTAGTGTTAGTCTACAGACACTATAAGCCTCAGATAGCAGGTTTTCTTCTTGATAAGGGAATCAATATCCCGGGTGTTACCGATGATATTGCACTTTTCCCTACATCTGAGACCGTAGTTGATGAGAACGGAAATGTTTCCGTTTCCGTGAATCTGCCGCCTGCTTATACACAGAGCATCACGCAGGAGCATCTTGATGAGATGATAAGAAACTCCGAAGGCAGGCTTACGGCCTCCCGTAATGAGGACGGCAGCATATCGATAATGGTTACCGAAGCCTACCGTGATGAGATACTGCAGCAGATGAGTTCTTACTATGATCAGTCTGTCATCAATACTTTGATCGGCGGCAAGGTACTACGAATTGAGCATAACGACGATTATACGGTGTTTACCGTGACCTGCGAGCAGGGAATGAGTGAGACTGAGATACTGACTTTAACGGGTAAGCTTTTCGCTGTGGGCAAGCTCTATTCTTCTTTCGCGGGACGCAATGACGCCAATATCTGTGTCGTGCTTGTGGATTCCGTTGATTCTTCAGTAAGCAACACATATGTATCCGATAACATAGGGGACGGAATCGCCTCAGATGCACAGCGCTGGGCCGGAGATGCTTTTGAGCAGGCTGTGACAAATGTAATGGAGCACTTTGATGGACAGTAGGATATCTTCAAAACTCAGTAGATTTGAACTGTTTTTTCTGATTGTTTCTTCAGTTCTTATAATGACTTTAGTAACTACATCTTCTCCGATATATCCTTTTAATGTCTGGGATGATACAAATGTGTATTTTACTCTTGGAAGAGGAATACTTAAAGGCTTTGTGCCTTATAGGGATCTATATGAGCAGAAAGGCCCCTTGTTCCTGTTTTTATATGCCATATCTGCCTTGATTTCAAATAGAACTTTTACGGGTTTATGGATCATTGAGAGCATCTTTGCGTCCATATTTGCCGTTTTCTCGTGGAAATCTGTAAAGTTGTTTATAACCGATATTCCTAAACTTGCCATAGGTATGGTACCGGTCCTTTTGTCTGCTGTTTATACGATAGGCATGTTTAATTTTGGCGGAGGCGCAGAGGAGATTTGTTTTCCCTTACTATCGGTAGTTCTTTATATAGCTCTTAAGACGATAAGAAGCGGTAATAACCTGCCTGATAAGAAGGATGCATTTGTCTGCGGTATTATTGCGGGCTTTATCTTTTGGTCTAAATATACTTTGCTCGGGTTTGTACTGTCCTTTATCGTATTGTTAATAATCAAATCTATCCGAATTAAGGCGTTTAAGAGTTTGATGCTGGATGCTTTATGGTTCCTGTTGGGTGTATTATTTGTCTCTTTACCGGTGTTTATCTATTTTGGAGCAAACGGATCTTTGGGTGATTTGTATGAATCATACTTCTATAACAATATCTTCAGATATCACAATCATTTTGAGTATAGTGGCATTTTTGCCAATCCGGTATTCAGATTCTTTGCGATTCCGTTTCTCTCTTTCTGGTTTACAATGAAAGACGATCCTATATATTTGATACTTTGGCTCATTACATTGTTGGGCTTGATTTGTTTTGACAGAAAATACAAGAAAGAGATTATCATTATGACTTTGTTCTCTTTGATTGTCTGTTTATGCACTATCTTTACCAATGCAATATATATCTATTACTATGGGTATCCTCTTTGTTTTTATTTCATTTTTGCTCTTTATGCTGCGGTAGCAGCTATCAAGGTTTGCAGAATAACTTTACGTGATTATGTTAAGGTGATAGATATCATTACCGTTATTGTAACTATTTTTCTTGTGTTTAATCTGCTTATTAGATGTAAGAACTATTATCTTCTTTCAATGAAAAAGGAGGATATGGCACAGTTCAAATTTGCGAAGATAATTAATCAGATTGAAGATCCTAAGATATTTACTTATGATATTATTGACGGCGGTTTTTATCTCGCTGCGTCTGTGGATCCGTCAAATAGATACTTCACCACTATGAATTTTATTGAGAATAATACTGATGCTGTTGAAGAGCAGGAGAGGCTTATCAGAGAAGGATACTTTGATTTCATTATAACTATAGATAATTATGACTGGGACAATTATGAGCTTGTAGCAACCAGTGATGATTTATGTGTTGATTATTCAAAAATGGAATATTCCTTCAGATATTACCTATATCAGAGGACGCCGGCTAATGCCTGATAGGTGTTGATCGCATCCACAGTATGAAGGTGGGAGGATGTGTCTCCTTCCTGCCGGTAAGCACCGAAAGTAACAAGAATATACTCATGACCATTGATCTTTGCTACGGATGCAAGGCACTGACCTGCTTCTGATGTATAACCCGTCTTGCCGCCGAGTATCGTTCCGCCTTCAAAATCCATTGTGCTCATGGTCTGTGAGAGCGTGCTGTAGATGATAAGTCCTCCGGGGTGAGTGACTGTGGGTGTTGTCTGGTATACGTTGGTCGTAAATACTTCCCTGAACTTGGCGTTCTGAAGACCTGCCTGAAGAAGAATTGCCATATCGCGTACTGTGGAATAGTGGTTGGCATCGTGTTCGCCCGTGCAGTTCATGAAGTGTGTATTGGTCATGCCAAGTTCAGCGGCTCTCTGGTTCATAAGTTCAACGAAAGCAGCTTCAGTGCCTGAGACGCGGTTGGCAAGACCGAGGCAGCATTCAGCTCCGGAGCGCAGCTGGAGACCGTAAAGAAGATCGTTAATTGTGATGGGTTCGTTACACTCGAATCCTGCTGTGGAGAGATCCTGATAATAGAGCGTATCGTAAATCTCACGGGGAAGGGGGTAAACCTCATCATAATCAGAAATCTGCTCGCATGCGATAAGAAGAGTCATCATCTTGGTGACAGAAGCCGGGAAGGCTACTGAATCGGGGTTCTTCTCGTCTAAGACAACTCCTGTCTCGGCATCAATGAGGATTGCCTCATTACTGTATATGCTGCCCATGACATTGAGGCTGGGTGCCGGTGTAGGCGTAGGTGAGGGGAGAACTGTCTCGGACGGGAGCGTCTGCTCTGACGCATATGAAGATAAGGTGCTTCCTTCTGTTGTGTTCTGATTTCCGGCTGCTTTGTTGATTCCTATGATGATCGCAGCGACTAAGATAATGATTATGCAAAATCCTGCCAGAAAGGCTTTGCCTCTGGCGTTAAGACGGATCTTTCTTCTCTTTTTTGAATTTGCCATGTGTTAATTATATAATTTCTTTAATGCGGTTTGTGTTTCCGCTATGTGTTATTTAGATTTCGAAAGGGACCCGGTTAACTTCTATGACATTTGGAAAGAGACTTAAGTTATCGTTGCTCGCAGGATGCTTATGCACCTTGCTGGGAAGCGGATTGTTGCTGTTTCTAATACCTTCCATAAGGACTACGGCTTTGGCAATTCTCATAACCTGCGCGGTTGTATTCGGACTGGCACTTCTTCTCGTATTTCTGCTCGAAGGTAAGTCCTCTAAGATCCGTGTACCCGTATTCACGGCGCTTGTTGTCGTGGCTGTTCTTGCCGTTTCATGCGTAATCATTTATAACTTCGGCAATTCCATGGTTTATCATCCTGCTTTCGATGAGGAGGCTTATGAAGAACTTACGGAAATGAAGAGTTCAGCGGTAGAACTGTCAGCTGACGGATTAAGCGGTTGGAGAATTCCTGCGGCTTCAGTCGTAGATGATAAACCGAGGTCGGTCATTCTTTACTTTGGCGGAAACGGTGAGAATTCCGCAAGGAAAGTTCTTAACATACTTAATAACGATGAGCTTTCCTTCCTATACGATAGATGCGACTTTATCTTTATAGACTATCCTTCATACGGATTGAGTGAGGGAACCGTCAGCGAATCTGCACTGAGGGATTATGCATTAAGGGCGTATGACATTGCGGTGTCGCTCGATACGACTGCATCAGTTACGGTTTTCTCATATTCACTCGGCAACGGCCCGGCGGTCTATCTGGCTTCACGCGAGGAGGCGGATATCTCCAATCTGGTTCTGCTGGCGCCCTATAATTCCGGTTTGGATCTATTCAATAATTACGTAGACATCTTCCACGGACCTTTTGCTTTGCTCGCATCTTACAGAATGCCCGTATATAGCTATGCTTCGGATGTCACCTGTCCGGTTACCATAATCGCATCTGCTGATGATGAGATCATTCCTATCGAGTCCTCAAGAGCATTGTTTTCTGAGCTAAGCCAAAGCAACTGCAACTTCATTACGGTTGAAGGCGTGCTCCATAATGACTTTATGAGCGATGAGCAGACTCTTAACAGTCTGAGAACTGCAATTGGAGGTTGATAAAATGAGAACTGATTTAAGATATAAACTTACTCTTGCAGCCATAATTGCCGTGTCTATCCTGCTGCTTTCGTTTCTCAGCCTTTTCCTTATGTTCTCGAGTACGCTTCTGATAGGTCTGATACCGGTATTTATCTTCCTGGGAGCGTTTATTCTGACTTTTATTCTGGGTTTTGTTCCTTTTATGAAGGATCACATGTGGCTCTCGATATCGGCAGCAGCTCTGCTAAGCCTTCTCGCCGCATATATCATTCATCTGCTGATTTGATTTAAGACCTGAATAATAGTAAAATCCCGAAGTATTTGCGTTTATGGAGAATGCCTTTGTTTAAGAAACTTCTGTCATTAATGACGACATTGGTTATGATCATGATCATGGGTCAGCCTGCATTGGCGAATGCACGTTTCGAGCGCTTCGAACTGATGTGGAACGATGCAACTGATGCAGAACGTTATTTTATGCCGACGGAAGTTAAGGCTTATGCATGCGGGCTGTCCACATCCGACTTCATCTTCTTTGCACGTGTAGTAGAGGGAGAGGGCGGAGACAGCGATGAGAACATCACGGACAAGGTCTTCGTAGCTGCTACAGTTCTTAACAGATGCATGTGCAGCAGATGGCCTACAAGATCGGTCATTGCCACTCTTCAAAGACCGGGTCAGTTCGAGGTCGTCGACCGTGAGACTCATCAGACTCACTGCGGAAGATCCCTGGATTCAGAGTGGGCGATCGTAATAGCTTACAGGATGGTTGAGAACAAGGAGATCGACTGTCACATGGTCTATTACAATGCATACGGTTTTACCGGTTACTCCAGGCAGTTTATAAACTATGCTTATTTCGGCGGCAACTACTTCTCACTGCTTCCGTGTCAGTGCGCTTCATGCACATCGAGAATGCCTGACTGGGACGAGGATGAATGTGAGATGCTTCCGGATGATTATGCGATCTTGAGACCTGACGGTGTAGGTCCCCATTACATATAAAATCAATATCAGGAGGAGATATTATGTACGACAAGATCAAGGCAGAGGATTCTGAAGTTTATACCGCAATAATGCAGGAACTTCAGAGGCAGAGAGACAAGATCGAGCTTATTGCATCAGAGAATATCGTATCTGAAGCAGTTCTCGAGGCAGCAGGTTCAGTTCTTACGAACAAGTATGCTGAAGGTTATCCGGGTAAGAGATACTACGGCGGATGCGAGTATGTTGATATCGTTGAGCAGCTCGCTATCGACAGAGCTAAGGAGCTCTTCGGTGCAAAGTTCGCTAACGTTCAGCCTCACTCCGGCGCTCAGGCAAATACAGCTGTTTATTTTGCCATTCTCAAGCCCGGCGATAAGATCCTCGGTATGGATCTGTCACACGGCGGCCACCTCACACACGGTATGAAGCTCAATGTTTCCGGTAAGACATACGAGTCTGATTTCTATCAGGTTGATAAGGAGACTGGTGAGATCAACTATGAGGAAGTAAGAAGGAAGGCTCTCGAGTTCAAGCCTAACGTTATCGTTGCAGGTGCTTCCGCTTATCCCAGAATCATTGATTTCAAGAAGTTCCGTGAGATCGCTGATGAGGTAGGAGCTTATCTCTTCGTTGATATGGCTCACATTGCAGGTCTCGTTGCTGCAGGACTTCACCCCAATCCGGTTCCTTATGCTCATATCGTTACAACAACAACACATAAGACATTGCGCGGTCCCCGAGGCGGCATAATCCTTACAAATGACGAGGAGCTTGCCAAGAAGATCAATTCTGCAGTATTCCCCGGACAGCAGGGCGGACCTCTAATGCACATCATCGCTGCCAAGGCAGTTGCATTTAAGGAAGCTCTTTCTCCTGAGTTCAGAGAGTATGCTAACCAGATCGTTAAGAATGCAAAGGCTTTGAGCGAGGCTCTCCTTGCAAGAAACGTTAACCTCGTTTCCGGCGGTACTGACAACCACCTCATGCTCATCGACTTAAGAGGCACAGGCATCACAGGTAAGGAACTTCAGCTCCGTCTTGATGACTGCAACATCACAGCTAACAAGAACACGATTCCTTTCGATCCTGAGAAGCCTTTCATTACTTCCGGCGTACGTATCGGTACACCTGCAGTAACAACAAGAGGCATGAAGGAAGAGGACATGGTTGAGATCGCTGACCTTATCAGTCTTTGCATCTTCGATTATGAGAACAAGAAGGATGAGGTTATCGCTCGTGTAGCTAAGCTTACAGAGAAGTATCCTCTGTATCCCGACTTCGCTTAATGCCTTCGGAAGAGTTATCAAATCAACCGCTTCCGTACAGGATGGCTCCCAGAAATCTCGACGAGTACGTCGGGCAGGAGCATATCGTAGGTAAAGGAAAACTTCTGAGGAGGATGATTGAGGCAGACCGACTGTCCTCAGTCATCCTTTTCGGCCCTCCGGGAACCGGAAAGACAGCCCTTGCGAGAGTTATCGCGAACTGTACCACTTCGAAGTTCCGTTCGATCAACGCCGTTACTTCGGGTGTCGGTGATATAAAGGCTGTCATAGAGGATGCCAAGAATCCTCTGCTGTCTGAAGGCAGAAAGACGGTTCTTTTTATCGATGAGATACACCGTTTTAACAAGCTCCAGCAGGATGCTCTGCTTCCGTACGTTGAGGACGGAACGATAATCCTTGTCGGTGCCACCACGGAGAATCCTTTCTTCGAGGTCAACAAGGCTCTGGTATCAAGATCGACCGTCCTGCAGCTTCATTCACTTACGGATGACGATATAGTGAAGATCCTGAAGAATGCCATTCAGGATAAGGAGAGAGGTTACGGCCTTACCGATATCAGGATAAGCGATTCCACACTCGCGAAGATAGCGGGGCTTTCCGGCGGCGATGCCAGGAACAGCCTTAAGGCGCTTGAACTCGCGGTTATTACGACTCCTTCCGGTGCTGACGGATCCATATCCATTACCGATGAAGTCGTAAGCGAGTGCATGCAGAACAGGACCGTGCTTTTCGACAAGGACGGGGAGAGCCATTACGACAACATAAGCGCGATGATCAAGTCCATGAGGGGCTCAGATCCCGATGCCGCCATACTGTATCTTGCCAGAGCCCTTGCAGGCGGTGAAGACATCGAATTTCTTGCAAGACGCATTCTCATATGCGCTGCTGAGGATGTCGGACTTGCCAATCCCAACGCGCTTCTTGTGGCTAGTGCCGCATATCAGGCTGCGGCTTCCGTAGGTATGCCGGAAGCGAGGATTCCCCTTGCAGAAGCCTGCATAATAGTAGCTTCTTCGCCAAAGTCCAATGCCGCTTATCTTGCGATAGATAAGGCTCTGTCTGATGTCAAATCGGGTGATACGGGTTCCGTGCCTATGCATCTTCGTAATGCTCCCGCCAAAGGCATGGAGGATCTGGGATATGCAGTGGGGTATAAGTATGCACACGACTACCCTGGACATGTCGTCAAGCAGCAGTACATGCCTGATGCCGTCCTTGGAAAGAAATATTATGAACCTACGGATATAGGCTACGAGAAGAGGATAGCCGAGTATCTCGATTACGTCGAAAGGATTATGAACAAAGATGACTAAGAAACTTATAAGTGCCGTGCTCGTCCTGGTGCTTGGCATCTCTCTTTTTACGGGATGCGGCAGCAAGGTAGATGAATTCGTTACCGTGGATAATGTAAATCAGTCCTCGGTAAACGTGGCGGAAGGATTCTTCCAGGCCATATTCACTTATGACATCGAGCTTTTTGAAGCATGCTATCCTGCAAGCTTTAAGGACTACGAGAACGAGGACGGAGACAGGGTCGACTTAGGCGAAGTGCTGTTCAATTATTCAACGGTGCTCGATCCTTCATATTCATATATCGGAGCATCTGTCTCGGCTTATAACGATTATTCCGAAGAATACGGATATACGGATTTCCCTGAGCTTGCCCAGCAGATCGCAGATGTGCACCATACTTCGGTCGATCTCATACCTCAGATTCAGATAGTTAAGCTCCGTCTTAATTTCAGCGACGGAAGCGGAAATACCATGACAACAGATGTTTATGTTCTGGTCTATAAGTCAGAAGGCGCATGGTATGTGTATGAATTGCAGAATTCCGACGCGGAATTCGCGGTCTGATATTGTTATTTTTGCTATTGCACGTATAAGGACGTTGTGATAGTATGTTTTTGCTTGAAAGACAAGTGTCCGCGATACAAGGACATTTCAGTTAAACAGGAGTATGAAAATGGAACAGAAATTGAGAGTCGGCGTCATTGGCGCAACGGGTTATGTAGGACAGAGATTTATATCTTTACTTGAGAACCACCCCTGGTTTGAGTGTGTTGCTTTATGTGCATCCCCCCGTTCCGCCGGCAAGACATATGAGGAAGCCGTAGAGGGCAGATGGAAGATCGACAGACCCATGCCTGAGTATGCTAAGAAGATGATCGTATACGGTACGGACAATATTGAGGCATATGTTGATCAGATCGACTTCACTTTCTGTGCTGTTGATATGAAGAAGGATGAGATCAGAGCTTTGGAAGAGAAGATCGCCAAGCTCGAGTGTCCCGTAATCTCCAACAACTCTGCAAACAGATGGACAGAGGACGTTCCGATGATCATCCCTGAGATCAATGCAGATCATGCCGAGCTTATCGAGGCTCAGAGAAGAAGACTCGGTACGAAGAGAGGATTTGTCGCTGTTAAGCCTAACTGCTCCATTCAGAGCTACGTTCCCGCTCTTACGCCTCTTCTCTCATACGGTGTTGAGAAGATCTCGGTTTGCACATATCAGGCTATCTCCGGTGCAGGCAAGACGTTTGAGCAGTGGCCTGAGATGGTCGGCAACTTGATCCCTTACATCGGCGGTGAGGAAGAGAAGTCCGAGAAGGAGCCCTTGAAGGTTTGGGGCCAGTTCGCAGGCGACCACATCGAGATTGCCAAGGAGCCAATTATCTCCGCTCAGTGCTACCGTGTAGCAGTTCAGGAAGGTCATACGGCTGCAGTATCCGTAAGCTTCAAGAATAAGCCGTCCATGGATGCCATGATCAAGGCTTGGAACGAGTTCGAGGGTGAGGCACAGAGACTTAAGCTCCCTTCAGCACCTGAGAAGTTCCTGCAGTACCTGGAGGAGAATGACAGACCACAGCCCAAGCTCGACGCCATGTTCGGCAACGGAATGGGAGTCAGCATCGCAAGACTTCGTGAGGATAACATCTTTGATTACAAGTTTACGTGCCTGTCACACAATACTTTAAGAGGCGCTGCCGGCGGCGGAATGCTTACGGCTGAACTTCTTACGAAGAAGGGATATATTACTGCCAAGTAATTCTCCCTGATGCCGGTATTAACAGTAGACAGCATAACAGTAGGATTTGAGACCCGGCGTGTTCTCGATGGTATAAGCTTCACCGTCAATCAAGGTGACAAGATTGCTTTTATCGGAGATAACGGCGCCGGGAAATCTACGTTATTTAAGACGATAAGAGGAGTATTTACTCCCGAGAGCGGTAAGGTAATCCTGCATGGTAATTCGACAGTCGGTTTCCTGTCCCAGAACATGGATGAGCAGGACTTAAGTTCTGCTACCTTAAAACCCCGCGACATGATCGATACTGAGCTTGAGATCAAGCGTATCGAGAAGGAGATGGAGACCGACCATTCCAGACAGAAGATGGATGAGTATGCCGCTGTAACCTCCAGGTATGAGGCGATGGGCGGTTATGATTACGAGTTCAGGATCAAGGAGGCTCTGGCAGGTCTCGGACTTAAGGATATAAGCGACAGAACGGATCTGATGACACTGTCGGGAGGCGAGAAGATGAGAGTCTGTCTTGCCAGATTAATCGTTGAGCGTCCGGACATAATGATGCTCGATGAGCCGACAAACCACCTCGATGCCGACGCCATAGAATGGCTCGAGGATTATCTGTCGTCTTACGGCGGTTCGGTCTTTGTAATTACGCACGACCGTCATTTCATTGATTCATTTGCAAACCGCGTCATCGAGCTCGACGGCGGACACATCACCGAGTACAGGGGAAATTACGACAGTTATAAGAAGCAGCGCGAAGAGTTTCTTAAGACTCAGAAGAGGGTGGTCGAGAATCTTGAGAAGGAACTTACGCATCAGCTTGATGTTAAGCAGACAATGCTCTCGCACAGGAATATCTCCGGCTACCATCAGCGTGAGAAGATGGTAGATAAGCTCGCTTCTGTACTTGAGAAAGAGCGCTCGAGACTTCCTTCGGGCGAGAACAAGATGAGCTTCAATGTCGTTCCCGAGGAAAGAGAGGGAGCATCTGACAAAGTCGTCATTCAGGTTAAGGGCGTCAGCAAGAAGTTCGATGACGGCCCCATGGTATTCGAAGACATAAGCTTCGAACTTAAGTCCGGGGAGAAGCTGTTCCTGGCAGGTCCCAACGGCTGCGGCAAATCGACTCTCCTTTCGATGTTAAGAGGAAGGATCGCGGGCTTTGACGGCAGCGTATTCATAAGCGCATCCTCCACGGTGGGCTTTATGGAGCAGTTTGTGCCTTTCGAGGATGAGACTGCGACATGTTACGAGGAGCTCGTTAGAAGGTCTGACCTGACGGTCACCGAAGCAAGATCACTTCTTGCAAGATTCGGCTTCCGCGGGGACGACGTGTTCAAGACCATAAACGTCCTGTCGGGCGGAGAGAGGAGCAGGCTGTATCTGTGCCTTATCCTCGAGGAGAATCCCGACATACTCTTCCTCGATGAGCCTACAAACCATCTCGACATCGAGAGCAGGGAGATACTCGAGGACGCGCTGACACTCTATAACGGCGCCATCATCTGCGTGAGCCACGACAGATTCTTCATAGAGAAGTGTGCCGACAAAGTTCTGGGCTTCATGGGCGGCACGGCGAAGCTCTACGACACATACGAATACTACAGAAAGGCTGTAAGAAAGCCTCAGGTTAAGACTGAGACTCCAGAAGCGGCTCCCGTTAAGGCTAAGGCCCCCGCCTTAAAGCCACGCATCAATCAGGCTGAGGACAGGAAGCTTCGTGCCAAGAAGGCCAACAGGATAAGGGAGCTCGAGAAGCTCATTGAGGAGAAGGAGCAGGAGCAGAAGGTTCTCGAGGAGAAGTTCGTCTCCGGTGAAGCGGGGAAGGACGACTACGATCTGTACGCCTGTAACGCGGCTGTAATAGAAAAGATGTATGATGAATATGGTTCATTATGCTAAAATCAAATATCTATGCCGTACCAGCGGAGGTGAATTATGATTGACGATATCGAATTACTGAAGATTATTGAGAAGGATCCGAGAGCGGTTCCTGCGGATATAGCAGTTCAGCTCGGAGTCTCAACACCTGAAGTTGAGGCTGAGATCGAGAGACTTAAGGAGGAGAAGATCCTTCTTGGTTATACAGCCGAGATCAACTGGGCTAAGTCCTATCCCGAGAAGGTTACGGCGTTAATCGAAGTTCGTATCACACCTCAGAGGGACAGAGGCTTTGATAATATCGCCAAGCTTCTCAGCAAGTATGATAAGGTTACTGACTGCTACCTGATGTCAGGTGCATTCGACCTTCTGCTCATCTACAACGATGACAGCCTTAAGAATATCGCTGAGTTCGTATATAACAAGGTTGCTACTTCCGAGGGAGTTCTCTCAACGGCAACACACTTCATACTTAAGAAATACAAGTCCAACGGCATCTTCTTTGAAGATGAGACTACTGATGACAGGCAGGCGATCGTATTATGACAGATCTTAATTCAAAAATCTCATCATGCGTTGCGAGTGTACCGCCTTCCGCCATACGTAAGTTCTTCGATCTTGCAAGTGAGATGAAGGGCGTCATATCGCTTTCCATCGGTGAGCCTGATTTTGTCACACCGTGGTCCATCAGGGAAGCAGGTATCAATTCACTCGTTGACGGATATACACATTATTCTCCTAATGCGGGTTACACCAATGCCAAGAAGGCAATTACCTCTTACATCAAGAGGCGTTACGGTGTCGAGTATAATCCCAACGGCCAGTGTCTTATCACGGTCGGCGGATCCGAAGGACTTGATCTTGCTGCAAGAGCACTTATCAATCCCGGTGATGAAGTAATCATCGTAGAGCCCTGCTTCGTTGCATATAAGGCTACGGTTCTTTTTGCTCACGGAGTTCCCGTCATCATCTCCACAAGACAGGAGGATGACTTCAAGCTTAAGGCTGAGGACCTCGAGGCAGCGATTACTGATAAGACCAAGTATCTTATTCTCGGTTATCCCGGCAACCCTACAGGTGCCGTAATGACAATGGAGGATCTTAAGCCGATCAGGGATGTTCTCATGAAGCACCCCGACATCATAGTCATATCGGATGAGCTTTACTGTGAACTTAATTATGTAAGCGACGAGCCGAGTTCACTTACAAGATTCCCCGAGCTTCAGGACCGTGTTGTAATGATCAACGGTTTCTCGAAGTCCTATGCCATGACGGGTTTCCGTATAGGATATGTGCTGGGTCCCAAGGAACTCATCGCTCCGATGACTAAGATTCATCAGTACTGCATTATGAGCGCTCCGTCAATGTCTCAGTTTGCTGTCGTTGAGGCTGCTTATAACTGTGACGATGACGTAATCGCCATGAGAGACGAATACAACCACAGAAGAAGAGTCATCATCAAGGGACTTGAAGATGCAGGTCTTGAGTGTTTTACTCCTTCGGGTGCATTCTATGCGTTCCCGTCGATCAAGAATACGGGACTTACTTCAGAGGAATTCTGTGAGAGGTTCCTCATGGAGAAGAAGGTTGCAATCGTTCCCGGAAGTGCTTTCGGTGAGTGCGGCAAGGATAACGTGCGCATCAGTTATGCAGCTTCCATGGAGAATATCAAGACCGCGATGGAAAGACTCGCTGAGTTTACAGAAGAATTGCGAAAGGGAAATCATTAATGCTGGAATTTGATAACGTCAGACTTGAACTTGAGTCCTATGAGCAGCCGATTGCAGAGCTTAAGGACTCTCTTCACATCGATTCGCTATCTACCAAGATAAGCGAGCTGGAGGCAATGACCCAGGATCCCACATTCTGGAATGATGTTGCCAAGGCTCAGAAGCTTCAGACAGATCTTCGCCGCATGCAGCAGAAGGTTGAGAATTACAATAGACTCGCTACAGACAGGGAGGACCTTCTCGCCCTTTGTGAACTTGCAAACGATGAAGAGGATATGAGCGCTCTTCCTGAACTTCAGGCGGGAGTTGACAAGTTTAAGCAGGACTTCGAGAAGATGCGTCTCGAGACTTTGCTTACCGGTCCTTACGACAAGAATAACGCGATCCTGTCCCTGCAGGCAGGTGCCGGCGGAACAGAGGCCATGGACTGGGCAGGAATGCTCTACAGAATGTACACAAGGTGGTCTGAAGCAAAGGGATATCAGGTTCAGCTTCTCGATTATCTCGAGGGAGAAGAAGCAGGTGTTAAGTCCTGTTCCATCAAGATTATTGGTGAGAACGCATACGGTTTCTTAAGATCCGAATTGGGCGTACACAGGCTTGTAAGAATCTCACCTTTTGACTCTGCGGGAAGAAGACATACTTCATTTGCTTCCTGTGAAGTTATCCCTGAGATGGATACGAATATCGATATCAAGATCGATCCAAAGGATCTGCGTGTAGATAAGTACAGAGCTACAGGTAAGGGCGGACAGCATATCAATAAGACTGATACAGCCGTCAGAATTACACACTATCCTACGGGTATCGTAGTTGCCTGCCAGGCTGAGCGTTCGCAGGTTCAGAACATGGAATCTGCAATGAACATGCTGAAGTCAAAGCTCTTCGCGCTTGCAGAAGCAGCTCAGATGGAGAAGATTGAAGACCTCAAGGGAGATCAGAAGGATATTGCATGGGGTTCACAGATAAGATCTTATGTTTTCTGTCCTTACACACAGGTTAAGGATGAGAGGACCGGTTATGTGGAAGTTGATGTTGACGCCGTAATGGACGGCAAGATCGACGGATTCATCAATGCGTTCCTCTCAGGAATGAAGATACAGAAATAAGGGAGTTTCAGTATGAGAAAGAGTTTTGTAAGTAGAATAGCCGCCGCGCTTCTGGCGACTGTAATTGCGTTAGGATTCTTCGGAAACTTCGCATCCAAGACAGTAAGTGCCGATATAGCAGCCAATGCTACCGTCATTAACTGCAACAGTGGAGTAAATGTCCGTGAGTATCCCACAAATCAGTCGAGAAATCTTGGTTCCATAGGTCTTAACCAGAGAATTCAGGTAACCGGTTCGACTTTTGCCGCATCGACAGATACGTCGGATCTCTCGACATGGTACAGCATTAACTACACTTCTAACGGTGAAGTCAGATCAGGATATGTTGCCGCTTACTATGTAAGGCTCGATCCTTCCGGAACAGGCCCCACTGACAGCGCTTTCGAGTCTGCCATAGCAAGCTTCCCGGAAAGCTATAAGCCGTATCTTCGTGATATGCATAACGCGCATCCGTCATGGCAGTTCGTTCCTGTCTATACGGGTATGGACTGGAATACGGCTGTAGGCATCGAGACAAGACCCGGCGGTTCACTGATAAGCAACAACAGCAACGGTTCATGGAAGTCCAAGGCTGATTTCTCATACAATGCCGCTACCAATACTTACACGGTTTATGATGCATCCACATGGGTCAATGCTTCAGCTGAGATCGTTTCATTCTATATGGATCCCAGAAACTCTCTTAATGAGACTGCTGTGTTCCAGTTCCTTGATCTTACGTACACAGCAGACAACAGCATCCCGTCAGCTCATGTACAGGGCATTCTTCCCGGAACGTTCCTTAATACATCAGCTCCTAACCAGAACGGTGATGTAATCAATTACTGCGATATCTTTGCCGATGCGGGTAACATTGCTGATGTAAACCCGATATTCCTTGCAGCTCACTGCATTCAGGAGTGCAGCAAGGGAGGAAGCAATTCATCAAGAGGTACTACTGGTTACTATAACCTCTACAACATCGGTGCTTATTCAAATGTCATCGACGCTACCGTAGGCGGACTTAACTTCGCTCAGAACGGTACAAGCGATCCCGCATTCAACTCCACATACCTTATTCCCTGGGACACACCCGGCAAGTCAATCGTCGGCGGTGCCATGTGGATGAGGGATAATTACATCTGGGCAGGACAGGGAACACTTTACTTCATGAGATTTAACTTCGATCCCGCGTCTCCCAGAGATAAGGGCTATCACCAGTACATGACTGCAACGGCTTCCGTCTATACAGAGGCAGCCCGCATGCAGACAGCTTATATCAGAGCAGGCCTTTATGATTCCGGTGAGGTATTCAGAATACCCGTATATGATAATATGCCCGGTTCTGCCGTACCGCTTCCTCCGAATGAGATCGCTCCTCCGACAACCGGAGGATGGGTAGGAAGAGACGGAATCGAGACATTCCTGATCTATATGTACAGATCCACACTGCAGAGAGATCCGGATACTGTTGGTATCAACTACTGGTATAACAGGATCAAGAATGAAGGTCTGTCCGGTGAGGATGCGGCTTACGGCTTCGTATTCAGCCAGGAGATGCTCGGCAGGAATCTGTCCGACGAACAGTATGTAAGGATACTGTACAATGCGTTCCTTGGAAGAGAGTGCGACGAGGTTGGATTAAGTTACTGGCTTAACAGGCTCGCGACCGGAAGCTCAAGGCTTGATGTATATCACGGATTCTCGAGATCTACGGAATTTGCGAATCTGTGTACTAACGCCGGATTCAGTCCGTACTGACGAAGCTTAGTCTTATAATTATTATTTTTATTAGGGCCGTCATCTAAGACGGTCCTTTTTATGTTATACTAAAATGATTTATTGTGTCCGGAACGGAGAGAGAATTGACTAAGTATATTTACAACGCTAGAGATATTGCTGCATACATAAAATACTTCAGCGTGCCTCAGTATATGGAGGTCTCGTATATGCAGTATATCTTCAACATTGGTACACCGGTTATTGCGGCGCCTTTGTGCCGTGATTTTGAGAAGTTTAAGAATGAGGTCTACAGGGAACTTTATCATCTGTGGGCATGCGGATTCGAGGACGAGCGAAGCGATATAGCGAATATGGCGATGAGCGGTTCAATGGCCATCATATGCGATCAGGAGTGCATTAACCTTGAATCCTACATGAAGCTCATCGCACTTCACCTGATTTTTACAAGGAATCTTCCGTATGTTCATCTGAACTTTGCCGGTATGCCGCTGTCGCTCGGAATCGACTGCGACTACTCTCTTTTTGAGGAGAATGTAGTTAAGTGCATAGATGCTCTTAATCTCGAGAGCAAGGATCAGTTCGGCAAGGATTTTGACCTCGCAAGAGGCGTTCCCGATGAGCTGTTGCAGATATCGCTGACGCCTGAGTTCAGGAAGGTTTTAAGGGACGGAGACTTCAGAGAGTCGGTTAGACAGGAACAGAAGAACCGGATGAGTGAATTGAGGGAGAAGTCCCTTAAGGTGTTCGGAACGATTCCCGTTGGCAAAAATAAGAGGCGTGTTGCATTCGATCAGATAGTTCCGTATGCAGCCGCGAGGAAGACCCTCGGTGAGCGTGCTAACAGGAGCACAACCAGCAGGAATCAGCCTAAGGGAACACCACTTGAAGATATAAGACATAAGGATGGAAAGTGATCTAATGGAAATCAGATACAGATTAGGACTTGATATCGGATCAACGACTATTAAGATTGTTTTGCTCGATGGCGAGAAGATCGTGCATCGTGAATACAGAAGACACCATTCTGATATTGCGGGTCTTTTGAATCAGCTTTTCGAAGAGCTTAATACTAAGTTCCCGAATCTTGAGGCTTCCGTTACCATTACGGGCTCCGGCGGACTGTCCGTAGCTAACTGGCTCGGTTTGAAGTTCACGCAGGAGGTTATGGCGGAGACTCAGGCCATCAAGAAGTACCATCCCGAGACGGACGTTATCATCGAGCTCGGCGGTGAGGATGCCAAGATCACATATCTTCACCCTGTTATCGAGCAGAGAATGAACGGTACATGCGCAGGCGGTACGGGTGCATTCATCGACCAGATGGCGTCACTTCTTCAGACTGATGCCGACGGACTTAACAACTTCGCCAAGGATTACCGTTCACTCTATACTATCGCGAGCCGCTGCGGCGTATTCGCAAAGAGTGACCTTCAGCCCCTTATCAACGAGGGTGCAGCCAAGGAGGATCTCGCGGCTTCCATCTACCAGTCGGTAGTAAATCAGACTATTTCCGGACTTGCATGCGGAAGACCCATCAAGGGACATGTAGCTTTCCTTGGAGGCCCGCTGTTCTTCAATTCCGAGCTTAGAAGCGCCTTCGAGAGAACGCTCGCAGATAAGGTCGATTCATTCTGGATGCCTGATGAGGCTGAGATTTACGTAGCGCTCGGTGCTGCATTAAGTTCAGATGATGCTCCCGTCCATCTTCCCGAGCTTATCGAGAAGTTTAAGAACAGGGAAGGCTTCACGCCGGATATCATAAGGATTGCTCCGCTGTTCGACAATGAGGAGCAGAAGCAGAAGTTCTATACAAGGCACGAGAAGGACAAGGTCGAGATGCATGATATCGCGGCTCAGAAAGGCCCTCTCTATCTTGGTATCGATGCAGGTTCAACTACGACAAAGGCTGTTCTTATCAACGAAGAAGGACAGATGGTCTACTCGTATTACAGCTCCAACAGGGGTAACCCCGTGTTCTCCGCTGTTGAGATACTTAAGGACATCTATTCCAAGATCGGCAAGGATGCGTATATCAGATATTCATGTGCCACCGGATACGGTGAGAACATAATCAAGGCCGGTCTCGGCGTCGATATCGGAGAGATCGAGACAATGGCTCACTTCCAGGGCGCCAAGTTCTTCTGTCCAGACGTTGATTTCATCATCGACATCGGCGGTCAGGACATGAAGTGCATGAGGATAAGAAACGGAGTTATCGATTCCATTATGCTCAATGAGGCCTGCTCATCAGGATGCGGTTCGTTCATTCAGACTTTCGCGCAGACGCTCGGTATGGATCCCGTGTCATTCTCCAAGGCAGCGCTCGATGCGAAGAGCCCCGTTGACCTCGGTACGAGATGTACCGTATTCATGAACTCCAAGGTTAAGCAGGCGCAGAAGGAAGGCGCTTCTGTAGGTGACATATCCGCAGGTCTTTCTTATTCCGTCGTACGTAATGCTCTTTACAAGGTCATCAAGATCAGGGATACCGAGCAGCTCGGCAAGAAGATCGTAGTACAGGGAGGAACATTCCTTAATGACGCGATCTTAAGATCGTTCGAGATCATATCTGAAAGAGAGGTCATCAGACCTAATATCGCAGGGCTTATGGGTGCATTCGGTGCCGCATTGATCGCTAAGAGCAAGGCTTCTTCCGATGTTAAGTCCACCATCCTCAAGGCAGATGAGCTCGAGAGCTTCGAGATGGAGAGCGAGAATACTGAATGCCCTTACTGCGGCAACCACTGTAAGCTCACGATATCCACTTTCTCCAACGGAAGCAGATTCGTATCGGGCAACCGCTGCGAGAACGGTGAGCGCGTAGGTCTTGATACGGATGAAGATGCTTCCGGCGAGGAAGTCTTCAATATGTTCAAGTACAAGTACAAGAGAACATTCGCTTATAAGCCTCTTGCCGAGAAAGACGCACCTAGAGGAACTCTCGGAATTCCGCGTGTTCTTAATCAGTACGAGAATTTCCCGTTCTGGTTTACGACGCTTACAAAGCTCGGCTTCAGAGTCCTCATATCCGCACGTTCGAGCCACGCTATATACGAGAAGGGAATGGAGACTATCCCTTCGGAGTCCGTATGCTATCCCGCGAAGCTCGCGCACGGCCATATCGAGAATCTCATAAGCCGCGGAATCAAGGATATCTTCTATCCCGACATCCCATATGAAGCGCTTGAGAATAAGGATTCGGGCAATCACTATAACTGTCCTATCGTATGTTCCTATCCTGAAGTTATCAGGAATAACGTCGAGAACATCAAAGAGAAGAACATCAACTTCATGAATCCGTTCATGCCTCTGGATGATCTCGATGAAGTAGCTAAAAAGCTTTCTGAACTGTTTAAGGACAAGGGTGTTACTCTTGCTGAAGCCAAGGTTGCGGTTAACGAAGGTGCCGAGGAATACGGCAGATTCAAGGAAGACATCAGAACCGAAGGCGCGCGTATGATCTATGAGATGGAGAAGCGCGGAATGCACGGCATCGTCCTTGCAGGAAGGCCTTATCACATCGACCCTGAGATCAACCACGGCATCCCGGAGATGATCAATCAGTTAGGTCTCGGCGTTCTTACAGAGGACTGCGTCGCGGTTCCCGGAAGACTCGCAAGACCTATCCGCGTCGTTGATCAGTGGATGTATCACACAAGACTTTATGAGGCAGCGGCATTCGTAATTACAAAGCCTAATCTCGAGCTTGTTCAGCTCACTTCATTCGGCTGCGGTCTCGATGCTGTTACTTCGGATCAGGTTCAGGAGATACTCGAGTCTTCAGGCAAGCTCTATACGCTTCTTAAGATCGACGAGGTAAGTAACCTCGGAGCAGCAAGGATCAGAATGAGATCACTTGTCGTTGCAATGAACGAGAGGGATGAACTCGTAAAGGCGGGTAAGAAGCCTGCAGTTACTGCTGATCCCAATAATCCCGCATATGTACTTAAGAGAGTCGAGTTTACCAAGGAAGACAAGAAGAAGCATACTATCCTTGCTCCTCAGATGGCTCCCGTTCAGTTTGAATTCGTCGAGAGCGTATTCCATTCTGCAGGATACAGAATGAAGCTTCTTAAGCAGGCTACAAGGGAAGACATCGAATGCGGACTGAAGTTCGTTAATAACGATGCATGCTTCCCGTCTATCATTGTAGTTGGTCAGATGATCAATGCGATCATCAAAGGTGAGATCGATCCCGATAACACGACACTCATGATCACACAGACGGGCGGAGGTTGCCGTGCGACTAACTACGTCGCATTCCTGCGTAAGGCATTGAAGGAAGCGGGTTATCCGAATATCCCCGTTGTTGCCCTTTCCGTTCAGCAGTTCGAGAAGAATGAGGGATTCAAGATCACACTGCCGTTCGTTAAGAACGCTATTGAAGCGCTCTGCCTCGGCGATATGATGACTACGCTCATCTTAAGGACACGTCCTTATGAGAAGGTACCGGGCTCTGCAAATGCACTTTACATGTACTTTAACCGCATCGGAAGGCAGATGCTTAACAAATCCGGATTCGCCGATGAACTTACGGAGCGTTACGACCAGATAATGCCCGGCAATTACTGGGATAGAAGCCCTGAGGAGAAGAAGAAGATCAGGGACTGCCTCGCTGATATCGGTGTAGATCTCGAGAACATCCCCAAGGTTAGAAGCTATAAGAAGTTTATCAAGCTTGCAGTTGAGAAGTTCGACCAGCTTCCTTTGCAGGATATCCCCAGAAAGCCGAGAGTCGGTCTTGTAGGTGAGATCCTCGTTAAGTTCCAGCCTGATGCCAATAACAATGCTCTTGACGTAATCGAGCAGGAGGGCTGCGAGGGCGTGCTTCCGGGTGTACTCGACTTCTTCCTCTACTGTGCATACAACCCCGTATGGGCAGCTGCGAATATGGGAAGATCGAAGAAGTCCGCATTTATCAACTCCAGATTCATCGATATACTGGAGAGCTTCAGAAAGCCCATTAATGAGGCGTTTAAGAAGACAAACGGCAAGTTCATGATGACTGAGAGGATTGAAGAACTCGCGAAGAATTCTTCGAAGGTTCTCTCATGCGGTAATACATGCGGTGAGGGATGGTTCCTTACGGCTGAGATGATCGAGCTTATACAGGACGGCGTTCCGAACATCATCTGTTCACAGCCTTTCGCATGTCTTCCTAACCATGTAACAGGTAAGGGCATGATCAAGGAGCTGCGCCGACAGTATCCGAATTCGAACATCATCCCGATCGACTACGATCCGGGTGCTTCCGAGGCTAACCAGCTCAACAGGATCAAGCTCATGATCTCCACGGCTCATGCCGTGAGAAACGCTGAGATCATGGCAGAAAAGGCGGCAAATAAGTCAAATGAGTAAACTTCTTCTTGTTGACGGCAACTCAATTATCAACCGTGCTTTCTTCGCAGTTATAGGAAGAGCTCCTATGACTGCACCGGACGGAACACCCACGGGTGCTTTGAACGGATTCTTCAACACTCTCTTAAGTGTGAAGGATGAGATCAATCCGGATAAGATATGTGTGCTTTTTGACCTTAAGGCACCGACGTTCCGTCACAAGATGTATCCCGACTACAAGGCTCAGCGTAAGGGCATGATGCCGGAACTGTCTGCTCAGATGCCGATAGCCAAGGAGATCCTTGATCTTATCGGTATTAAGCGCATGGAGATGGAAGGCTACGAAGCGGATGATCTTATCGGAACATTGTCCCTTCTGGGTGCAAATCAGGGCGACAAGGTCTTCATCTTAAGCGGAGATCACGATGACTTCCAGCTCATAGATGACAATGTCAGTGTCATCCTGCCTCAAAGCGGCAAGGGAAAGCCTCCGAGAGTCCTCTTCGACAGGGAGATGTTCGAGGAGACATATAATGTAAAGCCTGAGGTCTTCGTATATGTTAAGGCTCTGATGGGAGATAATTCCGATAACATCAAGGGCGTTGAGAAGGTAGGAGAGAAGACGGCATTTAAGCTTATTGCCGATTACGGAAGCATAGACGGCATATTCGATAATCTCGATAAACTCACTCCTTCCTTAAGGTCGCACGTTAGCGAATCCCGGAAGCTTATCGATATGAACATCAAGCTTTGTTCTATCCTTCGTGACGTTCCCGTTCCTTACGGGCCTGAGCAGACTGAATTTAAGGATATTGCAGATCCTCAGGGACTTCATGATAAACTTGCTTCTTTGGGACTTCGAAGCCTTATCAAGAAATTCGGTCTTGAGGATATGAGGGTACAGACATTCGAATCTCAAGGTTCGGATTATTCCTCGTATCTTGAAGAGTTTGATCAGGGTAAGGATTCGATTACTATTGATGAGAACGGAGATCCTTCGGGAACCGATATAGATGTCGGGTTTACGGAGGATAAGGTGCTGCTTCTTGAAGGAACGACGCTTTACGTAAAGGATCCCGATGAGGCTCTTAAAGCGCTTGATCTTTGTGAATCTGTAAGGTCCTACGATTATAAGATCAATTCCAAGATTCTTTCCCGTATCCCGCTTAAGCTTAATGCCGTATATGATTCATCGGTAATGGGATATGTTCTTAATGTGATCTCGGGCAATTCGCCTGATTTCATGAGGCTTTTTGAGAATACATTCGCGATGCCTTATCCGATAGAAGAGAAGACAGGACAGATATCTTTGTTCGATACGGAGGATGAGAATGAATCACTGAGGATAAAGGGGCAGAAGCTTCTTCTTAACAGATGCATCGCAAAGGCCTTGATGAAGAAGGCGGAAGAGGAAGGTCTTACCGATCTTCTGACGAAGATAGAATTCCCGCTGACAGTTACTCTCGATGCGATGGAAAGAAACGGAATGAACGTATCGATGGACAGCCTTAAGTCTCTTCATTCCGAGTTTACTTCAAGGCTTAAGGAGCTTGAGGACGAGATACACGAATTAACGGGTATCGAGTTTAATATCGGCTCCCCCAAGCAGCTGTCAGAAGTGCTTTTCGACGCGGATAAGCTTAATCTTCCTCACGGCAAGAAGGGCAAGACGGGTGTTTACTCCACATCCGCAGATGAGCTTAACAGGATTGCCGATTTCCACCCTGCAGTTCCCAAGATACTTGAGTGGAGGGCCATATCCAAGCTCGATTCTACCTATGCCGCGGGACTTCTTCCGAAGATTAAGGAAGACGGGCGCATACATACGACGTTTACTCAGGCCATGACCAATACAGGAAGGCTTTCCTCTGTAGATCCAAACCTTCAGAACATTCCCGTAAGGAGTGAGGAAGGCGCGAGGATAAGAGAGTGCTTCACGGCACCCGAGGGTAAGGTACTGGTCGATGCCGATTATTCACAGATAGAGCTTAGACTTCTTGCAGCGATGTCAGGAGATGAGGTAATGACGGAGGCGTTCCTCCACGGTGAGGACATACACAGAAGGACGGCTTCCAAGGTCTTCGGCGTTCCCGAGGATGAAGTAACGTCGGAGCAGCGTGCTGCCGCGAAGACAGTTAATTTCAGTATTGTGTACGGCGTATCCGACTTCGGTTTGTCCACGGATCTCGGCATCTCATTCAGGGAAGCGGGAGACCTTATCAAATCATACGGAGAGCAGTTCCCGAAGATCACTTCATATCTGGACGGCCTTAAGAAGAAGGGCGAGGAGGATGGTTTTGTTACGACGCTCTACGGCAGGAAGAGAATCCTTACCGAACTTAAGTCGCCTAACAGAAACTTAAGAAACTTCGGACTTCGTGCCGCGATGAATACTCCTGTTCAGGGAACGGCGGCCGATATCATCAAGATCGCGATGAACAGGGTCTATAAGGCTCTCAAGGAGCAGGTTCCCGAGAGCAAGCTCATTATGCAGGTTCACGATGAACTTATAGTCGAGTGCGATAAGGGCAAGGAAGAACTTGTTTCCTCGATACTTAAGAAAGAAATGGAGTCAGCGGCTGAACTCGCCGTACCTCTCGTGTCAGAGGTAGGCACCGGAAGCAATTGGCTGGAGGCAAAATAGGATGTTTGTATTGGGAATAACCGGTCCTATCGGAAGCGGTAAGAGCACTGTAAGCAGATACTTTGGTGACAGGGAGATCGTCGTGCTCGATGCGGATCAGATCTCACGCGATGTTACGGCTTCTGAAGGCGATGCAATTGCGGAGATAGAGGAAGAGTTCGGATCCAAGGCTATCAATGCCGACAGGAGTCTTAACAGAAAGTACATGGCCGATGTCGTGTTCAAGGATAACAGGAAACTTGATCAGCTTTCCTCGATTATTCATAAGCATGTGTTCATCGTGATGGACAAGGTGCTTGAGGAACAGAAGAAGCTTAAGACCAAGCTTGTCGTTCTTGATGTGCCGATTCCGGTTAATAAGGGCTTTGTAGATCACTGCGATCAGATCTGGGCAGTTACATGTGAGGATCACATCAGGCTTCAAAGACTTCTTGACAGAGGAATGAGCAAGGAAGATGCATTGAGAAGGATAGCCGTACAGATGACTAATGATGAATATGCGGCGCTTGGAGATCATGTGATCGATAATTCCGGAACTGTCGATGAACTTAACGGGAAGATAGAGGATCTTATCAAGTCCGAGCTTAACGAGAGAGGTATCAGGGTATGACATCAGCGATACTGGTGTCTTTGTGCTTTGTGGCATTTGCCGTTGCGCTTCTTTTGGTGATGCTGTTTATAAAGCTTGAGACAGTGAAGCGCTTCAGGAAGTTCTTTGTTGCCACGGAAGGCATATACCTGTCAGGTACAGTATTAATTCTGATAATCTGCATCGTACTTCGCGATATGCCGGTGTCATTCTCTTTGATATCGCAGGGACTGATATTTCTGGTATTCATATTTACAGTGCTGATGCTTAATCTTGTAGCCACTAAGGCCCAAAACTATGAGCAGAATCAAAACAATAGCGAAGAAACTCATTAAGATAATTATTCTGACAGCCATAATAATTGCAGTGTTTACGGCGGTAATTAATGCCGTCGTGATTCTGTCAACCAGAAGTGCGGTCAAGGATTATGAGGATTTTGAAGGCCATTATGACTGCATTATAGTTCTCGGATGCGGAATCGTTGATAACAGTATTCCGACGGATCTTATGGTTGACAGACTGGATACAGCAATCAGACTTTACGAATCAGGTGCTGCCGACAGGATTCTTCTAAGCGGTGACCACAGGGTAGATGATTATAACGAAGTCGCGGTAATGAAGACATACATGCTTGAGCACGGTATTTCTGAAGACGTGATCTTTGTCGATGACTTGGGACTCTCGACGTCGGAGACCATGGAGCGCGCCGCGAGGCTTTATGACGTGAGGGATGCCGTCATAGTCACACAGAAGTACCACTTAAGCAGAGCCGTGTATCTCGCGAGAAACTACGGCATCGACTGCGTGGGCGTAATAGCCACCGGTCACACATTTGTGGCTCAGCCTTATTACTCGGCAAGAGAGTACCTCGCGAGAGTGAAAGATTTCTTTTTGTGTCTTGTATTTTAATTTAGAATCATTATAATTTGTCTTATGAAAAACAATACTGAGTTAACGGCCCAGGATAAATTAAGAGAGGCGGGGGTGCGTGTCACCGGTCCGCGTATTCGTGTTTATGAGTATCTCATGGCAAACAGGACGCATCCGACGTGTGATGATATCTACAGGGGATTGAAGGATAAAGATGATTCCCTGTCGCTCGCCTCAGTTTATAACGTAACGATGAAGCTTGCCGAAGTGGGGCTCGTCAATGAGATAATCTCACCTGACGGACAGAAGCATTACGACGGTGTTGTTGATTTCCACGGACATTTCTTCTGCAAGTGCTGCGGCAGGATAATGGACGTGTCATGCAATAAGGATTTTACGCCTGAACTTCCTGACGGGACCAGAATCGACTCCGTCTCATTGATCATTAAGGGTTTGTGCAAGGATTGTCTTAATTCGGAAGACGCCTGATATCAGATCCTGTTTAAGATAAGAACAGCCGTAAGATAAACGATATCAATGATAAGTGCACAAAGGCAGATGACTGCCCATGTCTTCGGTACGGAGAATCCGGCCTTCTTCTTGAGGTGATCGTGTACCGGAGTAATAAGCTTGGGCAAAATGATGATCTTCTTCTTTGTAAGTCTTCCTATGGTGATCTTAAGGATGGAAAGTCCGCCGTCGATAAGGAAGGGAAGACAGATGATGAGGTAAGAGAACGGCAACTTAAGATACATGAAGTAGAAAGCGATGAAGAATCCTATTGATCTTGATCCCGCGTCTCCCATGAGCATCTTGGAAGGATAGTGATTGAAGCAAAGATAGACCAGGATGATGATGATGAGAGCACATCCGGGAATCGCCTTCGATATAGTAAGAAGTCCGTTGAACTTTGCTGCAAGCATCAGTGTAGCAAGAGTAAGAACGGTAATAGTTCCGGATAATCCGTCTACGCCGTCCGTGGCGTTTGTGGCGTTGATGGATACTATGAACAGAATTGTTCCGAGTATCATGTAAACAATGGGGTTCAGGATTAAGGATTCCTTCAGGAATGACAGATGAACCTCATTTCCGAAGAATCTTATGAATACCATGCTTCCGAGTAAGGAAACGACAATGTCGAGTATGCCCTTGGAGTATTCGCCCCAGGGAGACTTGGATCGGTCGTCGAGGAAGCCGATGAATGACATCAGGAAGGTTAAGATGAGCATGAGTATCATGCCGGCGCCTTCAGTGCTTAAAAGACCTGCGACGAGAACGAATATGAGGGTAAAGTAGATACCTACGCCTGTGGGCTTGCCTATGTTAACTTCGGAACCCTCAACATACTTACGTCCGCGGTCGTGGCCGAGAAGGCTCTTGCCGAACGGAAGGAAGTATAGCGCGAGGAAAGTAAGCGCCCCGCCTGATAAGCATGCTATTAAAAATCTGGTAAGATCAGACATTGTTACCTCAGTACCTCTATAAACTTGTGTAATTATACTTGTAATCTGATATAATTTCTATCTATTCACGAAGATTTGGGGGCATTCTATGGATTACAAGTCCGTTATCGCAGAAAATATAGCAAAAGTGACAGAACTTGATGTTGAGCAGGTTTATAAGCTCATCGAGATCCCTCCGCAGAAGGATCTGGGAGATTTTGCTTTTCCCTGCTTTATCCTTGCGAAGAGTCTGCATAAGGCTCCTGCCATGATATCGGCAGACCTAGCGGGAGACGCTTCACTTACTTACGGCGGCATGTTCAACGTCAAGAACGCAGGTCCGTATCTTAATTTCTACGTCGACAGATCCAGGTATGCTGCTGATACTGTCTCAAGGATCAATGAAGCAGGAGATAAGTTCGGCGCTTCCAAGGAAGGCGAAGGACAGAATATCATCATCGAGTTCTCTTCGCCCAATATCGCGAAGCCTTTCCACGTAGGACATGCTTTTACGACTATCCTCGGTAATTCACTGTCCCGCATCTACGACAGATTAGGATATAACGTCATCAGAATGAACCATCTCGGCGATTACGGCACACAGTTCGGTAAGCTCATCACGGCTTACAGGCTCTGGGGTGACGAGAAGGCTCTTGATGAGGATCCAATTACCGAGCTTCTCAGGATCTACGTTAAGTTCCACGAGGAAGCCAAGAAGGATCCGTCTCTTGACGATAAGGCGAGGGAGAACTTCAAGAAGCTTGAGGACGGCTGTCCCGAGGAAGTTGCACTCTGGCAGAAGTTCAGGGATATGTCCCTTGTTGTATTCAATAAGCTCTACGACCGTATGGGAGTATCCTTCGATAACTATAACGGCGAGTCCTTCTACAGCGACAGGATCCCTGCCGTAGTTGACATGCTTAAGCAGAAGGGACTTCTCGAGGAGAGTGAGGGTGCTCAGGTAGTTAAGCTTGATGAGTACAATCTGCCGCCCTGCATCATTCTTAAAAGCGACGGTACGACCATCTACGCTTCAAGAGACATCGCAGCCGTTCTTTACAGGAAAGAGACTTACAACTTCAACAAGAACATCTACGTCGTAGGAACACCTCAGGCTCTGCATTTCAGACAGGTGTTCTCCGTGCTTAAGAAGGCCGGCTACGACTTCGCGGATGACTGCGTTCACGTAGGATTCGGTCTCGTTAAGTTCAAGGACATGGCTTTCTCAACAAGAGAGGGCAATATCGTTCTTCTCGAGGACTTGCTCGATGCTGCTGTGGACAAGACACGTGAGGTTATCGTCGAGAATGCGAAGCTTCGCGGCCAGGACATGAGCGAGGAGGAGATCAACGAGATTGCCGAGAAGGTCGGTCTCGGTGCTGTTATCTATACTTATGTCAAGTCCGGCAGGGAGAAGGACATCATCTTCTCCTGGGAGGAGATGCTTAACTTTAACGGCAACTCTGCGCCTTATCTCATGTACACTTATGCGAGAATCCGTTCCATACTCCGAAAGGCTGATGCCGCAGGCATAAAGGCTTCCCGCGAGGCTGATGTCATCGGAACCTTGACGGGTGACGATGCTTATGAGGTTATAAGTGAGCTCTCGGGCTTCGAGGGTGAAGTTAAGAAGGCAGCGGCCATCAATGAGCCTTTCGTTATTTCCAGAAAGCTTTTCGAGACGGCTTCCGCATTCAACTCCTTCTACAATAACTGCAGAATCCTTGGAGAGGATGTAGACGTTAAGGATTCCGAGGCAAGGCTTGCGCTTTGTGAGGCAGTCGGCAACGTTCTTAAGTCCGGACTCAATCTTCTCGGCATCGAGACGGTAGAGAGGATGTGATTTCATGGATAAGATGCCTGATTTTAAGGAAATACAGTATGTAAGACCTAACGTTGATGAGATCTCCGAGAAGTTCAAGAGCTTGAGACTTAAGCTCATGACAGCTCAGGATGTCAATCAGGCGTCGGATATCCTCATGGAATACGAGAAGCTTACAATAGGCTTCAACACACAGTACGAACTTTGCAATATACTGCATGACCTCGATACTTCCAATGAATTCTATACGGATGAACTCGAGTATTTTGATCAGGCTTCAGCCGAGTTAAGCGAGCTGTCTTCCGCTATGCTTACCGTTATGGTCAACTGCCCCTGTGCCGATGCACTTAAGGAGAAGTACGGAGACATGATATTCCGTAAGGCACTTAACCTTAAGCAGACGATATCTCCTGAGGTTATCGATGATTATGCCGAGGAGTCTTCTCTTCAGAATGATTACGCACAGATCAAGTCGGAGGCCGAGATTGAATTCGAAGGGAACAAAGTCAATCTGAGCCAGCTTTCCGTTTATCTTGAATCAACAAGAAGGCAGACCCGCATTGATGCCCATAAAGCTCTCGATGAGTACTACATGGGCAAGAAGGAGACCTTCGATAAGATATTTGATGACATGGTCAGGATCAGGACCGGCATTGCACGTAAGCTCGGCTTCAAGTCTTATACAGAACTCGGCTATAAGATCATGGAGCGTTATGACTATAATCCCGAAGACGTGGCAGCGTTCAGAGAGGCTGTTCTTAAGTATATCGTTCCGCTGACGGTTCAGATAAGAAAACTTCAGAAGGAAAGGCTCGAAGTCGATGAGCTGATGTTCTACGACCTGCCCACACTTTTTAAGAACGGTAATCCTGTTCCGATTATTCCCGGGGTCAGCTTAGGTGACGTTGCAGGCGATTTCTTCGCCAAGATATTCGACAACAGCCCGAGCTTCCTGGAAGTATTATCAGAGCACGGTTTTACTGATCTTATTACTAGAGAGAATAAGTCGACCGGCGGATACTGCATGTATCTTGACGGCTATGCGATTCCCTTCATATTCATGAACGCCAACGGTACGGCTGATGATGTAGCTACCATCGTTCACGAGGGCGGACATGCCTATGCTGCAATACAGAGTGCTGACGTATCGCCTTTCTCCGAGTGCCTTGCTCCGACACTTGAAGCATGCGAGATACATTCAACTGCAATGGAATTCATGTCATATCCTTTCATGGAGATGTTCTACGGCGACAAGGCCGAGCAGTACAGGGAGCTTCACATGACTCAGGCTCTGCTGTTCCTTCCGTACGGCTGCATGGTGGATGAATTCCAGCATATCGTCTACGATAATCCGGAGCTTACTCCCGATGAGAGACATAAAGTATGGAAGGAACTCGAGGAGAAGTATCAGCCGTTCATAAAGTACGATGAGGACCATCCGTTCCACGCAATGGGCGGCGCATGGATGAAGAAGGATCATATCTTCACTTCGCCTTTCTACTATATTGATTACTGCCTCGCTCATATCTGTGCGCTGCAGCTTTGGAATATATCCAGAGAGGATATGAAGATCGCACTCATCAAATACAACAAGCTCTGTTCGCTCGGCGGTACAGATACATTCCTTAAGCTTCTTGAGAAGTCGGACTTAACGAGTCCTTTCGATATCAACATTATCAAGCAGGTAGCGTTCTCCTGCAGCGAGTTTCTTAACTT
Organism: uncultured Eubacteriales bacterium; assembly: GCA_900314745.1. Lineage (GTDB taxonomy): Bacteria > Bacillota > Clostridia > Saccharofermentanales > Saccharofermentanaceae > Saccharofermentans. The sequence continues at coordinate 97,227 of OMWK01000002.1, read as the reverse complement.
ATGAGACTTCCGGAAGAATTCATTAACAGAATGAAGGATGAACTGTCGTCCTCCGGTATATCGGAGGACGGTTTCTTTGAAAGCTTCGATGCGACGCCGATGAAGGGAATACGCATCAATAAGCAGAAGGTAAGATCCGACGGTTATAAAGACGTAATGGAGCATCTTTGCCCCGGCGAGGAAACTGAAGCTGTACCGTGGTGTGACTGCGGTTTCTATACATCATCCGAATCTTCCGGCAATTCTCCTTATTATCACGCGGGTGTTATCTATCCGCAGGAACCTTCCGCGATGCTTCCCGGTCAGACGATCGGTGCGAAGCCCGGAGACGTCGTAATCGATCTTTGTGCGGCTCCCGGAGGTAAGGCGTGCAGGATTGCAGAGGAACTTAAGGGTGAAGGCGTGCTGATCGCTAATGAGATTTCTTCTAACCGCGCCAAGGCACTTCTTCGCAATATAGAGAGAATGGGCATTCCGAATGTCGTTGTTCTTAATGAAGACCCGATAAATATGAGAAAGTACCTGGCTGGTACTGCAGACCGGATAATCGTGGATGCGCCGTGTTCGGGTGAGGGTATGTTCAGAAGGGATCCTTCAGCCGTTAAGTCATGGGAAAGATACGGGCCGGTACCTTGTTCAAAGCTTCAGGATTCAATCCTGGAGAGCGCACATATTATGCTGAAGCCGGGCGGAGAGATCGTTTATTCGACCTGTACCTACGGCGTTCTCGAGGATGAGGACAGGATAGTTAATTTCATGAATAATCATCCGGGATACGAGGTCGTGCCTCATCCGGAGATCTTAGGTGTTACACATGCACCGGAAGGTTCAAAACTTCCCGGCAGCATGCGTATATGGCCGCATATAAGCGAAGGCGACGGGCATTTCTGCGTCCATCTTCGTAAACTTTCTGGTGAAGAAGGGGAAGAAGCGCATGAGCTTCCTTCGTTCACCGTAAAAAAGCGCGGTAAGAACGTCAGGGAGACTGATGCTGTTTTAAGCTTTATGAAGGATATTCTTAACGATGATGCCTATGAGAAGATTAAGACGCGCGTTGGTGACGCTCTTCTTATAAGGGGCGAACACGCCATGCTTCCCGCATGTGATGAGAAAGCCTTAGGTTCGCTTACCGTAGTTAAGAACGGTCTTTACCTTGGCGAGTTTAAGGCAAAGGGAAGAGACTTTGTACTCGTTCCTTCCAATTCGCTCGCGCTGACGCTTAGACGTGAAGACATTAAGGACAGCGCGGTAATCTCTTATGCTTACGATGCGCCCGAACTTATAAGATATCTTAAGGGCGAGACTCTGACGACTGAACCCGGTGCCAAGGGTTACGTCGTAATAACGGTCGACGGTCACCCTCTGGGATTCGGTAAGAGGAGCGCTGACGGCATGATCAAGAATTTATATCCAAAGTCATGGAGGTTGTTATGAAGATTATTATCGCCACCGGTAATAAGGATAAGGTGAGGGAGATCAATGAGCTTCTGGAAGGAACGGGGTTCGAAGCCCGGTCCATGAAGGAAGCGGGGATATCCTGCGACATAGTTGAGGATGCGGATTCTTTTAAGGGCAATGCTCTTATCAAGGCGAGAACCGTAGCACAGTTTACGGATGATTATGTGCTCGCGGATGACTCCGGAATATGCATTGATGCTTTGGACGGCGCTCCCGGAATCTATTCATCGAGATTCTGCGGCGAGAAGTCCTCTTATGAGGAGAAGTTCAGGAAGATCTTCGAGATGCTTAAGGATGTTCCGGAGGAGAAGAGGACAGCTCATTTTACATGCGCCATAGCTGTCGTAAAGCCCGATAAGACTGAGTTTACGGTAGAGGAATACTTCAACGGAGTGCTTCACGAGAAGCCTTCTGGTGTCAACGGCTTCGGCTATGACCCCATTTTCTATGTGCCCGAGTACGGCATGACTTCCGCCGAGATGAGTCCCGAGCTTAAGAACAGCATGAGCCACCGCGGCAAAGCACTTCGAAAAGCAGTTGAACTTATACTTGAATCGTGCTAATATACACGGGTTGCAAACAAATGTCCACCGTGTGTGGACTCTCGGAGGGGAATTAGATGCCTGATCAAGTTGAGTACTATCTCGTTGATAAGAAAGTTCTTCCTGAAGTCTTTATCAAGGTTATGGAGGTAAAGCAGAGGCTTAACACAGGTGAATCATCATCTGTTAATGAAGCCGTAAGGAAGACCGGACTTTCCAGAAGTGCCTACTACAAATATAAGGATTCCGTGCTTCCTTTCTATGAAGCTACCAACGGCAAGAAGGTTACACTTCTTATCACTGTTGAGAATTTCCAGGGAATTCTGTCTTCGATAATCAATGTTATCTCGGCTACTAAGGCCAGCATACTGACTATCAATCAGAACATCCCGATCAACGGACTCGCAGATATATCAATATCACTCGATACAGCTTCGATGTTCGGTTCCGTTGAGGATATCATGAATGATATCAACCGTATCGCCGGCGTACGTAATTGCACGGTATTAAGCAGAGAATAAGAAAAGAGGAATAATAAATGAAGTACATTGCAATAATGGGTTTTGGCGTAGTCGGTTCAGGAGTAGCTGAAGTTCTTTCCATGAATGAGGACAAGATCTCAAGACACGTAGGAGATAAGGTCAAGGTAAAGTACATTCTCGATCTTCGTGATTTCCCCGGAAGTCCTTTCGAGAGACTTGTTACGCATGATGCCGATCAGGTTTTTAACGATCCCGAAGTTAAGGTCATGGTAGAGACCATCGGCGGAGCCAGAATTGCATATGAGTACACAAAGCGTGCTCTGTCTCTCGGCAAGAGCGTTGTAACTTCCAATAAGGAGCTCGTTGCAACACATGGTCCCGAGCTCATGGAGCTTGCTAAGAAGAATAACTGCATTTACCTCTACGAGGCTGCTGTAGGCGGCGGTATCCCGATCATCAGACCTCTGCACAGATGTCTTGCAGCTAACCGTGTTGTAAGAATTGCAGGTATTGTTAACGGAACAACAAACTATATCCTCACGAACATGAGAGATAACGGCGTTTCTTATGAGGAGGCCCTGAAGCAGGCTCAGGCTAACGGTTATGCCGAGGCAAATCCCACTGCTGATGTCGAGGGTATCGATGCTCAGAGAAAGCTCTCCATCCTGTCATCCATCGCTCTGGACGGCACTTACGTAGCTCCTTCCGAGATTAATACAGTCGGTATTTCCAATCTGACGCTCGATGACATTAATTTTGCTACATCCATCGGATGCAAGGTTAAGCTTCTTGCCGTATTCAACAACGGCGATGAGGGTTCATCCGTTTATGTTGCACCTCACTATGTAAGGTCTTCTTCGGTTCTTTATCCCGTAGAGGATGTATTCAACGCCATCGTTGTTGAGGGCAATGCACTCGGCGAGTCAATGTTCTACGGACAGGGTGCAGGCAAGCTTCCTACAGCTTCAGCAGTTGTAGGAGACATACTCGAAGCAGTAATGCCTGTTGATGCGGTTGCATATTCACACAACTGGTCTGTTCCTTCAAGCGAGGGAAGAGTCACACTCCCTTATGAGAAGGCTGAGTCCAAGATCGTTGTACGCGCTCCTTTAGCTTCATCAGATGCTGTCAAGGCAGCATTTTCTTCCTATGACACCGAGGTTGCTCTTGAAGATGGTGAGTTCGCACTCTTCGTAAGAGGTATCAGGAATGGCGAGATCGATCCGCTTGTATCCGGAATCACGGGTGCCAAGTGGATGCATATGTACGAGTAATCAAGTTTTAGATTATCTGACGGCTTTTATCCTGTTCTTGATCTCTGTGAGAATCTGATCGTAATCCCTGTGCTTTGCATCAGGGAAAGCATTGAGGATACGTCCTGCACCGAAGTGTCTGTGACGGATAACGGTCTCGCGCAAAGTCTCGTACTTATCCTGAAGTTCGTTAAGACGGAGTTCGAGCGATTCTCTGGATTCTAATCTGGCATCTCTTAATTCAGCCTTGGCAAGAGAAGCCTGGACTGCAGACTCCTGGGCCTTCTGAGTGACCTTAAGAGAAGTGTTTCCGAAGTTGTCTGTCATTCTGTCGCTTACACGCTTGATGGAAGCGGATATCCTGTCGAGTTCTTCGAGCTTCTTGTTGAGTCCGATGAGCGTCAGGACAGTAACAGTCGCATCGAGGATGTATACCGCATAAACTGCTATGAGAATCGGCCATCCGATCTTCTCGGGGATAAGGCCCGATGTGACGTTATAGATGAATACATGAACCAGCTTCACGACAAATACGACAGCGAGACCCCATATGAGCGAGAAGCCCGCACAGATATAGCCGTTTAAGTTAAGCGGCATCTTGCTGTAGTCCCACCATCTTGCATGGAAGCATTTATCCAGAATGAAACCGGCGATGAGTTCGATGAGCGTGGTGAATACCACGCCTTCGAGAAATACGACAAAAGTATTGTCGGAGCCTATGAGATTATAGATGAGGATGACGGAGATCATGCCGAATCCGTAGACTGGGCAGACCGGTCCGTTAAGAAATCCTCTGTTGACGATTACGCCCTTTACGACCGCATGGAAGATTACTTCAATTATCCATCCTGCTATTGAATAGATGACGAAGAAGAAACACAGGTCGTAAAAAGTGGCGCTCATATCTGGTTATCTGAATACTTTTTGTAAAGCTCAGCGATCTCATTCATGTCCTGATTCATTCTGATCTGGAGCTTGGAGATCTCCCTTAAGTCGTTGGATTCAAGAGAATTCTTGATGCAGGAGAATATGGATGTCTTCTCACTGGTATCCTTCGCAAGGTTGAGCTTGATCGTCTCGATGTCTGACCAGTAATCATCATCGACCTCGTTGGATTCTGTGTGCTTCCTTGTATAGCCTCTCAAAGTAGTTAAGTTGTTAGGAATAATCCTGTCTGACAATTCATACTGCCATCTGTCGAGCATGGCGTGTGAATAGGAAGAGAGGATCTTGTCGTTGAAGACGTTGCCTGCACAGAGGATCTCGGTTGTGCCGTCAGCCTCGAGAAAGTTCCTCAAAGAGTCATAAACGGTTGCCGGAGGTGTGCCGAACAGTCTGTCGCGCTCCTCGTCATCCATCGTCTCAAAGATGTCCTCTTCACATCTGTAAAGCCTGTCCTGAAGCAGATAGTCGGCAGGAGCACCGTAAGGCTTTGTAAACTCGGCCTCGAGCTCGGAAGTGGACTTGCCGGACTTAAGTACGTAGTCGATACCGTCGAGCATGCACTGGTAGATGGCAGAGAGGCAGAGGTATGTGTTTGTATGAGGGTTAGGTGAACGTAATTCGAAACGTGTTGCTTTCGATGTTTCCATGGAGCGTACGAGTCCCAGGAGTACCGAACGGTTACGGGAAGGAGTGTGCACATCCTTGCCGAGAGATGCAACTGCGTGTGTGGGAGCCTCGAATCCGGGCTGCAGTCTCATAAAAGCATCCGTCGTTGCAGATACGAACGGATTGATGAGGTCGTAGTTCTTCATGATGCCCATGAGTGATCCCCAGCCGATTCTGGAGAGGTAATCCTCGTCGAGCTTTGCCGGCGCGAAAAGGTTGATCTTCTTGCCGTTCTTGAGGAAAGCAACGGCATTGACGTGTGTGTGCTCACCTGAACCTGCGACACCTGCGATGGGTTTGGCATCGAATCTGACGCTTAAGCCGTGCATACGGAAGATCTCCTTGATGAGGATACGGGCAGTAAGCTCGTAGTCAGCGCCCTGAAGTGCATCGGAGTATCTCCAGTCAACCTCGAGCTGCTCCATGATAGAGTGGAAATCACCGGAAGAAGTAACTGCAGCCTTAACACCGCCAACTTCCTTATGTCCCATCTCAGGGTTAAAGCCGTACTGGTCGAGGATGAGGATAACCTGCTCGAGAGCAGTTCTTACAACGCCCTTAGTACGCTTCCAGTAGGATTCCTTAAGAACCTGTGAGATAGAGAGCTGCTCGGTAGCAATCTTCTCATCAGGGGAGTTAACCCAGAACTCAAGCTCAGTAGCCATGATGAGAGTGATCTTCTCGAGTTCTTCAGGCTCGAATCCGCATTCCTCACAGAGCTCTTTGTTCGACTCAAGGTATTTCTTAAGTCTGCTCTCGAAGTATTCGGCGGATCTCTTAAGGACTGATCTTGAGCATACAGCCTCGCCGTTGTGGTAAAGATATGAAGGAATTCTCAGTGTTCCTACGGGAAGACCGGTCTTCATGTCGATGTGCTCGTAATTGTAGTCGATGTACCATACAACATCGGGGTCAGGTACAAGATCGACTTTACCGTCGTTAAGAGTAGCGATTCCGGGGAGTACTACCGAAGAACCATCAGTCTGGACGGCCTGACCGTTGAGGTAATTCTGAAGATTGTCGTGGAAATCTGCTATCGGGATCCTCTCGTCAGTGTCATTGCCTGCGAGGTCAACTGCTGCAAGGGATACAAACTTGATCTCGGGGTGTGCATCGAGGATGTTTGTGATGTCCTCTACCGAATGCTTCTCGGCAGGGATGATGCAAAGTAGATCGGGGTTAACCTTAAAATCTGTCATTAATGGATACCGTCCTGTTTTTATTACGGTGAAATTTTAACATACATTGCTTAATATTAAACTTGTTTTTATCGTGTCATTGTTGCAAAATTTATCCCATGAATAATTCAATTTTTGACATATTCAGAATAGACCATCTCGGTAAGAGGATATTTTCTAAAATCATCTTTACATTTGGTCTTCTTGTGGGCATATCCGTCTATTTTTATCCACTGGGCGATCCGGATTTTTCAGCTTTGCTTATATGGGCCGAGAACGCCATGGAAGACGTTGATTACCTTATGAATGCAACGATATCCGACATTCCGATCACCATGGGGAATATTATCTACATTCTCCATGTAACGGCAGTGGATTTTATTCTGATAATGTGTTCTATCGTGTACGCCGGCGTCTATATAAGACAGTACAGGCTCGACCATGCGGATAACCGTCCCGGAGATTCAGGTTATCTGATTCCTCCAAGATTTTTGATACCTTCAGGCATTGGCAAACTGGTGTTAAGAATGGTTATTGTTTTTTGCTTTTCGCTGGTGATTTTCATTCCTGCGGCATTTACCTTGTTGTATTTGTTCCTGGTTTTTATTATCATTCTGCCGTGCATAAGTATGTTTCCTGCGTGTTATCTGTCAGGAGACACCGGTTTCTTCGGAAGTTTCGTTGAGATGGTAAGAGTCACAAAGGGATATTACCTGGTGAACGCCAGGAATATGACCCTGATAGTCTGTCTTTTGTTTGCCGGAAGATGGATTACATCATTTCTGATGTCTTTTGTGCCGTCTGCCGCTTATATAATCGGTCCGCTTATCGATATTTTCCTGGCATTGAGCTTCGGCAGGTATGTCGGCAAAGTCTATTGCAGGATGAGGGAAATCCCGGGTGGATTTCGTTATGATGTAACTAAGCTTCATGGGGTATAATGAAGCAGTTAATAAATTTTTGAAGCTGGAGGAAGCTTAAATGGACACAAATCAGATTGCCATTCAGAAGCATACGGAATGGAAAGGTAAGATCGAGGTTATTGCACGTGCACCTGTAGGCAGCAAGGAAGAACTTGCTATCGCTTACACACCCGGTGTTGCAGCTCCTTGTCTTGAGATTTCCGACAATGTAGACCTTTCCTACAAGTACACAAGAAGATCAAATCTTGTTGCAGTTGTTACAGACGGTACGGCTGTTCTTGGTCTCGGTGATATCGGACCTGAGGCAGGTATGCCCGTTATGGAAGGTAAGTGTGCTCTGTTCAAGGCTTTCGGTGATGTAGACGCTTTTCCTCTCTGCATCCGTTCCAAGGAAGTAGATGATATCGTTAAGACAGTTAAGCTTCTTGCAGGTTCCTTCGGTGGTGTTAACCTCGAGGATATTTCAGCACCCAGATGCTTCGAGATCGAGAAGAGACTTAAGGAAGACCCTGAAGTTGACATCCCGATCTTCCACGATGACCAGCATGGTACAGCTGTTATCACACTTGCAGGTATGATCAATGCTTTGAAGCTCACAGGAAAGCACATCGATGATATCTCTGTAGTTGTATCCGGTGCAGGTGCTGCAGCTATCGCTATCACAAAGCTTCTCATCTCAAGAGGCCTCAAGGACGTAGTTCTCTGCGACAGAAGAGGTGCTGTATATAAGGGAAGAGGCCAGAACATGAACCCTGTTAAGAACGAGATCGCTGAGATCACAAACCAGCAGGGCAAGAAGGGCCTTCTCTCTGATGTTATCAAGGGTGCTGACGTATTTATCGGCGTTTCCGCTCCCGGTGTACTTACAGCTGAGATGGTTAAGACAATGGCTCCTAACCCCATCATCTTTGCTTGTGCTAACCCTACACCTGAGATCATGCCTGATGAGGCTCTTTCCGCAGGTGCAGCCGTTGTTGCTACAGGACGTTCTGATTTCCCTAACCAGGTTAACAACGTTCTCGCATTCCCCGGTATCTTCAGAGGTGCTCTCGACGTAAGAGCTTCCGATATCAACGACGCTATGAAGCTTGCTGCTGCAGATGCCATTGCTTCTCTGGTTTCTGACGATGAGCTTCGTGCTGACTACATCCTGCCTGATGCTTTCGATCCTCGTGTCGGTAAGGCAGTTGCAGCTGCTGTTGCTCAGGCTGCACGCGATTCCGGTGTAGCAAGGATCTGATAATTATCAATTTATCCTTCAATATTAGGCGGTCGGATTTCCGGCCGCCTTATTTATTATTTGAAGTTCAAAATAACGGGGCTTAGTGTTATCATAGCGGCATGGATAAATTGAAAGTAATAATAATCGGCTGCGGAAGGGTAGCTGCTAAGCACCTTAAGGCGATTAATAAGAACAGCAAGCGGGCTGAACTCGCGGCACTTGTTGATGTTTCAGAAGAAGCAGCAACCAGACTGTCGCCGGGTACCAGATATTTTAAGGACTACAAAGAAGCGATTACTGAAATAAAACCCGATATCGTAGCGGTTACTGTACCTTCGGGACTTCATTTTGAGATTGCGAAGTTTGCACTTGAGAACGGTTGCAATCTTTTGCTCGAGAAGCCCATGACGATGTCTTCAGATGAGAGCCGTCAGATATATGAGTTATCTCTTAAGACAGGCCGGAAGATAGCGATGGGTCATATATACAGATATTTCCCGATCGTCGGATTGGTTCATGATGACATTAAGGCCGGCAAATACGGCAAGGTTACGCATGGAACAATATCCGTAAGATGGGGTCACGGTGATGACTATTACGGCAGTGCGGCATGGAGGGGAACATGGAAGTCCGACGGCGGAGCCCTGATGAACCAGACTATTCATGCCATCGATCTTCTCGTGTGGCTCATGAACTGCAAGCCCGTTGAGGCTGTTTCCATGATCTCCCAAAGAAGAGCGAAGATAGAGGCCGAAGATCTCGGAATGGCAGTGCTCAAGATGGATAACGGAGCTCTTGCTGCTATCGAAGGCACGACATGCACATCCGACAAGGATAAGAGTGCCGAGTTTACCGTATTCTGCGAGAAGGCGTCCATCACCATGGGCATCAGGAATAAGAAGCCTTCGCTCATGATCCGCACGGCAGAGGGAAAGAAGCTCAATGGTTATTATGTAAGGCAGCAGATAAGCAGGAAGGGATTCGGCTCATTGCTGAGTGCCCTTAATCCTCATACTGCCATTTATTCCGATCTCATTGATTCAGTCGATAATGACAGACAGCCTGTTGCTGATGCTTATGCAGGATATACTTCTGTCGATAACCTTATGGGAATATACAAATCCGCCAAGACGGGAACTAAGGTTAAACTGCCTCTGGAGGAGGATTTCTCTTCCGTAGATATGACCGGATACTTTGAAGGAGCCGATTAATGAAGAAGAGACTGTTATCTGCAGTATTATCAGTCTGCATGATCTTCACTTTGTTTGTGAACGTCAATGCAGATACCAACAGTGATATAACTTCGTTTGTAACGAGACTTTATGAGATATGTCTCGACAGAGCTCCCGACCAGGGAGGTCTCGATAACTGGGTAAACAATTTAAGAAACGGAAGCATCTCCGGATCTGATGCAGCAAGAGGCTTCATATTCTCATCGGAGTTCTCCGGCAGAAATTACGATAACCGTACATTTGTCATGTATCTTTACAGGGCCATGTTCGGAAGAGAAGCCGATGATACAGGACTTACGGCATGGACGGGTTCACTTGATCAGGGAATGTCCAGGGAAGCGGTCTTCAACGGATTCACGGGTTCGGCTGAATGGGCTTCGATCTGTTCTTCTTACGGTATCAATGCCGGATCGGCAGGATCCCCGTCGGGTTCTACAAGTTCCGGTAATTCCGGCATAAGAGAGTTTGTAAGCCGTCTGTATTCGGGATTCCTCGGAAGATCGGCTGATCCTTCGGGTCTTTCCGACTGGAGTAATAAGCTCGCATCTGGCAACGTAACAGGATTTGAAGCAGCTTACGGGTTCATGAACAGCGCTGAATTCCGTTCAAGAGCCGCATCGATGTCCGCTTCCTCGCTGGTAACGGTTTTCTATAACACTTTCCTTGGAAGAAGTCCTTCATCTTCGGAAATCACATCTTATACATCGAGAATGGGCAGCAATCTCAACGCCAATCTCGAGATGCTCTTCCTTAATTTTGCCAATTCCGATGAATTCATCGATTACTGCACGAACAGAGGAATCATTCCCGGAACGGGCGACGGCGCTTCCATCATTAGCGATGCCGAAGTAACGGCCTTCTTCAATAATGCCGTTCTTATCGGCAATTCTGTTTCAGTAGGTTTTGATCTTTACTTCAATGCCTATGGCAGAGGAATCATGGGAAATGTACTTGTCTGTGCAAGAGGCTCTTATTCGCTTCTTAACGACCAGACTTCCAGATCCGCTTATATCCCGATGCTTAACGGTATTCCGATGAGAGCAAGGGACATTATCAGGAATTCCGGCAGAAGATATGCATTCATCTGCATGGGAACCAATGACATCTTCGGTGGAGTTGTTCAAAGATATTATGATTATCTGGATGACATAAGAAGCGTAAATCCGAATACTGTCATCTTCATTGAGGCATGCACTCCGAGTATGGACGAGCATCCTGCAAATTCTGATATCAGGGCGCTTAATACGGCTCTTGAGCAGTACTGCAATACGCACAATAATTTCTATTACATCGATACGAATACTCCGCTTCTTGATTCGAGCGGAAGACTTGCGAGTCAGTACTGCAGTGATGGCAACGTGCATATCTCATATTCGGGTTATTCCAGATGGATCGGTGTTCTTACTGATTATGCACGCCAGTACATTTACGAACAGAGAATTACAGGCAACTATCCGCTGTAAATGGTATTCAGTTCACTGACATTTCTCTGTATATTTCTGCCTTTGGTCCTGATCCTTGACAGGATTGTCAGGAATATTCATGTCAAGAATGCGCTGCTTCTCATAGCAAGCCTGCTTTTCTATGCATACGGCGAGCCTGTCTACGTTTCCCTTATGGCGGCATCGGCTCTGCTTAATTATGTGTCAGCGCTTCTGATAGCAGGGAATAAGAGGTTCAGGAAACTGTTTCTTGTCATCGGAGTTATCGTAAATCTCGGAGCATTAGTATTCTTTAAGTATTCTGTGTTCCTGGTAACATCATTTAACTCGGCTACCGGTCTTAATGTATCCGTTCCGGACGTTACACTGCCTCTCGGTATTTCATTTTTTACCTTCCAGGCGATGAGTTATGTCATCGACGTATACCGAGGCGAGTGTGAGGTTCAGAAGAACTTCGGAAGGCTTCTTCTTTACATATCGTTCTTCCCGCAGCTTATCGCAGGCCCGATTGTAAAGTACAGGGACATAGCTGCTGAGATATCTTCAAGAGAAGTCAATTCAGCTAATACGGCTGACGGTATAAGACGTTTTGCCATGGGACTATCTAAGAAGGTCTTCATCGCTAATAATGTCGCGGTAATAACAGATTCGGTCTATTCAGCATTGGGTACGGGTCTTGATGCCAAGTGCGCTTGGCTTGGAGCCGTATCATACATGCTCCAGATATTCTTCGATTTCTCGGGTTACAGCGACATGGCGATAGGCCTCGGTCTCATGTTCGGTTTCCACTTCAAGGAGAACTTCGACCATCCCTATATTGCAGGAAGCATCAAGGAATTCTGGAGAAGATGGCATATCTCACTGTCATCGTGGTTCAAGGATTATCTTTACATACCTCTTGGTGGCAACCGTAAAGGCAAGGTCAGGACCGTCATCAATAAGTTCATTGTATTCGCCTGTACGGGCATCTGGCACGGAGCGAACTGGACTTTCCTTTTGTGGGGACTTTATCACGGAACTTTCCTCATGGCAGAGGAGTTTATTCCAAAATCTTCAAAGAAGAGTTCTTTGAGAACTTTCCTCTCGCATATTTACCTGATCCTCGTTGTTTTGATAGGCTTCGTGCTCTTCAGGTGCGATTCTCTTACAGACTTCGGTCTCATGATGAAGTCGATGTTCACGTCATTTAACGGAACGATAGCGAACGATATGCTTTTCGCCAGCCTTCTTAACCCTCTTAACATAACGGCTCTTATAGCAGGTGTCGTCTTCTCGATGCCCGTAAGCGGGAAGCTTACAAGGCTTAAGTTCATGAAGGGTCTGTCGTATCCTGCTGCGTTGGCTGCCGTTGTAATAGCAATACTGTGCCTGTCATCAGGTTCATATAATCCATTCATTTATTTCAGGTTCTAAGTCATGAGAAAGCATCTGCCGACAGTATTCTTCATAGTTTTTCTTATCATCCTGCTGGTGCCTTCTCTTGGCATGTTCATTTGGGGTCCTTCCGAGTCAGAGAACGGGGAAGAACTCGTGATGCCCGTGATCTACAGCGAGGAAGAGGGGTTAAACCGCAATTACCTTCAGGAACTCGGGGCTGTATTTGAGTCCAGATTTGCTTTAAGAAAGCAGCTTGTCACGGCTTATTCGATGATTACGGGCAGGCTGTTCGGAACTTCTTCACAAAGCGGAGTAATAGCGGGGAAAGGTGACTGGCTGTTCTTCAGCGATACGCTTCCTGATTACCAGAGGACCAATATTCTTACGGACCGCCAGTACCACAACGCGGTAAGGCATCTTGAGCTTATAAATGAGTACTGCGAGAACAACGAGATCGAGTTCCTGTTCGTGATCGCACCGAATAAGAACACGCTCTATCCCGAGTACATGCCTTATTATCTTCTTCCGGGAGAGGGGCCTTCGAACAGGCAGACACTTGATGCGCTTCTTAATGAGACTTCTGTAAACTACATTGACTTCGGAACTTATGATACCTTCACGGATCCCGATGCGGTTTACTATTTCCACAGGGATTCCCACTGGAACAATACGGGTTCTGCCATAGCTTCTGGTGCAATGCTGAGTCTTATCGGCGTCGATCATCACGACTATCTTAGTGAGGTCGTACATCAGGTCGACGGACATGAGGGGGACCTCGAGCAGATGATATATCCCGAAGCCGTAAGCGGGGAGAGCGACACCAGGTTCGCGATAATGCCTGCGTTTAATTACGTCAATGAGGTCGAGAGCAATTTTGACTTCAGGATTGAGACTACGGCGGGAGGCAGCGGGAGCCTTCTCATGTACAGGGACTCTTTTGGAAGCGGAATCCTTCCCTATATGGCTGAGCCCTTCGCACATGCGTTCTTCTCGAGGTCGAATGCCTGCCAGATTAACGATTTTACGTCATTTGCACCGGATTATCTTGTCATGGAGAAGGCTGAGAGATTCATATCCCAGCTTTGCACTTCGCCTTCCAGGCTTCCTGCGCCTTTGAGGGTTCTGCCGCAGGATGCAGTCCCCGTAAGCGTTTCTGACCTTAATGCTGCCGAGGCCGGCGACTACATAACGGTAACGGGCACACTTCCTTCCGAAGCCCTCGAAAGCGATTCCGTCATCCTCATAGTATCCGGTGATTTGTGCTTTGAAGCGTATCCCGTATCTGACTTGGCTACGGGGGCCGAGGGCTTTCAGGCTCTGCTTGAAAAAAATAGTGTTTCGACGGATAATATTATGGTTTTTATTGTATGAAAGGAATGGATTTATGAGTAAAAGGATTATTGCTTCAATTACATTGATCAGTGTTATGGCGCTCGGATTTGCTGCCTGCGGTGATAAGACTGCTGAGACTTCTGCTGAAGAGACAACAGCTTCTTCAGTATCTGAGACTACAATTGCCGAGACAACAGCAGCAGAGACAACTGTTGCCGAGACTTCCGCAGCTGAGACATCTGCTGAGAATTCTGACGGAATCCCCCAGCCCGGTGATACATATAACGGACATACTGTTGATCACACAGAGGATCAGCCTAACTGCGATGACGGAAGTCACGGAACTATCTGGATCTTCTACACAGACAGCAGCGACATCGATTACATCGAATATTAATAATTAATAACTTCAGGAGTTATATCTCATGTATAAGAAAGTAAGTAAGGATATGAAATTCATTGACAGAGAGCAGGAGGTTCTTGCTTTCTGGAAAGAGAACGATATCTACAAGAAGTCTTTGAAGCCCGCTAAGGACGGAGCACCCACATTCACGCTTTATGACGGTCCTCCGACGGCTAACGGCAAGCCTCATATCGGCCATATCAAGACGAGAGTCATTAAGGATCTTATACCGAGATATCATTCAATGAAGGGTGAGGCCGTCTCCTTCAAGGCAGGATGGGATACACATGGTCTTCCTGTAGAGCTTGAGGTAGAGAAGTCTCTCGGCATCAACGGCAAGCCTCAGATTGAGAGCTACGGTGTTGAGCCTTTCATTAAGAAGTGTAAGGAGTCCGTATGGACATATAAGGATCAGTGGGAGCACATGTCTGACCGTGTAGGCTTCTGGGCTGATATGGAGAATCCTTACGTTACTTATGACAATAACTATATAGAGTCCGAGTGGTGGGCATTGAAGACAATGTGGGGCAAGGGCCTTCTTTACAAGGGTCACAAGATCGTTCCTTACTGCCCCCGCTGCGGTACTGCTCTTTCTTCACACGAGGTGGCTCAGGGCTATAAGACAGTTAAGGAGAGATCCGCTGTCGTAAGATTCAAGGTTATAGGCGAAGACGCTTATTTCCTCGCATGGACGACAACTCCCTGGACACTTCCTTCCAACGTAGCTTTGTGCCTTAATCCTGAGTCAGAGTATGCGAAGGTAAAGGCTGCTGACGGCTATACATACTACATGGCAGTAGCCCTCCTCGATAAGGTCCTCGGCAAGCTCGCCAAGGAAGATGAGGGAATCAAGGCATACGAGATCCTTGAGAAGTACAAGGGTACTGATCTTAAGGGCAAGGCTTACGAGCCGCTTTTCGAGTGTTCCGGTGTTGAGGCAAAGAATCAGAAGAAGCCCGCACACTACGCTGTATGCGATAACTACGTAACAATGGAAGACGGTACAGGTATCGTTCATATTGCACCCGCATTCGGTGAGGACGACGCCAGAGTAGGAAGAGATAACGATCTTCCTATGATCCAGTTTGTAGATACAAGAGGTAATCTTACGGAGGAGACACCTTATGCCGGTGTATTCGTAAAGGACGCCGACCCTCTCGTTCTTAAGGATCTTGACGCTAAGGGACTTCTCTATGATGCTCCCAAGTTCGAGCACGAGTATCCTTTCTGCTGGAGATGCGACACACCTCTCATCTACTTCGCAAGAAGTACATGGTTCATTGCCATGAGCACAATGAGAGAGCAGCTTCTTAAGAGCAACAAGATGATCAAGTGGTATCCGGAGTCCATCAGAGACGGACGTATGGGTGACTTCCTTGAGAACGTAATCGACTGGGGTATCTCCAGAGAGAGATACTGGGGCACGCCGCTTCCTGTATGGGAGTGCGAGTGCGGTCACCGTCACTGCATCGGTTCCATCGAGGAACTGAAGTCAATGAGTGATGACTGTCCTGAAGATATCGAGCTCCACAAGCCTTATGTTGATAACGTGCATATCAAGTGCCCCGAGTGCGGCGGCAAGATGACCAGAGTTTCCGAGGTTATCGACTGCTGGTTCGACTCAGGTGCAATGCCTTTTGCACAGTATCACTATCCTTTTGAGAACAAGGAATACTTCGAGAGCCACTATCCCTGTCAGTTCATTTCCGAGGCATTGGACCAGACAAGAGGATGGTTCTATTCGCTTATCGCCGAGAGTACGGTTCTGTTCGGCAGAGCGCCCTTCGAGAACTGTATCGTAATGGGTCTCGTAATGGATGAGAACGGCATTAAGATGAGTAAGCACAAGGGCAACGTTGTTGATCCCTGGGATGTCCTTAATCTCGAAGGTGCTGATGCCGCAAGATGGTATTTCTACAGCACGAGTGCTCCTTGGCTTCCCAACAGATTCTCACACGATTCCGTTAAGGAAGGTCAGAGCAAGTTCATCGGAACATACTGGAATACATATGCGTTCTATATCATGTATGCCGACATCGATAACTTCGATCCTACGAAGCATACTCTTGATACCAAGAATCTCTGCGCTATGGACAGATGGATCTTAAGCAGGCTCAACTCTCTCATCAAGAGCGTTGACAGCAAGCTTGGTACATATGACATCACGACAGCTGCACGTCAGATCCAGGATTTCACGGATGAGCTCTCCAACTGGTATGTAAGAAGAGGCCGTGAGAGATATTGGGCAGGCGATATGAACAAGGACAAGGTCGATGCCTTCATGACTCTGTACACAGTTCTCGAGTCATTGACAAGACTTAGCGCTCCCTTTGTTCCGTTCGTAACTGAGTCCGTATATCAGAACCTCGTAAGAAGCGTTGATGAGAATGCTCCCGAGTCTGTTCATCTTTGTTCTTACCCTGTTGCTGATGAGTCTCTTATCGACGCTAAGCTCGAGACAGAGATGGAGCTCGTAAGAAATATCGTTGAGCTCGGACGTGCTGCAAGAAACGCTGCAAACATCAAGAACAGACAGCCTGTATCGGATATCTATGTTGTTTCCGAGACCAAGCTTGATGATGAATACAAGGGAATCGTCCTCGATGAGCTGAACATTAAGAACATTGTAGTTATGTCTGATGCTTCTACTCTTCTGGACTACAAGTTCAAGCCTCAGCTTAGAACATGCGGACGTAAGTTCGGTCCCAAGCTCAATGCCGCTAAGGAAGTCATTGCTGCTCTTCCCGGCAAGGAGACAATGGCTGCCATCAAAGAAGGCCCTGTCAAGATCACAGTTGACGGCGAAGAGTTCGAGATGAATGAGGAGGATTTCCTCGTTGAGACTGTTCAGCCCGAAGGTCTCTCAACTCAGTCTGATAAGGGAATTACAGTATCCCTGAATACTGTTCTTACTGAAGAGCTGATCGAGGAAGGTCTTGTAAGAGAACTTATCTCCAAGATTCAGAATCAGCGTAAGGAGACAGAGGGGCTTCAGGTTACTGACAGAATCGCTCTTACTTACAGCGGAAATGAGAAGCTCGCTTCCGTCATCGAGAATAACAGGGATGTAATCTCATCCGAGGTACTCGCTACTTCAGTTGAGGAGGGTTCCGGCAATGAGGACGGAATCCGTGAGTGGAACGTAAACGGCGAGAATATCGCTTTCAGCATTAAGAAGGCTTAAAGAAGATGCTGATACAGTTACTGAGAAACAGCGGAAACCTTACAGTTCCCCAGATGATCATGATGTGCATCATCATGTTCTTCGCTTTGGCTGTATCATTTTCTTTCCATGAGTTCATGCATGCCTTCGTAGCCGACTGGCTGGGTGATGATACTCCGAGACTTTACGGAAGAGTAACGATGAATCCGTTGGCTCACCTTGATCCGATGGGTACGATCCTGCTTCTTCTCGTAGGCTTCGGATGGGGAAAGCCTGTAATGTATAACCCTTCGAGACTTAAGAGGTTCAAGAGCAGAAGACTCATGAATATCATGGTCAGCCTCGCAGGTGTGTTCGGCAACTTCCTCGTTGCACTGGTTTCAATGATAATCGCTTCAATCATCATGTTTGCAACGGGTTTCCCGACAACGGTTCCTGTAATTGACTGCAGTCTGTATTTTGCTGCGGGAATCGAGGGACAGGCGGGGGTTCCTTTCTACGGAGCCGTATTCTGCTGGCTGTTTTACTACACGTTCATATTCTCGATGTCACTTATGGCATTTAACCTTCTTCCGATACCTCCGCTCGACGGATTCCATGTGATTGAGCAGCTTCTTCCTGTCAAGGTTACATATTCCGACGGGTTCAGATCATTTGCCCGATATGGTCCGATGGTCCTCATGGTACTTATTATTCTCGGAGACTTCGGTCGCTTCGATGTTCTTGGCACGATCATGGGATTCATTCAGATGCCTGCAATGCTTCTCATAAATACAATAGCCGGTCTTATCGGATACCTGGGGTGAGCATGAGCGAAGTGATGGTTCCCCCGAATATCCACATAAGGGAGTTTGAAGGTCCTCTGGACCTTCTTTATTCTTTAATTCAGAAGAATGACATCGATATATTCGATATCCCGATTGCCGAGATAACCGAGATGTATATGGACTATCTTAACAAGATGAAGAGTCTTGATATGGAGATAGCATCCGAGTTTATCGTAATGGCGGCCACGCTGATTCACATCAAATCCAGAATAATGCTTCCGTCTAGAAATGATCTGGCGGGTGAAGGCGAGGAAGACCCCAGAGAGGAACTCGTAATATCGCTCCTAAGGTACAAGCGATGCAAGATGCTTGCCAAGGAGCTTAGAAGCAGAAACGAACAGTACAGAGACTGCATGCTTAGGCTTCCTGCAACGGCAAAGGAGATGGATATCAAGATCGTTTATCCTCCGCAGGAGTTCGTTCCAGAGGAGTTCTCCAGAGCTATAGATAATATCTGCAAGCGTAATGAGATCAGATTTGCTGATCTGTCCACGAAGATCACTCATATCCTTAAGAGAGACAAACTCTCGGTAAGGGAGAGAATGAAGAGCGTATGGCTCAAGATATCCGGAAGAGGAAAGATGTTCTTCCACGAGCTTTTCGAAGGGAAGAAGGTCGACAGGATCGACAGGATAGTAAGCTTTCTTGCTGTGCTGGAGCTTTTACGCAATAACAAGGTTGATGCTACTCAGAAGAAGCCTTTTGACGTAATACTCTTAGAAGAGAAGGGTGAGGGAAAGTAATGGAGAAGGACGAATTCGAGCTGACATATCAGGAACTGTCACCTGCCTGTGAAGCAATACTTTTTGTTTCCGGTGATCCCGTTCCCGCAGACCGTATGGCTGAGATCCTTAATGTTGATGTCAGTACGGTAAACGAAGTAATGAAGGGTGTTATCACGGCTTATGAGAATAATCCGTGGGGAGGTCTTCTCGTTAGGAGAATCGAGAATTCATATGTCATGTCCACAAAGCCCGGGATGAAGAAGGTTCTGGAGAGGATGTTCTCACCTAAGATGCATCCGCCGCTCTCGCAGGCTTCATATGAGACATTGGCCGTAATTGCTTATAACCAGCCGGTTACTCGTGCCCAGGTTGAGTCAGTAAGAGGCGTATCATCAGATTCTATTATCTCAAGACTCATAGACAGGGGTTGGATAGAGGAGTGCGGCAATCTTGACGCTCCTGGAAGACCTGCATTGTTCAAGACGTCCAAGCAGTTCCTTATGGAGTTCGGCATTAGTTCAGTAGATGAACTTCCGTCTCTTGAGCTCATGTCTTATCAGACGATCAGGGATCTTGAGGAGTCCCTCGATAAGGCTGCGGGCAACGATGACAGACAGATGACCATAGACGGATTTATGGATGAAGAAGTAAAGGAAGAGGGTGAAGAAGGCGATGGAGAGCATAATTGAGCTCATAACTGAAAGACTTCCCCGTATGAGTAAGGGGCACAAGGCTATCGCTAATTACATAATCGAGAGTTATGACAAAGCTGCATACATGACAGCCAGCAAACTCGGCGAGGAGACGGGCGTTTCCGAATCCACGGTAGTAAGATTTACTACAGAGCTGGGATTTGAGGGATATCCGCATTTCCAGACAGCTCTTAAGGAGGAGCTCAAGTCCAAGCTTACTTCAGTCCAGAGACTTAACTATACCGAGAGATTCGTTGATGACGAGACTGCGGTAAGAGACATCATCAAGGGCGATATGGATAATCTCAAGGAGACTCTCGCGAATCTCGATGATGAATCGATGGCAAAGGCCGTAAACGCCATCCTTAACGCCCGTAAGATCTATATCATGGGTCTTCGTTCCAGTGCTCCTCTGTCGTCGTTCATGCATTTTTACATGACGCTGCTTTTCGATGAGGTCGTGCATATACATTCCAACAGCACCAACGAAGTATTCGAGCAGATAATGCCGATAACTTCAGATGATGTCATGATAGGCATCTCGTTCCCGAGGTATTCTCAGAGGACGATCAATTCCATGGAGTACGCCAAGAAGAAGGGCGCCACTGTACTCGCGATAACGGACAAGGACAATACGGCGATGACGGAGCATGCGGACATCAAGCTCTTTGCTAAGTCGAGCATGGCTTCTTTTGTTGATTCGCTTGCAGCACCCCTGTCGCTTATAAACGCTCTTCTTGTTACGCTCGGAATTCACAGAAGAGATCACATAAGAAGTTCGTTCGAATCCCTTGAAATACTGTGGTCCCAGTACCAGGTATATAATGGTGGCAGAGATCAGGCAGACAGAACTGCAGATGAGGAGATAAACAAGAATGAGTGAGAATGTATATCAGATTGCAATAGACGGTCCTTCAGGCTCAGGCAAGTCAACTCTTGCCAAGGGTGCCGCGAAGGCTCTTAATATCATGTACCTCGATACCGGCGCAATGTACAGAACTTGTGCGCTCTGCTCGATAAAGACAGGTGTCGACACCAGGGATGAGGAGGCCGTAAAGAAGATGCTCGGCTCCATGAAGCTTGAGATAAAGTTTCAGGACGGCGTTCAGCACATGATCCTTAACGGTGAGGATGTAACGGGTTCCATCAGGACTGAGGAGGTCTCCAAGGCTGCTTCCAACATCAGCACATGGCCTTTTGTACGTACTGCAATGGTCGAGATGCAGAGGAAGATCGCAGCAGACCAGAGCTTTGTGGTAGACGGCAGGGACATAGGCTCCGTAGTTCTTCCCAATGCGAAGTACAAGTTCTTCCTTACGGCATCTGCAGAAGCTAGAGCCAAGAGAAGATTCCTCGAGCTTACGCAGAAGGGTGACAACAACCAGACATACGAGGATGTTCTCAAGGATATCATCTGGAGAGACAAGCAGGATTCTGAGAGAGCAGCATCACCTCTTGTTAAGGTTGATGATGCTGTTGAGATCGATACTTCTGATATCGGTATAGAGGAGACGCTGGATCTTCTCTTAAGTTACATCAAAGAATGAAGGTCATAAGAGCTGAATCGGCCGGTTTCTGCTTCGGTGTTAAGAATGCAGTTGAGACGGCTTATAAGATGGCTGAGGAGCATGTTGACGGCACAAGGCTTATCATGCTTGGAGAGCTTACGCATAACGAGAAGGTGACTTGCGACCTTCTAAGCAAGGGCTTTGAGATCATTGACGATGCAAGTGACGTTCCCGCCGGAAGTCAGGTAATAATACGTGCTCACGGCGTTACACCGGAACAGAAGCGAATCCTGGTCGAAAAGGGTGTGACTGTACATGACTGTACGTGTCCGTTTGTCACTAAGATCCACAAGATCGTATCCGACGAGGCGGCAAAGGGCAGGAAGATAATTCTTACGGGTACTCCGGGGCATCCTGAAGTAGTCGGCATAACGGGCGAGGCGCCTGAATCCGTGAGCGTAATAAGCGCTGCTTCGGAGCTTGACGGGCTTAATATAGACCCCGACAACACGGTGGTTATATCCCAGACGACTTTCTCGACGAATGCCTTTGCCGAAATTTGTGCAAATATTGAAAATAAAATTGCAAAAGATCAGATTTTTGATACAATATGTAATACGACTGTCTGTAGGCAGAAGGAAGCTATGCGTATTTCAGAGCAGGTTGACGTGATGTTAGTCATCGGTTCGGCTCACAGCTCGAATACAAAGAAACTTTTTGATGTGTCGGTCAGTCGCTGTTGTAGAACGTATCTTGTGCGTGATGCCGAGGACGTCAGAGGACTTATCAGTGATGGTAAGATCAAGCCTGATGATACCGTAGGAGTGACTGCAGGTGCATCTACACCGGAAGCAATTATTTTGGAGGTTGTTCAGGCAATGGACGAGAACGAGAAGGAAATTCTGGCGGATCAGGAACAGACTGATACAAATTTTGCGGAGTATATTGAGAGTATTCCCCAGCTTAGAAGAAATGCTGTAGTGAAGGGAGTTATCACAAAGTACGACCAAGATTATGTATATGTTGATATCCGTGATAAGTCCGATGGAAAGATTGCCCTTCGCGAATTCGCAGGCGACACCGATTTCAATCTTGATGACGCTGTCGCAAACAAGCAGGAAGTTACAGTAGTAATCAAGAGCATCAAGAACACAGATCAGGGCAAGGAGATCATCCTTTCCAAGTCAGCTCTTGATTTTGAGAAGAACAAGCAGGCTCTTCAGGAAGCATACGAGAATAAGACTCCTGTTACTGCTGTTATCACGGGTTCTGTTAAAGACGGTGTCATCGCTAATTACGGCGGAATCGACATCTATATCCATAAGACACAGATCAAGATGGGTGAGGTTAAGGATCTTGACGCCTTGAAGGGTCAGCAGATCGAGATCCTCATCACTAAGTTCGATACAGAGAAGCACAGACTCAGAGTATCCGGTTCACACCGCCAGATCCTCATTCAGGAGAGGAAGGCTAAGGAAGAAGAAGTCTGGAACAGCATTGAAGTGGGCAAGCACTACAAGGGTATCGTAAGATCTCTTCCTGCATTCGGTGCTTTCATCGATATCGGCGGCGTAGACGGACTTGTCCATATCACAGAGCTTTCCTGGAAGAGAATTTCCAAGCCTTCTGATGTTCTTTCTATCGGACAGGAAGTTGACGTTTACGTTAAGAGCTTTGATAAGGAGACAAAGAAGATCTCACTCGGATTCAAGAAGGAAGAGGATGATCCTTTCTACAACATCGAGGAGAGAATCCCCGTTGGAGCTATCGTTAAGGGTACAGTTGTAAGACTCACTGACTTCGGTGCATTCGTACAGCTTGAGCCTGATCTCGATGCTCTCTGCCACGTATCACAGATCTCTAACGTAAGACTTAAGAGCCCTTCTGATGTTCTTTCCATCGGTCAGGAAGTAACAGCTAAGGTTACAAGCATCAAGCCTGCTGAGAGGAAGATCTCCATCAGCATTAAGGAAGTAGAGCCCATCGATCCTGAAGAGGATGATATCTACTCCGTAAGCGAGGGTGCTGAAGCTGAGGCTCCTGTTGAGGAAGCTTCTTCTGAAGAGTAATATCCTACTTGGATAAAGATAAGATAAGCCGCCTTATGGCGGCTTTCTTTTTATGTAAAAAAGGCATTAGTAAAGGCTGTCACGAATGACAGCCTTTACCTTTTGCAAATGCCCGAAAGTACGATTACTTTTTCTGTTCTGCGAGGAGATCCTTGATCTCTGTGAGGAGCTTAACTTCCTCAGAAAGTTCAGCAGGCTTAGCTGCTTCTTCTTCCTTCTCTTTCTTAAGCTTGGCAGCAGCGAGTGCAGCAGCCTTGGATGTAGCTGTATTGATAGCCTTAAGCAAGAGGAAGAGGATCAGGGCTATGATAAGGAAGTTTATTACTGATGAGATGAATGCACCGTAATTAAACTCGCATCCATTGATATTAAATGTACCTGCTACAGTCTGGATAACACCGTTCTCATCCTTCTGAGCACCGCCTGTTACAAGACCGATAAGAGGAGTGATGAAATTGTCTGTCAGGGAAGTAACGATAGTACTGAAAGCACCACCGATGATAACACCGACAGCCATATCCATAACATTTCCCTTGAGGGCAAAATCTTTAAATTCGGATAACAAACTCATAAGTAACCTCCAAAATTTCATTTGATAAAAAGATTTTACAAAAATAACCATTCGTTAGTGTGTCGTTTGGTTTACAACTCCATGAAAAATAAATAAAATAGATAAGGAAAAACGGAGGTATTTATGTCAGAGATTAAGTACAAAAGAATTCTTCTTAAGTTGTCCGGCGAGGCTCTTGCCGGCGATAAGAAAGTCGGTATTGATGATGATGTGGTTAATAAGATCACAGGCAAGATCAAAGAGGTTTCAGATCTCGGAGTTGAAGTTGCAATTGTTGTAGGCGGAGGTAATTTCTGGAGAGGAAGATCTTCGGAGAAGATGGACCGTGTAACCGCCGATCATATGGGTATGCTCGCCACATTGATGAATTCTCTTGCGCTGTCTGACGCACTCGAGCAGCATGGTGCCGTCACGAGAGTTCTCTCAGCTGTTGACGTAAGACAGATGGCTGAGCCTTACATCAGGAAAAGAGCTGTACGTCACCTTGAGAAGGGAAGAATCGTAATCTTTGCCTGCGGCACAGGTAATCCTTATTTCTCAACAGATACAGGTGCTGCATTAAGAGCTACAGAGATCGGTGCAGATATCTTCCTTAAGGCCACAATGGTTGACGGAGTATATGACAAGGATCCCAATAAGTATTCAGATGCTGTCCGCTACGATAAGGTTACTCATGATGAAGTATTGAGCTCCAATCTTAAGGTTATGGATGCTACGGCGGCTGCGCTTTGCAGAGACAATCACACTAAGATCTATGTCTTCTCCATGGAAGATCCTGACAACATCGTCAGAGTCGTTAAGGGTGAGAACATAGGAACACTTGTTGAATAATATTACCGGAGGGAAATAACTATGATGATCGAGATCACACAGGCTGATTATGACAAGGTAGAATCCAAGATGCAGAAGTCCATCGACAATCTGCAGGAGAACTTCAATGCTATCCGTGCGGGAAGAGCTAATCCTCACGTACTCGATAAGATTATGATCGATTACTACGGAACACCTTCTCCCATCAACACTGTAGCTAACATTCAGGTTCCTGAAGCAAGAATGATCACAATTCAGCCCTGGGATGCATCCAATCTCAAGGAGATCGAGAAGGCTATCCAGTCTTCTGATCTCGGAATCAATCCTACTAACGACGGTAAGATGCTGAGACTCGTTTTCCCTATGCTCACAGAGGAGAGACGTAAGGATCTTGTTAAGCAGGTTAAGACTTATGGTGAGGAAGCAAAGGTCGTAATCAGAAACGTAAGACGTGAGTATATCGATAAGATGAGAGCTTCCAACAAGAAGAAGGAAGTTACGGACGACTCACTTAAGGAGTACGAGGAGAAGGTTCAGAAGATCACGGATAAGTTCATCAAGTCAGTTGATGACAACTGTGCAAAGAAAGAAAAGGAATTGATGGAAATCTGATGCCGGTTCTCGGAAACAAAAAGAAGACCTATGATACGACGGGGCTTAAAGTCCCCGTCTCTTTAGGCGTTATAATGGACGGCAACGGCAGATGGGCTAAGAAGCGTCTTTTGCCCAGAAGTGCAGGTCACAGGGCCGGTGCCGAGAATCTTAAGGAATTGTGCCGTAACTGCGGAAGATACGGCGTTAAGTATCTTACAGTCTATGCTTTCTCCACGGAGAACTGGGCACGCCCCGAAGACGAAGTGCACCAGCTGATGGAGCTTTTCGTTGAGTTCTTCGAGAAGTATGATCCCGAGCTTGAGCAGGAAGGCATACGCGTAAGGTTTACGGGTGATATCGCGTCCCTCCCGGAGAAGGTAAGGGAGACAATAGCCATCGGCGAGGAGCGCTCCAAGAACAGACAGAAGATGCAGCTTATCGTAGCAATGAATTACGGCGGCAGAAGAGAGATCGAGAGTGCTGTCAGGAAGATTGCTTCGAGGGTAAAAAGCGGAGAAGTAGAGCCGGAAGAGATTACCGAGCAGATGATCTCCGATAATCTGTATCTGCCTGATGTACCGGATCCTGAACTTATCATCAGACCAAGCGGCGAATTTAGAATCTCCAACTTCCTTTTGTGGGAGTGCGCTTATTCCGAGTTCTGGATATCAGATACTCTGTGGCCTGATTTCGGATATGATGAACTGACTCAGGCTTTCAGAGACTTTGCCGGAAGAGACAGACGTTTTGGCGGCTTGTCTTCCAAGGAGGCAAGTACTTGAGACAGAGAGTAATCACCGGAATAGTATTCATATTATCCGTACTGGCTTTTGTCATTCCTTCATACTGGTTCTCACCGCTTATGCTGCTGTTTGGCATCATCGTCGGTTCGATTTCCATTTATGAACTTATTAAGGCTTTTACAGCCGGCGGATTTAAGCCTAACAGTTTTCTTGTTGCGATAGGCGGTGTCATAGCCGTCATCATCGCGCTGATATCTTACTTCCAGGGATCAGGCATTCTCGTTGCGCTGTCGCTGTATCTGCTTATAGTCGTGCCGTACTGCCTCGCGTGCGTGATCCTTCCTTCAGTTATTGATAAGGAGAATCACCTTGTAAGCGGCGCCGTTACTGCGATGATAGTTCTCTATGTAACTTTCCCGCTATTTTGCCTGGCTTCTTTGTCCATGCTCGTTCCGAGCGGATGGTTCTACATGGTTCCTGCGCTCATGGCAGCGTGGATATCTGATACATGCGCTTATTTTGTAGGCGTTACAATGGGCAAGCACAAGATCGTACCTCACTTAAGTCCCAATAAGACATGGGAGGGATGCATCGGCGGTGCAGTCGGATGCGCTACTTTGATCATGATCTATTTTGGCTTCCTTTACATGATGGAAGTCGGTGACTATACGGTTAATACTGCAGTGTTCTGTTCGCTGGCATTCATATTGGGTTTTGCCATGTCGGTAATGAGTCAGCTCGGAGACTGGCTCGCTTCGCTTATAAAGAGAATGTGCGGTATTAAGGATTACGGTAATATGTTCCCAGGACACGGGGGTATGCTTGATAGATTCGACAGTGCATTCTTTACGATACCGATGGGTGTGCTGCTTGCCATCATCGCGTATCTTCTGACCGACATAATGTGATGAATGTGAGATGAACGAACAATGAGAGTTTTATCTGTTCTTGGTTCAACCGGATCTATCGGCACACAGACTCTGGAGGTCGTAAGGAATAATCCTTCGGACTTCAAGGTGGCTGCGCTTACATGCGGCAATAATATAGACGTGCTTTATGATCAGATCGTGGAATTCAAGCCCGCTGCCGCTGCCGTGGCAGATGTGCAGAAGGCTTCCGAGCTCAAGCATAAGCTTAACTCCAAGCATCCCGAGATCAATACCGAGATATATTACGGCGAAGAAGGAAACGTAGTCTGCGCTACTATTCCCGAGGCTGACACGGTTCTTGGTGCCATAGTCGGCGTGGCAGGTCTTGAGCCTGTTTATAAGGCTATTGAAGCGGGCAAGGACATCGCTCTTGCCAATAAGGAGACACTTGTTGCAGGCGGCGATCTCGTAATGCCTCTTGTTAAGGAGAAGGGAGTCGAGCTTCTTCCTGTTGATTCGGAGCATTGCGCAATCTGGCAGTGCCTCTGGGGCGAGAAGAAGGAGAACCTCGACAGGATCCTTATCACAGCATCAGGCGGACCTTTCAGAGGATATACGCTCGAACAGCTCGAGAATGTCACATGCGAGAAAGCACTCAATCATCCGACATGGAAGATGGGCGGTAAGATAACGATAGATTCTTCAACGATGATGAATAAGGGTCTTGAAGTAATTGAGGCGTCTCATCTGTTCGGCATTGATGTCGACAGAGTCGATGTAGTCGTTCATCCCCAGAGTGTCATTCATTCCATGATAAGACTTCGTGACGGTTCCGTTCTCGCACAGATGGGTAAGCCGTCGATGATACTTCCGATTATGGTTGCATTGTATTATCCCGACAGAGGCCCGAGGCTTCTTGAGGAGTTTGATCCTTTTGATCCCAAATGCTGCAATCTTACTTTTGAGAAATGCAATACCCGTGTGTTCGGTCTTCTTGATCTCGCTTATAAGGCGGGAAGAACGAAGGGCATCATGCCTGCCGTAATGAATGCTGCGAACGAGGCAGCCGTATCGGCTTTCCTTAAGGGCAAGATCGGGTTCCTCGATATCGAGAGTACTGTCAGATCGGTATATGACGATTTTGAAGACAGGAACTGCTATGACTTTTCTCTCGAAGATATCCTGGGCTACAGCGATGAAGCATTTAAACTCGCGAAGGAAAAGCTTGGAATATGAGTATCTGGAGCATAGTAATCGCGATCATAATGCTCGGTGTACTGGTCACCATACACGAGCTTGGTCATTTCTGGGTAGCAAGGCTTCTTAAGATCAAGGCATATGAGGTCTCGATCTTCATAGGACCGAAGCTTGTTGACTGGAGAAGAAATGATGTTGAGTATTCCATTAGGGCATTGCCTTTCGGTGCTTATGTAAGATTCAATGATTTTGACGAGAACGGAAATGTGGTTGAATCTGATGATCCTTCGCTTCTTGTCAATCAGCCCAGGTGGAAGAGACTCATAGTTGCTCTTGCAGGGCCGTTCATGAATCTTCTTCTCGGCGTGATAATATTCTCGGTGCTGTTCTCCATAGCGGGTTATGCCACTTTGGAAGTAGGTGCAGTAAGAACGGGCTCACAGCTTGAGACAGCCTGTCTTTCCGAGGAGATTCCTTTCGAGATAGGCGATACCATCGTAGCCGTTAACGGCGAGCGTGTCATGACGGCATACGACTACATGTATGAGGTAGACCGCGGCGTGCCTCAGAATGAACCTTGTACTCTTACATTAAGATCGCGTTCCACAGGTGATTTATATGACGTCGAACTCGTTCCCGTGATTGAAGAGAGAGCCATGATAGGCATCGTTCACTACCCTGATGTCGATGGCAAATATCACGGATGGGAAGTAGCCGAGGTATCTCCTTATCAGAATAACGGAGACCCGATACTTGAGGTGGGTGATTACCTTACCCATGTTGACGGCGTGAGCGTCGAGGATGAAGGATTTGAAGATTATATCGATAATCTTACCACCGGCGACTCAATGACTCTCACGTATATTCGTAACGGCGTTGAATATAACGAAGAATGCGCAAAGACGATAATCGCCTGGGCGAATGACAGGGGCCCCATACTGTATTCATATGCAGTTGAGGATTTCACTACTTTCGTCAAGGCACTTAAGACTGCGTTCGTGATGCCGTACACGATCATCAATTTGAGCGTTAAGTCAATCGGTGAAGTGTTCAGGGGGCAGGAAGAGGTCTATAACATGGTCTCAGGTCCCATAGGCATGACAACCGTTGTCTCTGATTATGTTGATGATGTCGATGATTCTTTGTACGAGAAGGTCGTAAACATTATTCAGATGGCAGGTATAATATCCATAGGACTTATGTTTACGAATCTTCTTCCGATACCGGGTCTTGACGGTAATCAGCTGATACTCATTATCGTTGAGATGATCATGGGCAGGAAGCTGTCGAAGAAGAGCGAGAATGCTATTAATGCAGTCGGCTTTGTCCTGCTGATAGGATTGGTACTGTTTGCTTTTGCTTCTGATATTATCAGGATCATATTAGACTAAGGGGGCGTGTATGGCTAAGAATCTGATCGCTGTTATTGATATAGGCTCATTAACGGCACGTCTTAAGATATACGAGATTGGTGCTCAGGGTTCTCCGAAGGAGATCGAGACCGTGAGAATGTTTACGTCCCTTGGCACAAGAAGTTATATCGCGGGTGTCATTGAATCCGAACAGCTTGAAGAGATCTGTGACTGCTTAAGGTCGTTCGATCTTAAGTGCAAGGAGTACAGGATCACAAGGGTTCTCTGTGTGGCTACAAGTGCATTGAGAGATGCCAGAAACCGCGATGTAATCATCGAGCAGATAAGGATCAGAACGGGATTCAGGATCGAGGTCATCGATAATTCGATGGAGAGATTCTATCAGAACATGGCGGTCAGAGAGAGAATGCCCGAGTTTAAGAATCTCATCAAGGAAGGCACTATGATCCTTGATATCGGCGCGAGTTCGCTTCAGGCTACCGTTTATGACAAATCAGACTTCATATTCTCACAGAACATGGTTCTCGGATCATTGAGGATCTACGAGATGCTGTCGGACCTTCAGGCGAAGACTACGCACTATGAGGATGTTCTTCAGGAATTCATAGGACAGGATCTCGACGACTATCACGCAGTTGAGCCCAAGGGCATCGTGTATAAGAGCCTTGTGGCATTCGGCGGTGAACTCGGTTTCATCAAGAGGCTTCTGCATCTTACACCTAACGAGAATGCGGTCCTGTCGAAAGCACAGTTCCTTAAGGTTTACGATTACCTGTTCAAGAACTCTCCTCAGGATCTGTCATTAAATGACCATATACCTACGAACATTGCACCGCTTCTTCTGCCTTCTGCAATGATCATAAGAAACATGCTCGAGTATACTGGCGTTGATTCGATATATCTTCCTCAGGCTTCGCTGTCTGACGGTATCATCTATAACCACTGTTCGAAGTATTCAGGATATAAGCTCTCGAGCGATCCTGATGAGGACCTCATTAGAGCTGCAAGAAATGTTGCTAAGAGATATAAGTCTCATAAAAAGCATATCGAGTTTGTTGAGAAGACCGCGATGGATCTTTTTGATGCATCGTCCAAGATCACAGGTCTTACCGACAGAGACAGGCTGCTTCTTCGAATATCCGCCATCTTGCATGAGTCAGGCAAGTATGTTCATGCCAGGGCACATAATGAGGCTGCTTATTCAGTTATCAAATACACGGATCTTATCGGACTTAATTCCGATGAGCTTGATATCATAGCTCTTGTCGTAAGGCTTTATCCCAAGCAGAATCCGTACGAGAATAACTACTATCAGAAACTCGCGCCTTATAAGAAGGTTCTTGTTTCAAAACTTACGGCAATCTTAAGAATCGCGGATGCGCTCGATTCCTCGCACAAGCAGAAGACTAAGAGCGTTGCCGTTCAGCTTAACCCGGAGAGCCTTCACATATCATGCACGAGTGAGGCGGACATGTCGTTTGAGGTGTGGTCTTTCGAGCACAGGAGCGGGCTTTTCGAAGAGGTTATCGGCATAAAGCCGGAGCTTCACATAAGGAGGACATTGTAATATGGCTTCAAAATCAAAAGATACAAGGAAGACTTCCAAGAAGAAGGTAGCTGTTGCCAAGAAGTCATCCTCCGGTTCCAAGAACGCACCCGTTAACAAGATAACGAGACCCTGCGACAAGTTTACCAACAGGGAGCTGTCGTGGCTTGAGTTCAATAACAGGATCTTGCATGAGGCAAGAGATACCAAGAACCCGCTTCTTGAGAGGCTTAACTTCCTCGCGATCACAGCGTCCAATCTCGATGAGTTCTATATCGTCCGTGTAGCGTCGTTAAGAGACATGGCGAGCGTCAACTTTGAGGAGAAGGATATTGCCGGCATGACTGTAAGTGAGCAGCTTACAAGCATTGACGCCAAGACGAGAAAGCTCATGACACTCATGTATTCCACTTACGGAAGATCACTCGTGCCTTCACTTAAGCAGGAGAACATCTTCATAAGTGATTACGATGAACTTGATGAGAGACTTAAGTCTCACTGCGATGAGTATTTCAAGACGGAGCTTTATCCGATACTTACTCCCATGGCTGTGGATCAGTCGAGACCGTTCCCGTTGATTTACAACAGAATGCTCAATATGTGCGTAAAGCTCGATGGCAAGGGAATAGTTGATACACACAGAACCGATGACAACGATATTGTGTATGCGACACTGCAGATTCCTAACGTGGTATCGAGGCTTTACAAGCTCACGGGAGATAACGGGGAGATTATACTTGTCCCGATCGAGAGCATAATCAGGGCGAATCTCCATCTGCTTTTTACAAGTCAGAAGGTCTTGGGAAGCGCATGCTACCGCGTCATGAGAAATGCCGATCTTGATATTGACGAGGATGAGGCCGAGGATCTTCTCAAGGAGATCGAGGAGCAGGTCAGAAAGCGCCGCTACGGCGAGATCATAAGGCTTGAGGTAGAAGATGACATTGAGCCCGAGATTCTTGATTACATCATCATGGAACTTAAGATCAATAAAGATGATATCTTCAGAGTCGGCGGTCCTATCGATCTTACTTTCCTTTCCAAGGTTAATAAGCTAGTAGGTAAGGACAGATTCAATGACTTGAGATATCCCGCGCATGCTCCTGCAGCGCCTTCAATGTTTGATGAGAGTCTCGATAATATCTTCGACCAGATAAGGAAGAAGGACAGACTCGTTCATCATCCTTATGAGAGCTTTGAGCCCGTGCTTGAGTTCGTAAAGCAGGCAGCAAGAGATCCTCAGGTTCTGGCTATTAAGCAGACTCTATACAGAGTATCTGATGAGTCTCCGATCATTGCCTCATTGCTCGAAGCCGCTAATAACGGAAAGCAGGTAATGGTTCTTGTTGAGCTTAAGGCGCGTTTTGATGAGCAGAATAACATCAACTGGGCTAAGAAGCTTGAGAATGCGGGCTGCCACGTAATTTACGGTCTTGTAGGTCTTAAGACTCACAGTAAGATCACACTGGTAGTACGTAAGGAGGAAGACGGCATCAGACGTTATCTCCATCTTGCTACAGGTAACTATAACGACATTACGGCTAAGATATATACGGATATCGGTCTGTTTACCGCATCCGAGAGTTTTGGCGAAGATGCTTCCGAGTTCTTCAACATGCTGTCAGGCTATTCGATCCCGAGTACATGGCATAAGCTCGTTGCTGCCCCTATCTGGATGAAGGATTACTTCATCAGAAACATCAGGCGCGAAGCCAAGAATGCATCCGAAGGCAAGCCTGCAAAGATAATCGCCAAGATCAATTCACTTGTTGACGGCAAGGTGATCAATGAACTGTATAATGCATCCAATGCAGGTGTTAAGATCGAACTTATCGTGAGAGGCATATGCTGTCTTAAGGCAGGTGTTCCCGGACTTTCCGAGAACATCACAGTCAGATCCATAACGGGCCGTTTCCTTGAGCATTCAAGAATATTCATGTTCTATAACGGAGGCAAGGAGGATATCTACCTGGCTTCTGCGGACTGGATGCCGAGAAACCTCGACAGAAGAGTTGAGTTGATGTTCCCGATAGAAGACGAGGACTGCCGAAGCAGGATCAAGGAAATCCTTGATGTGGAGATCAATGATACGATTCGCGCAACTTATTTGTTGCCTGATGGTAACTATCATAAACTCGATCTTCGTGGTAAAGTAAAACTCGACAGTCAGCAGGAACTGATCAGACTTGCTGATGAGGCTGTGGCAGGAAGAATGGTTGAAGAAGAGCGTCTTGCTTTTGAACCTGCCGTTGCTCCTGATTGATTCTGATCCGGTTAGAGAGGTTATAAAAGTAATGAGTATTGTAAGCGAGAACTTTCCTTCAGTTAGATTTCCCGGAAAGTATGATAATGTATCCAAGAAGTATACGGTAACGGGTGAGGGAGGTCTCAAGGCTGAGATACTTACCTACGGAGCCAGAATCTTCAGGCTCTATGTTCCTGACAGGAACGGGGAGACGGCAGATGTTGTTTTGGGTCCCAAGGATCTTGACGGTTATCTTGCTGACGGTGCGAATCACGGTGCCGTGGTAGGACGTTCGGCGAACAGAATCGCGGATGCTTCATTCACAATAGACGGAGTTACATATAACCTTCCTCAGAATGACGGAACCAATAACCTTCACACAGGCGATAAGGCTTATCAGAACAAATTCTGGGCTGCAAAGGTTCTTTCTTCTGAAGATTCTTATGCCTATGTTAAGAATTCCGGAATCAGGGGCCTTTGTGATAACGATATGAAGATGCCTTCCGATGAATCACTTCTTCTATGCTGCGATTCAGCAGACGGAGAGTGCGGTTTTCCCGGAAATCTTAAGACTCAAGTTCTTTATTACTTCAGTGCAGACGGAACGTTCACTATAATCTATATGGGCCTTTCAGATAAGAAGACCGTATTTGCTCCTACTAACCATGCTTATTTCAACTTGGCAGGACACGATAAGGGTAATGTTGGTCACCAGATCTTAACGATGGACTGCGATAAGGTTACACTCAAGGTCAACAGATGCCCTAACGGCGAATACATTGATGTTGAGGGTACGCCTTTCGACTTCAGAGAGGGTGCTCCCGTGTCAAAGTGTCTGGATCTTACTTATCCCCAGATAGGTGAGAGCAACGGCATAGATCAGAACTTCTGCCTTAAGAACAACGGTGCTTATGCTCTGGTTGCATCTCTCGAGGATAAGGAAGCGGGAAGGCTTATGGAGACATGGACGGATCTTCCCGGTGTACAGCTTTACTGCGGCAATCACTTGGGCGGTGACGGATTCAAGGATGGTGCTTCTTATAAGCCTTATGATGCACTTTGCATAGAAGCTCAGATGTATCCCAATGCCGTAAATGTTCCTTCGTTTGAATCACCTGTTATCAATGCGGGTGAACCTTGTTATCACGTCTGCGGCTACAGATTCTGCTAATCAGATTTTTATCAATTAACGTAAATAATAAAGGACGGTCAATGACCGTCCTTTACTCTTGTTGTTAATCAGTTAATCTCAATGCTCTTGGGAGCTTATCAGATTACGTTCATTTCACCGAAATCCTCAGGTGTGGCAATGCCGCTTGCGAGGGCCTTGTTCTTAACCTTCAAGTAGAATTCGTTGTTTGTAGCCTGGAGATAAGGCTCTACGAAGTACATGCCGATGCAGCATGCAATCAGACCCAACAGATACCAGCCGATGAATGACAGGTGCATGAGGAAGCATTCAGCCTTCTCACCGTCCATTGCCTTCTTGGAAATATCGAATGCCCTGGCCGTATCGATCTTGGGGTTCTCAGCTACAATGAAGGGAACCATAAAGTAGGAATATGACTTAACAATACCCGGGATTATGAAGAGAAGTGACCACAGGAAGATGTACAGGAAATGGAAGAACATTGTCTTGAATGTTTCTTTGTAATGCTTGAACGGAACGAACAGGTCACCGATATCGACTTTATGTGTCTTTCCTGCGTTTATGAACGTCTTCTTCAAACCTACTACCAGGATGTTAGTGAAGCAAAGTGTAACTGCAATGCTGAGAAGATATGAGATAAGTGACAGTACAGGATTGCTGTTCACGGATTCGATATAATTAACTGCTCTGGTATAGTCGCCGTCAGCAATGTACTCGAAATATCTCTGGTAATCGATTTGCTCTTGTCCGAGGGATGTAATGGATCTAGCAACACCATCAACAGCATATACGAGAATGGTGTTGAGAAATGTAGCAAGCAAAGCCATCCAATAGCATGACTTGAGTACATCCTTGGCTCTGATCTTAAGTTCTGAAATGGTCATAGCTTTTCCTCCTTAATTGTTTCCGGGTTTATAACTGTCCTTCAAAGATACAGCTCTGTTAAATACAAGATGCTCGGGTGAAGAATCCTTGTTATCTGCGCAGAAGTAACCGACTCTTAAGAACTGGTAACGGTCATCAC
Organism: uncultured Eubacteriales bacterium; assembly: GCA_900314745.1. Lineage (GTDB taxonomy): Bacteria > Bacillota > Clostridia > Saccharofermentanales > Saccharofermentanaceae > Saccharofermentans. The sequence goes on along the minus strand of OMWK01000002.1, from coordinate 61,666 downwards.
TTCCTGCATTCTTCAGGGAAGCCTCAACCTTGGCATCTTTGATTACTACAAGCGAATCCTTGTTGATAAAGTCTAGATAATTGACATCAGCAAGGTCAGGCTCATCGATGGTGAAGAGCTGATCGTAAAGTCTGATCTCTGCATCAACTGCCGTATTCTGGTCTACCCAGTGAATAGTAGCCTTGATCCTTCTGCCGTCTGCAGTATTGCCGCCGCGGCTTTCTGTATCGTACTCGGCGTGAACTGCAATTACGTTGCCGTTCTCATCCTTGTCGCAGCCTGTGCACTTGATGACATATGCAGACTTAAGTCTTACTTCATTACCGGGGAAGAGTCTGAAGTACTTCTTCTCGGGAACTTCCATGAAGTCCTCTGCATCAATCCAGAGATTCTTGGAGAATGTTACTTCTCTTGTACCTGCGCTCTCATCCTCGGGGTTGTTCTCGACAGTAAATACCTCGGTTTTATCATCAGGGTAGTTATCGATAATAAGCCTGATGGGGTGAAGAACAGCCATCGCTCTGTTGGCACGCCTGTTAAGGTCTTCTCTTAAGCAGTACTCGAGGAAAGCATACTCGACAACGGAATTAACCTTGGAAACACCGTTCTGTCTGTGGAATTCCCTAATGGCCTCAGGTGTGTAACCGCGTCTTCTTAAACCGCAGAGAGTAGGCATTCTGGGATCGTCCCAGCCTGTTACATATCCGTTCTCGATAAGGTTTCTGAGCTTTCTCTTGGAAAGAACCGTTCTTGTTATGCCGAGACGCGCGAACTCAATCTGACGGGGCTTTGTCTCAACGGAGATGTTGTTTACCACCCAGTCGTAAAGGGGGCGGTGATTCTCGAATTCGAGGGAGCAGAGGGAATGTGTGATGCCTTCAAGAGCATCCTCAATAGGATGAGCGAAGTCGTACATGGGGTAGATGCACCACTTGTTTCCCGTTCTGTGGTGGGGAAGTCGGTTTATTCTGTAGATAACGGGATCTCTCATGTTGAAGTTGCCCGAAGCGAGGTCGATCTTGGCACGGAGTGTCATCTTGCCTTCTTCAATCTCACCGTTCTTCATCTTCTCAAAAAGCTCGAGTGATTCCTCGATGGGTCTGTCTCTGTAGGGGCTCTGTGCGGGAGTGGATGTGTCGCCGCGCATTTCCTTCATCTGTTCGGGAGTGAGTTCACAAACGTAAGCAAGACCCTTCTTGATGAGCTCGACTGCGAATTCGTACATCTTATCGAAATAGTCGGAAGCATAGTAGAATCTGTCTTCCCAGTCGTGTCCGAGCCAGTGGATGTCTTCCTTGATGGCATCTACGAACTCCTCGTCTTCCTTGGTAGGATTCGTGTCATCCATACGGAGGTTGCAGATTCCGCCGTAAAGCTCTGCCGTTCCGAAGTCGATCTCGAGCGCCTTGGCGTGTCCAATGTGAAGGTAGCCGTTAGGCTCGGGCGGGAAGCGGGTGTGTACCTTCTTGCCGTAGCATCTGCCGCCCTCTTTAAGTTCTTCGTCAATTATCTCGTGAATAAAATGTTTGCTTTCTGCCATGTTTATCTCCTGTTCTTATCCCAAACGGCTGTATGCTTCGTTAAGTCTTCTCATTGATTCGTCCTTGCCGAGAAGGAGAAGTACTTCAGCACATCCGCCGGGAGTAACTGCAACGCCTGCTGCCGCGATTCTTACGGGCCACATAACAAGTGCGTTCTTGTATTCCTTCTGGGCGGCATAACCCGTGATGACGTCGGTTATCGTCTCTCTGTCCCAATTGCACTCGGAAAGTAGAGGGATGACATCGCCGAGAATTGCCTTGGAAGACTCGATTGTGGACTTGCTCTTCTTATGCTCGAAAAGCGAAAGGTCGAACTGCTCGTATGCCTTAAGGAATGAGAGCTTCTCAGTGATCTGTGTAAAACGAGTGATCCTGGGCTTTAAGATCTCCTCGAGGAGTGCGTACATGTCTTCCTTGATGCCGAGTTCATCATAGAAGGGCTTTGCATTACTGAGGAACTCATCAGAACCCATGAGCTTGATGTACTCGCCGTTCATCCACTCGAGCTTGTCGTAATCGAATACTGAAGGGGACTTGGATATTCCGTTGATATCGAATGCCTTGATGAGCTCGTCCATGGAGAAGATCTCGCGGTTCTCGTATTCGCCCGCGGGACACCAGCCGAGAAGTGCAATGTAGTTGATGATTGCCTGAGGCAGGAATCCTTCATTTATAAGATCCATGAAGCCTGTGCTTCCGTGTCTCTTGGAAAGCTTGGAGACAGTCACATTTCCGTTCTCATCAACGCTCTTGCCGTTGATGAGGGGAAGATGGATGTATGTGGGGATATCCCAGCCGAATGCTTCGTAGAGAGCATTGTACTTAGGTGTTGATGACAGATACTCAGATCCTCTTACAACGTGTGTGATGCCCATTGAGTGGTCATCGATGACGTTGGCAAAATTATATGTGGGGAAGCCGTCTGCCTTAATGAGGATCTGGTCATCGAGCTCATCGTTCTTGATGGTTATGTCACCATAAACCAGATCGTGATAAGTCGACTCTCCTTCAACAGGCATCTTCTGTCTGATAACGTAGGGGATACCGGCCTTAAGATTGGCTTCAACCTCTTCGGCGGATAAGTTGCGGCAGTGTCTGTCGTAACCTACTACAGTGCCTTCGGGTGCGTTCTTACGGATCTCGTCGAGTCTTTCCTTGGTGCAGAAGCAGTAATATGCCTTGCCTTCTTTAACAAGCTGCTCGGCATAAGGTTTATACATATCCTTACGCTCGCTTTGTACATAAGGGCCGTATTCGCCTCCGACATCCGGACCCTCATCGTGTGTGATGCCCGCAATCTTTAACGTGTTGTAGATAACGTCTGTTGCGCCTTCAACGTAACGCTCCTGGTCTGTATCCTCGATCCTTAATACAAATGTACCGTTCTCGTGCCTGGCGGTAAGAAACTCATAAAGAGCGGTTCTCAGATTACCGACATGCATGAATCCTGTAGGAGAAGGTGCGAATCTTGTCCTGATATGCATATTGTTTGCCTTTCTTATTAAAATAAACTCAAATATTCTACCACTTTGGTTTGGCAGATGCTATTTCAGTTAAAAGTGGTATTATCTATATATGGATATTTTGAAGACTGATACGCCCTATAATTGCTATTGCGGGACGGGAGAAGCCGACAGATTCACATCTGCATTGATATTTGACGGCAGGAAGAGAGCTGATCCTGAGTCCGTCAAGATCGCAATTGTCTCCGACAGGATTGTAAGCGGATATTACTATAACAAATTCGAGGAGCAGTTCCTTGCGCGCGGTGTTAAGCCTGTTCTGATCCCTGTTGAATGTGCGGGAGGGCAGAAGGGCCTTGCTGAGGCTATGTCAGTCTATGAATATCTTGTTGACTTCGGGTTTGGAAGAAATGACTGGCTTATTGCCTTGGGAGGCGGCGGAATCCTCGATGTTACAGGATTTTGCGCTGCGGTCTTTGACGGCGGTATTAATTTCATTGCTATCCCCACAACTCCGGATTCAATGTATGAAGGCGCTGTTGCGAAGAAAGCATATCTTAATTCGAAGAAGCTTAAGAATGCCATCTCCGTTCCGTTTAAGCCGGATGCGGTTATTATAGACCCTTCGTATCTTAAGACGGTGCCGGATAAGATCAAGCATAACGGATACGCTGACATAATAAGACTTGGCATACTCGGTAATCTCAATATTCTCATCGAGCTTGTTAAGAACGGAAATGTAAGGGAATTCCTTAATCATTCATATTTACTCAGGCACCAGATATTTGAGGTGTCTCCCAAGCTTTTGAGTCTCGGAGACGAGATGGCATCTGCAATCGAGGGCTACTTCAGGTTTATGAATTATTCTGAGGGAGAGGCTCTTGCATTAAGTCTCATAAGCTGCGTAGAGGATAGAAGCAGAGGACCTCTTGCCAAGATTTATGATATCCTCGGGCTTCCCGTAAGTCTTGAGGGCGTATCCTCCAAATCCATAATGAGGATACTTAATGAGAATATGAGAAGAAACGGTAATAATGAAATCGAGATTGTTGATATGAATGACGATGAACCCAGGAAGTGGGTCGTTAAGAAGATGAATACGGCTGAAGCTACAGAGATATTCCGAAGAAGACTTGAAGTTATAAGCTCCGGTTCAGAAGGAGCTTCAGAATGAGAAAACTGATCAGATTATGGGCTTTGGTCTTTTCCTTTATCTTTTTTGTCATCCCGTTATGTTCCTGTTCAGGAGACGGTGATGAAGTTGCACTTCAGGCAGATTACGGGACTTACGGTGCTGACATAGCGCGTGAATTCGCATCACTTTATCCTTACCGCCGCGCATACTCGGCTGAAGAAGCGCAGGCCGGCGAATACATAAGATCCAAATTTGAAGAACTGGGTTATGAAGTATCCAAGCAGGACTTCACCAATCTTTATGGAGGAACATCCGCCAACTATATAGTTAATATTTCCGGAAGGGGATTCTTCTCGCTCGATGATTACGGCAATCCCCAGGAGGTACGAAGAACAATAGTCATAGGTGCGCATTATGACGATGCTTTCTCGGCTGATCAGGTGGATCCTTCCTATTCATATGACGGTATCTCCGATAATGCTTCGGGAATCGGCTGTCTGCTTACGATCGCTGAGCAGATCAAGAATTACGAGGATCTTTCTTTCGACGTTATTCTTGTTGCTTTTGGTGCGGGTAACGACAATTATGCAGGTGCCAGAGCCTTTGTAAGCTCTCTTACGGAGGAGGTTGCAGGCTCCATAGACTGCATGTACTGTATTGACAGCATTTACGGCGGAGACAAAGTCTATGCTTCCGCCGGATACAATTCGCTTCTCATGAGTCAGAAGTATCAGATGAGAAGGAAGCTATATCAGGCTTATGACGTTGTCTATGACAGCCTCCTTTATTCACAGTACGGATTCAGTCTGTATTACAACGAGTCAGGCGTTATCACTGATCTTAACGGTGACGGATTTGACGATATATACCGCGAGGTGTCGGCTAATAAGTCCGATTACGTGCCTTTTGATGAGATGAATATTCCAGTCGTATATTTTGACAGTGCGGATTATTTCTTCGACAGCATGGAGGAGATGAAGGACAGTAAGAACCTTAATCTTCAGGAGTTCGGCGGCATGGTAAGATCGACGCCTCTGGATTCATCAATGCTTCTCGATCAGTTCAAGGTTAATGAAGAAGGAGACCTTCTTCAGATAAGGATAAACTGCATAGCTTACGTTATTCTCGAATCCATGATGAAGGGCTCTGACTATGCCATGACATACAGTCAATACCTTGAATGGCAGAATAGTGAGACTTAATAAACTTTAATACGGCGCATAACATAATCTTGTAACATAATACAAATATTGGTAATTATGCTCGATGCTATAATGAATTTAGCCTGATTTAAGGCTAATCTCAACATTTGCGAGGTGTGAAATGAATTATAAGAAGATTACGGCAGCTCTTCTTGTTGCTGCAATGGCTCTGCCTGCGGGAGCTTGCTCCAAGACGGCGGAAGAAACAACACAGGTAACCGCTGAGACAACACAGGCACCCGTAGCTTCTGAGGAATCAATACCTGCAACGGAGGCTACAGCAGCTGAGACCACAATGGCTCCCGTGCTTTCCGATGATGCATTGTTTGATCCTTCCAATCCCATGGCCGTAAACCCCATTACAGGTCTTCAGACAATGGACCCTGCTAATGTAGGCTTACGTTCAGTAGCTGTAGTAATTAACAACAGCCATGCCGCTATCCCTCAGAGAGGTATCTCTGCTGCTGATGCGATTTATGAGTATCAGACAGAGGGCGGACAGACAAGGCTTTTGGCTTTATTTGCTGATGTAAATACAATCCCCGAGATCGGTTCCTTAAGATCTGCGAGAATCCTTTCCACGGATCTTGCAGCAGGAAACAACTCCGTATTCATCCACTTCGGACGTAATGCAAGAGTTCCTGATCATATTTCTGCATATGGAATCGACCATATCGATGGTAACTCCTGCAGTGCCGGTGTTTACAGCTCCGCTAACTATGCTGACGGTTATGTAGATCTTCCTGACGGACTCTTCTTCTGGAGAGATGCAGTATGGAAGTCTCAGAGAGCCATTGAGCATACAGCAGTTACAGACGGCAGACACATTCTTGAGGCTATCGAGTACAACGAAATCTCAATGACAAATACTGAAGACAGAATGCTCTTCAACTTCGTACCCGGCAATTCTGCTGATATTGCAACAGGTGATCCCTGTGAGCAGATCAATGTATATTTCTCAGGTACAAACCCTGATGCACTTTTCACATATGATCCTCTTACAGGTCTTTACTCCAAGTCCGAGTACGGCAATCCTCAGATCGATGAAACAACAGGTACACAGATCTCATTCACAAACGTATTCGTTCTCTATGCCAACATCCAGCCTCACGGTGATACGACAATTGACGCTTACCTCGAGGACGGCGGTGAAGGATGGTATGTATCTGAAGGAAGAATCATCCCGATCACATGGAGCAAGCCTTCTCCCGTAGATCCCATTGTCATTTACAATGAGAACGGACAGGAAGTTGAAGTTAACCGCGGACGTTCCTATATCTGCGTTGTTGACAACGATATGGAGAGTCAGACAACTATCACTGCAAGTCTCTGATAAGCCCGGCTTAAATATCGTATTTATTTGATATTTTTGAAATACCCGTTATGACATTTTGTCTTAACGGGTATTTTTATATATAATGGGTTAGTTAAATTTTAATATGCAAACGGAGTAACACATGAGTAAGACTGTTTCAACATGTATACTGGAGACCAACCTGGTGCCTAATCAGCCTCAGGAGAATATTTTCTTCCATACACTCTACAGAACAATGGCTGATTTCCCGGGTGAGTTCATCAGAACAGCGAGATCAACTTCACCTATCCAGGTAGTAGCAATGTTCTCTACTCAGGGACCTGATACAAATGCGGCTCTTCTTAATATCGAGCTCAATCAGGAACTTTCTAATATAGTATCCAATGCTCAGGGTCAGCCGGTTCTCGATTTTGAGTCATTTACAAATCAGGTTGTAAACATCCTTAATGTTCATGTCTGCAACTTCATTGTTTCCCACGGCGGACAGCCCCTGAGAACTTCAATGACAATGGCAGTTATCGAAGGTGATACATTGAGGATCACTCATATCGGTAACACCAAGGCTGTTCTTGTAAGAGACGGCAAGATCATGGCTCTTACTGATGATCAGACTGTTGCACACAGATATGTTCAGATGGGTGCTATCACTGCGGCTGAAGAGGCTAATCATCCCGACAGATTCACACTTACGCAGTATCTCGGCAAGATGCCTCAGGACGGTCCCGTTGTACCTGATAAGAAGGTTCACCTTAAGCTTAAGGACAACGACAGTCTCTGCCTTATGGGTATCGGTATTTCCAAGCTCATGCCCGCCAAGAACAGGAACGGCATTCTTGTACGTCCAATGTCAACAGAGGCAAAGGCTCATGAGCTCATCAATGCAGCAGGAACTATCGGAGTTAAGTACGGTCTTTCTTTTGCAATCGTTGAGATTGAATCCACACTGATCCTTCCCGGTGATGCGGTAATGGCTGCAAAGGCAGCAGAGCCCGAGGTGCCGGAGGAGAGTCCTTTCGTTGATAACGGAGATCCTTTCGCAAGTTTCTCAAATGACACCAAGTCTGCCGAGACCACGGTCTTCAATGCAAAGAACGAGGTTAAGCATTCTTCTTATGAACCTTCAGAGGAGATCTTCGATAAGCCCAAGAAGAGTAATACTGCAGTTAAGACGATTATCCGCACTCTTATTATCTTCCTCGTATGCGCAGCCCTCGGCTTCGGTTCTATGCTGCTGATCTTCTATTTCAAGGGACTTCTCGATTTCTCTTCCGTGAATTCGAGTGAGGTTGTAGTAGATGAGATCATGTATGTAAGAGCTGACGGAACCGCAGTCTTCTCACAGGCTTCCACAGACAGCAATGCAATTGCAAGTCTTAACGCCGGTGAAGAGGTAGCCGTATTGTCCGAGGAAGGTTCTTATACCAAGATATCAACAACGAGCGGCGTAACAGGTTATGTACTGTCCGTTAACCTTACGGATGAGGGACCTGCAGAGCCTGCCGGACAGCCTGTTGATGACGGTTCCGGAACAGGTGATTACGAGTTCGTAGCTGATTCCGATCCGAATGCAGGTGAGCCTGATTCGCTGGCGACTGAAGCTATACAGAGTGCTGCAGCGGCTGAATCTGCTCCGGTAGAGGAATCCGCAGTCTAATTTCAGGAGAGGCATTTATGGCTGATAAGAAGCAATCTAAGAAGGATTCGGAGCTCTTTGCTAAGTATCCTAATCTTTATGACGGCATTTCCAAGTCCGATCTCGAAGCCTGCATGGCTTACGCTGAGGACTACAAGGCTTTCCTTGACAGAAGCAAGACCGAGAGGGAGTTTACCGAGAATTCCATCGAGGCTGCTGCTTCACTCGGATTTGTTGATATAGAGTCCAAGAAGAAGCTCAAGGCAGGCGATAAGGTGTACGCGAGCATCAAGGATAAGGGTCTTATTATGGCCGTTATCGGTAAGAAGGATGTAAGCGAAGGCTTCAATATTCTCGGTGCTCATATCGACTCGCCCAGACTCGATCTTAAGCCGAATCCTATCTATGAGGATAATGAGGCAGTATACTTCAAGACTCACTATTACGGCGGTATCAAGAAGTATCAGTGGACTACGATCCCGCTTGCCATTCACGGTGTTATCTATACAAGAGACGGTGTTAAGCACAAGATTACCGTAGGTGAAGATGAATCCGATCCGATCTTCTACATCACGGATCTTCTGCCTCATCTTGATAAAGACAACAAGAGGGCGTCTGATATCGTAACGGGTGAGGAGCTGAATCTTGTTATTGGCGGTATGCCGCTTGACAGCAAGAAGAAGGATGCCAACGTTAAGGAGCCTTTTAAGGCTAATATCCTTAAGTTCCTAAACGATAAGTACGGTATTGTCGAGAAAGACTTCGTAACAGGAGAGCTTGAAGTTGTTCCTGCTGTTAAGGCAAGAGATGTCGGCTTCGACAGAGCTTTCATTGCAGGCTACGGACATGATGACAAAGTATGTGCATATCCTGCTCTCATGGCTCTGCTTGCTCAGGAGAAGCCTGCTAAGACCTGTATAACAATGCTTACGGATAAAGAGGAGATCGGATCTTACGCTAATTCCGGTGCGCAGTCCGTACTGTACGAGAATTTCCTTATGGAGATCGTGGCAAAGTCCGGAGACGGCAGTCTTGACATGCTTAAGTACCGTAAGGTAATCGCTGCTTCCAGGATGCTTTCCACAGATGTTTCCACAGCTTACGATCCCAAGTACGCGAATGTATATGAGAAGCGTAATACTGCGTTCATGTCTCACGGCATTAAGCTTGAGAAATATACCGGTGCAAGAGGAAAGAGCGGATCAAGTGAAGCTACAGGCGACTTTGTATCTGAGATCACCAGAGTATTTGATAAGAACAGTATTCCATGGCAGACGGGCGAGCTTGGTAAGGTAGATGTCGGCGGCGGCGGAACCATCTCTGCATATATGGCTAAGTACGGAATGTCGGTTATCGATGCCGGAATTCCCGTGTGGTCAATGCACGCGCCTTACGAGGTCATTTCCAAGATCGATCTTTACTATACATATTTGGCATATAAGGCTTTTATCGAGAATATCTGACAGGAGTTTTTTATGAGGATACGTTTCTACAATGCCAGAATACTTACAATGTCTGATAACACGGTCCTTGAAGGTGAGTTATGGACTGCTGATAAGAAGATTGAATACATTGGTCAGTCAAAGCCTTCGGATAAACCCTTTGACAGGGAAATAGACTGTAAGGGCAATCTTCTGATGCCCGGTCTTAAGAATGCCCATACTCATTCCGCCATGACATTCTCGAGATCTCTGGCAGATGATTATTCTCTTCACGACTGGTTATATAAGGCCATTTTCCCAAGGGAAGCAAAGCTTACTTTGGAACATATCTACTGGTTCACAAAGCTTGCTTATGCAGAGTATCTTGCAGGCGGAATTACGGCATGTTTTGATATGTATCCCAAGAGGATAGAATCGGCAAGAGCAGCAGTGGAGACCGGATTCCGTTATGTAAGTGTCGATGATGCAAATGATTTCGGCGGAATGGATCTTCTTGAGGAGAACTACAATAAGTTCAATTCCTATGACCCGCTCGTATCCTATATTTACGGTTTCCATGCCGAATATACGACATGCGAGGATAATCTTAAGAAGGTAGCGGCCCTTGCCCATAAGTATGAGGCTCCCGTCTTTGTCCACATTTCAGAGACCCAGGCTGAGGTGGAAGGCTGTAAGGAGCGCTACGGAGTAACTCCCGCGGTCCTTTTTGACAAGCTCGGCATATACGACTTCGGCGGCGGCGGCTTCCACTGCGTATGGTTTACCGATGAGGACAGGGAGTTATTTAAGAAGAAGGGTCTCTGGTCTGTATTCAATGCATGCTCAAACTTGAAGCTTGCGAGCGGTATCACACCTGTATACAAGTTCATTAATGAGGATATGAAGATCGCCATCGGAACAGACGGCGCAGGCTCCAACAACAGCCTTTCGATGTTCCGTGAGATGTATCTTGATACTGTGCTGTCTAACGTACTTACGGATAATGCGGCAGCGGTCGATCCGTTTAAGATACTTAAGGCAGGAACTTCAGACGGCGCTCTTTGCATGGGCCTTACGGACTGCGATGTTCTTGCACCGGGCAAGAAGGCAGATATCATCATGATCGACATGAATAAACCGTCGATGCAGCCTGAGAATAACATCGTCCGCAATATCGTTTACAGTGCTGATAATTCCTGCGTAAAGATGACTATGATCGACGGCCGTATTCTCTATGAGAACGGCGAGTTTACAACAATTGACTTTGACGAGACGCGTAAGAAGTGCGCTGAATTACTGTCACAGTTAGCCTGATCGTAAATGAAGACGGTTCTGCGATACTTCGGAAACTATAAGCTCAAATCGATTCTCAGCCCTTTATTCAAGCTTTCTGAGGCGGCATTTGAGCTGATAGTACCTTTGGTTATTGCGGATATCATCGATAACGGTATTCCTTCCGAAGACAGCGTATATATACAGAAGCGAGTGCTTCTACTGTTGCTTTTCGCCGTGACAGGCTTCGTGTGTGCCATCTTCGCGCAGTATTTTGCCGCGCAGGCTGCCGCAGGTATCTCAAGTGATGTCAGAAGGGACCTCTTCAATAAGATTGAGAGGCTCTCCGTCACGGATTACGAGAAACTCGGTTCCTCCGGGATAGTTACGAGCCTTACTTCCGACGTAAACCAGATACAGGCCGGAATCAACCTTTTCCTGAGACTTCTTCTAAGGTCGCCGTTCATTGTGTTTGGCGCAGTCATAATGGCACTTACCATCAGTGTCAGGATGGCGATGATATCCGTTATTTGCGTGCTTTTCCTGGGACTTGTTGTCTCCTTTAACATGAAGTCTGCGATTCCAGCGTACAAGAAAACGAGGGAAGGGCTCGATACGCTTGCGGCACATGCCGGAAACGGCCTTACAGGTGTGCGTGTAATTCGCGGGTATAACAGGACGACCGACGATTACGGGTGGTTTAAGAATGAGAGCGATCATCTTAACCTTATGCAGAAGAAAGCTGCGAAGATATCGTCTTATCTTAATCCGCTGACATTTCTCATAATCAATCTCGCGATATGCCTTCTGATTTACAGGGGCGGTGTTAACGTCAGCACGGGTGCATTGTCTCAGGGACAGGTTGTCGCCCTTTATAACTACATGTCCCAGATTCTTGTTGAGCTCATTAAGCTTGCGAATCTCATAATAACTGTCAGCCGTGCGATAGCGTGCGCGGGCAGGGTGGAGAAGATACTTGAGATGCCTGACGATGCCACAGGAGGCGCGCTGTCTTTTGAGGACCCCTCGAAAGCACATTCACTCGAGTTTTGTAATGTTTCTTTCAGGTATTACGGAAGCAATGAGGACACGCTTACTGATGTAAGTTTTGCTGTTAAGCCGGGAGAGAAGATAGGTGTAATCGGTAAGACGGGTTCCGGTAAGTCAACGATAGGACAGATTGCCTCAGGACTTTATAATGTGACTTCAGGTACTGTCCTTATAGACGGAAATCCTATCGATGAATACTCCCGTAAGTCAATATCAAGAGCGATAGGACTTTGTCTTCAGAAGGCCCTGATGTTCACGGGCACAATTGCTTATAACATAACATTGGGTCGTGAGTGGATAAGTGATAAGGACCTCGATGAAGCAGTCTCAATCTCCTGTACGGATGATGTTACCGCATCTAAGAATGAGGGGCTGTTGTATGAAGTTCGCTCGAACGGAACCGGTCTTTCCGGCGGACAGAAGCAGAGGATTGGAATAGCACGTGCGATCGCAGGAAGGCCGGGCCTTCTTATACTTGATGATTCGACTTCGGCACTTGATGCAGGAACGGAGAGAAGGTTTCTTAAGAACCTGAACACATTATCCAATCCGCCTACGGTGATCATCGTGTCTCAGAAGATACGTACGGTAAAGAACTGCGACAGGATAATCTTCATAGATAACGGCAGGATATCAGCCATAGGAACACACTCTGAACTTAAGAGCAGTTCAGACGAATACCGGGAGTTCTTACGGCTTCAAAGGGAAGAGGAGAGTTCGAATGAATAAGAGAAGTCTCCTTAAGCGTTTGTCAGGGTATATCGGAAGTTCCCGGAAGCTCATGATCCTCTCAGTAGGTGCGGCGGTACTCTACTCATCTTTTGCGATGTTTATTCCTTATCTTGCAGGTAAGGCAATCGACAGTTTTGTTCCTTCAGTTGATTTTGGTGTTCTTGGAAGGTTCATTCTGATGATGCTGTGTCTTACTGCCGGGGCTTCACTCTCGCAGTATCTGCTTAATATCATCAACAATAAGATCTCATACGATACTATCGCGAGACTTCGTAACGATGCTTACGGCAAGATAGGAAGACTCCCGTTAAGCTATATAGACAGGACGTCTGCCGGATCTTTGCAGAGCATGATCATAAGTGACTGCGAGACTATTGGTGACGGACTTATTCTGTTCTTCAATCAGTTCTTCTCGGGCCTTACCGCTATAGCATTTACACTTGGTATCATGATCTTCATCGACATAAGGATATCTTTGTTCATCCTGATATTTACCCCTGTTTCTTTCATTACGGCGAATCTTATATCCAGAGGCTCGTTCAGGTCTTTTAAGAAGCAGACGGAGGTAAGGTCACAGCAGACTTCGTTCATTACCGAGCAGACTTCCAATTTCAGATCGGGATATGTATTCGGAACGCAGGATCTGGTATGCAGAAGCTTCAATGAGATCAATGATAAATACAGGAAGATCACGGGCCGCGCGGTATTCCTGTCATCGATTACAAATCCGTCCACGAGATTTGTAAATGCACTTATTTATGCAGGAGTCGCTTTCTTCGGATCAAACATGGTTATTGCATCGCTTCTTACGGTCGGTGAATTAACATCGCTTCTTGCATATGCCAATCAGTTCATGAAGCCGTTTAACGATCTGTCCGGAGTATATACAGAGCTTACGGATTCATTTGCCTGCCTGGAGAGGATATTTATTTTTCTGGATGAGAAGGAACTTAAAGATGATCTTAACCTAAGCCCCGATGATCTTTGGAATCCTGACGGCGACTTCGAGATAGAATTCAGGAATGTGACTTTCTCTTATGTTGAAGGCAAACCCGTTCTTAACAACATAAGCTTCAAGGTGCATTCGGGCTGTTCGTGTGCGATTGTAGGTCCCACAGGCTGCGGCAAAACAACGATAATCAATCTTCTGATGAGATTCTACGAGCCTGATTCAGGAGCAATATTCGTAAACGGCTTGAATATTGCCGATATTCCGAGAAATACGCTTCGTTCTTATATCGGAACCGTAAGTCAGGATACATGGTTCAGGAATGATACCATTGTTGAGAATATCCGCTTTGGCAAACCGGAGGCATCGTTTGAGGACTGCAGGGATTCTTCTGTCACCACAGGAGCAGATTCATTCATCAGGCGTCTCCCTAATAAATACGATGAGATGATAGACGAGTCGAGGGATGACATATCCGACGGACAAAGACAGCTTCTGAGCATAACCCGCGCGATGACATCGGATCCGTCAATCCTGATACTTGATGAAGCCACGTCTTCGGTAGACATCCTGACTGAAGTGAAGATACAGAAAGCCGTTAAGGAACTACTTGAGGGAAGAACGAGTATAATAATAGCGCACAGGCTTTCGACCATTATCGATGCGGATATGATTGTCGTTGTTGAGAACGGCAGCATAAGCGAGATCGGCACGCATGATGAACTTATGGCTGAAGGCGGTTTTTACAGCAGATTATATGCTTCATATACGGAAGAATGAGAGGTACATAAATGACTAATATAAAGCTTGATGATTTTAAGAACAGCATAAAGGGCAAGAGGGCTGCAGTTATCGGAGTAGGAATCTCGAATGTTCCGCTCATAAGATGGCTCTATAAGCTCGGTGCTGAAGTAACCGCCTTTGACAGACTCGAGGAAGATGATCCTTCCATCCTTAAGACGAGGTCTGATTTTGATAAGGACGGAATTAAGATCAACTGGTCATTGGGCAGGGATTACCTCGATCTTCTCATGAAGTCCCATTATGAGTATGTGTTCAAGACACCGAAGATGAGATATACGAATCCTGAACTTATTGCCGCTAGAAATAACGGCAGTGTATTGACCACTGAGATGGAACTGTTCATGAATCTTTGTCCTGCCAAGATATTTGCAGTAACGGGTTCAGACGGCAAGACAACGACCACAACACTTGTAAGCGAGCTTCTTAAGGCATCGGGTTACAATGTATACATCGGCGGAAACATCGGAACGCCTCTTCTTGATCAGGTTGAGAAGATAACAGAAGATGACATGGTTGTGCTTGAACTGTCATCATTTCAGCTTCTGGACTGTGTAACGTCTGCTGACGTTGCTATTGTTACCAACGTCACTCCTAATCATCTCGATTTCCATACCGATTACGATGAATACATATCCGCCAAGACCAATATCTTCAAGTATCAGTCTCCGACGGGAAGAGTCGTTCTTAATTCAGCCTGTGACATCACATATAAGATGAAGGATCTTGCAAGAGGCAGCGTATCTTACTTTGCTCTTTCAGAGTCTGTAGCAAAGAGAAGCGGTCAGACAGAGCTTAAGACATGCGCATATCTTGATGAAGACGGATATCTTACACTCGAAGGTCCCGAAGGCGCTTTAAAGCTTATTAATGAGAAAGACATACTTATCCCCGGCAGGCATAATGTTGAGAATTATCTTGCGGCAGCACTCGCTACATCAGGTTATGTAAGCCAAGAGGCTTTCGAGGGTGTTGCGAGAACCTTCAAGGGTGTTGCTCACCGCATTGAGTTCATAAGGGAGCTTGACGGAGTTAAGTACTACAATTCATCTATCGATACGTCACCTAACAGAACCATCAATACTATGAATGCCCTCAAGTCAAGAGGGCAGAAGGGTGTCCTTATCTGCGGCGGTGCGGATAAGAAGTGCGATTATACAGGTCTCGGAGACGCTATCCTTAATGTCTGCGACAGGATAATCATTTACGGTACTAACGCCGAGTTTGTTAAGAACATACTCGCGAATGAATCCAACGGAAGACAGTATGAGCTTCTGGAGATCGAGAACGGCGAGAATGAGGTTTATGAATTCCAAAAGACAAAGCAGGCTGTAGAGGATAAGCTTAACAAGGCTCTTAACATGGCCCGTTCCATGGCAAAGGACGGCGAGATCGTAATACTGTCGTCCATAGGTACGAGTTATGATCATTTCAGGCATTTTGAGCACAGAGGCGACTTGTTCAGGGATCTTGTAAACGCACTTGACTGATTTTGGTATTATTAGTGTTATAATGATTTGAGATAATAAAATGAATGCGGGAGCGATTAACTGATGGAAAACAGAACTGCCAATCAGGCGGATGTTCTTAACAGAGTTATCAGAACGGTGATCCTTATCATCGTCTCGTTAATGCTTTCCGTACTTTCCGTATCATTTGCCGTTCACCACATGAGACTTCAGTTTGAAGAGGAGTTCAAGTCCATCGCGGATACAAAGTGTGAATCCGTAAGCGATGTTGTCAGAAGAACTCTGGACGGTGATGAGATAGCTGCAAATCCCCAGGATGCTGCAGTTAAGTACAATGAGGTACTCTCGCTGATGTTGTCGGACACATCAACGAAGTCTTATACAAGCGAGAGTTATGGTCTGTTCTATTATTCAGACGGTCATCTCTCGATCCTCATGAATCAGGGCCCTGATGCTCCTGAGACATTTGAGGTAGCAAGCAGGGATATCTCCGAGTGGCTTAATGCCGATAATCTTCCTACTACTGTTGAAGGCAAGAATTCTGAGAGTGTCCTTGTTCCCGTTGCTGATTCCACAGGCAGATGTGTTGCAGTATTTGAGTATAAGTGCAATTTCAACGGTCTTAAGGCCATGGGTGATTCATTCGAAGGAAGGATCCTCAAGTGCGTCATCATTGCCGTAGCCGTCGGAATATTCGTATATATCGTTCAGCTTCTGATCCCTAAGTTCATTCACCGTTCAGGATCAGGCATGGGGAGGAAGCTATGAGCCGTAATTCAGCTGAGATAAAGAGAAGGAAAGAGAAGAGGAGCGTAGCCGCGACTATAGGTTATTGCTTTGTTATCGTTCTTGTTGTCCTCATGGTCATGAGTAATATCCTCACCGATAACTATGTTGTCGTTCTTGAGACCGAGAGGGCAGAGGCAATGGAATCACTTGCCGTATCCTGTTCAACGGCTCTCGGACACTCGAGAATAGTGGAAGGAATGAGCTTCCCGCTTCCCGTATATGAGTATGCCGAAGGCAAGCCTTACATATTCGATATCTATACGAAGGCCGGCAATTCGTTCCTGAGACTCGGCACAACTTCTGAATACAGCGGTTCCGAGCAGTATTATCTGTCCGGCGTAGGCGATGAATACAACAACTGCTTCGAGCTGCAGCATGCGGCTTTCACTACCAGAACAGATGACGGCGTTAAGTATGTATGCGCCATTGCCCCGATTATTTCTCCCGAGAATACTTCAGCGGGCATACTCGAGGTCAGAATGCCTTATTCTGATTTTGTTTCCACTGTTAACGGTATGTCGTTAAGCTGGATATTCACGATTATCTCGATAGCCATTGCGATGGCGATAATCATCTATGAACTTAATCTGTTCGTATCTACATTGAGCCGCGGAATATCAGGCAACGTGCCCGTCATCATTATGTATGGTACTGAGGCCGTCTCATTCCTGTCATTCTTCTGCTCTTTGGGTGCAGTCATGACTGCAGTTATCATTCCTGATTACATCAAGAATGCGGGAGTTGAGCTTGAACTGCCTTCACTTGCCGTACAGGCTCTTATTATCGGCGGCCTTGTGCTGTATGTAATCGGGCTTTTCGGCGGGTCTGCAATAAGGAAGGAGCTTAAGTTTAAGCTCACAACCAGGATTGCAGTTCTTGTAACGACATGCGTAGGCTACATGTTAAGCCTTGCTGCCGGCATCATCGACATCATGCCGGTAACGATCGCTCTCATTCCTTTCATAGGATTTGCTTACGGCATGTCCCTCGATTCGTTAAGAGATTACAGACTTAATGCAGGTAAACTGGGTTATGAGGATTTCTCAGACAGGAAGATTCATAATATCCAGTATTCCGGATACTTCCTCGGCGTTTCAGTCGGTGCCGTTATTGCCGGAATCTGTTTTGAGAGATTCGGTCTGCTCGTTGTTAACGTAATAAGCGGAGCTATCATGATCATGTCCTGCATTGGCATCATCTACTTCATGAGAGACAACAATCCTCCGAAGGAGTCTTATCTTCCCGTTAACAGATGGCTTGAGCTCGTCTCGGATAAGTATTCCGGAAGATTCCTCGCATCCACGTTCTTCAGCATGGGTGTTCTGTTCTCATTCCTTCTCGGATTTGTACCGGATTTCCTTGATACAGTCGGAATCTCACTCGCGACATCGTCTTTCTATTACCTTGTAACGGCTTTCTTCGCACTGTTCGCGGGATTCATAATCAAGGAGAGACTGGCGTATGCCCTGTCATCCAGGACCAGAGTACTACTGTCATCCTTGGCATCGCTTATAGGTCTCATACTCTTTGCACTCATGCCTACGGCTAAGATGCTTGTCTTTACTGTAGCTCTTGTAGGTCTCGGACTCGGTCTGCACGACTTCTATTATCTTTATGTGCTGTATCTCATCGCGAATTCGAGGTTTAAGATCAAGTACAACCTTCGAAAGGCATCGGAGATGTCTTTTGTAGCCGGCGTGCTCCTGTCATTGCCGGTATACGGTCTTGCACTGTTCTTCGACATGAGGATCGTCTTCATAGCATTAAGTATTGTTTATTTCCTCGTATCATTCATTTATCCGATGTCCCAGTATTCCGGCAAGATAGATGAGAGTGATAATTCTTCCAGGGGTAAGAATCGCAGGAAGAATGTTCAGGAGCAGCAGCCTCCTGTTACAGCATATTCTCCTGAAGAGATAGTGATCCCTGAGATGCCTACTGACGCTGAACTTATAGAACCGGAGCCAAACGGTAATCTGGATATTTCCAGCTTTATCGATGACCTTGCATCGGAAGGGGAAGGAGGCGATTACGATGGATATGTGGAATAGTAAACTGACACGTGAGAACTTCGAAGCCTTCTATAACAGCACTGTAGACATGGTTTATTCCTCTACATACGGCATATGTAAGGAGACAACGCGTACAGAGAACGCCATTGTTAAGTCATATATTGAGACATATCAGCAGAGAAGCTCCATAAGGGGCGAAGATGTGCTTTATGTATTCGGAGACATTCTTCTTAAGAATGCCGAAGAGATTGTAGAGAAGTATCCTCTTCCTGAGAATCTTAGTTTTGCACCCAGAACACTTGACGAATATACTAGAAATTCAATGCTTGAGAAGATTACATCCAAGCTTGATTCCACCGGTTATAAGGTAGCTGAATTCATATCATCTGAGAATAAGAAGGGCAAGCCTTCCAAGGCTGTTCAGAAGGTTATGGATGTATTCCCGGTTACGCCGCTTCTTGCCATCCAGCTTGTTCTTCTTGCCGTCATTATCTGGCTTGTAAGTACGGTGTCGATAACATTGGTCAACAAAGATGACAATGAGCTTAATGAGGCATCGGTTTATGAATCCGTCGATCTTCAGAATAAGTACGTTGCTGTTCTCGACTATTATCCTCTTAATGTGGATTATGTGGTAACAGCCGAGGTATCACCTGATGATCCCGATGCTTCAGTATACGAGACTACGCAGGCCGAAGAGACTTATGACCATTTGGCTCCTATTATTGCTGAGACGGATCCGGTTGAGCCTTCTGCTACAAGAGGATAATTTTTTTGTGACCTTTCATTTATCATTCCCGTCTTATGAGTAGGAGGGTAAGAAAATGAATACTTTTACAAAGAAACTCACAGCAATGATGATCGCATCCATGATGGTTCTTTCCGGATGCTCCAAGGTAACTTCGGATGAAGAGGATCAGCTTCCGACAGATCCCGATTTGTTCAATACCAGTATCGATTATGATGAACTTTCCAGATGTTCATACTCGGAAGATGATTTCAGTACGGACTATAACGATTATTCATTCCGTCTTATGGCACAGGTATTGTCCTCTGAGGATTCCAACAGGAATGTAATGGTGTCTCCTGCATCTATAATGATTGCTATGGATCTTGCTGCGGCTGGTTCTAATGGTGACACATTATCTCAGATTACCAATCTGTTCTCCAATGGTTCAGACCCGCTTGAGCAGCAGGCTTTTGCAGCTGATATGATGAACCGCATCAATTCTTCTGAAGGTGTTTCATTCAACTGTGCAAATGCGGTATGGACGAATCAGTTAAGAATGTCATCCGGTCTTAATCCCGAGTATCAGGAATATATTGAAGATACCTTTGATTCTGAGGCTATTGCTGAAGAATTTGATGCAGGGACAGTTGACGAGATCAATTCCTGGATCAGTGATCACACCAGCGGCATGATCGATCATGTGCTGGACCAGTTAAGGCCTCAGACTATTGCTGTTCTCGTTAATGCAATAGCATTTGAAGGAGATTGGGAAGAGTCTTATGAGGATTGGCAGGTTAGTGAGATGACTTTCACCACATCAGCAGGAGATGAGATCGATGTGGATATGCTCTGTGACGGTTCAGAATACTATTACGAGAATGATGTTGCAACAGGATTTATCAAGGTATACGAGGGCGGAGAGTATGCTTTGCTCGTAATGCTTCCAATAGATGAAAGCATCAGTGCTAACGAATTCCTTGCTGATTTTACTGTTGATGACTATAACAGCTTTATCGCCAGCAGGACTTCAGAGTATGACGTATACACACAGATTCCTGAGTTTGATTATGACTATGATACTAGTCTTTCTGAAGTACTTATTTCTTTGGGAGTTACGGATGCCTTTGATGAGGATCTTGCTGATTTTACCGGAATCGGTGTGGCTGACAGCGGGAATAATATATTCATCAGTCAGGTGCTTCATAATACGCATATTGAACTCGACCGTGAAGGTACGAGAGCCGCAGCTGCCACAGTTGTTGTAATGGAAGATGCAGCAGCGATGCCAGGTGAAATAAATGAAGCCAGATATGTATACTGCGACAGACCTTTCGCATATGCGATTGTTGATACTTCTACAATGAATCCTATCTTCCTCGGTACATATAACGGTTGATGTAATTAAGGGATGGAATGGAAAGTAAGACCGGTTCTTATTGAACCGGCCTTTTTACGTCAGGAAACAATGTTTTTACACTCTTCGCCCGAGTCGATCTGTCTGATGTTCTCAATCGTTGTCGTCGCTATGTTCTCCAGTGCTTCTTTTGTAAGGAAAGCCTGGTGTGAAGTGACGATGACGTTAGGCATAGAGATTAGTCTGCTTAATGTGTCATCGTCGATGATGCTGCCTGAGAGGTCCTCATAGAAGTAACCGGATTCCTCCTCGTAAACATCGAGACAGGCGGCGCCGATCTTCTTGGTCTTAATGCCCTCGAGCAGGGCTTCGGCATCTATAAGAGCGCCTCGTGATGTATTGATGATAACGACACCGGGCTTAATCTTGCCTAATGTTCCTAAGTTAAACATGTGTCGGGTATCGTCAGTAAGAGGGCAGTGGAAGGAGATGATATCAGCCTCCTTGTAGATGTCGTCCAATGCCTTGTATTCAACCCCGGGGATGTCGGAAGGGAATTTATCATAAGCAATTACATTCATGCCGAATCCTTTGCTGATGTCTATGAAAACGCGTCCGATCTTACCTGTTCCTATTACACCGACTGTCTTGCCATAAAGGTCAAAACCCGTGAGCCCCTGCAAAGAGAAATTGAAATCACGTGTTCTTATGTATGACTTGTGGATCTTACGGGTGGATGTAAGCAGAAGTGCCATGGCATGCTCTGCTACGGCGTACGGGGAGTAGGCAGGAACTCTGACAACTTTAATTCCTTTCGCGGCAGCGTACTTGAAGTCGACATTATTGAAGCCTGCGCATCTTAAGGCGATTATCTTTATCCCGTACTCATTAAGCTGATCAATGACCGCCTTGTTGACAACGTCATTGACGAATACGCAAACGGCATCACAGCCTTTGGCAAGGACTGCGTCTTCTTCGTCGAGCCTAGTGTCGTAGAACTTGGCGCGGATCTTCGCTGCCTTGAGCTTGGGCTCAAAGACTTCACGGTCATAGCTTTTGACATCAAAGAAAGCAATCTTCATAATAAATCCTCCTGCTATTGTTTATCGGGGTCAAATCCTGAAAGCGGATTGGAGTTGACGGCATCCTGAAGCTGCTGATCGTCAACATGTGTATATATCTGTGTAGTCGAGACACTCTGATGTCCCAGAATCATCTGGAGATTTCTTATGTCGACATGTCCGTACTTATACATAAGAGTAGCTGCCGTATGACGGAGTTTATGGACCGAATACACCCTTGTATCGATGCCTGCCTGCATAAGAAGATTCTTGATTATTATCTGAATCATGTCGTCGGAGATCCTGGTTCCTCTCTTGCTTACAAACAGGGCCTTCTGATGTGAAGGCTTGATCTTCATGTTCGCTCTCTTGGGAAGCCAGTCTGAGATCGCATCAAGACACGCCTGATTTAGATAGATCGTTCTTTCCTTATTCCCCTTACCGATGACGGTAAGTACGGAATCGTGAATATGATCAAGATCAATCCCTCTTAATTCCGCGAGTCGAAGTCCGCAGTTAAGGAATAAAGTAAGCATGCAGTAATCACGCTCATTGTATTCGGAAGGTGATTCATAGGCGGCCTTAAGAAGATCCTTGCTCTGATCGAGAGTAAGGTACTTGGGGAGACGCTTTCCGATCTTCGGAGTCTCGATATCGTAAGCGGGATTGTTATCTATAAGATGCTTTCTCGAATGACAGTATTTGAAGAAGCTCTTCAAGGATGCGATGTGACGGGCTCTGGTAGCATTAGACTGCTTCTTCTCGCGGCCTAAGTAGATGAGGAAGACGAGAAGATCGTCGGAAGTGACTTTGTTTATATCCTTCACTGTGATGTCTGAGATATCGATCTCCTCAAGAGGGGTATCCTTAGGTACGATACCACGGTCACGCTTATAGAAACGGAAGAAATTGACTATGTCATAGGTATATTCAGTCACAGTAAGTTCGGATCTGCCGAGAACCGCCAACATGTAGTTTCTATACTGATCGAGAATCTCAAATGTCATCATGTATTGATTTTAGCATAAGATACTTGCAATAAATTCTAACTGTGCAATAATAAGACTATCAAATACTTTGATAATCAAAGGAATATTATTATGGATGAGAAATGGACCAGAGCAATAGAGCGGCTCGACGGTAAAAGAGCAGTGGTCATGGCGTCAGGCGGTGAAGCACGAATTGAGAAGCAGCACGCTTCAGGTAAGCTCACAGCAAGAGAGCGCATGGAAGCTTTGTTTGATGATGATACTTTCGTTGAGATCAACGACATGATGACCTCAAGGGCAACTGACTTCGGCATGGATAAGAAGAGACTTCCCGGTGACGGCGTCATAACGGGTTATGGAAAGATCCACGGCAGAACGGCAGTTGCATCAAGCCAGGACTTTACGGTTAACGGCGGTTCTTTGGGTGAAGTACATGCGCAGAAGATAGTTAAGGCTATGGATCTTGCAATGAAACTCAAGGTTCCCTTCATTTCCATCAATGACTCCGGCGGAGCGAGGATCGAAGAAGGCATCGATTCACTCTCCGGTTACGGTGATATCTTTTACAGAAATACAATGGCTTCCGGCGTTATTCCTCAGATCTCTGTGATCATGGGACCCTGCGCAGGCGGTGCATGCTATTCACCTGCAATCTGCGACTATATCTTCATGACACGTGAATCATCGCAGATGTACATAACAGGACCTTCTGTAGTAAAGTCCGTAACAGGTGAGGAGATCACGGCGAAGGACTTAGGTGGCGCTGATGTTCATTCCGGTGTATCGGGAGTAGCTCACTTTGTTTACGACGATGATCTTTCCTGTCTGAACGGAGTTCGTAAGCTTCTCGGTTATCTTCCTCAGAATAATGACGATTATTCCATGGAGGTTCCCGGAACGACGGTTGATGAATCAGCATCTCTTGCTGACATCGTGCCTTCTGATTCTAAGGCTCCGTACAATGTAAAGGATGTTATAAACTCCATTGTTGACCTCGATTCCTTCATGGAGGTACAGGAGAATTTTGCCTGCAATATCGTTGTCGGTTTTGCAAGGATCGAAGGCAAGACTGTTGGTATCGTTGCTAACCAGAGTAACTACATTGCAGGTTCTCTTGAGATAGATTCTTCCGATAAGGCAGCGCGCTTCATCAGATTCTGTGACTGCTTCAATATCCCGCTTGTAACCCTGATCGACGTTCCTGCTTTTATGCCGGGAAGAACACAGGAGCACGGCGGCATTATCAGACACGGCGCGAAGATGCTTTATGCATACTCCGAAGCTACGGTGCCGAAGATTTCTGTCATTATGCGTAAGGCTTACGGCGGTGCTTACATTGCCATGAACTCGAAAGGCCTTGCTGCTGATCTCGTTTATGCATGGCCTATAGCTGAGATTGCAGTTATGGGTGCGTCCGGTGCGGTTTCAATAATCGGCCGTAAGGCGATCGAGGCAGCTGAAGATAAGGATGCCAAGAGGGCAGAGCTTATCGATGAGTATAACGACAAGTTCATGAATCCTTATGTTGCAGCTGAGCGTGGGTTTGTTGATGCTGTTATAAGACCAGAGGAGACAAGGGAGAAGATCGTATCCGCACTTGAGCTTCTCGAGGATAAGGATGAGCCTTTGATGCCGTATAAAAAGCACGGCAACATCCCGCTTTAAGGAGGTAAGTCATGTCTGAAGAATTATCAAAAGAAATGATAGTTGCCATGGCAGCTGCCTGCATTGCGGAAGAGCTCGGAACGAATGTAAAAAACCTTCGTATAAGCAACTTTCATGAGGTCCGTAAATCCGGCCTTGCTAAGTACATTGAAGATAACAATATAAGCTACGTAAAGTATCAGTTGGGAGAGTAAGAAATGAGTAAGTACAAGATAACTGTCAACGGCAAAGAATACGAGATGGATGTGGAGCTCATGGATGGTTCCGCGCCTGTTGCTAAGGCTCCTTCCAAGGTTTCTAAGCCTGCACCCGCACCTGTATCCAAGGCTACACCTGCTGCGGCTCCAAAAGGTGCCACAGTAAGTCCCATGCCCGGAACTATTCTTAAGGTTAACGTTAAGGAAGGCGATACGGTAAAGGCCGGAGATTCCGTTGTAGTTCTTGAAGCCATGAAGATGGAGAACGACATTACTGCTCCTAAGGACGGTGTCGTAAAGGCTCTCTATGTAACCGGCGGTCAGGCTGTGGCAAAGGGTGACGCGCTTTTCGAGGTGGAGTAAAGATATGCTTGAGATGCCTTCCAAGAAGCTTTGGATCACAGATACGATTTTAAGAGACGCACACCAGTCCCAGGCTGCGACGAGAATGAAGCTCGAGGACATGCTTCCTGCGTGTGAGCTGCTCGACAACATGGGCTACTGGTCCATAGAGTGCTGGGGCGGTGCCACCTTCGATGCTTGCATGAGATTCCTTAATGAGGATCCGTGGGAGAGACTTCGAATCCTCCGTAAGGCGATGCCGAAGACGAAGCTTCAGATGCTTCTTCGTGCACAGAATCTTCTCGGCTACCGCCATTATGCTGATGACGTTGTGGACAGTTTCTGCAGAAAGTCAGTAGAGAACGGAATCGATGTAGTAAGGATATTCGATGCACTTAACGATGTCCGTAACATGGAGATGGCGATGAAGTGCGTCAAGAAGTACGGCGGTACTGTTGAAGCCGCGCTCTCATATACTACGAGCCCGGTTCACAGCGAGGAGTATTTCATCAATCAGGCAGTTACCTTGGAGCAGATGGGCGCTGATGTTATCTGCATCAAGGATATGGCAAATCTCCTTCTTCCTAACGAGATCTATTCTCTTGTCAGCAAGCTGAAGGAGAAGGTAAGCCTTCCTATACACCTTCACACACATAACACAACCGGTACAGGTTCGATGGTATATTACGCAGCTGCACTTGCAGGCGTAGATATAATCGACTGTGCATTAAGTCCTCTTGCCGGAGGTACTTCACAGCCCGCTACCGAGTCTTTGGTTGCTGCCTTCAAGGGAACCCCCAGGGATACAGGACTTGATCTTAAGAATCTTGCAAAGGCTGCAGGTCACTTCAAGGGTGTGGCGCAGAAGATGCAGGATGAGGGAATCCTCAACCCGAAGGTATTAAGAACCGATCCGAATACTTTGCTGTATCAGGTTCCCGGAGGAATGCTCTCGAACCTTCTTTCACAGCTTAAGCAGGCAGGAGCCGAGGATAAGTATGAGGAAGTTCTAGCTGAGGTTCCTGTAGTACGTAAGGATTTCGGTTACCCTCCGCTTGTAACGCCTACATCGCAGATCGTCGGATCTCAGGCTGTTCTTAACGTTCTCATGGGACGCTATAAGAGCTTTACCAAGGAGTCAAAGATGTTGCTGCACGGTGATTACGGCAAGCTTCCGGGTGAGGTTAATGAAGAGATCAGAAAGATGGCCATAGGAGATGAGGCACCTATTACTGTAAGGCCTGCCGATCTTCTTGCCAACGAGATGGATTCACTTCGCGATAGTGTGAAGGATATAGCAAAGTCGGAAGAGGATGTTCTGCTGTGTGCGCTGTTCCCGCAGGTCGCTCCCGATTTTCTTAAGAAGAGGGATCATGTCGAGGAAGTAAAAGAGATTACTGTCGACTGGGTGGACTAATTCCTTTTATTTATATATAATTATCACGGTCTGCTCTTCAGACCGTGTTTTTTTATGGGAGAGTAGTGTGTAGACTGACGCCCCGGTTTGATACGGATCGTGAGTCTACGAACTACCTCCTTACAAACACAAATCTATTTTTACAAGGAGGAATTCTTCAATGGAGAAGATTTTCAGAACTGAGATCGCCGGTAGACCGTTTGTTGTTAAGACAGGTCTTATCGGTCAGTTTGCGAACGGTGCAGCGCTGGTTTCTTATGGTGATACAACCGTTCTTTCAACAGCTACAGCTTCCAAGCAGCCTAGAGAAGGAATCGACTTTTTCCCTCTTTCCGTTGACTTTGAGGAGAAGATGTATGCAGTAGGTAAGATTCCCGGAGGCTTTCTTAAGAGAGAGGGAAGACCCGGTGAGAAGGCTATCCTTACATCACGTGTAATCGACAGGCCTATCCGTCCTCTGTTCCCTAAGGATCTGAGAAACGATGTAGCCGTCAACAACCTCGTAATGTCAGTTGATCCCGACTGTTCACCTGAGATCGCTGCAATGATCGGTACATCAATTGCTATCGCTATTTCCGATATCCCGTGGAAGGGACCTATCGGCGGCGTTGTACTCGGTCTTATCGACGGCAAGACAATCATCAACCCTACACTTGAGCAGAGAGAGAAGAGCCAGATGTATGTAACTCTCGCAGGTACTCTCTCCAAGATCTGCATGGTTGAGGCAGGTGCAAACGAAGTTCCTGATGACGTTATGCTCAATGCTATTGCAGAGGGTCACGAAGAGATCAAGAAGATCTGTGAGTTCATCAATTCAATCGTAGCCGAGATCGGCAAGCCTAAGTTCACATACGAGTCCGCAGACGTTCCTGAAGAGGTATTTGCAGCTGTTAAGGAGTTCGCATGGGACAAGATGCGTGAGGCTGTTCTCGCAGTTGATAAGGAAGAGAGAGACGCTAAGGTTGATGCTCTTCAGGCTGAGATCGCAGCAATGCTCGAGGAGAAGGAGGAAGGTCTTTCCTCATGGGCTGCAGATGCAGTTTATAAGCTCGAGAAGAAGGTTGTAAGAGATTATCTTTTCCGTGAGCACAAGAGAGTAGACGGAAGAGCTCTTGACGAGATCAGACCTTTATCAGCTGCAGTAGATGTTATCCCTAGAGTTCATGGTTCCGCTTATTTCCAGAGAGGTCAGACACAGGTTATGAATATCTGTACTCTCGCTCCTCTTGCAGAGGCTCAGAAGATGGAGGGTATCGACGAGCAGACATCAAAGAGATACATCCATCACTACAATATGCCCGGTTACTCCACAGGTGAGGCTAAGCCTTCAAGATCTCCCGGAAGAAGAGAGATCGGTCACGGTGCTCTTGCTGAGAGATCCCTCATTCCTGTTCTTCCTTCTGAGGAGGAGTTCCCTTATGCAATCAGAACAGTATCTGAGATCACAATGAGTAACGGTTCCACATCACAGGGTTCCGTATGTGCATCCACACTGTCACTCATGGCGGCAGGCGTTCCGATCAAGAGACCTGTTGCCGGTATTTCTTCAGGTCTTATCGTAAATGAGAACGATGACAATGACTTCCTGGTTTTCATGGATATTCAGGGCATCGAGGACTTCTTCGGTGACATGGACTTCAAGGTTGCAGGTACAACAGAAGGTATCACATCCATCCAGGTTGACATCAAGGTTGAAGGTCTCTCACTCGATATCATCAGAAAGGCATTCGAGATGACACATAAGGGAAGACTTCAGATCATCAATGATGTTATCCTTCCTTGTATTCCCGAGCCTCGTAAGGAGCTTTCTCCTTATGCTCCGAGGATCATCTCCATGCAGATCCCTGTTGATAAGATCCGTGAGGTTATCGGTTCCGGCGGAAAGGTCATCAACAAGATCATCGCTGACACAGGTGCTGACATCAACATCGAGGATGACGGTAAGCTCTATATCTCCACTCCTGACATGGAGGCTGCTGATAAGGCTCAGAAAATCATCAACGGCATTATCTCTGATCCTGAAGTAGGCGAGGAGTTCGACGGTGTAGTTACCAGACTTATGGACTTCGGTGCATTCGTTGAGTTCCTGCCTGGTAAGGAAGGTCTCGTTCATATCTCCAAGATGGCTTGGAACAGAGTTGAGAAGGTTGAAGATGTTCTCCATGAGGGTGATCAGGTTCACGTTAAGCTCATCGAGATCGACAGCCAGGGAAGACTTAACCTTTCCATCAGAGACTGCCTGCCTAAGCCTGAGGGCTATGTAGAGGAAGAGCCCAGAAGACGTGAGGGCAGACCTAACCGTGAGAGAAGAAACGGCGGCTTCAACGGCAACAGAAACAGAAGAGACCACGACGGCAACGACGATGGTTCAGATCGTAAAGGAAGAAGAATCGAGTTTTGAGACTCTGTTTCATAGGTGATGTTGTAGGAAGTTCGGGGAGGAGGGCTTTGAAGGCCATCCTTCCCGGCTTTTTATCTTCTAACGGGATAGATTTCTGTGTAATTAATGCCGAGAACAGTACGCACGGCCTTGGCTGCAGTGAGAAGATTTGCTCTGAACTTAAGGCGCTGGGGGCAGATGTCATAACCCTCGGCAATCACTCGTTCTCGAATTATGAATTCTTAGGTAAGATAGATAAGCTTGATTATGTTGTTCGTCCGGCTAATGTAAAGAGCTGGCCCGGTAAGGACATTGTCGTTGTTCAGAAGAACGGCATGAAGCTCGCTGTCATTAACCTTCTGGGACAGATAAACATCATCCCTTCAGGTGATAATCCCTTTGAGGCTGCTGACAGGCTGATTGGCGAGATCAACGGCATGGGCATTAATTCCATTCTGCTTGATTATCACAGTGAGACCACTAGCGAGAAGTGCGCATTGGGATATTATCTTGCCGGAAGGGTATCCGTTGTCGTCGGTACTCATACTCACGTTCAGACAGCTGACAGCAGGGTTCTTGACGGCGGTACGGGATACATTACGGATGCGGGAATGACGGGTTCCGTTGATTCGGTTCTCGGAATGGATATAGATACATCAATCAGGCGTCTTAAGGATAAGATATCGGTCCGATATGAGCCTTCAGAGGGACCTGCTATGATCAACGGCATTATCGCCGAGATTGATAATGAAGGAAAGTGTACGAAGATTCGGAGATTTACGGAATATGAGTAAGAACAAGAGTGTTATAACTGCGGTGCTTATGATCTTTATCGCAGCCATGATCGGTATTGACCAACTGACAAAGTATCTGATTGTGTCATCTTTTCCTCTTCATCACGGAGAGGCTCTTATCAATAACTTCCTGACATTCTATTATGTTCAGAATACGGGAAGCGCATTCTCGTTTCTTGCAGATAAGGCATGGGGAATTTATGTATTGTCAGGGTTCTCAGCTATTTTGTCTGTTGTGGTATTCGTATTTCTGATAAAGTCTGTACGAGTTGAAGAATATCTTATCTCGATATCGCTGGCACTACTGTTTGCAGGTGCAATTGGCAACCTCATTGACAGGATCAGACTCCGTTATGTTGTTGATTTCATCAGATTCGATTTTGGAAGTTATACATTCCCGATATTTAACGTGGCAGACATCTGTGCCGTAATCGGCACGATCATGCTGATCGCCATTATGATATTCCTTCCTAAGAAAGCTGAGAAAGTATGGTAAGCGGAATTAAATCACTTGTAGCGGATGAGCCGTCCAGGCTCGATGTCTTTATAAGTTCAAGGATTGATTCTTATACAAGATCCTATTTCAACGGTCTCATTGCAGACGGTAAGGTAACCGTAAACGGCAAGACCGTGACGAAGTCAGGATACAAGCTTTCTGAAGGCGACAAGGTTTGTGTCGACATCCCCGAACCCATGAGTGACGAGACCGTTGCCCAGGACATTCCTCTTGATATTCTTTATGAGGATGATGATCTTATCATTATCAACAAGCCTCAGGGAATGGTCGTTCATCCGGGCGCAGGTCACCATGATCAGACTCTGGTAAATGCACTGCTTTCGCACTGCGAAGGTAATCTTTCAGACATTAACGGCGTAATAAGACCCGGTATCGTTCACCGTATCGATAAGGATACATCCGGTGTCATGATGGCCGTTAAGAATAATGAGATGCATATTAAGATCTCCGACATGTTGAGCAGACATGAGATCGAGAGAATCTACAGAACAGTCGTATACGGTGTCATCTCTGAAGACAGCGGAACGATTGATGCTCCGATAGGACGTTCGTCGAAGGACAGACGTAAGATGACGGTTACCGATGACGGCAAGCCGTCGATAACTCATTTTGAAGTTGTCGGAAGATACAGGGAGGGAACGGATCTTGAAGTCAGACTCGAGACCGGAAGAACCCATCAGATAAGAGCTCACATGACTTATATCGGTCATCCGGTATTCGGTGACCCGCTCTACGCTCCCAAGCGTAATTCATACGGACTTGAGGGACAGTGCCTTCACAGCAAGTCCATAAGATTCATTCATCCCAGGACCTTAGAGGAACTGTATTTTGAGACGGAACTTCCCGAATACTATGAGAAACTCCTTAAGGGGTTAACACCTCTTTAATATGGTAAAATTGTGATATGAACAGCCTTTATGAGAATGACATCTTCAAAGAAGGTAAGATCAACAGTTATGTCGAAGGCATAGCTTCATTCTACGGCTGTACCGCGAATTTTACTGATAGTGCAGTTGATATCGAAGGTGAGACCATAGCTTCCGTTAACATGGCTCTGGCGGCGATAGAGGAATTCATCACATCAGAATCACCTGTTATATATACGACACCTTCGGGCAGGACCATTAAGCCCAAGACATACGGACAGAAGTTTTATGTTGATTCGATCAACAGGTCCGAACTTGTTATCTGCTCGGGTCCTGCGGGTTCCGGTAAGACTTTCCTTGGAGTTGCGATGGCTGTTAAGGCTTTCAGAGCACATGAAGTATCAAGGATCATTCTGACAAGACCGGCAGTGGAAGCGGGTGAGAAGCTCGGCTTCCTCCCGGGAGACATTCAGGAGAAGGTTAACCCGTACATGAGACCCATCTATGATGCTCTTGAAGTGCTGCTCGGCAATGAGCTTTTCGAGAGGTATTATGAGAAAGGCCTTATTGAAGTGTCTCCGCTCGCATTCATGAGAGGACGTAATCTTGATGATGCATTCGTCCTGCTCGATGAGGCGCAGAATACTACCTGCGAGCAGATGAAGATGTTCCTCACAAGACTCGGTCTTAACTGCAAGGCCTGTGTCTGCGGTGATTTTACGCAGATCGACCTTCCGAGAGGCATCAAGAGCGGTCTTGCCGATTCCATTAGCGTACTTGAACATATTGAAGGTATAAGTATAGTATCATTGGAGAATGCAGATATAGTCAGAAATCCGCTTGTCAGAAAGATTGTAGCGGCCTACGAGGAGAGAGACAGGTTGAATTCGTATGAATAAGTCATCATTTCAGCAGATTTTTGTAACTATACTGAGTATGGTCATCATCATACTGCTTGTATTCTACGGATACAGGCCGGTAAGTTATGATCTTTCCGTCGGTTCGGTATCCAATATAGATATCTATGCCCAGAGAAGCTTTGTCGATACTTATCAGACTGAATATGAGGCGGTGCTCGCGAGAAATTCCGTTAGCCCTATCTTCATCCGTTCAGAGGATCTGTCATCTCAGAGCGTTACGAATGTTGAGCTGTTCTTCTCGATTGTAAGAGAAGCAAGATATCACAGATTCAATATGTACGGAGTTCTCGCAGATGACTGGGACAATACTTATGCGCAGATGAAGCTTCAGCTTCAGTCGGAATTCACGAGTATTCCCGATGATCAGACGCTCGATGTCTTTGTTACGATGTCTAGTTCGACATTCAACTTTATCGAGGATAAGTCCGTATCCATGGCTGAGATTATAATGATGGACAATGTTAACTCCGATACGCTTAACATTCAGATCGATTCCAGCATTGACGGGTTCATTGAGAATTATTCCGAGTTTGCTTCATACTCCGAGGCCGTGCGTACGATCCTTAAGTGCCTTCTGACACCTAACTCCGTCTTCGACGTGGATGCCACGGACGAAGCTGCTGCTAATGCTTACCTTGTTGCAATGAATGCCCCCATTACCGTTGATAAGGGTACCAAGATCGTATCTTCCGGTGATGTCGTAACCGAACACATATATCAGAACCTTGTCGATCTCGAACTCGTAAGAAGTGATACGACAGACCTTCTGATCTTCGCGAGAATTGCCGCATACATAACGATCCTGTCATTGATCACGGTAGTGTATTTTGTGCGTAAGGAGACGGATACGTTCCCTGACATGAGAATCTTCTACATGATCGTCATAACGTTCATCATTCCTATCCTTGCTTCAGTGTATCTCGCAGAATTCTCCGCGATGATAATAGTGACGCTGTTCTTCACTACCATTGTAGCCACTTACCTTGGCACAAGAGACGGTATCATACTGTCCTTCATAGAGACTTTGATGGTCTGGCCGCTTTATAATTTTGATGCCGAATTCGTCTATGTATCTGCAGTAGGCATTGTTGTTACCGGAGCCATCGCGGGCAGGAAGAATCGTTCTTATAACAGTGCGAGCCTTATCATTGTTCCTTCGCTCGCATGCGTACTGTCAGTTATCAGCTATAATTCGATATTCTCGGCTACGCTTCAGAACTTCATTGAGTCAGGCGTATGGACCGGCGTATCAGTGCTGCTGTCTATTATCCTTGCCATCGGTGTAATGCCTATCGTTGAGCTTTTCTCCAAGGTTGTATCGCCTGTTAAGCTCATCGAACTCTCACAGCCCGGCAATCCTCTTCTTAAGAGGCTCTTCCTTGAAGCTCCGGGTACTTACAGCCACTCTATGATGGTCGCATCCCTTGCTGATGCCGCTGCTGATGCCATCGGTGCCGATTCGCTCTTCTGCAGAGTTGCAAGTTACTTCCACGATATTGGTAAACTCGAGAATCCTAACTTCTTTACGGAGAATCAATCTGACGGATATAACCCCCATAACGATCTTCCTGTCATGGAGAGCGTAAGCATAATTACTTCCCATACCAAGGACGGCGTAAAGCTCGCGAGGAAGTATCATCTTCCGGAGTCATTTGTAAGGATAATCGAAGAGCATCACGGAACGACATATCCCGGATATTTCTACTATAAGGCATGTAAGGAAGCCGAGGAGAAGGGACTCCCTGCACCTGACGTCAATATGTTCAAGTATGAGGGCAGGATACCGAGTTCGAAGGAATCTGCAGTAGTCATGATATCGGATACGGCAGAAGCCGCCATAAGGTCCAATAAGCTTACTGACGCCGATGAGATCGAGAAGCTCGTAAGAAGGCTTATTAAGGATAAGATTGACCAGGATCAGCTCATTAATTCCGGACTCTCTTTTGACGATCTTGAGAAGATCGTAATTGCCTTCAAGAGAGTTTATGCCGGAACATTACACGAAAGGATACAGTATCCTCAATGAGAATAGAGATAATAAATGACTGTACGGGATTGGATGAATCGAAGATCGATTCATGGAAGCCCTATCTGATTAAGCTTGCAGAGGCATTTGAGATGCGTTCATATGCGAAGGACATTCCTTTGGCAATCATGGAGAATGCGTATGCCACTTTGACTTTCATCGGTTCGGATGAGATGAGAGAGGAAAATAACGAACAAAGAGGGATAGATAAGACTACAGATGTTCTTTCTTTCCCGATACTTGATATGAATAACGGAAACCTTGTGGACAAGGATTCGGTTATCGACTTCGAGTTTGATGAGGACGGCAACAAGATCCTTAATCTCGGTGACATTCTCATCAATCCTGATGAGGCATATAATAATGCGGATAAGTACGGACACTCAATCGAGCGCGAGATAGCTTTCCTGACGGCTCATTCACTCCTGCATCTTATAGGATACGATCACATAAATGAGAGTGACGAGAAGAGGATGATCAAGGCTCAGAAGGAGCTTATGAGCGACATAGGACTTGCCATAGGTGATGAAGAAAGCGAACTTACAAATCATCAGGAAGACAACATCGCTTATCCTGCGGGCTCGATTGCTGCTCACTGCGGCTATGTATCCATTCTCGGAAGACCTAATGTAGGTAAGTCCACATTCATCAATTACATCACGGGAATGAAGGTTGCCATAGTATCTCATAAGCCTCAGACGACCCGTACAAACATCAGGTCCATCTATAATACAGATGACACCCAGATTATCTTTACCGATACACCCGGCGTTCACAATCCGAGTAATAAACTCGGTAAGATTATGGTCGGAAACAGCTTCTCGAGTGCGAAGAATGCGGATGCCGTACTCTTCATAGTTGACGGAAGATTCAGTACTCCGGGTGCCGTTGAGAAGAAGCTTCTTGAGCTTTGCAAGGAGAACAACAAGAAGGTTGTACTCGCAGTTAATAAATCGGACGATGTCAGCAAGGAGAGCCTTCTTCCCATAATCGGTTCGTATTCTGAACTCTATGATTTTGTGGATATAGTCCCGATCTCCGCGAAGACCGGCGATAATGTATATGTTCTTCTTAACATTCTGTCGGGGCTTCTTCCCGAGGGGCCGAGGCTCTTCGATTCCGAGTATATGACGGATCAGTCCGAGAGGACGATATCGGCAGAGCTTATCCGTGAGCAGATACTGCATTTTGTGGATCAGGAGATTCCCCATGGAACTGCTGTAGAGATCGATTCGTTTGAAGAGAAGTATGAGGATGATGCCAAGGATGAATACGACAGAAAGTGCATTGTCATCAAGGCTACGATAGTCTGCGAGAAGGAATCTCATAAAGCGATCATCATCGGCAAGGGCGGTCAGATGATCAAGCGTATCGGTACTTCCTCGAGGATCAATATCGAGCGTCTCGTCGGCTGCAAGGTCTACCTCGAGCTCTTTGTTAAGGTAAGGGAAGACTGGAAGAATAATGATACTCTTCTCAGAAGTTACGGCTTCAGATCTGAAGATGACAATGTCTGATCCTTATAAGTTTAAGGGAATCATACTTAAGACCTCAGAGTATAAAGAGAAAGACAGAATGATATCCGTTCTTACCAAAGACATGGGTATCGTATCAATCTGCGTTAAGGGCGTATCAGGCAAGGCGTCTAGGTTCTCCTTTGCTTCCGTTCCGTTCTCGTACTGCGAGTTTGTTGTCTCGGTATCACACGGATTCTATTATCTTAAAGAGGGCAGCGTCATATCCGGGAATACCGGGATAATGGAGAGTCTTGAGGCTATGGCGGTGGCGGGCCATATCGCCGATTGTTTAAGCTGGTCCGTTATGCAGAGTGATAATGCGCGCGACACATATGAGCTCGCGATCTATTCTTTCTACTCGCTGTCGGTGAATAAGAATGATTATCTTTCCGTGATGATACTTTTTAACTGGAAGCTAATGTGGAATTTGGGACTTGCTGCGAAAGCATCCGAATGCGTATCTGCTGCAGGCGGTAGGCACAGACTTAGCCAGAGGCATTACGGCATTCTGGATTACATCGGTCAGAACCCTGAGAGCAAGGTCTTTGCCATGAAGCTTGAGGAAGAGGACATAAGCGTACTTAGAGGTTTTACTCTGGATTACCTTCGCGTCCAGCTCGAAAAGGATATACCCGATCCGATCCTTAAATTAGATCTTCCAGTTGTCGGGGAACAGTGACATATATTCAGGATTATCAAGCCTCTCGTCGATGAGCAGTGCAAATCCCGTGTCCTCTTCAGTTCTAATGACTCTTCCGACAGCCTGTAGAACCTTCTCCCAGCCGGGAAATCTGTATGCGAATGCGAATCCGTCACCGAATTTCTCGGAATAGTAGTTGGACAGTATCTGACGTTCGGGCGTGACCTTGGGAATGCCTACACCGACGATGACTACGCCCGATAATTTCTCTCCCGCAAGGTCGATTCCTTCTCCGAAATGACCGCCCAATACCGCGAAACCGATGAGAAGTCCGTCATATGCGGAATCAAAGCATTCGAGATACTCGTTCTTCTCAATCTCATTCATGTTAGGCTTCT
This sequence comes from uncultured Eubacteriales bacterium, assembly GCA_900314745.1. Taxonomy (GTDB): domain Bacteria; phylum Bacillota; class Clostridia; order Saccharofermentanales; family Saccharofermentanaceae; genus Saccharofermentans. Next base: position 25,069 of record OMWK01000002.1, on the reverse strand, counting down.
GCTTGATAACCTTAAGGTCCGAACGCTCCTTAAGAAGGTCGGTCACATATTTACAGGTCATTTCCAGATACTCGAATGAGGGAAGGAAGACCATGTAGTTCCCGCGTCTGTGCTTAAGCTCGTCATAGATTCTCTTGCCAAGTGCGGGAAGAGTCTGAACGCGGTATTTATAAGATGTGTTGATCGATGTGTCGATGATAATCTCCAGGTTCTCAGCCGGGAACGGGGATGCAAGCTCAATGTGTCTTGTACACTCGCAGTTCTTGCCGACAAGGATGTTGCGGTAGTATTCGTAAGGCGAGAGGGTAGCCGAGAAGAATACGGTAGGGTAGATGTTCTCTATCCTTGATCTGATCTTCTCCGATGCATCAAGGCATACGAGATCAACTCTTACATCTCCGCCTTCAAGATTAAATGTCGTTATGTAGCTGTCGTCATATTCCTGTTCGAATATTGTAAGGAAGAATCTCGTCTCGAAGAAATACTCGAGTGCCGTATCCCTTACAGGACCCTGCTCGATAAGGTCAATAAGCGGCATCAGAACTCTTATGGATCTCCATAGCATCGTATAAAGATTCAGCGTTCTTTTTGTGGTGCCTTCGAACGATTCGGTGCGCAATGTATCGCGTTCATCTATTTTCTCGAGTGAAGTTAGTGCAGAATGCCCTGAAGTCAGATGTTCGCGTATCTTCTCAAAATAGTTTCCGGCCTGCGCGATGAATCCTTCGGTTCTCGGGTCTCTGCCTTTGAATGATTCAGCCATACGGTCGATAAGAGATTTACTTAAACTTGCCGAGAACATCGTTCTTGAGCGGTCCACCATGTTGTGCGCCTCATCGATCAAAATGGCGTTGCGCCACGAATCCTCGCCTGCAAAAGCCCTGATAAGCGAGACTCTGGGATCAAATGCATGATTGTAGTCGCCGATTATAACCGTGCAGTAATTCATTGCATCAAGGCTTAATTCGTGCGGGCATATCCTGTACTTGACCGCAACGGAAGTTATGAGCTCAGGTGTGAGCTCGTCGTTTGTAAGAAGCTCGCTTAAGGCAGGTATCAGGCGGTCATAATAGCCTTCGGCGTAGATGCATCCCTTGGTATCGCACTTCCTGTTAAGAAGGCACATCTGCTCCTTGGATTTAAGGGTTATGGATCTAATGAGAAGCCCGCTTTTACGCATGTCGTTCAGGGCTTTCGCTGCGACTATACGCGTCTGCGTCTTTGCCGTAAGGTAAAAGATCTTGTCGTATTTGTTGCGAAGCAGGCCTTTGACGGCAGGGTAGAGCACGCTTATGGTTTTACCGGTTCCTGTCGGTGCCAGCGCGAAAAGAATCTCGTCGCAGCTTAAGCTTCCGAGAACACTTCTCATGAGTTCCTTCTGACCGCTTCTCATGTGTTCATAAGGGAACTTCATCTCTCGAATGCTCTTATACAGATTGTCGTCATACTGAAGAAGCTTACTTATGAAGCCGATATAGGTTATGACGTGGTCCTCGTAGATGACGAGGGCGTCGGCGCGCTTGATCCTCTCTGTCTTCTCGAAGAATTCAAGCGACGTTATGTTCACATACCTTAATGTGATATTCATCTCTTCGATGTCGGGATTATCGAGGAAATACAATGCCGAATAGATCTTAAGCTGAGCCTCATGATCCGAATGTACAAGCTTCTCATACTGATTCTTGCCTGAATTGAAGGATTTTATCTCAATGATATGGGGAAGACCTTCCTGGTCTTTATCGAATAATATGTCCGATCTGCCTCCGACCTCCAGCTGCAGTGACACCTCAGGATCTTCATAGGAATATATGTGCGAGAACCTGTGTTCAGTCTCGAATTCGTCTCCGTATTCCTTGCGAAGATCTGCGAATATTCTCTTGTGAAGCATAGTGCCTTCAATACCCGAGACGGAAGAGAATGAACCCGCTGATGACAGGTTGCCTGTGCGGGATACAAATCTAGCCAGCGCTGTTACTGAGATGCTTATAGATTTCATAATACGATTATACAATTCTTATCGTTGTTCGTAATCCGATATAATTTATAATAGTAATTGGAGGATCTTGTATGAACACCAGAATAGAAGGCAACAGGATAATAGCTAGTCCCGAAGGTAAGATCACGACTAATAATTCACGTGAGATCGAGATTGAGTTTTATAAGATCCTTGAGAATGCAGAGGGCAGGGAACTCGTTATTGACGCCTCTAATGTGGAATATGTCTCAAGTTCCGGTCTTCGTGTTTTTTATAAGATATCCTTGGATTTAGATTCTCCTCTGACTATTATTAATGTCGGCCCCGATCTTTATACGATACTCGATATGACCGGCTTTACAACTCTTCTCAATGTTGAGAGGAAGATGAAGACTATAGACATATCCGGATGCGAAGTCATCGGCAAAGGAGCGGTCGGAACAGTCTACAGGCTGGATGATGATAATGTTGTTAAGGTTTATGACAGCCCTGATTGCCTCGACGGTATCGTGAATGAGAGAAATCTTGCGAGGCAGGCATTCATTAAGGGGGTTCCAACGGCGATCAGTTATGAGATAGTCAAGGTCGGAGCGGGGTACGGTTCTGTATTTGAACTTATAAGAGCCAAAAGCATGAATGACATTCTCGTAAATGATCCCGATAAGATCGCTTCTGTCTCTGAAGAGTACGTTAATCTTCTTAAGAAAGTCCATAGAGTTGAAGTAAACCCCAAGGATTTCCCTTCTGCCAAAGAATTGTTTATCGGGTACATCGACGCTCTTAAGACTGTAATTCCGGATGACATCGCCGGAGCTATCAAAGATAAGATTCATGCTATGCCTGATGATTATCATGTCGTACACGGAGATCCTCACCTGAAGAACGTGATGCTTACCGATGATGAACCGCTCTTCATTGATATGGATTCGATAAGTACCGGTGACCCTGTATTTGATCTTCAGGCTCTTTTTGTGGCTTACAGGGCCTATAACGAGGATGAACCTGATAACTCCATTCGCTTTATGGGGTTAACTGACGGTGTGTGTGACGATCTTTGGAATCGTATTCTGCATCTGTATTTTGAAGGCCTGACTAAAGAAGAGATTAAATTTCAGGAGAATAAGATAAAGCTTCTGGGTTATATCCGTTTCCTCGACCGTGTGGTGACAGCAGGTATGACCAGGCCCGAGCTTAAGGAGCTGCGCATAAGACATACGGTCGAACATTTGTCTCTTCTTATTAATAAAGTAGATTCTCTCAATACGCATTAAGTGATATTATAGATAAGTTATAAACCAATCAGGAGTTTTAAGTTTATGGCTTATCCTTTGTTAGAAAGTCCGGTCGGAAGTTTCTATTATTACGACGGAAACAAGATATCAAGTGACAGTCAGGAAGCAAAGCAGCTTCTCGTCCCTACAGACGAAGTTACTTACTATGAGACTTTAAGGGTAAAATGCGGCATTCCGCTCTTTTTTGAAGATCATCTTGCAAGACTTCGTAAATCCGTTGCGGGTATCGAGAACTTCGAAGTCGACATAAACGGCATCATTGACCAAAGTTATGCTTTCATCAAGGATTTTGATCCTGATCTTGACGGTTCGCTGAGAATCGTTCTTACTAAGAGCCACCTTCTCATTCATGTTTGTGAGGCAAACATCCCCGGTGAGAAGCTTTTCGAGGAGGGTATTAATTCCCTTACGCTCAAGTGGGAGAGAGTTGCACCCAACATCAAGGTTTTCCGCGGCGATTATAAGGCTGCGGTAGCTTCTAAGTTTGGCGAGAAGAATGAATACGGAAATCCGTATGAAGTAATCCTTACCGACAATGAGGGCAGGCTTTACGAAGGCAGCAAGTCCAATCTTTTTGTCATTCTTGACGGAGTTGTTTATTCCGCCCCCGATGACAAGATCCTGCTCGGCATTACCAGGAACCGCGTAATGAAGGCGCTTTCTGAGGCCGGCGCTACTCTTAAGTACGGAATGTTTACTCTCGATGAGATTCTTAAGGATAAGAACGCTTCTATGTTCGTATCGAGCACGCCTTTTGACATATTGCCGGTAAGATACATAGACGGACATGAGCTTAATTCCTGCAATAACGATCTTTTAAGGAAGATACAGCACAGTTATCAACGCATTGCCGACGATTACATCGTTGCGGCAAAACGCTAATTTATATACAACACGGAGGCATTTATATGGAAAGCAGAAGCGGCAAAGTATCAGTTACTACGGAGAATATATTTCCCGTAATCAGACAGTGGCTTTATTCAGATCAGGACATATTCGTAAGAGAGCTGGTGTCCAACTGCGCTGATGCAGTGGCTAAGCTTAAAAGACTGGTTGAACTCGGCAAGGCTAATATTGCCGACGGCGAAGACTACAAGATCAACGTTATCTACGATGACGATGCAAAGACGATCGTATTCGAGGATAACGGAATCGGTATGACAGCCGAGGAGATCGATAAGTACATCAATCAGATCGCTTTCTCCGGAGCTTTGGACTTCGTTACCAAGTATCAGGAGCAGTCCACGGACAAGTCCGGAATCATCGGCCATTTCGGTCTCGGTTTCTACTCGGCTTTCATGGTTGCAGATAAGGTTAAGATCGATACATTAAGCTTCGAGGAGGGTGCGGAAGCCGTATCCTGGACCTCTGAGGACGGAATGGAGTTCACGATTGAGCCTTCTTCCAGGACTACCCGCGGTACATCCATCACTCTCTATCTCTCCGAGGAAGCACAGAAGATCTTCGACACGGCTACACTTCGCATGACACTTCGAAAGTACTGTTCCTTCGTACCCGTAGACATCTTCTTCATTGATGTTAAGGCTGACAGGCTTCACGAGGAGGCCGAGGAGAAGAGAAAGAAGGAAGCAGAGGAGAAGGGTGAGGAGTTCAAGCCTTCCGATATCTTATATTCTCCCATTAACAACAAGGCACCTCTGTGGCTCAAGAAGCCTTCGGAGTGCACTGATGACGAATACAAATCCTTCTACCACAGCGTGTTTAACGACGGATATGATCCTCTGTTCTGGATACACCTTAATATGGATTATCCGTTCACTTTGCAGGGTATCCTTTATTTCCCCAAGACAGACAATGTTTACCAGTCTCTTGAAGGACGTATCAAGATCTACAATCATCAGGTATTCGTAGCAGATAACATCGAAGAGATAATTCCTGATTTCCTGTTCCTTCTGCAGGGCTGCCTTGACTGTTCTGATCTCCCTCTTAACGTTTCACGTTCCGCTTTGCAGCAGGATGAGTATGTTAAGAAGCTGTCAAGGCACATCATCAAGAAGGTTTCCGATAAGCTTAATGAGCTTTACAAGAATGACAGGGAGGCCTACGAGGCTTACTGGTCCGACATCTCCGTATTCGTTAAGTACGGAATGATGAAGGAAGAGAAGTTCTACGATAAGGTAAACAAGATCTGCCTGTTTAAGACTGTTGACGGCAAGCATCTTACGATGGATGAGCTTACAGCGAAGAAGAAGCAGGTAAGATACACCAACGATAAGGTTGCACAGGCAGCTTACGTTGAGATGGCTAAGAACGAAGGATTCGACGTCATCGTTCTCGATGAGATGATCGATGATAACTTCATATCATTCCTCGAGTACAAGTATCAGGACTTGAGATTCAAGCGAGTCGATGCCGACCTTACAGGTGAGGACAGCGACGACGAGACAAGAAACAAGCTCAGGGATTTCTTCCGTGCAGCTTTGGGCGACGATAAGCTCGAGGTAAGTGCGAAGGCTCTTGGTGCTTTGTCCATGCCTGCTCTCATCATGGAATCCGAGCTGAACAGACGTATGCAGGATATGAGAAAGCAGTATGAGAAGATGAATGCCATGAATAAGGCGGCTGGTAAGGAGCCCATGAATCTCGATGAGCTCTTCCCGGTTAAGACTGAACTTGTTGTAAATACAGACAGTCCTCTCATCGGCAAACTCCGTGCACTTGAGTCCATGGGAACCAAGAAAGAAGAGACAGACAGACTTGCAAGACACATCTTTGACCAGGCTGAACTCGCCCACGGAACGCTTGACAGTGAAGGACTCTCAAGATTTCTTAAGTATAATAACGAATTGTTGGCAAAATCGGCTGACAACATCTGATAAAATAACGATATAAATTTCAAAGGGGAACCCGTAAATGTCCGTAAGAAGAATACTTTCTGAGAAGAAATCCGATTTTGCCGTTGAGGCCAAAGGCATACTCCATGATGTATCAGCTGACCTCGATATCAAGACATTGACGAATGTTCGTGTTATCAACAGATATGATGTATCCGGGATAACAGACGAAGAATACGAGAATGCCAAGTCAGTTGTATTCTCAGAGCCTCCCGTAGACGATGTTTATGATGAGAAGGTTGATCTTGGTGACAGCTGCTTTGTTTTGAACATTGAATCGCTTCCCGGTCAGTATGACCAGCGTGCTGATTCAGCTGCCCAGTGCATCCAGTTCCTGACTCAGAAGGAGAGACCCATCGTAAAGACTGCCAAGGTCGTAGCCTTCTACGGTTCCTTGACCGATGATCAGAAGAATGCAATCAGAAAGTATCTCATTAACCCCGTAGAGTGCCGTGAGGCTTCATCCGAGAAGCCCGAGACTCTCGAGGATAAGTACGACATCCCGACTGCTGTCGAGACAATAGGCGACTTTACAGACCTCGATGACAGCGGTCTCGAGTCATTGAGAACATCTATGGGTCTTGCAATGAGCTTTGCAGATATCAAGTTTACACAGGATTATTTCAAGACTCTGAAGAGGAATCCTACGGTTACTGAGATCAGGGTTCTTGATACATACTGGTCTGATCACTGCAGACATACAACCTTCCTCACTGAGCTTACAGATATCAAATTTGACGGCGACGATGAGCTCACGGAGCAGATTAAGAAAACTTACAGCGATTATCTTGAGACCCGTAAGGACATTTACGGTGACAGGATCGACAAGAAGCATATCTGTCTCATGGACATTGCCACAATGGCAGCAAGGAAGCTCAAGAAGGACGGCAAGCTCGATGATCTCGACGAGTCCGAAGAGATCAACGCATGCTCCATCAAGATAAGGATCAAGGTTGACGGTGAGGATCAGGATTACATCTTCATGTTCAAGAATGAGACTCATAACCATCCTACGGAGATTGAGCCTTTCGGCGGTGCTGCAACATGTCTTGGCGGAGCTATAAGAGACCCGCTCTCAGGAAGATCCTATGTATACCAGGCAATGCGTGTAACAGGTGCCGGAGACCCGACTGTTCCTGTTTCTATGACGCTCGAGGGTAAGCTCTCACAGAAGAAGATCGTAAGAACCGCAGCTGCAGGCTACAGCTCATACGGCAACCAGATCGGTCTTGCAACAGGTCAGGTTGATGAGATCTATCATCCGGGTTACGTTGCAAAGAGAATGGAGATCGGTGCCGTTGTAGGTGCTGCTCCCGCTTCTAATATCGTAAGAGAGAGACCTCAGCCGGGAGACATCATCGTGCTTCTCGGCGGAAGAACAGGAAGAGACGGTATCGGCGGTGCCACAGGTTCATCCAAGGCTCACAATACGGCTTCCGTAGTTACATGCGGTTCTGAGGTTCAGAAGGGTAATCCTCCGACAGAGAGAAAGCTTCAGAGACTGTTCAGAAATCCTGAGGTTACAAAGCTCATCATCAGATGTAATGACTTTGGTGCAGGCGGTGTATCCGTAGCTATCGGTGAGCTCGCTTCTGGTCTCGAGATCGATCTTGATAAGGTTCCGAAGAAGTATGACGGTCTTGACGGTACTGAGATCGCAATCTCTGAGTCCCAGGAGAGAATGGCTGTAGTCGTTCATCCCGAAGATCTTGATAAGTTCATGAAGTATGCCGACATCGAGAACCTTGAAGCAACTGTTGTTGCAAAGGTTACCGAAGAGCCCGTCATGAAGATGACCTGGAACGGCAATGTCATAGTTAATATCGCAAGAGAGTTTATCGACACCAACGGTGCAAAGCAGTTTACAAAGGTTGAAGTTACTGCTCCTTCGCTTGCTGACGCTTATATTGATACACCGCTTCCTTCTTATGTTAAGGGCGACTTCAATAAGTCATTGAACGGTGCGCTCTCATCACTCGACGGATGCTCAAGACTCGGTCTTACACAGAGATTCGACTCAACTATCGGTGCTGCAACGGTTGTAATGCCTTACGGCGGCGCTTATCAGACATCACCCGAGGAAGGTATGGCTGCCAAGATTCCCGTAGGTCACGGTACGACACATGACTGCTCTGTTATGACTTACGGTTTTGATCCTTACTTTACTGAGTGGAATCCTTATGCTGGTTCCTATCATGCAGTAGTTGAATCACTCCTTAAGATCGCATGTATGGGTGTTGATCCTTCCAAGGCACGTCTTACTTTCCAGGAATACTTCGAGAGAATGGGTGAGCCTTCCACATGGGGCAAGCCTTTCCAGGCGCTGCTCGGTGCATATCAGGCACAGCTTGACTTCGGTACGGCTTCCATTGGCGGTAAGGATTCGATGAGCGGTACGTTCAATGATATCCATGTACCTCCGACGCTCGTATCATTTGCAGTAGGTATGACTACTACCGATAAAATCGTTACGGCTACAGTTAAGAATGCAGGCCAGAAGCTCTATCTTATCAAGGCTGCAAGAAACGGTCTCGGCTATTACAAGAAGGATCATGTTCTCCGTGTCTTCAAGGCATTGAAGGAGCTTCAGTCTCGTAAGGAACTTATAAACGCAGCTGTAGTAAGGGGCGCCGGTGTAGCTGCAAGAGTAGCTCAGATGTGCTTCGGTAACGGACTTGGTTTTGTTTTCGATAAGGATCTTACTGAGGAAGAGCTCTTCTCAAGGACATTCGGTGCAGTTATCGTTGCAGTTCCCAATGATGCAAATGCCATCGACAAGATCAAGATGACAGGCGGAAAGTATCTCGGTGAGACAACTAACAGACCTGTATTCGGATATAAGGATCAGCAGGCTCTTGGCGGTGCTGCCGCATTAAGTTATGCCGGCAAGCTCGAGAAGATCTTCCCGACATTCGCAGCAGAAGCAACGATGAACATTAAGGTTGAGCCTTACAAGACGGATAAGACATTCAAGGCAGCTCCCGGTGTTCTTAAGGGTGCTAAGCCCAAGGTCATCATTCCCGTATTCCCTGGAACAAACTGTGAATATGATACAGCCAGAGCATTCGAGAAGGCGGGCGCTGCTCCTGAAGTATTCGTTATCAGGAACAGAACATCCGAAGCAATTACGGATTCACTGAAGACTCTTGCTTCCAAGATCAATGAGAGCAACATCATCATGCTCCCGGGCGGATTCTCAGCAGGTGACGAGCCTGAAGGTTCTGCTAAGTTCCTTGCGGCTGCATTCAGGAACCAGTACGTAACCGAGGCCGTAAGAGATCTCCTGTTCAACAGAGACGGTCTAATGCTCGGTATCTGCAACGGTTTCCAGGCTTTGATCAAACTCGGTCTCGTTCCTTACGGCGATATCAAGGAGCTCTCTGATGAGGATCCTACACTTACATTCAACAACATAGGACGTCACCAGAGCGTTTATGTAAAGACAAAGATCATGTCCAACAACAGCCCCTGGCTTACGAAGGTTAATCCGGGCGAAGTATTCTCAATCCCCGTATCACACGGTGAGGGAAGATTCGTAGCTTCCGATGACATGATCAGGAAGCTCGCTTCACAGGGTCAGATCGCTACATGCTACGTTGATGAGGACTTCAATCCTTCTATCTCAACAGATTACAATCCTAACGGTTCTGATTCCGCCATTGAGGGTATTCTGTCACCTGACGGAAGAGTCTTCGGTAAGATGGGACACTCAGAGCGTTATGATACAGACCTTACACTCAATATCCCGGGTGTTAAGGATCAGAAGATCTTCGAGTCAGGCGTAAGTTACTTCCTCTGATAATGATCGAAGACAGGCTCGCTCTAATTAAGCAGAAAGGTTTTATGCCCGAATTAAAGTTCGGGCAAAACTTTTTGTGTGATGAAGAAATCATAAATAACATCGTTGATCTTTGTGAGATCGGAAGCTGTGACAGAGTTCTTGAGATAGGTCCGGGGCTCGGGAGCCTGTCGGTTCCTTTGTCCGAAGCATCCGATTCACTTACGGTGGTTGAGATCGATAAGAGGCTCGTATCGTTTCTTGAGGAAGAATTAAAGCTTAAGGCAAACGTCATATCTTCCGATTTTCTTAAGCTTAATTCGTATGATGCTTCCAATATCGATGTTGTCGTCAGCAACCTGCCTTATTATGTTATGACGGATATCATGAAGAAGCTTTTCGCTGAGTGCGTTAATGCGAGGAAGATGGTGTTCATGGTGGAAGAGGATGCACTGCAAAGGCTCTTCGCCGAGGTCGGAACCAAGCAGTACGGGCCGCTCTCAATCCTGTGTTCGCTTTACGGCAGGATGGTAAAGGAGTTTACGGTGCCGAGAAACTGCTTCATCCCTTCGCCGAATACGACATCCTGCGTGATAAGCCTTACAAGAGGCGGGAACGAGCTGTCGGAAGGGCTTGTAAGGTTTCTTAACAGGGCGTTTTCCATGAGAAGGAAGAAACTCATCAACAACGTGAAGGAATTAAGCGGGAAACTTAGTGATCTAGGCCTGCCGGAAGACATCAGGGCGGAGCAGATAACGCCTGAGAAGTTTCTTGAACTTTATAATGCTATAATAGTTAAGGATCAGGCTTAAGAGGTGTGCAAATGAAGAAATCATCCCAGAGTATCATGAGTAAATATTCAGATAAATCGATGAAGAAGAAGTCTTCAGCTAAGGTTTCTGCCGAAGATCTTCCGCTTATGGCGAATTATGAGCAAAGATATAAGGGAATGAGCAAGGAAGTTACCAAGGAACAGCCTAAGCCTACACTTGATGAGAAGATCGCCAGGCGCGAGAGCCTTAGAAGATCACAGAAGGAAGAGAAGTGCGAATCCAAGAGAGTCTCAGTTGAGATTAACGGCAATATGTACCTTCTCGGATGCACCGAGAACATCAGTGAAGCCCGTATAAGGAAGATCGCTGCTCTTACTAACGACATACTCAGCAATACCAAGGAGAATAATCCCGGACTTTCCAATTCCAAGATAAACGCACTTGCTCTTATTGATGCATGCGACAGGATTCTTTCTCTTAAGGATGAGAATTCCAATCTGAAGACTGAACTCATGTATTATCAGCAGAAGGCAAATCTCGAAGAAGAGAGACCTGAACCTACTCCCATGGAGCTTTTAGCAAATGAGAAAGAGAATTGAGTTGCTGGCTCCGGCCGGCAACAGGGAAATATTCAAGAAAGCCGTAGACGCCGGTGCTGACGCCATTTACTGCGGCATAGATCTTTATAACGCGCGTATGAATGCGGCAAACCTCACGATGGATGATCTGTCGGAGTGCTGTGCTTATGCTCACGAGAGGTCCGTATTTGTTCATCTGACCCTTAATACGCTTGTTGATGATAATGAGCTCGATGAAGCCGTCGAGGTTGCAAGAGAAGCATATAACAACGGTGTTGATGCCATACTCGTTCAGGATACGGGACTTGCTTTAAGGATTCACGAGAAGTACCCGATGATACCTCTTCATGCTTCAACACAGATGAATGTATATAACAAAGACAAGCTTCGTTCGCTTAGGGGAATAGGCTTTACACGTGTCGTATTGCCGAGAGAATTATCCCTTAAGGAAATATCAGACAGGGTACGAGAAGCTTCCAGGATTAATATGGAGACTGAGGTGTTCGTTCACGGTGCAGTATGCATATGCACATCGGGATTGTGCCTGTTCTCATCAATGAATAAGAGCGGCACAAGATCCGGAAACAGGGGACTTTGTGCCCAGCCCTGCAGACAGAATTATGAGCTGTCGAATAACGGCAAGATCTTAACTTCCGGTCATCTGATTTCACCCAAGGACAGAAGTGCCCTGCGTCTTGTGCCGGATCTCATCGATGCCGGCGTCGCTTCCCTTAAGATCGAGGGAAGAATGAGGGACAAGGACTATGTCGAGACTGCAGTAAGGGCGTACCGCAAGGTTATCGATGCTTATTATGAGGGCTCTTTGACAGATGAGTTAATGGATGAGTGCGAGAAGGAACTTCTCGTCAATTTCAACCGCGGCGGAAGCTTCACGACTCAGTATCTGACAGGCAGAAAGGACCCGGAACTTCTCTCTGGTGACTATGTCGGCAAATTCGGCCTCAGAATAGGCAAGATTACGCTTCGCGACTGTAAGGAGGGTACGATTACCATCAGACCTTCCAAGAGTGCTGTGGAGCCTTCCAGAGGCGATTATCTGTCGTTAAGGGATAAGAAGGGCGAATTGAAGTCTTTCCCCGTTGGCAAGGTATCGCAGTTTAAGGGCAATTATGTAGTAAAGGGTCTGCATCCTTCAGCAATTAAGGAGCTTCCTGACGATGTCGGCGTATATCTTATGAATCACGATTTCAGTGAGGGAAGCGCGACTTACGGCAAGACACATATCGAACTTACTTTTGATGCTTCTTCCGACGGATTGATCAAGGCCTTCGCGAGGGTAACTGAAGGACCCTGGCAGGATGTCTGTGCAGAAGACGAGTTAAGTTACGAATTAAGTGAAGGCAGAAGTGTGTTGCCTGAATCGAGGATTGAGGAGCAGCTTTGTAAGACCGGAAGCACGGCGTTTACCGTCGACAGCGTCTATCTGTCAGGTGCTGACAATGCGCATTGTTCGGTTAAGGACATAAACGAATTAAGACGCGGTGTTCTTGAGATGCTCTCATCAGAGATCCTTAATGAATCTGGACACATCGCGGTTGAGGAGTTCTTCATCGGTGACACAGCTTCTGGAATTTCTTCTGAAGAGGGTTCCGTGAAGGTTCTTCGGTTTTATCCTTCGGTCTCATCTGACACTGATTTTGCCGATGCCGACATATATGCATTTTCCGTCTACGATTACCTTGTCGAGAACAAAAGAAAGATAATCGATTCGCTGATAGCTGATACCGGCCGTGAGATGATGCTTGTAAAGCCTGATTTTTGTCACGATGATTCGGGTTCCAGGTTTGACTCGATTAAGGATATAAGGTTCGCTCCTACGGCTGACACGAATGTATATAACACGGAATCATTGAAATATGTTCTTAAGCAGAGGGGAGAGGTCTTCATGTCTTATGAGAAGTCTCCTTCTGATGCTCTTAATATGCTTCGAAAGGCAGGTGCCGCGGGATCCGTCTACCTTCACTGCGGAGGACTTGTACCTTGGATGCAGTCTGATTTCTGTCCCGTGGGAAGAAATGCATCTTCGTGCAGCGCATGCAAGGGAAGAGGAGCCTTTGTCATGAAGCAGGAGGAAGGACCTGATGTTAAGGTCATAACGCATCCTATGGATTGTTCGAGTACAATTTACGGTCCCGCTAAGTTTATTTTCGATGACGGCGCATGCAGCGAAGCCGCCATGATGGGATACAACGTGATCAAATGTTATACGGAGGTATGAGATGAGCGAGAGAATTAAGCTTCCTATCGAGAAGTGCAGGGATAATGCGGTAACACCCAAGTACGCAAACGACGGAGATGCAGGCATGGACCTTTACTCCTGCGAGGATGTTCTTGTTAAGCCCGGATGCAGCGTGCTGGTTCCGACAGGTCTTAAGATGGCTATCCCTTACGGATATGAGGTGCAGATCAGACCGAGAAGCGGCATATCCCTGAAGACTTTATTAAGAGTTCCCAATACTCCCGGTACCATAGACTGCGGTTACCGTGATGAAGTCAACGTAATCATCTATAACGCCTCACAGCGCGAGGATGCCTCCGAGGAAGCTCCTTTCACTTTGAATGACAAGGGCTGCAAGCATGGAACGTACCTAATTAAGAAGGGCGACCGTATTGCTCAGATGGTAATAAACAAGGTTGAATACGCCGACATTGAGTTTGTCGATAGTGTCAGGGACATCGGCGAAGACAGAGGCGGCGGGTTCGGTTCTTCCGGTATCTCCTGAGGGGTAGAATTCAGCATATTATAATGATAAAATAACCTGATTCACTTCGATGAAGGGAGGTTTACTATGCTCGATATTTACACATCAAGAGAAGTAAGCAAGACAGCCTCCCGATTTATATACAGGACCACTGAGACAGATGTAATTACTGATGACTGCTGGGTAAATCTGTATTCACCGACTGAAGCTGAGATATCCCGTATCGAGACAGAGCTTAATGTTCCGCAGGAATTCTTAAGATATCCTTTGGACGAAGAGGAGAGACCTCGTATCGACTACGATGATGATACAGGCACGGTTCTTGTCATCGTCGACATTCCTTATACGATCAGGGAGAATGAGAGCGTTATTTACGAGACGACGCCTCTCGGTATTGTTCTTACGAATAAGAATATCATTACGGTTTCACTGAAGCAGACTTCGATACTCGATCATTTCATTGAGAACAGAATCAGGGATCTCTATATACCTTACAGAACGCGCTTTACGATTCAGATACTCTATGCCGTTGCAAGAGAGTACTTGAGACTTTTGCGCTTTATCGATAAGACCCTCGAGGTCTCAGAGAATGAGCTTGAGAAGGCCGTATCCAACAAGGAACTATATAAGCGTCTTGAGCTTAGTAAGTCACTAGTATACTTCTCGTCATCATTGAAGTCCAATGAGGCAGTTCTTGAGAAGCTTATGAGGGGACGTACCATCAAGCTTTATGAGGAAGATGAGGATCTTCTTGAAGATGTTGTAATCGAGTATAAGCAGGCTCATGAGATGTCAGACGTATATGCGAACATCGTAAGCACTACAACCGATGCTTATGCTTCGATCATTTCTAACAACATGAACGACATAATGAAGGTGCTTGCTGCCGCAACCATCGTTCTGACGATACCTGATCTTATCGGATGTTTCTTCGGTCAGAATTTTCCGATGCCGTGGGATGAGGAATTCATTTCCCAGCCGATGCCATTTATCTCGATTCTGACTTCCTGTATTTTGAGCGTAGTTTTGACGGCTTATATTCTTAAGAAGAAGAGTATTTTGTAAAGGATATGACCTCTGGATTTCAACAGGTAGCAGACGACAGAAGAAAGAGGAGGGGCGGTTCAGGATTCATCGTTAGATCCGCGCTCATATTAAGCATTCTTGCTGCAGTTCTTATTTTCTTTGTTGTACTTACGATCTCATCTTCAAACCACCTAATGAGCATTGAGAAAACCTCGGTATCAAATGTCCCTTCGAACATTCTTCCTTCGTATTCGACCTGTTCGTTTGAGTCTTTTGACGGACAGACTAATCTCTCGGGATGGTTCTTTAAATGTGATAATCCGATAACCACGGTAATTGTCGTACATAATGCGGGATCCAACCGTCTGCCTTTTGGTGTAAACATGGTAGACCTCGTAGAGAATCTTCTCGACAATAATTACAACGTATTTCTGTTCGATCAGAGAAACAGCGGTGAATCAGAAGGCGATGTCTGCAACTACGGATATCTTGAATGGCAGGATGTTATAGGCGCGATAGCACAGGTAAGGTCTATCTCAGTAACGACCAATGTTGTTCTGTATGGTATCGGAACAGGATGTACATCAACAATGCTTGCCTATGATAAGCTTCCTGAATCAGGACTTACGGAATCAGAATTGAATGACTATCCCGAGGATATTCTTAAGCTTGGATTCGACAGATCCTATGTAATTGGAATGATATTTGATTCACCTGCTAAGAATTCCGATGATTATATAACGGCTTCGGTTGAGCAGACTGAGTTCCTCGGAAGCATAACCAAGAGTTTCGTTCCTTATGCCATAAGGATCTCCGCCGGCGAATCAAACTCGGTAAATCTTGTCGCCGAGATATCGCGTCTTCAGATGCCGGTTTGCATAATCTACGGAGGACATGATACCTTCATCGGAGCTGATAAGATAACACAGATTGTGGAGGAGCGTAACCGCCTTAATTCCAGTCTCACTGTGTCGAGGATGATTCCTGGTGCCGGTTATCTGGAGTCCTTCAGAATGGGTAAAGACGAGTACATAGATACGATAATGCGATTTATGCAGTCGTATTTTATATAATGGTTGGTATGAGTAAAGATACGATTATTCTTGGAATAGAATCATCATGTGATGAGACAGCCTGTTCTGTTGTCAAGAACGGACGAATTATAATGAGTGATATCATTGCATCCCAGGCGGACTTCCATGAGCAGTACGGAGGTGTAGTTCCCGAGCTTGCATCCCGTATGCATGTTGATGCCGTATATCCATGCATTGAGACGGCGCTGAAGGAAGCAGGAATCAGTCTTAAAGATGTTGATGCCGTTGCAGTAACGTACGGCCCCGGACTTGTAGGAGCTTTGCTTGTAGGATTGTCTGCCGCCAAGGGAATATGCGCAGCAACCGGACTGCCGCTTGTAGGTGTTAATCATCTTCACGGTCATATCTGTGCCAATTATCTTTGTTTTCCGGAACTTGAGCCTGAGTTCTTATGCCTTTGTGTAAGCGGGGGAAATACTCAGATTGTTCATGTTAAGTCCTATACTGAATTGGAGATCTTAGGAAGGACCCGCGATGATGCGGCGGGTGAAGCGATTGATAAGATTGCTAGAGTTATCGGACTCGGCTACCCAGGAGGACCTAAGATGGATAAGGCGGGGCAGGGAGGAGACATCAGTGCTTATTCCTTTGCCACCAGCCATATGGGCGACACTTTGGATTTCTCATTCTCGGGAATCAAGACAAATGCCCTGAATATCATAAATCAGTCAAAGCAGAAGGGCGAAGAGATCGATATTAAGGACTTTGCAGCTTCCTATCAGCATCATATCGCGAAGATACTTTGTGACAACACAATGAAAGCGGTAAATGCCACTGGTGTGCGCAAGGTCTGCCTGGCAGGAGGGGTGTCAGCCAATTCCTTCCTGAGACGCGCTTTTGATGAGGCTTCATCGGCGCATGATATTGAGCTATACTATCCGAAGCTGCGGCTTTGCACGGATAATGCAGCCATGATAGCTTCTGCCGGATATTTTGAGTATATTAACGGCAGAAGGGATGATCTGTCATTAAATGCAGTTCCGTCGCTTAAACTCTAGGAGAATATATGCCTAAGGAAAAGGGAATAAAAATAATAGCCGAGAATAAGAAGGCTTATCATGATTACTTTATAGAAGAAAGATACGAATGCGGAATAGTCCTCGCAGGTACTGAGGTCAAGAGTATTCGCGCAGGTAAGATCAACCTTCGTGATGCATATGTAACCGTAAAGGCGGGAGAGATATTCCTTATCGGAGTTAATATCAGTCCTTATGATCATGGAAACACTTTTGTCAGCCTTGATCCCATGAGAACCAGGAAGCTTCTCATGCATAAGAAGGAGATCATAAGACTCTTCTCTAAGATCAAACTCGACGGTCTTACGCTTGTACCCACAAAGTGTTATTTTAAAGACGGAAGGGTTAAATTCGAGATAGGTCTTGCAAGGGGTAAGAAGAATTACGATAAGCGTGATGTCGAAGCCGCAAAGCAGGCAAAAAGAGAGATAGACAGAGCAATCAAGAATAATAACAGGCAAAGGCGATAAGATGAAGAACGGAATACAGTCCAAGGATATCTCATTATCTAATTTGTTCGCAGCGATATTGTGCTGGGCTCTTACGGCCATTTGGGTAGTCCTGATTTTTTTCCTTTCATCTGAGAATGGTACTGCTTCAACTGAGAGAAGTACAGCTGCGCTTAAGTACATTGAACTTCTGTTTGGAGAGAATATCATAACTGATTTGGTCCTGCGTAAGGTCGTACACGTAATTGAGTACTCGGTACTGACTGTTCTGATATTCTTATCGGCAAGATTCACTAATAAAATATCTTTTATAAAATCTTATGCAGAGAGTCCGGTAAAACTTATCAAGTCTGATAACGAGATGTACATCGTTATCACATTATGGATGTCGATGCTGACATCTGTTTGTGATGAGTATCATCAGCTTTTCATCGAAGGACGTGACGGGAACATCAGAGATGTTCTGATCGATGCAATCGGTGTAGTAATTGTTCTTATAATCATAAGAATCATATTCACGATTTACCTGAAGTACATCGGAAGCAATGAGGTAAGGTACGAGTAGTTACCCATATAAATATCTTCATTTTTATATACACCTAATTCGGTATAATTACAATTTTGGTGAATTAGGAAGAGGTAGTTCAGGGACCGATGAACGAAGTATTCTGCGGGATTGAATGATTTTAAAGGATTTTGCTGATCCCCGGGATTTTCTTAAGCAAAGCAGTAATTATCAGAGAACTAATGAATACACCTACTGCTATTATAATCACAAACAATAATCCGAATTTTTCCGGGTGTATATAATTCATTATCAGCTTCAACGGTATCATATGGATCAGATATATTCCAAATGAATTCTCATCGATCAGATTGATGATTTTTTTGCTGATTCTTAATCTCCTTAGAATCATGAACATTCCTATCGATCCAATAATGGTTAAAGGAAATGCATAATTGCTTACAAGCCCCTTGAGCAGTTCATCGTCATTATTGATGTACTTCAATGTGAAAGCTGTTATCCCTACTAAATACCCTACTATCGTAATTATTATAATACTTTGATAATCAAAGTATTTATAGTGAAGGAAAAAACCAAGAAGAAGAAACAAAGGATAGATTGTATATATTGGAATATAGAAACCTGAATCGAATCCAGCCAATCCCGTTATAAACGGAATCAGTGACAGAAATATGATCATAATGATCATGACTGCAATTATCTCCCTTTTCGAAGCGTGTTCCGCAAAGGGACGTAACAGCGGAATAATAAGGTAAAGCGCCGTCATGGTATATAGATACCACATGTGAGCCCATTGTCCCTTCCCTGTCAGTATTTCTTTAATAGTGTCGGTTACTGCAGTCTCAAGCGGATCAAGACCCAATATGATGTCGATTAGCTTAAATATAACACTAAAGATAACAAGTGCTGTCAGCATCCTCGGAATGTATTTTCCGAATACTTTCTTATAGTTTACCGTCCTTGCAGGATCAAGAAGCAAAGCACCGGTTACCATCATAAAACAAGGAACTGCCCATAACATAAGGTTACGGATCACAATGCAGATGATATATGAGATGGATCCATATTCAAATGATACTGACGCTGCAAAGAAAGTATGCAGGACCACAATTGCGATGCATGAAAAAGCGCGGACATTACTAAGTCTTAGATCTTTTTCTTTCATATCAATTCATTCTGGTTATATCCTGGTACACAAATGTGCGGGGTCTTCCGTATTGGAAGTACCAGCCGTCTCTGTGTTCCTTGTCCACGTATTCGAATTCAGGATCGAAAACCCATGTAGTGCCGTCTATATCAATCTCGACCCATGAATGGATGACAACGAGTCCTGTACTTCTGGTGATGTGGCCTGTAATCTGATGCGCATCATAGCCAAGCGCACAGGCCAGTTCATAGAAACAGGCTGAGAAGACAAAACAGTTCCCATTACCTTCCGAGAAACCTCTGTGGGCTAGTTGTCTGGAAGTATAACGATGATCAACGTTGATATCACGTACATAGGTTATGTTATCGCGGGTCCAGTCGTAAGCTGCTCTTAAGTCCCATCCTACCAGGTCCAGGACTGCGCAGGCTTCGGGGTATGTGACTCTCGGGTCAGGCAGGCTGTTTATAATTCCATACTGATCGCATAAACCGATGAATTCCTGCGAATGACAGAACATATCTACTATACTGTCCCGTGTCTGTTCATTGTTGTCAAGCAAAGCTACCCAATAGGACAGGCCGTCTTCATCGGGTGCTCTGTCAAGTAAAGTGTTGTAGCAGACTCTTATAAAATCTGTATTGTTAAGATCCCTTGCGATGAATTCAGTGCTGTTGAAGAAACCTCGTGCAGTCTCAAGTCCTCCGGTATCATTATTGATCAGAGCAGTTGCCCAATTGTTAAGACCTTCCGGGTCAGCTTCTCTTTCAAGGCAATAAGCATATAGTCTTTCTACAAAAGAACGAACGCTATCTTCGTTGCGTGAGGCATCATCATTAACGTCAGCGAATACGTTAACAGACATGCAGGTTATCATAACCAGCATAATGAAAACAGATATAAGCTTATTAATTCCTGTCTTCATCAGTTAAGCAGAAAATCATCGCCGAGACACCCGTCGTCAGGATCTGCGGGAGCCAAAGTTGCGGCTGTTGTTGCTTCGCTTTCTTCAGAAGTCTCTATTGCTGTTTCCGAAGTCTCGGTAACAGCCTCGGTCTCCATAGTCTCTTCTGTCACTTCGGTGATTACCGCAGCAGTTTCAGTGGAAGCTTCGGTTGATTCAACTATAGCCGCTGCTGTGGATTCAACGGTTACTGAGGTTTCAGTCGTATCACCACATGCACAAAGGCAGACGCAGAGAGTTAATGCCGTAAATATCGTTATAAAACGTTTCATTAATTAACTCCGTAAAGTTCGTCAGACCTTATCCAGAGCCTGCTTGATATCGTTGATGATATCGTCAGGATCCTCGAGACCTACACTGAATCTGATGAGGTCAGGAGCAATGCCCGCCTCCTTAAGCTGCTCATCAGTGAGCTGTCTGTGTGTGTGTGATGCAGGATGTAAAAGAAGTGTCTTACAGTCTGCAACGTGTGTTGCAATAGTTGCGAACTTCAGTGAATCCATGAACTTGATAGATGTCTCACGGCCGCCCTTAACGCCGAAGCAGAGAACGCCGCAAGTGCCGTTAGGACAATACTTCTGAGCGAGTTCATAATTGGCATCAGTCTTAAGACCGGGATAATTAACCCATGCGATCCTGTCATCGGATGCGAGATACTCAGCAACCTTCTGAGCATTCTCACAGTGTCTTCTTACACGTACTGCAAGAGACTCGAGACCCAACTGAATGTAATAAGCGTTCTGAGGAGCCTGAATGCATCCGAAGTCTCTCATAAGCTGAGCTGTAGCCTTTGTGATATAAGCGCCCTTACCGAACTTAGTTGCATATGTGATTCCGTGATAAGACTCGTCAGGTGTTGTAAGGCCCGGGAACTTATCAGCGT
Organism: uncultured Eubacteriales bacterium; assembly: GCA_900314745.1. Taxonomy (GTDB): domain Bacteria; phylum Bacillota; class Clostridia; order Saccharofermentanales; family Saccharofermentanaceae; genus Saccharofermentans. Next base: position 3,993 of record OMWK01000002.1, on the reverse strand, counting down.
GAGCCATCCAGTCGAAGTTGCCGCTGTCGATGATAGCACCGCCGACTGATGAAGCGTGTCCGTCAATGTACTTTGTTGTTGAATGAGTTACGATGTCGCAGCCCCACTCGAAAGGACGGCAGTTAACGGGTGTTGCGAATGTGTTGTCGATGATGAGCGGTACGCCGTGATCGTGAGCGAGCTTGGCGAACTTCTCAATATCGAGAATATTAACAGTAGGATTAGTGATAGTCTCACCGAATACGCACTTTGTGTTGGGCTTGAAGTACTTGGAGAGTTCATCATAAGACAGTGACTGGTCAACGAATGTGCACTCGATGCCCATTTTCTTCATTGTTACGCCGAAGAGATTGTATGTTCCGCCGTAGATTGATGATGATGCTATGAAATGATCTCCTGCCTCGCAGATATTGAATACGGCAAAGAAATTTGCAGCCTGTCCGGATGATGTGAGCATTCCGGCATATCCGCCTTCCATCGCACAAAGCTTATTGGCTACAAAATCATTAGTGGGATTCTGAAGTCTTGTATAGAAATAACCTGATGCTTCAAGGTCAAATAACTTACCCATATCATCGGAGGTGTTATATTTCCATGTAGTACTCTGATAGATCGGTACCTGTCTGGGTTCTCCGTTACCGGGCTCATAGCCTGCATGTAAACACTTGGTATCAATGCTGCTCATTATGCTTCTCCTTCTTCCTCGAGATCTCCCGAGATATTCATTTTACTAATTACAACCGAAGGACAGAAATACTCTCCCTTTCCTTCAGGCACAGCTATTGTATCACTACCTGTTGCGATAATCTTCTTCAAAACATCATAGAAGTTATCCGCAACGGTAATCTGTTCTACCGGACGGCTGATCTTGCCGTCTTTGATAAGGAAGCCCTCGCAGAAAAGCGAGAAGTCTCCGCTTATCTTGTTGACTCCTGCATGAAGTCCGTTAAGTTCCGTTAAGTAAATGCCGTCCTTAATCCACTTGCAGAGTGCGTCAAAATCCTTTTCGCCGGGGGTGATGACGACGTTAGTTATGCCGACGCCGACAGGTGCCGAGAAAGCGCCCTTAAAGCCGTTTCCAGTGGATTCCGTCCCTGCCTTGTGTGCTGTCTTAAGGTTGTAGAGAGCCTTTACGAAGACACCTTTGTCTATGAGAGCCTTGGACTTAGTAAGAACGCCCTCGGAATCGAAAGGAAACTTAAGCAATGCCTTGTCATACATGGGTTCTTCTCTCATGGTGAAAAGATCGGAAGCGATAACTTCTCCCTCTTTGCCTGCGAGAAGCGAGAGTCCCTTCTGCATCGAATATGATGAGAAATTACTCATGAAGGTACTTAACAGGGAGACAAAAGCCTCGCTGTCAAAGATTACCTTGTACTCACCGGATTCAACGGAAGAACCGCCGAACTTGGACAGAAGCTTCTTCTGAAGCTTGCTTAGGAATTTATCGTGATCAAACTTGTCGATGTCGTTCCCGAACCAGTAGTGTCCGCCGGTCTTTACAACTCCGTCTTTCTCGGCTCTTGCCTCGGCAAAGATGCTTATGTAATCGGAATCCTTGTACGAGTAAAGTCCCTTGGAGTTTACAGAAACTGAAGGACCCGTTCCGCATGAGACTGAAAGATAATCAACCGCCTTAATAAGAGGCGACAAAGCAAGAATGTCCTTCTCAAGCTTAAGTCCTACTGAAGCGAACTTATCGTATGTATTCTTATCGTAAGTACCGCTTAACTGTATGCTCTCGAGGTGTGCGTGATCAGGATCGCAGTAAATGAATTCCTCATCCTCATCATCCAGAACCTCACAGTTCTCCATAGCGGTCTTCAGCATGAAGTTCATACCATCTTCGTCGGGCGAAGATGTGAAGGAACCGCCCATCTGGCCATTCTTCTTCCCTCTGAAGCCTACTCCCTGCATAGTTGAATTCTCATAGGAAGAGACTTCGCCGTTAAGAATGTTAATCTCCATAGATGACGAACTCATGAAGCATGCTTCTGCTTCTTCAAAACCGTATTCAATCGCCTTATCAATGAGGTCCTTTATGTATTTCTTCTGAAATTCGATATCCATGATCAGGCCTCCCTTCCGCCGACTAGTATCGAGGATACTCTTATTGTAGGCTGACCTACAGTTACGGGAACGCCGCCTGAGATGGAGCCGCACATGCCGGCTGCAAGCTCAAGGTCATTGCCGACTCTGTCGATGTTAAGGAGTATCTCCTGTCCCTTACCGATCAATGTAGCGCCTCTTACAGGCTCAGCAATTTTGCCGTTTCTTATCATGAAGGCTTCCTCGGCAGCGAAGTTAAATTCACCTGTAGCAGTATCCACGGAACCGCCGCCCATCTTCGAGCAGTAAAGTCCGTATTCCGTATCAGCGATAATATCCTTGGGATCATCCTTGCCGTTCTCGATATAAGTGTTGCTCATTCTTGAAGTCGGAGCATATGTGAAGTCCTGTCTTCTGCCGCAGCCTGTAGGCTCACAGCCCATTCTTCTGGCACCGAGATCATCTACGAGATAATTCTTGCAGATACCGTTCTCGATAAGCTGAAGATCAGAGGACTCTCTTCCTGTATCATCAGTAAAATATGAGCCCCACTCCCCTTCTATTCTTGCGTTGTCGCGGGCGGAAACGACATCGGATGCGATCCTTTGACCGAGCTTATCGGTAAAGCATGAAGCCTTAATGCCGACTGCGGTTGATTCAAGCGCGTGACCGCACGCTTCGTGGAATATTACTCCGCCGAATCCGTTGCCTATTACAACAGGCATCTTCCCGGAAGGAGCATAACCTGCATTGATCATGCGGATAGCAGTCTCACAGCAGTCCCTTGTCTTATCTATGATCGGATACTCATTAATGAACTCATATCCTCTCATCGTTCCGGGAGCAATGCGTCCGGTCTGCTTCTCGTTGCCCTTGGAAGCAACAGCCTCAACGGAGATCCTGATTCTTGTCTGGGATTCTTCCTTATTGAAGCCCAAGCTGTTAACGATATGAATGACCCTGTTGGATGTGGAATATGAAGCCGCTGCCTGCGTGATCAGTTCATCATAATTCATTGCATAATCAGACGCTTCACGGAGAAAATCGATATTCTGCTTCTTAGAGACAGTGAGCGGATCGATATTAAGAATTGAGGGCGATGATTTACTTAGCGCCTCGAGGTTTTTGATATCTGCGCTCTTCCCTCCCTTCAATGCTGCTGATGCTTCCTTAGCGAGCTTTATGAGTGCTTCCTCGGACTTATCGCAGGTGTAGACATAGACGACATTTGTTCCCGCCATGAGTCTTATTCCAACGCCGTAATTGATGCCGGAAGATGCTCTTGTTGTCTTGCCGTTCAGTAATCCGACGGAAGATGACTTAAGTTCCTCTTCAAAGATCTCGGCAAAGTCGGCATTACCGCTCATCGCCGCTTCTATTATTCTTGAAGCTGATGTATCACTTAACAATTTTAATACCTCTTGATCTTGCGCGACGTATTCTTCTCGAATTCTTCCTTACGGAGAACCGTCTTCTTGATCTTCTTGTAGTTTACGAGCTTGTCGTTAACCTTATCCACGGCATCCTCGAGTTCCTTCTGGATTTGCTCGTCTGTCGCGTCCTTGCCTAGGTTCTGCTCTACCCAGTCCATATCCGGGAAGATAGTAGCAACGATGATGATGTCATCCTTCTTCTCGTCATGGATTCCGGTTACGACACTCTCGGCTACCCTGTCATCGAGTGACAGCAGGTATTCTATCTCCTCAGGGAAAACATTCTTGCCGTTAGAAGCAATGATGACGTTCTTCTTACGTCCCGTGATGATGCAGAATCCGTTCTTGTCGATGTATCCAAGATCGCCTGTGTGATAGTAACCGTTGCTGTCGAGAGCCTCTGCAGTAGCTTCGGGATCCTCGTAGTACCCCATGAATACGTTGTCACCCTTGGCAATGAACTCGCCGATGCCGTCGGAATCGGGATTCAGGATCTGAACATCAACGCCCG
>OMWK01000006.1 GCA_900314745.1 uncultured Eubacteriales bacterium | reverse complement strand
TGGCCAAGAGACGTAAGACCGCCTCGGACAGTAAGCAGAAAGACTGAGCTCACATCGGATCTGTCTTATTAATGGGACTGTTTCAAGGCTCCATACGCGTATTATTATAATAAAAGAACAAATGGTCATGCCTTTAATGGTATAATCATACTCAGATTTTGATCGGTGTTATTGGAGTGAATTGTGACAGATTTTAATAATGACGGGCTTGACCTTCTGGAAGAGCTCAATTCGCTATATGAAGAAGAACAGAAGAATGATCCTTCGTTAAGGAATGCTGATGCACTTCTTGATGAACTTAATGACGAACAGAGAACTGCCGTCAAGCATCTTGACGGACCTCTGCTGATACTTGCCGGCGCAGGCTCGGGCAAGACCAGGGTTATCACGTACAGAATCGCCTATATGATGGAGAAGTTCGGCGTAGCTCCCCAGTCCATTCTCGCGATCACTTTTACGAACAAGGCCGCGAACGAGATGAAGGAGAGACTTACGGGTCTTGTGGGAGACAGGTCGCAGTATATCTGGTGCGGAACCTTCCACAGCATCTTCGCGAGGATCTTAAGGCGTCACGCCGAGGTCTTAGGCTACGGCAAGAATTTTACGATACTCGATACTGATGATCAGCTTAAGATCGTTAAGCAGGTAATGAACGAGCTCGAGATCTCGGAGAAGACATATAAGTCGAGACTGTTCCTGTATGAGATCGGAGATTCCAAGAATCATCTTATCGGACATGACGAGTTCGAGGCTCTCGCCGGAAGCGATACATTCAAGAAGCTAGCGGCTTCCGTCTACAGGGCTTATGACCGTAAACTGTTTGAGAGCAATGCGATGGACTTCGATGACATCCTCATTAACTTCGTTAAGCTTCTTAAGCAGGATGAGGAGATTGCTGATTACTACAGGAATAAGTTCAGATACATCATGGTCGATGAGTATCAGGATACGAACAAGCCGCAGTATGAGGCGGTCATGCTCCTTGGCAAGAAGCACGGCAATGTCTGTGTTGTAGGTGATGACGACCAGTCCATCTACGCATTCAGAGGTGCCGACGTTAAGATGATCTTAAACTTCGAGAAGGATTTCCCCGGTACCGACGTTGTTAAGCTCGAACAGAATTACAGATCCACGAAGAATATCCTGGATGCTGCGAATGAGGTCATCGCGAATAACAAGAACAGGAAGAGCAAGGCTCTAAGGACCGATAAGGGCGAAGGCGATAAGATAATCGTAATGAATGCCGATAACGGTAATCTCGAGGCGAGGTGGACCGCGGATACCATCAAGAAGATGGTCGATAAGGGCCGCGTCAATTACAGGGACTGTGCCGTTCTTTACAGGGTTAACGCATTGAGCCGTTCGATAGAGTCGGCTTTACGAGAGAAGCAGATACCGTTCAAGGTCTACGGCGGAATGCGATTCTATGACCGTAAGGAGATCAAGGATGTCATCGCATATCTTCGCATCATAAATGACAGTCATGACGATCTTGCACTCGAGAGGATAATCAACGTTCCGAAGAGGGGAATAGGTGATACGACGATAGACAGGGTGAGACAGATCGCCCAGGATAATGAGACTTCGATGTTCGACATCTGTCTTAACAGTATGAGCTATCCCGACCTTCAGAGGGTAAGCGGCAAGTTAAGGGAATTCGCAGTCCTTATCTTAAGCTTCAGAGATAAGCTTAATGAGGATATAAGCTTCCAGGATTTTGTCGATTATGTCGAGACGGAATCCGGCATGATCCAGGAGATCATCGACCAGAGAGATAAGAAGGGCGAGGCAACTGACAGGGTTGAGAACCTGAAGGAGCTTTTGTCTGAAGCATCCGAATTCGAGAAGACTCACAGGACCAATCCGGGTGAACAGGAGAAGGTAATCGAGAACGTCACTGATGACATCTATCTCGATGACGAGATCAAGACATCCGACACACTCGCAGGCATACTCTCCATATATCTTGAGAATGCCGCCCTTTATTCAGCGGGTGACGAGTATAACGAAGGCGATGATTTTGTTAAGCTTATGTCTGTCCACAGCGCCAAGGGTCTCGAGTTCGAGACCGTATTCATCATCGGCGTGGAAGACGGAATCTTCCCGGGATATAAGTCCATCGGTGATTCCTTCGAACTTGAAGAGGAGAGAAGACTTATGTACGTCGCCATCACAAGGGCGAAGACGAATCTTTTTATCCTGCTGACAAGGCAGAGGATGCTTTTCGGTCAGACGCAGTGCTATTCACCTTCGAGATTTCTTAAGGAGATTGATCCCGTACACCTGTACAAGATAGGCGGAGCGAGGGAAGTTAAGGAGAGTTCCGCGAATGAAGTTTCCACCCCCGCGAGAGTGAAGGCGAGGAAGGAGATAAGCACGGCGCTTAAGTCCTCCTTTACCGCGAAGCCTGCGAAGAAGGACGGCCTTACTGCCAATGAGATAAGTGCGGGCATGAAGGTATCGCATACAAGATTCGGAGACGGCGTTGTGGTCAAGGTCGAGCCGGTCGCGGGAGACGCTCTAATTACTGTCGATTTTGACGGTATGAAGAAGAATATGCTCGCTAATTCAGCGGGACTTAGAAGGAGGGGCTGATATGGATAACCTGTTTGATTTCTTTGGCGATGCACTCGGCAATCTGCCTGTGGAACCGCATCTTATCAATAACTACAGGGATGCCAGGACCATCGAGCTTATCAGAAGCGAGCGCGAGAAGACTCTGTCTCCTTTTGCCATGAGAACCGATAAGTCCAGAGGCAGAATTCATCAGGAAGAGCCCTGTGCCATCAGAAGTCCTTATGAGAGGGACCTCGGAAGGATAATATTCTCACAGTCCTTCAGACGCTTAAGACATAAGACTCAGGTGTTCTTCAACCCCGTTAACGACCATATATGCTCGAGGATAGAGCATGTCATCTACGTTAATTACATCTCCACGATAATCGGACGGTGCCTTAACCTCAATATCGATCTTATTCAGGCGATTGCTCTTGGTCACGATATCGGACACTCACCTTACGGACACACGGGAGAGAGGGTTCTTAACAAGTGCATCAAGTCTGTTGATCCGTCGCTCTTCTTCGAGCATGAGGTGCATAGCCTGAGGGTTCTTGATGTCCTTGAGGAACACAGACCCAATGAGTACGGCCTTAATCTTACCTTCGAGGTCAGGGACGGCATTGTAGCTCATTGCGGTGAGACATACGATGAGTACAGCCTCACGCCGTACAGGAATAAGACTGAGGATGAGGTGTCGAAGAAGCCCGAGAAGGACAGAACGAGACCGGCAACATTGGAAGGCTGCGTGGTAAGGTTCGCGGATAAGATCGCATATGTGGGCAGGGACGTTGAGGATGCAAGGCGCGCGGGAATCATCGGCAATACGGATTTTGTAAGTTCCGAGGCGCTTCGAAGACTCGGCTCCACGAATTCCGAGATCATCAATATCCTCGTAGGCGATATAGTTCACAACAGTCTTGATAAGGATGAGATCTGCATGTCCCGGGAGAACTTCGCGGCAATGAACGAATACTTGAATGCCAATCTCCACGGAATCTATCTCGCTCCCAAGATCAAGACATATGAGAATATGGTTACGCTTCAGATCGAGGCAATATTCGATGCCTTCATGGACTGCACCGATGATATCGAGAAGGCGGCTTCCTCGAAGAATGAGGCTATCAGAAGCTTTGCCTCTTACTTCATGAAGCACCCCGAGCCTGACTGCCCTTCTGTCAGGAAGGTAGTCGATTACATTGCCGGCATGACGGATACATATGCAAATGCCTGCTTTGATGAGCTTTACAGAGTTTGACGGAACGGAGGCTTGATGATGGATAAGAATTACGGATTCTATGCACTTTTGGACAGGATGCAGTATATCAACCGCTGGGCCCTCATGAGGAACAGCCGTTACGAGAACATCAAGGAACACAGCTTTGATGTCGCAGTAGTCGCGGGCTCGCTCGCGCTTATACACAATCATCTCGTTGAGGAAGGCAAGTCCGAGATAACCGTCGATCCGTATAAGGCGGAAGCCTTCGGCCTTTATCACGACTGTACTGAGATAATCACAGGCGACATGCCGACTCCCATCAAGTACAGGAACAATACGATCAAGAGTGCCTACAGGGAGGTGGAGCATGAGGCCGCAGAGAGCCTAGTATCACAGCTTCCCGACTACATGAAGGATTACTACATGTCCCTGTTGTCACCTTCGTATGAGGGAGAAGAAGGGATGCTCTATAAGAGGCTGGTCAAGTCCGCGGATAAGATCAGTGCATACATTAAGTGCGTCAGGGAGAAGCTCGCCGGTAATACGGAATTTGATTCCGCTATGGCGACATTGAAGGAAACTATTGATAATATAGAGTTACCCGAGGTTAAGATCTTTATGGATGAGTTCATTCCTTCATTTGGTCTGACCCTTGATGAACTTAACAAGTGACGGAGAATTAAGTGGCTGGTTCTGTGAAGAAGACAAAGGAATACCTTATTGCTGCGGCGGCAGTTATCGGTGTCGCCTTTATCGGCATCCTTCTGGCAGGGATCAGTCTCGCCGGAATGAGCGTTCCTTACGATGAACCCACTTCCGAACAGCAGGATATCATTCTGAGAACTGCCGATCTTACCGGCGATCACGATTCAACATACAGAGCACTCTACCGTATCGGCTCGGGATACTATACCGTAGGCGATTATGCGGTCAGGGCTTTTACCAGCGCAGATTATCTTATCGACTGCAAGGATGATGCCCAATTCGCCGAAGACCTGTCGATGGTCATTACCGGAGGTTCCGATCAGACGATAATAAATGATTCCGTAAGCATGTTGAGCGACAGATCGAGGATGTTTGTAATCAATGAGATGCTTGAGCGTGAGGACTCCGCATTGAAGGTCTCAGGATCAATCTCTTCAGATCCCGGCGACAGTTTTACGGACTGCGAGCTGACTTCGTCACTCGAGGGAGAGGACGGACTTACTCTCGGCATCAGGAAGGTCGAGGGAAGTTTTGTTACGACCGGAGACGGGATTCGAACGGACTTCTTCGTAGACGGAATCTGCTATCAGGGCAATATCGTCCTGAGCGACGGTGATGAGGGGCAGAGGAACTTCGTCATGTCGTGGAACAGCGACGGCATCGGAGCCGGCAATCATGAGGTGCTCATCCTTCTTCGGTCTTCCGACGGAAGAGGAACGGTTATCGCGGGAGGCAATGTCTATGTTCCGCAGACCATGAGACTTGTAAACAACAATGTCCAGCCGGGGTCTATTTCCGAGAACAGTCAGGCATCCTGGTATGTACTCGACGCCCAGGACAGCAACGCATATATTAACTTCGTAAATCTTTCCGGAGACATCAAGGTTTCCATCTACGATGCATACGGCAATCTGGTCGGATTCAACGACATAGAAGGCAGGGACTGTGAGATATTAAGAGGCTCCAGGCAGGATATAGCCGCCATCGTTCAGGATACGGGCCTTACGGGCGTGTCAAACACCTTCTATATCAAGGTTGAGCGTGGTGCTCTTAACGAAGATCACATGGGCGCCGTTACCTACACGATGGTTCAGAGCAGGGAAGTTGCTTACTATGACGGCGGATACGCGGCTGTCATCGAGGATGTAGGTCCCGTGCCTACGCCTTATCCCATTCAGGGCGATTATTCTTCCTACTACGGCAGAATGGTTCAGATTCAGGATATGAGCAACAATGTCATGACTGTCTACTACGAGGATCTGACATTCCTACCTCTGAACGGAACTCTCGAGGATCTTTCCATCTCGTATACAGGCACCGGCATCGATCTCGGATTCTTCCCGAGTTTCAGTCCGAGTGCCGGCAATTACGGTTTTATGTCTGAAGCCAACGTGGATCAGCTGACACTTAATGCAACGGCGAGGGAAGGCAACTTCGCAGAGGTCACGGCTATCCTCGAGAATGCGAACGGTACGGAACAGATCCCTATTGGAGGATCGTTCAGCTTTGCAAACGGTGAGAATAAGATAACCGTATCCGTCAGGACTTTTGACGGTGACACTAAGACGACATGCGTTTATGCCCTTATAGGCGATGATAACGGAACATTCTGCGAGAATACCCTGTCGCAGTTCCCCGTAAGTTACGGAAGCGGACTGTGGCTTCTGCACTCGCTCCATCCGGGTTATGTCTTTACCCCTTACGATACGGGAATAGATTTCTATACTGCATTGGATTATGAGGACAGCGGCTCGAGAAGCCTTGCTAACATCAACTCGAATCCGTCATGGGCGGATTCCTCGAGCCCCGAGTATGACGGCGGCGGATGGCATGCAGCCACGAATGAGACTGTAAGGTACTTCCTCGACCCGAGGAACTATCTTGATCAGACACACATCTTCGCTTTTGAAGTTCTCTCTTATGACGAAGCGGTTCAGACAGTTGAAGGCCTGAATGCCATGCTGGACGGAAGCTTCATGGATGATGACAGTACGGACTACGCACAGATAATCTATAACGCAGGTCAGGTAGCCGGTGTATCGCCGTATCTTCTCGCGAGCAGGATCATTCAGGAGATGGGCTTTAACGGTGAGTCGCTTCTTTGCCGCGGTGAGCTTCCCGGATACGAGGGTTACTACAATTTCTTCAACATCGGTTCGACGCCGAATCCTTCTGTTGAGAACGGAGCACTCATCAACGGTGCGAGGTACGCCATGTGGGGTTCCAATCCTGACGCCGAGACCATCGACGCGGACGAAGAGGCTCTGATGCTTCCATGGGATAACATCGAAGATGCCATCACCGGCGGCGCTCTGTGGATAGCGAGAAGTTATATCGCGGTTGATCAGAACACGCTTTATTTCCAGAAGTTTGACGTTATCAACAACAATGACGGACTGTATCAGCATCAGTACGCCCAGAATATCTCGATGGCTTATTACGAGGGCGTAAGGTACTTCAGAAGCTATGCTTCGAGCAATATGCTTGATGAACCGTTCGAATTCCTGATACCGGTCTATACAGGAATGCCCGATACATACGGTCAGATGCCATAAGGACTGATAAATGATAGGAAATGAACGAAGAAATCCGCTTATGAGAATATCTTCTGCCGTCATCATCATCGTGATGACGGTATCACTTTTTGCGGGTACGGTATTTGCCGACGGGTCGATACTTCTGTCTCTTGGTACGGCTACCGAGACTGTTAACCCGGGAGACATCATAAACATTAATGTCAGCTGTGATGAATTCGATTCGATTACCGAATTCGGACCGGTCCTAATAACGTACGACCCCGAACAGTTCCAGTTCGTATCGGTTACTCCGTCAGATGTTCTGTCCGGTTATGCATTCGACATCGAGTCGGATGAACCGGGTGAAGTCCGCGTAAGTGCCGACTTCGTCGAGGTAATTGATGAGGAGTCGGGCAATGAAGTTGCTCCTTTCGATGCGTCCGTGCAGACCGTGCTCTTCCAGCTTGCCCTAAGGGCGAGACAGGATTCTTCAGGAGACACATCCATAAGTATTCAGTCGATGGGAACATTTTTAAGGTATGACAATGTATCTCTGGTTACATATAATTCAGAGCCTTTGACGGTCAATATTGCTCACGGTGTATCAACGGATGCTACGCTTTCCGCCCTGTCGATCGAAGGAATAACTATGACACCTTCCTTTGATCCTCAGATATTCGAGTATTCGGCAACGGTTAGCCGTGATATTACGAGCATCTCGGTTAATGCTCTTCCGAGTAACCTTCAGGCGACCGTCTCCATTGACGGAGCTGATGAACTGTCTTCGGGTGAGAATATCGTCTCCATTCACGTTCTGGCACAGGACGGCATCAGATGGAGGGATTACAGGATATACGTCAACCGCCAGGAGAATTACATCCCGGAAGGTTCAGGCTTTGTCGACAAGTTCGGAGTAACCTACACATTCCTGTCGTTCCCGTCGAACCTCAATATCCCCGACGGATTCATTCAGACAACGAGAACGATCAACGGATATTCGGTTCCCGTCTTCGCCAAGGAAGGCGTAGTCAGTGTGCTCGTTTATGTTTACAACGGAACAGATGAGCCCAACCTTTATTTCTATAATCCCGTCACAAATCTTGCCACGGTCTATGTTCCCGAGACTACGGTCGTTACCGTGGGCAGAGTTCTTGTCCCGGCTCAGGTTCCCTCCAATGTATCAATTCCCAGAGGTTTCTCCGAGGGCACTCTTAATACCGAGACGATGCACCTGGAAGGTTACGTCAACAGCGACAACAACTTCATAGCCTATATGCGTGATGACTCCGGCAACAGCAGTTTCTACTACTATGATCCCGAGACTTCGGTGTTCTATGAGTTCAAGAGCGTAGACAGGACCGCGGAGAATGTTTACAGATCGCTGTTCTATCTTTTTATCACGGTAAGTACGCTTCAGTCGGTTTTCATTGTTATAATGACGTACGCGATCAGGAAGATCGTAAATAACAGAACCAACCCGAGGCCTAAGAGAGTATAACCGTGAAGATTGGCGAGATACTGTTTGGAAGTGACAGATTAACGGCAAAGCAGGAGAGGATAAGAGAACTTCTCATGTATCCTTTTGCCGGTATATTTACGGCACTCGCGAACTTCGTGTCGTTTGTCATCATGGACCTGATTCTGTCAGAAGCGATAGACATCAGTCTTTTTGGATTCAATTACGACTTAAGCCTCGTCATCAAGCAGTTCGTGTCATGGGTCGTGACAATTATCACTGCATATATAACGAACAGCATCTTCGTATTCAGGAACAAGAGCGGACACATAAGGAAACTGTTCAAATTTGCAGCCGGAAGACTGTCGACTTTCCTTGTCATAGAGGTTGCGCTGTTCTCTTTCATGGTGTGGTTCTGCGAGAATGTCCTTAATATCTCGCAGGACTTCCTGATCTTCTCATTATTCGGATTTAAGTGTACGAGCCTGTACATCATCAAGGTTCTGAACAACATCGTTCTGATAGTCATGAACTTCGTTGTCAGCAAGTGGCTCGTATTCAGGATTGTCGCGAAGGACAACCCTAAGAAGGAGGCATATGATGTCTGACAGCAGGACGCCGAAGTTCATCGAGGAATCGCTGAAGTTCGGCATTAATCTCGGTCTTGACCGCATGAATGAGCTCGACAGGCTCCTCGGAAACCCCGAGAAGAAACTTAAGGTTGTTCATGTCGCAGGTACTAACGGCAAGGGCTCGACAGTTACTTTCTTAAGCACTGCTCTCGCCGAGGCAGATTACAAAGTCGGTATCTATACTTCACCGTATCTCGAGAGATTCTCGGAGCGCATGAGGATTATAGACGGCAGGGAAGGTCTTAACAGGCTTCTTCAGGATGAGACTTACGGAGAGATAGATCAGGAGTCGCTGGACCGCTATTCCGCGATGGTTCAGGAGGCAACCGATGTAATGACTGCATCAGGATACGAGCATCCGACGGAATTTGAACTTGTTACGGCCATCTGCTACCTGTGGTTTATGGACAGCGGGGTGGATGTCGCCGTCCTTGAGACCGGACTTGGAGGGAGACTTGATTCCACCAACGTCATTGACAATCCTCTTGCCACGGTGATCACGTCGATAGGCTTCGACCATCAGGACAGGCTCGGGGAGACGATAGCCGAGATAGCATCGGAGAAGGCAGGCATCTTTAAGGCGGATGCGCCCGCATTTGCGGCGGCTCCCGAGGATATGCTCCTGCCCTTAGAGGCGAAGAAGGACGTAAGGGACACACTCACGGCAATGGCTTCACAAAAGAACACTTCTGGCCTTACATACGTTTCCGCGAACTTCGATAGCGCCGTGTTTACGGAAGACGGCAGGATGCTTTTCGAGGCGTTCGGGGAGAAGTACGAGACAAGGCTTCAGGGCAGACACCAGGTCCTCAATGCAACCCTCGCCATCCGTGTTCTTAAGGATGTGTTCGGCATTCCTTACGGTGTTCTTAAGGATGGCATTGCAAAGGCGAGATGGAAGGGCAGGGCAGAACTTCTGTCGGTTGATCCGCCCGTTATCCTTGACGGCGGCCACAATGTCCAGTGCGCCGAGAGCCTTATCGGGACCTTGAAGGAGATGTGCGGCGGAAGGTTCCGGGACCTTAAGTTCCGCCTTGTGATAGGCGTCATGGCCGATAAGAACGTGGAGGGGATGATAGAGACGTACAAAAATGCAGGTCTTGACCCCGTGGATGTCTTAACGGTCAGGGTAAATAATCCCCGCTCTATGGACCCCGTCACTCTTTATAAAATAATAGAAGTAGTGTATAATAACTCGATTATGCCTGTGGCCTTTGACAGCGCCTCGGAAGCAGTGTCCGAAGCCTGCCGTAAGACAAAGGAGGACGGAATACCGTTGCTGGTTACCGGATCCCTCTATCTCATAGGCGAAGTACGAGGTAAGTTATGCACGATTACAGACAACTGGCGTTGATGCTCAGACCGGTAGAGGAGAAGGATATGATCCTCTACGACATGAGTGCTGAAGATAAGGCGTATGCCGTTAAGCAGTTTAATCGTGCCCTTCTCAATTGTCAGAAGGACGGAACCGATGTTTCACAGATAATTCTGAAGCCTTTGATCACCAAGTATCCTACCTGGGGTGATACTGCGCTTGTCTACGGACTCTGTCTTGCAAGAGAGGGTTCGTTTAAGAGAGCTGCGGATGCCCTGGAGTATGCGGTTAATAATTCGCTTGCTTCCGAGCAGCACCTTACGATAGCCCAGGAGGCGATCAAGCTTGTAAGGGCTGACGAGAGCAATCCCAATGCAGTGCCTGAAGCAAGGAAGGGGAAGAAGAGTATCTCCTCGATGGTGGCCGACGGATCGTCCAAGTCCGCTTCAAGAACCGGAATGCAGGCCCCCATCCTCATGAGAGCTTCGACCGGGAAGAACGACTTTAAGATGGCTTCCGACAAGGAGCGCCGTGACGTAATGATGAGGTCGAGTTCAGGCGGCGATGAGATGAGCGAAGATGTGAACGTAGAGAACCTCAGAACTCCTGCCGATAATCTGAGACTCTCCGTGAAGATAATAACCGGTCTGGTAATTGCGGCGGCCGTCTGCGCACTCATAGTATTCGTGATAATCCCCACATGGGCGAACGTCAGGAACAGCGCGGATACGGCGGACAGACTGGATTTTCTGATAGCACAGCTCGATGAGAGGAAGACCGATCCCGAAGTCGCCGAGATAATCGAGGCTTATGCCGGACATTACGGCGGGGAAACTGCAGCGACTGCGACCGCAGATACAGCCGTAACTGAGACGGCAGCAACAGAACAAGTAATATCAAGCGAGAGTGAGGTAGCTCAATGAAGTACATAAGCACAAGAGGTTATGAAGAGAAGTTTACGGCCCAGGAAGCCATTATCAAGGGTATCGCACCTGACGGCGGACTGTTTGTTCCCGAATCGATCCCGCAGCTTACTGAAGACGACATCGAGCAGATGAAGACCATGAGCTTCTGTGAGATCTCGGCAAGAGTTCTCTCGAAGTACCTCGATGATTTCTCTGAGGATGAGCTCCTCGGTTATACAAGACAGGCATACAGCGAAGAGAAGTGGGGAGAGAACCCGATTCCTCTCGTTCAGCTTAATTCCTACAACGAGAGAGAGTACATTCTCGAACTGTGGCACGGTCCCACGTGCGCATTTAAGGATGTTGCACTTCAGCTCCTTCCTCATCTCATGACAGCTTCCATGAAGAAGACCGGTGAGTCGAGGAAGATCTGCATCCTGACGGCTACATCCGGTGATACGGGTAAGGCTGCTCTCGAAGGATTCAAGGATCTGCCCGGAACGGAGATCATCGTATTCTATCCCACGGGCGGAGTATCTGAAGCACAGAAGCTTCAGATGATCACGACTGAGGGAAGCAATACTCACGTAATCGCAGTTAACGGATGCTTCGACGATGCACAGACAGGCGTCAAGAAGATATTCTCCGACAAGGCATTCAACGATGAGCTGATCGCAGGCGGCATCAAGCTCTCTTCTGCGAATTCGATCAACTGGGGCCGTCTTGCTCCTCAGATCGCTTACTATGTTTATTCCTACATCGAGCTTCTGAGAACTGAGAAGATCGAGAAGGGTGAGGCTATCAATATCGTTGTTCCCACGGGTAACTTCGGTAACATCCTCGCTGCGTGGTTTGCAAAGAAGATGGGCATTCCGGTAAGAAAACTCATCTGTGCTTCGAATAAGAACAAGGTCCTCTGCGACTTCTTCTCATCCGGAAAGTATGACAGGAACAGGGATTTCTATAAGACGACTTCACCTTCGATGGACATCCTCATCTCGTCCAACCTCGAGAGACTTCTCTTCGAGATCACGGACGGTGACTATAAGCAGGTATCCGAGTGGATGAACGAACTCAATACCAAGGGCGTCTATAAGGTTGATGAGAAGACACTGAAGAAGATGCAGATGATCTTCGTCGGAGGCTTCGCAGACGATGCCGGCGTTACCAAGACTATCCTCGACGTATACGACAGAACGGATAACGTCGTTGATACGCATACAGCGGTTGGATTCAATATCTATAACCGTTATCACACAAGATCCGGAGATGAGACGAAGACTGTATTCGCTTCAACGGCATCTCCGTTCAAGTTCTCTCCTGCCGTCATGGACGCGATAAGGGGAGAGGGCTTCAGCGAAGGAAAGTCCAACGATGAGATCATCAAGGCGCTTTCCGACGAGAGTGGTCTGCAGATTCCTGAGGCCATCAAGGACCTGTCGAGCAAGCCCGTGCTTCACACGGATGTCATCGACAAGGAAGAGATGGAGTCCAAGGTCAGAAGCATACTGCTCGGCTAATTCTTAGTTATTTAAATTTTTATCATACGGGGGAAACGCAAATGCCCAAAAGAGAAGACATCAACAAGATCCTGATCATCGGTTCAGGTCCGATCATTATCGGCCAGGCATGTGAGTTCGACTATTCCGGAACTCAGGCGTGTAAGGCGCTACGGAAGCTCGGTTACGAGATCGTACTCGTAAACAGCAATCCTGCTACCATCATGACCGATCCTGACGTCGCTGACAGAACCTACATCGAGCCTCTTAACGTTAATCGTATAGAGCAAATCATCGCTAAGGAGAGGCCTGATGCGCTTCTCCCTAACCTCGGCGGTCAGTCCGGACTTAACCTCTGTTCCGAGCTTTCCAAGGCCGGTGTACTCGACAGGTACAACGTTCAGGTAATCGGTGTCCAGGTTGATGCCATCGAGAGAGGCGAGGACAGAATCGAGTTCAAGAATACGATGAATTCCCTGGGAATCGAGATGCCGAGATCTCACGAGGCTTACTCCGTTGAGGAAGCTCTGAAGATCGCAGAGGAGCTCCATTATCCTGTAGTATTAAGACCGGCTTACACCATGGGCGGTGCAGGCGGCGGTCTCGTTTATAACGTCGATGAGCTGAAGGTCGTCTGCGAGAGAGGTCTTCAGGCTTCACTCATTCATCAGGTACTCGTAGAGGAGTCCATCGCAGGATGGGAAGAGCTCGAGCTCGAGGTAGTAAGAGACTCCAAGAACAATAAGATCACGGTCTGCTTCATCGAGAACATTGACCCTATCGGAGTTCACACAGGTGACTCATTCTGTTCGGCACCTATGCTCACGATCTCCGAGGATGTTCAGAAGAAGCTTCAGGAGCAGTCCTACAAGATCGTCGAGGCTATCCAGGTTATCGGCGGATGTAACTGCCAGTTCGCACACGATCCCGTATCCGACAGAACAGTTGTTATTGAGATCAACCCCAGAACATCAAGATCATCTGCTCTTGCATCCAAGGCAACAGGTTTCCCGATAGCTTTTGTATCTGCACTTCTTGCATGCGGTCTCACATTAGACGAGATTCCCTGCGGCAAGTACGGAACACTCGACAAGTATGTACCCGACGGTGACTATGTAGTTATCAAATTCGCGAGATGGGCTTTCGAGAAGTTCAAGGGAGCTTCCGACAAGCTCGGAACACAGATGCGTGCCGTAGGTGAGGTAATGAGCATCGGTAAGACTTACAAGGAAGCTTTCCAGAAGGCGATTCGAAGCCTTGAGAAGGACAGATACGGCTTAGGCTTCGCGAAGAACTTCAACGAGCTTACAAAGGAAGAGCTCCTTGCAAAACTTGTTTACCCGACATCTGAGAGACAGTTCGTTATCTACGAGGCACTTCGAAAGGGTGCTACCATTGACGAGATATTCGAACTTACCAAGATCAAGCACTGGTTCTTGGAGCAGATGAAGGAACTCGTCGACGAGGAGAATGCACTCATCGCCATGAAGGGCAGCGTTCCCTCCGAGGATATCCTGCGCAAGGCTAAGTGTGACGGTTTCTCCGATAAGTATCTTTCCAAGATCCTCGAAGTATCCGAGGAGGATATCAGAAACAAGCGTTATGAGTACGGTATCAAGGAAGCATGGGAGGGTGTACACGTAAGCGGAACAAAGGATGCTGCTTATTACTACTCCTCATATAACATCCCTGAGGATAAGTCTCCTTCTTCCAACAACAAGAAGGTCATGATCCTTGGCGGCGGCCCCAACAGAATCGGTCAGGGTATCGAGTTCGACTACTGCTGCGTACATGCTGCACTTGCTCTTAAGAAGCTCGGCTTCGAGTCCATCATAGTTAACTGCAACCCTGAGACGGTTTCCACAGACTACGACACATCAGACAAGCTCTACTTCGAGCCTCTGACACTCGAGGATGTACTCGCTATCTACGAGAAGGAGAAGCCCCTTGGCGTTATCGCTTCATTCGGCGGCCAGACACCTCTGAATCTTGCTGCTGACCTTAAGAAGTACGGCGTAAACATTCTCGGTACTTCACCTGAGACCATCGATCTTGCTGAGGACAGAGACCTGTTCCGTGCAATGATGGATAAGCTCCAGATCCCCATGCCTGAGGCAGGTATGGCTTCCACTGTCGAAGAGGCAGTTGAGATTGCTAATAAGATCGGCTATCCCGTAATGGTTAGACCTTCCTATGTATTGGGCGGACGCGGAATGGAAGTCGTTCACGATGACGACATGATGAGGATCTACATGGCTGCTGCCGAGGGTGTTACACCTGACAGACCTATCCTCATCGACAGATTCCTGCACCACGCTACAGAGTGTGAGGCTGATGCTATTTCCGACGGCGAGAACTGCTTCGTTCCTGCTGTCATGGAGCATATCGAGCTCGCAGGCGTTCACTCCGGTGATTCCGCTTGTATGCTGCCTTCACAGAACCTCACTGAGGAGCAGGTAGCTACTATCAGAGAGTACACGAAGAAGATTGCCGTAGAGATGAACGTAGTAGGTCTCATGAACATGCAGTACGCCATCGAAGACGGTGTCGTATATGTTCTCGAGGCTAACCCCCGTGCATCAAGAACAGTACCGCTCGTATCCAAGGTTACATCGGTTAACATGGTAAGAATCGCTACTGACATCATGACAAGATCCATTACAGGCAGACCTTCACCCGTTAAGGATCTTAAGAATAAGAAGATCAATCACTGCGGTGTTAAGGAAGCCGTATTCCCGTTCAACATGTTCCAGGAGGTTGACCCTGTCTTAGGACCTGAGATGAGATCCACAGGTGAAGTATTAGGTCTTTCCGATAACGTAGGTGAGGCTTACTACAAGGCTCAGGAGGCAACACAGACAGTTCTTCCTCTTGAGGGCAACGTATTGCTCTCGGTATGCGACAGAGATAAGGGAGACCTCCTCGAAGTTGCAAGAGGCTTTAACGAGATCGGATTCAAGATCTTTGCAACTGGCGGAACATACGACATGATTAATTCCGATGGAATCCCCGTTACTAAGGTCAAGAAGATCTATGAGGGACGTCCCAATATCTCGGATATGATCACAAACGGCGAGCTTGATCTCATCATCAATACTCCTGCCGGCAAGACTTCCGTATATGATGACTCCTACATCCGTAAGGAGGCCATAAGACATAAGGTTCCGTATATCACGACCATGGCCGCGGCCAAGGCATCCGCTGACGGAATCAAGGCTGTGAAGAATAACACCCATATCGGTGTTAAGGCTCTTCAGGACTATCACGCCGAGATAGGGGAGTAATCATTTAGGGGTGTCGTGATGAGAAAGAGGCTTCTGATCGATCTGAATCTTGCGATCTGCGTCATTCTTCTTATATTCATAGTTTTCCTCTTCCTTTATAAATTAGACGGGGGAAACCTGAATTCTAAGGACGAGCAATTTTCAGACGGATGGACCTATGAAGACGGCACCCCTGTTGACTTCTCCAATCTGAGATACGAGCCTGAAGCGGGGTCGATAACGAAGACTATCTCGCCTGAACAGGTGAGCGGTGCTGATCTGTGCTTCGAGAGCAGAAGCCTGTTCTTTACCGTCTACGTCAACGATACTGCGGTCTATGATTTCCATCCGGACCTTATCAGGATATACGGTAATTATTACGGCGAATGCATTCATACCGTTGATCTGCCGGCTCTTGAAGAGAATTCCGTTATCAGGATTGATTATTCAACTTTGCATGAAGCAAAGACATCAACCTTCTACTTCATGAAGATACAGGAAGGTGCCTCTTTTGTAAGGGGAATGATTACTGAGAACTTTGCAAATTACATTCAGTGCTTTGTAATCATGGTATTGGGCGTAGTCCTGATCGTTGTCGGATTCCTTTTTACAGCTGATCCGAACAGCGTCATCGAGACTATATCACTCGGAACTACCGCCATAGTACTCGCATTATGGACCAGTTCGGGTTCGAGGATCCCGCAGCTGATAAGTGCGAATTCAGCGATGGTAAGGGTAATGGACTACATGTGTCTTATATTCCTTCCGGTGCCCGTGATTATTCTCATAGCATCGGTATCCAGGCAGCTGGAATCCAAATTGCCTAAGATTCTGATCGGACTTTGCGGTCTTAATCTGGTTCTGAATGTAGTATGGGTGCTTGCTCTCGGAAGGGACTACAGCGAGATACTGTTCATTACTCATATAATTCTCGGTATCGGCGTACTGTTCATAATCAGCTTATCGGTAAGTGCATATAAGAAATCCGGCAAGTTCGGTAAAAACATGAAGGTTATCGTAGCGGGATTCTCTGTGCTTATAACTGCCGGAATCCTGGATATTATCAGATACTATATGTTGAAGGCTACGGATGCGTCTCTTTTTACAAGGTTTGGACTTCTGTACTTTATTATCCTGTTCACCATCTACGAGCTGAATCTGTTCCTTAATATCATCAGGAAGAGTGCTCAGACCGAAGTTATGGAGAAGCTTGCATACAATGACGGACTTACGGGTCTTCTTAACCGTCTGGCTTTTACTCAGGAAGAGAACAGTATCAGAGAGAAGGGAGCGGGCAAGTACGTTCTTGTCCAGCTGGATATAAACTTCTTAAAGCAGGTCAACGATAACTATGGACATGCGGAAGGCGACAGATTTATAATTGCCGCTGCTGAACTCATAAATGACACTTTCGGCCGTTACGGCAAGTGTTACCGCATAGGCGGAGATGAGTTCTTTGCCATCCTCGAAGGCAAGCACAGCGAAGAGGATTATGACAAGGCGACTCGGCTTTTCGAAGAGAAGATAAAGGAAGTAAATGACAGGAATGAGTTCCACATTCCCCTGTGCATCGCATACGGTAAGGCTGTCTACGTTCCCGGTACCCGCGATTTTGATGAGACCGAGAAGGAAGCGGATAGGCTTATGTATGAGAATAAGAAGATATTAAAGGCCGCGGGATACAAGGCCAAATTATAATCGGAGGTATATATGCTCGACACATTAACCAAGCTTAATGATGCCGTAAATTCTTTTGTTTGGACAAAGACCGGCGTGTGGCTTCTCATAGCTACCGGAATCCTTATGACCATCCTTACAAAAGGATTCCAGTTCACTCACATTGGTCACTGGTGGAAGAAGACCATAGGTTCACTGTTCAACAAAGACGTTATCTCCCACACTAAGGATAGGGCGACGATCTCACAGTTCCAGGCTCTGTGTACTGCCCTTGCAGCCACGGTCGGCGTAGGTAACATCGCGGGTGTATCCGCAGCTATCATTACCGGCGGCCCCGGAGCCGTTTTCTGGATGTGGTTTGCCGCAATCTTCGGCATGATGACGAACTACTCCGAGAATATCCTCGGTATCTATTTCAGACGTAAGAATCACGCTGACGAGTGGTCGGGAGGAGCCATGTACTACCTCCAGGACGGTCTCGGCAGCTATCCTCACATGAAGAAGGTCGGTAAGGTTCTTGCCGTGATCTTTGCGGTTTGTGCGATGCTTGCATCATTCGGTATCGGCAACATGGGCCAGGTCAACAAGATCGTTATCAACTTCACGTCATCATTCAAAATTGAGGCTCTCTCGAGCAGAGTTCTCTGGACATCAGGCGGAACCGATGTAACACTCTATCAGCTTATCGCAGGTCTGGTGATCATGTTCCTGGTAGGAGTCGTTGTCATCGGAGGCCTTCAGAGAATCGCGGCTGTTGCCGAGAAGATAGTTCCCGTCATGGTCGTCGTGTTCATCGCGGGATCAGTCGTAATCATTCTGGATAATGCCGCTAATATTATTCCTGCATTCAAGGCCATCTTCACAGGTGCTTTCAGCGCTCCCGCCGTATGGGGTGGTGTTACGGGTATTACGTTTAAGACCATCATCACACAGGGTTGTAAGAGAGGCGTCTTCTCGAATGAGGCAGGTCTCGGTTCCTCCGTTATGGTCCACAGTAATTCCAACGTCAAGGAGCCCGTTAAGCAGGGTCTCTGGGGTATCTTCGAGGTGTTCGCAGATACGATCATCGTATGTACAATGACAGCTCTCGTAGTTCTTACTTCAGGAGTTATCGATGTCGAGACGGGTGCCATCGAGACAACATCGGATGCCGTTCTCGTTGCAGATGCATTCGATACCTTGTTCAAGATCAATGAGTTTGCATTCGGAAGCATGTTTGTCGCAATTGCCATACTCGTATTCGCATTTACGACTATCCTCGGCTGGTCTCAGTACGGTTCCAAGGCCGTTGAGTATCTTGCCGGTGATTATGCACCGATCGCTACACGTATCTATAGGATAATCTTCGTTCTTCTTATCATGTCAGGTGCTCTCATGACATCGTCCATCGCATGGGACATCTCGGATACATTCAACGGCATGATGATGATCCCGAACCTTATCGGTGTTATCGCGATGAGCCCGCTCGTCATGAAGATCACCAACAACTATGTTGAGAGGAAGATCAAGGGCAACAAGAATGTTGAGCCCATGCTTTCCTACGATCCTGCTGTTCAGGAAGAACACGCCAAGGCCATTAAGGCTGACCCTAATCTTGACTAAGGGGGGAATAACAGGTGCCACTGTTTGCTGATACAATAACTGCTGTTTTTGCGATAGTACTGGCCTTCATCTTCGGTACTGTACTCGCGAGCTTTATAACCTGCACGGCAGGAAGAATACTTGCAGGCATGGACTGGGTCAATGAGCATTCCCACTGCGATTCATGCGGACACCAGCTCGGTGCTCTGGATCTTTTCCCGGTATTCTCGTATCTTCTTCTCGGAGGCAAGTGCCGTTACTGCGGAGCGAAGGTCCCAATCAGATGCCTGATCTCCGAGGTTCTTCTGGGATGCGTATTCGTCCTCGTGCTGCTCCTTCACGGTAGCATCGACGTCGTACTTGCACGTAATCTTATGCTCGCGATGCTCATGATGGGCATCTCTTTCTGCGAGATCGACGGCGAAGTGATCCACGAAGGCTTCATAACAGCCATGCTCGTTGTCTGGATCGGCACGCTTCCTTTTGTGCCTGATCTTAAGAACTACATCTTAGACGGCGTAATCGCATGCTTCCTGATCTGCGGTTTCTTCATTGTCATATCGTATCTTCGCACTTCCAAGGGCAAGGGGGGATTCAAGCCCGGCTTCATCAAGATCATGGCGGTATACCTTCTTTACACGGGCCTTATCGCGGGAGTAGGCTTCCTCGCAGTTGCTTTCACCTTGCACAAAGTTGTTAAGCCCTTTAAGAAGACTATCGTTCCTGTCATGTCCGTGTGCTGCCTTATCTTCCTGTGCTGCATGACAGACCGCATGGATCCAGCGATCATCCGCGGATATATTACGGCAATCGCCGATTACATAAGAGTATTTTGAATCAGAGGTAATTATTAATGGCATTGACTGATGTTGAACAGATAAAAAGAAGAAGGACTTTCGCGATCATATCGCACCCTGACGCAGGTAAGACGACCATGACTGAGAAGCTCCTTCTTTACGGAGGCGCTATCCACCTTGCAGGCTCGGTCAAGGCACGTAAGGCTTCACGCCATGCTACTTCAGACTGGATGGAGATCGAGAAGCAAAGAGGTATCTCCGTTACGTCTTCTGTAATGCAGTTCGAGTACGACGGCTACTGCATTAACATCCTTGATACCCCCGGACACCAGGACTTCTCCGAGGACACATACCGTACGCTCTGTGCTGCCGATTCTGCCGTAATGCTTCTTGACGGCGCGAAAGGTGTCGAGGCACAGACGGTAAAGCTTTTCGAAGTATGCCGCAAGAGAGGCATCCCGATATTTACGTTCATCAACAAGATGGACCGTGCCGCGAAGAATCCGTTCGACCTTATCGATGAACTCGAGAAGGTGCTCGGTATAAGGTCGACGCCTATCAACTGGCCTATCGGTACCGACGGTGATTTTGAGGGCGTTTATGAGAGAGCAACCGGTCAGGTTCTTCTCTTTGATGCGGACAACAGGGACCACGGTGCTTCCATGGTAACGCAGTCCACATCCGGTATCGACGACCCCGCGCTCAAGGATCACATGACGGCAGCTCACTACGAGACTCTTAGAAATGACATCGAGCTTCTCGATATGGCAGGAGACGAGTTCGACCTCGAGAAGGTCCTTGCAGGACAGTTAACTCCCGTATTCTTCGGATCTGCCATCACAAACTTCGGTGTTGAGCCGTTCCTTAAGAAGTTCCTCGAGATCGCACCGGAGCCCGCACCTCACCACACATCGGACGAGATTGGCGTCATCGAGCCTACGGACAGCATGTTCACGGGCTTCGTATTTAAGATTCAGGCTAACATGGACCCGAACCACAGAGACCGTATGGCGTTCCTTAGAATATGTTCGGGCAAGTACGAGAAGAACATGTCAGTAAACCACTTAAGGCTCGGCAAGAAGATAACTCTCGCTCAGCCTCAGCAGTTCATGGCTCAGGATCGAAACATCGTTGAAGAAGCTTATGCAGGCGACATCATCGGTATATTTGACCCCGGTCACTTCAGGATCGGCGACACTCTTATTCAGGGCAACAGAAGATTCGAGTTCGACCCGATCCCTGTGTTCGCGCCTGAGAACTTCGCGAAGGTCTTCCCGAAGGACTCCATGAAGAGAAAGCAGTTCCTGAAGGGAATCGAGCAGCTCTCCGAGGAAGGTGCCGTTCAGCTTTACAAGCAGCCTGATATCGGTACCGAGACATTCGTCATGGGTGTCGTAGGTATCCTGCAGCTCGATGTTCTCGAGTACAGACTTAAGACCGAGTACGGCGTTGACATCGTAAGGCAGCCGCTGTCCTATAACCTCGCAAGATGGGTAAAGAGCGATGCCGAGGGCGAATTCGATTACAAGAAGATGGTGCTTACATCCACCTCGATGGTAGTTCTCGACAGAGATGACGAACCTGTCGTTCTGTTCGAATCGGAGTGGGCTATCGACTGGGCAGTTCAGCATAACGAGAGCCTTAAACTCAGATTCGAGGGTATCCATTCCAAATAAGTTAGCGGTATAATACACGCATGGGGGAGATAAAATTAAAAGTCTGCTTGGTAGGGTCGTCCGGAGGTCATCTTAATCATCTTTATTTGTTAAAATCCTTCTGGGAGGATAAGGATAGATTTTGGGCTACTTTCGAAAGAGAAGACTCGATGAGTTTGCTCGAAAGGGAGAGAGTCTATCCTTTGTATTATCCTTCAAACCGCAGTTTGAAGGCTCTTGTCATTAATGCTGTGAGAGCAGTTCGTATTCTTAGAAAAGAGAAACCCGATCTTATCATTTCGGCAGGAGCAGCGCCTGCTATTCCTTTTTTTTATATTGGGAAGCTTATGGGGGCAAAATTAATCTATATTGAGGTCTTTGATCGAGCTAAAAATAATACCCTTACCGGTAAGATTTGTTACAAACTGGCAGATGTGTTTATAGTTCAGTGGGAAGAAATGAAGGCCATTTATCCAAAAGCTGTTAATCTCGGGAGTATTTTCTGATGATCTTTGTTACAGTGGGTACACATGAACAGCAATTCAACAGGCTGGTTGATTACATGGATAAATGGGCCGGTGATCATGATGAGGATGTTATTATTCAGACGGGGTTTACTAAAATTCGGCCCGTACACTGCGAATACCATGAATTCTACAGATATGAAGATATGGAAAGGATGATCCGGAAAGCCAGAATAGTTATTACTCATGGTGGACCGTCCAGTTTTATGACAGCACTGCTAAATGGTAAGAATCCGATTGTTGTCCCAAGAAAACACAGTTTGCGTGAACATGTTAATGATCATCAGCTATTGTTCTGCACAGAGTTTGAGCAGCGTCAAAAGAATATTATCGTTGTTGAAGATATCAACCGTTTAGGGGATGTAATTGAGCGCTACGATGAGATGGTGAGCGGAATGACAAACAGACAGTTTGTCTCTCATAACAAAGAGTTCTGCGATGCGTTCTCAAAGATCGTAGACGGAATCTGTAAGTGAGGTTGCCAATATGAAGATCGTACATTTCGAATGCGGTCTTGGTAATCAGATGACTTGTTATGCTAATTATCTTCTGGTTAAGAAGAATAATCCTGATGATGAAGTTGTCATAGAGAATCTTGTGTATAGTATTGATCGCGGGGATGTTGGCTTTAATCAGTGGAATGGATTTGAGCTGGAGGATATCTTCGGAATTGGATTTATTAATGTTACTCAAAGAGTAACAGATAAAAATGCTCTTCTTAGTTATATGGAGCAGGAGTATAAGAAAAACGAAGGACAGAATAACAGTTATTCAGCAGTTACAGCTCTTCGTAAAACCGGAATCAGTTTTGAAGTTGTAGGACCTTATCAACAGGAAAGTGATGCTGATAATACTCCTTCGAAGATAAAACATGTGATAAGGAGATTCGTTATAACTCCGAGTAATAACCGTATCTCATATCTATTCAGAAAAGTTTCATATAATACATTACGAAAAGTCAGACGCTATAACACAGACATTTATTGTAAAAGAAATGGCAACTGTTATTATCCTCTTTCTTTTGACGTAATGAAGGATATTGCTTCATTGGAGCCTATTAATAAAGAGTTGAGAGAATCTTTTGTGTTTCCTGAAATAACTGATGAGAGAAACAAAGCGGTGTCCCGGATGATAACAGAATGCAATTCAGTCGCTGTTCATGCGAGAAGATCCGATTTTCTTCAATTTAACGAAGACTGTTACAGATTCGGGTATTTTAAGAAAGCTGTTAGTTATATAAGATCCCAAATTGAATCCCCAGTATTCTTTGTGTTTTCGGAAGAGTGCGCTTGGTGCAGACAGAATATTGATGAATTGGGCCTTTCGCATGATGATAAGATTATTTTTGTAGATTGGAATCAGGGTAAAGACAGTTTCCGCGATATGCAGCTTATGTCGATGTGTAAACACGATATTATTACAAAGAGCTCTTTTGGGTGGTGGGCGGCATATTTGAATATCAATCCTGATAAAATAATCGTGTCACAGGTGTCTGAGTATTATTCAAAGGTGTATTTCTAATGGGATCATTATCAGTTGGATTATCAATAGTAATTCCTTTGTATAACGCCATGAAGTATCTGTCTATGTGCATGGACTCAATTCTCGCTACTGAAGGAATAGAAGATACACAGATTATAATCGTTAATGATGGGTCCACTGATGACTCCGGGATGATTGCAGATGATTATGCTAATCGATGTTCAAATATCACTGTATATCATAAGCAGAATGAAGGTGCTTCCGAGGCAAGAAACTACGGTTTGAATAGAGCTGTTGGGAAGTATGTGTTTTTTTGTGACGCAGACGATAAAGTTGTTCCGGAAGTTTTATCTGAGATTATTGTAAGATCATCAACAGAGACCGCAGATGTTATTTTGTGGGATGCGGATATTATCGACAGCAACGGTCTCAGGCTGGGAGATAAAGGAAAAGATTACTTTATTCATAAATGTAAATATGATTCGAATTGTCAGCTGTCAGGAAAGAAGTTTATTGAGCAGCAGATAGTACACCAAGGGGATTTTGCAACTGTAATTTGGCTTGGAGCATACCGGAGAGAGTTCCTTACAGAGAATTCATTATTCTTTATGAAAGGTGTCGTTCATGAAGATGATCTTTGGGTCCCTCTGACTTTGTTAAGGGCGAATAGTGTGATAGCCGTAAATAAGACACTATATCTTTACAGGATTCACAGCGGATCGGTTAGTGATAGTGATGTTGATAAACACATATCATCATTATTGATTATTTATCCGATTCTGTTTGAGTATTGTGATAAGAAACTGCCGGATGATGGTTTTAGATGTTTGCTAAAAGGTAATCTTACGCGTAAGTATCTTCATTGGATATTTGAATATGATTTCTGTGGTAGAGGATATGGTGATAAGATTGATATATATCTTCTATGGAAGAATTCGCGACGGATTAGAGATAGATTGCGTGTGTTAGTTGTTCTGCTGAACACGATGAGAAGACAAGCCAGATAATATGAAGTTAACGGTTGTTATTCCAATTTATAATGTTGAGAAGTATCTGGGCCGGTGTATCAATTCTTTATTGAATACCGAGGGTATTGGGGATGTTGAGATAATTCTGGTGGATGACGGATCATATGACGGGTCAACTGAAATTGAGAATGAGTATATAAATAGATATAGCAATATATTCTTGGTTAAGCAGGATAATGCCGGCCCGTCTGCAGCCCGAAATGTCGGGTTGGAAAAAGCATCAGGTGACTATGTGTTCTTTTGTGACTCAGATGATATGGTAGTTCCAGCCTTGTTTAGCAGAGTAATTGATACTTTGGAATCGACTGATGCAGATATCGTTTTGTGGGATGCTGTTCTGATCGATGAGGATGATTCACTGTTAAACAGTAAATATAGTAATGATTATGTGCATGTTGGGCTTTCTGATAATGATGGCTTGATTTCAGGGAGACAATTATTCGATAAGACGTTATCTTATAATAGTAATTTTCCCGCTACTGTATGGCTGGGAGCATACAAGAAGAAGTATTTGATCGAGAATGCTCTTTTTTTTGAGAACGGCCTGATCCATGAAGATGAACTCTGGGCTTTTAAGGTTCTGTTTAATGCTCAAAGTATAAGATACATCAAAGATAGTGTATATCAGTATAGAGTTCGTAAGGGCTCATTAACAAACCCGTTGGATAATGATCGATCATTAAGTGCAGATTCTCTGGTACAAGTGTATTCCGAATTATACTCATTTTTTGAGTCACAACAGCCAAATGATTTGTTAATTAAGAAAGTAGAGTCTGTTCTGACTCAAAGATATCTTCATATGATCTTTAAGTATGAATTATATCGTTACGACTGCAGGAATAAGATTGATAAGAGATTGTTATGGAGAACTTCCGGGCGAATAAAAGATAGAGTGAAAGTAGTATTACTTTGGGCGAAAGAGATTCACTTTGAAGTTATCGGGAAATGATGATTGATAGCGGCAATAAAAGAATAGCAAAGAACACACTGTTTCTTTATATGCGAATGATGCTGATAATGATAGTGACGCTTTATGCGTCTAGAGTTACTCTTCGCGTATTAGGTGTAGATGATTATGGTATATATCAGACTGTTGGCGGAGTCGTCTTTTTTCTTGCTTTCTTAAGTAATGCTTTAGGAAGTGGAACCTCCAGATTTTTAACTTATGAAATGGGGAAAGAAAAGCCAAAGATGGGCGCCTTGTTTTCAACGGTAAACTTGGCTCATATAGTATTGGCCGTTTTTATTGTAATAGTTGGTGAAGTAGTAGGATTGTGGGTAATCAATAATAAGCTAGTCATTCCTGAAGATCGAATGGATGCGGCAATACTGGCTTTCCATTTTTCAATGGTTGGTACTTTTTTCCAAATTACTCAAATTCCGTATAATGCTGTGATCATTGCTCACGAACGCATGATCGTTTTTGCATGGATAAGTATTTACGAGGCGGTTGTTAAGCTTGGACTCGTATTTGTTCTTCATATATTTGACTATGATAAGTTAGTTGTTTATGCAGCACTTATGGCTGTTGCTACTATTTCAGTGATGGAAATATACAGGATTTATTGCAGGATTGTATTCCCGGAAACCAGGTCAATAATAATATTTGATAGGAGTATGTTCAAGGAAGTTGCATCTTTTGCCAGTTGGCATCTTCTTTCCAGTTCAGCAGCTTCTTTGGCAAACCAGGGGATAACTATTGTAACTAATATGTTCTTCTCTCCTGCGGTTGTAGCAGTCAGATCACTTGCTTTGAAGATTAATGAAACTCTTACATCCTTTATGGGGAATTTCAGAACAGCAGTTAACCCGCAGATAGTAAAAAAATATGCTGCAAATGATAGAGAAGGGTCCAAGCGTTTGGCATTGTTGTCCACAAGTTATACTTTCTATCTGATGCTTATGATTGTTATTCCTCTGTTCGTGTTAGTTGAGCCTGCTTTGAGAATCTGGTTGGAGGAAATCCCGGATGGATTAGTCCCGTTTGTTCAATTAGCATTGGTTCAGGTGCTGTTTCAATCTTTTGATACTTCACTTTATGTTCCGATATATGCTAATGGACGTATAAAGGAGAATGCGATTATCAGCCCTCTTTTTGATTCATTGCAATTACCCCTGATCTATATACTGTTCAAAATGGGATATCCTCCGATTGCTCTTGCTTGGGTATGTGTTTTTGCTTATGCAATTCTCGGCATGATAATAAAACCTGTTATAGTTCATTATATTGTTGGTTACAGCTTCCTGGAAATAATCAGAATTGAGATAAAATGTGTTTTGATAGGACTAATTTCTTTTGCGTTCCCATATGTAGTATCACGTTGGCTTGATGTGAATATAATCAGCGGGTTTAGTGTTGTGTTAATGATATCCTTAATCTCAACAGTTGCATTTGTTTGGTTCTTGGGGCTTGATCGAGCGACCAGGGAACACCTGCTCAAATGGCTTACGGACAAGTTCATGATATAATCTTATCAGGGATCAGCGGTATGAAAATAGGTATAGTTACATATTGGAAGAGCACTAATAATTATGGTGAACAGCTTCAGAACTATGCTTTGCAAGCATATTTGAAAGATCTTGGTCATGAGCCGTTTCTGATCCGTTACGATTATGAGAATGACAGGATCAGGAGGTCTTTGCCCAAAAGACTTGTTAGGGCGATAAATCCCAAACGCTTGGTCAGGTATTTTGTATCTAACCGTAATAACAGGAAAATAATTGAGGATAGAAGCGATCATCCAAGGGAGTTTGAATCGTTCAGAGAAGAATATCTTTCCATGAGCAGAGAGTACTCTACCTTTGAAGAACTTAGAAATGATCCGCCGGAGGCCGATATGTATATCTGTGGTTCTGACCAAGTGTGGAACTCTTTTTCCGGTGGGCTTTTTGAGATGAGAAACAGACTTGGTGTTTTTTTTCTGAATTTTGGGAAAGACAATGTAAAAAGGGTTTCGTATGCAGCAAGTTGGGGAAGAGTCAGTATACCGGAAGAAGAAAAGTCATTTATACAGCCTCTTATTGCCAAGTTTGATGCTGTGTCAGTTCGTGAAAAGTCAGGTATCGATATTTGCTGCAGATTGGGAAGAACTGATGCTCAACTGGCGCTGGATCCGGTATTACTGCATAGTGCAGATAAGTATAGACAATTGTTTGCGCTAAATGAAAAACACTCATCTGAAGACAAATATGTCTTTTTCTATTACATGGATAATGACGGTGATTATAACAGACAGGCGGTGTTCGATTGGGCCGCTTCGCATAACCTAAAGGTTATCTATGTAACAGATGATTGGCATGATCTTTATGAGAGGTCTTTTCCCAGCGTAATTGAATGGCTCGAACTAATTGATAATGCTGAATATGTGGTAACAAACTCTTTTCACTGCAGCGTGTTTTCTATTATATTTGAGAAACGTTTTGGTGTAATAAAACGATTTGGTGTATATACCGGAATGAATACTCGTATGGATTCTCTTTTTGAATTGTGTGAAATGACACCAAGATATATTGATGATGTGGGCTTTGATGTACTTAATCGTCCGCCTGAAAGAATGGAATCAGATAAGTTGAACTCAGTATCTTTCCCTGAAGATATAATAAGTATTGCCATGAGGAAATAAGCATGGGTATTAAGCAAAATCTTAAACGGATACTATTACGCATAAACTCTGACTTAACAGATTTGTTATATAGACGGCCATACCGAGATGCTGAGGCCGGGGAAAGAAAGAGATCGAAAGATAAACTTCTGCATTTGGACCTGGTGATTACTGAATGTTGTACCAGAAAGTGCCGCGACTGCTCAAATCTTATGCAGTATTACAAGAGTCCCGAGAATATTCCGGATATAACGGTTATAAATGATCTTAGCAGGGTGCTTGACTGTGTTCGGGTCGGTGAGTTGAAAGTTCTTGGAGGAGAGCCGTTTGTTAACCAGCAACTAATTATTAAACTTATGCAGTTCTTATCAGCAGACTATGCTGATAAAGTAGACAGAATCAATATTATTACCAATGGAACTGTTATTCCCTATGATGATTGTATAGAAGCAATAAAAGCCAACTCTAAGGCAGAAGTTACCTTTAGTAATTACGGTTTGGTTTCTTGCCATCAGGATGAGTTTGTGGATCTTCTAAAGAATAATGGTATACCTTACACAATAGTAAATGGTACTTATACCTGGTTTGATTTTGGCCGCCCGGATAAGTATTATGAGTCTGAGGAATTTGTTCAAAGACAGTATAAGCATTGTTACAACAGGAAGAATTGCAATACTCTTTATCGGGGGGGATTCTATGTTTGTCCGCGACAGGCTCATGGCATTCACCTTGAACTTCTTCCGAATTCTGAAGATGAGTATGTTGATATAAACGATTTTCATATTACTACTAATGATGAGTTGAGAGAGAGGATTATGAAGTTGATAAGAAGAAATCAGCATATTTCAGCTTGTCACTATTGTATATATGGTAAATACATTCATGTCCCCCGTGGAGTTCAGCAGCCATGATCAGTATCACCAAAAAAGTAAACTGTGCAGGGTGTAATGCTTGCGGAGATATCTGTAAAGAGAACGCTATAACCTTTTCACCTGATAATGAAGGTTTTTTGTATCCTCGTGTAGATGAGAATAAGTGTATTCATTGCGGGTTATGTGATCAAGTGTGTCCAGTGCTGAATAAATGTGCTAACACTTCTTCTAATTATGAATCTCCTGAGTGTTATGCGGCTGCACATAAGAGTGTTGAGGTTTTATTTTCAAGTACATCCGGCGGTCTGTTCTCAGCTATGGCAGAAATAGTGTATAAAGAAAATGGTTTTGTCGGCGGTGCTGTGCATACTGAAGACTCTAATGTTGTGCAGTTCATTTCGGATGATAGAAACGATCTGCATAGGCTTCGTCGATCGAAAGATCTTCAGAGCAATGCTGAAGGATTTTACAGAAAAACTAAAAGCATTTTGGATGACGGCCATAAAGTATTGGTTTGCGGTGTGCCTTGTCAGATTGCAGGCCTTTTGAATTATCTTGGTAAGGATTACGAGAATCTGATTACTGTAGATTTGATTTGTGCCGGTGTTAATTCTCCTAAGGTGTGGAGAAAGTATCTTGATTATATCGAACAGATTAATGACTCCAGAATTGTATGGACTGAGAATAAATGTAAGGAGTATGGCTGGAAAAAACTTACTCAGAAGTTCGTGTTTGAGAATGGGCAAGAGTATTTTGATACTTATAGAACCAGTTGGTTTATTAAAGGTTACATTAACTCACATTTATATTGCAGACCTTCATGTTATGATTGCCGATTTAAGGGGTTCCCGCGAAATGCCGATATTTCAATTGGCGATTATTGGGGGATTGAGAAGTACAGTGCCAATTATAACGATGATATGGGCACTTCAGTAGTTTTTATCAATAATGATAAAGGCAGTGCTTTCTTTGAAAGCGTTAAGAAACGTATTGTCTGCGAAAGAACACCGTTAGAATGGGCCGTCGATGGTAATCCGTCATTAATCTCATCAATGTCAGTATTATCTGATAGAAGAGATGATTTCTTTGCTGATCTCGATCATATGAGATTTGATGAAGTGGTTGAAAAATACAGTGCAGAAGATTCAAGAAGAATAAAGAGTATTAGAAAAACAGCAAGAGTATTAAAAAAAGTATTGATTACCACCAGATTGTCACCTGTAGCATTGTATTGGACTGTTAGGCTGAGCGGTGTGCGTAATCTATTAAAGGGGAAAGGGATAATTTGCGGAACAAACAGCTGCATCAGTGTTGATAAGACGGCTAAGTTAGAGTTTGACGGTCTGTTTATCTTTGGAAGAAAAGAGAAGTTCACAAGAAGTAAAGACGAATCAAAGTTATACATTGAAAAAGGCGGATCATTGAAAGTTCTTGGTGATTTTGATCTGGACGCTGGTTGTGAAATCATTATCTTTAATAATGCTCAATTGATTATTCATGGCAGTAAATTCGGTTATAGTGATGCTAATAAAGGCCTTACAATTATATGCGGTCAGAAGATTGAGATTAAAGCGGATGTTGGTATTGGCAGAGATGTTACCATAAGAGACACTAATGGAAGACATTTTATGAATACCGCAGGTTACAGGCCGTGCCGTGAGGTAGTGATAGGTGAAAAGGCATGGTTGTGCGGACCTTGTACGATTATGCCCGGAGTTAAGATCGGAAGGAGTGCAATCGTCTCGGTCGGTTCTCTGGTTACAAAAGCTGTTCCGGATCATTCCTTGGTGTCAGGTAATCCAGCAACTGTTGTCCAGAATGATGTAATCTGGAAATTATGAGAAAACTATGAAGTTACTGATTGTAGGCGGGAATGGTCTAATTGGCGGATCGATTGCTCGGGCTTCTGCCGATGCAGGATATGAAGTATCTATCGTTGGAACTAAAGTCCATGATCATGACGATGCGAACTATACTTATTATGCCGGGAACTGGTCCGATGATTCTTTTGCTTTAAAGGTCGTCAGCTGTTGCGATTATGATGTGATCGTTGATTGTCTGATATTTGATGAATATCAGATGCGAAGATCAGCTTATATCTGTAATGGGCATTGTAAGCATTTTATTTATATTTCAACTGATTCTGTATATGAACATCCAAACAGAATGCTGTCCGAACAGCAGATAATCAACGATAAAAAGGTTCACTGGAATTACGGAATAAACAAAAGACAAGCCGAGTTGTATCTGTCTGATCATAGTGAGAACTATTCCTTTAACTGGACTGTTATTCGTCCTACCATCACCTTTGGAAATACGAGAATACCAGTAGGTTTTGCAGGAAAGAGGAATACATATAATCTATGTCAAAGGATACTAGATAATAAGCCTGTTATTCGGTTTGATGACCCGGAAACGAAGCACTCGATATGTCATGTCTCTGTGTTTGGTGCAGCGGTTAGAGAATTGTATCTTAATGAGGATTCTTACGGCCGGTATTTTCACATTTCAGATGATATCTCATATACATATGGTGAGGTGTTTGCTTCTTTAGAACAGATACTTGGGAAAAGAGGCAATTATGTTTATATGCCGGCAGATGCATTAAGTAAGGTTGACAGAGGATTATATGAAGATATGATTTATGACAAAAATCCCGAATTCACGTTGGATAATTCTGCGATTAAGCGTTTGTGTAAATCTGTTTCTTTTCATGTTGATCTGACAGATGTTCTAAAAGAGACTGTGAACCATTTGGCTTTGCAAAAACAATCAAATGATGATAATTATGATCTTCTTACAGATTATCTGCTGGTAAAATATAATGGAACAATTAGTAACGCCGAATGTGTTCCTTTGGTTCGTGATTATTTGAGCAGTATGTCTGATGACTACAGAAAGACTGTATTAAAGTACAGGGTGCCAGCCTCCCGGCTGAGCCTGTACAGGAGAATAAGGATTCTGTTAGGTAGATTTAAACGGAAGATGAAAGGGTTGTATTAATGGTTTCACAAGAGCGGTTTTTACAGGATTTGAAAGAATTGTTGGAAACAGAAGCTGATATAAACATGGATACCGATCTACTTGATATAGATGAGTGGGATTCGTTCAGTGCAGTATCTTTTATAGAAATGATTGATCAAAAGTACAAGATCAAAGCAGAACCGTTTACTGTGGCCGAAGCCGTGCTTGTAGAAGATCTTTACAGTATTGTAGAAAAAGCATGAGACGATTAGTTACGGATTATCTGGATGGGACAAGATCCCAATATCCCGATAAGGTTGCGTTTGTTGATCAGTTTAGAGAGATTACTTTCGCTAAACTTTATGAAGAAGCCTGCCATGTTGCATGTGAGATTATAAGGTCCGGACATTTCAAACGGCCTGTTCTTATTTACATGGATAAGTGTGTATCTATGATAAGCAGTTTTATCGGAACAGCTTATTCCGGTAATACATATACACCGGTGGATATAAATATGCCGGAAGAACGTGTAAGAAAGATTACAACAGTTCTTTGTCCTGCGATGGTAATAACTGACAGAACAAACTTTAATCATGCCCGAATTCTTTTTGATGGTATTCCGATCGGCATATTTGAAGATATCATGAGAAATGAATATGATGAAGAGTTGATCAATCAAACTGTCAGCCGTGTAATTGATACTGATACCCTTTATATTTTGTTTACTTCGGGCTCAACCGGTGTCCCTAAGGGAGTTATGATAAATCATCGTGCAGTAATTGATTTTACGGATTGGATCTCTGATTGTTACGGGTTTGATGAGACGACAGTATTTGCCAATCAGGCGCAACTGTTCTTTGACCTGTCGATTCAGGATGTTTATGCCCCGTTAAGAAATGGCTCTACTACGATTCTCATTAGAAACAGACTATATTCATCTCCGGTAAGGGTGTGGAAAACAATTTTGAATCACAACGTTAATACTCTGGTGTGGATACCAACGATGCTTACTCTTTTTGCTAACCTGGATGTGTTGGCTAATACAGAAAAAGCGCCCCTTAAGACTGTGTTGTTCTGTGGAGAAGCCATGCCGGTTAAACAACTCAATTATTGGATAAGTAATTACCCTGACACGGTTTTCGGTAATCTATATGGTCCGACTGAATGTACTGAAGCCTGTACATATTACACGATTGACCGTATGTTTGAAGATGATGATATGCTTCCAATCGGAAGACCCTGTGAGAACAGCGATGCTTTTATTCTTAGTGAAAATGGTGAATTGATTACATCCGAAGGAATAGTCGGTGAATTGTGTGTTCGTGGTGTTTGTCTGAGTAACGGTTATTATGGTGAACCGGAATTGACCAAAGAAGTTTTTGTTCAAAATCCATTTAATCAAAAATACAGAGATATCGTTTATAAAACAGGTGATCTGGTCTTTTATAACGAACGTGGTGAACTGGTTTATGTATGCAGAAAAGATCTTCAGGTAAAGGTTCACGGTTACAGAGTTGAATTAGGGGAGATCGAACAAGCGGCTTCTTCTGTGGAAGGCGTGGAGTATTGTTGTTGTCTTTTTGACAACAAGAATGAACTGTTGATGTTGGTATATACGGGAGATGCAGATTCCAATGATCTCAAGAGTGCTCTATCACAAAGATTACAGGAATATATGCTCCCTGCGGCCTATATCAAGAGAAATCAAATGCTGTTTAATGTCAACGGAAAGATCAATCGCAAAGCATTAGTTGACGAATATATTGAGAAATAGGACTTATTGCAGGTGGGAACGCATTATATTGAATATGACATAATCAAGATCATTGCTGTTGTTATGGTGATTTATATTCATACTACAACAGATGGTTTTTTCCTGTTCTCTTTATATTATGAACCTAATACGTCTTCATCTTGGCAGTATTGGACGTATATGATTCCCAGCGTAATTAGCCAGATAGCGGTTCCTTTATTCTTTATGGTTTCAGGAGCTTTGCTTTTGGGTAAAGAAGAATCTATCAGATCGGTTTGGAAACATAGGATTAGCAAGTATTCTGTCGTGCTCGTATTAGTCTCTTTGCTGTATTATGTTTTGTACTCTGTGCGTACGGGTTATTCATTGGATTTTATTCATTTTCTTCGTCTTGTATATTTCGGATCAGCAGCAGCGCATTTGTGGTTTTTATATTCATACCTCGGGTACTTAATAATCCTGCCGTTTCTTCGATATGTAGCAAAAGGTTTGTCAAGAAACAGTGTCTTTTATTTGTTAGGAATATCTGTTGTGTTCAGTGGTATTATTCCGATGCTTCAATTTTTGCTGTTAAATAACAAACTGCAACTGAACCCAGATTTGAGGGTTGGTGCTTTCACAGGAATGGCGGTTTTTTATCCTCTTTTGGGATACGGGTTCACAAAGTTTAAGCCTAACCGGAAAACTGCTAATGTCTTATTGCTTATAGGTGTGCTGTCTATAATTCCGGTTGTTTTGATGACGTATTTAAACATGAGGTCAACAGGAGTTTATGATTATTCTTCAGAACATGAAGTAACAGTATTCTGGGAGTGCTTTAATGAAGTAAGAACTGTTGTAGTGTTCGTGATCTTGAGTTGGCTGGCTGGATATATCAAGAAACAGTCCTTAACCAGATTAATCAAGTCTTTAGGATCTTGTGTCTTTGGCGTATATCTGTTTAGTCTTGCTCTTCAGAGAAGTGTGTTTATGATTAGTTTATTTCAAGGCATATCAGCTTGCTTATCTCCGTTTTTATCGATAGTTATCTTTGTAATACTTGTATTTTTAATTACAGCGTTATTTGTGTATTGTTTGCGTAAGATTCCATTTGTTAATAAATATATATAGTTTACTTTCCGTTCAATTATCAGTTTTTGTTTAGTGTTATAATTCACAAGTGGGCTGAAGAAGCCCCGATCTTACTTTATTGGAGGACTTTTATTATGAATCGTGGCGGCGGAGTACTTATGCATATCGCATCATTACCCGGACCCTTCGGTATAGGCGTATTGGGAGAGGAAGCTGTGGCTTATGCTAAGCAGCTCAAGAAGCAGGGAATGAAGTACTGGCAGATATTGCCTCTGTCTTACCCCGGCATGGGTGACAGCCCTTACCAGAGCTTCTCGGCTTTTGCAGGCAACTGGCTTCTCATTGACCCCAGAAGCCTCATGAAGATGGGCCTTCTTACGGCAGAGGATGTCGTTAAGGCTGAGTACAGTGAGAACAAGTGGCGTGTAAATTACGACTTTCTGAGAGTGGACCGTGAAGCTATGCTTCGAAAAGCATTCTCGAGGGCGGACAAGGAGCTTCTTTCCAAGGTAAACAAGTTTCTTAAGGAGAACAAGTGGGCGGATGACGTCGCACTTTACCAGTCTGCAAAGGACAAGTTCGACCAGAAGGCATGGTGGCAGTGGGAGGATCAGGACCTTGTCAATTACAAGCCTGAAGCCGTAAAGAAGCTCCGTTCCACGGAAGACTATGTTTTCCACGGTTTTGTTCAGTACATCTTCACAACGGAGTGGGCTGACATCAGAGCGAAGATCAACGCCGAGGGCATTCAGATCATCGGAGACATGCCTATCTACGTATCCGGCGATTCCGCTGACGTCTGGGCAGCAAGAGATCTGTTTAAGATGGCTACCGATGCACAGAAGAAGGCATGCCGTAAGGCGTGGATCAAGGAGAATCCCGACAAGGATCCCGATAAGGACTACGAGGACGTTGTCTTCGAGTGCGGTGCCGGTGTTCCTCCGGATTATTTCTCTGCTGACGGTCAGCTCTGGGGCAACCCCATCTATGACTGGAAGAAGCACAAGGAGACAGGCTATGCCTGGTGGATGGAGAGATTAAAGGAGAACTTTAAGCTCTACGACATCATAAGGATCGATCACTTCAGAGCTTTCTCGTCTTACTGGGAGGTTCCCGCGGGCTCCAAGACTGCTAAGACAGGTAAGTGGGTAGAGGGACCGAAGATGGATTTCTTCAAGGTCTTCGATGAGACATTCGGTGACAGGTCCAGACTCATTGCAGAGGATCTTGGTGAGGTTACACCCGATCTCGAGTCTTTCCTCAATGAAGTCGATCTTCCCAGAATGAAGATCATGCAGTTCGCATTTAACCCCAATGACAACAGCTCTTATCTGCCTCATAACTATGTGCAGAACTGCGTTGCCTACACGGGAACACACGATAACAACACTCTCCTCGGATGGCTCTGGGAGGCTTCGGACAACGAACGCCGCGAGTGCCTCAAGTACTGCGGATTCGAAGGCGATAACTGGGGTGACGGCGGAGTGAAATCCAAGTCCTGCCGTGCTATCATTAAGACACTCTGGGCAAGCTGCGCCAATACGGTCATAATTCCTATTCAGGATATGCTCGGATACGGCGGCGATACCAGAATGAATATCCCGGGAACGCCCGAGGGTAACTGGAGGATCAGGTTCACCAAGGAGGATCTCGATTCACTTGATGATGACTGGTACAGGGAGCTTAACAGACTATACAGAAGGTGACTGCTTTGAAAGAATACATACTTGCCGTAGATCAGGGTACGACTTCGACTAAGGCTTTCCTTCTCGGGAAGGACGGAAGCATAATCAAGTCTTCAGCCGTAACGATAGAACAGCATTACCCGGCACCGGGCTTTGTTGAGCACGATGCTTCAGAACTCTATGTTTCTGTTCTGATGACTATGGCGGATATTCTGCAGAATAACCCCAATGTTAAGATCAACAGCGTTGCTATCACTAACCAAAGAGAGACCGTAATTGCTTTCGAGAGAAGCACGGGAAGGCCTTACTGCAATGCGATAGTCTGGCAGTGCAGGCGCACGGCGGATATCTGCAGGCGTGAGAGCATTCAGAGGAAGAAGGAGGAGATATCCCATATCACCGGCCTTCGTATCGACCCGTATTTCTCCGCAACCAAGATGAGATGGATACTCGAGAATATCCCGGGTACCGAGAAGGCGGCACTCTCCGGAGAACTCCTCTTCGGTACGGTCGACGGATATCTTGTCTATATGCTCACGGGCAGGAAGAATTTCTTAAGCGATTATTCCAACTGCTCGAGGACTATGCTCTTTGATATAAACAAGCTCGACTACTCGAATGACATGCTCGAGCTGTTTGAGATTCCGAGGAGAACCCTCGCAGATCCCGTTCCTTCGTGCACCGACTTCGGTGAGATCAGCATCAATGAGACGGAGCTTCAGGAGTTAGGTCTTCTTAAGAATGAGATAGACGCTTTGAAGAAGCTCAATGGCATACACATCAATGCTGTCGCGGGAGACCAGGCTGCGGCTCTGTTCGGTCAGGGCTGCTTCGAGATGGGCTCTTCCAAGACGACTTACGGAACGGGCTGCTTCACCCTTATGAACATCGGCACGCGTCCGCAGTTCTCGGATAACGGTCTTCTGACATCGGCTGCGTGGTCTTATGACGGACAGACGGTATATGCACTCGAAGGAAGCGTGTTCCAGGGCGGTTCGGTCATCACATGGCTTAGAGATCAGCTTGGACTTATAAGCGATCCTTCTGAGTGTGACGGCATATGCAAATCCTTGAAGGATAACGCAGGGGTATACCTTGTTCCCGCATTCTCGGGTCTCGGTGCTCCTTACTGGAATCCTGAGCTTCGTGGAATAATAACCGGCCTTACAGGCGGTACCGGCAGAAATCACATAGTAAGGGCAGCAATCGAGTCCATCGCATATCAGGTGACGGAGCTCGTTGACCTCATGATGAGCGATACGGGAATCACTTCCACACACATGAAGGTGGACGGCGGCGTTTGTGCCTGTGAATTCCTGATGCAGCTTCAGGCTGACCTTCTCGGTGTAACAATAACCAGAGCGAGATCGGATGAGATGACGGCCACAGGTGTCGGAATGCTCGCAGGTCTTACATCCGGATTCTATAAATCATTGGATGAGGTTGAGCGCCTTTATAAGGCGAGCAGCGTCTACAGGCCGATGAGATCTTCGACTGAGGCAAGAAAGCTTCTTGCAGAGTACAAGAGAGCCGTTAGGGCTTCTGAAGTGGCTTCCGGAAAGGGGTC
The DNA here is from genome assembly GCA_900314745.1 of uncultured Eubacteriales bacterium. Classification (GTDB taxonomy): domain Bacteria; phylum Bacillota; class Clostridia; order Saccharofermentanales; family Saccharofermentanaceae; genus Saccharofermentans. Next base: position 85,303 of record OMWK01000006.1, on the reverse strand, counting down.
TAAGTGAACGAACTTTACATAATCTTCTTCGAGATGGCTATAGTCCTTCTTCTCGGATTCTTCCTTACGAAGAAGAAGGTTATCGACGACAGAGGCAGGATGGTCCTCAACGATCTTCTGCTTAAGGCCGTTCTTCCTTTCTCAATTCTGTCATCGAGCCAATATCAGTACTCCGCCGACATGTTAAGGTCCATAGGTGCCGTAGCACTTGGCTCCGGTATCTATTATCTCCTGTCGCTGGTTGTCTTAAGACTGGTTATCTGGAAGACGAAGTTCGCGGACGGGGAGAAGCGCGTATTCATCACGACTTCGGTATTCGCGAACACAGGCTTCGTCGGAATGCCCATAATGTATTCGCTGTTCGGTGATCCCGGACTTCTTCTTTCTGCCATCTACAACCTGGTCTATAACGTATTCTTCTACACCTACGGAGTGCATCTTCTCTCGGGAAGAAAGCCGTCTTTGAACGAATACCTGAATACTGTCTCACTAGCATCCATAGCGGCGATCATTCTGTTTGTCGTTCCGTGGAGAGCCCCGGCGGCTGTAGTTCATGCCGTTGACCTCGTCGGCAACATGACTTTCCCTCTGTCGATGATAATCATGGGCTCCACTTTATCCACGATCGACGTGAAGAAGCTTTTCGCTGACGGGAAGTCGTATGCCGTGTGCTTTCTGAGACTCGTGCTCTTCCCGGCGCTGATGACGCTAGCCATGATCATGATAAAGAAGTTTGTAGTAGTGCTGCCTTCCACTCTCGTTACGCTCATCATAATGACGGCGCTCCCCTCGGGTACCATGAGCGTTATCTATTCCGAGAGGTACGACTGTGCGCCTAAGTTCTGCGCGAGGACGGTAGCTTTGTCCCTGGTCTTTATGGTTTTCACTCTTCCTGTTATGATAGCGCTGTGCATTACGGCGTTTAATGTTGGATAGAGGTAAATATGGCCGGCGACATCTTTATACACGAAGAGATAAGAAACGATGAGCTTCTTAAGCTCATGCACGAGATGAGACAGGACAGGACCCCGGCGAAAATGCTGGAGGTCTTAAAGCTCGCTGCTGCGTCCTGCTTTATAGTTCCCGTGGATACCACGCGTGACGGAAGATACAGTTTCCACGCCGTAGGTGACAATAAGGGAAGAAGATTTGTAGTTGCGTATTCGGATACGGGTTCCTTCGAGACATCGGTAAAGGACGAGAATCAGAAGGGCGTTAAGGCGACTTTTGAAGATCTGATGGAAGTAGTTCTGCAGGATAAGTTAAGGCTCGACGGAATGATAATCAACCCCGGTGCAGCCGAGGTGATATTCGGAAAGGAACTCATCAATTCGATTAAGGAGCAGATGGGCGTTCCGGGGGCAGACGATGCACTCGACATGGTCGTTGCCAAACCCGAGTCATACCCGCCTAAGCTTCGTGAGATGATCGCGGAATTTTGCAGGGACGAAGAGCGCATCAGCCGTGTATATGTAAGACTTCTTACGACTCCCGACAGGAAGACCATGAAGTGGCTTCTGGGTGTTGAGACAAGCGCTGAAGGAGAGGAGAAGAAGTACCTTCTCGATACATTCGGGCGATTCCTGACTCCTTATCTTCAGGGAGTTGAACCCATAACGGCGGATACCTGCGAAGACTTTGTAAAGCAGGCCATTAAGGACGCGGAGCCTTTCTATGAACGGACGTAATCCGGTCCTCATCGTCATATTCTTGCTTATCGTCGGCATCGTCGTGTTCTACATGATGTTCAAGGTCAGGGACGTCGACGAGAGCTATACCGAACTTCAAAGCGTCGAGAGGACAGAGGAACTGACGGCGGCCTTGAATGAGCTTGATTACCACATTTACTGGATCGGCGAACTCCCTGAATACATGGACGGCATATCGGATCATGTTACGGTGATTGCCCCCGGAGCCGCTGATTCCACAAACCTTCCGGTCGCGGAGGGAAGTGTCGGTTTTACGAATTACGATGAGGACGGCCAGATCCTGGAGCATATCGAGCAGAGGGATTACGCACCGTATATGATGATCGTCATTAATACTTCTGACGAGCTTCCTGAAGCAGCACTTTCCGCTATACAGGACAGTTCCGTCAATAACCACGTGCCGGTGCTTCTCATAGGAAGAAATAACATCGATGTGTTCAGGGATTATCTCATTCTCATTCATAAGGATTACGATGAGAATGCGACGATGTTCTTCGAGATATCGAGATATCCGCTTGATAATCCTATAGACCCGGGTATAGTATCTACCGGCGGACGTGAGTATGCGGACGCGCTTCTGGAGTTTATAAGAAGTTCATTGCTGAATCCTGCGATCGTAACGGTAACCGATCTGCCGGCAGTATCTGAGACGGAAGAAACTTCGGAAACTGAAGAGACTATTACTTTGGAGGAAACGGCAGATGCCGCTTGATGAGGTTAAGGCAGCTTCGATAACATCGCGTTACGACGAGCTTTTGTCGTCCATGTCCGATCCTTCCGTTATCGCGGATCAGGACAGATATCTTAAGCTCAGCAAAGAGCTTTCCGAGATCACTCCCAAGGCGGAGGCGGTCAGGAAGTATTTTGACGCGAAGAATGAGATCGAAGAGGCTCTTGAACTTCTTAAGGACGAGGATGAGGATATCAAGAAGCTCGCATCCCAGCAGCTTTCCGAAGGCAAGATGAGACTTGAGGAGAGTGAGGCGGAGCTGGTCATCATGCTCGCGGACAAAGATCCGAGGGATGAGCGGTCGGTAATCATGGAGATCAGGGCCGGCGCCGGCGGCGAGGAAGCGGCATTGTGCGCTGCGACTCTCTATAAGATGTATCAGGGATATGCGGCAAGACACGGTTATTCATTGAGCGTTGTTGATTACAACGACACCGAGCTTGGCGGATATAAGGAGATCGTATTCGAGGTTAACGGCCAGGGCGCCTACAGCCGCCTTAAGTTCGAGAGCGGCGTTCACAGGATACAGCGCGTGCCAGTTACAGAATCGGGAGGAAGGATACATACATCCACTGCTACCGTGGCGGTTCTTCCGGAAGCTGACGCTACGGATGTTGTCATCAATCCCGATGACCTTAAGATCGACAGATACAGATCCTCGGGTGCGGGCGGTCAGCATATCAACAAGACGTCATCAGCCATAAGGATTACCCATCTTCCGACGGGAATCGTAGTTCAGTGTCAGGATGAGAGATCCCAGTTTGCCAACAAGGACAAGGCGATGGCGGTTCTGCAGTCGCGTCTGTGGGCTCTTGCCAAGTCGGGCGACAAGGATGCCGAGGACCAGACAAGACGTGAGCAGGTCGGAACGGGTGACAGATCCGAGAGGATAAGGACTTATAATTATCACGACGGAAGAGTTACCGACCACCGAATAGGACTTACGCTCTATAAGCTCAACGACATATTAAACGGAGACCTCGACGAGATAGTCGATGCACTGACGGTCGATCTCGCAGCTAAGAAAGAACAGGAAGGTTCATGATGGACAGAAAGAAGATATATGACACGTTATTCGTAAGCTCTTCAGACGATGAGGGGCTCGCCAAATGCGCGGAAGCCATAAGGAACGGTGAGGTCGTCGGTTTCCCGACGGAAACAGTCTACGGACTCGGAGCCGATGCCCTGAATGAGAATGCGGTTAGAAGGATATTCGAGGCGAAGGGAAGACCCGGCGATAATCCTCTGATCGTCCACATATGGGATAAGTCCCAGATTGATGAGCTCGTAAGCGAGGTAACTTCTGCGGCAAAGGCTCTTATGGATGCATTCATGCCGGGTCCCATTACTGTCATCATGAGAAAATCCGATAAAGTCCCATCAGCCGTTACGGCGGGGCTTGATACGGTTGGAATAAGAATGCCGTCGCATCCTCTCTGCAACAGATTCCTGAAGCTTGCAGGCTGTCCGGTTGCAGCTCCTTCCGCGAATCTTTCCGGAAGTCCATCTCCGACTACGGCTCTTCATGTAAGAAACGACATGGACGGATATGTGTTCGGAATCATAGACGGAGGTGAGTGTCAGGTCGGACTTGAATCAACCGTCGTCGACGCGACTGGTGAGGTTCCGGTCATCCTTCGTCCGGGCGCCGTCACGAGTGCCATGATTGACGAGGCTCTTAAGACTCACACCGAGTATGCGGGTGCTTTGGGCAAGGGACAGGTTCCTTCTTCGCCCGGAATGAAATACAGACATTATGCTCCGGGCTGCGAGGTCGTTATCATTACGCTGCCCGAGGACTGTGAGGCCATCGACCCTTATGCCGAGGACCTTACCGATGAGCAGAAGCAGAAGCTCTTCGAAATGGCATCGCCGTTCATTTTGAAGGCTCAGGAGATATTGAAGGGCAATCCTGCTGCGAGAATAGGAATCTTCGCGGGTGACGAGGTCAGGACTCTCGCTTCCATGGCGGGAGACGACATACTCTCGGCGCACCTCGAGTTCTACTCCTACGGCGACACTTCTGATGTGGAAGCTGCTTCACACTGCCTTTTCGACGGGTTAAGGCTCCTCGACAGGCAGGAGGTGGACGTGATACTTGCCGCAGGGTTCAAGGGCGACGGGCTTGAAGTTGCTTACATGAACCGCCTCTCGAAAGCCGCGGGGCTTCAGGGTGACGACGTTCCCTCAAGGGCTTACGAGGCTCTGGGTGAGGGCGGAAATGAAGTGCCGCTCGATTATTTTGACGATGTGTTCACGTCTTCCGTTCTGTTCGTAAGCGATGACGACGTAAATCTCGGTGCTGTCTGCGAAGGCCTTTTTACCGATCTTATAAGGCGCAAGGGACCTTTCTGTTCCGCTGACGACGTGAAAATAGGCGTGGAGCTTTACGCCGAGTCCGCAGGTCTTTATGCGGAGGAGGGAAGAGAGCCTGATGCGCTTACATGCGAGGCCTTCACCAAGGTCACGGGCGGAACTGTTACCCACCACATAAGCAGGCACGCGGAGGTGTCCATATACGATTCCAATGATCTCGTGCTGACGATAAGCGACGCGCAGGCGTTCGAGATACTGAATGCCTACCCTGACCTAGAGGGAAGGGTGTTCTCCTTAAGTTCATACATGGCATCCAAGGGCCTTGTCATGAGAGGCGAGGACGGAAGGGTCGCATCGATCTCCATAAGAGATCCGAAGGGGCAGGAGGCGGACGTCTACCTACATACGGTGTCCGCTTTGAAGGCCTGGCTGGAAATACTGTTCCCGTATATCATCAAGGATCTCAACGCGAAGCGTTTCTGCTGAAATTGTAACAAAACAATTGTTCGAAATTCGTAGACAAAAACTCTTCGGGTGTCTATAATTATCTCAAAACGATTTTTGAATTGACGCGAGATAATTACTGATTTAGAGAGTAACTTGACTTAACGGCTTTTGCTGTGATATTCTTACCATCGCGCTTTTATGAGCGCATATCCTTGTTCGGTACGAGGTACCGGACCTAATGTCCATAAGGAGGTGAATACTATGGCAAATCAGTATCAGTTGGTTGTAGTTCTCGATCCTGCTGCCGGTGAGGAGACTGTTAACTCTATCGTAGAGAACATTCAGTCCAAGATCGGTCAGGTCGGAACAGTTGATGCTCTCGACAATCTCGGAACAAAGAAGCTTGCTTACGAGATCAATGATGCTAAGGAAGGAACATACTTTAAGGTTCTTTTCACAGCTCCTGTCGAGTTCCCCAGAGAGCTTGAGCGTGTTCTCAAGATCACAACAGGCGTTCTGCGTTTCTTAATTGTCCGCGTCGGTGAGTAAAATCCCGATTACGGAGGAGAGAACATGAACAAGGTTATTTTAATCGGAAGACTTACTAAGGATCCTGAGGTCAGGAATACTTCCTCACAGGCAACTGTCTGCAGATTTACTCTTGCAGTTGACAGGAAGTTCAAGGATCAGAACGGTCAGCGCCAGGCAGACTTCATCAGCTGCGTAGCATGGAGACAGACAGCCAACTTCATAAGCACTTATTTCCATAAGGGTTCGAAGATTGCTATCGTCGGTAATATCCAGACCAGATCCTATGATGACCAGAACGGACAGAAGCGTTATGTAACCGATGTAGTTGTAGATGAGGCAGAGTTCGTTGATTCCGCGAGCAACGGCAACGGCAGCAACGGAACAGCCCAGCGCTCCGGCGGCAATAACTATAACAACGGCGGTTATTCCAGACCTTCTTACCCCGAGCAGGGTTCATCTGCAGGAACAGCTTCTCAGGCTCCCGTAGCCCCCAATAAGCAGATCGTTCCTGACATGCCCGACGATACAACATCGTTTACGGGTTCCGACGATGAACTGAGTCTTCCATTCCCTATCGACGACGATACGGGTAACATCAGTTTTTAAGGAGTAAAACAAATGGCTGAGAACAATGTTAGAGAACCTAAGGCCGGCCGCGAGTTTGGCGGAAGCCCGATGAGACCCAGAAGAAACAGAAGGAAGACATGTGCTTTCTGTGCAGATAAGGTTGAGCAGATCGATTTCCTCGATACAGCACGCCTTGGTAAGTTCATCTCTGAGAGAGGCAAGATCCTCCCCAGAAGAATGACAGGTACTTGCGCTAAGCACCAGAGGGAACTCACAACAGCTATCAAGCGTGCCCGCCAGGTAGCACTTCTCCCTTACGATGCTAACTGATGACTAGATCATCGCAAAAGTATCAAAGATAGTATATAATTATCGGGCATCCTGAGGGTGCCCGATTTTTATTACCCGGAGGAATTATGAAAGTTATTCTTTTACAGGACGTTAAGGGTGTAGGCAAGGAAGGCCAGGTCGTTGAGGTCAGCGACGGTTACGGAAGGAATTTCCTTCTCAAGAAGAAGCTTGCCAAGGAATCCACAGTAGCGAATCTTAATGAAGTAAAGCTCAAGCAGGGAGCTCAGGCTGAGCACGAGAAGAGAGCTTTGCAGGCTGCCGAGGATCTTAAGAAGGATCTCGGAGGCAAGTCATTCACATTGAAGATGAAGAGCGGCGAGGGCGGCAAGCTTTATGGTGCCGTTACTAATGCCGATGTATCCGACCTTCTTAAGAAGAACGGATACGATATCGAGAAGCAGCAGGTAGTCATCGAGAGCCCCATCAAGATGGTCGGAACATTCGGTGTCAGGATCAAGCTCCATCCCAAGGTATCTTGCCAGATCAACGTCGAGGTTGAGGCTCTCTGATGTCCGAGAGGGATCTTAACGACAATCTCGCGGGAGTCGATAAGACCGCTTCATATAACGTGATGGAAGCCGAGAAGGCCGTCCTTTCCCTGTGTATGAGGAACAAGGAGGCTCTCGAGAGCTCCGTCATGAAGACACTCGTATCGAGTGATTTCTTCGACAGCCGCAACGCCCTGATCTTTGAAGCGATAAGCGAGCTTTACATCGAAGGTTCGCAGGTAAACAGATTTACCGTCTGTGAGAAGCTTGTAAGCAAGGGTGTTAGCGACAAGGCGGGCGGCGATCAGTATGTATTCGATGTCGCGAACAGTTCCTGCGTCATGTCGGCTCTGGAGAGCTATGTTGACGTCGTTCTTAAGAACTGTCAGTCGAGGAAGCTCATATCCACCATTAAGGATCTCGAGAAGAAGGCCGTTAACAGGGAATCATCCGTTAATGACATTGTCGATCTCGGTATCGCGAGACTCAACATGCTTAAGACGAAGGACGATACCACAGGATTCGAGATATTAGGTTCCATCGCCAAGCGAAGCATGGAGGAGTTAAGGCAGATTGCCTTCGGCAACGGAGAGCGTACTGCCATCAAGACAGGATTCTCTTACCTTGATCAGATCACGGGCGGATTTAAGCCCGGAACGGTCAATATCATCGCCGCGAGACCCGGTATGGGTAAGACGGCGTTCGTTCTTAATGTCGCTACAAATGTAGCAGAGATGTTTAACAAGACTGTAGCGATCTTCTCCCTCGAGATGAGTAAGAGCGAGATCTTTAACCGTATCCTCGCGGCCAAGTCCGATGTAAGCTTCAAGAGCATTACCCGTGCGGACATTACGCGTGAGGAAGATGCTTCACTGGAGAGGACGTTAAGAGAATTGTCCACTTTGCCGATCTATATCGACGAGAAGACGGATACGAACCCCATGGACATCCTCTCGAAGTGCAAGGAGCTCAATACGACCACTCATATCGGTCTGGTAATCATCGACTACCTTCAGCTTCTTACATACCCTGAGAAGTCCTCAGGTTCCAGACAGAACGAGATTGCTGCGATCAGCCGTTCGCTTAAGGTACTTGCCAAGGAACTCGAGGTTCCTGTTATCGCTCTGTCACAGCTCAACAGAGGAACTGAGAACAGGGAAGATGACGATCACATTCCGGGTCTTGCTGATATCAGAGATTCCGGTGCAATCGAGCAGGATGCCGACTCCGTAATCTTTATTCACAGACCTTCCTACTACACGAAGAAGAAGGATGCTTCTGAGAGATCCAAGATCGAGGAGGCGCAGCTTATCGTAGCCAAGAACAGACACGGTCAGACAGATACGGCCTATGTTAAGTGGTACGGCGAGAAGACCATGTTCTTTGAAGCTCCCAGGAAGGATGATCCCGTCGATCCGATGGGAGAGTCCGCATATACAAGGACCAAGTCATCCGATGCCTCATCTGCCGATTACAAGTTCGATGAGGGCATGCCCGAGGAACCTTCATATGATCCGGGGCCTGATGACGTACCGCCGGGATATGACATTCCGGATGAACCGATGGATCAGAGTGACAATGAAGCTTTCTTCAGCGACAGCAACGATGATCTTCCCGAAGGGTTCCTATGACGATTTTTAAGGATAAAGTTGAGAAATACTGCACCGGCAAAGGTTTATTTGTCGGTGTTTCGTGTATAGTGGCGGGACTTTCCGGCGGTCCCGATTCCGTGGCTCTTGTTGCACTGCTGGCGGAATTGCGAAGCGGAAGGGAGGATTTCCCGCATATATATGCCGTGCATGTAAATCACGGGCTTCGCGACGAGGCTCCCTATGATGAGGAATTGTCCCGTAAGCTTTGTGAGACTTTGGATATTCCGTTTAAGGCTTATCATTACGATGTTAAGACGGAGGCAGCAAAGCTTGGAAGAGGGCTCGAGGAGACAGGCCGCATATTAAGGTACCGGGCATTTGACGATATGGCCGATTCGGCGTGCCGGGAACTTAACATACCAAGAACAGGGGCGAGGATAGCGACGGCGCATCACCTCGGGGACCTGTCTGAGACCTTCATGATGAATCTGTTCAGAGGCTCCGGTCTTGAAGGCCTGACTGCCATGGGGTCGACGGAATATGTCATAAGGCCTCTTATCGAGGTTACGAAGGACGAGATCCTTCAGTATCTGTCTGATAGGGGACTGGAATATGCGACCGATGAGACTAATCTTCATACTGACTTTACGAGGAATAAGTGGCGTAATGAGATATTCCCTGTAATAGCGGAAGCTTCGGTAAAGGACCCGAAGGAAGCCATATTTGATACCTATACGCTTCTGTCCTCGGATGAGGATTTCTTAAGTTCGGAGGCTATGAAGGCATATGAAGATCTGAAGATCCGGGAAGGCGGATACATATTCATCCGTTCGGAAGGGCTTAATGAACTTCATCCTGCGATAAGCTCGCGTGTCATAAGGCTTTACTGGCTGGAATCATTCGGGAATCTTACCGACTTTGAGATGAAGCACACCGCGATAGTTATGGAGCTTACGTCCCTTAAGGGCGGGACACACTATGCCGATCTGCCTTTCGGCAGGGGGGCACTTACTGTGGAAGGACTTCTCGGCTTTTACGGCGAAGAAGGTCCTGCCGGCATAAGCTGTGCCATCTCGTGTTTCCTGGGTTTTCCGGCGGTTCCAGGGGATTTTGGCGTGACAATCAGTCTAGACGAGCTGTCTGAGGGCCCCAAAACCCTAAAATTGCCTGATTCAGGTATTTCAATCGAGGCATCTGTCGTTGAGAATAACGAATCGATAGTATATAATACTCTTTCGTGGATTTGCCCCGAGAAAGTCATTAATATCGGGACGATTCCGGCGGAAGGAGACTTTCTTAAAGCCGGCAGTGCGCATAAGGCAAGCCTTGGTAAGCTCATGTCGGATATGAAGGTTCCGAGGGATGCAAGAAGCCATCTTATCGCGGCGAGTTCAGGCGGTAAGCTTCTGTGGATCCCGGGTCTCGGGCACGCGGATGGGTTCATATCATCCAACTCCCGAAGCAGGTGGCTTGAGGAGAATACCGGAAGAAATGGCGGGAAGCTCATCAGGCTTGAGATAATCAGAAAGGAAGACCAGGGTGGATAAGTTCGATCTCATGATCTCTGAAGAAGAGATCAAGGCTAAGGTTAAGGAAGTCGCTGATAAGATAAGCCGTGACTATGACGGTGAGTCCATTGTTGTCATAAGTGTGCTCACGGGCGCATTCATCTTTACGGCTGATCTTGTAAGAGAACTTACTATCCCGGTTGATAAGATAGATACTGTTCAGATCTCAAGTTATGAAGGAACAAAGTCCACGGGCAACTTCATATTCAAGAAGGATATAACAACTGACATATCGGGCAAGAATGTCCTGATAGTTGAAGATATCGTAGATACGGGCAGAACTTTGAAGAAGCTTCGCGAGATGCTTCAGATGAGGGAACCCAAGTCCATAAAGATATGTACCGCATTTGATAAGCCGTCAAGAAGGGTTAATGATCTGGTTCCGGATTATAACTGCTTCACGATTCCTGATGAGTTTGTCGTCGGATACGGCCTTGATTATGACGGCAAGTATCGCCAATTTAAAGACATAATGATAGTGAGGACGGATAATGAGTAATAATTCCAATCATAACGATTCTTCCAGGCCGCCTGTAAACAGGCCGCCGAGGATCGGGACAACAGCGATATTCTACTTTGTGCTTATCGCCCTGCTTCTTGTATTCTCGACAGTGCTGTTCGGCAACAGGAACGGCATCGCAGATAAGACTACTCTTTCCGATGTAGTTGATATCATCGAGAACCGCGATTATTCGATCAACCAGGTCGATGTAAACGGTACTTCCGTAACGGTCGAGTATAAGGATCTGTCAGGCGCGACACAGCAGATTACACAGAATGTACCTTACGAGTATGTTGATGACCTGATCCAGAAGCTCGAGGAGTACAAGAGTGAAGGTCTTATCAGTTCCTATAACTACAAGGAGCCTATTGACTGGACGATGATCCTCAATACGCTCTCCATCATCGGACTCGGCGTTCTGGCGGTCGTCATATTCGTCAACCTCAACAGACAGACCAAGGACGGCAACAGCGTATTCTCATTCGGTAATAACAGGGCAAGGCTTACAAGCCCCAACGAGATCAAGGTCAAGTTCACTGATGTCGCAGGCTCTGTCGAGGAGAAGGAGGAGCTGTCGGAGGTCGTTGACTTCCTGAAGTACCCCAAGAAGTATAAGGAGCTCGGTGCGAAGATCCCTAAGGGTGTTCTTCTCTACGGACTTCCGGGTACAGGTAAGACTTTGCTTGCGAGAGCAGTCGCAGGCGAAGCTAATTGCCCGTTCTTCTACATCTCGGGTTCCGACTTCGTAGAGATGCTCGTCGGTGTAGGTGCTTCCCGTGTAAGAAGCCTTTTCGCTGATGCCAAGAAGGCAGCTCCTGCCGTTATCTTTATCGATGAGATCGATGCCGTAGGACGTAAGAGAGGTTCCGGTATCGGCGGCGGACAGGACGAGCGTGAGCAGACACTGAACCAGATCCTCGTTGAGATGGACGGATTCGATGTTAATACTAATATTATCGTCATCGCGGCTACTAACCGTGTTGACGTACTTGACCCGGCTCTCTTAAGACCCGGAAGATTCGACAGAAGGATCATGGTTAATCCTCCTGATGCTGATGAGCGTGAGGCGATCCTTAAGATCCATGCCAAAGGCAAGCCCATCTCCCATGATGTATCGCTCCGCGAAGTTGCTCTGTCCACAGTAGGTTTTACCGGTGCTGATCTTGAGAACCTCCTCAATGAGGCTGCACTTCTTGCCGCCAGACGCAATAAGAAGGAGATCACTCCTCTTGAGATCAACGATGCGACTTTCCGTGTAATGATGGGTCCCGAGAAGAATTCCAAGAAGCTTACAGACAAGGTCAAGAGACTCACTTCTTATCATGAGTCCGGACATGCGATCGTGCTCCGTGCGACTTCCGATTATGAGAAGGTCGACCGTGTAACAATCATTCCTGCAGGTCAGGCCGGCGGATTTACTGCATATAAGCCTGTTGAGGACCTCGATTACTATACGGAGAAGATGCTTCTCGACAATATCAGGATGTCACTCGGCGGAAGAGCCGCTGAAGAGATTTTCCTCGGAGAGATATCCACAGGCGCTGCTTCAGACCTTCAGTCCTGCAACAGGATAGCAACCGCGATGGTAAAAAGATTCGGTCTGTCTCCCAAGTTCCGCAACATGGTATTCGGAAGCGACAACGAGGAGATATTCGTAGGACAGTCGTTCGGTCAGGTTCAGAGCTATTCCGATTCAACCGCTTATGAGATCGATAAGGAAGTCCAGAGGATCATCAATGAGTGTTACGAGGATACAAAGAGGATCCTCGAGGAGAAGAGAAGCACTGTTGAAGGTCTTGCCAAGAGACTTGTAGAGAATTACAAGGTTGACGGACCCGAGTTCGAAGCTATATATGAGGCCGAGGGTGATCTTGAGCTCGCAGATAAGATCCTTGAGCAGAAGAAGGCAGAGGCTAAGGCCAAGGCCGAGCAGAAGGCCAAGGAGGAAGCTGAAGCCAAAGCAAAGGCTGAAGAGGAAGCGAAGGCGAAGGCTGAAGCTTCCAAGGCTGAGACAAAGCATGAAGCAGCTGCTGAAGCAAAGCCCGAGGCGGAATCTTCTTCCGAGACTTCGGAAGAGAAGACGGAGACTTCGGAAGAGTAATTCGTCAGATAAAATTGTTATATTTATTCGTTGACATGAAATGCCCTGCAATCTACAATTACAGGGTATTTTCATTGAGAGAAGGTGGTCCCCGTTAAGGCGCTCGAAGACAAGATCGTTAACGAAGGCGAAGTGTTCCCCGGCAATATCTTAAAGGTGGGAAGCTTTCTTAATCAGCAGATCGACACCGATTTCATGACTAAGATGGGAGAAGAGGGCGCGCGTCTTTACAAGGATGCAGGCGTCACCAAGGTTCTCACTGTCGAGGCATCGGGTATCGCTATCGCTTTTGCAGTCGCTCAGCAGCTGCACGTTCCAATGGTCTTTGCCAAGAAGTACGGGGCAACCAATGTTACCGGCGAGTTCTACAAGACGTCGGTTTATTCTTATACTCACCAGAAGACTTTCGATATCGTAGTAAGCAAGGAGTTCATCAAGCCTGATGACATTGTTCTTGTCTGCGACGATTTCCTTGCCAAGGGCAATGCCCTTAACGGTCTTATCCATATCGTTGAACTTGCAGGTGCATCGCTCGCAGGCGCTCTCATCGCTATCGAGAAGTGTCAGCAGGGCGGAGGAGACCTCTTAAGGGAAGAAGGAATCAGGGTCGAGTCACTTGCCCTCATCGAATCGATGGAAGACGGGAAGGTAGTTTTCAGAAGCTGAGTAATTACCGGCATTCATTTGATGTGTATTTGAAGTGCATATAAATAACAAGTATGAGATGGAGGATTAAATGAAGAAGTTACTTTCTTTGATCGTTGCTTCAGTAGTTATGTGTGCGGCTCTGTTTACAGGCTGCGGCACTGCTGCTTCTGAGAGCAATGCGGAGGCAGGCGGTGCAGGTGCAAGCGATTTTATCGTAGGTGCAATCTACATCAACAGCCAGAATGACAATGCAGGTTATACATATGCTCATCACCAGGGCATCGTAAAGGCTATGGAGGCTCTTGGTCTTAACACAGAGACAAATCTTAAGATCAGGGACAACGTTCCTGAGGACGACGAGCAGGTAAGAACAGCGATTGAGCAGCTTGCAGGTCAGGGATGTGACATCATCTTCGGTATCAGCTTCGGTTATATCAACGCTTTTGCAGAGGCCGCTGAAGAGTATCCCGACATCGTTTTCTGCCACGCTACAGGTTATCTTTCCAACGACAGAAACTTCAATAACTACTTCGGCCGTATCTATCAGGCACGTTACCTCGCAGGTATCGCTGCAGGCTACAAGTCTCTCGAGATTGGCAATAACAACATCGGTTATGTTTCTGCATGGGGAACAGAGTATGCCGAGACATGTTCCGGTATCAATGCTTTCGCACTCGGTGCACGTGCAGTTAACCCCGATGCAGTAGTTCATGTTAACGAGATCTACACATGGGGCGATCAGGAACTTGAGCGTCAGGCTGCAGAGGTTCTTGTTTCCACATACGGCTGCGGAGTCATCGCACAGCACTGCGATTCAGCTCAGCCTCAGATCGTAGCTCAGGAGCAGGGCGTATACGGATGCGGATACAACTCCGACATGGCGAGTGATGCTCCCGATGCACATCTCACAGCACCTGTATGGAACTGGAATGTTTACTATCAGCTCGCTATAGAGACTGCAATGAACGAGGCTTCCGCTGCTGATTTCTTCACAAACATCGGCGGTAACTACTACGGCGGTCTTAACGAGGGTATGGTAGACATCTCTCCTCTTACTGACAACAACGCTCCCGAGGCTGCTGAAGCTATCGAGCTTGCAAGGAACCTCATGGTATCCGGCGAGTGGGATGTATTCTCCGGTACGGCTCTCGTATTCTCCGGCGAGGCAGGATCTGTTACAGTAGAGCAGGTAAGTCAGGCTCTCATGGATAATGAAGGTAATATCATCGTTGACGGCGGACAGGGTTCCGTGGATGACAGCGTTATCCAGGGTTCCATGAACTATTATGTAGACGGCGTTGTCGCTGAGTCTTAATAACTGAGGAATTACATTATGGCAGCAACTGATTACGCAATAGAATTCAGGGATATATCCAAGAGCTTCGGCTCTGTTGCTGCCAACAAGAACATCAATCTGAATCTTAAGAAGGGTGAGATCCTTGCCCTTCTTGGTGAGAACGGTTCGGGCAAGACCACTCTTATGAACATGCTATCGGGCATTTATACGCCCGACAGCGGTTCTATTTTTGTGGATGGTAAGAAGGTCGTCATATCATCGCCTGACGATGCCGGCAAGCTCGGTATCGGAATGGTTCATCAGCACTTCAAGCTGATCGAGAAGTTTACGGCGGCCGACAACATATGGATAGGGAAGAAGGGAAGCGGTCTCGTTCTTAAGAAGGACCGCTATAAGCAGATAGAGCAGATTGCCTCCAAGTTCGGATTCGAGCTCGATCCTTATAAGGTCGTAGCCAATATGTCCGTCTCGGAGAAACAGACTTTGGAAATAATAAAGGTGCTCTGCTACGGCGCGAAGGTCATCATCCTTGACGAGCCTACCGCCGTGCTGACTGTACAGGAGACGAAGAAGCTTTTCGACGTGTGCAGGAAGATGAAGGAGAGCGGGCACTCGATAATAATAATCACGCATAAGCTTAACGAAGTCATGGAGATATCCGACCGTGTAGCAGTACTTCGCAAGGGCGAGTACATCGATACGGTTGAGTCAGCCACTACAAGCGAGCTAAAGTTAACGGAGCTCATGGTCGGACGTAAGGTCGATCTTAAGATCGAGCGCGCCGTTATGGAGAAGACGAAGCCTTTGCTCGAGGTAAGAGATCTGAGTGTCAATTCCGACGAAGGATCGCTTGCCGTGGATAACATGAGCTTTTACATAAGAGGCGGCGAGATCCTGGGCGTGGCAGGTATCGCGGGAAGCGGTCAGAAGGAACTGTGCGAGGCGATAACGGGCCTTCGCAAGGTAAACTCAGGCAAGATCGTACATAAAGGCGTGAACCTCGTAGGCAAGAGTGCCAAGAAGATATCAGCGGCAGGAATCGCGATGAGCTTCATCCCCGAGGACAGACTAGGTATGGGCCTCGCGCCTTCGCTCTCTGTGTCGGATAACATCATACTCAAGGATTACAGCGACACTAAGGGCATCTTCGTGGACAGGAAGAAGGCGAAGCAGGAGGCAACCGACATAGTCAAGATGCTTGAGATCGCGACACCTTCAATAGAGACCCCGGTAAGAAGACTCTCCGGCGGTAATGTTCAGAAGGTTCTTCTCGGCCGTGAGATAAAGGCAAATCCCAATGTACTTATAACTGCATATCCCGTAAGAGGCCTCGACATTAATTCGTCGTATATGATCTACAACATCCTTAACGAACAGAAGAAAAAGGGCGTGGGCATCCTCTTCATAGGAGAGGACCTCGATGTAATGCTTGCACTCTGTGACAAGATCATGGTTATGTGCCACGGTAAGCTCCAGGGTGTTGTTCATGCAGACAGGACCACGAAGGAACAGATAGGTCTCATGATGACAGGCGCCATCTCGCTTGCTGAGGTCGGCGGTAAGAAGGCCGGTATCGCGAAGGACTCCGCATTCACTGAAGAGGAGTGGGAGGAAGCAACCGACATGAGTGAGGGCAGCAATGAGACTTAAGATAATCAGACGTAAAGAGACGAGAATAGTAAACGTGATCCTGCTCTATGTTATAGGAATCGCGGTGTCATTTGTGCTCGGAGGCATCTTCCTGTCTTCACTCGGGATCAATCCCGTTGTCTACTACAGAGACATGCTGACGATAGGTCTTATCGGCAACTACTATCCTGCGAAGAGCATCGAGGGTCTGCTTAAGCTCTTTGTTCCTCTTCTTATCACTTCGCTTGCGCTGTCACTCGCGTTTAAGATGAAGTTCTGGAACATAGGAGGCGAGGGTGAGTTCATTACCGGAGCGATATTCGCATCATGGGTGGCATTTAAGCTCGGCGATTCCATGCCGCGCATCGTCGTCATCCTTCTCATGTGCATCGCGGCGTTTATTTCCGCGGGCCTTATCGGATTCATTACGGCTCACCTCAAGGTAAAATTCAACACAAACGAGACACTCGTGACGCTGATGCTTAACTACATCATGCTCTACGTCATCAAGTACATAGGCGAGACTAAGGCGGACTGGAACTTCTTCTTAAGAACCGACTCCGAGAGGCCTGTCTTCGCGAGGTTCCCTGAGAACGCCGTCATGCAGGGCATTACGATAGGAAACTTCAAGCTCCTATATTCCGTGCTCGCTTCCATCGCGATTGCCGTTATCGTGTATTTCTATCTGAAGCGCACGAAGCAGGGTTACGAGATCGCGGTTGTTGGAGACAGCGTCAATACCGCAAGATACGCGGGCATGAATGTATATAAGATCACTGTCAGAACGATATTCCTGTCGGCGGCGCTTATCGGACTTGCCGGTGCTTTCGCTGCGGCTACTTCAGGAACAATATCCACGGACATAACAAACAACGTAGGCTGGACCGGCGTCATAGTCGCATGGCTGTCGCGCCTTTCCGTTCCCGTAATAGGAGTGGTAAGCCTTCTCATCTCCGTGCTTCAGTACGGCTGTCAGGCAGCTTCGGCTTCATACTCACAGATCGACCACAACTTCGCCGATCTGATGCAGGGACTGTTCATGTTCTCGATACTCGCTGCCGGTTTCTTCAGCCACTTTAAGATCGTAAGGACGGGAGGCAAGAACGATGATTGAAGTATTAACGCTGTTCCTGTTTAACATTGTCATCTACAGTATTCCTCTTCTCTATGCGACATGCGGCGAGATCATCGTCGAGAAGTCGGGTTCACTTAACCTGGGTGTAGAGGGAACAATGGCCGTAGGTGCCGTATTCGGTTTCCTGGCAGGCTGCAGGGCTGATTCGCTGCCCGTCGCTCTGCTGGTAAGCTTCGCGGCTTCCGCGCTAGTCGGTGCGATCTTCTGCATATTCACCATATCCTTGCAGGCTAATCAGAATGTAACAGGTCTTACCATTACCACGATCGGTGTAGCCGTATACTTCTTCGTCGGTAACGGTCTCGGTGCGAACTGGCCGGTATACCGTGACTGCACAAGGCTTGTAGCCGGGGTATCGGATCTGAACATCCCGCTTCTTTCCAAAATTCCGGTCATTGGCAAGGCTTTCTTCTCACATAACATACTCGTTTATCTTGCCGTTATCATCGCAGTGCTCGTATGGGTTTATTTTGAGAAGACTTCGTTCGGATTAAGGCTCAGGGCAATCGGTGAGAACCCCGGAGCTGCCGATTCGCTCGGCGTGAACATCGTGCTCTATAAGTACCTGCACATTATGGCAGGTTCCGGCATCATGGGGATTGGAGGCCTTTACATGGGTCTTAACATGGGCGGCACCTTCGAGGGCAGCAACTGCTGGATCAACGGCTACGGCTGGATCGCCATCGCACTTGTAATCTTTGCAAACTGGTCAACCATGCACGCCATCCTCGGCACGTTCGTATTCGGATTCTTCAACACGCTCAGGATCTATAACATGCCTCTGGCGACAACATTCCCGAAGACCATGGGCTGGCTGTCTTCAGTACCCGCTCAGGTGTTCTCCGCGCTTCCGTTTATCGTGACGCTTCTGGTACTCGTCATAAGTTCGATTAAGAGCAGGAAGAGCGGCAGGAGCAACGCGCCGACGGCAATAGGTGTTAACTACTACAGAGAGGACCGCTGATGCGGTTCTTTTTTTACTTCGAAAACTTACCGTAATTCTTATGTGACCTTAAATGCATGCCTTCCGTCTTAATTAGTGAAAGGAGGGTGCTATAATATGGTTTGAGAAAACCAAAAGGATTTGTCAATCATGGATGACCAGCTAATCATTGATATGTATTTTGAGCGGAACGAGCAGGCCATTACCTGTACTGCCGATAAATACGGAAGACTTCTTCGAAGTGTTGCGTTCGGCATCCTTAAGAGTCATGAAGACTCGGAAGAGTGTGAGAATGATACTTACATGAAGACATGGAGCATCATTCCTCCGACGAGACCTAACATATTCTCTTCATTTCTGGTTAAGATTACACGCAATCTTTCTCTCGACCGTTATGATCAGATGCATGCAGTCAAGCGCGGCGCGGGAGAAGTCCCGATGGTGCTCGATGAGCTTGCCGAGTGTATTCCCGATGAGTCTGCGTCTTCGACTGATGACGGTTCCAATGATGAGGAGCTTAAGAGGATTCTCGATAAGTTCCTTGCGACACTTCCTTCAGATGCACGTAAGATCTTTATGAGAAGATACTTCTTTGGTGATTCCGTAAACGAGATAGCTGATAAATTCGGGTTTGGTAAGAGTAAAGTGAAGATGAGTCTGTCAAGATCCAGGGACAGTTTGAAGTCCCTGCTCGAGAGTGAGGGTTACTATGGCTAAGAGTGATGAGGCAAAGCGTCTGCTCCGTGCCATGAGCAACGTGGATGACAAGTATATAGAAGAGGCAATGGAAAAGACTGCAGCTTCGTCAAGGAGGGCTGCAATCACCGGTATCCGCAGATATTCAGGAATAATAAGTGCCGTGGCAGCCGCGGCTCTGGTCCTCCTGATAGGCGGAGCCTTAATGGGAACGCTTGGAAAATCGACGGCGACAAAATCAAATGAGACAGTAGCGGAAGCGGCCGGTGATGTTAACGAAGAGCAGATCAGGTCTTTTTCTAACGATTTGTCCGGTGAAGAGCGGGTTGCTGACAGTTATGATCTTCAGGTTGACGGCGTAATGCCTGCGGCTACGGAAGCTGCAGCTGAGGAGGAAGGAGCTGATGCAGCCGGATCAGCTGTTTGTGAGTCTTTGCCGATCGAGTGCTCAAGTCTTGAAGAACTGACGGACAGAACCGGATTTGATTTTGATGTGCCTTCCGAAGTTGACGGAAGTGCTTCATGTGCATATCTGATCTACGAATGCGGCGACGGTTCTGATATTGCCGAGGTTCAGTATCTTGACGAAGAAGGCAATATCATTTGCTCGGTAAGAAAGGCTTCCGGAGACAGAAATATCTCAGGATGCGACAACTGTTACAGTGTCGAGCGCAGGGTGGAGATTGAAGGTGATATTACGGTCAGTCTTGCAGGCGCAGGCAGGGGATATTCTCTGGCTTACTGGACTTTTGGTGATTACTCGTACTCTGTTTATTCGTCAGAGATGATTCCTGAAGAGGATATGCTTGAACTTGTATCGCAGGTCAGCTGACTGATTCTATCGCACTAAAGAGATTCGTGGTACAATACCCGAGTGCTTATAACATTCAGTTATAGAAAGAAGGGTTTTATCATGAAGAAATTATTGACTATGGCTCTCGCAGCTTCAATGCTCGTAATGCCTCTTGCAGCCTGCGATGCAGCTGATGCGGAAGGTTCTGCAGCAGCAACCAACGGAAAGTTCGTAGTAGGTTTTGACGCAGAGTTCCCTCCTATGGGATTCATCGCTGAGGACGGTTCCTACACAGGATTTGATCTCGAACTTGCAGCTGAGGTTGCTTCCAGACTCGGCCTCGAGTTCGTTGCACAGCCTATCGCTTGGGATTCCAAGGACCAGGAGCTCGCTTCCGGCAACATCGACTGCATCTGGAACGGTTTTACGATCAGCGGCCGTGAGGATGAGTACACATGGACAGAGCCTTATATGTCCAACAATCAGGTAGTAGTAGTTAACGCAGGTTCCGATATCTCCACACTTGCAGATCTTGCAGGTGCTGTTGTTGCAGTTCAGAAGGATTCTTCCGGACTTGCTGCTCTCGAGGAGAACACAGAGCTTCTCGATTCATTTGCCGAGCTCGTTCAGGTTGACGATTATCTCAATGCCATGATGGAGCTTGAGTCAGGTGCAGTTGACGCCATCGTAATGGATGAGATCGTTGCACGTTACCAGATTCAGGAAGCAGGCAGCAACTTCGTTGTTCTCGATGAGTCCGTTGCATCCGAGGAGTACGGCGTAGGCTTCGCTCTCGGTAATGAGGAACTCCGTGATCAGGTACAGGCAGCTCTCGAGGAGATGGCTGCTGACGGAACACTCGCCGAGATCTCTAACGAGTGGTTCGGTGAGGATATCACAACAGTAGGATAATGGCGGATCTTTATTCGACATTTACCCAGCTTGCAGGCGGATTAAGATTCACATTAGGAATCTTCTTCCTGACATTGCTTTTTTCCATACCCCTCGGGCTTTTGGTGGCCCGGGGGCGTATGTCTAAGAATATTATTGTTGCGGGGCTCGTGCGCATCTACATCTCGGTAATGCGCGGCACGCCTCTCATGCTTCAGCTTCTTCTGGTTTACTTCGGACCCTATTACATCTTCGGCGTTAGGCTTGCCGATCTCGACGTAGGTCCATTTAAGTACAGATTCGTGGCGACCATAATCGGTTTCTCATTAAACTATGCTGCATACTTCGCAGAGATCTTCAGGGCGGGCATTCAGTCCATGCCTGTAGGTCAGTACGAAGCAGCGCAGATACTGGGATTTTCGAAGGCGCAGACGTTCTTCAGGATCATTCTCCCGCAGGTTGTTAAGCGCGTTTTACCCGCAGTTACCAATGAGGTAATCACTCTTGTTAAGGATACGTCGCTCGCACAGGTCCTCGCCGTAACAGAAATGTTTACGACAGCGAAGAACCTCGCATCCGCTCAGGTTTCCGTAATGCCTTTCATCGTTGCGGGTGTTTTCTATTACGTTATGAACGGTATCATCGAGATCATAATGAACCGCGCAGAGAAGAAGATGGGATACTATCAGTAAGGGGGATATATGAGCGTTCTTGAGATGACAAAGATTCATAAGTCGTTCGGTTCCCTTGAGGTGCTTAAGGGCATCGACCTTGAAGTTAAGAAGGGTGAGGTAGTAGGCATTATCGGTCCTTCGGGCGGCGGCAAGTCCACGCTTCTAAGATGCGCGACGACGCTCGAGCAGATAACATCGGGCAAGATAGTTATCGCAGGTGAGACTTTGGTATCGACATCACACAGCGGACTTACGCAGTACACCGATAAGAAGACGCTTAAGGAGATAAGGGGCAAGTTCGGTCTCGTGTTCCAGA
Source organism: uncultured Eubacteriales bacterium (assembly GCA_900314745.1). Lineage (GTDB taxonomy): Bacteria > Bacillota > Clostridia > Saccharofermentanales > Saccharofermentanaceae > Saccharofermentans. Next base: position 63,379 of record OMWK01000006.1, on the reverse strand, counting down.
ACTTCAACCTTTTCCCGCACTTCTCGGTAAGAAGGAACATAACAGAATCCCTGATCCATGTTCACAAGAAGAGCAGGGAGGAAGCGGACGAGATATGCAACGAACTTCTGAAGAAGCTCGGCATGGCGGATAAGGCTAACGCATATCCCTGTAATCTGTCAGGCGGACAGCAGCAGAGAGTGTCGATAGCGAGGGCACTTGCAGTTAACCCCGAGATACTGTTCTTTGACGAGCCCACGTCTGCTCTTGACCCTGAGCTTACTTCCGGCATTCTCAAGGTAATCCGCGAGCTTGCCGAGGAGAAGATGACGATGGTAATCGTAACGCATGAGATGGCTTTCGCGAGGGATGTTGCAGATAAGCTTGTGTTCATGGACGGCGGTGTTATCGTCGAGCAGGGTCCGGATATTATTTCCAACCCGAGACAGGCGAGAACAAAGGAGTTTCTTGCAGGATACTGACAGTAAGCTTCGTTTGACATAAGCGAAGACAAGTGTTTTAATAGTTGAAAGCGCTGAAGGGAAAAAAGATGCGTGGAACTGTTGCAGAGAGCCGCCGGATGGTGCAAGACGGTACAGGAAGCGTAATGATAAGTCATCCCGGAGCTGTAGGACTTAAAGTTAATACGAGTAGGTCTTATCGGGTTCTCCCGTTACAGAGAGAGGTGTTGATAGACACCGCTGAGTGAGGTCACCGACCTAAGAAGAGTGGTACCGCGGAAATTAAGTCTTTTCGTCTCTTCTTCGTGCAAGTACTAGCCTTGTGCGAAGAGGAGACTTTTTAATTTGAAGAAGGAGAGATATGCATCATGAAACTGAGCGGAGCTGAAATTGTTGTTGAGACTCTGATCGAGCAGAATGTTAAGACTATCTTCGGATATCCCGGAGGAACGGTTCTTGATATCTACGATCAGCTTTATAAGAAGAGCGACCGTATTACGCATGTCCTGACTGCTCACGAGCAGGGCGCAGCACATGCCGCAGACGGATACGCAAGAGCAACAGGTGAGATCGGCGTCGTACTTGCGACATCAGGTCCCGGTGCAACCAATCTTGTTACAGGTATTGCTACAGCGCACCTCGATTCCGTACCGCTTCTTGCCATTACGGGCAATGTCGCCAACAACCTCATCGGAAGGGACTGCTTTCAGGAGATAGATATCTCCGGTGTGACTTTGCCTATAACCAAGCACAACTTCATCGTTCATAATGTTGAAGATCTCGCAGATACCATAAGAGAAGCCATCAAGATAGCGAAGTCCGGGCGTCCGGGTCCTGTTCTTGTTGATATCCCGAAGGACATACAGCTTGCTAAGTGTGAGTTCAGCTATAAGGCTCCCGTTACTAAGGACGAGAATGAGTGTGCTCCTGATGAGGCTGTTAAAGAGGCAGCGAGAATGATAGCTGAATCCAGCAGGCCTTATATCTACTTCGGAGGCGGTGCAGTACGTGCAGGCGCAGGCGCACTGATATCCGAACTTGCTGATAAGATAGACGCAGTTATCGGCTGCTCACTTATGGGACTGTCCGAGCTTCCAACGAAGCTTGACAGATTCCTCGGAATGCAGGGTATGCACGGCCATTATGCTTCATCCAAGGCTATGGCTAAGTCGGACCTTATCATATGCATCGGAGTTCGTTTCTCCGACAGATCCACGGGTGATGCCCAGAAGTTCTCCGCGGGAGCGAGGAAGATACACGTAGACATAGATGCTGCCGAGATCGATAAGAACGTTAAGGTTAATCTCGGTGTATCCTGCGATATCTCCGATTTCTTGAGAAAACTCATCGATGTTGTTGACTACAAGCGTAATCCCAACTGGATGAACAAGGTAGCAAAGCTTCGTGAGCAGGAGGCGGAGTTCAAGGTTGAGAACTTCCTTCCCGAGCAGGCAATCAATGTTATCTCTGATATCGTTGATGACGATACGGAGATCGTTACGGACGTAGGCCAGCACCAGATGTGGACTGCCCAGTTCTTTGACTTCAAGAAGAAGAGGACATGGATATCATCAGGAGGTCTCGGAACGATGGGATTCGGCATGGGTGCCGCCATCGGTTCCTCATACGGAAGCGGAAGAAGATCGGTTCTTGTTACGGGTGACGGAAGCTTTGGAATGGATCTTACAGAACTTGCAACAGCAGTTACCTATAATGTTCCGCTGACGATCGTTGTAATGAACAACAGCGTTCTCGGAATGGTTCGCCAATTGCAGAATCTGTTCTATAATAAGGTTTATTCGAATACGACGCTCGACAGGAAGACAGACTTCGTTAAGCTCGCTGAGGCTTTTGGAGCCAAGGGCTTCAGGGCATCAAACGAAGAGGAGTTCCGCAATGTATTTGAGGAAGCTTATAAGCTTCCGGGACCTGCGGTTATCGATCTTCTTATCGATAAGGACGAACTGGTTCTTCCGATGCTTAAGCCGGGCGGAACATTCGATCATCTGATACTCGACAGGGAGGATAAGGCATGAACAAACAAAGTTATGTAATCGCGGCATTTGTTGAGAATAAGTCCGGTGTCCTCATGAGAGTGACGAGCATGTTCAACCGAAGAGGATTCAACATCGATACTCTTACAGTCGGTGAGACCGAGTCCCCCGAGTATTCCCGTATCACTTTGACGTTCTCGGGAGATCAGGATGATCTTCATCAACTGGTAACACAGCTTCAGAAGCTTTATAATGTCAAGAAGGTTGAGGTCATCAGTGCTGAGATCGGTATCAGGAGAGAGCTTCTGCTTATCAAGGTAAAGAACTCTTCCGAGACCAGAGGTGATCTTAGGGATGCGGTTGACGTATTCAAGGCGAAGATCGTCGATTATTCGGCTGAAGCGATGTGTCTTGAAGTTACCGGAGACTCGACCAAGATCGATAACTTTATCGACAACATGAAGCCTTTTGGCATCATCGAGATGTGCAGAACCGGAATCGTGGCTCTTGAGCGCGGTTCGGAGAGCATTTTAAGTAAGTAATACTATATACGGAGGTATATATAAAATGACAAACGATAACAGGATCTTCTATGAGAAGGATTGCGACCTTTCCAAGCTTGACGGCAAGACAGTTGCCATCATCGGTTACGGTTCACAGGGACATGCACATGCACTGAATCTTAAGGATTCGGGCGTTAACGTAGTTGTAGGTCTCTACGAGGGTTCCAAGAGCAAGGCTAAGGCTGAGTCTCAGGGACTTAAGGTTCTTTCCGTAGAAGAGGCTACAAAGGCTGCTGACATCATCATGATCCTCATTCCTGACGAGAAGCAGGCTGCACTGTACAAGAAGTCCATCGAGCCTAACCTCACAGCAGGCAAGACTCTGGCATTCGCGCACGGCTTCAATATTCACTACGGATGCATCACACCTTCTTCCGATATCAATGTAATCATGATCGCTCCTAAGGCTCCCGGACACACAGTTCGTTCCGAGTATCAGATCGGCAAGGGAACCCCCTGCCTTATCGCTGTTGAGCAGGATGCTACAGGCGATGCATGGGATATTGGCCTTGCTTATGCAGCAGGTATCGGCGGAGCCAGAGCAGGTGTTCTCGAGACAACATTCAGACAGGAGACAGAGACTGACCTCTTCGGTGAGCAGGCTGTTATCTGCGGTGGTGTTTCCGCTTTGATGCAGGCAGGCTTCGAGACTCTCGTTGAGGCTGGATATGATCCCCGTAACGCTTACTTCGAGTGCGTACACGAGATGAAGCTCATTGTAGACCTTATTTACCAGAGCGGCTTCGCAGGCATGAGATATTCTATCTCCAACACAGCTGAGTACGGTGACTATGTAACAGGTCCCAAGATCATTACAGAAGACACAAAGAAGGCTATGAAGAAGGTCCTCAAGGATATCCAGGACGGTTCATTTGCTAAGGAGTTCCTCCTCGATATGAGCGATTCCGGCAAGCAGGTGCACTTCAAGGCTATGAGAAAGCTCGCTTCCGAGCATCCTGCCGAGACAGTCGGTAAGGAGATCAGAAAGCTCTACAGCTGGTCCGACGAAGATAAGCTTATCAACAATTAATTGTTAAGGTAGTTTATAATAGTAAGAGGCCGTGCAAATGTGCGGCCTCTTTTTGAAAGAAGGTACAGAAGATATGATCAAGGATACTTTAGTTGACGGTTTTGCAAATGCGCCTCACAGGTCTTTATACCATGCTCTTGGATTGACCAAGGAAGAGCTCGAGAGACCTCTCATCGGAATTGTAAGTTCATACAATGAGATAGTCCCCGGCCACATGAACATAGATAAGATCGTCGAGGCTGTTAAGGCGGGCGTAAGGCTTGCCGGCGGTACCCCTATCGTGTTCCCGGCAATCGCTGTCTGCGACGGTATCGCAATGGGTCATATCGGTATGAAATATTCTCTTGTAACAAGAGATCTTATTGCGGATTCAACGGAGGCCATGGCAATGGCTCACGGCTTTGACGGACTTGTCATGGTTCCGAACTGCGATAAGAATGTTCCCGGACTTCTCATGGCAGCGGCAAGACTTAATCTTCCTACTGTTTTTGTAAGCGGCGGTCCCATGCTCGCGGGCAGGGTAGACGGAAAGAAGCGTTCACTCTCCGCGATGTTCGAGGCAACAGGAGCTTATGCAGCAGGCAAGATGGATGCTGAGAAGCTCGAGGAGTTCGTTAACAAGGTTTGCCCTTCATGCGGTTCATGCTCAGGAATGTACACGGCAAATTCCATGAACTGTCTTACTGAGGTTCTCGGTATGGCTCTTTCCGGAAACGGCACAATTCCCGCTCCTTATTCTGACAGGATTATCCTGGCTAAGCTCGCAGGAATGCAGGTAATGGAGTGCGTTAAGAATAATATCCGTCCGAGAGACATCATGACGGCTGAGGCATTCGAGAATGCCATAGCAGCAGATATGGCCATCGGCTGTTCAACAAACTCCATGCTTCACATCCCGGCTATCGCCAACGAGTGCGGCATTAAGATCGACCTTGACCACATCAATGAGATATCGGCAAGAACTCCGAATATCTGCCACCTCGCACCTGCAGGTCCGACATACATGGAAGACCTGAACGAAGCAGGCGGTATCTATGCCGTAATGAAGGAGCTGCTCGATGAGGGTCTGCTCTACGGCAATGTCATGACGATAACCGGCAAGACTTTACGTGAGAACGTACAGAACAGCAAGGTTATGGATCCCGAAGTAATAAGACCTCTGGATAACCCGTTCATGAAGGAAGGCGGACTTGCGATCCTGAAGGGTAATCTCGCACCTGACGGCTGCGTAGTTAAGAGGTCTGCCGTTGCTCCCGAGATGCTCGTTCATGAGGGCCCGGCACGTTGCTTCAACAGTGAGGAGGAGGCTATCGCTTTCATCTATTCAGGCAAGGTTCAGGCAGGAGACGTTATCGTTATAAGATACGAAGGTCCTGCAGGAGGCCCCGGAATGAGAGAGATGCTCTCTCCGACATCTGCCATTGCAGGTGCAGGCCTTGATAAGGAGGTAGCTTTGATCACCGACGGAAGATTCTCAGGTGCCACAAGAGGTGCATCCATCGGCCACGTCAGCCCTGAGGCTGTATCCGGCGGAAACATCGCTTATGTCAAGGACGGCGATATCATCTCCATCAATATCCCTGAGTATAAGATCGAACTCAAGGTTTCCGATGAAGAACTGGAGGAGAGAAGGAAGACGATGGAACTTCCGGAGAGACCCGAACTCACCGGATATCTCAAGCGCTATTCAAAGATGGTCTCATCTGCCGATAAAGGTGCTATAATTAATTATTAATAAAAATATTTGATTACTGCACATGAAGAATAGAGCAAACAACTCCATCAGGATACTCTTACTGGTCCTTTTACTGTTACTGGCTGTAACGGCAGCGTACATTCTGTATGTTGTAAATAGTTCTACTGAAGTAAGAAGATTCGGTCCTGAAGATGGCGATATAGCCTTAGTTGTTACCAATCCTGAAGGCAAGATATGGGAAGATATCTACAGATATCCGGGCATGCCCTGCGGAGCTGAGTATTCATTTGTTGTTGAGAATAACGATAACAAGAGACTGACTGAGTGGTCCGTAAGGATCGACTTCGATGCGCCCTTTGAGATTGATTCTTCATGGAACGGAGATTTCCTTATCGAAGGAGATTCACTGGTGTTCACACCCGATCAGGAGATGGGACTCGTCGAGTTTGATGACGAAGGGTATTTCGGTGCGGTCCTGTACTCCAGGCATTTGCTCAATGTAAACTCGTATACCGTTATCGGCAAGATGCCTCTGGATCCTTCGAGGATGCCGATGACGTATGTGCTTTTTGTCTTCTATCTTCTGTGGTTCATATCCGTCGGCTCATACTTCATGTCCAATGCCAGAATCGAGAAGATCCAGAAGCAGAGAGAACATGATCTCATGATCCTCAATCAGTCGATCATGACCTTTACGTCGTTCATCGATGCCAAGGACAGCTACACCAGGAACCATTCCGTCAGAGTCGCAATATATGCGAAGGAGATCGGAAGGAGAATGGGTCTTGATGAGGATGATCTGCAGAATCTTTATTACGGCACACTTCTTCACGATGTAGGCAAGATAGGCATTCCGGATGAGATACTGACAAATGAGGGTCAGCTTACTTCAGAAGAATTCGAGATCATCAAGACACATCCTCTGAAGGGTGTTGAGATGCTTAAGAATTTTACCGAGATTCCCAACATCTCGGACTGTGCGCACTATCACCATGAGAGATATGACGGCAAGGGTTATCCCGAAGGCTTCAGTCGTGAGCAGATACCTCTGTTTGCCCGTATCGCATCAGTTGCCGATTCTTATGATGTAATGTCCCTCGACAGGAAATATAAGAAGGCCATGAGTCATGACGAGATCGAAGAGGAGCTTCTGGCGAATTCCGGAACCCAGTTCGATCCGAAGATAGTACCGTTCATCATCGACATGATGAATGACGGATTTACCGACAAGGTACGTTCGGAATACGGTCCGAGCGATCTTTGATCACATTCATCCGATCAAAGTATTCACAATATCAGGAAGATAATAAGAAGCGAAGTGAGAGAGCGCTATCGCAGTGCAGCTCCAGAACATCGGTGATCTCATAAGTCCTGCAAGGACCGCACCTGCCGAAGGCTCTTCCGGTGCCCTGTAAGGCATGAGTCTCCTGCGCCATACGATCATAAGAACGATTCCGATTACGGCTACAAGCAGAAGGATCATCATCCATATAGCCAATACGCCAAGGGCATATATTATCTCCGTCGGGACTGATTTAAAGTCAGATTCGAGGTAGGGGTATACCTTGATGAGAAGGGAAGCCGTTACAAATGATGTGGAGAAGTTCATTGCCGCATGCAGCAGAATGGAATATCTGATCCTGCCGGTCCGTATGTATACCAGAGCGAAAAGCATGCCTATGAGTGTCGCAAAGAAGAATTGCTGGAAGTTCCCGTGAAACAGCCCGAACAGAAGGCCGGACAATAATATGCTTAATGTCTGACCGTACTTTATCGTACGGTCGATGAGAAGCTTCCTGAATATAAGCTCTTCGAAGACCGGAGCGAGCACGGCGGTAACGAGTATCCTCTCTATGAGTGTGGAGGAGAGGATGATCTTTGCAAGATCCGTTGTATCCTCGCTTGCGAACGGAGCCGTTAAGATGAGGTGTATGGGAGCGCCGATAAGTGTTCCGATCAAAGCAAGTCCCGCCATCATGCACAGGCAGGATATGAATACTCCGATTCCCATCTTATGAGGTCTGATCACAAGCCTGGGGACCTTTCTTAATGACAGAGCCAGAAGCGGAAATGCTGTCATATATATGGTAATGATCGTAATCGCAAAGGACACTCTCGAAGGCTGCTCATCCGCGAGTTGGTAGAAATCGGGGATAATGGCATATCCCAGAAGTTCAAGTATAAGAGGGATGACTGATACGATTATCAGGAACAGCGAATAGCGGGAGCTTACGGCATTGATCCTGGGGCTCATGGGGTCGTGTCTTCTGTTGGTCTTAAAGTACAGTATCAATATGACTGTTGCGGCTATGCCTGTGACTGCAAGAGCCGCGAGGGAGACGATTGAAGTAACACTGCCGGAGCCTTTGGCTGCTACGATGCTTAAGACTGTATATGTCACCGAGAACAGTATCGAGGCAATGAAAGCAAGCCATTCCGAAGCTTTGTTATGAGAAGTTTCCATATCCGTTCCTTTTTCGACATTTCTCAGTAATATTTTCGATTGAAGTTAATATTTCGAAATGCCATACTTTTAGCATATTATACAACACCATGGGAGAAGCTACTTTGATGGAACACACGGATGCTAGGACCAGGCTCGAGAGCAGCGTCAGACAGTCGTTACAGCGCTTCATGCTGATAATGACCATCGTGAGCTTTGTTCTTGAATTCGGACTCGGCGTCTATTTTTATTTTACCGATACACTGGATCAGACTGTTCCTCACTATCTTCTTCTCCGTGTCATGCTTCCCTGTTCGATCAATATTGCACTGTATCTTCTGATGTTCTTCGTTAACAGATCCCCGAAGGCGAACGATGACATCAAGAACAGGACATGTACCACGGCATTCCTGATGTTCAGCGGAGAACTGTCCATAATACACAGTTACTTTGTTCCCCTGTGGATGCTGTCATTCTTTATCCTGATGTTTGCCGGAATCTTCCACGACCCTATATTCCACAAGGTTCAGGCGGTGATGTGCGTATTCTTCGTAGTGGCTGCGGGCTCGGCCCATATAGTTGATTATCCGGAAGAGATGGAGCAGTCCCTCGAGTCCATTGTAGTATGCGTGGTCGTAGGAATAGCAATCTGTTATCTCGCCATTAAGCTTGAGCGTTTCTCGAGCGATGAGCTTCTCATCAACATGGAGATAACGGAGAATTCTATCAAATACAAGGCGGGTTATGAATTCGATGCCCTTACCGGCGTCTATTCCAGGGGACATCTCGAGGAAGAGGCTAACAAGGTCTTCAGCATGACCAATAACTACGCTCACATCGGAGTCGCAATGCTCGACATCGATAACTTCAAGGCGGTTAACGACACTTACGGTCACGACAACGGTGACGTCGTTCTTAAGAAACTCGGTGAGTATCTTCTTAGATTTAACACAAGAGAATCCTTTTGCGGCAGGTACGGCGGCGAGGAATTTGTTATAGTATTCAGGAACGCCGACAAGGTGGAGGATATCTATGAGCTGGACAATATCCGTAAGCTTTTCGAGAGTACGAAGTTCAGTTTCAGGGACGAACCTGTTACCATAAGCATCGGCTACCACATCGGCCGCAGCGATTCAAGTTGGGAATCGGAGCTTAAGAAGGCAGACGATGCCCTGTATGAGTCGAAGGCGAACGGTAAGAACAGGATAACCGTAAAGGATTAAGTTATGTCAGAAGCAAAATACGGATTCTACGGATGGGAGACGGCAGATGTTCTGCCAAAGGCCCCGAAGTATAGAAGCGCGGGCAATCCCCGCAATTTATATGACATTCTCTCGGGAATTTGGTGCAGGGAGACGTGTGCGCCGAGAATGCAGGATGAGTGGTCTGAGGATAACAAGACTCTGGGCCAGTGTTCGATAACGGCTTTTCTTGTGCAGGATATTTACGGAGGCAAGGTATATGGTATATTAAGACCCGGCGGCAACTACCACTGTTATAACGCAGTTGACGGTCGTGTGTTCGACCTGACTTCAGAACAGTTCGGCGATGAGGCGGCAAGCCTTTGCTATGAGGGCAATCCGGAGCAGTTCAGGGAAGTCCACTTCGCCAAAGAGGAGAAGAGGCTGCGTTATGAATGCTTAAGGAAGCGCCTGGAGGAGGTTCTTAATGTCTGATCTTCTTAGAGAGATATGTTCCATAGCTTTGTTCCGTAATGTAAGGGACAGGGAGCCTTTGAAGAGCCTCAGTGATTTCCTTATTAAGATGGGGCCGGGCTACAGCATCGAATCCATGATAGACAGTTACGGCGACTTCGTCTCGAAGCTTTACGGGCTCAGGGCGGACTGCGATTTATCGGCTGCGATATGGGATGCTCTCGAAGTCGACATGAATCCCTTCATACACTACAAGATAGAAGCTGCGGTACATCCCGATAAGGCGACAAAGATCAGCGCGCTTCTGACTCTCACTGCCGAGCGCGAACTCGACCTTCTGACGAGGATAGGCAATTATACCTCGTACGACTTCAAGAACGAGATGATATATGACGGCTACCTGCCTGACTTCACGTCATCGCATATAGACTTTAAGAAGCGCTATATGAAGATGATAGACAACCTGTCCACAAGAGGGTACGGCATGTACGCGCGCTACGATTTCTTCAGGATCAGGAACGGTGAGATCGTACCCGTTACGACACCGGATCCGATAAGCGCGGACGACCTGTTCTGCTATGAGTTACAGAGGAACAAGGTCTATGAGAACACGCGTGCTTTTGTGGAGAACAGGCCGTTTAAGGATGTGCTTCTCTACGGCGATGCGGGCACCGGCAAATCTTCCACGGTGAAGTCTGCCGCGAGGATGTATTTTGACAAAGGTGCGCGCCTTGTGGAGATTCCGAAGGCTGAGCTTCATAACCTCAACGAGATCATCGAGAAGCTGTCTAATGAGCCCATGAAGTTCATACTGTTCATAGACGACGTCTCGTTTGATGCCGACGATGACAGGATAGGCTCGCTTAAATCCGTTATCGAGGGTGCGGCTTCAGGCGCGAGGAAGAATATTGCAATCTACGCGACTTCGAACAGGCGCCACATGATTAAGGAGACTTTCTCTGCGCGTGAGAATGAGATACACAGGTCCGACACCATTGCGGAGCAGCTTAGCCTGTCTGATCGCTTCGGCCTGCGCATACTCTTCGAAAGGCCCAACAAGCAGACCTACATCGAGATCGTAAAGTGCCTTCTTAAGGCGAGGGAAATAGATTATCAGGATGAGGATCTGGAGCAGAAGGCGGAGCTTTATGCCATCAGGGCAGGGGGCAGATCCGTGAGACTCGCTAAGCAGTTTGCGGAGACTTTCTGAGTTGTTTTTGCATTTTCATATGAAAATGTATTTGCTTTCACTCAATTTTACCTCATTTTATTCACTTTCTTTTAACACACGAAAATGAGGTTGGTGTTAACATAAAGACAGAAGAGAAATACACACGAAAGGGGTGAGGCCAATGTACGACGAAGAGTCAATAGCGGACCATAGGTCTCGCTCATTGTTTACCTCCTAAGATTTGGTTTTATTTCTATAACATATAGGCATTTTGAATTAATAAAAAGGGAACTTCAATCGAAGAAGTTCCCTTTTTATTTGTCAGGTTAGTATCTTATCAGGAGAACTGTGAAATAATCTCTTCATAATCTACAGGATTGACTATGTTGTAGATGATGCCGATTACCCAGAGTACACAACCGATAATACCGAGTACGAGACCTACTGTAGCAAGAGCTGACTTGTTGCCCTTGTTCTTAGCTGTTACAGCGAGAATGATAGCTGCAACTGCGCAGGGACCGCAGCAGATGATACCGAGGATACCTGTTACCAAAGCCCAGATAGCCTGTGTCTTGCCCTCTTCGCCAGAAGGAGCATCGTTGTTCCATGTAGGAGCGGGCTGCTCATAGTACTGGGGTGCTTCGTTGTTAGTGTTATCCATACCTTCTCTCCTTTCGCAAAGTTATCTGTAATATATCATAAAAAAGTTACTAATACCAAGAAAAGAGGATTCTCATCACACCGAATACGGTGAGAAGGACAGCGAAAGTGATTATGGCGGCGACATTTGCCCTTGGAAGATCCTTCCCGGATTCAAGTCTGAAGATGATGAAGATGATCTCTGCTGCTACAAGAGGCCAGGTGAAGAACAGGAACTGATTGTCATTAAACGCACTTTTGAAGTCCAATGCCGCGAGGTGGATGAACATGTGCGATATTCCGCAGCTGGGGCAGGGAAGCCCGGTGATCTCATGAAACGCGCAGGGAATACCGAGGCCGGTGAATCTGTAAAACAGATAATATAAAAAACCGACAATTATTATTATTGCTATATCCCGGATCGTCTTACGTACTTCTGTAGTCATGGGGGAATTGTATCGTATCGTGATATAATTTGAAAAGACATTCAGGAGGGAAAAATGAAATTTCTCGTTGTATCCGATTTACATGGTGACGAATACTGGACATCAAGGGCGATAGAAGCTTTCAGAAGCGAAGGTGCCGACCGTCTGGTGCTTCTGGGGGATATCCTCTATCACGGTCCCAGAAATGACCTCCCCGGTCATTATCAGCCTAAGAAAGTCATAGAGCTTCTTAATCCTCTGGCAGATAAGATAATCGCCGTCAGAGGCAACTGCGAAGCTGAAGTCGATCAGATGGTTCTGAAGTTTCCCGTGATGGCGGATTACGTTTACCTCGTATCGGGTGATACCGCGTTCTTTGTTACCCACGGTCATATCTACAGCCCTGATAAAACGCCTCCGGTATTAACTGAGGGCAGCGTATTCCTGTCAGGTCACACGCATGTGGTTTACGATTACGTGAAGGACGGGATAAGGTTCATGAATCCCGGTTCTCCTTCGATACCGAAGGAGGAGAGCCGCCCCTCATATATCATTATCGAAGACGGTCAAGCTAATATAAAGGAATTCTGAAAATGGTTAAGAACGACGAAGGCATAGTAAAACTTAAGCATAAGATAATGGAGGAGGTATGCCGCCTCGCATGGAAGGGTGAACTCAACTCCGAGAACGAGGAGAAACTCATATACGAGATAAGCCCGGGACCCAAGCCCGAGTACCGCTGCTGCGTTTATAAGGAGCGCGAGATCAACAGACAGAGGATACGTCTTGCCAAGGGACTTTGCGCCACGGCTGAGCCTGACAAGCAGCATCATAATGTTGTTCAGGTAATCAATCCTGCCTGCGATTCATGTCCTCTGCAGTCCTATGTAGTAACCGATAACTGCAGATTCTGTCTCGGCAAGGCCTGCCTTAATTCATGTAAGTTCGAAGCCATATCGAAGGGTGAGCTTCACATGAAGATAGACCCGCTTAAGTGCAAGGAGTGCGGCAGGTGCGCAGCTGCCTGCCCTTACGAGGCTATCATCCATCAGATAAGACCCTGTAAGAGAGCGTGCCCCGTTGGCGCGATCACGTACGATGAATACGGTCTGTGCCAGATAGACGAGACCAAGTGCATTCACTGCGGACACTGCATACACAGCTGTCCCTTCGGCGCCATCGGTTCGAAGACATATCTCGTGAACATCATCGAGGATATCCTCGCGGGCAAGGAAGTTATCGCGATGGCGGCTCCCGCGACAGAGGGACAGTTCGGTTCCGACATAACTATGGGTTCGATCAGGAAGACATTGATGGACATGGGCTTCGCCGATATGGTCGAGGTAGGTCTCGGCGGTGACATGACAGCCGCATATGAGGCTCTGGAGTGGGAAGAGGCACTTAAGGAAGGACGCAAGATGACGACTTCCTGCTGCCCTGCATTTAAGTACATGCTGAAGAAGCACTTCCCCGACCAGTACAAGGAGAATATGTCTCAGACCGTATCGCCGATGGTCGCGATAAGCCGCTACCTTAAGCTTACGCACCCCGGATGCGTCACGGTATTCATAGGACCCTGCATTGCGAAGAAGTCGGAGGCTAACGACAAGACGATCCCGGGTACTGCAGACTATGCGGTTACATACGGTGAGCTCCGTGCTCTCATCCGTTCGAAGGACATGGAGATCAAGCCTCTGGACGACGGCTATCAGCAGGCTTCCGTCTGGGGCAAGAGATTCGCGACGAGCGGCGGCGTAGCCAATGCCGTCATGGAGGTAATGCGCGAGCACGGCTGCGACACTTCACAGATCAAGCTTGAGCGCTGCGCAGGCGGCGACGAATGTCGAAAGGCACTTCTCCTGCTTAAAGCCGACAGGATAGATGCGGACTTCATCGAGGGCATGATCTGCCCCGGAGGATGTGTCGGCGGACCTTCCAAGCATAAGACCGAGGCTGAGATCACGAAGGCCAGGAACGAGCTTCTTGATAAAGCAGATGACAGAGGAGTCCTTGATAATCTTAAGAATTATCCGATGGATAAGTTCTCGATGTTCAGGGACGGGCATATGTGATGATCGACAGGGCAAAGGTCACACGGTTTTTTAAGGAATACGTATCGGATTACGATATTACGGATGACAAGATAAGGCTCAAGGTTGTGCACACCTATAAGGTTGCAGAAAATTCCGAGAGGATAGCCCGAAGTCTCGATCTTAACGGGGAAGATACGGATCTTGCATGGCTCATAGGAATGCTTCACGACATAGGAAGATTCGAGCAGCTTCGAAGGTTCCATACCTTTGTTGATGCGGATTCCATTGATCACGCGAAGTTCGGTGCGGATCTGCTTTTCGAAGAGGGACTCATAAGAAGATTTCTGGAGGACGAGTCTTATTACGATTACATCGAGACCGCGATAAGAGCCCACAATCTCTTTGTGCTGGGTGAGGACCCGGATGCGCGAAGACTCATGTTCAGCAAGATAATCAGGGATGCCGATAAGATCGATATCTTCCGTGTTAACGATGAGTTTCCCAAGGAAGTAGTCTATGATACGACGCGGAAGGAACTTATGAATTCCGCTCTTACGGACGAAGTCGTGGAGGCGAGTCTTAACCATGTCACGGTATTAAGAAGCCTTAAGAAGACTCCTGCAGATACACTTGTCTCTCACATTTCTCTCGTGTACGGGATATACTACAGGGAGAGCATAGTCATGCTTAAGGAACAGGGTTACCTTGATAAGCTAATGAACACCAGGCTTGATAATCCCGATACCAACCGCAAGCTCGAAGAAGTGAGCCGCGAAGTGAAGCGGTATATGGATAATTACCAAAATGATTTATAATTCAAAGACTATAAAAACGAGGATGGAATCTATGGAACAAAATGCATTTATCGACAAATTGATTTCCGAGATGACAGTTGAAGAGAAGGCTGCTCAGATGCTTCAGGTTCCCGTGTCCGTTGTCGGCATGGAGGCTGCAAGAGAGTGGGCCAGGAAGGGAGTCGGTTCTTTCCTCAATGTATTAGGCGACGACATGAGGGAACTGTCCCGCATATCGTGTGAGGAATCAAGGCTTAAGATACCTACGATATTCGGAATAGACGCCGTGCACGGCCACTGCCTCAACAAGGATGCGACCATATTCCCGTCACAGCTCGCAATGGCGTGCAGCTGGAACAGGGAGCTTGTTGAGAAGATTGGACATATAACTGCTACCGAGGTCGCGACAGAAGGAATACAGTGGACGTTCTCACCGATACTCTGTCTCGCGAGAGATCCGAGATGGGGAAGGACGAACGAGACATTCGGAGAAGATAAGTATCTGTCTGGAGAGCTCGGCGTATCGATCATCAAGGGATATCAGGGCGAGGACTTAAGTGACGACACGGCGATACTTGCCTGTGCCAAGCACTTTATCGCTTACGGTGAAGCCACCGGTGCGCGTGATTCGTATGATACGGAGATCACGATGCGTAAGATAAGGGACGAGTTCCTGCCTCCGTTTAAGAAGGCCGTTGATGCGGGATGTGCGACGTTCATGACTGCGTACGGCTCCATTGACGGAACTCCGCTGACGGCTAACGAGAAGGTGCTCCGCGGACTTCTGAGGGATGAGCTCGGATTCGACGGATTCCTTGTAACTGACTGGGATACCGTTAATGCACTCATTAGACGCCAGAAGGTATGTGCCGATCACGGTGAAGCATCCAATGCTGCGGCGAAGGCCGGCAACGATATGATCATGTCAACTCTGGAGTTCTACGATGCGATCATCGATCAGGTCAAGCAGGGCAAGATCAATGAGAGTTATCTTGACGAGGCCGTAAAGCACATCCTAAAAGTCAAGCTCCGCCTCGGACTTTGGGAGAAGCCTTTGAAGAAGGGCGTTCCCGGAAGCATCGGATGTCAGGAGCATCTTGATACTGCACTGGAAGCTGCACGTGACGGCGTTGTTCTTCTTAAGAATAACGGTGTCCTGCCGGTAACGCCTGATAAGAAGATCAGGAAGATCGGTGTCATAGGTCCGAATGCTGATGATATCAGAGCCCAGTACGGCGACTGGACGTATTTTACGCATCCTGTTCCCGGTATCGAGAAGGAGCCTCAGCGTCCCTTCGTTACTTTGCTTGAAGGAATCAGGAAGCAGTGTGAGGGCACGGGCATCGAGGTCTGCTACTCATACGGGTGCAGCGTCAACAGAAGATACTATTACAAGGGCAATTATCCCGGCATCCCCGAGTTTATGGAGATGTGCTATGAGGATAATGCTTACAATGCCGATTATTATCAGGAGATGCCTCTGGTAAGCGAAGCCGCGAGGATGGCGAGGGACTGTGATCTTATCGTAGTCGCGATCGGCGATAACTATAACCAGGTCGGTGAGTATAACGACAGGGCAAATCTCGAACCGTCAGGCATGCAGGCTGCTCTGGTCCGCGTACTGAGCAAATTCAACATACCGATGGTAACGGTCCTCATATCTTCGAAGCCCCTTGCCATACCTGAGATTGCAGGACGTTCAGATGCGCTCATATGCGCATTTAACGGCGGTATGTTCGGAGGACAGGCAGTCGCTGAGGTAATATTCGGTAAGATCAATCCGTCCGGAAGACTTCCGATATCTTTCCCCGTGCTCACGGGTCAGGTTCCCGTATACTACAACCAGTTCCCGGGCTGGCATGAAGGAAGATACGTAGACTGCCCGAAGGATCCGCTCTTTGCATTTGGTGAAGGCCTGTCTTATACGAAGTTCGAGTATTCCGAACTCGCTTTTGACAAGGAGACCAACACCGTATATGTAACAGTTACCAACACCGGTGACTTCAAGGGTACGGAGACTGTACAGATCTATGTAAACGATGTAGTAAGTTCAGTCATGACTGCGGTTAAGAACCTCGTCGGATTCGACAGAGTGGAGCTCATGCCGGGCGAGAGCAGGGCATTGAAGATTAAGATCGATGAGGATGCCTTCACGGTTGTTCTTCCCGATGAGAGACGGGTTATCGAACCCGGTCAGTTTGAAGTAATGGCAGGCCACAGTTCTAAGGACGAAGACCTGATTAAGATAATGGTGACGTTCTGATATATGATATGTAATTCAATACTTGATGCGGTGGGAAATACACCGCTTATAAAACTGCAAAGAGTTGTGCCTGACGGATGTGCCGATGTTCTTGTTAAGTTCGAGGGTCTCAATGTAGGAGGTTCCGTCAAGACCAGGACGGCGTTAAGCATGATAGAGCAGGCCGAGAAGGACGGGCTTATCGGTCCGGACAGCATAATAGTTGAGCCTACCTCAGGCAACCAGGGCATAGGACTCGCTCTCATCGGAGCCGTAAGAGGCTATGAGACTGTGATAATCATGCCCGATTCCGTAAGTGTCGAGAGAAGAAAACTCGTAGAGCATTACGGTGCAAAAGTCGTATTAACACATGATGACGGAGACATAGGCCGCGCCATCAAGGAGTGCATAGAGATTGCAGAGAAGATGAAGAGGGAAGATCCGAGAGTGTTCATCCCTCAGCAGTTTGAGAATCCGGCAAATGTTAAGGCTCAGTATGAAGGCACTGCCCGTGAGATACTCGATGCCGTTCAAGGTCCCGTCGACGGATTCGTCTCGGGAATCGGAACCGGCGGTACTATAACCGGTATTGGCAAGGCCTTGAAGGAAGCTGATCCCCGAACCGTTATCTGGGCGGCAGAGCCGGAGCATGCAGCAATTCTCTCCGGCGGTTCTATAGGAACCCACATTCAGATGGGAATAGGCGACGGACTGATACCCGCGATACTCGATACTTCCATCTACGATGACATTGCCATCATTACCGATGAAGAGGCCCTGAGTATGTCGAAGCTTCTGGCATCCCGGGAGGGCATACTCTGCGGAATATCCTCGGGCACAAATGTCGCAGGTGCATTGAAGCTTGCAAGGAAGCTCGGTGAGGGGAAGACTGTAGTCACGATCCTTCCCGATACGGCAGAGAGATATTTCTCTACGCCCTTATTCGAATGATGCGGATCTGACCTGTTTTGACAATTGGATGTGAGTCAAGTATATTTAACTCGATTTATCAATAGGAGGATAGGTTTATGAAGTTTAAGAAGATCGTTTCCGTTATGCTCGCTTTATCCATGGCAGCTGCAGTCGCTGGCTGTTCCAAAGTAAAGTCTGTATCAATTGATGATTTTACTGCTGCGTGCGAGTCTTTAGGTGCTACTGAGTTCGATCCCGATGATAATCCGGGTCCTGATGAAGATGATATGGCTGACGGAGTTTATACGGTTATGGATTCCGATTACATTGAGGATAATCTCTCGGAAGATGATTTAAGTATCGACACAGGCATATACGGTTCTTTCTCTCCTGATCTTAACTCAATCATCGATGTAGATGACATTGAGATGATGGGCATTTACATGAGAATGGAACAGAATGCGGAAGATCTGAACGGTATGGAAGATGTCGAGGATCTCGATGTTGATATCTGCGCCGCTGTTCAGATCACACTTACTGATGCGGATCAGGCTGCTGACATTATGGAGAATATCGCAGATCAGCTTGACGAGTCAGCTGATATCGACGTTAATAATCTGTCTTCCAGCGAGTATTATTCAAATAAGAATCAGGGTTATCTGAAGCTTCATATCGATGCGGCAGACCTTGTTGCAGCGTTTGAGGATTCAGATCTTCACGATGTTCTCGGCTCATTCCTTTCCGATGATATGGATGATCTCGATGATGCACTTGCCAATATCTCCGGCGGTGTCAGCATTGCTTTCTACATCAACGGCGAGAACATTGTTGTTATCATTGGCGCTAACGTAAACCGTGATGCAGAATTCATCGATGAGTTCTGTTCCAAGATCGGTCTTGCCAATCCCGATGATCTCGATTCCAACACTGAAGTTGCCGAGTCTATTATGGATGCTGCTGATTCCGCAATGGGTTCAATGATGAGCGGATACGCATCTTACGATTACTGATACAGTAATACAGAAATTGTCTATAAGCAGGCGGGGTCACCCGCCTGTTTTTATATTCTTAAGGAATGATATAATTGTTCTGTATTGGGACTAATGTGATCGAATTGGAGATTATGAATATGTTAAGAAACAAGTTGGTTAAGTTGGCAGCAGCGGTGCTGATCGCGGCAATTTTGCCCGGTACCATGTTCTTTCCGTCACGTATGGTTAAGGCTGATGACCTTCAGGATTCAGCGGCAGTCATCGCAGATGCTATCGCGGGCGGTGCTCACAGATGTAATGTAAACGCACCTAGATCCGGCAATGTATTCCTTCAGCTTACGGGTACATTCGATACAACGTCCAAGGATTCCATCCTGAGCATGATCAACGGCTACAGGCTTGAAGCGTGCCAGAACGGTTACCCCGATCCGAGGAATCCTTCAAGGGGTCTTACCATGGCTGATTATGTTCCTCTTCGCTGGTCCAGAGGACTTGAGGAGATGGCCATGCTCAGAGCCTCTGAAGCAACATATACAAATCACCATCTCAAGATAACGGGAGAGGACTGCTGGAATTCAAGCTACGACGTAGCTTCTTCCGGTGAGATACTCGCATGGGGCAACACCATCCCCGGCGGAATCGGTCTGTGGTATTCCGAGAGAGGCGCATGGACATCAAGACAGACATCTTCTTCGAGCCACTATGCCCAGATGATCAATCCTTCGAATACGTATTGCGGAGTTGCAGGCTTCAATCATACGCAGGCTTGTGAATTCTCCAGCCAGCCCGGACTTGACGAGTCCAAGATAGATGTATCGGCATACAACTCACAGCTCGTTGAAGCCAAGAATTACGATATATCCAATGTAACGATCAGAGTGAGTTCCGGTTCATGCCTTATAGGTGCCACTACAAAGCTCGAGGCTGTATGTACGGTAAGTGTACTCGGTTATTCCAAGAGAGTTGAATACAACAATATCAGGATCCTCGCCACAACATGGTGGTCAGGAACCCCCAATATGCTTACAGTCGACCGTCTCGGTAATGCTACGGGCATATATTCGGGAATGGCGAATGTATACTGTAAGATCTACGGCGTGAATTATTCCGGTACCATCAGGGTTAATGACGCTACTTTGGTCCGTAACTTCGCATCGAGGCTTTATTCTGTTGCATTGTCAAGAACGCCTGATCAGGCGGGCCTTGATTACTGGACTGCAAGACTTTCTAACAGGGAGATAACAGGTACTCAGGCCGCTTACGGATTCTTCTTCAGCGCGGAGTTCCAGAATGCCAATCTTTCCAACGAGGCATATATCCAGCGTCTCTATCAGACATTCCTCGGAAGAGATCCCGAGCCTTCTGGATACAACTACTGGCTCACGAGAATGGCTGACGGAGCTTCAAGGACTGAAGTGTTCTACGGATTCTCGGGTTCTGCCGAGTTCGCCGGAATCTGTGCTTATGCAGGTATCAATCCTTAATGCCCCTTTTTATCGTTGAAGGCGACATCACCAGGCTGTCCTGTGATGCTATAGTAAACGCGGCTAACAGCTCGCTTCTCGGAGGCGGCGGAGTTGACGGGGCAATTCACCGCGCAGCAGGTCCTAAGCTTCTCGAAGAATGCAGGAAGCTTAACGGCTGTAAGACGGGAGATGCCAAGATAACCCGGGGATACGATCTTAAGGCGAAGTATGTCATTCACACGGTAGGTCCCGTCTGGTACGGCGGGAACAACGGGGAGGAAGAGCTTCTGCGCTCATGCTACAGAAGAAGCCTTGAGCTTGCCGTCGAGAATGAATGCGGAAGCGTAGCCTTCCCGATGATATCGGCGGGAGTCTACGGCTATCCTTTTGACAAGGCTCTTAATGTCGCAGTGGATTCAATAACATCGTACCTTGATTCTTCGGAAGAGGATATAGATGTAAGCATTGTTATCTACAGCAGAAGATCATTCCGCATGGACAGGTCTCTTTACGAAGGTGTCACGGGGTTCGTAGACAGCAGGACTTCGAAGCCTTCTGGTGCTGTTCTCATGGCGGGCTTTGCAAGGAATGCGTCCATGGCAAAAGAGGCTTGTGAATGCCGTGAATATTCTTCTGCGCCCGTTGAGGAATATATAGATGCCCGCATTGATGAGAGTTTTACCAGGATGCTTCTTCGTAAGATCGACGAGAAAGGCATGACTGACGTCGAGTGCTATAAGAGGGCAAATATCAACAGGAAGCTGTTCTCCAAGATCAGAAGCAATGAGGATTATCACCCGAGCAAGAATACTGCCCTGGGCTTCGCAGTCGCGCTTAAGCTCAACTTGGAAGAGACCAGGGCACTTTTGATGAAGGCAGGATATGCTTTATCCGATTCCAGCAAAGGGGACCTCGTAGCCGAATACTTCATTACTAACGGCATCTACGATATCAACAAGATAAATGAAGTCCTCTTTGCAATGGATCTCGAGCTGATAGGGGAGATCTGATCCCTGCATCAGTTCCTTGCATCTTCTTCCAGCTGATCAAAACACTTCCTGTCATAGACTTCGCTGCATCTCATGGCTCCGAGTGCCGTGCCGACAGCCTCGTACAGATTTTTTGTGCCTTGTGCATTCGCCTTGTAGTTGACCGCACGGTCCTCATTTATGCCGATCGAGGCGCCGGTCTTAACAGCATCGATGTTCGCCGCTAGATACAGGAACTCCCAGCCGTGTTCCTTTTCCATTTTCTTTACCATCTTCTTAACCTTCGAAGATGTATATTTACGGCTTGCATTCTCCATGCCGTCGGTAATGATGACAAAGACGGTCTTCTCAGGGACATCCTCTTCTCTTATGTACTTATGGATGCTGCTTATGTGCTTAACCGCACTGCCAAGTGCGTCGACAAGTGCCGTGCAGCCGCCGGGAACATAATCTTCTTCCGTCATATCGCGTATGCTCTTTAGAGGTTCCCTGTCGAAGATGACCTCCGAAGTGTTATCGAACATTACGCAGGAGACAAGGCAGTCGCCGCCAAGTCTTCTTTGCTTCCCAATCATGGAGTTGAAGCCTCCGACCGTGTCCTTCTCGAGCCCGTGCATGCTGCCGCTCTTGTCCAGTATGAATACCATTTCAGTAAGATTCTTTCTCATGTTCGTGTCCTCCCTTATGTTTGATGGCTTAAGTATAGGGAATAACGTAACCTTCGTGGTCGCCTGCAAGGCGACATTTATCGGTGGTATAATCATATAGTTATGGGAATCGTCGAGTTACTGTTGCTTGCAATAGGCATGTCCATGGATGTCTTTGCCGTATCCATCTGCAAGGGCATCGAGACTAAGAAAGCCACACTCATGCAGGTTATTACATGCGGCTTATGGTTCGGTTGTTTCCATTTCATCATGCCCATGACAGGGTTCTTCTTAAGTTCATTTTTCGCCTCGTTTATAGACAGGATAGCGCCGTGGCTCGCGTTCGCGCTGCTGGCTTTTCTCGGAGTAAAGATGATAAAGGAGGCGTTCTCCGGCGAGGAAGAGGAGACGAAGAAGGGGTTCGGATTTAAGACCATGTTCCTTCTTGCCGTCGCGACATCCATCGATGCTCTCGCGGTAGGCGTAACACTCGTTGCCGTCCCCGTAGAGGTCTGGGATGCAGGTAAGAACGTAAACACAATACTCGGCTGCCTGGTAATATCTCTGATAACATTCGTCTTCGCGTGTGCCGGCGTTCGCATAGGCAACGCTTTCGGTACGAGATACCAGTCGGGTGCCGAGGCTATGGGCGGCTTCATTCTCATATTCATCGGCCTCAAGGTCCTGCTCGAGCACCTGGGTGTAGTCGAATTCATGAATAACGGCGATGTACTCTTTGGCCTTCTCGTGCCTTTCGCGGGTACCGTACTTGGTTCGGCACTGGTATTCATCGTGCGTGAGGAACTGCGCGAAAGCATCAGGCTCGTTCTTAACGGCATGGCGGGCGGCATCATGCTCGCGTGCTCGATATGGATACTTCTCCAGCCGACGGTACAGGAGGGCAAGGTGCTGACGGCAGCCATCGGCTTCATTATCGGTGTGTTCTTCCAGTACATGCTCGATAAGGCGATACCTCATACGCATGTGTTTACCAAAGCTGAAGAAGGTCCTTCGAGCAAGCTCGGACACGCGAGCAAGGTAATGCTGTCAGAGATGATCCACCACGTTCCCGAAGGAATGGCGGTCGGTGTTATCTTCGCAGGCATGATCAACGGTTCCGGGAGTATAAGGCTTGCTGTAGCTGCGGCGGTTACACTCGGCATAGCAATACAGAACATACCTGAAGGTGCTTTTGTTTCCTCTCCTTTATGGGAGGGCGGAGAAGAGAAGGGCAAGTCCTTCCTCATGGGTGTTATCTCAGGAGTCGTGCAGCCCGTACTCGGCATAGCGACGATAATCATCGTAAATGCTTTTCCCGGCATTCAGGCCTTCGTAATGGCTTTGACCGGCGGCGCGCTGTTATTCCTCGTTCTTGAGGAGACGATACCTTCCATGCATACAGGCAAGCATTCCGACAAGGGAACGCTCTCCTTTGCCGTGTTCTTCTGTATTATGATGATACTAACGTTCTATGTCAGAGGTTGATATGAAGTTTTGCTGCAGTGACTGCTTTAATCCCAAGAGAGATACATTCCACAGCTTCATTAGGAAGAACGGTTTTGCATCAGATGAAGAATGCCCTTACTGCAAGAGCACAAAAGGCACCAAGATAGACGTTGATATCCTCGGCAGATTTATTAAGACCGGAATCGACAGGGCTTATGATGATACGGGTTCCGAGGCAGAAGGACACTTAAGTATATTCGGGATACTGAACGACCGTGTTATTCTCTTTGAGTGGGAGAACCACAGGGAACATGAGCTTACTAAGGATCTTTTTGAGAAGATCGAAGATGTGGACAGGAAGACGTATAAGCTTAAGCTCGAGTCGGAGGGCGACGACGAGGAGCAGTACAGGATCTGGCGCAACTTCGAGCACGACTGCAAGTACTTTAACAGGTTCTTCGACTTAACCCCCAGAGGCTCCGGCAAGACCAACAGAAGGACTGACATGCTTGCCAAGGTGTATGATACCTGCCTTAAGAATCTTAAGGAGGAGATAGAGCCCGGGACAGAGCTTTTCAGGGCGAGGGTTATCGACTCCAAGTTTAAAAGGGGAAGGGACTACGACCTCGATGAGGCGTCGATAGGACCTGCCGATAAGCTCAATTCGCAGGCGGGACGGATGAATCCCGAGGGCATCAATTATTTCTATGTGGCCGAGGATGAGGCAACCGCGCTTAAGGAAGGGAGACTTCGTGCGAATGAGCGCGTTCTCATAGGGCGATTCAAGACGATCAAGAAGCTCACGGTCATCGACTGGACCAAGGTCAACATCTACGAGAAGGCCGTCGATATCTTCTCCGAGAAGTACTCGCCGAAGATGGCCGTGTACCAGGATTTCTTAAGAAGGTTCGCGATAGAGGTAGGTAAGCCTAATGAGACTGAGAAGCAGATCGAATATGTGGCGACTCAGCTCGTTGCAGAGTACGTACGAGGATACGGCTTTGACGGGATCAAATACGACAGCTCCGTAGGTGACGGCTTTGACGTCGTATTCTTCTACGGTCCCGACATAACTCCCGAGAGCGGTGACTTCAATGTTCTGCCGAAGTATACGGACATCGCGGAACTCATCGACGTGCGCGAATTTAAGATAAAGATAGAATACTTCCTTGAGACATAATTTACGGAGGATAGGTGTATGAATGTAAGGATGGAGAACATCACAAAGGTATTCCCCGGAAGGGACAGGAAGAGCGCCGGCGTAACGGCCGTGGACAACTTCAGTCTCGAGCTTCCGGACGGTAAGCTCGTCTGTCTTCTCGGTCCGTCGGGATGCGGCAAGAGTACGCTCCTTTATATGATCTGCGGTCTCGAGACTCCGACTGAAGGAAGGATTTATTTTGGAGATCAGGATGTTACCGATATTCCTTCGGAGAAGAGAGGAGTCGGCCTCGTATTCCAGAATTACGCTCTGTATCCGCATCTTACCGTAAAGCAGATAATCAAGTTCCCTCTCGAGAACCTTAAAGGAGACGAGAAACTCAGCAAGGAAGAGATGGACAAGATGGCGCTTGAGGCTGCAAAACTCGTTCAGATAGACGGCCTTATGGACAGAAAGCCCGGACAGATGAGCGGCGGCCAGCAGCAGCGTGTCGCGATCGCCAGAGCAATCGTAAAAAGACCTAAGGTGCTTCTCATGGATGAGCCGCTTTCCAATCTCGATGCAAGACTCAGGCTTCATACGAGAGAGGAGATAAGAAGAATCCAGAAGGAGACGGGGATTACCACTATATTCGTTACACACGACCAGGAGGAGGCGATGAGCATCTCCGATCTTATCGTAGTAATGAAGGACGGCGTGCTACACCAGATGGGCAAGCCGCAGGATGTTTACGACGATCCTGTGAATCTGTTCGTTGCCCAGTTCCTCGGAACTCCCGAGATCAACGTGTTCGAAGGCAAGGTTAAGGACGAAGGACTCTACATAGGTGAGGACCGCGTCCTCGAGGTCAGGGGCGTAGAGGATAAGGATGTATTCATAGGCATCAGACCCGAAGGATTCATCGTCGATGATGAGGGAAAGCTTAACTGCGAGCTTAAGGGCATCAACATCATGGGAAGGGACATCACGGTATTAAGCTCCAATGGAGCCTCTAAGAACGTCATCCGTTCCATCGTAAGTGCGGAGACTGCGATAGACAGCGGCAGCAATAAGGTAAGATTCAATCTTAAGCCCCATAAGACATATATCTTTGATAAGGATACCGAGGAGAGGATCAGATTCGCATGAGCAAGAAGACGTTAAGCGGCGTAAATGGTGTTGCGACCAATATAAGCGGCTGGCTGTATCTTCTTCCGGCGCTTCTATTCCTGATCGCATTCATGGTCTACCCTCTGATAGATGTTTTTATCTATTCTTTTGAGGAGGGTTACAACTCTGCATCGCAGACATCGTTCGGCACCGGAGGATATAACTACGCATACATACTTAGAGATCCGTACTTCCTTAAGACCGTCAAGAATACATTTATCCTGGTAATCATTACGGTTCCTATATCTACTGGACTCGCACTTCTTATATCACTGGGACTTAATTCGATAAGAGCACTGAAGAGGCTGTTCCAGACGATATTCTTCCTGCCGTATGTAACCAACACACTCGCGGTAGGTCTCGTATTCATGATACTGTTCCGTAAGACCCCTTATACCGACGGTCTCGTCAACATGATCATCGGCAAGTTCGGCATAAGTCCGGTCGACTTCATCGACGGCCCTTACTGGGCGAAGATGCTCGTTCTCTCGGTATACGTCATCTGGATAGTAATGCCGTTCAAGATACTTATCCTGACATCTGCTCTGGCTTCCGTTCCTGACGTTTATTATCAGTCTGCGAGAATAGACGGAACATCATCCTGGAGGGTGTTCTGGAGGATCACGCTTCCCATGATATCGCCGATGATAGTCTATCTCATCATTACGGGCTTCATCGGAGCGTTCAAGGCGTATTCCGATGCGGTTGCCATCTTCGGCGTCGACCTCAATGCCGCGGGAATGAACACTATCGTAGGTTATGTTTACGACATGCTCTACGGTGACGGCGGCGGATACCCGTCATATGCGTCGGCTGCCGCGATCGTGCTTTTCGCCATAGTGCTTACGATCACGGTCATTAATCTCATTGTGAGCCGCAAGGCTACGGACATCACTTAAGGAGGAGAACATGAAGATAAAGAAAACAATAATCTATTTCCTCCTCGCAGTGTGGGCTCTTATCGTGCTGTTCCCGTTCTACTGGATGGTACTCTCGAGTATCAAGAGCTACGCTTCCTATGCGGGAGAGAAGATACCGAAGTTCTTCACCACGAGTCCTACGCTGGAGAATTACAGGTCCGCCTTCACCGCGGTGCCGCTCGCAAGGTATTTCTCGAACACTCTTATATTCACGCTCGCGACCACGGCTTTGATGGTTATCATCATAATCTTCGCGGCGTACGCTTTTGCAAGAATTGACTTCAAAGGAAGAAATCTCCTGTTCCTTGGTTTCCTCGCGCTCATGATGATACCGAATGAGCTCGTCATCATCACGAACTTCGTTACAATTACGGACCTGGGCCTTCGCAACTCGTTCACGGGTCTTATCCTGCCTTCGGTCACGTCCGTTTTCTACATCTACCTTCTCAAGGAGAACTTTGAGCAGGTTCCGGATGAACTTTACTACGCGGCGAAGGTCGATGGTACATCCGATCTTAAGTACCTGTTTAAGGTCATGGTGCCGATATGCCGCCCGACGATAATCACGGTCATCATCCTTAAGGTGATCGAGTGCTGGAACTCCTACGTCTGGCCGAGACTCATCACGGACGATCCCGCGTTCTATCTCGTCAGCAACGGTATACAGGAGCTCCGCGAGAACGGCTTGGGCCGCGACAACATTCCTGCGATGATGGCTGCGGTCGTAGCGGTATCTGTTCCGCTCATAATTCTCTTCCTCATCTTCAGAAAGAAGATCATGGAAGGTGTCTCAAGGGAGGGCATAAAGGGATGACAACACGTCGAAAAGCTTTAACTTCAATTCTTGCGGCTGCGATAGCGGCTTCGTCGCTTCTCACGGGCTGCCACGGAAGCGGTGTGCGTAAAGAGTTCTCTGTCCCCGAGGCGTTCGATACAACGCGTGAGTTCAATATCACGTTCTGGGCGAAGAATGATACGAATATCAATCAGACAAATATCTATAATCAGGCGATAGAAGACTTCGAGGCTCTGTATCCGAACATCAATGTCAGCATAAAGCTCTATACCGATTACAACAAGATCTATAACGATGTCATCACGAACATCGCGACCGATACCACGCCTAACGTCTGCATCACTTATCCCGACCACATAGCGACTTATATCTCTGGTGAGAATACGGTCGTGCCGCTCGATAATCTGTTTACGGATGAGCGTTACGGACTCGGAGGTTCGGAGGTAAGGTTTGATTCTCCCGGCGTCGATCAGATCGTTCCGGAATTTCTTGATGAGTGCATGATCAACGGTGTGCACTACTGCATTCCGTACATGAGATCCACTGAGGCTCTGTATATCAACAAGACCTATGTCGAGGCTCTGGGATTTGAGGTCCCCGACATCCCAACATGGGACTGGATATGGGAAGTCAGCAATGCCGCGACGGAGCAGAACGAGGACGGCACCTATGTCGTTAACGGCCAGGATGTAATGATCCCGTTCATCTATAAGTCCTCGGACAACATGATGATCACGATGTTAAGACAGCTGGGTGCCGGTTATTCCGATGAATACGGCAATATCGGACTGTTCAACGATACGACGACATCACTTCTTTACACTATTGCCGATGAGGTCTCCCTGGGCGCTTTCTCCACGTTCACGGTATCCGGATACCCGGGTAATTTCCTGAATGCAGGCCAGTGCATATTCGGCGTCGATTCAACGGCCGGATCCACGTGGATGGGTTCGGATGCGCCTCTTTCCGACATTCATGAGAGCGACGTTGTCGACTTTGAGACAGTCGTAAGACCGGTGCCCCAGTTTGATCCCGAGAATCCCCAGATGATATCGCAGGGCCCTTCCGTGTGCGTGTTCAATAAGGAAGATCCGCAGGAGGTGCTGGCATCGTGGCTTTTCGCGCAGTATCTGCTCACGAACGAGGTGCAGATCGCGTATGCCGGGACCGAAGGCTATGTTCCCGTAACCACGATGGCTCAGGCGTCTTCTGAGTACCAGGCGTACCTTAACGACCCTTCGCAGTACTCTATAAAGATCGCGGTAACGAACATGTTCCTGCAGAACATCAACAATACCTTCGTTACGCCTGTCTTTAACGGTTCCACGTCACTTCGTAATGCCGCGGCTCAGCTCATAAACAGTGTCGTCAAGTCGGTGAGAAGAAGAGAGGTCGTTGACGATGCCTATATCGAGAACCTCTACAGCGAAGTGACGGCTCTGTACAGACTTGACCAGCTCTCCGCATCCAGGGACACCAGGGCGGAACTAGGTCCCCTTCCTGTCGAGGCGAAGCTGCTGCTCGCCGCTCTTGGTGTAGTTTGGATAGGAATAGGGGCTTATTTTTCAGCTGATTTAGTCAAAAAGCGGAAAAAGAATTGACAGCACTTTAATATGGCTGAGTTTTGGCTATAATTACAATGATGTTGGCGGACGTAAAACTATATCATGTGTCCGTTAAGAAAGAAGGGTGTTTATGAAGACAATGAAGAAGGTTGTATCCATTGCAGTTGTTGCAGCAATGGCTCTTTCTGTTTTCGCTTGCTCTGCTGATACTGCTGAGACAACTTCGGAAGAGACACAGGCTGCTGTTGACTACGAGTACATGTCTTATGCTGAGTATGAGGCAGCTCCTCTCGATTCAGAGGTAACAGTTCTTTGCACAGTTATGGCTACACAGTCATGGTGGGAGGACCAGATCACTGTTTACGCTCAGGCTTTTGACGGTGACGGTGCTTATTTCATCTATAACATGGCTTGCTCCGAAGAGGATTCTGAAGGAGTTTACGAGGGCGCTACAATCCTCGTAACAGGTTATAAGAGTGAGTGGGAAGGTGAAGTCGAGATCACAGATGCTACATTCGAGTTCACAGATCTTGCTCAGGAGAATCCTATGGCTCCCGTAGATCTTACAGCTGATTTTGGTAACGATGAGGCTCTTATCGCTAATCAGAACAGAAACTTCACAATGACAGGTCTCACAGTTGAGGCTTCCGGTGATAACGGTGAAGCATTCCTCTACAGCTGGGATGGTTCCGGTTCACAGGGTGATGACCTCTATTTCACAGTTTCCAACGGTGAGACAACAATGACTTTCACAGTTGAGTCTTATCTCACAGGTGCTGACACGGATGTTTATCAGACTGTTGAGGCTTTGAACGTTGGTGACACAATCGACGTAGCAGGTTTCCTCTACTGGTATCAGGGTGCTAATCCGCACATCACAGCTGTTACAGTAGAATAATCTTATAAGTCGCTTATTTGACTGTTATGAGGCCGCAGGAAATACCTGCGGCCTTTGTTATATTCAAATAACCGGGGATTGTTTATAATGTGACTATGAGCGAACGCGGCGACATAATCAGGAAGAGCATAATCAAGGACCTTAACGAGGGTGTAGTGATCGTCAGCAATGACGGTGTCGTTGAATATGTAAACGAGGCAGCCACGAAGATCCTGGGGATTTCTGAGGAGCAGCTTAAGGATAAGAACTTTGCCCGCACGTTCATAGCAGGTCACGATAATGACGGCTTTATCCAGACTGTGATCGATTCCATCTATGATACCGACGTTAAGCATTACAATGTCGTCCCGTACAATAACGGGAACGGCATCAGGCAGCTTTACATAATGACGTCTTTCCTTAAGGAAGGCGACAACAGGATCGGTGTATTCATACTGTTCAGTGATATTACCGAGCTTGCGGAACTTAAGATCGAATATGCCAATTCCATAACATCGCTTCTCGATTCTCTCGTAAAGGCGCTGTCCACGGCAATTGATGAGAGATCCCCTTATACGGCTAACCATGCTCGTAACATGGTCAGGATCGCGGAAGCCTATCTTGATTATCTGGATGAGACAAGAAGTCCTGACAGATTTGACGATGACAGAAGAAGAGCTTTCCTCATGAGCACCTGGCTTCACGACGTAGGTAAGCTAGCCGTTCCTCTTGAGGTAATGGATAAGGCCACGAGATTAAGCGACAGGATGGAAAGGATTGAGGAGAGGTATGAGAAGATACGCCTCCTTGACAGGATTGCACTTCTTGAAGGAAGGATCTCTGAGAATGAGTTCGAGACCTTAAGAAGCAGAAGGGATAACGAACTTGAACAGATACGAAGGCTTAACCAGGCGGGATTTCTTACGGATGATGATATCCGCCTTGTTGATGAACTCTCCAAGTCTTCTTATGTGAACGAGGAAGGCGAGGAGTGCCGCATCCTGACCGATGAGGAGATAAAGGACCTTCATGTCCGTAAGGGAACGCTTACCGATGAGGAGCGCGCCATAATCCAAAGTCACGTAACGACGACGCGTAAGATCCTGCAGCAGGTTGAATTTCCGAAGGTTTTCGATGTGGTTCCCATGTGGGCGTCGTCGCACCACGAGCTTCTTAACGGCACGGGTTACCCCGATAAGCTTAAGGGAAGCGAGATACCCTATGAGGTAAGGCTTCTCACGATAATTGATATTTATGAGACACTGACGGCGCGAGACCGCCCTTACAAGAAGCCGATCCCGCCTGAGAAATCTCTTGAGATTATCGGCAAGATGGTTGAGGAAGGCTCTATCGATAAGGAGATATTCGACAAGTTTGTTGACAGCCTCGCGTGGAAAATACTGTTCTAGGTATGTGTTTTGGGTCGACAGGATAATGAGTGTTATAATTCATATTAGTTCAGGAGGTAACGGATATGTCTGATAGTGATAAGTCTAAGGCTTTGGTAGATGAGATTAAGAACGCACCGGCACCTGAAGAGCTCAATGCTTCTTCGCCTGTTGTTGTTCCGTCCGAGCCCGTAAAGGCAGAGGTTAAGCCCGCAAAGGCCAGTACTGCTGCGGCTCCCGTTGTTGATAAGGCTGCTGCCGACAGAATCAAGGCTGAGGAGAAGGCTGCCAAGAAGGCTGAGCGCGAGCAGGCCCGTAAGCAGGCTAAGATAGATAAGAAGGCGAAGAAGGCTGCTGCATACCAGGAGAAGGTAGAGCAGTGCCCGAGAGATTACAGACCTGTAGGAACAGGATTGTTCTTCTGGTCGCTCTTCCTTTGTTCCATCCCGGTACTCGGCATCCTGTTCACCCTGATATTCTCGGTAGTTCCGGTTAACAAGAACTTCAAGCATTTCGCGAGAGCCATTCTGTCGTGGTATGTGATCATTCTCATATTGCTGCTGATATTCGCGATCATCGTGACGTTCGCACTTGGTCAGTCAATATCAGATTACATCTGGCCTTTTGAGAAGTTCTTCTCAGAGATGGCAAGAGCACTCGGATTCTGATTGGTTCCGATAAGTTAAGATAATAAGATCCCTCCGGAAGACCGGAGGGATTTTTGTATCAGTTAAAACACCGCGGTGACCCTGTTCTGTAACATTGTTAATCTAAAATGTTCTTATCAAGATGAAAGTGAGGTAGTGTCACCTATGGAAGAATTACTTATCTCAAAGAAGGACCTCCTTAGAGTTGCACATATATCATACGGAACTCTGTACAGATGGAAGAGACTCGGTCTCATTCCCGAGAACTGGTTTATTCATAAGGCTACCGAGATCGGTCAGGCTACTTATCTTCCCAAGGAGAAGGTGCTGACAAGAATCGAGCGCATCAAGGAGCTTAAGAGCGAGCTTACTGTTGAGCAGATGCAGGAGCTTTTCTCAGCGAACGTAAAGAGCTTCAAGATCCCGCTTAAGGATTTTGTAGAACTGAATATAGTTTCCAAACTCGCTATCACGGCTTTCACGAGCATATTCCCTGCGAAGGATCACCTCGACTTCAATGATGTTTTCTCAATGTATGTCGTAGATCACCTCATGAAGCTTCAGGGCTTCTACCTCGAGGATGCAAAGCAGGTTCTAAGACTTCTTTGCAAGTATCTTTCCCGTGAGACATCCAAGGATTATCAGCTCATCCTTCTTCGCAAGATGGGCGTTCCTATGACGGTTCTCGTTAAGGGTGACGAGGATATCCTCCTTGAGGACAGCACGGAGATCATCGCGTGTGCAAACCTCGTTGAGTTCGAGTCAGCTTTGAAGAACAGACTCATCGCTTAATGGCGTCCGTAGCGGATAATCTTACTGACAGACTGACAGTACTTGCCGAACCCATGAGGCTCGAGATCCTCATGGTTATCAGGCAGGCTGGTTCGTGCTGTGCGAGTGATATACTCGGGCACTTCGATATAACCCAGCCGACTTTGTCTCATCACATGAGCGTTCTCATAGATAACGGACTTGTTAAGGCCGTGAAGCAGGGAAGGTTCATGAGATACAGCATTAACAAGGCTGCTGTTCTTGAACTTAAGAAGGTCCTTGAACTGATCGCTTCCGATGCGCCTTCCGAGAAGACTTCGGTCAAGACTTCCGAGAAGTTTTCCGATAAACCTGCGAAGCGCAGCGACAAGAAGAAGGACAAAGACAAGAAGAAAAAGAAGGACAAGAAAAAGAAGAAGTGATCACAGTCTGTGGCATTTTTGAATTATTCGCATATTATTAACTTTTGTCTATTCAAAAAGAATCCCAAATAATCTAAAATATATTTATCCGTTAAGGATAATAGCAACACATCAAGGAGATAGCACTATGATCAAGATTATTGCGGGTGAAAAGGGCACAGGTAAGACAGCTAAGCTTGTTGACGAGATCAATACAGCATCGAGACAGGACAACAACATCGTCTGTATCGAGAGAGGCAACAGATTAGACCAGCTCCTTAAGCCCAATGTAAGGCTCGTAAATATGAAGGAATACCCTGTAGACGGTTTTGACCAGCTTTTGGCATTCATAGGAGGTATCTGCTCCAAGGATTATGATCTTACTCATATCTATATCGACAGCATCTTCAAGGTAGCTAATGAGACAAGTATGGATGCTCTTGAGAACTTCATCACAAAGCTCGATACGTTCCTCAAGGATACACCGGTAACAGCAATGATCATCCTGAGTAGCAAGATCGACGATCTTCCCGAATCAGTTAAGGCTTACGTGTAAGTTAAACAAGTATTTAATAGAAGAAGTAGGAGCCTCAGGGCTCCTTCTTCTTTTTAAGATAAAACTCGATATAACCGACAGCTATTGCCGGTAACAGTAATGCCAGGTAGAAGTTGTGTATAAAATGAGGAGCCCATTCGGTCATCGCGAGTGCAATTGCACCGATGTTGTAAATGAACTGAGAGATCCATATGCCTTTATGTTCTCCCCAATAATAGAAATAGAACACATTATACACGCCGATCATCAGAAGTACTCCGATTATGCTCAAAATGTTCAGAAACACAAAATCAGCGTTGAAGGAAAAGGCTCCGTTTATAAGAATAAGTGTCCCGATTGTTATCACAACAGGTCCCAAGCACCAGATAAGCAACACTTTCCGACCATATCTTTTGGAAATGAATGCAAGTATAATCTTAACAATATAGTTTATTAAAAAAGCGGCGAGTGTTCCCAGAAGAAGAATATAGGATACGATCTCGCTTACGGCGGGAACGCGATTTCCGAACAGATCAAGATTCTTGACGCTCTCATAAAGAGCAAAGAAAAACAAAGGGATCAATATGGTTGAAAGCAACCATTCTGTCTTTTGGCTTTTTGTCATGACAGGTCACCCCCTTTCAAGTTTATAATCGGAGTATATCATCGATATTTTGATGATCAAAGTAAATATGTGTGAATACTGCGGTATATTTGCCAGATAATTATCTTTGTGTTAGTATGTATGCGTTCAGATTACTTTTCAAGTAAACGGGCTTCTTGGAGCTCGTTTTTCTTTTAACAAAAAATAAGACGGGAGTAACGATGGCAAGAAGATCAAAGACCGCGCAGGAAGCGTATGATATTGCGAAGCCCGAGGCAGAGAAGATGGGTTATGACCTGGTCGATGCCGAGTATAAGAAGGAAGGCCAGGGAATGTTCCTGAGGCTCTTCATCGACAAGAGGGGCGGAATCGGAATTGACGACTGTGAAGCTTTCAGCAAGGTGATAGATCCCATACTCGATGAGAAGCTCAAGTGCGATGCGGATTTCTTCGAGGTCAGCTCACCGGGACTTACCAGACCTCTGGATGACATCTCCGATTACATCAGGTATCAGGGAGAGAAGATCGACGTCAAGCTGTTCAAGGCGGATGAGTCGGGGACCAAGAGTTTTACCGGCAGCATAGTATCGGCTGAAGACGGCAGGGTGGTATTCGATAAGGAAGACGGCACTACATCGGAATACCTTTTGACAGATATAAGCAAGGCCGTCAGACATTTAGATTTTTAATATTGGGAGGTAAGATAAATGGCTAAGAAGAAGGAAGTTAATGAGGAGCCCCGCGATAACGTTCTCGACGCTATCAGGATGCTCGCCAAAGAAAGGGGCATCGATGAGGAAGAGCTCATCAAGGCTGTAGAAGACGGTATCGTTACTGCTTACAGACGTGAGTTCTCCGGCGGTATCATCGAGACTGTTGAAGCCGAGATCGACCGTGAGACCGGTGAGATCTATGTTTACCAGCTTAAAGAAGTTGTAGATGAGGTTGAGGATCCCACTAATGAGGTTTCCCTCGAGGAAGCTAAGGCTGCTGATCCCGACGTTGAGCTCGGTGACTCTCTTGAGTACGGTCTTGACGTTAAGGACC
Organism: uncultured Eubacteriales bacterium; assembly: GCA_900314745.1. GTDB lineage: Bacteria > Bacillota > Clostridia > Saccharofermentanales > Saccharofermentanaceae > Saccharofermentans. The sequence goes on along the minus strand of OMWK01000006.1, from coordinate 27,940 downwards.
TCGGAAGACTTGCCGCTACAGCTGCTAAGAGTGCTATCTCCCAGAAGGTAAGAAGCGCAGAGTACAAGAGGATCAACGACGAGTATTCCGGCAAGATCGGAGAACTCGCTTCAGGAACCATCATCCGTAAGGATGCAAAGAACGTTTATGTTGATATCGGACACGCTGAAGCTGTTCTTCCCAGAAACGGCCAGATGAGAGGCGAGTCTTACGAGGCCAACAGAACAATGAAGTTCCTCGTATTGAGAGTAGAAGAGCACAACGACCGCCCTTCCATCACTATCTCCAGAACGGACCCGAAGCTTGTAGAGAAGCTTTTCGAGCTTGAGATACCTGAAGTAAAGTCAGGCGAAGTTCTTATCAAGGGTGTAACAAGAGAGCCCGGATCAAGATCAAAGGTTGCCGTTTACTCCAGAGATGAGAACATCGATGCCAAGGGTTCCTGCGTAGGACCCAGAGGTCAGAGAGTTCAGACGATCATGAACGAGCTCGGCGGAGAGAAGATCGACATCATCGACTGGAATGAGGATCCTGCTCTCTTCATCAGTGAAGCACTCCAGCCTGCCAAGGCTGTAAGAGTAGATATCGAGATCACAACCAAGGAGGACGGACACCAGGAGCGTTACGCCAAGGTTATCGTACCTGACCAGCAGTTCAATCTCGCTATCGGAAGATCCGGACAGAACGTAAGACTTGCTGCACACCTCACAGGATACAAGATCGACATCAAGAGAGAGTCTGAGGATGCAAGCGAGGCAACAAGATCGGTTATCGATAAGTTCACAGTTGCCGGCGAGGAAGAGGGAGAAGAGAAAGCGTAATGGCTATTACCCCCAAGAAGCAGCCCCAGAGAATGTGCGTAAGCTGCAGGACCAGACGCGATAAGAGAGATCTTGTCCGTGTGACGCTTGCGGAAGACGGGAGCCTGACGGTAGATCCCACAGGCAAACTGCCCGGAAGAGGCGCATATCTTTGTAAGGATGAGAAGTGCATTAAGACAGAGCTTAAGGCGCATCGAATCTCTAAGGGCCTTAAGACCGGTAATAACGATGATGACCTTAACAGAGTAGCCAGGGAGATACTTGAGCTTTGCGAGAAGAACTGAACATACTTAGGTTCCTGGGACTTGCCGCGAAGGCAGGGAAAGTGATTTCCGGATTCGATCAGGTCGAGTCCTCCATTCGTAAGGGAACGGCGAAGCTTCTCATTATCTCTACTGATATATCGAAGAATACACTCTCCCGACTCCTTGATATAGGAGCAAGAGGAGACGTGGACATGCCGGATGCATACAGCTTCTCAACTATGTATGAGCTGGGAAGGGCTATAGGCAAGCCGGACAGGGCAATCGTAGCGGTCACTGATCAGGGGTTCGCGGATAAGCTATCCGCGGAGCTTTCCAAGGAAGATTAATTAGGAGGAAATTCATTAATGAGTGAGAAATCCGATAAGGATAACAAGCCGCAGGTAACAAGCAAGGGTGTTTCCGGCACAAAGGAACTTAAGGTAAGACGCGTTCACAAGAAGAAGGCAGATACTTCAGCTGAAGAAGCCGTCAAGACCGAAGCTCCCAAGAAGGTCGAAGCTGCCGCTGCTGCTGAGCCTGCCGAGCCTGTAAAGGCTGCCGAGCAGCCTGCTCCTGTTGTGAAGACAGAGGAGGCAGCTCCCAAGAAGACAGCTGCTAAGAAGACTGAGACAGCCAAGAAGACAGCCAAGACTGAGAAGGAGAGTGAAGCTCCCGCTTCTGAAGAGCCTAAGAAGGCTGACAAGACTAAGACTTCAAAGGCTAATGAAGAGCCCGAGCAGAAGGAAGAGGAAGCGAAGCCTGCTGCTGAAGCTGCTCCCGAGAAGAAGGAAGAGGAAGCTAAGCCCGCTCCTGAAGTAAAGGAAGAGCCTAAGGAAGAGAAGGCAGAGCCTAAGAAGGAAGAGACTCGCGAGAAGAAGGAGGAGCCTAAGCCTGCTATCGACAGAACGAAGATTTCTTCTGCCGTTGTAGCTATGCCTGAGACTGTAAGAACATCCACCATCATCCCTGAGAAGAGATACGGTAACAGAGCCGGCGGTTATCAGGGCGGCGGATTCAGAGGCGGTCAGGGTGGCCCCGGAAGAGGGCCCAGGCCTCAGGGTCAGGGCGGATACAGATCCGGCGGTCCCGGTGCGGGAAGATCCCAGGGCGGATTTGCCAAGGATAAGGACGACGAGCCCGGCAATAACCATTCAGCTCCCAGAAGACCTTCCAAGCCGAAGACTGATGCTCCGATGGAAGAAGTCAAGAAGAGCAGAAGCAATTATGCAGAGAAGTCTGCCTTCGATAAGAAGCATGACGACAGAGACAGAGAGAGAACCAACGGTTCCAACGATAAGAGACTTAAGAACAGAGGCGGCCAGTTCAACGGACGCATGTCCACGGGTGACGACGAGTATGATGATTATTCATACGGCAGAAGGAAGAAGAAGAAGAATTCCTTCGATGAGTCTTCCGTTGTTGAGCGCGTAATCACTGATATTCAGATCCCTCCGTTCATCACGGTTAAGGACTTCGCCGAGGGTATCGGCAAGAAGTCTTCCGAAGTCATCAAGGAACTCATGGTTAAGCTCGGAGTTATGGCTACCATCAACCAGGAACTCGACTTCGATACGGCATGCCTCCTCGCTGACGGATTCGGAATCAACGCATCACTTCTCGAGGAGAAGACAGAGGAGGATATCCTCTTTGATGATGATGACGAGCTCATCACAGAGGGCATGGAGACAAGACCTCCTGTAGTTGTAGTTATGGGTCACGTTGACCACGGTAAGACATCATTGCTCGATAAGATCCGTGCATCATCCGTTGCTACGGGTGAGGCCGGCGGTATCACGCAGAAGATCGGTGCTTATACTGTAAGAGTTAAGGGCAGACAGATCACGTTCCTCGATACGCCCGGTCACGAAGCTTTCACAACGATGAGAGCAAGAGGTGCACAGGTTACGGATATCGCCATTCTCGTTGTAGCAGCAGATGACGGTGTCATGCCCCAGACGATCGAGGCTATCAACCACGCGAAGGCAGCAGGCACGGAAATCATCGTTGCCATCAATAAGATTGATAAGCCCGGAGCTAACCCCGATAAGGTTAAGCAGGAACTCACACAGTATGAGCTCATCCCCGAGGAGTGGGGCGGTTCCACTATCATGGTTCCCGTATCCGCTAAGCAGGGAACAGGTATCGACGACCTTCTCGAGAACGTTCTCCTTGTAGCCGATGTACTCGAGCTCAAGGCGGATCCCAAGAGACAGGCCAAGGGTACAGTTATCGAGGCTCAGCTCGACAAGAACAGAGGTCCTGTTGCGACTGTTCTCGTTCAGAGAGGTACATTGAAGCAGGGCGATTCCGTTGTATGCGGCGCTATGATCGGTAATATCAGAGCCATGTATGACGACAAGGGCGATATCATCAAGAAGGCAGGTCCTTCCATCCCTTGTGAGATCTTAGGTCTTCCTGAAGTTCCTTCCGCAGGTGAGACACTCTATGCGGTTAAGGACGAGAAGATGGCAAGACAGCTCGTTGAGAAGAGAAAGATCAAGCAGCGTGAGGAGCACATGAGAAAGAGCTCCAGGATGAGTCTTGAGACTCTCGCAGCTCAGATGGCTGAGGGTAATATCAAGGATCTCAACATCATCGTCAAGGCTGATATCCAGGGTTCCGTCGAGGCTGTTACACAGTCCCTCGAGAAGCTCTCCAACAGCGAAGTACGAGTTAAGGTTATCCACGGTGCCGTTGGTGCCATCAACGAGTCCGATATCGTTCTCGCTGACGTATCTAACGCGATCATCATCGGATTTAACGTGCGTCCTAATGCCATCATCACTGAGAAGGCGAAGGAAGCAGGTGTTGAGATCAAGCTTTATGACGTAATCTACAAGGCAACGGAAGACATCGAGAAGGCTATGAAGGGTATGCTCGAGCCTACTTTCGAAGAGGTTGTCTTGGGTCATGCCGAGATCCGTGAGCTGTTCAAGGTCAGCGGCGTAGGTACTATCGGCGGATGTTATGTAACTGACGGTAAGATCATCAGAAACTGCGGTGTCAGAATCCTGAGAAACGATATCGTAATTCATACAGGTGAGCTGGCATCACTCCAGAGACTTAAGGATTCCGTTAAGGAAGTTAACTCCGGATTTGAGTGCGGTCTGTCCATCGCTAACTACAACGACATCAAGGTTGGTGATACGATCGAAGCATTCACAAGCCAAGAGGTAGAAAGAGATGCGTAGAAACAGAGCCGAGATAGTCGGCGATGAGATGAGAAAGGTCATGCAGGATATTATAAGCAATGAGCTTAAGGACCCCAGGGTTCCCCTGCTGACATCGGTCACGCAGGTCAAGATGACCCGTGACCTGTCTCATGCCACTGTCTTCGTATCCGTATTCGGTAATGAGCACGATAAGAAGGAAGCCCTTGACGCCATTGAAGGCGCCACGGGCTTTATCCGCTTCCAGATGTGCAAGAGGATCAACTTAAGACTTGCTCCGGAACTTCACTTTAAGATAGACAACACCCTCGATGAAGCGGCGCGTATGGATGCGATCATCGACAGGGTCAAGGCTGAGGATAAGGCGAAGAGGGAAGAGCTTGGCATTGAGGACGGGGAGTCCGAAGAGGAATAATGAAGGACTTTTATCTTGAGGGTGCGACCAGGATTGCAGAACTCATCATCGGGAAGGCCAGGGAACTTAAGGCCACTGATGGTGCGGTTCTCGTGTTCCCCCATAAGAGCGTTGACGGTGACTGCATAGGTTCATCGACGGCGGTCGTCTCTTTGTTCCGTACGCTCGGTGCGAATGCATGGGTGTGCATGCCCGAGGAGCTTCCCGCGAACATGTCGTTCCTTGGAGTCGATGACCTTCTGTTCTATCCTTCGTCGGACTTCGGCGTATCGGACATGAACGTCAACGGCAAGAAGTATGAACTCGCGTTCTCCGTAGACTGTTCCGAAGGCCACAGAATGGGCGACAACTGCCGCATATTCGAGCTGTACGACGATGCTCTGGATATCGATCACCATGAGGTATCGCACCTCGCGGGTCCTCTTAAATGGATCGAGCCCGGCGCATCTTCCGCCTGCGAGATGGTCTTCTATACGGCCTGCAGGATAGCGGTTATCCTGAATGTGCCGTTAAGCGACATCATCGGACAAAGAACTGCAAAATGTCTCATGGCCGGAATCGTCACGGATACGGGAAGATTCACATATACGAACACAAAGCCCGAGACGCTCGAGAGCGCGGGTGAACTTATGGAACTCGGAGGCAATATCACTGAGGTCTGCTATAACCTTTTTGACATGAAGACACCTTCGGAGTTTGCTATCTCTTCCGCGGCCTGCTCTTCAGCGGAATTCTACTGCGGAGGAAAGCTTGCAATAGCCAAGGTAACTTCCGAGATGTTCAGGAAGTTCAACGCCGGACACGATGAGATATCTGACGTTGTCTCCAGGTTAAGAGATGTCGGCGGAGTTGAATTCGCCTGCGTACTGAGGGAGACAGACGGCGAGACCATCAGGGGCAATTTAAGGTCCAAGACTGACTTCGACTGCTCTGTTTTTGCAGAGAAATACGGCGGCGGCGGTCACAAGCGTGCCGCAGGCTTTACGGTTAAGAACAAAGACATCGATGAGCTTGCAGAAGAGATAATAAGCGAGGCTTCCAAATTCTTATGATTCCTGACGGTATCATACTTCTCGATAAGAAGAAGGGTATTACGTCGATGGCCTCTGACAACTTCATTAAGAGGATAGCGGGTACCCGTAAGGTCGGACACAGCGGAACACTAGATCCGTTCGCTACGGGTCTTCTTCCTGTGTTTACCGGCAAGGCTCTTAAGGTCATGCGCTACACCGACGGCTACGATAAGGCATACGACTGCACTGCGGTATTCGGTGTGAGAACTTCCACGATGGATCCCGAGGGTGAGGTCACGGCCGAGACGGTACTTACAGGAAGTGAGGAGGAGTTCGCGGCTGTACGTAATGCTTTCGAGAGGCTCTCGCACATCACTTCGCAGGTGCCTCCCGCATACTCGGCAAAGAAGATAGATGGGAAGAAGGCGTATGACCTCGCTCGAAAGGGAGTCGAGATCGATATGCCCGCGCATCCCGTTAAGATACATTCGCTTACAGTGAACAGCATGAGATTTGAAGACGGCAGGATCTATGCCGATATCAGCATAGACTGTTCCAAGGGAACTTATATCAGATCGATATGTGATGATGCGGGTGAGATGACAGGCTTTCATGCGCATGCCCTGAGTCTTCGAAGAACGAAGGCAGGGCCCTTTGATATTAAGGATGCATACACGGAGGAGATGATATCAGAGCTCTCCTCTAAGAACGACTATTCATTTGTAATCCCCAGGGAGACGTGCCTTCAGCAAATGCCAAGGGTGGAATTAACCTCCTCCCAGTTTGAAGACGTTAAGCTCGGTAAGAAGATATCCTCGGAAGGCTTCGGTGAAGCGGGAGAAGGGGAGAGAGTTGCGGCTTTCCACCGCGGGGCGCTTACTGCCGTCATCTACAAGGAAGGCGGGATAATGAGGATAGAAAGGATGCTTTACACTTGAACGGCTCGCATACAACTGTCTGCTATCTTGATACGCTGCCTTATCTACACAAGGGCAGAGCGGTCGCACTCGGCTTCTTCGACGGCATACATTTAGGTCACAAGGAGATTATAAGGAAGACCGTGAAGGCGGCTGTGCTAAGCGGCATGACGTCGACGGTAATGACGTTCATTAATTTCGATAAGAATAACGAAGGACTTCTGACCACTGTCGAGGAGAAGCGCATAATCCTGTCTGAGTTAGGCGTGGATGAATTGCTTGTGTTGGACTTCAATGCCGTGAAAGACATGCCCGCCGAAGATTTCCTTAACGAGATAATCCTTATGAAGCTTAATTCCTGCGAGCTTTTCTGCGGAACTGATTACAGGTTCGGGAAGAATGCATCAGGCGATGCCGAACTTCTTAAGTCCTTTGGTGAAGGCCAGGGAATCGAAGTAACCGTGTTCGAGGATAAGCTTTACGGATCTTCGAGACGAAGGCTGTCTTCCACATGGCTTCGCGAGACCGTCTGCGAGGGCGATGTTGAGCTATATTCCAAACTTACCGGAGGCACGGCATTCTCTTATTCGGGTATGGTCGTTACGGGCAGGCAGCTTGGACGGGAGTTAGGTTTCCCTACGGCCAACATTGAGATTCCCGAGAATAAGATAAGGGTAAGACGCGGCGTTTATGTGTCCCGAATAATGCTCGGCAGCCGTAAATGCTATGGCGTTACAAACGTCGGGCTTCGTCCTACGGTGAATGACTCAGAGAATGTATCTGACGTTGCCGAGACATACATATTCGATCTAGATGAGGATCTTTACGGCGCAAGGATCAAGGTTGAGCTTCTAAGCTTCGTAAGACCTGAGCAGAAGTTCGGTTCCGTTACTGAACTTGCCAAGCAGGTGGAGTGCGATAAGGAAAGTGCAAAGACATGGCTTGCAAAGTGCGGTATAATCGTAAATCGTTAGTGAGGATAATATATGAATTACGAAGAAGTACATTTTCCGTTTATCGGATTCACAGTTGATGTCAATCCTGTCGCATTCTCGATAGGCTCCTTTAATGTCTATTGGTACGGAATTCTTATAGGGTTTGCGATGGTCTTATGCGGTTTTCTGGCTGTTAAGCAGTCCAAGGCCAATAAGTTCTCCGAGGACCTCGTCTACGATGTTCTTCTCGTATCGCTTCCTTCTGCGATCATTGGTGCAAGGCTTTATTATGTGTTCTGCGAGTGGAGCTATTATTCCCAGGACATAAGACGCATCTTTGATACGCGTTCCGGCGGACTTGCCGTATACGGCGGAGTCATCGGAGCTTTCCTCGGAACATATATCATGACGAGGATCAGGAAGATCCCTTTCTCCACGGTAGTCGATTACTGCGTGGTTTACATCCCTCTCGGACAGGCTATAGGACGCTGGGGCAATTTCTTCAATCAGGAGTGCTTCGGAACAACTACAACACTTCCCTGGGGCATGACATCTGACAGGATCTCCCGTTATCTTGCTACCGAGTGTCCGAACCTCGATCCGTCGATGCCCGTGCATCCGACATTCCTATATGAGTCACTTTGCACACTTACGATCTTCATCGTTCTTCTCATTATAAGAGAGAGCAGTACGAGGAAGTTCGATGTAACATGCGCTTATATGGTTCTCTACGGAATCGTAAGATTCTTTATCGAGGGACTTCGCACCGATTCCCTTTATATCGGCAGTACCGGCATAAGGACTTCACAGGCCCTCTCGCTGGTTCTGGTCTTTGCAGGCCTTATCATCGTTCTCGTATCACATCTTAAGGAGTGGGAGCGACTTCCGCTTCCTGAGCACGTTTTTAAGAAAAAAGCGTAATCCATGCCCGGCAAATCTGGTATAGAGAAACTCCGCAATACGCAGTACTTCCGTAAGGTAGATTACTACCTTATAGTGCCGATCTTTCTTATAACGGTCATAGGACTCTATGTTCTTAACCAGGTTCTTAAAGACGGCTATGAAGCTTATCCGAATAATCTCTACAGACAGGTAGGTGCTGCCATTGTAGGAATGGCCATCACGGCATTCCTGTGTGCGATGGATACACAGATATTAAGAGCGTTCGGATGGATAATCTACGGCGTGTCGATGTTCCTTCTGGTTCTCGTCCCGATTGACGGATATGACCTTACGTGGAAGTGGGGAGCGGACTCATGGCTTAACCTTCCAGTCATTGGTAACTTCCAGCCGTCGGAGCTTATGAAGATAGGACTTGCGATGGCGGCGGCAGACATATTCGAGCGAATGTATGAGAAGAAGGTTACTCTTCTTAAAGGTCTCGGACTTCTCGCACTGACATACGGTCCCCCGATGCTCCTCATCCTGAGTCAGCCTGACTTCGGAACGGCAATGGTTATCGTATTCTCATTCGTATGCGTTGTATTCGTATTCGGACTTAAGTACAGATACTTCCTTCTTGCTACTTCCGGAATCATAGTTATCGGTATTCCTTTTGTCTGGAATTTCTATCTTAAGGATTATCAGAAGAAGAGAATCCTTCCGCTCATATTTGAGGGTACGGATCCCGAGTCGGAGTATAATCTCATCCAGTCCAAAGCCGCCATAGCATCAGGAGGTCTGTCAGGAAACCACACGGGTATTCTGGTATCTGTTCCTGTTAAGGAGAGTGACTTCATATTTTCCGCGACATCCGAACACCTTGGCTTCATAGGCACAACCGCACTCATTATCCTCGCGTTCTTCTTCCTGTGCCGCTGCCTTTTCGTCGCGTCAAAGGCGTCGAGACCTGCATATTCATACATGATCATAGGCCTTACGGCATCGTTTGCATTCCACTACATAGAGAACATGGGCATGGCTGTAGGTCTTCTGCCTATCACCGGAATTCCGCTGCCTTTTGTAAGTTACGGCGGTACCGCTATGCTCGTTAACTATATCTCGTTCGGTATCATACTTAATATTTCCATGGAACTTAAGAACGGCTAAGAATCCTCTGTAATTCAGGAGACAGAGTTGTTTTATGTTAGGTATTGCACAATGTATAATACTGTGCTATATTCATAACCAAGGAAAACCGCACAAATTCTTAAGCAGAGGGGGATAGATATGAACAATCAGTTCAAAAAAGGTGTGCTTGATTTGTGTGTGCTTACCATCCTGAAGAAAGGTGACAGCTACGGCTATGACGTAGCTGACACTCTTTCCAGGAAGATCCAGATGTCAGACGGAACGGTTTATCCGATTTTAAGAAAACTCGCATCAGACGGACTCGTAAGCACTTATCTCAAGGAATCACAGAACGGACCGCCGCGTAAGTATTACCACTTAACGGAAGAGGGAGAGAAGAGACTCGAACTCGATAAGAAGGAATGGGATGAGTTTACCGAAGCGGTAAAAGGAATATTGGAGGATGAGAAGAATGACAAAGAAGGAATATCTTGATAAGCTCGCCCGTGAGCTCGGATCGATGTCTTACAACGATGTCAAAGACATACTGAGCGATATCGGTAATCACTTTGATGAGAGCGTAATGGCAGGTAAGACCGAGGAAGAGGCCGCCGCACAGTTAGGTGATCCTTCTGAACTCGCAGCGGAATATAAGGAAGGAATGACACTTCCCGGCATATTAGCCAGGAAGGCAGAGAAGATACAGAAGCCCAAGCCTTCTGAGCCTACGGCACAGACAGTGACTTTTGTCGTACTGATAACACTCCTGGTCGCTATCCCCGCATTTTTCACATTATTCGGAATCGTGCTCGTGATGCTTCTTATTGAGATCGCAGCAGCAGCAGGCGCAATTGCACTTCTTTGCACATGCTGGACCTACGGAGCATTCCTGGGTTCCGGACTTCTCCTGGGACTCACATTACTGTTCTTCGCCATCTTCGGATTCGCAGTATGCTACTTCTCGGTTAAGTACTTCGTATTTGCAACCAAGTGGTACATCAGATCAATGAAGCATGTATGGCATAACGGAATTTGAGGGAGGTAAGGAAGATGAAGAAATCTGAAATAAGACTTATTATCTGCGGTGTTGCATCGCTCGTTATCTCCGTTATTCTGGCTGTGATAACTGTATTTGTATTTATCGCCAACTATACGGCATCCGGTGAATTCGATAAGGTCACGGAAGGCTTTGATTCGATATGTAATTCGGTTACCGAAGTTGCTACGGATATCAGAAACGATGTTGAAGGTGTTGAGATCGATCCTTCGCAGATAGCTGAGAATATCGAGACACTTAACAGGATCACGGGCAGCTAATATTAACCGTTTGTTCACGATAATAATAAGAAGCGTTTATCATATTAAGTTTACAATGAGGCAGGTCCGTTCGGATCTGCCCATTTTATTTGCGAGGTGACGCTTATGGATTACAGAAAATGCGCTTCGGAAATACTGGCGGGTATCGGGGGAAAAGGCAATCTTGTAAGCGCGGCTCACTGCGCGACCCGACTCCGACTGGTTATTGCCGATAACAGTAAGATGAGCAAAGACACTGTTGAGAATATTGATGGTGTTAAAGGAGTATTTGAATCAGCAGGACAGATTCAGATAATTATCGGAACCGGAACCGTTAATAAGGTCTATGACGAGTTCATCGACCTTGCAGGTGTCCAGGCTATGTCCAAGGAAGATGTTAAGCAGGCTGCCGCTTCGAAGGCGCCTGTATGGAAGAGAATTCTCAAGACGTTAGGTGATATATTCGTACCTATCATCCCGGCGATCGTCGCCACGGGTCTTCTTAACGGCCTGCTCGGAGGCCTTTCGAGAGCATTCCCGTCTATTACGGATCATTATGTCTACGCACTTCTTGATATGTTCTCGAATGCGGCTTTGACATTCCTGCCTATCCTTATCGCAGTAAGTGCTGCGAAGATCTTCAGAGGTAATGTCTATCTCGGTGCTGTTATAGGAATGATCATGATCCACCCGAGCCTTGTCAACGCATGGACGGTGGCATCCGGTGCGGAGACTTCGACCCTGTGGTCGTGGTTCGGACTTTGGAATATTCAGAATACAGGTTATCAGGGACATGTTATCCCTGTCGTCATCGCGGTATGGCTCATGTGTAAGCTCGAGAACTGGCTGCATAAGCACGTTCCCGAGATGATCGACCTGTTCGTAACGCCGCTTGTAACTGTACTTGTAACGGGCTTCTTTACGATGACTGTAATCGGTCCCGTATTCGCACAGCTCGAGTCCTGGGTACTCATGGGTGCACAGTGGCTTATCACTATCCCGTTCGGTATCGGTGCATTCCTGATGGGCGCGGCTTATGCTCCTACGGTAGTAGCGGGTGTTCATCATATGTATAACGCGATCGAGGCTTCCATGATCGCGAACAACGGTCAGAATATCTGGATGCCTATCGCGACTGCTGCAAACGTTGCACAGGGTGCTGCAGCTCTCGCAGTAGCGTTGAAGACAAAGAATAAGAAGATCAAGTCCATGGCTCTTCCGGCTTCGCTCTCCGCGTTCCTCGGTATCACTGAGCCTGCCATCTTCGGCGTTAACGTAAGATTCGTAAGACCTTTCATCGCCGGTATGATCGGAGGCGCGGTCGGTGCGGCTGCAGGCTCCATCATGAATGTATATGCGACTGCATACGGTGTTACGGGCGTATTCGGATTCCTGATCACAATGGACTGCACGGTCGGCTATCTTATTGATTTCGTTCTGGCGGCAGGCGTTGCTTTCGCTGTGTCCTGGTTCATGGGAATTCCTGAGGAAGCCGAGAACGGCGGCAAGAAGGCTGAGCCCGCACTCGCTGTGGCTGCGGCTTCTGCAGGCGATGCTCCGGCTCCTGTTGCTCCTGCACAGGCTCCCGCTGCTTGCGATGCTCCTGCGAAGAACGAAGCGTCCGAGTTCATCATCGCTTCTCCCGTTAAGGGTAAGCTGATCGCACTCGAGGATGTTCCTGACGAGACTTTCGCGCAGGGCATATTGGGTCAGGGCGCTGCGGTCATTCCTTCCGAGGGCAAGGTGGTCGCTCCCGCTGACGGCGAGATAAGTTCCATTTTCGACACGAAGCACGCAGTCGGAATTACACTTGCAAACGGCGTGGAGATTCTCGTGCATGTAGGTATCAATACAGTCGAGATGGAAGGCAACGGCTTCGAGGCTTTCGTCAAGGAAGGCGATAAGGTCAAGAAGGGCCAGAAACTGGTCGAGTTCTCCATCGATAAGATCAAGGAAGCAGGCTATAAGACAGAGACTCCCGTCATCATCACGAATACTGATGATTATGCTTCAGTTGAGAAGATCGCTGATGACGGCGATATCGATGCACTCACGGATATTATCAAGGTAAGCAAATGAGTGAATGGAGACAAAAACTGCATATAGAGCCACCGCAGGGATGGCTTAACGATCCCAACGGACTGTGCTTCTATTCGGGCAAATACCATGTGTACTTCCAGTATGCTCCCGACTCCGCTTCCGGCGGGGGAAGGAAATGCTGGGGTCACATGGAGTCACCGGATCTTCTGTCATGGGAATATACGGGGATCGTAATGGAGCCCGATATCCCGGAGGACAGTAACGGTGTCTATTCCGGATGTGCCGTAGTTGATGAAGGAAAGCTTCACATATTCTATACGGGCAACGTTAAGAAGCCCGGAGATTATGATTATATCAACGAGGGCCGTGAAGCCAACCAGATACACGTGGTGACGGACGATCCTCGTGTGCTTAACGGGAAGAATATAATCCTTAGAAATACCGATTATCCCGATTACTGTTCCTGCCATGTAAGAGATCCCAAAGTGTGGATCGAAGACGGCGTGTGGAAAATGGTATTGGGTGCGAGGACCCGGGATTCCAAGGGCCTCGTTCTCTACTATGAAGGATACGGACCGGAGAACTTCAAGTTCGTTAAGACTTATGAGGTCCCGGACTTCGGATACATGTGGGAGTGTCCCGATCTGTTCTTCGTTGAGGGCAGAAGTTTCCTCGGGCTGTCGCCGCAGGGTTTGCCGCATGAAGAGTTTATTAATCAGAATGTCTACAGTTCAGGTTACTTTAAGCTTAATGAAGATAAGTTAAGTGACTTCGAGGAGTTCGATCACGGATTCGATTTCTATGCTCCGCAGACATTCGAGACGCCGGACGGAAGAAGGCTTCTGATCGGCTGGATGGGAATAGGTGATATTCCTTACAGTAATCCGACGACGGAACTCGGGTGGCAGCATTGTCTTACTTTGCCTCGTGTGTTAAGTGTCGCTGATGACGGCGGCATCTGCCAGAACCCGATAGATGAGTTGGTTAATCTTCGTTCTTCGCGCATCAGGTGTGCGGTAGGGCAGAAGACGGAGCTTACTTTGCCGTGCGATATCGTGATCCGTGATCAGGACTTCACGCGTGCATCCTTCGGAGGCTTCGAGATCACTGTCGGTGACGGTGCCGCAGTCCTTAAGTTCGATGAGAACAAAGGCTGGGGATACGGGCGTGATATAAGAAGGGTCCGTATCGGTCAGTTCAACGATATGAGGATAATCCTTGATACATCTTCAGTCGAGATCTATATCAACGGCGGCAGATTCGTCTTAAGCTCGAGATTCTATCCGGATGCGGATGTTACTTACGAGTGTGATGCCAAGGCGACCGTCTATATGCTCGGTGATAAGCCGATGAAGCTGGTCGCGATCGGCGAGGCTCTTATCGATTTTATTCCCGATAAGACAGGTTGTTCGTTCGATCAGGTCACGGCGTTCGCACCAAAGCTCGGAGGCGCTCCCGCGAATGTGTGCGGTGCGTTCTCGAGGCTTACCGGTAAGTCCGCGATCTTAACGAAGTTAGGTAAAGATCCGTTCGGCGATAAGATCCTTAAGGAACTCGGCGAAGCGGGTATCGATACATCCGATGTTATACAGACCGATGAGGCGAATACGGCGCTCGCATTCGTAAGCCTTGAGGAAAACGGCAACAGGACATTCTCATTCTACAGGAATCCTTCTGCGGATATGCTGCTTAAAGATTCCGAGATCCGTGACGATATGTTCGAAGACATTTTCGCACTTCATTTCTGCAGCGTGTCCCTGGGCGATTTCCCGATGAAGGATGCGCACAGGGCGGCTATCGAGAAGGCGCGTGCCAAGGGTGCGCTTATAAGCTTCGATCCGAATCTTCGATTCCCGCTCTGGAAGACCGAAGAGGATCTGCGTGCGGCGGTAAAGGAGTTCATACCAAAGGCCGACATACTGAAGCTGTCTGATGAGGAGATAGAGTTCATTACGGGCAAGACTGATATTAAGGATGCTGCGGATGAGCTTTACGAACAGGGCGTGAAGCTTATCGTTTACACGAGAGGCAAGGACGGTGCCGTGCTCATGACAGCTAAGGCTTCGGGTCAGGCTGAAGGTGTTGCAGTCAAGGCTGTGGATACGACGGGCGCAGGAGATGCTTATATCGGATCGCTTCTGTGGTACCTGAAGTCCATAGGCGTGACCGTGAAGGATCTGCCGGAGCTGACCGAAGATGAGCTTACGCAGGGGGCGGCATTCGCGAACAGGTACTGCGCCGTGACGATCACGAAGCCCGGGGCGATACCGTCGTACCCGTCATTACAGGAATTTAAGAATATTTACAAATAGGAGGACAACAAAAATGAAGCAGTTCGAGTACACGATCAAGGATCCCGTAGGTATTCACGCACGTCCCGCCGGACTTCTCGGCAAGAAGGCGAAGGAGTTCGAAGGCACTGTCGTAACTATCGAGAAGGGCGACAAGTCTGCGGCTGCTACCAAGCTTATGGCGCTGATGGGACTCGGCGTTAAGTGCGGCGATACCGTTACGATCAAGATCGAGGGCGGCGACGAGGATGCGGCTGCAGCTGCTATCGAGGCTTTCCTGAACGAGAATCTCTGATTATCAGATAATCACCTTCGATAAGGAGGATACCTATGATCAAGTATACGGGTAAAGGCGTTTACGGTGCCGTGGCGATCGGCAAAGTGTCGGTGTTTAAAAGGCAGACCGCGAGCGTCGAAAAGGTACGCATAACAGACCCCGAGGCTGAGAAGGCGCGTGTCACCGCAGCCAAGGAGAAAGCGACCGAACAGCTGCAGGCGATATATGAGAAAGCGCTTGCCGAGGTAGGCGAGGAAGAAGCCGCGATCTTCGAGGTTCACATGATGATGCTCGAGGACGAGGACTATAACGATGCGATCAATGACATGATCGACAGCGAGCTCGTCAATGCGGAGTTCGCAGTGGCATCGGCGCGCGATACTTTTGCCGCGCAGTTCTCTGCCATGGATGACAGCTATTTCCAGGCAAGAGCCGCGGATATCAAGGATATCTCCGACAGACTTCTGAACTGCCTTGCGGATAACGGCGCAAGCAGCGAACTTGCGGGCGATAAGATGGTCGTATGTTCTGATGACCTCGCGCCTTCCGAGACGGTCTCGCTTGATAAGTCTAAGGTGCTCGCTTTCGCGACTGCTTACGGATCATCCAATTCCCATACTGCGATCCTCGCACGTAATATGAATATCCCCGCTGTTATCGGACTCGGCAAGGAGTTCCTTGAGGGGATTGCCGACGGTCATAAGATCTGCGTCGACGGCTACACGGGAGAAGTGTTCGTGAATCCGGATGAGGATACTGTGGCGAGACTTACGAAGAAGCGCGATGAGGACCTCGAGAAGAAGAACCGTCTTAAGGAACTTATCGGTAAAGATAACGTGACTATAGACGGCACTAAGATCAATGTGTTCTGTAATATCGGAGGCCCCAAGGATATCCCTCTTGTCAACGAGAATGACGGCGGCGGTATCGGTCTGTTCAGGTCCGAGTTCCTGTATCTTGAGAATTCGGATTTCCCGTCGGAGGAGCAGCAGTTCGAGGCTTATAAGAATGTACTCGAATCGATGAAGGGGAAGAAGGTAATCATCAGAACTCTCGATATCGGCGCGGATAAGAAGGTCGATTACTTTAATCTCGACGACGAAGAAAATCCCGCGATGGGTGTACGTGCGATAAGGATCTGCCTGACGCGTCCCGAGATATTCAAGACGCAGCTGCGTGCTTTGTTCCGTGCATCAGTTTACGGCGATCTCGGTATCATGTTCCCGATGATCACATCCGAGAGCGAGATTTCCGAGATCATGGGCTTCTGCGACATCATCAAGGCGGAGCTCGATACGCATGGAATCCCGTATGCGGATAACATCGAGCTCGGCATCATGATCGAGACTCCGGCCGCGGCTGTAATAAGCGATAAGCTCGCGCCGATGGTAGATTTCTTCTCGGTCGGCACCAACGACCTTACGCAGTATACGCTCGCGTGCGACAGACAGAATCCGAAGATCGAGAGATTCGTCGACACTCATCACGAAGCTGTGCTTCGACTGATCGAGATGGCGGCGAAGGCTGCGCATGATAACGGCAAGTGGATCGGCATCTGCGGCGAGCTCGGAGCGGATACTTCGCTTACGGAACGGTTCCTCCGGATGGGTATCAACGAGCTGTCGGTGTCCCCGCCTTCGGTGCTTAAGGTGAGGGACAAGGTCAGAAGCATAGATCTTTCCAAGTAACACAATTTTCTTACAGATTATCTTCGAAGGACCGCGCCTTAGGTGCGGTTCTTTTGTGTTATACTTAACTGTCAAATTTTTTATAGGAGACAGAATATGGGAGAGATGATCTTAAAAGCCACGGGGCTTTGCAAGGATTACGGCAAGAAGTCCGTTCTTCATAATGTTGACTTCACTATCAACAAGGGCGACATCTACGGTCTGGTCGGAAAGAACGGTGCAGGTAAGACCACTATCATGCGTATTATCACGGCACTTCAGGTTCCGACGAAGGGCGAGGTCGAGTACGGCTTTGACAGATCGAGATTAGGTTCTGTCGGTGCGCTTGTCGAGCTTCCGTCCATCTATTCCAATATGTCGGCTGAAGAGAACATCAGGTTCCAGTATTTGAATCTGGGCCTTAAGGCCGATGATTCGATCAAGGAGATACTGAAGCTTGTAGGTCTCGATAATACAGGTAATAAGCATGCGGGCAAGTTCTCTCTGGGTATGAGACAGAGACTCGGAATTGCCATGGCCATGGTTGGCGACCCCGAGGTCCTGATCTTAGATGAGCCGATCAACGGACTTGATCCACAGGGTATCATCGGAGTCCGAGACCTTCTTATCAGGCTCAACCGCGAGAAGGGAATAACCATCATAATCTCAAGCCACATTCTTTCCGAGCTTTCTAAGCTTGCAACGAGATTCGCATTCATCGACGGCGGCAAGATCATTCGCGAGTGTTCTTCTTACGATATAGAGCACGCGGGCGAGAAGCTCATGATAATAACATCGACTGATGCTGACGGTCTGTCCGCTCTTCTTAACTCCAACGGCTATAATACCGAGACGGTATCCAATCCCGATAAGGTTACGATTCATGGTGAAGTTGATATCACCGACGTTTGCATACTCTCAAGAGACAACGGTATCAAGATAACCGATCTGAAGACAGTCGAGACCGATCTCGAGGAATTCTATGTTGAGATAGTCGGAGGAAACCATAATGCTTGAGTTGTTAAGATTTGAATATTACCGTTTGCTGAAGAGCAAGTTCCTGTGGGTCCTGGCCGCACTGTCATTTATCCTTCCTATGCTTACGGCAATTGTGATCAACTTCCTGATCAAACAGATAGGGGTTAATTTTGATGAGATCGATATGGACAGAACGAATATCCGTCTGTTCACGTGGTATATTGTCTCCTATTTTTATGAGAGACTTCCTCTGGCCCTTGCCGTGTTCATTCCGTTGTTCATAGGAAGGGATTACAAGGACGGATTCATCCGTAACAAGCTTACGGCCGGGCATTCCAGAATAGAGATATTCGGTTCTGCGGTAATAACCGAGGCGTCGGTAACGGTGCTTCTGAGCCTTTGTTATATCTTAGGATCACTTCTCGGCTGCTTATTTACAAGATTCGGCTGTGATCTTAATAACGGCGAGATGCTGTTAAGGGCATTTACGCTTCTTCTGTCGCTTCTGTCTTTGTCAGTACTGTTTACTGCTATATCTATGGTCATTAAGAGCAGAGCGGGGACGATGGTCATATGTGTC
Organism: uncultured Eubacteriales bacterium; assembly: GCA_900314745.1. Classification (GTDB taxonomy): domain Bacteria; phylum Bacillota; class Clostridia; order Saccharofermentanales; family Saccharofermentanaceae; genus Saccharofermentans. Next base: position 9,285 of record OMWK01000006.1, on the reverse strand, counting down.
GCATTTGTATTCTCGTTCGGTATTTTCTCGATGATGGCGGGTAACTATTCTTATAACCATCAGATGATTGAAGAGTATGAGGAACTCTATAACGAAGCTCTGGAGAATGCACCTGAAGGGTATTATGACTTAAGCGATATGGAGTTTGATAAGAGCAGGTATTTCAATACCGGTTGGTTCATTGGCCATCCTCTGTTTGTTGCTACGAATGCAACCCTCGGAAGTGAATTCGAGCCTACATTATCTTCCATGATCATGAATGAGTCGTTGATCACCGGAGAGAATATGTTCGAATATCCCAAGACGATAACAAGACTGCCATTCGTCAACTCATACTACTCCATGTTTACCGGTAATTACGGTGCGTTTATGGTCGATCGTGATGATCTGAACGATATTACGGGAGCAGTTGTTACCTTCGAGAGGGCGGAGTTGGAATATAACATAAAGTCGATCGTATGGTCTGCCATATACTTCGGTGCGGGATATCTCATCTTCAGGAAGAAGAACGTGTTCTGATCTTAATATCGAAAGTTGTTGACACAATTAACAGCCGCGGTATAATATATGTTGCACTTTAATGCGGTACTATGCCTTTTTGCGCATAAAACTGTGCCGCCAAAGTGTGAACTTAGAGGTAAAGGCGGTTATTAATGGCTATTATTCAAGGCATGTGCAAGAACTGCGGTTCGCTCATAGTTTTTGATGAGAGGGATTCGCAGTGTGAGTGCGTATTCTGTCACTGTGTATTCCCATCAGAGCAGGCGGTTGAGATCTTTAACAATCCGGAAGGGGTTACTTTCCCCAATGAGAAATATGAGCAGGTGGAGGGAGCAGCCAAGCATAATGCTACCAGGGTGTTCTCCACTGAAAGTCTCGAGAAGCAGATAGCCCGTGAGGAATTGAGGAAGGCTAACAGCGAGGAGAGACCTAACAACGAATTCGAGGTTCAGGCCAAGGATGTAAAGGCTCCGATGAAGCTTACGATAGGACTTATCGTCGGAGCTGTTGTCATTGCGGCTGCAATATTCTTCGGAACATATCCCATGTATAAGTCGAGGATCTCACTCCGTGCTGATATCGAAGCTGATATCAGCAGAGTATTTGCCGGTGTAACTACGGTTGACACCACAACAGAAGTCAGCGGTGATTATTATGATGGTTTCAGCGTCTTCGGACAAACGTGCCAGTATATCAATGCGGTAACAGACGAAGAACTAACAGAGGAAGACGCCAGAATCATTTTCGATAATTATTGTGCCCTTAGGGCAGAGAAGATCGCAGGCGGAGTAGACGACAGCTATGACGGCGTAGTACTTAACATGTACTGTGCCGGCGGTCACTATCACGTCACGGGTGCGAACGGCAGTGTGAATATTGTATTCACAGACGATGCAGGATCAACGGAGGGATAAGACTACGGCTACTAAGAAAGCAACGGCAGCAAAGAAGCCTGTCGCCAAGAAGGAAACAACTAAGAAGGAAACAACAAAGAAGGCAACAACGACGAAGAAGGCTGCTGCTTCCAAGAAGACAGAGCCTGCAAAGAAGTCCTCTTCCAAGAAGGAAGAGCCCGCTAAGAAGACTTCTGCCAAGAAGCCCGCAGCCAAGACTTCTGCAAAGGCAGCTTCAACCAAGACAACTGCCGCTAAGAAGACAGCAGCTAAGCCTGCGGCAAAGACCGCTTCTAAGACTTCAGCCAAGAAGGCTGAACCCGCTAAGAAGGCTTCTGCCAAGACTTCCAAGAAGACTGAAGAGGCTAAGACAGCGCCTGCAAAGAAGGCCGCTTCCAAGAAGGCTGAGCCCGCACCTAAGGCAACCAAGAGCAGTAAGGCTAAGACAGAGAAGGCAGCATCCAAGGCTGCTTCCAAGAAGGCTTCGAAGGTCGAAGAAGAGGCTGTTGTTAAGCAGGCTGCTGATACAGGTGCTGATGTATCCGAGGATATAAGCGGACTTATCTCACAGCTTAAGCTTATGGCTTCAGGAAGAGGCAACTCGATCACTGAAGGCGAATTCGATCTTCTTATGGTTGAGAAGGACGTATCTCCCGAGACATCCGAGAAGCTTATGTCCAAGCTCGCTTCACTTAAGATCAAGATCGTTCCTGATACGGACGATGAGGATGATGCAGTTGACGATGTAGCCGCTGCCGCTTCCGAAGAGATAAATGTCGATGACTCTGTACGTATGTATCTTAAGGAGATCGGTAAGATCCCGCTGCTCAATGCTGAGCAGGAGAGGGACCTTGCCCAGAAGATGCAGGACGGAGACAGAGAGGCTAAGAATACTCTTGTCGAGTCCAACCTCAGACTTGTTGTATCAATTGCAAAGAAATACATGAACAGAGGTCTTAGCCTTCTCGACCTGATTCAGGAGGGAAACATCGGTCTTATCAAGGCTGTTGATAAGTTCGATTATTCCAAGGGATTTAAGTTCTCGACTTATGCTACTTGGTGGATCAGACAGGCTATCACAAGAGCCATTGCCGATCAGGCAAGAACGATCAGAATTCCTGTTCACATGGTTGAGACTATTAACAAGCTCACACGTGTACAGCGTCAGCTCATTCAGGATCTCGGAAGAGAGCCTACAATCGATGAGCTCGCTGAGAAGATGAACATGCCTGCTGATAAGATCCGTGATATCCAGAGGATCTCACAGGATCCCGTATCCATCGACAAGCCTGTCGGTGAGGAGGAGGATTCACACCTGGTTGACTTCATTCCTTCAGATGAGTATGTATCACCTGATGATGAAGTAAGCAGAGAGCTTCTTAAGGAAGATCTCATCAAGGTACTCGATCTTCTTACTGAGCGTGAGGCAAAGGTTATCAGACTGAGATTCGGTCTTGACGATGATAAGCAGAGAACCCTCGAAGAAGTCGGAAGAAGTCTCGGTGTTACAAGAGAGAGAATCAGACAGATTGAGGCTAAGTCAATAAGGAAGCTCGGAAGATCTTCCTACGCTAAGCGCCTTGAGGGTTACACAGATTAAGGTCAGCCTATGTCATTAGGCAGGCACAATCATTCTTTCTATAACGGTTTTTATCAGGACAACGCTTTGGATTTTTCAAAGCGTTCGTCTTTTGACCGCGATGTTATGCTCGAGAGGGTCTACCCGAGAAGGCTGATCCTCCCGATGCTTCAGCATTATGGTGATGAGTGTGTTCCGACTGTTAAGCCGGGGGAGACCGTCACCATCGGTCAGTGCGTAGGTGCGCCTGCTCCAGGAACTATGGCGGTCCCCGTTCACAGCGGAATATCGGGCGTTGTCTCTGACATAAGGCCCATTGTCCTTCCCGACGGAAGAACCTGCCATGCCGTGTTCATCGAAGGCGACAGAAAGAGAACATTTCATCCTTCAGTAAGACCCAGAAATAATGTTAATGTAAGTGCCTCGACCGTAATGGGCATCATAAGAGATGCCGGTATCGTAGGCATGGGAGGAGAGGGAATTCCGACCATCGTAAAGCTCAATAGGGCGAAGAGATTCAAGGTTAAGGAACTTCTTATCAACTGTCTACAAAGTGAGCCGTATGCCGATTCGGATTACCTGATGCTGTGTGAATATGCAGACTACGTAATCATGGGCGCCGTTGCAATGGCCGGTGCATGCGGACTTCACATCATCAACATACTCATATCCAAGGACCGTAAGAATGAGATTACCGCTCTGCGAAGTGCCATGGAGAGAAGTTTCTCGAAGTATTCCGGTTACGCATTCAATTTCATTTACCTTAAGCCCCGATTCCCTCAGGGATACTACCGTATGGTTGCAAAGGCTCTTTATGATGTTGAGCTTGAAGAAGGCGAGAGTCTGGAGAGCAGATGCAAGGCTGTGCTTTTTAACTGTTCTACGGTCTATGCATGCTGGAATGCAATCGCAGAGAGTATGCCCCTTACATCGAGAACCGTAAGCATAAGTACGGAAGACGGACTTTTACGTAATGTGACGGCTCCAATAGGAACTCCGGTGTCGGAGCTTTTTGATACCGCGAGCAACACTTTCAATTCGTCGAGGACGGTTATCTGGGGCAATTGCTTCACCGGCATCAAGATCGATAATCCTGATACCACGCCGATAATCAAGACGACTTCCGGAGTGTGCGTCATTACCGACATATCTGACGTGGATGCTCCCTGTACGGGCTGCGGCAGATGTGCTGACGTATGTCCCATGGAACTTGAGCCGGATAAGATCTACAGGCTCATATCCGAGAATAACAGTCAGATAACGAAGAAGATGGGGGCGGACAGATGCATTAACTGCGGTGCATGTTCCTATATCTGTCCTTCTCATATCAAGATGGGTGCGGTAATCGGAAACTATGCCGCTGTTCTAAGGAAATCCTACACGTCACCTTATCTTTCTGTCGGTGACAGACAGTGGGTTAACGACGTATCATTGCTATCTGCGGACAGTGTTGGATCTTCCGAGAGCAAGAAGCCTGCCCGCGATACGATCGCGTTGCCTTTCGAGGGGTGGAGTGCCGAATGACAGACAGAGTGCAGGGACCCTTCATACACACCGAGAAGAATGACGCATATATAAGTGCGGTTCACCTTCTGTCTTTGATACCCGTCATGGCTGCGGCAGTCGTTTATTACGGGCTTCGCGGAGCTTTGCTCATTCTCTTCTGTGCGGCCGCGTTCACGGCTTCGGATACGATATGCGCGCGCATCAGAAAGGTGAGCCGCGGAAGTGTTTTGAATCCTCTTTTCTGCGGTGCGGTGCTGGCTTTGATGCTGCCGCCGGATACGCCTCTGTATGTCGCGTTGACGGGTGTTCTGTTCGCGTCCGTCGTCGTCCGTCAGATACCGGGAGGAAGAGGGGCATCGATAGTAAACCCGCCTGCAGCGGGAAGGCTTTTTGTAAGAATTGTTTTCCCTGCAAATGAGGCCGCGCTCGCTCTGCCGGGAGGCTCCAGAATGTCTCTTCTGAGTCTTCTTACCGGCTCGAAAGGACTCGATGACATCGACCTGTCCCAGTACTCGGTATCTGAGCTTGTCACTGGAAGATACCCGTCTTTTATCGGTACTTCCTGCGTCGTCATGATCGTTATCGGAATCATATATCTTGTTGTGAAGAAGGGCGTCAGATTCTACGGCCCCGCTTCTTATATCCTGATGCTGACGGTACTTCTTCTTGTTAAGGATCTTCATAACGATACTTCTGAGACGTGGATGTTCATCATTACGTCAGGAGTGCTGTTCACAGCCGCTTATCTCATGTTCGATGATGAGACGACGAGGTCGTTCGGCATGATATCGATCGTCTCTGCGTTTATTTGTGCATTCATAACATTCATGCTGTCGTTTAAGACTACGGGTATTGATCTTATAGTCGTGCCCGCGGTTATCACCAGTGCGATGACCGGCATCCTCGATTATTCAAGAAGAGTAATCCTTAGCATGGGAAGGGAGCGGACAAATGTTTGACCGTGATCGCGTGGTTCGTTTTACCATAGAAGCTGTCTGTCTCGCACTTGTGAGCGTGTTCATCATGGTCCTCGGCATATTTGCCACCAACGGCAATGAATACGAACGTGTACAGAGCGGTTACTATGAGACATATAACCAGGTGCTGGAAGCGTCTTCGTATCAGCCCATACAGAGTTCGCTGATAAGCGGATACAGCGGAATCAACGGCGTGTATGAGGGCCTTGATGCAGAAGGCAATCCGGTAGGTTATGTCATCGAGGTTGAGGTCACGGACCATAATACCGGTTACCCGCTCGAACTGCTGGTAGGTGTTGACTATAATACCGCTTCATTGACCGGACTTATGAGAGATCCCCGTGATTCTGGAATGTCCTCTGTCACTGACGAACAGATAGGCATCATCGCGGCGCAGACACTTGGCAGTCAGATCCCGGTGGCATACGGTGTTGATCTTCAGACAGAAGGCCAGGACATTTCTGATCAGGTAAGACTTGAAGGCCTTAATGACGGTATTTACTATGCGCAGTCGCTGTCGGCTGACAGGTCGGGATATATCGATTATGTCGAGATGAGCATTGAGAACGGTGTCATTACGATGGTTCAGTGGGATGCGTTCAATACGGACATGAATATTAAGAACCGAAGGGAATCCTCACTTGACGGTGTCTATGAGGTATCGGGTCTTAACTGGGCTTCGCAGTCTTATATTCTCTGTCACGCGCTGATCGATGTGCAGAATCCTGATCTTCTGGCCATGAAGTCGGACGGAACGACCGACATTATCGACGGCGTTACGGTAAACATAAGAACCTTCTGCAATCTTTGTGTCGAGTGCATCGAGAACTCCAGAGCGGGATTTGACAAGGACATGTATTTCGCCGGACTGCAGGAGATAGTGGACGGGCTTTTCGAGGGGGACTTCGCTTCCCTCGGCGTTGTTAACGACGACGGTTATATCGTGTTCTCTTTTGACGGTTACCCCGGAGTGTTCCTCGGAGAGGACGGAACCAGCCTTAACTTAAGGCAGAGAGTTACGGGAGACATGTCTGATTACTCGGATTTTGATTCATCTGCTGCTGACGGCGGGGGAGAGACCGTGGACGGAGGCAGGAGTAACGAGGATGGTGTCAGGATGAGCGACACATCATATGATGTTGACAGCGTCGACGGCCTGCCAATGACGGAGATCAAGACGTTCATAGAAGGCATTGAGGGGCATATCGTCATAACTTCCGATATCGTGTCCGCGATCAATACCGCATACAGATTTCTGAAAGATTATCTCAACTGGATGGCATAACATGAACATGATAGACACCTCTGACAAGTTCATAAAGAACTCACCGTTCAACGACCTTAACAGGATGGGCGAAGTTCCTGCCAATCCTTTTGAAGGGATTGAGATCAAAAGCGCGCAGGCTTCTGACAGGCTTAGTACGAGAGCGTCTGTGTTCGCGGCATTCATTGTCATAGCGGTGTCGTTCCTGATGCCTTCATATGCAGGAGATGCCAAGGCGTATCTTCTGTCGGCTCTTATTGCTGTCGGCGCGGCAGCAGCCTATGTTCTGTTCTGGACCTTTACCTTCAGGCTTTTTGAGAGTCCTGACATGATGCCTGTTTCCGTTGTGCTGAATCTTCTGCCGGGAGTTCTTATGAGTCTGTTTCTCAAAGACAGATTTCCTCTTATCGGGCTCATGTTCATCGGGGCAGGACTTACTGCGCTTAGTCTTGAAGCTTCCGACATTAAGTCCAAGAAGGGACCTCGCGGCGGCAAACCCGGATTTACAGGAATTGATTTTCTTAGCGGCGAAGTAGTTAAGTATACGGAGTTTACTATGGCGGATACAGTCGGGGAAGTGCTGGTGCCGTTTGCTTTTGCGCTTGTTTCTTCCTGTGCAGGAGTTATGCTTTCCGAACTTATCAGACATTTTACTAAGGTCTCCGGCGTTGGCATCAGACTCATACTCGGCACGCTTGTCCTCATGCTGCTGTCTATCCTCGTAAGTAAGATTAGAAGCAGGGATTTCCTTCTTACCTCGGAGGAATTAAGCGACGCGTGTCTTCTTCCGAGCACTACTTATAAGCATTTAAGAAGCTTTGTCTTAAGGCGTATGAGATTTCTGTTCTGCATAGCCGTAACGGGCGCAGGCTGCCTGCTTACGGATTATTTTGATGCAAAGTTTAACCTCGGTATGCCGTTTATGAAATATGTGCTGTCTGCTCTTTTTGTATTTGCATTCGCATTCGCACGCGGAAGACAGTCGAAGCACCGCATTCAGTTTGCTACCGAACTTGCCGTGATATATGCGGTAAGCACTGCAGGGGTGCATTCTGTTCCCGGATTGATTGTGATGTCGGTGTTTGCGTTTGCGGCAGATGTTCTTATAACGTCAATGATGTATACGCGTAACAGACAGCTCATTATGACGAGCCGAAGCCGCTATGTTGACGGCATGCCGCTGATACTCATGTCGGCATCGCTTATCTATATGGCATGCGAGTTGTTTATCGGATATTTTGAAGTAATCGACAATGTGTTATAATGTCTATCGGTCTTGATTGTGTAGCTCAGCTGGATAGAGCGTCCGCCTCCTAAGCGGAAGGCCAGCGGTTCGAATCCGCTCACGATCACCACGTAAACCCCTGAATTTGTTACTTGGCAGATTCGGGGGTTTTCAAATGTCTTTGGCAAATCCGTATGTGCAAAGGATTTGCAAAGACTGCGATCAAAAACCCCATTTTTAGGCATCTGCTGTTTCTGATGGTGCCGGGATTGAAGATAAAACTGCCGAACTTCGTTCCGAGGGCTTTAAGTACATACCTTAAGTATCTTATTATTTACAGCATAATCGGATTAGTGGTTTTTGCCGCTATTGTATTGGCAGTTATTTTCATTGGGAATATCTAATCTCCCGGAAGCTTTTTAAATCAGTTGAAGCTGTTGATTACCCAGAGCTCAGCTGCCGATCCCTTATTGCAGTTATGGCAAAAGAGTTTGTCTTCTTCAGTGGCAAGCTTCATTTCTTCTTCCGTGTATGCACTTCTGTGAGTCAGCTTCGGGAGAGGTGTTCCGCATACAGGACACTTGGCGGTCCTGTAATCATGCTGCATGCAGGCGCCCATAACCTTCGTCCATACTCTTGCATATCCTGCATATATATTGACTACGGTACCGCCGTTAACAGCTGCGAGTTCGTTTACAGTCAGGTTTTTAATATTGTTTGTCATAGTTATAATACTCCTTTGATTTCTTATATGTGTTATTATGCTCACTCCGGAATGCGGAACCAATGGATAATAATCACTGTAAGTGTTGCTTAAGCGACACTCAGGCACAAATCTGTCGCGTGTAGTATTACATTGAAGAAGTTATCATATGAGAAAGGACACCATTATGCACAGAAACTGGAACCCCTGGCACGGATGTGTTAAATGCAGCGAAGGTTGTCAGAACTGCTATGTCTACTATATGAACAGTATAATAGATTAAGCAAATCGGAATTTTACGCACAGTTTGATAGAGGATAATGAGAACAGCCAATTCTTCGAGAAACTAAGTGATTATTCCGGCCCTCCCAGAGCCACCATTCCGGAGAATGAGAGCCACTGATTCCGGAGTTTTGGAGCCACCTTGCGGCCACTGAATCATATATTCCTTTATACTGTACGTGCATGCCTTCAGCGTGACTACAGATAAAGGAGGGTCAAATCTATGACCAAGTATCGTGAGATCCTTCGGCTAAAAAACCAGGGATCATACAGCACTCTGGCATCTCAGGATGATATGGATCGATTCTAGAAGGGATAATCGTACCTTGTTGTGACTATTGAAATTACAACGAAA
>OMWK01000005.1 GCA_900314745.1 uncultured Eubacteriales bacterium | reverse complement strand
AGCAAGAGATCAAGGATAGCATAGAAAAGGGCGAGCAGATGCAAAGAGATGCACAGGCAAAAGCCGATCAGATTATAAAAAGTGCAAAATCTGAAACAGAGAAAATGGAGAAAGCAAGTGAAGAAGCTATCGTTCAGGCAGCTCGTAACATGCTCCTTTCATTCAAAGATTCTCTGATTGCTGAGCTTGACGGTCTTATCAGACTCGGACCTAAGGCGGAGGAGTATGTCGATGAGTTTGATACAACTTCCATATACGGCAACATCACGGGTTCCAGAGTAACTGTTGATGAAGCCCTGGACATTCTTAAGAAGCAGCTCTCACAGATCTCCGAGTTCCTCAATATCGGCAAGGGATATGATTCCTGGAAATATGTCGAAGACCAGGATTGGGAGAATGAGTGGAAGAAGGATTACAAGGCGTTCAAGATATCCAACCGCGTAGTCATCTGCCCTTCTTGGGAGAAGTATGACGGTGCCCCTACGGACGTAGTAGTATCTCTCGATCCCGGCTCTGCGTTCGGAACAGGTACACATGAGACAACTGCCACATGTGCCGTCATTCTCGATGATGTTATCAAGGGAGGGGAGAAGATCCTCGACTTAGGTACTGGTTCCGGCATACTCGCCATAATCTGCAAGAAACTCGGCGCCGGAAACATCGATGCCGTTGACATCGACCCGCTCGCCATAGAAGTTGCTGTCGATAACTGCAAGATCAATGACTGTCCTGACATCAATTGCTATACAGGCGAACTGAAGGACGTTAAGGACGGATCCTACGATATTATCGTCGCCAACATAATCGCCGACGTCATCGCGGCAATTGCCTGCGACATTCCTTCGAAGCTTGCCAAGGGCGGTAAGTTCATATGTTCCGGTATCATCAATACCAAGAAGGACCGCGTTGAGAAAGCGCTCGCAGAAGCAGGATTCAGGATTGTTCGTACTGAAGAGAAGAACGACTGGATGGCTTACGAGTGTGTAATCGGCTGAAGCAGACTCCGCACGATGCCTGCCCGCTCATGCAGCGGGCATATCGAAGATAGACAGATTTTCCGGTGAACTGATCCTGACAGCAGGGATCCTTATGGATCTTCTTATGATAACGTCGAGATCGAGCTCGTCGATGAAGCTACTTCCGTACTTAAACTCCCTCTCGTAGTATGTCTCACCGTCATCGTCCTGATGTTCGGCGACTCTGCCGTATACGGGTGTATCAAGTCTCGAGTTCGGATAGCTTACCCATATATCTGCCGTAAGATTATCCTTCCATGAATTGTAATCGCTGTATCCGTTGTAATTATGATGATTGAACATGTTATCGTCCTCCGGTAATTATTCTGTTGTCAGTACTATATAACAATTGGTGTCCTAATAAATGTACCAATAACAACAATAGAACAAAAATTCTGATTTTGTTTGGATATAGTGCTATATAATGTAGAGGTTCATTACAAATTAAGGGGAGTAATAACTATGAAGCGATTGGTTGCTGCGATAATATCATTAACCGTTCTTACAGGGGGTATATGTTCGTGTTCGAATGCTGAAGAGGACATTGAGCAGACAGAGGATACTTCGTCTCCTTCCATAACCGAGGTTCAAGTTGATTCCGATGTACAGATTCTGTACCGCTACGCATCTGCTGAAGAAGGCGTGGAGCTAATGATGGCCAACACTGAATACTATGACGGATTCAGTCAGAATGACCTCGATTATAAACTCGCAAAATCAGGGGCAACCATGGAGGAGTATCTTGAGTTTGCCAGAGCGCAGGTTCTTGATTTTGATGAGGATGAGATTGCAAAGATCGACAACTGTTTCAGAAGGATTGAAGACATCATCAGTGAGAATGGATATGAGCTTCCTCCTATTGATGAGATTATTCTGATCAAGACAACCATGGACGAAGAGCCCGGCGCAGGTGCATATACACACGGAACAGAGATCTATCTGGGCGATGGTTTTATCGACGTCATTGATGAAGAAAGACTTACGGTCCTGTTGTGCCATGAGATGTTTCACTGCCTCACAAGATGCAATCCCGAATTCCGTGAGGAGATGTATTCGCTTATAAACTTTACCGTGGTTGACCATGACTTTGAGCTTCCCGAATCCGTATTCGAATATCACATCAGTAATCCCGATGTTGAGCATCACAATTCCTATGCAACGTTCATCATCCACGGTCAGGAGATTGACTGCTTTACTGATTTTGTTACTACGATGCACTATGATGAGAGTCAGTCGGATTTCTTCAGCTGCGGCACGACTGCGCTTATTCCTATTGACGGTTCCGACATGTACTACACTCCGGACGAAGCCGAGAATTTCTATGATGTATTCGGAATGAATACGGGCTATGTCATCGATCCCGAAGAATGTATGGCAGATAATTTCTCGTACGCCATGGTTTACGGTATGGATGGTTTTGGCGGTGAGGGTTACCAGAATCCTGAGATCATCGAGGGAATACTGACTTATCTCGGTGCCTCATTTGTAGGGTAGTCATTAGTCCGGTTATGTTAAAATCATTCATATACTGATCGGAGGAATATGACATGACATTTGATGAGATCCTCAATAAGGTTAGAACAATTGCTTCATCCGTAAGTGTTCCTGATGGTGCTTCGCTTGCAGTTCAGGTGAATCTCACCGGACCTGAAGGCGGCGTATTCTATGTTGAAGCCAAAGGCGGAAACATCAGAGTTGAGCCTTACGAGTATAACGACAGAGACTGCGCTGTTACGATGTCTCTTGATGACTTCAACAAGCTCATCGACGGTAAGCTCGATCCCATCTTCGCATTCACGACCGGTAAGCTTAAGGTTGACGGTGATGTAGGCAAGGCTTTGGAATTCTCCAAGCTGATCAAGAAGTAATCCTTTCAGGGATTCGAATGGAAGAATATGGAAGACGAATTCGGAAAAATAGTTGAAAAGTTCGACAGGCCGGTTCCCACACCCGGCACGATAGTCCGTCATTTTAAAAGGGAGATGGAGTCGGAAGGGAACATGTATCTTTATAAGATCATCGGCGTGGCACATCACTCTGAGACGAACGAGAATCTCATGGTCTATCAGGCCCTGTACGGTGATGGTAAGATGTGCGCCAGACCTCTGCACATGTTCATGAGCGAGGTGGATCACGACAAGTATCCCGATGTTAAGCAGAAATACAGATTTGAGGTGGTTTGAATGGAAGAGTTCAGAGTCGACATGAATGAATATACCCCCGAGGCAATTGAGAAGAATAACAGGGAGAAGTAGCTGATTTTTAAGTTCAACCACACGATGCCTTGCACACCCGAATATGATGAGGTGATGAAGGAGGTATTCGGCGACAGGATCGGCGAAGGTTCCTATGTGGCTCCCCCGATTTACGGAGCGGCAATCGATAAGATCGTCATCGGCAGAAACTGCTATGTCAACAACAACTTTCTTGCGATGGCAAGAGGCGGCGTTACACTTGAAGATGATGTAATGGTTGCGGCCAACGTTCAGATCCTTACGAATAATCACGACCCTTATAAGAGGGAGATCCTTACCTGCAAACCCGTACTTATTAAGCAAGGTGCATGGATAGGTGCAGGTGCATCGATAATGCCGGGAATAACAATAGGCAAATATGCAATCGTGGGAGCTGCATCAGTAGTCACTCATGATGTTCCGGATTACGGCGTCGCTGTCGGCAATCCTGCAAGAGTAGTAAAGACTCTCGATCCCGATAAGTTTGAGTGACAGGCTGATACCCTGTCACATAAAAAGATCGTCAATCATTTTGTCGAGAACCCTGGCATCCAGAGGCTTTTGCTGTGTTTCCATGGTAGTAAAGATATCCCTGCCCTGAAGATATCCGCTTAATGCGTATTCGTTCATCTTCATGATGTTTTTATCCGCATAATTCTGGTCGCCCATTTTGCCTAAATGTTCGTAATAAATCTCTTTACGATCACTCAATCTCAATATTGTAAAGTCCGGATAAAAAGTTTTGTCTTTCAGTTTCAGCGGGCACTCGTATTTATACGGTATTCCCCTGGCCTTAAGATGATCGGCGATTATCTGCTCGGACTTTGATCTTACCCTTTCACCGTTTTGTGTCATATAGAACGGTTCGCCTTCTGAGAAACCCTTATGATCATACGGTTTGTTAAGCCACTGTTCTGTAAACTGCTCGTCGCTTAAAGATACCGGTTTTACCAGCTCCCTGCGGTCAGATGACAGTTGATCATAAATCTTATCGAAAGTTTCTTCCGGGTATTTGTCCAGGAAGTTCCTGATATGCCTGAGTTCCTTTTGAACAGAATTCGACACTTTCTTCAGATAAGATTTCTGAGCCAGTTCCCTGATCAGGTTCCCATCCTCATTCTTCAACAGGATTCCATTGCTTTGTTCTTTCTCCGGAACATGATGATATGAGACATACTTTCCCTGACGCTGTATCCTCAGACTGCCGGATGGCATCTTTGACAATTTGTTTTGGGTATACTCCAAAATCTTGCTGAGTAGCGCAATGCGAGCGCCTAGCAGCTCTTTGAGTTCATTAATATACATTTTTCTATCCCTTGATCCCCGTATTCCATCGGGTTGATGGATTCATTATAGAACGGTTGCAGGTGAATTGGAATATACCGTTTGAAAGTGCATTTATGTTCCAAAATTCCGTGTGAAATTTGAATATAAAATGTTTGGATTGAGTTTATATTCGAGTTATTGGCGATTTTTGGAATATTAGTCCGTCTGTTTAGATTTATGTTCCAAAATGAGCCGGATAATTGGAATATATTTGCCGGGGCGAAGGATTATATTCAAAAACAGAGGATTCTAACGACCGATCGTCCCCAGCGCTTGACAGAAGCGCTTGTCAAAGTGTAAATTATCATTCGTAAACCGATGAACGAGGAGTAGTACTCGACGCATCAATCCGGCAAAGAGAGTCGCGGGCGGTGGAATCGCGATACGGAGGGCGAAGATGAATGGACCTCGTGAGGGCGGGCAGGAAATGGCCCGACGGGAACTCTTCCGTTATCAGCAGAGCATGTTTGTCGGAACATGAAATGAGCGGACTGCAAATACAATAGTTAGAAGGCAGTCAAATCAGGTGGTACCGCAGTAATTACTGTCCTGTGTCTCATGGAGGCACAGGATTTTTTATTGATTCCGACATATAGAAAGGAGGCCGAAGATGGCAAAAGAACCAAAAAGAATATTTCTGACAGAAGACGAGATGCCGACACAATGGTATAACGTTCGCGCGGATATGAAGAATAAACCCGCGCCGATGCTTCACCCGGGCACACACAAGCCCCTGACACTTGAGGAGATGACCCCCATCTTCTGCGAGGAGCTCTGCAAGCAGGAGCTCGACAACGACACGAGATTTATCGACATCCCCGAGGAGGTTCTGGAGTTCTACAAGATATTCCGTCCGTCTCCCGTGATCCGTGCATACCAGCTCGAAAAGGCTCTCGGCACACCTGCCAAGATATACTATAAGTTCGAGGGAAACAACACATCCGGTTCTCACAAGCTGAACTCCGCTGCGGCTCAGGTTTATTACGCTAAGAAGCAGGGGCTTACAAGCATAACGACTGAGACGGGTGCAGGTCAGTGGGGAACAGCGCTTTCCATGGCAAGTGCTTTCTATCACATCCCACTTACTGTTTACATGGTTAAGGTATCTTACGAGCAGAAGCCCTTCAGAAAGTCAATCATCGAGACATTCGGCGCAGACATTATCCCTTCACCTTCCATGACTACTGAAGTAGGAAAGCAGATCAATGCGAAGTTCCCCGGAACAGGCGGATCTTTGGGATGTGCCATCTCCGAGGCTGTCGAGAAGGCAACTCATACTGAGAACTGCAGATATGTGCTGGGTTCAGTTCTTAACCAGGTAGTTCTCCATCAGTCGATCATCGGTGAGGAGGCTAAGCTTCAGCTTGCAAAGGTTGATGAGTATCCTGATATCGTCATCGGATGCGCTGGCGGCGGTTCAAACCTCGGAGGCATTATGTCCGCATTCATGAGGGATAAGCTTACAGGCGCTGCCAATCCTGAGATCATTGCGGTTGAGCCTGCTTCATGCCCTTCGATGACAAGAGGTAAGTTCGCTTATGACTTCGCAGACACGGGTCATGTATGTCCTCTTGCCAAGATGTATACATTAGGTTCCGAGTTCATGCCTTCACCTTCACATGCAGGCGGACTTCGTTATCACGGTATGTCACCTATTGTTTCACAGCTTTATCACGACGGTTATATGAGGGCTGTTGCTGTTGAGCAGACTAAGGTATTCGAGGCGGCTGAGCTTTTCGCCAAGACAGAGACAATCCTTCCTGCACCCGAGTCCTCACACGCAATCAGAGCTGCAATAGACGAGGCCCTGAAGTGCAAGGAGACAGGGGAGAAGAAGACGATCCTGTTCAACCTCACAGGTACAGGCTTCTTCGACATGACCGCATACCAGGCTTACAACGAAGGCAAGATGAACGACTTCATTCCTACGGATGAGGATCTTGCAAGAGGATTTGCGAGCCTTCCCGTAATTGATTAACTGATAAGACAATAAGGTTTATTTCTGATCACTGCCGCTCCCGAAGATCACGGGAGCGGTTTTGTAATTATTTTTGTAACTATGTTAAGAAAAATATAAATTCTAGCAGGACACAATCGGGCAATTGTTAATTCTGCCAAATCTGTTGGCGGTTTATGGTGAAGATGACAGTTGTTAGTGCCCCTTTTTTGTGCAAAACTAACAATGACTCGTTATGAGTCCGAAGGGCACTGATGAAAACTATATTAACCATCTCGGATTCGGTCCAGGGGACCATATATGATCTGTTAAGATGTACGAGCACGATCAAGGAATATGGCTTTGATCCTCTTGCTATTGTGCCCAGGATTTCACTAAGCGACGGAACTTCTGAAGTAAGCGATGTATCTGAGATGCTCGAGTATGCATTCCTTGAGTGCGAGTTCGCGGCATTGGGTCTGGGATTCATCACGGAACCTGAAGTCATCTGTTACGTGGCTGACAGCCTCGAGAAGTGGAAGTCTGCACCTGTAATCTGCTGCCCTTCAATGATCTCCGATGACGGAGAGGTCCTCGTCGGTTCTGAAGTATTTACTTCCATCTGCGACAGACTTCTTAAGTTCACGGATCTTCTTATAGTTAATACGATTGAAGCCGAGGCGTTCTGCGGCTTCGAGTGCCCTACGAAGAACGATTTCCTGCGCGCAGCCAAGAAGATATTCAACGTCTACGGCTGCGGAGTTTTCATCCGCGGAGGAGACAAGACTGACTGGCAGAATGTCCTGTTTGACGGTGTTAAGGCTGTCTGGGTCGATGCTGTTTCCTATGAGACCGGATATGAGGACAAATACAGTCTGCTGGCAGCGGTATGCTGTGAACTTGCAGAAGGCAATGATCTCTCACTCGCCATACCTCTGGCTCTTGATTTTGTAAGCGGCAAGACTGCCGTCAGTGCGAAGAAGGCAGAAGAGGAGGCAGCACTTAAGGCAGCGAGGGCAGCTGAAGCTGCGGCTATAGCTGCAAGGGAAGCTGAAGAAGCTGCAAGAGCGGCGAAGGAAGCCGAAGAAGCAGCTGAAGCATTGAGGAGAGCAGAAGCTCCAGTTGAGCCTTCAGTAGCGGCAGCTTCGGCTCCCGCACCTTCGTTTGAAGAGAAGCCGATCATTACGTCCTCTCTTGTAACCCCGGGCAAGTCCATCCGCGATATTGCGCGCGTAATTGCTCCTGTTGCATCAGACGAAGTCGAGCATGCGGTAACAAGCAATATCGAGAAGCCGGAGGAGCCTAAGGGTGAGGTTACGTCCCTTGCTGATTCCAGATTCCTCTTCGACAGCAAGGTCAACGATACGATCACTTCGCTTCAGTCCCTGAAGGACAGGCTCAATAATCTCAACAGACTTGCTGATTCAGGTAAGTAATTCATGACACGTCTTTTCCTTGAAGAGCAGGAGGCTGCAGGCGGTATTATTGCGCTCGGCAGGGAAGACTCCCATTACGTAAGTCAGGTATTAAGGATGAAGGCGGGGGAGCAGCTTACGGCTGTTCTTAAGGATGGTACTGAGGCTTTGTGTGAAGTCGGGAATATAACGAAGGACAGCGTGTCCCTAAGGATAATGTCAACCTACGTGAACACATCGGAACCGCCGTATGGAATAACACTCTATCAGTCGGTGTCGAAGGGCGAGCGCATGGAGCTCACGATACAAAAGTGCGTGGAGCTTGGCGTTACAAGAATAGTGCCCGTCTTCTCGATGCGCTGCGTGGTGCGTCAGGATGAGCCGAAGAAGCAGTTTCTTAAGACACAGAGGTGGCAGAAGATAGCGCTTGAAGCTGCACGTCAGAGCGGCAGGGGAATCATCCCGGAAGTAACTGCGCCGATGAATCTTAAGAAGGCCCTCGAGAGTGTCTCTGGCGCCGACGTCGTTCTTTTCCCGTGGGAAGAGGAACACGGCAAGACACTGAAGCAGGCTCTGGCTCAGATTGATAAGAACAGCATCAATGAGATCGCGGTCTTTATCGGACCTGAGGGCGGATACGATGAGCAGGAAGCCTCAATGGCTGAGACTCTCGGTGCGATTCCCGTATCTTTGGGGAAGAGAATATTAAGGACCGAGACAGCGGGTGCCTCGGTCCTTGCAATGCTTCTATATGAATTTGAACTTTGATCAGTCAGGGATGTTCTTATTGAATGCCCTGAGGATCTTCTCGTAAGTGTCGTCGCTTATAACGTGCTCTATGAGACATGCCTCGTCTTCTGCTGTAGTCTCATCAACTCCGATATCTATCAGGATCGCTCTCAGAAGCTTGTGCTTGGCATAAGTGTTCTCAGCGATCTTCTTTCCGGCCTTCGTGAACTTGATGATGCCGTTCGCATTTACAGTGATGAGCTTCTGTTCGCGAAGCTTCTTCATCGCAATGCTTACGCTGGGTTTTGTCACATCGAGTGCGCGCGCTACGTCAATCGAGTGAACGTCACTCTGCTTCTCTGACAGCATCAGGATGCATTCCAAATAGTCTTCCGCTGACTTACGAATGTCCATTCTTATGGCACGCGCCTCCCGCAGGACATGAACTGCAGTTGCATCCGCAGGAGGATTTTCCCTTCTTTTTATTTCTGATCATGGAAATAATGATCAAACTTATTATAACAATCAGAACAAAAAGAACAAATAACGTACCAAGATTGTTGATGAACCAGTTCATCATACTTTGACTTTCTCCTTGAGGACTGTTGCCTCCTTATAAGGTCTGAACAGAAGCCAGATGAAAGCTATGAGAAGTGCGAAAGCGATTATCAAGCCTGCAACGTTTCCGTTTCCTGCTATAAGGCTTCCAATCTGGTATACAACAAATGATACCACATAAGCGAATCCGCATTCATAGCCGATTGCAAACCAGGTCCACTTAGCGTTGTTCATTTCCCTCTTGATCGCACCTATGGCAGCAAAGCAGGGAGCGCAGAGAAGGTTGAAGATAAGGAAGCTCAATCCGGAAGCAGATGTGAAAGCTTCACTTAATGCTGCCCATGCAGAGCCTTCGCCGCCGTAAAGAACACCCATTGTTCCGACGATATTCTCCTTTGCAACAAGGCCTGTGATTGATGCAACGGCTGCCTGCCAGTTGCCCCAGCCCAAGGGGATGAATATCCATGCAAGAGCGTTGCCGACTGTAGCGAGTACGCTGTTTGCGATGTCATCTTCCTCGACCATGCCGAAAGCACCGTCAGTCCAGCCGAATCTGGAGAGGAACCAGATGACTACGGTGGAGAGGAGGATGATGGTTCCGGCCTTCTTTATGAAGCTCCAGCCTCTTTCCCACATGCTTCTCAAGACGTTGGTGAGTGTGGGCCAGTGGTAAGCGGGAAGCTCCATTACGAAAGGAGCAGGTTCTCCTGCGAACATCTTCGTCTTCTTGAGTATGATACCGGAGCAGATGATCGCTGCGATTCCGATGAAGTATGAGCCTGTTGATATCCATGCGCTGCCGCCGAAGATGGCACCTGCGATCATAGCGATGAAGGGAACCTTGGCTCCGCAGGGGATGAATGTAGTTGTCATGATGGTCATACGGCGGTCACGCTCATTCTCGATCGTACGCGATGCCATGATTCCCGGGATTCCGCATCCTGTACCGATGAGGATCGGGATGAAGCTCTTGCCGGAAAGACCGAATCTTCTGAATACCCTGTCCAGTACGAATGCTACACGGGCCATGTAGCCGCTCGCCTCTACAAATGCGAGCATGAAGAACAGCACGAGCATCTGGGGAACGAAGCCAAGAACTGCGCCGACACCTGCTACGATGCCGTCGAGTACGAGGCTCTTGACCCAGTCTGAACATCCGATAGCATCAAGTCCCTTCTCTACAAGTGCGGGCACACCGGGGATCCATACTCCGTAATCTGCGGGATCGGGTTCCTCATCACCGTTCTCCCCAAGATAAGCAACTGCTTCTTCGTAATCGGCGATTGTTGCTGTCTCTTCTGTTATCTCAAGTGTTTCCTCGTCTTCGACTTCGTATGTGAACTCGTCTGCGGGAACACCGTTCTCTTCGACGTAAGCGTCGTATCCTTCCACGATCGTTACTGCGTTCGCATACTCCTCGGCAACATCAGCATAGCCGCCGTCTATTCCGAACAGGTGGTATCCGTCACCGAAAAGCCCGTCGTTAGCCCAGTCTGTAGCCGGTGCACCTACGCCCACCATTGCTACCCAGTAGATTACGAACATCACGAGTGCGAAGATCGGGAGACCGAGCCATCTGTTTGTGATGATGCGGTCGATCTTGTCTGATGTAGAGAGCTTGTGTGCATCCTTTTTCCTGTAGATGCCGCGGAGAAGTTCTGCTATGTAAACGTACCTCTCGTTTGTGATGATGCTCTCCGCATCGTCGTCGAGTTCTGTCTCGGCAGCTGCGATATCCTTTTCGATGTGGGCGAGCTTCTCCTCACCGAGCGAGAGCTTCTCGAGAACCTTGTCATCGCGCTCGAATACCTTAATCGCATACCAGCGCTGCTGCTCTTCGGGGAGGTTATGTACCGCAACTTCCTCGATGTGTGCCAGGGCGTGCTCGACAGGACCTGAGAATGTGTGCATCGGGATCCTCTTGCCGGCCTTTGCCGCCTTGATGGCGAGCTCTGCCGCTTCGAGTGTGCTCTCGTTCTTGAGAGCCGAGATCTCGATCATATCGCAGCCCATCTTCCCGGCAAGCTCTTTGGTGTTGAGCTCGTCGCCGTTCTTTCTGACGACGTCCATCATGTTGATTGCCATGACTACGGGGATGCCGAGTTCGATGAGCTGGGTTGTGAGGTACAGATTACGTTCAAGGTTAGTTCCGTCGACGATGTTAAGAATAGCATCGGGACGCTCATTGATCAGATAGTTTCTGGCAACGACTTCCTCCAAAGTGTAAGGGGAGAGGGAGTAGATACCCGGAAGGTCTATGATCTCAACGTCGTCGTGCTTCTTGAGCTTACCTTCCTTCTTCTCGACTGTTACTCCCGGCCAGTTTCCAACGAACTGGTTGGAACCCGTGAGAGCATTAAATAATGTGGTCTTACCGCTGTTCGGATTACCTGCAAGTGCTATCTTCATACTCCGGCTCCTTTCTCGACCTCAACCATCTCGGCATCGCTCTTTCTGATGGAGAGCTCGTAGCCTCTGACGGTTACCTCGATGGGGTCGCCCAAAGGAGCAACCTTCCTGATATAGACTTCGGTACCCTTTGTGATACCCATGTCCATGATCCTGCGCTTGATAGCGCCCTCGCCGTGAAGCTTTACGACTTTCACGACGCTGCCGATGTCGGCATCCTTCAATGTTGTCTTCATATATGTTCCCTCCTATATTGATAACTTAGACAAAAACCCTTCTTGCCATATCCTCGCTTAAGGCAATCCTCGATTCCTTTACTTTGACTATGATGTTGCCGTTGAGAATACTGATAAGGGTTACGGTGCCACCGGGAGTGAAACCCAGATCTTCAAGGTGGCGCTTGACGTCAGAACTTCCGCCGATCCTTTTTATGATGTTTTCTTCGCCCGGATTTGCATAAATAAGCGGCATTTTGATTCCCCCTGATGTTAGTAAAAACTAACTGTTTGCGTTTTGTAAAAGGTTAGACTATACTAACCCGCGATAGTTATACACAACTAACCTTTTGATGTCAAGAGAATAGGGCTTTCTCGAATGTTCAGGAGCATGTTGACAACGAGGGGGAGGGTGCCTATAATACGAATGAACAAATGCTCATATGTTCAAATGTACATAAGATAACGAAGTGCAATTGAACATCAACAGTTTTCTTTAAGGGGGAAAAAATGGAAAACGCGAATGTAAGCAGTAAGGACTTTCTTGTGATCTCGGATCTTAAGAAGAGCTTCGGTACGGGTGAGGCAAAACAGGATGTCTTAAGAGGTATGGACTTCTCGGTAAAGAAGGGGGAGTTCTGTGTTCTTCTCGGACCTTCAGGTTCGGGCAAGTCGACGCTTCTTAATATCATCGGCGGAATAGATACACCTGATTCGGGTTATGTAAGCATCGATGGCGACAAGCTCGAGGAAATGGATGAGAAGGCTCTGACGATGTACAGAAGGAAGCATTTGGGCTATGTATTCCAGATGTATAATCTGATTCCTAACCTGAACGTCAAAGAGAATATCGAGGTTGGGGCGTACCTGTCGGATGACCCGCTCGATGTGGAAGAAGTCCTGACAACTCTGGGGCTTCAGGATCACAAGTATAAGTATCCTAACCAGTTATCCGGAGGACAGCAGCAGAGAGTATCGATAGGAAGAGCTGTAGTCAAGAATCCGGATATTCTTATGTGCGATGAGCCTACGGGTGCTCTTGATTATAAGACCAGCAAGGAGATACTGGGCCTTATCGAAGACTGCAACAGGAAGTACGGCAGCACGGTCATTATGGTGACCCATAACGAAGCGATCAAGTACATGGCTGATCATGTTGTTAAGTTAAGGGACGGAGTCGTACGTCATAACGATATCAACGACCAGAAGATACCTGCTTCCGAGCTCGAGTGGTAAGGGGGCATAGTAATGAGAAATCCTCTTGTTAAAAGAATCCCCAAAGAACTTAAGGCGGATTGGCATAAGTATGCGGTAATTATTCTCTTCATGGTGCTCATGATAGGTGTCATCTCGGGTATGTATGTAGGTCACGACAGCATGCTTTATTCCATAGAGAAGGGGCGTACCGACCTGAACCTGGAAGACGGTTCATTTGAGCTTGCACACGAAGCATCGCCGGAGCTTCTTCAGGCTTTAAGCACCGGTGAGAAGGCTGACGTCCGTCAGTACTTTATAGACGAAGGAATCGAAGAGGCGGATGCCGAGGTTGCTGAAGCCATAGAGGAAGAGCTGAACGAACAGGTAGCTTCCGGGATTGAAGAAGCTGTGCGTGAGCAGTGTGAGGCTTACGGCATCACAGATGAGGAGATGATTCAGGAGCAGATAGATGCTGCGATGGAAGAGGGCTTTGAAGAGGCGCTCGAAGAGGCCCGTAATTCAGACGAGTTCATCGAGGCTTCGGAGGAGGCATATGCCGAAGCTCATGATGCGGTCATCGAAGCCGTTGACGAAGAATGGGAAGACATCGCGGAAGAGTACAGTCTTAATGACGAAGGCTTTGTTCCGGCTCCCGTCAGCATTTATGAGAACTTCTATCACAACGAATCTGAAGATAATAACAATGACGGAGTTACTGATGGTACCGTTAGGATATTCAGAAGTGATTCCACGGTTGATATGGCGACCTTCATCGAGGGCCGCGCGCCGGAATCCCCTAACGAGATCGCGATAGACAGAATGCATGCGGATAACGTAGGCTTAACTGTCGGCAGCACCATAAGGGTCGGCGGCCGCGAATATGAGATCACCGGACTTCTGTCATACTGCAACTACCTTACTCTTCACGAGTCAAATACGGATTTCATGTTTGACGCTTTCGGCTTTGATGTAGCCATGGTGACACCTGAGGCTTTTGATGCCCTTACATCGAGAGTTCACTACAGCTACGCTTTCTATTATGAGACAAAGCCTGCTGATAAGATTGAGGCTGCAGATTATTCAGATAGCTTTCTTAAGTGCCTTATAACCCAGACTCTTGTGGACGATAACGAGATTGAGGATTATCTTCCTGAGTACATAAGGCAGGCAAGCAACTTCGCGCCTTCCGACATCGAAGGTGACTCCACAGGCACGAGCATCCTGTGTTACATCCTCATCGCCGTAATTGCATTCATCTTCGCTATCACGATAAGTAACACGATAGACAAGGAAGCTTCCGTTATCGGTACGCTTCGCGCATCGGGATACAGCAAGGATGAGCTCGTGGTTCACTACATGTCGATGCCGCTCATAGTAACCTTGATCGGCGCCGTCGTGGGCAACGTGCTCGGGTACACGGCTTTTCGCAATTTGGCCGTAAACCTTTACTTCAACAGTTACAGCCTGCCTAAGCCGCACCTTGTGTGGAGTTCGGTTGCGCTTGTGAAGACGACAGTGATCCCTCTTATCCTGATGTTCTTCATAAACCTCTTCGTTATCGTTAAGAAGCTGCAGTTAAGCCCGCTCCGCTTCCTGCGCCACGACCTTACGAAAAGCAAACGCTCCAAGGCAAGAAGGATCCCTGCATGGTCTTTTATGAAGCGCTTCAGGATCAGGATCATGTTCCAGAACATGCCTAACTATGCCGTTCTGATCTTCGGCGTCATATTTATCGAGCTTATGATGTGCTTCGCGTTCGGACTGCCGGATTCGCTTAATGAATACAGCAGGAAAGCTCCCGATATGGTATTCGCTGATTACCAGTACATGCTGATGGGGTATAAGGACGCTGACGGCAATGTCATCACGACTTCCGAGGAGACCGCGGAAGAATTCAGTTCCATAACTTTGAAATATCCCAAGAACGCAAATTCGCTGTTTGAAGGAAGAGGAAGCGGTGAGGACGAGAGCGTTACTGTATACGGAATTATCGACGGCAGTGCTTACATCAGTATCCCCGATGATATGGCGGAAGACCACGTGTATGTATCAAGTGCATATGCAAGCAAGTTTGATCTTGAGCAAGGCGATGTTATCACGCTCAATGAAGAGTTCGAGAACAAGTCTTATGAGTTCACCATAGACGGCATCGTGAATTACGATGGCGGAATCGCGGTGTTCATGCCTAACAGAAGCTTTAATTCGGTATTCGGCATGAAGGAGGGCGAGTTCTCAGGGTTCTTCTCTAGAAATGAGATTACCGATATAGATGAGAATGATATTGCAGTCGTAATTACTGTCGAAGACATAACCAAGATAACGACTCAGCTTAATCACTCGATGGGCGGATTCATGAATGTGTTTAAGTATGCTCTTATAGTGCTTGCGGCCGCTCTTATTTATCTTCTTGCGAAGATAATCATCGAGCGTAATGAACATTCGATATCGATGGTAAAGATATTAGGATTCAGAAACTCTGAGATCGGCTCACTGTATATCATTCCGACAGCCATCGTGGTTACCTTCGTGGCTTTGATAAGCTTCGTCGTCGGTTACTTCCTGATGTTCTGGATATTCAAGGTATTCATGCTTCAGATGGACGGCTACTTCTCCTTCTATATGGCCCCTGTGTCGATGGTTCTGTCCGTTGTATATCTTCTTCTCGGATATGCATTTGTGTCGGTTATCGATTATATTAGAATCAAGAAGATCCCTATGGATCAGGCTCTGAAGAATGTAGAATAACAGTGGATATGGAGATGGCAGATGACGATTGATGTTTGGATTGGATTGCTCATACCGTTCATAGGAACTTCGCTCGGTGCCGCCTGCGTATTCTTCCTGAAGAATGCGATAGGGTTCAAGACCGAGAAGGCTTTGCAGGGCTTCGCGTCAGGTGTCATGGTGTCGGCATCATTCTTCAGTCTGCTTTTGCCTGCGATAGAACAGAGTGAGGATATGGGAAGCTGGGGATTTGTTCCTGCCGGAATAGGATTCATGACAGGAATGCTCTTCCTTCTCGTCCTCGATAAACTCGTTCCTCATATTCATATGGATAACAGCGAAGAGGGTGTGCGCTCGGGTCTTAAGAAGACGACTAAGCTGATACTCGCGGTTACTATCCACAACATTCCGGAGGGAATGGCCGTAGGTGTCATCTACGCCGGCTGGATGTACGGCAATTCCGGCATCACTCTGGCTGGAGCGCTCGCCCTTTCGGCGGGTATCGCTATACAGAATTTCCCTGAGGGCGCGATCGTATCCATGCCGCTGCGCGCAGAGGGTATGTCCAAGTGCAAGACGTTTCTTTACGGAGTCCTGTCGGGTGCTGTTGAACCGGTGGGTGCATTGGCCGTAATACTTGCAGCCGGCATCTTCGTGCCTGTCATGCCTTATTTTCTGAGTTTTGCGGCAGGTGCGATGATCTACGTTGTTGTGGAGGAACTCATCCCCGAGATGAGTGAGGGAGAGCACTCTAATATCGGAACTATCTGCTTCGCTGTTGGCTTCACGATAATGATGGCGCTCGATGTGGCGCTCGGATAATGCTACAATGACCTCAATCGCTTTATATGAGAGGTTGAGTTATGAAGCATTTATCAAGGCTGCTAGCAGTTGTCCTTACCGCATTCTTTGTGCTGCCCATGATGAGCGGCATCAATGTTCTCGCTGCAGGTGATGTGCCGATAAACGGCAGTTACTTTCCAGATGCGAACTTCAGAAGTGTTGTAAGTTCTTAAGATTCTGACGGCAACGGCGTGCTGTCGGCAGGAGAGCGAAATGCCGTTCGTAATATCCACTGCGAGAACATGAACATCCATTCCCTGCAGGGAGTGGAACAGTTTCCTCAGATACAGGGCCTGTGGTGTCTTGGCAATCACATATCTTCGATGGATCTTACGGGTAATCCCGAGCTTGTCGGTGTGTGGTGTTCGGATAACGATTTCACGTCGCTCGATCTTACGGGATGCCCAAAGCTTGAGTGGCTTTACTGCTATAACTGCAACTTAAGTTTCCTTAATGTAAGCGGCAACCCTAATCTTGCTTATCTCGAGTGCAATTCCAATCCGGGTCTTGCCTCGCTTAACGTCACGGGTAATCCTAAGCTTGAGCATCTTTTCTGCAGTGACTGCGGACTTACATCACTGAACCTTACGAACAACCCGCGTTTATGTGAGCTTGATGCATTCAACAACAATCTGACATCGATTGATCTTACGAATAATACGCTTCTTAAAAGACTCGATATATGGAACAACCCTAACCTCGGCAACGTCAACATAAGCGGCCTTCGATCCCTTGAGTACTATAACTGTGCGAAGACCGGTGCGACGAGTCTCGACTTGAGCGGTCAGCCGAATCTCATGTACCTTATCTGCGGTTATAATCCGGGGCTTGCTTCGCTTAACATTTCCAATAACCCGAGACTCGCGGATCTTCGCGTCGACTGTGACTGGAGCCTTCCTTCTCTTAATATCTCCGGCAATACGCAGCTTTATTATCTGCAGGCATTCGGACTCGGCATTGCTTCTCTTGATATAAGCAACTGCCCTCATCTTATGAAGACATATACTCAGGGTGCTTATGCCGATGAGTCGAATCTCGGAGCTGTTCATTCCTATACAATCGAATACGGCGGAAGCGATGAGATATTCAACGATCTTACGCACTGTCTTGTCGTCGACAACAGCGTGAATGTCATAACCAACGGAAGTCAGGGCAATAACCACAGAAATGACAGCTATATCGATACTAACGACGGCCATTCGGGTTCTGAGCAGTTCGTAACCAGAGGGGAAGCCATTCAGCGTCTATATGAACTTGCAGGTAGTCCGTCGGTCGGAGGCGCCTGCAGATTCTCGGATGCGGCAGGATCACAGTATGCCAATGCCATAAGATGGGGACAGGCGAACAACATCTGCTTCGGTTATCCAAATGTATGTTCCGATACATTCTGCCCGAATGAATTGATAAGCCGCGAGGACTTCGCTCTCATGGCACACAGATTCGCGGGATACATGGGATTCGGCACTGCTTTTGATTATGGAAGAACAGACTGGTTCGATGACTTCTCAAGTATCGATTACTACAGCTGGGGTGCATTCACATGGGCGGTCCAGTTCGGAGTCGTAAGTCCTGTCGGAAACCGTGTATATCCCCACGGAAGAGTTACTCGTAATGAACTTATGGCGGGATCCGATCAGGTTTTCCATTTAAGTGAAGCTGCATCTTATTCAGCCTCAATCGATGTGGAGAGAGTCGGAGGATTCATCGACAGACTCTACAATGTCGTTCTTCAAAGGGACTCTGATCCTTCAGGCAGGGAATACTGGATCGGTAAGCTTGCTGGCGGATCAACTGGCGCAGATATAGCGAACGGATTCTTCTTCTCGAGGGAGTTCCTCGGCAGGCAGCTTACGGATGAGCAATACCTCGAGATACTCTATAACACATTCTTCGATAGAGCATCCGATCCCGTAGGCCGTGAATACTGGCTGAACAGAATGAGAAGCGGACTGCCGCGAAGTGAGGTATACGCTGGATTCGTAAATTCATCGGAGTGGAGGACACTTTGTCAGGGGTTCGGAATCACGCCGGTTTAAACAGGTAACAACATAACAGAATCATCAGGAGCTGTCTCATAACGATGAGGCAGCTTCTTTTATACTGCATTGCGCCCGCTCTTTGCTCTTGACCGGGATTGGACTGATTGATATTATATGTGAGTTAGTTCCGACTAACTTGTGTAAATCATGTTGACTCCTCAAAACCCTTGGCTGGGGTATTCGCCGGAAGACAGGTGTCTGCCGGCGGGGGTGTCATCGTTATCAGCACACGAATAAAACAGGCATTATAAAGGAGATGCACTATGAGTTATTTAGAGATCGTAAATGTGTATGGCAGAGAGATACTCGACTCCAGAGGAAACCCTACAGTCGAAGCCGAAGTTACTCTCCTCGATGGTACTGTAGGCAGAGGCACTGCGCCTTCAGGTGCTTCCACAGGTGAGTTTGAGGCCCTCGAACTTCGTGACGGTGATAAGTCACGTTACTTAGGCAAGGGCGTTCAGAAGGCTGTTGAGAACATTAACACAATAATCAATGATGCTGTTACAGGTCTTGATGCTTCCGATATCTACGCAGTAGACAAGGCGATGATAGAAGCAGACGGTACTAAGGATAAGTCCAAGCTCGGTGCAAATGCCATTCTCGCTGTATCGATCGCAACGGCAAGAGCAGCTGCCACAGCTCTTGATATTCCACTCTACAGATTCTTAGGCGGAGTTCAGGGAACCAAGCTTCCTGTTCCGATGATGAACATTCTTAACGGCGGTGCTCATGCAGACAGCGCAGTTGATACACAGGAGTTCATGATCATGCCTGTAGGCGCTCCTTCGTTCAAAGAGGGTTTGAGATGGTGTGCCGAGGTTTTCCACACACTGAAGAAGCTCATTAAGGAAATGGGTGATGTAACTGCTGTCGGTGACGAGGGCGGTTTTGCTCCCAACAAGCTTGATTCCGACGAGGCTGCCATCGAGAAGATCCTCGAGGCAATAAAGGCAGCAGGCTTCGAGCCCGGCAAGGATTTCATGATCGCTATGGATGCAGCATCTTCTGAGTGGAAATCTGAGAAGGGCAAGGGCTTCTACAAGCAGCCTAAGTCCGGTAAGGAGTTCACATCCGATGAGCTTATCGCTCACTGGGAGTCTCTCGTAGATAAGTATCCTATCATCTCCATCGAGGACGGACTCGATGAGGAAGACTGGGAAGGCTGGCAGAGAATGACAGCAAAGATCGGCCATAAGGTTCAGCTCGTAGGAGACGACCTATTCGTAACCAATACAGAAAGACTTGCTAAGGGTATCTCTCTTGGTGCCGGCAACTCGATCCTCATCAAGCTCAATCAGATCGGTTCTGTATCTGAGACTCTTGAGGCGATCAAGATGGCTCACAAGGCTGGCTACACAGCAATCTCATCACACCGTTCAGGTGAGACAGCTGACACTACCATCGCAGATCTTGCAGTAGCTCTTAACACATGCCAGATCAAGACAGGAGCTCCCAGCCGTTCTGAGCGTGTTGCAAAGTATAATCAGCTCCTTCGCATCGAAGAGGAGCTGGGAGATTCCGCATGCTATCCCCAGATGGGTGCGTTCAACGTAAAGAAGTAATATAAACCCTCCATATTGTAGTACGGCCCCGCATCTGACTGTTAAGATGCGGGGTTGATTATGAGGAGAAATAATCAGATCTTCTGATCAATACTGTGCTCGTGGCGAGGATCAGGAAGATGGATCCTGCGTAGGTGCTGAAGAACAGGGAGTAAGATAGCTTACCCCCTTGTGAATAAGTATGCGATCAGAGCCGCACTGATATTCATTCCGACAGCTATGAATGCGATTGCAAACCACAGAATATGCTGACCCCTGAACCTCTCCTTTCTCCATAGCAACGTTTTGCATACTCTCATTGCGGATTTCTTTACATTTTTGGTTAAAAAGTGAAACAAAATCCGCAATAAACAGCCGCCGTACATATGTGATATAATGATTTGTCCTATTTATATATAAGGAAGGTCAAACATATGTCTGAGACAATAGCAGATATGAAGCGCACGGATATGTGCGGTACATTAAGAGAGAGCGATGTCGGTCGTGAAGTCACACTTATGGGCTGGTGCCATAAGGCGAGAGACCTTGGCGGACTGACATTCATAACGTTAAGAGACAGAAGCGGTGAAGTTCAGCTCGTTATTACACCTGAAAGCTCTGAGGAGATCAGAACCAAGGCAAGTAAGGTAAGATCCGAGTTCGTTCTTGCTGCCAGGGGTAAGGTCGCATTAAGATCAGCCCCTAACGATAAGATGCCCACAGGTAAGATCGAGATAAATGTCGATGATTTAAGAATAATCTCCGAGTCCGAGACTCCTCCGTTCTACATTGAGGATGACAATACGGCTAACGAGTCATTGAGACTTAAGTACAGATACCTCGACTTAAGAAGACCTGTCATGCAGAACAACATGATCTTAAGACACAAGATCGCGAAGTCTGCAAGAGATTACTTCGATGAGCAGGGCTTCCTCGAGATCGAGACTCCTATGCTCGGCAAGAGCACACCTGAGGGTGCGAGAGACTATCTTGTTCCGTCCAGAGTCAAGAACGGATCATTCTTCGCGCTTCCCCAGTCACCTCAGCTTTATAAGCAGCTTCTCATGCTCGCGGGCTACGACCGCTATATGCAGATCGCAAGATGCTTCAGAGATGAGGACTTAAGAGCTGACAGACAGCCTGAGTTTACACAGATGGACCTCGAGATGAGCTTCGTTGACTGTGATGACGTTATGGGTGTCACAGAGGGATTTGTAGCAAGAGTATTCAAGGAAGTTCTCGACATCGATATCGAGCTCCCTATCAAGAGAATCCCGTGGATCGAAGCCATGGAGCGTTACGGTTCCGATAAGCCTGACTTAAGATTCGGCATGGAGCTTCAGGACATCAACGACTGGGCAAAGACAATTGACTTCGTAGTATTCCAGAATGCGATCTCCGAGGGCGGTCTCGTTAAGGCTGTTGTGATCCCCGGTGGTGCTTCGTTCTCCAGGAAGGAGATAGATGCACTTGGTGAGGTCTGCAAGACATATAAGGCAAAGGGTATGGCATGGGTCGTACCTGCTAAGACTCCCAGAGGATCATTCCTTAAGTTCCTTAACGAGGAGCAGATCAAGGCTCTGGCAGAGAAGACAGGCGCGACGGCTGACGATCTCATCTGCATTGTTGCCGATAAGTTCAAGGTCGTTCATGATAGCCTTGGACAGCTTAGAATTGCAGCTGCGAACAAGCTCGGACTGATCAGGAAGGATGACTTCAAGCTTTGCTGGGTTACTGAGTTCCCGATGTTTGAGTGGTCGGACGAAGAGGGAAGATTCATGGCTATGCACCATCCCTTCACATGCCCCATGGATGAGGACCTCGATAACCTCGAATCAGATCAGGGCAAGGTAAGATCAAAGGCATACGATATCGTACTTAACGGATGCGAGCTCGGCGGCGGTTCTATAAGAATCCACGACAGAGCACTTCAGATGAGGATATTCAAGCTTCTCGGATTCTCTGAGGAGTCTGCTCAGGAGCAGTTCGGATTCCTTCTCGATGCATTTAAGTATGGCGTACCTCCTCACGGCGGTCTTGCAATCGGTCTCGACAGATTCGTTATGCTTCTGACGGGCGCAGGCTCTATAAGAGAAGTCATCGCGTTCCCGAAGGTTCAGAATTCTTCAGACCTCATGACCGAGGCACCTTCACCGGTTGCCGAGAAGCAGCTTGAGGAACTGGGAATCTCTGTTGTTGAGAGCCAGAGCGATGAAGACAGCGAAAATTTGGTAATGGATTAAGGATTATGAAGAAACACGGTAAGGACGAGATTACTGAAGTAAAGCCCGAAGATAAGAAGAATGTGATCATTGCATCAATTCTCGACTGGCTCATCGCGATTGCGATCGGAGTTCTGGTCGGTGTGCTGATGGTCGTATTCGTAGTCCAGAGAGATAACGTATCCGGCGACTCGATGCTTCCTAACTTAAGAAGCGGTTATGTTGTAATGACGGATAAGGTATCCACTTACTTCGATAACTATGACAGGGGAGACATCGTTATCCTCGACGGTGAGAACATGGTCGGATACAACCACGAGGAATATCTCATTAAGAGAATCGTAGGCCTTCCGGGCGAGACCGTAAGGATCGCTGACGGACATGTTTACATAAGGGAGCCCGGCGCCGCTGATTTCTATATGCTTGAAGAGCCCTACCTTGACGTAAGTGTGGTAACCACGGTTATGAGTTCAGGCATGGAGAGAGGCTATGACGAGATTACTTTGGGTGAGGACGAGTACTACTGCCTTGGCGATAACAGACCGGTAAGCAACGACAGCCGTAACCTCGGACCTTTCAGTGCTGACAGGATCAGAGGCGTAGCCTTCGTGATCATCTATCCGTTCAACGAATTCAAGTTTATCTAATACCATATGGACAGACAGAAATACATAAGAAACTTCTGCATAATCGCTCACATTGACCACGGCAAGTCGACTCTTGCCGACCGTATCATTGAGCATACGGGCGTAGTCGAGAAGAGAGACATGATGAGTCAGATCCTGGACAACATGGATATCGAGCGTGAGCGCGGCATCACCATCAAGTCACAGGCTACGAGAATGCAGTATACGGCCAGGGACGGCAATACTTATACGCTTAACCTCATCGATACTCCCGGTCACGTCGACTTCAACTATGAGGTCAGCAGAAGCCTTGCGGCATGCGACGGTGCGATACTCATCGTCGACGCATCTCAGGGCGTTGAGGCGCAGACCATGGCTAACGCATATCTCGCAGTTGATTCAGACCTCGAGATACTTCCCGTTATCAATAAGATCGATCTGCCTGCAGCAAGGCCTGAGGAGGTCAGACAGGAGATAGAGGATGATATCGGACTTGATGCTTCATATGCACCTTGTATCTCTGCTAAGAATGACATCGGCATCGATGACGTTCTCGAAGGAATTGTTAATTATCTTCCGGCTCCCAAGGACCCCGAGGATGAGCCTTTTCGAGCTCTCGTAGTAGACTCGAAGTACGACCCCTACAAGGGCGTTATCGCGAGCGTTCGTGTGCGTGCGGGTTCCATTAAGACAGGTGAGGCGATACGCATGATGCACACGGGCAAGGAGTTCGTCATTACCGAGCTCGGCTACTTCCACCCGGGACAGTACGTTCCCGCGAAGGAGCTTCTCGCAGGTGAGGTAGGTTATATCTGTGCTTCGATCAAGTCGGTATCCGATACCGCACCGGGAGACACGATCACTTCCGCGGCAAATCCCGCGAGTGAGCCGTTGCCGGGTTATAAGGGCATACAGCAGATGGTGTTCTGCGGAATCTATCCCGTTGACGGAGCGCGCTACGGCGACTTAAGAGATGCACTCGAGAAGCTGCAGCTTAATGACGCGGCACTATCATTCCAGGCGGAGACCTCGGCGGCGCTGGGCTTCGGCTTCAGATGCGGCTTCCTTGGACTTTTGCACTACGAGGTAATAGAGGAGCGTCTCGAAAGGGAGTTCAACTTAGACCTTATATCTACGGCTCCTTCTGTTGTTTACAAGGTCTATAAGACCGACGGTACATGCCTTGACTGCGACAACCCGACTAACATGCCGGATCCTTCGGTAATCGACTACATGGAGGAGCCCATCGTTAACGCGGATATCATCCTGCCTAAGGAGTATGTCGGCAATATCATGGAACTCTGCCAGAACAGGCGCGGCGAATATGTGGACATGAAGTATCTTGATGACAAGAGAGTTGTTTTAAGATACAAGATGCCTCTTAACGAGATAATCTACGATTTCTTCGATGCCCTGAAGTCGAGAACGAGGGGATATGCTTCTCTCGATTATGAGATGGACGGATACCAGGTAAGCAAGCTTGTTAAGCTCGACATACTGCTTAACGGTGAACCCGTTGATGCCCTGTCCTTCATTGTTCATCAGGATAAGGCATACGAGCGCGGAAGAAGAATGGCTGAGAAGCTCAAGGAGAATATCCCGAGGCAGCAGTTCGAGATTCCCGTTCAGGCCTGCATTGGTGGTAAAATCATAGCCAGGGAGACAATCAAGGCTTTCCGTAAGGATGTAACCGCGAAGTGTTACGGCGGTGATATCTCCCGTAAGAAGAAACTTCTGGAGAAGCAGAAGGAAGGTAAGAAGAGAATGCGTCAGGTAGGTTCCGTAGAGGTTCCTCAGGAAGCATTTATGAGTGTACTGAAGTTAGACGAAGAATAAACTTAATGAAAGAGGAGATGAAAGAAATGAGAAGAAGAGTAATAGCAGCAATGATTCTTGCAGGCGCACTTGTTGCAGCAGGCTGTGGCGGTAAGGAAGAGGAGACAGCTCCTGCACTTCCCGAGAACACACTTCCTCAGGTTACACAGACTGAGTCACAGCCCGTTCAGATCACTGAGGAGGTTCTTGCTCCCATCATTGCAGGTCAGAACGGAACCGAAGCAGGTCAGGCCGCTCCCGATGCTTTCCCCACAGGCGTACCGCTCAACGAGAGCAACTATCAGGAGTTCACAGAGCCTAAGACTTATGAGGTTATTGAGGACTGCATCACATGGTCCGGCAATGATGTTCAGACATCAGGCGGCGACCTCGTACAGGGAAGCCTTGTAACAGGTGTTGCAACAGACGGAACATACCTCATTCTCGATGACCAGAGAGTTGTTGAGCTGACTCACGTTCAGCTGTTCGAGTAATCTTGACCAAGTACCGTATGAAGGTCCTTCGCTTAAGGCGGAGGACCTTTTTTGTGGCAAAATTCAGGTAACTTCCAAAATGGTTTGACTATCAAAGCAATTTTGGTATACTCCAATTATCAACATATTTTTACCCTTTGGATAGGAGGTAACGGATATGTCAGTTCTTTGTATAATACTGTTTCTATACGGCGCTGCGATGACAGCAGCTCTTATAGTTACGAATTCCACTAAGGACAAATACATAAGGAAGTATCTCGATACAAAGAAGATGTACGAGGACCTTCAAAAAAAGTTCGCTTCGCAGAACACGTCCGAAGAGGGGAAGACTCAGGCTGCTCCTTCCATAAGTTCAGCACCTGCAGCCGTACCGGTACCTTCGAGGGCTGAAGCTCCCGTCGTGCAGCGTCAGCCTCTGCCGTCTTATTCGGCTGTTCCTAAGAAGGAGCCCGGTAAAACAGGCCTCGGAGCAGTCGGTGTATCGTTCGCTGTCGGTGTGCTTCTCATGGTTATCGCGGCTGCGGTATTCATCTCTGCCACATGGCAGACGATGCCCGCGGGGATCAAGTGCCTTGTGCTCGCTTTGATAGTCGGCATCGTTTACGGCTTCAGCGTCCTTTGCAGGCGCAAGCTCAAGCTCGATAAGACTTCTTCCGTTCTTTATATGCTCGGAAGTCTCATAACTCCTCTTGCGGTATTCGTTGGCTTTTTCGCCTTTGATAATCATGAGACGAGCCTAATACTCTCGTGCTGTGCATTGTCTTTGGGCATTACAGGTTATGTTGGCTATAAGATCTACGGTTCCAAGCTTCAGGTTGCCATTAGTTATATCGGATTCGTCTGGATGGATATATTCCTCTGCATGGATCTTTTTGGCAGCTTCAACGGATTCGTCGTTGGCCTTTGCTTCGCCTCGTTAGTATCAGCGGTAATACATACGCTGGCGCCTAAGCTTAAGTATTTTGGGGTATTTGCCGAATGCACGGCCTATGTTTCCGTCATTGCGTTCTTCATGTCTGCGGATATCAGGTCGAATATGACGGCGGCAGCCGTAACATCTCAGGTCATGTACTGGATCGCGCTTCTGCTTCTTAACAGGAGGAGGGGATTCATAAAGTTTTTCTCGGCAGTAGTTCCCTCGTATTCCCTTCTGTTTCTTTGGACCGGGAATGTAGTAACAGATCCCGATATATATGCTTTGATCTGCGCTTTGGGCGCAATCGCAGTGTTCGCGGTTTATAAGCTTGTTAAGCAGGATAATCCCGGCAGTAATGCAATCGTCGCGGTGGTCATCCCCTTGATCCTTTACATAGTATATGATGGTGTCGGCCCGGAGAGTTTGATGCTCCACTATGTTGCCCTGATACTTCCCGTAGTAAGTGCTCTGTTTGTCATCATCGTGAGCAGGTTCAAGTGGGAGAAGAGTGTGTATGTGTATATTCTCTTTGCGTTCTCGATGGTGCTTGCCGAGGACCTTATGACAGGAATACTGCCTTTCGCTGTTTTCCTTTGTGCGGCGCTCGTGTCGGTGCTTCTTGCCATGAAGCTGAAGCTTATACACATTCCTGCCGCTTCATGTGCGGCGGCTTTTGTAAGCGCGATTATCCACGCCTACAGCATGTATAAGCAGGTCCATTGGCTCGTTATGTTTGCAGCTTTGACTGTCGCGGCCTATGGCGCTATCGTTTTTCTCAGGAAGCGCCTCGCCTCCTCGAAAGGACCGTGGCGGGCATCGAGGTTTTCCCTGCTGGGACTTCTTCTTCTCAGCAACTACATACTTCAGATGAGATCCATAAATGAGTCAGGGGCCGCGTTCTGGGCGCTGATCGTCATAGACATAGCATTCTTTGTCATCACGCTTTTTGATACCGATAACTACTTCGGTATTCTGCCGGCATCCTCGTTTATGCTTGTTACTGTAGTTGAACTTTTTAAGCGTGATGCGGATGAACTTACGGTAGGCATAATATTCATGCTGGTATTCGTCGTCCTCGGCCGTATCTTCGTATGCGAGCACTTCGTAAGGAAGGGACGCCTGGACTGGCTTACGATACTTGCGGGTATTGCTTGCTTCATTCCGATGGAAAAGTTCTATATGACTACGTTCCTTTTGTCGTTCTTCATCCTGTCGTTCGCAGGAAGATTCTCTCATGCAGATTCTGTTGAGGAGAGGATTAAATCCAATATCCGCGTCATACTGTCTGCTGCCGTCGGACTGTTCTTTGTAAGTCTTGCCATAGTGGACGTCAAGCTTATCGATAATATGGACTTTGAGTTAAGGCTTCTGTTCGTGCTCATGGGGGCGTTTGCGGTTCGTTTTGTTATCAATCCCGGTCCCGCTGCCAGATGGATCTGGTTCTCCACCGTGGCATTCTGCCTTGAGCTTGAAGCCATAAAAGCCGTTGTTGAAGGAGATCTTCTGCCTCTGACTCTGGTATCAGTGATAGTCTGCGGTCTGTTCATTTACTCGTTCGTAGCAAAAACGAGGAGCTGGTTCATACTCGCTATCACAAACATAGGCCTGATTGGTATAATATTTGCAATTACATATTGGGAGAGCAAGCTTTGGTGGATATATCTTCTGGTACTGGGAGGCATACTTATCGGAACGGCTTCCTTCAATGAATACAGAAGACGTAAGGCTCTCGAGTCGGGACTTGAGGATAAGAAGATCAGGATATTTGATTCGTGGAAATGGTAGGCATTAATAGAAGTAATCACATAAGATCAATGAAGGCTGCAGTTGTCGTTTTGACGGCTGCAGTTTTTGTTTCCTCTGCGGCTTCCTGCTACAGGACGGAAGCGGAGGAGACGGTGATCCATGAATCGGATCCGTGGTATGACATCACATCCGTAAAGATCGATCCCGGCATAGACAGTACTGATTTTGAATATGTGAATAACGATTACGTCACCCGTATCGGTGACAGCTATTTATATCATCTTAACGGGATACTGAATCTGCCCGAAGACTTCGATCTTCAGACTCATAACTATATGGATTATTCCGTGGACAGACTCGATTTCTATGACATAAGCGGAGAGTGCATATCATCTCTTGATATGGCGGATTTCTTCCGGGGGATAAGTCCGGATGAATATACTGTCATTAAGTCGATGGATAGAACGGATGACGGCCTTAAGATCGATTTTGCATCTTATGATCTAATAGAAGGTTCTCACAGACTCTACCGCTGCTTGATTGATCCGGATGACTATTCAATAAGTGATCCTTATGAGATTAGCGAGTTCGGTTTTGTCGAGAGGATGAGAAGCGAAGACGCGACAAATGAAGGTACTGTTAAAATCGGGGATTATTCGATAATCAGGTACTGGATAAATGACGGAGTCTTCGCATCCTATGTTCTGGAGATAATAGACGGGGATGATAACGTGACGGAACTCGACTTAAGAGAGGAGTTCCCCACAGCGAACATACATGACATCTCCGCTGTGGTGGATATGGGTGACGGCAATATACTTGTATGCGCAGGGTTCTTCAACAGAAGGCTTTTCTATAAGATCAATCTTCAGATGATGGTCATATCGGATGTAACGAGCGAGATGGACTGGTTCACCTATGATACTGACAGGATCCGCATGGTTGAGGGATTAGGCTCAGTCATAACCGACAATCTCGGAGTCTATAAGATAGACTTTGTTAACCACATGCTGATTCCGGTGTTCCTGTATTCCGATTCCAATGTGAATCTTTATGAATTAAGAGACTTCGACCCGATCAGTGTTACTGATGAGGAGTCTGTCTTCACAGGTACCGTCACTCCCGTTAATGCGGAATATGGCACAGATTCTGAAACCATGATCTACATCTTCAACAAAGCGGATACCAACCCGAATGCAGGCAAGACCATCCTCTCCCTTGCAGTCATAGATGATTACTCATACTCGCTTTGCCGTGCCGTATGTGAGTTTAATGAGACGAATGAAGAATACTTCCTCGTATATGATGAATCCTACAGACTGGATGATGATCCGGATGGCGATTTCACGAGTGTCGATGAGTATGAACTCGCGATCGATCAGGCTGCATCCGAATTAGGTGACAGACTGACGATAGACCTTATGTCAGGAGAAGGGCCTGACATCATCATCAACGGTGCGACATTCGGTATGCTGAACGATGACGATTACCTCATAGATCTTAGAGGATACATACAGCATAATCTTACGCAGGATTCGTATTTTACAAGCGTCACTGATGCCGCTATGACGGACGGCGCTCTGTACCAGCTCCCGCTCTCGTTTGCAGTCGCGGGCATAGCCGTAAACGAATCAGATGCAGAAGAAGGACAGCAGGGATTTACATTTGAACAGTACAGGGATTTTGTTGAAGGTCCCTGCAACGGCACCAACCCAATACCCGGAGGCAAGCTTTTCCTCTTTACCACTGCGCTTAACTGCATGCAGGATCTCGTAATTAACGGGGATCAGGTGAATTACGACTGCGACGCTTTCCGCTTCCTCGCTATGTATGTTGATGAATACGTGAATGATGAACTTGAACTCGAGGACATAGATACCATAAGCTATCCCGATAATGCGGCTCTGATGTTCATATCCGGCATCACCGATTACTATGCGGGAATAGTCTCTGCCAACAGGGTTCTTCTTGGCGTTCCTTCATACGACGGAAGAGGTCCCATAATCTACGGTTCGGATTCCGTTGCTGTATCTGCAAATGCAGGATCCGTTGAAGGATGCCTCGAGTTTGTCTCCATTCTCATGAGCGACGAGATTCAGATTTACTACGGCATGGAGAACGGCCTGCCCTTAAACAGAAACGCCTTCATGGAGGCGGGACAGGCTCTTATTGATTACCAGAACGATTATCTTAACGATCTTCTTAGATACTATTCCGAAGAGCAGCTTAGGGTGTTGGGTTATGATACTGATCCCATGGAAGAATCCACCGTCGAGCAGTTCGCAGATCAGATAGACGGACTCACGGGGTGGTATACGAATGACGGTTCGATAAACGCCATCATCAGGGAAGAGATGGATGCATTCTTCTCGGGACAGAAGACCTTGGACCAGGTTATCCCCGTTATCGAAGAGAGAGTACAGAATCTTCTTAACGAGAGAATGGGTTAAGTCTTTCTCAGCTTATCAAGATCAACCGCACCGAAGGCGCTCGCAGCATCTATCTGCTCGAGTCCTGCCTCAAGTGCACCGTAAGCGGCGTTGAAGTTCGCAGTGAAGAGCCTGTAAAGCATGAATGTGCCGACGTACTCTGAAGGCAGAGCGAGCGAAGCGAGAAGTATCGTCCACGCACCCGTGGTTCCGGGATTTGCTATTGAGAGTTCGATGAGCAGCAATATGAATATTATAAGAAATGACGTCGATATCGGCATTTCCATGTATTTCAGAATGAGGATGGGCGGTATCAGCATGCTTATGGTCTGACGGGGATTCAGCATCGCATGGCTCATAGGAATCCAGAATCCGGAGAACTCAGGCGATATGTGAAGCTCTCTCTCGGATATCTCATATTCTTTCCTTAGGATCGTTGTGTTGTTGGCACTGCTGAAAGCTTCCGATATCAAAGGCCAGAGTTTCTTAAGAATTGAGGCTACGTTAAGCTTATGCTTTGTGCATACGATAATGATCTTAAGAAGACCTAGTACGATGGCGATTCCGTAGCTTGCCACGATGAATTCCCAGCCGTTAAGAAGAGAAGTTCCTTCACCCTTGGCGATGACCGACGTGATGCTAATGAAGGGGATGACGGGAACAATTGTCATGACGATCCTCATCGTCTGCATGACCCAGGAATTGACCTGCCCGAGCGTATCCTTAAGCCCGCTGACTTTCTTGCCTGATATTAGCAAAGCTGCGCCGAATACGAAGGCCATCACGACGAGCTGAGGGGTGTTGCCTGCAAGGAAAGGTGAGATGATGTCCCTGGGGATGATTCCAAGTATCAGATCCATGAGATCCATTGCTTCGAGGGTGAGGCTCGAGATTCCGAAGTTATGGTAGAACAGAAGCATTATCCCGAGACCGGCGATAATTACACAGACGGTGATCCTTATGAACCTTCCGAGGATCTTAAGCCCGAGGTTCGTAAGTTCACTGATGCTTTGAAGTGCCGATATCGATGTCAGAAGCGAGAAGAATATGACGGGTGCCATTATGCCCGTGACGACACCGACTGCTACCTTGAATACGGGGTTAAGGACTCCGTTAAGTATTATGGTCCTTATGGCTTCGGGAAGCCCCATGCATATGAAGCCGCAGATGATGCCGAGGAAGACTGCCCACAGCATCGGAGACTTGATGATGTTTCTTTGGCGGATTACGGGACTTGTGACGGTTACGATGTTTCTTCCGGGAACGTAGACGTGCGTCATCTGACCGATCTTATCGACCAGAAGAGGCTGCAGGACTTTCTCTGTCTGCTGCCTTGTGCTTATTGTCTTCTCCTCATCAAAAGGACTTGCCTTCACGCCTTCAGCGATCAAGGTGCAGTCTATCCTTTTGAAGTGTCTTACTATGGTATAGCTTATGACCTTGTCTTCGCCGAACCTGTCCCTGTAAACTGTGGCGGCATCGTTGATCCTTGCTATGTAGAGAGCAATATCTGTCTCCTGAAACCTGTTCTTCTTTAATATCTCGCGGCAATCTGAATAGAGCTTGTTCTTAAGGTCTTCCGATGAGAGGGTGCATGTACTGCTGATTCTACGTCTGCCCATATAATGTCTCCGAATCTGTAAATAGGGTCCGCAACTTCATTTCTATTATAATGCATAAAGAAGTGTTATCATCTTAGCGTCGGGAGGAGAAGATAATGGATAACTCTAACAACGGTCAGCAGATACAGCCGACGGCGCCCGTAGGCGGTTCGAATACCGGAACGATCCTTTGCATCATATCACTGATTTGTAAGCTCTTTGCTCCGGTTGCAACCGGAATCGCTGTGTTTATTCTGGATTACATAGACGGAAGTACAGTCATAGATGTTATAAACAGCATACTTTATTCACTTGTCGGTGCTGCTGACATAGCGGCATGGGTTCTCGTCATCGTAGCCCGTGTAAAGTATAAGAATACATTCAGCCTTGTGCTTCTGATCATATATCTCGTTCTTCTGGCACTCTTCGTGATCGGAACGATAATCCTCGTGGTTGCATGCATATCATGGCTGCAGTCATGCCATATAGACTGATTTGATCATTCCTGAGACGACATTGCATTTATACGCGCCGATAGTATTCATCTCTATACTCATCGGCGTTTTTGCTGCGTGCGCACTCATGCATAAAGCAGGCGTCTCGCGACAGACGGTTCTTTATACGGCGCTTCTTACATTCGTCATGATAGTCGTCGTCTCGTTCATGATGTCGGTAATACTTAACGGCAGCATATTTAAGATCGGCTTCGTCGGCGCGGGAGGCGCACTGGGGCTTATGCTCGGCGCGGTTATTTCCGCTTTGATACACAGGGAGAAAGTGCCGGATTCCGTCGCGGCGTGGATCGTGTCGGCACCTTTGATGTACGCCCTCTCGAAAGTGGCATGCCACGTCACCGGCTGCTGTAATGGCATACCTTATGACGGTCCTCTTCATGTCGCATATGAGTCAAGGGGAGGAGCTTCCTTTTTCCCGGTGCAGCTTACGGAGACCGTCGTTTTCACACTGATATTCGTGATTGGACTTGTCCTTTATCTTAAGCTTACAAACCGCATGCGTGCCGCGGTTATAACCGTGGTCTTGTCGTGCATTGCCAAGGTCGGCCTCGAGTATCTTCGTGAGTCACACATAGGGAAGACCGTCTCGGGATATCAGATCCTTGTTATCGTACTTGCAGTGATATTCATAGCCATAAGCATTCCCGTCGGGAAGATTTCAGAAGAATAAACCTGAATTACCTTATTGACTGATACTCTCTTTTGACGGATAATGCCTGTTCTGAAAAGACTCGAGACTGCATAGCTTCCTGCATGGGGCTTGATGAAGATGAGTTCAGGACTTTGTATGTGCTGACTTATAAGGCGCTCGCGAACATGGAAGAAGGAGACTGATATAGTGGATAAGGAATTCGACATACAGGAATACATGACAAAGGGCGTGGAGCGTATCGTAGCGGATGCCATAAGGTCCACACTCAAGGAGCCCCGCGAGAGTGCATTTATGCTGAAGTTCGCGGCGGCATCGAAGAGAGCTTCCGCATTTAGGGCGGAAGCAAAGAAGATGGGTGAACATATCCCGCCTTTTCTAATCGCAAGCATCACTTCAAGATGCAATCTTCACTGTGCAGGCTGCTATTCAAGATGCAATAATGCGACAACTGACAGCGCACCTGAAGCGCAGATGACAGCTGAAGAATGGAAGGTGGTATTCGAAGAATCGGAAAGCCTCGGGATAAGCTTCATTCTGCTTGCCGGAGGAGAACCTCTACTTCGTAAGGACGTCATTGATGCGGCTTCTCAGGTGAAGAATATTCTTTTCCCCGTATTTACGAACGGAACCTTCATAGGCGACGCTTATCTTGATCAGTTCGATAAGAACAGAAACCTTGTTCCCGTAATCAGCATCGAGGGTGACCGGGATACGACGGACAGCAGGCGCGGATCAGGAATCTATGACCGCGTCGTCAGGGTGATGGATAATATGAAGGACAGAGGAATTATCTTCGGTGCATCAATCACCGTGACAACGAAGAATGTTGGTGAGGTAACTTCTGAGGAATTCATCGAATCGCTGAAGGATAAAGGATGCAAGCTCATATTGTATGTCGAGTATGTTCCCGTGACGGACGACAGCGAGGAACTTGCCCCCGGTGATAAAGAGCGTGAACTGATGAATTCTGCGATCGCCCGTAATCGCCGGAAGTATGAGGATATCGTATTCGTATCATTCCCGGGAGATGAGAAGAGTTCCGGAGGATGTATCGCAGCCGGCAGAGGCTTCTTCCACATTAACTCCCACGGCGGTGCTGAGCCCTGCCCGTTCTCACCGTACTCGGATATCAATGTAAGGGATACTTCAGTAAGGAAAGCGCTTAAGTCCGGGCTTTTCGAAGTGTTAAGAGCGGGCGATTACCTTAAGGAAGACCATAGCGGCGGATGCATACTGTACAAGAAGCGCGCTGAAGTGGAACAAATTCTCGCAGCAAAGACATAAGTAAGGAGATATACATTATGGACATCATGGAAGTTATGAGAAGCAGGCATTCCGTCAGGAAGTTTGACAACAGACCAATAGAGGAGAAGACAGCGGAGCTTATTCGTGAGGAGATCTCCAGGTGCAATGAGGAGAGCGGGTTTCATTTCCAGCTTATTACCGATGAGCCCGAAGCTTTCCAGGCGGGAAAGCCGTCTTACGGTGAGTTCAGCGGATGCCGTAACTATCTTGCAGTGATAGGTCCCAAGGGACGTGAAGTTGATGCCGGTTACTACGGTGAGAGGATAGTTCTTAAGGCACAGGAGCTCGGCGTTAACTCGTGCTGGGTTGCCATGACGTATAAGAAGGGTAAGTCGCAGGGCGTCGTAGGTGATGGCGAGAAGCTGTATCTTGTTGTTGCCATGGGTTACGGAATTACATCTGGCACACCTCACAAGAGCAAGAGTATAAGCGATGTCAGCGACTATAAGGAAGGCGATCCTGAATGGTACAAAAACGGCATTGAGGCCGCACTTCTTGCTCCTACTGCTATCAATCAGCAGAAGTTCAGATTCGAACGCGACAATGATAAGGTTACGTGCAAGACTTCCGGATTCGGTTTTTACATGAAGACCGACCTCGGTATCGTTAAGTATCACTTCGAGAAGGGGTCCGGCAGGGCAGTAGATAATAAATAGAAAGAAATGAAACAACAATGAAGCGGACTTTGATGGTAACCAAATACAGATCAATGCTTCTTGGCGGCACCATGATAATGGTGGTTACCGTACTTCTAACCATAGTCGATTTCATACTGGCAGGAAGGATGCTCGGCGAGGAGGCCCT
The DNA here is from genome assembly GCA_900314745.1 of uncultured Eubacteriales bacterium. Lineage (GTDB taxonomy): Bacteria > Bacillota > Clostridia > Saccharofermentanales > Saccharofermentanaceae > Saccharofermentans. The sequence goes on along the minus strand of OMWK01000005.1, from coordinate 125,460 downwards.
GGCCGGCGTCAATCTTGTCGCACCGCTTTCTTCGGCGGCTTATTTCATGACGGCCGTGTTCACTCTCGGAATCCCGATCATGTACTCGAAGGAGATGGGTAAATTCGCCAAGGACAAAGCTGATCAGGTGTTCGGCTTCGGTCTTCTCATTTCCATTATCCTCGGTGTGCTTCTTTTCCTGACCGCGTTCTTCGGAGGCGACGCTTACTTGCGGTTCTTCGACATAGGCGATACGGTCTATTCGTATGCGAAGGCATATCTGTTCTGGACCTGCTTCGTCTTCCTCATAATGCCGATACAGTCTTTTATCAGCTCCATGCTCTTTGCAGACGGCGATGAGACTCTGGCTTCGACGGCTGATATCGTGCAGGCCGTGGGTAACCTTCCGCTGTCGATATTTCTATGTAAACTCATGGGGGTCCAGGGGCTTGCTCTCGGAACTTTCTTGACCACTTTGATCTCACTCGCGATATGTTCGCTTCACTTCCTGAAGAAGACGAATACGCTGAGGTTTAATATCTATCTCTCAGGCCCTCTCATGGTGTCTGTCGTCAAGTACAGCCTGATCGATTCGGTAAGCTACATATTCATTGCGGTCTTCTCCGCGGCGATAGAGAAATACTGCGTCTACAGATTCGGGGAGGAGATGCTGGTTGTAGCCTCGGTCATCGTAACTCTGACGGAACTGAGATTGATATTTGACGGCGTTGGAGAGGCTATCACGCCCATCATGACCGTGTATCTTAGCGAGGGCACTTTCGCCGGGGTTAAGAACATCTATAAGCACGCGAGGACCACAAGCATAATCGAGGGCGTTGCACTGTCGCTTCTTGTCGTCGCGGGAGCTCCGCTTCTTACATCCATCCTGGGCATTACGGGAGAAGAAGTCGTGAGGCTCTCCATAGATGCCGCGCGCATCACGTCGTTCGGGTACGTGTTCTTCAGTATCCTTTACCTCCTGTCTTCCTACTACACGTTAAGGGATAAGATTGCGCTTGGTTTTGCCATCTGCGGCCTTCGTGACATCGTGATCTCACTTCCTTTCGCCGTGGTTCTCGGCAACATCTACGGCATTTACGGCATGTTCGTGGGCCTTGCCGTCGCACCCGCGGCAGCAACGATCGTCAGCATGGTCTACGTGGCATCCAAATATGGCGTTACCGAATATCCGCTTCTTATAGGAAATCTCGAGAACAGCGACAAGTCACTTCTTTTTGAATTCGATATCACGCCCGAAGAGGTAATAAGGATAAGGGATGAGATCGAGACTGCATTGAAGGCGCATTCCTACACGCATGAGACCGTAATAAGGACGATGCTTCTGGTCGAAGAGCTGTTCATTCTCGTCCACGACATCAATGACGGCAAGCTCGTGCTGGGAGAGTGCTCGATCACCATGGATAAGGACAGGATAGAGGTAATAGAGAAGGACAACGGCAAGCCCTTCGATCTTACTGACAAGGATATGCCGGTAACTTCGCTTAGGGTTTATTTCATAACGAATCTCACGTCGAACATAACCATAAGCAGGCGCCACCTTACTACCGTCAGCAGCAACCGCAACGTGTTCGAGGTAAAGGCGGTGCGCGAAGTGAAGGATATTACCTGAAGTTTTTTACGACGGAAGGTCTTCTCTTGAATCTCGGGTGCAGTCTTCTTCTGAAAGCGTAGATGTTTACGAGAAGGGCCCCGCTCCACGCGCACACTTCGGCGATGGCAGCTGCCTTGAATCCGATGCTTCCGATAAGAAGCGATATAGCTGTGATCCTTAATATCATCTCGATGACACCTGACCACATCGGCAGCACGGGATCTCCCATGCCCTGCACTCCGTTGCGCACAACGAAAAGGCAGTCTACGGCGATTATGAAGATGCCGCAGATGGGCATGAACTCGCAGGCAAGACTTACAGATGCGTCTCCCTTAATGAGGAGACGGATCAAAAGCTCGGGGAAGAATGTCATCAGTGAGCCGAGAATGATATATGTGACGAACGAGATGGAAAGACAGATGCGAAGGCCGTCCTTGATGCGGTCGAACTTCCTGGCACCGTAATTCTGGCTTGTGTATGCACTCATGGCATTGCCGGCCGTCGCAGCAGGATTCATGAACAGGTTGAGATACTTGCAGCATGCCGAGTATGCGGTTGTGTAATCCACGCCGTATCTGTTAATGAAGTGCTGGACCACCATGCAGCCGATCGCTGTTATGGAGTTCATGAAAGCCATCGGAAGGCCGTTGCGGAAAAGGTCGGTGTATATGGACCGTTCGTTCTTAAAATCCGAGCGGCTGAGTCTTACGATCTCAATCTGACGAAGCCTTATTACACAGACAATGGTCGATATGATCTGGGAAAGGACGGTTGCTATTGCAGCTCCTTCAACGCCTGTTTTGAATATGAATATGAAGCAGTAGTCGAGAATGAGATTCGTTACCGAAGATACGAATATCGCGACGAGCGGAGTCTTGCTGTCACCGAGAGCTCGAAGTATCGATGAACTGATGTTATAGCTTATGGAAGCCGTAAGACCGCCGAATATTATGTAGCCGTGGATAAGGCAGTTCTTCATGAGCACTGCGTCCGTGTTGAGAAGCTTCAGTGCAAAGGGAAGGAAGAGTTCGCTTGCTATGGTAAGTACAACGGACATGAGTGCCGCGAGCTCTATAGTGCCTGCGATCCTGTGTCTCATGTCATCGTATTTCTTCGCGCCGAAGCTCTGGGCTATGAGTACTCCGAATCCGTTCGACAGGCCCAATGAGAATCCTACGATAAGGAAGAAGAGGGATCCCATGTTGCCTACGGATGCGAAGGCATTATCGCCCAGTCCTCTTCCAACGATGTACATGTCCACAAAGTTGTAGATCTGCTGCAGAGTGCTCGTCAGCAATAACGGCCAGAAGAACCGCATTATATGTGACAGGGGATTGCCTGTCGTGAAATCAGTTGTCTTTCTGTTAGCGTTTTCCATGTTGAAGTCAAGATAATCTAATGCAGGGGGCAAAAACAGAATATATTTATTGTGTTTTGACCGTTTTTTGTTATTTTATAGATATGGATAAGGAAATAATCCGGTACACGGAAGTTAACGGCATTACAGTCATAGAGAATCCTGCGGCGGATTTTCCGTCACACTGGCATAACGCGGCAGAATTCACCCTGATACTGAAGGACGGATGCCGGTTTAAGATAGCCGACAGGATATACTCTCCGAAGGCCGGAGATGTTCTTCTTATCTGGCCCCGCGAGCTTCATGAGGTTTTGAATATCCCGCCTCAGGGCTCCATGTTCATACAGTTCGCATCGTCCGTCATAGAGAGCAATTACGATCTTACGACAGCCTCGAGATTCTTCAGTGACTATCATCTTGTAACTGCTGAGGAAGCGCCGGATCTGAATGAGAATCTTAAGGAAATGATCTATAAAGTAAAGGAACTTTATAACAATAAACAGCGCTTTATCGAGACGAAGTGCAAGATCCTTATCTGTGAGTCACTCATAATGATCGGAGAGAGAGTAATGGACGATCACAGGGAGCTTATAGGAAGCGAACGTTTCTCGGACAGGGCGTGGGAGTATGTTCGCGCCGCGAGCAACTACATAATCGAACATTCATCCGAGGACATATCCCAGGCGGATGTTGCTTCCTATCTTGGATTATCGACGTATTATTTCTCCAAGATATTCAATGAGTATACGGGGACCTCTTTCCCGGCATATCTGTCCCGCATCAGAGTTCAGAATGCCATCTCACTTCTTCTTAACGAGAAGCTTTCCATAACCGAGTGTGCCTTCATCTCCGGGTTCCAGTCCACGACACGCTTTAATAAGGCTTTTCGAGAGGTGACGGGGTGCAACCCGAGAGAATTCAGGAAGATGCACGCACGCAATGTGTGAGAAAACAGATCATAACATTACAGAAATCGAGGTTTGCTTTATAATAGGTTGAAAGTATGCAAACGGATGGTAATGAAATGTTCAGACAGATGAGGCGTTTTAAGCAGCAGATTCCTGAAGAAGAATGCATTGACGTATTGAAGACCGAGTTAAGAGGTGTTCTGTCCGTTACGGGTGACGACGGTTATCCTTACGGCATGCCGCTTGATCACTGGTACAGCGAAGCTGATGGTAAACTCTATTTTCACGGTGCAAGGGAAGGTCACAAGCTTGATGCCATTATGCGTAACGATAAGGTTAGTTACTGTGTCATGGATAAGGGCTTCCGTAAGGACGGGGACTGGGCCTTGAACATAAGGAGCGTTATCATCTTCGGCAGAATGAAGGTGGTTGAAGACGAGGAGAAGAAGAGGGAGATATGCACGAATATCTGCCGCAGATTCACTGATGATGAGGAGTACCTTCAGAAGGAACTTAAGAATGCCTTCCCGAGAGTCTGTTGTCTTGAACTTAGGCCGGAACACATGACCGGCAAACTCGTAAATGAATCATAAAAAAGTATGGAGAAGTATTGTTTATGATATTTGATCCGGCAGAATACACAAGCCACAAGGGAACAACAGAGGATATTACATACAGGAAAGCGACAGAGGAAGAGACAGCGCGTTTAAGAAGACTGGAGAACTTAAGATCCAAGATAACAGGTTCTGTTTCACTGATCATTATCGGTTTCTCCGTGGCTTTGCTGATTTACTTCTCGACAAGTAAGGAATTCAGCGACATCTTTATGTATGCCGCAGGACTTTTTGTTATCCTTGCCGTCTTGAACAGCATAAGAGCCTTCGTAAGTACAAGGAAGAGCAATTCTTATGAGATAGCAGAAGGCATCATGGTCGGCTACATGGAAGTAAACAACAGGCCTTACATGTCGGTCTGGTGTGAGAAGGATGAGGTATATATCCCGAAGCTTCGTTACCTTTCCACATTCCACCGTGAACAGGGAATGCCTCTTCTTATCGTAAGGGGAGACCGCGGTGAAGGGAAGAAGCCAAACTACTTTGTAGTGACAGCCGCGAACGATCCTGTAATCTGACGTGATTTCGTGATTTGATCAAAGGCTTGGCAATAAGCCTGTAAATGTTATAATTAATGAGCCCGCGGGTGTGATGGAATTGGCAGACATGCCAGATTTAGGTTCTGGTGAGCGATCGTGCAGGTTCGACCCCTGTCACCCGCACCATTAGTGGTCCTGTACCGGTGGCGGTACGGGACCTTTTTATTTACCCGGGCTGTTCCTTCTGTGCGTTTACAGTTTGGCTGATAAAAGGTACCATATGGTAAATCAAAGCATCTAAGAACAGGAGCAGATCATGGCGAGTTGTGAGACGTGTCAGTACGCATATATAGATGAATTCACGGGTGAGGCCGTGTGTGATCTCGACCTCGATGAGGATGAGGTCATAAGGATGTCCCACCGTCCTACAAAGGAATGCCCTTACTATAAGGACGGGGACGAATATAAGGCTGTAAGAAAGCAGCTGTGATCCGTATGAGAAAAAGCAGGTTAACGGTATCTTTACTGTCAGTTATGGCTGTAATGGCGCTCGTTTGCAGTCAGGCATCGGCTTCGATAAGCATCAAGGATGTTTACCGTGATGACACTGATCTTCTCATCGAGGACATGCTTGTATCATACGGTTACTACGGCGAAGAAGCAGACGATTATGTCGATCAGCTTCTGGAGGAGATCGGAGACGAAGACCCTGACCGCTATGCCAGATGGGAAATGATAATGTCAGAATGGTCCGACGTCTATGACGGCGTTGAAGTCAATCTTAATGAGCTCCCTGACGGTCTTACAGACGGTGATAACCTGTGCATCGTCGTGCTTGGATTTCAGCTTAATCCTGACGGCAGCATGAGGGAAGAATTGATTGAGAGACTTAATGTCGCTTTAACATGCGCGGAACAGTATCCTAACGCTTACATAGCCTGTACGGGCGGCGGCACTGCTGCCAATGATGAGGATGCCACCGAGGCCGGAAGGATGGCTGAATGGCTGATAGAACACGGCGTGGACAGTGACCGTGTTATCGTGGAAGACAGATCCCAGACGACGGCACAGAATGCCATGTTCACGTTAAGAATACTAAGCAGGGATTATCCCGAGGTTGATCAGATCGCCATCGTATCGAGCGATTATCACATAGCAACAGGCGAGATACTCTTCGAGGCCCAGTCCGTGCTTATGGCACGGGATGTTGATGACCTTCCCTTTGAGGTCGTCTCGAATGCGGCTTATGAGGCGCCAAGCGGGACGCTTACTTCTATGTTTCAGGCGGGAGCGCTTATAGAGCTATCAGGCAACATGCGTACGGCTTATGATATCTATTGTTCGAACTACGATATACACGAGCTTCCAGGGGTTGAATGATGATCTTAGATGAGATAAGGGAGAACCTTATGCGCCTTCAGGATAAGAAATACAGGGAGCTTCAGATTAAGACAATTCCGTCCGTTGCTCCTGACAGGATCATCGGTGTCAGAACTCCCGAACTTCGTTCATATGCCAAGGAACTTTCTAAGAGGGAGGACATAGAGGAGTTTCTTATGGACCTTCCGCATAAGCTTTTCGAAGAGGATCAGCTGCATGCCTTCGTTCTGTCGGGCATGAAGGATTACGAGGAGTGCATAAGGAAGCTTGACGCGTTTCTTCCCTTCGTGGATAACTGGGCGACGTGCGACCAGATGTCACCGAAGATATTTAAGAAGCGAAGAGCGGAGATTAAGAAGAAGGCGATGGGCTGGATCAGTTCGTCCGATACATATACGATACGCTTCGGCATCGGCATGCTTATGGAGCACTTCCTTGATGAGGACTTCGATCCCGGGTGCCTTGAGGAGGTATCTAAGGTGCGCTCAGGCGAGTATTACGTAAACATGATGACTGCGTGGTATTTTGCCACGGCGCTCGCGAAGCAGTACGATGCGGCTCTGCCTTACATTGAGGAGAGAAAGCTCGACACATGGACGCACAATAAGGCGATACAGAAGGCTGTCGAGAGCTACCGCATCACGCCGGAGCAGAAGGTGTATCTTAAGACTTTGAAGGTGAAGACGAGGGCTCCTCGTCCCTGAAGAGCTTCACTATGAGCTTGATGACAAGCCTTACGGCGTAGAACATGCCGAAAAGCAGGAAGAAGCCTCCCATACCATACATGATGTCTCTGAAGTCCATGTAGCCCGTCTTGGTAATTCTTTGACCTATCTCGATGGAGAAAGTCAGCGCGAGAAGCAGGGTGACTACGTATATCCATGAGATGACCAGTGTTAGCTTCTTCTGCGCGAGGAATTTGAAGAAGGGGTGTATGAGAAAAAGAAGTCCCATACCCAGAATTCCGACCACGATGAAGTGAAGCTGTTTGTCCGTGAAATTATATTCGTAGCTGTCATTCCACGACAGGATCTTCTCGTGGATAAGCGTTATTATCTCGATTAATTTATAAAGCAGTGATGTCATGATTCAACTCCGGTTATTTCCCTTATTCTGCAAAGATTAAGAGGGGCTGATAACCAGCCCCTCTAACCCAAAAGTCTCAATTAACGGATATCAGAATCCGAGGCCTATGAAGTTAACGTCAGAACCGCCCATGGATGTTCCGCCGCCCAAAGTCTTATCGAAATCGACAGGATCGTTGGAAGCGTTGAGAGCCTGCTTCCTGCTGATCCGTCCCTGACGGAAGAGCTCGAGGAGACTCTCGTTCAATGTGTGCATGCCTTCCTTGTGTCCGGACTGGATAGCACCGTTGATCATCACTGTTTTGTTCTCGCGGATGAGGTTAGCGATAGCAGAGTTGCCTACCATGATCTCTGTTGCAAGAACTCTTGCATTGCCGTCGATAGTAGGGAGGAGCTGCTGAGAGATAACGCCTCTGACGCTCATAGCGAACTGCTGACGGATTGTCTCCTGCTGGTCCGTAGGTGAACCGTCGATGATACGGTCGATTGTCTGTGCAGCACTTGTCGTGTGGAGTGTTGAAAGAACGAGGTGTCCTGTCTCAGCTGCAGTGATGGCAGCGGAGATCGTAGCGAAGTCTCTCATCTCACCAACGAGGATGATATCAGGGTCTTCACGAAGTGCTGAGTGAAGTGCGTGTGCATAGGAAGGTGTATCCTTGCCGAGCTCACGCTGATGGATCATAGCCATGTTATGAGGATAGATATACTCGATAGGATCCTCGACTGTGATAACGTGCTTAGCCTGTGTCTTGTTGATGTAGTCAACTACGGCAGCGAGTGTCGTTGTCTTACCGGAACCTGTAGGTCCTGTAACGATGATGATGCCGTTAGGAGCCTCAGCGAGCTGCTTGATTACGTGAGGGAGACCGAGTTCCTCAATATCAGGAATCTTCTTCATGAGGATACGGATACTTGCAGCGAGGTTGTTACGCTGATGGTAAACATTAACTCTGAGTCGGATGTCGTCGTTATAAGTGAGACCGAAGTCTACATCCTGTCCCTTCTCGATACGCTTAACATTCTCTTCAGAAAGAATCTCATAGATCATCTTGAGAGATTCTTCGGCAGTAGGCTTATCCTCGAGTATATGCAGTGTGCCATATCTTCTGACTGCGAGGTTGGTTCCGACGGTAATATGTACGTCAGAACACTCTTCCTTAATAGCGTAGTCCATCAATTCATGTAAAGTCATAACAATAAGACCTCCAATAGGTATATATGTACTGAATTATACAATAAATCAAATATCGATGTAAATTGTATATTTCTTTTTATTCATTCAACGGGCGTGCGTTTTACGCACATCTTTCACGTAGCCTTACAAGCGGGTCATATCCTAAGCAAGAACAACATGCGCGTAACTGCGGAGCGGGAACATTCGGATTGCTTTATAAGGATAAGTGATCCGCCGGAATTTAAGACAAAACAAGAGCCGGTCAGAACAGACCGGCTCTTGTCATTTAAGTTCTAATCACTGATCGATCAGTCCTTGCCTGAAGAAGCTCTTCCGACTTCAGCACCTGCGTCTGAAAGACCGATAGCCTGTGAGACTACGGGTGAGAGGATTACTGAGAGTACATAGCTTACGATCAGTGTGGGGAGAAGGAGCTTTGCATATCCTGACAGCCACATAACAGGGAACGGAGGCATATTGGCAAGAGCTTCCGGAGGAGCGCTGTGACGGCCCATGAAGACTCCGAATCCGCTGAGGATCAGACCGATGATAAGTGTGTTGCCAATGGAGAGCGGGAGTGAATTCAAAAGAGTGAACTTCATTGACGGAGGATTGGCATTAGCCTTGGCTGCGAGACTCTTTCCCATCTTGCCGAGAGGGATAATGAACGAGATTATGATTCCGATGATAATCGACAGAACAATGTTAGTAATGTACATCATGGGGACCGGCTGTCCTGCTGCTGCCTGGGGAGTGGTCTTGAGCACGATAAATGAAGCAAGTGCTCCCATTGCCGCTGAGATGATGATAGTCATGATAAGACCCATCATACGTTCTTTCTTTTTCATATCCTTTACCTTCCTTTCAACTTTTGGTTCTTCGTAGTTAATAAGTATCCTGCAGTCAGACTTAGGAAAGGCACAGCAGGGGTGGATGTATCCTGTGACCTTGTCGTACTGTCTTCTGCGTTCAACCTTACCGGGCGTGTAACACTCGCCTGATACCAGTTTGGAGCGGCAGAAACCGCATTCGCCTGAACGGCACTTGCTCGGCGCTTCTATGCCGGCGCGCTCAAATGCAACGAGTATGGGCTCGTCTGCGCGGGCAGGAATCTTACGCTCGATGCCGTCGTTCATGACAACCGTAAGTTCGAATGTCTTATCCTTGAATTCGTTTGTGAATTCTTCATCGCGCTTTGTCAGCCTGTACTGGCCGTAAGCGTCGAATCGTACGAACTTCCTTCTAAGACCGAGCTTTTGGGCTTCATTCTCTACATAGTCGTACATGCCCTGGGAACCGCATACGAAGATCGAATAGGCTTCAGGTGCATACTTCGAGATAAGCTCTGCCGATATGAATCCGTTCTCGTAGCCGGGCTTCTGCTCGTCTGAGAGGACGTGAACAACCTTGATCTTTCCGCCTGCGGATTTCTCTAATTCATCAAGCTCATCCTTAAACAGGATCTCCTCTTCCGTGCGGCTTCCGTAGAGAAGAATGAGATTAAAGTCCTCGGTTCCGTCTGCTATGGCTGAAGCAAGGGAGATGAAAGGCGCGATGCCTGAGCCTCCTGCCAGACCTATTACTGTGGAAGCATCGCGGGCCGGCTCATACTCGAAGAAGCCTGCGGGCTCCGATATATCAAGAGCGGTGCCAACCTTGAAGTTGGAATTGATGTATTCGGAGGCGAATCCGTCCTTCATGCTCTTAACTACGATCTGATACTTGCCCTCGAGTGCCATCTTCGGTGAAGAGCAGAGGGAGTAGGGGCGGGTCAATACGGAATCGCCGATCTTAAGCTTCAGTGAGATGTAGTGTCCTGCACGGAAATATGCAAGTTTGGAAGTTCCCTTAGAAGTGTCCGGCACGAGAGTATAGACCTTCGCACCGTTAAACTCCTTGATATCGCTGACCTTGACATGCTGAACCTTCGGATGAAGGTTCCTTGCCAGAACATTGGCATTGTAATCATACTTTGCCTCCGTGTCGGGAGCCTTATTGATGACCTCCTGACGGCGGGGGATTATTCCGTCAAATCTGTCGGCGGAAATGCCTTCAAGATATTCTTTATCAGCCATTACTTACCGCCTCCTGACATTACATAACCTAAGATCTGGAATCCTGTTCTGTTGCCGCCAGTATAAGTGGGGAAGTAGCCTGACAATGCTGAGCCGTGCCCTCCTACGAAGAACAGACCGGGTATCGTAGGTTCGAGGCCGTTTGCAAGTGTCCTCGATGACATGCCGTCCCACTTCTCCGATGCGTATCCGTATATCGAACCCTGAGGTGAGCCCATATAACGGGCAAATGTGACAGGACTTGCGATCTCTATCTCTTCTATATGCTCACGGATCTTATATCCCATGATCCTCTCGAGATCGTCTATCAGCTTATAAGCGATCTCCTGCTTGGTTCTGACGTAATCTTCCTCTTTGACGTCTGCCCATGCATCGCCTGTGTAGGAGATGGTAATGATCATCATCGTCGTTCCTTCGGGAGAACAGTCGGGAACTGCCATGTTAAGACAGCAGACATCGAGAGCGTATTCATCCAACTGCCTTGATACCGAAGCATCGCAGATGGCTTTGGAGTCCTTGGTGGTGCTAAGGAAAATCGTGTAGTCTTTGATTCCGATCTCCTCAGGGGGAGCATCAAGACCTAAGGATACACTGAAGGCTCTGAACCCGTAATTTCTGGCGTTGATCTTCTTCTTCTCGAACTTTGGAACAAGGCTCTTATCATCGAGAAGCTTATAGTAAACAGTCTCGGGAAATGCATTGGATGCCAATGCCGTGCACTCGAATACGCGTCCGTCGTCCGTTTCTACGCCGCAGACGGCACCCTTCTTCGTGAGTACCTTCGTAACCTCCGTCTCGAAAAGGAACTTGCAGCCGAGCTGGGTTGCACGGTTTACTATCGCTGACGAGAGCTGGTGGGATCTCATCTTTGGAACGTAAGCGCCGTTTACGAAGTAGCCGTATACCATCAAAAGGTAACGGGAAGCATCGACGGTATCGATATCGGTTCCCTGATAGGGCCAGTATGCGGACATGATATCGATGCATTTCTGGCTCATGCCCAGTGCACGGAAGAACTCTCCCGCAGACATGCTCATTATCTTCATGAAGTTGGGATGTTCCTTACGGAGAACCTCATAATCAGGCTTGCCCCTTGTGGAACCCCAGTAATCAAGACCTGCGGACATATCCTTATAGGCCATGAAGAACTTGTTCATCGGTTCTACGTCATCTGGGCAGATCTCCCTGATGAGCTCCATTACCTTCTCCTTGCCATGGGGGAAAGTAACGTCAATCTCCCGAACGCCGTTCTTCTCGACAATGTACCGGAACGCATCCTTAATGGGGATCATATCAACTTTGATGCCGAGTTCGTCAAAGAGTTTGCCGAGTTCGCCTCTCTTATCTCCTTCACCAAAGTCAGGGATCTCGTGGAGGGAGGCGTCAAATTCAAACCGGCCCCTGACGAAGCTCGTCGCGGCCCCTCCAGGAAGGTTATGACGCTCGATTACCAGCGTCTTCAGCCCCATTCTGGAGGCTCTGCATGCTGTCATCAGACCACCGTTTCCGGCTCCAATGACAATAAGATCATATTTCTCCGGCAAAGAGCATTCCCCCTTTTACGTGGTAGAATAATCGTTATATTGAATATACAAAACTGTTTAATAAAAAACAATTATTTTTATGAAATAAATCGTTGAGGGCAGGTTTTATGATCAACAGGTATGACGAGAAGATAACACGAAGGCTTTTCTTCAGTATGATACCCATACAGATCCTTTTGGTTATGTGCGGCGGCATCAATGTCATCATAGACAGTGCATTCGCAAGTAATCTCATAGGCTCCGATGCCATGGCGGTTACCGGCCTTTACGGGCCTCTCGCGAAGGTCCTGGATACCGTTAACACACTCATATTCTGCGGTTCGCAGCTTCTGTGCGGCAAGTATCTGGGTGAGAATACTGTTAAGCATGCCAAGGGAATCTTCACACTCGACATGATGATCATGACTATTATCGGAGCGGTTTCCACACTGCTGTTCTGTTTTACGCCGGATATGCTTGCGAATGTATTTGCAGGAAGCACCAATCCGCTGCACAGAGGTCTTGTCCAATACCTTAAGGGCCTGGGGCCGGGTGTTATACCTTTCCTTCTGGGTACCCAGCTTACTTCATTCCTTCAGCTTGAGAAGAAGGAGAAGCTCGGTTATATCGGAATAGCCGGTATGTTCATATCTAATTCAATCTGTGACTACACCTTTATCAAGATATTTGGACTCGATGTATACGGCTTAGGTCTTGCTACAACAGTCTCCAACTGGGTGTACTTCACAATTCTTGCAGTATATTTCATCAGCGGCAAGGCCGTCTTCTCACTCGATTTCTCGAGTCTTAACCTCAGGGATACAGGTGATATTCTCATTAACGGACTTCCTGCCGCTGGAACTCAGTTCATGCTGGCGGTGAGGGGAATCCTGCTCAACAATTTGATATTCCGGGTTGCCATGGAAGACGGACTGGCGGCATTTACCGCAGTCAGCTCATTCGGCTATATATACTGGGCCGTTCCGGCGGGAATCACATCTGCGTTCATTTCTCTCGCGAGCATATATACGGGTGAGGGGGACAGAAGCGCGATCGAACTTCTGCTTAAGATCTATCTTAAGAAAGCAGTGCTCATGGAAACCGTTGTGTCTGTTATTCTGGCTATGCTTTGCTATCCTTTGACAAACCTGTATTTCCATGATCCGTCAAGTGCTGTTTACATGATGACCATGACCGGATTCATAATCTTCCCGTTATCATCTCCCTTCAGTGCTATCATTGTCGGAATGAGAGATCTGTGGCGGTGCATGAAGTATCAGACTGCCGTAACTGTTCTTGTTATTGCCGACGGTATCGGTGGCACGCTTCTGATGTCTTATGTTCTCGCGCACTACTTCGGTATGCTCGGTATCTGGCTGGGACAGTTTACAGGCGGTTTGCTCGTCGTTCTGGCCGTCTATATACTTGCATGGATTCATGAGAAGAAGATACCTCTTAAGATATCGTCGCTTTGCTGCTATCCCGAAGGATTCGGAGTTCCTGAAGACAGCCGCCTTAACATCTCGGTTCACAGTATGGAAGAGGTCATGAACATTTCGCAGAGTGTCATTGATTTTTGTAAGGATAAGGGTATCGACACTGTCACTTCCTTCAGGGCGGGGCTTTGCGTTGAGGAGCTCGCCGGCAACATCGTAAAGCATGGCTTCACGGGGAAGGCCAACAGTGTTGTCGATATAAGTGTCATTAAGACGGAAGAAGGACTTCAGATGAAGTTCAAGGATAACTGCAGGCATTTCAACCCGGAGGAGATAGATGCCATCTTTGACCCTTCTGATCCCGTCAGGAACATAGGTATCAGAATAGTAAGGAAAGTATGCAGGTCAATGGAGTATTATCCTCTGTTGGGGCTTAACGTTCTGACGATTAAGATGTAATTAAGTCTCCTGGACGTTCTTCCGGTTACGGGCTTCGTATTTACGGTTCTTGGCCTGATACATCTTCTCGTCTGCTTCCTTGATCGCAGAAGCGATGTCAAAGCTCTCGTCGAGTATTGAAGATGTGTATCCGCAGCTGGTGGACACCGTATATGGCTTGTCTGAATTCTCGTTGTATTCGACGAGATGCTTGTCGATATTACGTATGATCTCATCAGCATCGCAGTCTCCGAAGACTACGGAGAATACCTCATCACCGCCGAATCTTGTGGACAGCGCGGATTCAGGAACCGAACTGAAAAGAGCGTTCGCTACTGCATAGATCGCATTGTCGCCTTCGGCATGTCCGAAATGATCGTTGATGTACTTCAAACCGTCGAGGTCAGACATGATAACGGTAACGGGTTTGTTGTAGTATTCGGGTTCATTCCGAAGTCTCTTGAGAACGTTCTGGAATCCGATTCTGTTATATAGACCTGTCAGGGCATCGTGCCTGTACATCTCATCCATTTCCTTGAGGAGCGTCTTCTGATATCTCAGATTGATGTAGCCGCCGACACCGGTGCTGATGGCTGTTGTCACGTTCATCGTATTCGTGTAATTCGAGATAAGGTAGTCCTGGTAGTAATAGCACACAAAACCGAACGGCCTCGTCATGAAGTCGAGTGCATTGAAGATAAGGGGATAACCGCTCTTGACGAGTTCCATTATCCTGTTCCTGATGCAAAGGGACATGACATCTTCACAGTTGTCGGCGAACCCGGTCGATATGTCGAGCGTTCCTTCCTTATACTTGGCGGGATTGGATGAATCGTAGATTGTAACGAACTCCTTGGGAGCGCCCTCGATCCTTGAATCAGTGAAGTAGTTGATCTCCTCTTCAAAACACTTCCTGTCGACAACGATGAGGGTATTGTCCATCTTGTATGATTCAAGATGTGCCGCCATGGCTCCCGGTGTCTTGCTCGCCTGCATCGATGAAGTCATGATGTGAAGGACTCTGTTGTCATCGTTGAGTCTTGCGAAGCTCTCCCTGAAGCGGTTGCGGAGTATGGCGGGATGCTCCGTGTGCCTCGGACATCCGCAGGATTCGTTCGCACAGAATGTGGGAGTAATGAGCTTGTTATAGATCTTCCTGTCCCTGCTCATATCGATCAGGACATCGGCAGTTGCGTCCGCGAGCTCGATGATGTCACATGTGGCCGTGGTGATGACGGGCGACGTGAAATAAATCTCGTCATAGCCGTCAAATCCCGTCACTATTACGTCCTGTGGGACCATGTATCCTGCTGAAATAAGCATCTCGGATACGGTTATGGCCATGATGTCGTTGGCACAGATTATGGCCTCTGGCATGTTGCCTCTGTCGATTATCTCGCGTGTAGCAACACGGCACGGATCTGCCCAGAAGTTTCCGTAGCTTATCATGGAGTCATCGAAAGGGATATCGTTCTCCTTGAGAACCTTCTTGAACACTTCTATTCTTCTGTTGGAGAATTCGTTGTTCTCGTGTCCTGCCATCATATGCGGATGTCTGACTTTGTGATATTCGATGACGTGACGGACGACTCTCTCAAATCCCGCATCATAGTCATAGCCAATGCAGGATACTCCGTCGTAGTGTCCGTCTGATACTACGACAGGGAGGTTGTACCTGGATGCTTCCTTAATGATCTTGCCGGCTATCTTATGGCTCTTGATCTTCTCGTCCATTATGATAACGGCATCGATGTAACGGTAGGGGATAAGGTCGTAGATGTATTTCTCTGTGGCTACTCTGTCTTCTTCCCAGTAGATATCGGAATTGATGGCGAATATAAGCGTCGCGAATCCCTCCATCTTGAGACGTTCGTTGAGCCTGACTATGTAGCCGTGTGTCTGCGGTTCATATACACGCGACGTGCACAGAGCCACAATCTTCTTACCGTTGATCATCTTCCGACCTTTATAATTAATATGAAATTCGACATTTTTATATTATCAAAACAAATAATAACAATCCGTAAACGATTATGGCGTGAGTATGGCGAGTGATGCGGGAAATCTCTTATAAAGAAGTGTTATAATAATCTGTTGTATAAATACACATCTTGCACGATGGGAACGGAGCACTATGAAGACAGTCTATACATGTTTCAGTACTGACGTTATACACGCAGGACATCTCAACATCATCAGTGAAGCAGGAAAGTACGGTAAGGTCATAGTCGGATGCTTAAGCGACAAGGCTTCTATCCGCTACAACCGTTTCCCTACAGTATCGGAAGAGGATCGCATGGCTCTTTACGGGAATATAGACGGAGTGGATTCTGTCGTGCTGCAAAATGACATGCTCTATGACGATGTTATCGAGAAGATACATCCTGATATCGTTATCCACGGAGATAACTGGACAACGGGGGCAGAGTCGGCTATCCGTTCACATGTCAAGGAATTGCTGGAGTCATACGGCGGACAGATCGTCGATGTTCCCTACACCTATAACGAGGAAGTTAAGAAGATCGATCTTCAGCTTAAAGAGAAGCTCTCGATGCCCGAATACAGAAGAAAGAGATTAAGACAGCTCATCAATCTGACTCCGATCGTCAAGGCGATGGAGGCTCATTCCGGTCTTACGGGACTCATAGTCGAGAAGACCGTAATAGAGGGCGAGAACGGCAAGCTCGATCAGTTCGATGCGATGTGGATAAGCTCGCTTTGTGATTCAACCGCCAAGGGTAAGCCCGACATCGAACTCGTCGACATGACATCGAGATTCAGGACAATCGAGGATATAACCGAAGTTACGACCAAGCCCATCATCTTCGACGGAGATACGGGAGGACTGACCGAGCACTTCGTCTATACCGTAAGAAGTCTCGAGCGCATGGGTGTATCCGCAGTTATCATCGAGGATAAGAAGGGGCTTAAGAAGAACAGCCTTTTCGGCACGGAAGTAAAGCAGACGCAGTGCACCATCGAGGAGATGTGTGATAAGATTGCTGCCGGCAAGAAGGCGCAGCTTACGGATGATTTCATGATCATTGCGCGTATCGAGAGCCTCATCCTCGAGCAGGGCATGGAGGATGCTCTTAACAGAGCGAGAGCTTTTGTTAAGGCGGGTGCCGACGGCATCATGATCCACAGCAGGAAGAAGGACCCTTCTGAGATAATAGAATTCTGTGATAAGTTCCGCGAAGAGGATAAGACGACGCCTCTTGTCGTAGTTCCTTCCTCTTTTAACACGATAACGGAAGAGGAGCTCATCGAGCACGGCGTAAACATCGTGATCTATGCGAACCAGCTTACCCGCGCGGCTTTCCCCGCAATGCAGAAGACTGCAGAGGATATCTTGAAGTACCACAGGGCAAAGGAAGTTGACGACAGACTTATGTCGATCAAGGATATTATTACTCTCATTGATGAGATCTGAGGATGAATATGAATCTAAAAAGAAATGTATTGCTGAACCCCGGACCTTCGACCACGACTGACACGGTCAAACTCGCGCAGATCGTTCCCGATATATGCCCGAGAGAGAAGGAATTTCAGGACATCATGGCACCTATGAGGGAGGACCTCGTTAAGATAGTACACGGCAAGCTGGAAGACTATACTGCCGTGCTTTTCTGCGGGTCAGGAACCATCTGCATCGACATCGCCCTTAATTCCCTGCTCGACAAGGATAAGAAGGCGCTCGTAATTAACAACGGTTCCTACAGTGCGAGGGCTGTCGAGGTGTGCCATGCATACGGACTACCGCTTATTGAGCTGAAGCAGCCTCTGGATACCACGCCCGACCTTACGCTTATCGAGGAAACTCTTAAGAACAACAGCGATATCGGATATGTGTACGTCACTTATCACGAGACGGGATCAGGTCTTCTTAATCCCGTTAAGGATATAGGCGCACTCGCACATAAGTACGGAGCGTTCCTCATAAGCGACACCACAAGTGCATACGCCATGATCCCGATTGACGTCTATGAGCAGAACATCGACTTCTGCATGGCTTCCGCGCAGAAGGGTATACAGGGAATGACAGGACTTTCTTACATAGTCGGAAGGAAGGACATAATCGAGGCGAGCAGGAACTTCCCGGTACGTTCCTACTACTGCAATCTTTACATGCAGTACGACTTCTTCGAGAGAACAGGGGAGATGCATTTCACTCCTCCGGTGCAGACCGTTTACGCTGCAAGACAGGCTCTTATCGAGTATTTCGAGGAGGGCGAGGAGCGTAAGTGGGAGCGCCATCAGCGCATCATGGCTGCCATAAGAGCGGGAGTCGACCGCCTTGGATTTAAGGAAGTGCTGTCGAGAGACGTACAGTCAGGTCTTGTATCCGCGATCATCTATCCCGATGATCCGAACTGGAACTTCGATAAGATCCACGACTACTGCTATGAGAGGGGATTTACCATCTATCCCGGAAAACTTGCAAGCAAAGGCACATTCCGCCTGTGCGCTCTGGGGGTCATAGATGAGCCTGATATCGTAGATTTCTGGAAGGTTTTTGAAGCAGGATTGAAGGAACTCGGTGTCAAGGTTCCGGTGAACTATGACTGACGAGATAGCAATACTTATGGCGGCAGGCCTCGGCCAGAGGATGAGACCTCTTACCGAGACGATGCCGAAGCCTCTTGTGCCCGTTCACGGCAAGCCTATGATCGAGACCGTTATCGATGCCCTTAAGATGAGAGGAGTATCGAAGATATATGTAGTCACGGGCTACAGGGGAGACCAGCTTAATTACCTTGCCGGCAAGTACGACGGCGTAACAATGATCGAGAACAAAGAGTATCAGACGATCAATAACATATCGTCCATACGTGCAGCAGCGGATGTAATGGGAGACTGCAATTGCTTCATCTGCGAGGCAGATCTTTATATGCCTGATTCCAATGTCCTTAACGCCAATCACGTTAAGTCCTGCTACTATGGCAAGATGGTCGGGGGGCACTCCGATGACTGGGTGTTCGAGCAGGATAAGTCAGGCAGGATCATCAGAGTCGGCAAGGGCGGAGATGACTGCTATAACATGTGCGGAATCTCTTATTTCCTTAAGGAGGATGCCAAGAAGATCGCAGATGCGGTCGTGGAAAGATATAATCACCCGGGCTACGAAGATCTGTTCTGGGATGAAGTGGTCGACAGCATTCTTGATGATCTGGACCTTGAGGTATATCCGATAAGGACCGGAAGCATCATCGAGATAGACACAGTGGAAGAACTTAAAGAAGTAGAAGCGAGGTATTGATAATGAAGGTTGAAAGCTTAGTTAAGATAATTGGAGCCGATTTCTATACGGGAGTTCCTGACAGCCAGCTTAAGGCTCTTTGCAATTACCTCATGAGTGAGTATGGCATTGACCCGAAGCACCATGTCATAGCGGCAAATGAGGGTAACTGTACGGCTCTTGCAGCAGGATATCATCTTGCCACGGGCAAGTATCCTGTCGTCTATATGCAGAATTCGGGCGAGGGCAATATCATCAACCCTGTTGCATCGCTTCTTAATGATAAGGTATATGCCATCCCGGTTATCTTCATCGTCGGCTGGAGAGGAGAACCCGGCATTCACGACGAGCCTCAGCATATCTATCAGGGAGAGGTAACAATCAAGCTTCTGGAGGACATGGGCATAGAGAGCTTCGTCATCGGCAAGGAGACGACTGATGAAGAAGTTTCCGCCGCCATGGAGAAGTTTAACGAGATATTGAAGACAGGCAAGGATGTCGCTTTTGTCATTCGCAAGGGTGCGCTTACTGATGCACCTAAGGTCGAGTATAGAAACGATAATACAATGATCCGTGAGGAGATCATTCAGCACATCGTGAAGGCTTCCGGCGAAGACCCCATCATAAGCACAACCGGCAAGGCGAGCAGAGAGCTTTTCGAGACTCGTGTCGCCAACGGCCAGAGCCACAAGTACGACTTCCTTACTGTAGGTTCCATGGGTCATTCAAGCTCCATCGCGCTCGGTGTCGCGATCAATAAGCCCGGGCAGCGTATCTGGTGTGTAGACGGTGACGGAGCCGTTCTGATGCACATGGGGTCCATGGCAGTATTAGGTGCGAACAAGCCCGAGAACCTCATCCACGTCGTCATCAATAACGGAGCGCACGAGACCGTAGGAGGAATGCCTACTGTAGCATCCCAAATCGACCTCGTTGCCATTGCGAAGGCCTGCGGCTACCCGAATGCGGTAAGCGTGGACAGCTTTGAGGATCTCGACAAAGAGCTTGAGGCTGCCAAGGGCAGAAATGAGTTAAGCCTCATAGAGGTCAAGTGCTCGATAGGCGCGAGGGAAGACCTCGGCCGCCCGACAACTACGGCGCTCGAGAATAAGCAGAACTTCATGGAGTATCTTAAGGAACTCTGATCTTAAGTTACAGATAATCCTTCGCTGCTGACTGAACCTTCAGCTTCGGCATTGTCCTTCAGCGGGACGCCGAGTGATTTTGCTATGTCGCCGCAAAAGCCCTTGTAGCTGTGGCTTATAACAATGTTACACTTCTTATCTGGTGTCCTTAAGGCGTTAAATCTTCTGTAGCGGATGAGCTCGGCATCGGGGAATCTCTGCCTTAATTCTTCTAAGGAGATCTCCTGAACTTTGCCGAATCCCTTCCTCCTGTAAAGGTGTGCTTTGCCGTTGCCTGCAAGTACATACCAGACAGCAGAGCGCTTCTTAACCTTGTCGATTCCCTTGAACGCGAAGAACGGAACCGAGACTCTTAAGTCGGGGTGTGCCTTGCGGATCTTGCGGGGAAGCTTCTTATGGACGACCGCAATGTCCTTGCCTCTTCTGAAGATGTTGTGAAGCACGGGACGGATATAGACTTCCTTGTAGTAGAATGTGATCCTCTTAAGCACTCTGAAAAGCAGGATGCCTATTATCGCCACGATTATGCTGATGATAAAGGAAATCGCAGGGAAGGTGATCTGAAGAAGTATCATGCCGGCGTGGAAAAGCGCCTTTACTATCTGCTCGATGATGTTAAGGCCCTTGACCGGTACAGCGGCGCATATCGTTCCGATGTTGTCGAAGCAGTCATAGACGACGAAGTAAACCACCGAAGCGATCATGAGAGTCAGAATCCCGATTACCCAGGCGTACCAGGGGGCACCGGCAGAGCCTGAAGAAGAACCGGTAACGATCGTAAGAGCTGTCGCTGAAGCGTTCTTCGAAGCCCTGGCGGTCTTGTCAACGGCGTCGTTAGTTACAAGCGGGATAAGGGAGAGCGCTGTGACTCCTATCCATCCCGTGAGTTTATCAAGTTTATCAATCGTCGCCTGCGATACGATCTTGCTCTCAGCAAATGAGTGAAGAATGATCATTACCGCCGCGACAATCGTCAGAAATACCGCCGCGTAAGGGTTCGCGATGGGAAGCTTTGCGGCCGCATTAAGTACCGGTATGCCGTTAAGTGAATCGGCTATTGAGTTGAAGAATGCCGAGTCAGGAGAGTAAACTGATGCGTTCTCAATCGCTCCCAAAACTGAAAGTGCGGCCATGGTGGCAGTCGGGTTTACCGATGCCGTTACCGCCGTGGAGAAGATGCCCGTGTAATAACCCAGGCTTCTTCCAAGTGTCATAGATGCTGCTTGTATTACCATAAAGTCCACCCCTCTATCCTATGGTGATTCTATCACAATAAAGTATAATTAAAGAAATGCTTAAGGAGGTAATCCCCATGAATGAGAAAGCCATGTATAAGTTAAGTTACGGTCTTTTTGTGCTCACTTCATGCGAGAACGGCCGCGATAACGGATGTATCGTCAACACTGTACAGCAGGTAACGACTGAACCTAACCGCATCATTGTCGCCATCAACAAGAATAACCTTACGCATGACATGGTCATGAATACCGGTAAGTTCAATGTATCGGTACTCTCAGAGAATTCCAAATTCGACACATACAAGCATTGGGGAATGAGAAGCGGAAGAGATACCGATAAGCTCGAGCAGATCGAAGTTTCCCGTTCGGCTAACGGCCTTGTGTACATAGCAGGGGAGGAGACTAATGCTTTCATAAGTGCGAGCGTCATAAGTTCACAGGACCTGGGCACACATACCCTGTTCCTAGCAGATGTCACGGACTGTGAGGTACTGAATGAAGCGGAGAGTGCCACTTATTCCTATTATCAGAAGAACATCAAGTCCAAGCCCGCTGCTAAGACCTCAAAGGGATTCGTATGCACGGTGTGCGGATATATTTATGAGGGTGATGAGCTGCCCGCGGACTTTATATGCCCCTGGTGCAATCATGACGCTTCATATTTTGAGCCTGTACAATAATCAGATTTATAGGAGAAATAAAATGTCGGAAAACGCTAACATCAATGACAACCTGAATGAGATCAAGGCAGAGATGGTGAAGGATAACAAGCGCGATGCAGTCAAGGATAACATCCGTAACATCGCCCTCGTAGTAATGGCCGTATGTGCAGTGATCATTACAGTCTATGTAGTTGCACTGATCTACAACATAAACAATAAGATCAATGCGATCTATGTTAAGGCAGACACCGCGGTCACGGCTCTTAATCAGGTTGCTTCTGATGTTCAGGAAGCTGATCTCGCAGGAATGGCAGACCAGCTTAAGGTGCTTACAGAGGATGCAACAAATGCAGTCGGCCGAGCGATGGATAAGATCGACGCTCTGGATATCGAGAGTCTCAATTCCACAATCCATCAGCTCGATGAGACTACTGAAGCATTCTCATCTACCGTATCTGCAATAAGTTCTATATTCGGCTGATCAGTAATCGAGGCCTAAGTGCTTCTTCAGGTCTTCGTCGCTTCCGATGACCATGATTGACTGTCCTTCCCTGAAAGGATCGGAAGGGCTGTAATTCATATTGAGTTCGGAATCGTCCTTGTTGTTGACGGCAATGATGTTGAGATGCATGTTCTGGCGGATGTTGAGCTCCACCATGGACTTGCCGACCCATGACTTGGGAATGTTAACCTCGAAGATGGAGTAGTCTCCGGGAACGGGGATGTAATCCTTAACATTCTCAGAACTGAAACGTATGGCAGTCCACTTTGCCATGTTCTTCTCAGGGTAGACGACTTCGTCTGCGCCGTTTCTTAGCAGGAACTTCTCCTGAACGTCTCTTGAAGCTCTGGCAATTACGAACTTGGCGCCGAGCTCCTTAAGGAGGGAAGTGGTCTCGAGTGAGTTCTGGAAATTGTCACCGATACATACGGCGCATATGTCGAAGTTGTTGACGCCGATATTTCCCATGAAGTCAGAATCTGTGGAATCACCGATAAGGCTGGCAGTTACAAAGGGCAGAACCTTACCGAGTCTGTCCTCGTCCTTGTCTATTACGAGGATCTCGTCGCCCTGCTCGGAGAAGCCCTGTATGAGATATGTTCCGAATCTGCCTGCACCGATTACCAAAATATTCTTCATGTTTTCCCTCCTTGGTATGTCATCCTACGGCTATGTGATCCGTAGGGAACTTGTCGTGTATTGAACTCTTTCTTCCCGTGGCGGCGAATACAAGCGTAAGTCCGCCTACTCTGCCGCCGTACATTATAAGTATCAGAATTATCTTTGAAGCTATGTGAAGTGATGATGTGATTCCCATTGTGAGACCTACCGTAGCAACCGCCGAGGCGCATTCGAACATAGTCTGCATGAGGGGGAGACGTTCGATGAGTGCTATGGCAATGGCGCCTCCGATGAATAAATGCATGTCGAGCAGGAATACTGCGACTGCACTGTAAACCGTGTCATGAGAGACCCTTCTTCTGAAGTATGCGGGAGCTTTCTCCCTTCTGAATACGGATATCATCGCGGCCCAGAGAATGGCGATAGTTGTGATCTTCATGCCTCCTGCAGTTGATCCCGGTGCGCCTCCGATGAGCATGAGCATTATCGTTATGGCGATTCCGACTCCGGAGAAATCGTTGTAATCGATCGTGTTGAAGCCGGCCGTCCTTGGGGAAACTGCGGAGAACAAAGCCTCGAGTATGCGTGCGCCCTGAGGTTCTCCGGAAAGCTCGAAGATATAGAAGTAAAGTGCGGGGAAGATGATGAGTATCGCCTCGAAAACGAGGATTATCTTACTCTGCGTACTGTACTTTCTTAACTTGAACCCGTAGGTTCTGATGTCGTTCCATGTGAGAAATCCGATACCGCCCGTGAGTATGAGGATGATAAATACAATGTTTACCACCGGGTTATCGGCGTAGTACGTAAGCGAAGAGCATTCTCCGACGGAACCCATGAGGTCAAATCCCGCATTGCAGAATGCAGATATCGACATGAATACCGAGTACCAGATTCCCTTCGCAAATCCGAAGTCCTTTATGAACACGGGCATTACGGCAACTGCGCCCAGTGCTTCGAAGAGTACAGTTCCCTTGACGATGAATCCCGTAAGCTTGGCTATGCCTCCGATATTGGGAGCGGATACCGCCTCCTGCATGGCTGTTCTGGAGCGAAGGTCGATCTTCTTGCCTGTAAAGAGCATGAAGAAGTTAGTCATGGTAATGACGCCCATTCCGCCGACCTGGATGAGGATTAGGATTACTATCTGGCCGAACAGTGACCACGATGTCTGGGTGTCTTTGACAATAAGTCCCGTAACGCAGCCTGCGGATACGGATGTGAATAATGAATCGATGAAGGGTGTATATTCACGGTTCTTGGAAGAGATTGGCAACATCAGAAGCAATGCTCCTGCAACTACCAGTACCAAAAATCCCAGAAGTATGATCTGGGGACCCGTCAACCTTCTTTGTGTTCGATTTTGCATGACGATATTATATAATAATTGGCATGAAGAAAAAAATAGCAATTACAACACTGGCTTCGGTACTGGCTTTCCAAGTCCTGTCTTCTTGTACTGACAGGGATATCGGAGAGCCTGAGACTGAGCCTTCAGCAACTCAGACGGAGGCTCCGGCGCCCACTCTGGTACCGACTCCTACAAGCACACCGACACCGACTCCCACACCTGAGCCGGAAGGGGATACGGTAAGCCCGTTCTTTATTAACATCAACAGGGACGCGTGGATAGCCTTAGGAAATGAATTCGATATTAATGACTTTATAAGCTATATTGATGACCAGGATGCCGATATCGACCTTCAGATAACCGGAGAAGTTGATACTTCAACCCTGGGGTCCTATCATCTGGACCTTGTGATCACAGATGACTGGGGCAATACGGCGAGTGATTCCATGAATGTCACTGTCTTTCAGCCCGAAGACACAGGTGATACAAGCAATAACACCGGGACGACCACCGATAATGCGACTCCTTTTTCCGATTTCATCGCTTCTTATCCCGGAGATAACGTTCACTATGGGATCGACGTATCCAAGTGGCAGGGAGCAATAGACTGGAATCAGGTTGCGGCGGCAGGCTGTGAATTTGCTTTTGTAAGAGCCGGCTGGTCCAGTGAAGGTGAATTCCACGAGGATGAGTATTTCAGGACAAACATGGAAGGAGCGGCGGCAGCGGGCATTCCCATAGGAGTATACGTCTACACGACTGACAATACAGAGGAATATGTGACACTTCTGGCTGATACGATCTGCGATCTGTGTGCTGGCTATAATGTCAGCCTTCCCATCGTTTTTGACTGGGAGAACTTCTTCGGAAACTTCCAGAAGTACAACCTGAGCATAGCCGACATCAACTATCTGTATGATGTGTTTGATGCCGAAGTTCAAAACCGCGGAATGACTTCCATGCTATACGGAAGCAAGTTCATCATGGATGTAATCTGGGATGATGACATCGATAACGTATGGCTTGCTCACTATACTTCTCAGACTGACTACGCGGGCACCTATGCTGTCTGGCAGCAAAGCTGCAACGGCACTATCCCGGGCATCGATGCCTATGTGGATATGGACCTTTATTACGGCGAACTGCCGGGAGGTACGAATGGTTAACATCGATAATGTATCGGTTAAGTATAAGAAGACTGTACTTACGAATGTGAACATCACGGCCGGGAACGGAGAGTGCATCGGTCTTCTGGGCCTTAACGGCTCGGGTAAGTCAACTCTTCTGTCTGCCGTGTCGGGCATAAAGAAGCCTGCATCGGGCAAGATATACATAGAGGGGAAGACGGGGTTTGTAACCCAGGAGAATGCCCTTATAGATGAGCTTACCGCTTACGATAACATCCTCATGTGGACATCCATGAAGAAGGATGAGATATTGAAGGCTCTGAACGGTCCGGAATTATCGATCCTTAAGGTCAGCGATTTCATCAATGTCAGAGTCCGCAATATGTCGGGCGGAATGAAGAAGAGACTCGCACTTGCTTCGGTTATCATTACGGGACCGGATGTGCTTTTGATGGATGAGCCTCTGGCCGCACTCGACATTCCCGCCAAGAGTGACATCCTTAAGTTCATTGATGCATTTAAGGCGAAGGGCGGAATCGTGTTTATCGCGAGCCATGAAGCGGAAGTCTTTGACCACTGCGACAAGATATATCATCTGAAGGACGGAAAGTGCACTCTGGTCGATAAGTCCAGATCGGTTTCCGAGATCATCAATGATTAAGGTCCTGTTCAAGAGGATACTTAATTTCATGCCATATGTGGCAGCTTATTTCCTTGCGCTCGGACTGGCGGCGATGGCGTTCGCATTTTTTGGTGAGAACGTGCTTTTCAAAGACGGCTCCTTCTCCATGGTAAAGGTTGCGTGTTACCTGCCTTCCGATAATGAACTTAATTCTGCAGGCTTCTCATTCATATCCAACATGAACAGTGTCGAGGACACGATAAGCTTCATTGAATTAGACTCACCAGAGGAAGTAAGAACGGCCGTGGATGAGGGAGACGTTGTAGCGGGACTCATCATTCCCGAGGACTTCGCATCCGGCATATTCTCCGGATCTAATCCTGAACTTGAAGTCGTATTCAAATCTGCCGACACGTTCGATGAACAGGTCGTTAAAGACATCATGCTGGTTCTTGCTAATGACCTCGGCGTCGGACAGGCATGCGTTCAGACGATTTACGATTTCTGTGATCAGCATGGAGTTCCCTTTGACCAAAGCTCCGAGCTTTCCGATGTTGTCAGGATTAATGAACTGGGATACGCGCTCGACAGAATGAACATTTTCCGTTACGACACCGTCGATTCGATCGCGGCTTTTACGCTGACTCAGAAGATAGCGGGAGCAGCACTTGTATATGTGTTCCTGCTGTCGGTATTTGTTTTTGCCTATTTCTGCAAAGGCTCCAATCCGGCATTCATCGCGAGAGCAAGACTCTCCGGAATATCACCGGCTTTGTTCTTTGTTATGGAGGCTATGTCCGTCATGGTAATGATGTACATTGCATTCGCGCTTATTACCATAGGACTTCAGTTTACCAAGATAGGTATTTCCATGATGGCTCTTATTAAGATGCTTCCCGTAGTCGCCATCATAGCTTTCATAGTAACGGGCGTTAGTTATCTTTTCCGCTCTCCCGTCTCTGCGGCTTACATATCCTTTGCCGCTTTTACGGTTCTTATGTATCTTGCGGGAGGACTGCTTCCTTTGGAGTTCATGCCGAAGTTTTTGCAGGAGATGTCGGTCTATAACCCGTTTAAATACCTTATAACATTTACACTGGAGGCGATGTTCACATGAGATTGTTTTTTAACCGCCTCCGTTTAAGTGCTAAGAGAAGCTTTCTTAACCCGTACATATACGGTATGGCTTTCATACTCATTGCCCTCGCAGTGGTGTCTGTCGCGATGCCTTCACAGAAGTCTTCGGCTTACATACCCGTTGCCATCTTAAATCTCGATGAGGACAGCAGTACCGAGGCTGCAGTGGAGGAGCTTTGCGGTATGGGTTCCATCTTCGATTTTTACGAAGTCGAGAGCGAGTCGCAGATGTACTCTGATCTTGCTTCAGGCAGGGCCAATACAGGCTTCATCATACCCGAGGATCTCATGGCGGAGAGTGCCGTTATAAGAAGGATGCCGAAGATAAGCGTAATAACCACGCCGTCATCGACGCTTCCTCTGATGTCGAGCGAGGAAGTATTCATGAAGCTGTTCCCCCATTTCGCGTTGAGAGTAATGGAGGCGGCCATTGACGAATCTGATGTGAACGTGCCTTCGGATTACAGCAGTGCCCTCTCGGCTTTGTTTGATTCATATCTTGACAGTAATGCGATATACAGGCTGGAGTCCCTCGAGAGCATTGAATATAACGAGATAAGTACCAGCGAGAAGATAGCTGTTCCCGTCTATAAATTCGCAGGCTTCTTCCTGTGGATGGCGGCGCTTCTTGGTGCCCTGTCATACCTTAACGACTGTGACAACAAGCTCTATGTAAGGATGACTAAGACGGGAAGGTTCTTCATGGGACTCATACTTCCGGCGGCTCATGTCATTCCGGTTGTAGTGATATCGGTCATAAGCCTTCTTATTTGCGGTGCGCCTTTCTCGATACTTCATATACTTGTCTACAGTCTCGTTGTCATTCTTATATCATTCGTGATTGCATCCATAATCGCAGCGCTTCCTCTTTACGGGAAGAAGAGCGGGCTTTTCGCGGCTGTGCTTCCGACTTATCTCATCCTGTCATTCCTGTTCGGAGGCGTTCTCATGAATCTGTCTGTTTACAGTCCCATTCTCAGAACCGTTTCCATGCTGTTCCCTCCGTATTTCTTCTAAAAGTAATTGAACTCACTATGATATAAGTGATAAAATTCAAGGAGTTTATGCCTTTTAAGCAGGAGGTTCCGTCAGTTATGTATCTGATCAAGAAGAAGAAGGTGCTGTGCCCCTCGATCTTCCTTATGGAGGTTGAGGCTCCCCGTGTGGCGCAGTACTGTGAACCGGGACAGTTTTTGATCGTCAGGATAGATGAGAATGGTGAGAGAATTCCTCTTACTATCTGTGATTACGACCGCGAAGCGGGAACCATCACAATCGTAGTTCAGACGATCGGTGCCTCTACCAAGAGGATGATGGACCTCGAAGAAGGTCAGGGATTCCACGATGTCGTAGGACCTCTCGGCCAGCCTTCCGAACTTGTTACGGACGATATTGAAGAAGTTAAGAATAAGAAGATCCTCTTTGTTGCGGGAGGCCTCGGAACGGCTCCCGTATATCCCCAGGTCAAGTGGCTTCACGAGCATGGCATTGATGCCGATGTAATCGTCGGAGCAAAGACTAAGGATCTCGTTATCCTCGAGGAAGAGATGGGAAAGGTTGCAGGCAACCTCTATATCACGACTGATGACGGTTCCTACGGAAGATCAGGCATGGTAACAAAGGTTATCGAGGACCTCGTTGAGAACGAGGGCAAGAAGTACGACCTTTGCGTAGCCATCGGTCCCATGATCATGATGAAGTTCTGTGTTCTCACGACCAAGAAGTATGACATCCCCACAATAGTATCCATGAATCCCATAATGGTTGACGGTACAGGAATGTGCGGAGCGTGCAGACTTACAGTCGGTGATGAGATCAAGTTCGCCTGCATTGACGGCCCCGAGTTTGACGGATATAAGGTCAACTTCGATGAGGCCATGGGCAGAATGAGGCTTTATCAGACCCAGGAGGGCGAAGCTCTTCTGGCTCTTCAGGAAGGAAAAACGCATCACGGCGGATGCGGAAATTGCGGAGGTGACAAGTAATGGCTGCACCCGGTTTTGAGAGAGTACCTATAAGCGAGCAGGCTCCTGAAGTTAGAGCTAAGAACTTTGAGGAGGTCTGCCTCGGATATACTGAGGAAGAAGCAGTAGTTGAGGCTGCAAGATGCCTTAACTGCAAGAATCCCAGATGCGTAAGCGGATGCCCCGTAAACATCAACATTCCCGGATTCATTACTGCCCTTAAGGATAAGGACTTCAAGAGATCATATGAGATACTGACCGAATCATCGTCTCTGCCCGCTGTATGCGGAAGAGTATGTCCTCAGGAGACACAGTGCGAGGCACAGTGCATCAGAGGCATCAAGGGTGATGCAGTTTCCATCGGTAAGCTTGAGAGATACGTAGCTGACCGCGCGAGGGAAGAGGGCACCAAGATGAAGGTCGAGTGTGCTCCCAACGGACATAAGGTCGCTGTCATCGGTTCCGGCCCTGCAGGTCTTACCTGTGCAGGAGACCTTGCGAAGCTCGGATATGAAGTAACAATCTTCGAGGCTTTGCACGAGGCAGGCGGAGTTCTTACTTATGGTATCCCTGAGTTCCGTCTCCCCAAGGAGAAGGTCGTTGCACCTGAGGTTGAGAATGTTAAGTCCCTCGGCGTTAAGATTGAGACCAACGTAGTAATCGGCAAGTCCGTTACAATCGATGAGCTCATGGAGAACGAAGGCTTCGAGGCTGTATTCATTGGTTCCGGTGCAGGTCTTCCCATGTTCATGAAGATTCCCGGCGAGAATGCCAAGGGCGTATTCTCCGCTAACGAGTATCTCACGAGGAACAATCTCATGAAGGCTTTCAGAGAGAATTCCGACACTCCGATATTCAAGGGTGCCAAGGTTGCCGTTGTAGGCGGCGGTAATGTAGCTATGGACGCTGCAAGAACAGCTTTGAGACTTGGAGCTGATACAACAATCGTATACAGAAGATCCGCTGCTGAGCTTCCTGCAAGAGCAGAAGAGGTTGAGCACGCGAAGGAAGAGGGTATCAAGTTCGAGCTTCTTACCAATCCCGTTGAGATCTTAACTGATGACCAGAATAACGTAACCGGAATGAAGTGCGTAAGGATGGAGCTTGGCGAACCTGATGCTTCAGGAAGAAGACGTCCTGTCGTTATCGAGGGTTCCGAGTTTGAACTCGAGACCAATGCTGTAATCATGGCTCTCGGAACTTCACCCAATCCTCTTATTGCTTCCACGACCAAGGGTCTTGAGACCAATAAGTGGAAGTGCATCGTTGCTGATGAGAAGTTCGGTAAGACATCCAAGGAAGGTGTTTTTGCCGGTGGTGATGCAGTAACAGGAGCTGCTACCGTTATTCTTGCCATGGGTGCAGGTAAGGCTGCCGCCAAGGGTATCGACGAGTACATCAGAAATAAGTGAGCGCGTATTTTTACAGGCTGCTTATAACCATAAAGCGTAAACCCATTGCCGACATCGTTGCTGTTGTCGGCATTTTTGCGGCGATAATTACTGTCGCGAGTCTGAACAGAATACCCGTGCACATGGTTCCGCGTAACGATGAGACCGTGCTCGGAATTATGTCCATACTCCTTATTATCTGTTTTGATTATGCATTCGTAACCGGATTTAGAAGCGGTGTCCTGGGCTACCATCCTGCGGACATGACGTTCCAGTTTGCCGCTCCGTTTACTCGGGTCTTCAATCTTATCGTGTCGTTCCCGTACGGACTTGGAAGTCTTGTCGTCTTCCTGTGGCTCATGTGCGTGAATTCACCGGTTCTTACATGGTGGATAGGATTTACGACCGGGGACTGCATAGCGTTTGTAGTTGAAGCTTTCTTCATCATGACGCTGACGTTCCTTCTGACGTCCTTCATAAGTGCGAGATTTACCGATCAGGTGTGGGTCAAGGTCGTAGCCGTTGTTCTCCTGTTCGTAATGCACTTTGTACTGTTCTTTGTGGTGCTTAGAGATCTCATTTCCGAGTACGGTTCATATGCTGTTCTTCGTGAGCAGACGATGATGATCATTCTCGAGGAAGTGGGAAACTCATACTGGGCAGATGCCTTCCCGATAGCAGGCTGGGTCGGCCTTATCTATAAGGGAATTTTACGTGGTGTAACTTCATACTTTCCTGTAGTGATAGCCCTTTATCTGATGTTCGTCATCCTTGTGCTGTTCCTTTATCATTTCGGCAATTTTGATTTCTACGAGGAAGCTACTACGAATACCGGCAGGATACTCGAGATAGTTGAAGCGAGTAAGGCCGGCGTTGAGGCGGTTAATACAGGTATAGCGAGGACAGCCCGCGTAGGTAATGAAGTGTATAAACGCGGCTGGGGTGCATCGGCATTTTTCCATATGCATCTGTTTGAGAATCTTCGAACATCCAAGCTCTTCTTCATCAATAAGGTCGCTCTTATCTACCGTGCGTTCGGTCTGATATTCCTGCTTATTGCTGACAGTCTTGTTTCCGAGGAGCTTGATATTGCCGTCATTGTCGTCGGAGTCTGCACCATGATGGTCCTGAACGCTATCGTATTCGGAGGCGGCAAGACCGTTCTGGAACTCGGGCGTCCGTACTTCTTCCTGGTGCCGGAGAAGGCGTGGCGCAAGCTTTATATGTGTCTTCTTGCTGACCTGCCGGAGATGCTTTTCGATGCGGTGCTATGTGCCGTGATGATAAAGCTCGTGGCGTGGAAGGATTTCACGTGGCTTCCGATGCTTATGACAGTAATCATGATGACGGTATTCGACCTCATGGCTCAGACGGTCGGAATAATATGCGTAAAACTTCTGAGGCAGTTCGGCAAGTTCTCGATGATGTTCGTAAGATATGTCGTGATGTTCTTCATTTTGCTGTTCGGAATGATCCCGTCCGAAGCCCTGACGGGAGGTCTTACCGCCGGCGTTGCGGATGATCTGTCGATGGTTATAACGGTGCTTATAGGCATACTTGCCTTAACATATTTTGTCCTGTGGCTTATAGTAATTGCAGTATCCTGGAGAATATTCAGCAGGGCGTGACGGAGGATTAATCATGAAGCTTAAGACGATACCTTTTGATCTTACAGTGTGTAAGCTTGCTGACGGAAGCTTAATAGACCTTAACAGGGAATTCTGTTTTATTGGCAAGACTGATGA
This sequence comes from uncultured Eubacteriales bacterium, assembly GCA_900314745.1. Classification (GTDB taxonomy): domain Bacteria; phylum Bacillota; class Clostridia; order Saccharofermentanales; family Saccharofermentanaceae; genus Saccharofermentans. The sequence continues at coordinate 92,656 of OMWK01000005.1, read as the reverse complement.
GGAATTGTCCCTGGTCTGCAGGACGGAAGAGACCCCTTCTAACACAACCGAGAGAGACGATGGGTGGCGCGGATTCAGAATAGAAGGCGTACTCGATTTCTCGCTTATAGGGATCCTGTCAAAACTGTCGTCAATACTTGCCCAAAACAGCATCGGAATCTTCGCCGTGTCGACTTATAACACGGATTATATTCTTGTAAAGAAGGAGAATTTTGATAAGGCTTTGAGTGTGCTTGCCGAAGCCGGATATAAAATTGACGACGGAACATTATGATCTCATTTGCATGTGCTTTGGTTTTACTTCTTCTGGGCTACGTATTCTACGGAAGACTGGTCGAGAAGGTCTTCGGTCCTGATGATCGGAAAACGCCTGCGGTCGCGCGGGAGGACGGGGTGGATTTTGTTCCGCTCAAGCTCTGGAAACTGTATCTTGTTCAGCTTTTGAACATCGCCGGAACCGGACCTATCTTCGGTGCTCTGATGGGTGCCTGCTTCGGACCTGTCGTATTCTTGTGGATAGTCTTCGGCGCCATCATCGGAGGCGGTGTTCACGACTACATGTGCGGCATGATATCCGAACGTCACGACGGTGCTTCGATTGCCGAATTATCCGGTGTTTATCTCGGTCCCATGGCCAAGTGGGCTATGCGTGTGTTCTCGGTAGTTCTGCTGCTTCTGACGGGTACAGTATTTGTCACAAGCCCGGCAGCACTGATCGACAGGCTTACACCGGTAGCCTTAGGCAGGACATTCTGGATAGCTGTTATCCTGGTCTACTACCTTATTGCGGCTATCTGGCCGATAGATAAGATTATAGGACGTGTATATCCCGTCTTCGGCGGTGTTCTCATCATTATGGCTGTGGGCATTATCTTCGGCATTATCAAGGGCGGCTATACTGTTCCGGAACTCACATTTGCGAATCTTCATCCCAACGATCTTCCCGTGTGGCCCTATATGTTCGTGACCGTTGCCTGCGGTGCTATCTCGGGATTTCACTCGACACAGTCTCCGATGGTAGCGAAATGCATAACTTCTGAGAAACAGGGACGCAAGGTCTTCTACGGGGCGATGCTCTCAGAGAGCGTCATAGCGCTCGTGTGGGCTGCAGGAGGCGTCGCTTTTTACGGCGCGACAGGCGGACTTCAGAATGCATTGACAGAATTGGGACAGTCCGGCGCAGTTTACGATATCTCCACGGGGATGCTCGGCTCTGTAGGCGGAATACTTGCAGTTGTCGGCGTTGTGGTGTGTCCCATAACCTCGGGAGATACTGCTTTTCGCTCAGCGAGACTCATACTGGCGGAGACCACTAAGCTTGATCAGAAGAGCATACGCAACCGCATTATCCTTACGGTGCCCATGCTCGTATTCGGCGCTGTTATGACGCAGATCGATTTCAATGTGCTGTGGCGTTATTTCTCGTGGAGCAATCAGTCTCTTGCGATGATCGCGCTTTGGGTCTCTACCGAGTATCTGATTAAGACACATAAGAATCCTTTTGCGTCTTTGATCACGGCTGTTCCGGCTTCATTCATGACCGGCGTGTGCCTAACATACATCCTCATGGCGGAAGAGGGATTCCGTATACCGGGATATACGGCATATCCAATTGGCATCGGCTTTGCAGTGTCTCATTTCATATTCTTCATTCTGCTCATAAAGTGCAGGGACAAGGTACATCCGCACCTGCCGCCATTACACCGGAAATAATTAGCAATCTTTAATAAGTCTTAACCATTCTTTATGCTTTTATTTAACGCCGATTGTTAGAATTCTAGTGGAAAACAAGGAGGGCTTATTATGCTTACTGTTAATGGTGTAACAAAGAAATACAAGAAGTTCACTGCAAACGACAATCTGACGTTTACGATTGGTGACGGAGAAGTAGGTATTCTTCTCGGCCCCAACGGAGCAGGTAAATCCACTATCATCAAGTCTATCGCAGGACTTCTTAAGTATCAGGGTACGATCGAGATCGACGGCAAGGACAATCATTCACTTGAAGCCAAGAGACTTCTCGGTTATGTACCCGAGATTCCGGCTCTTTACGATACTCTTACCGTTGAGGAGCATCTTGAGTTTATAAGACGTGCTTACAGGGTAGAGGATGCTTCCATCAAGGAGCAGCTTCTCGAGAGATTTGAGCTTGCCGATAAGAGAAAGAAGATGGGCAAGGAACTCTCGAAGGGCATGCAGCAGAAGGTATCAATCTGCTGTGCTCTGATGCACAACCCTTCAGTCGTCATCTTCGACGAACCGATGGTAGGTCTCGACCCGCATGCGATCAAGGAATTGAAGCTCGTATTCCGGGAACTGAGAGATCAGGGCAAGACAGTTCTTATCTCAACTCACATGATCGATACCATCGAAGATTACTGGGATGTAGTTCATATCATGATGAACGGTAAGATCGCAGCAACAAGACATAATGTTCCCGGCGCTTCTGACGATAAGAGCCTCGAGACTTTGTTCTTCGAGATAACAGAAGGCAAGGCTTAAGGAGGACACTATGTTAGGAGCATATCTTTACAGGGTCAGAAGATCTTTGTTAAAGCATCCCTGGAAATTAATATTCGTGCTGTTTTTTGCAGCCATATTCGTATTCATGATTATGTACCCCACGCTTATGGCAATGCCTAACTCCGACGGATCAATGAGCAGTTCATTTGTTCCGAGGGATCTCGCAGTAGTAACGGGCGGTATTTATCTCATAACGATAGTCATGTTCAACTTCATGTTCTATACGGGACTTAAGAACGGTGTTGTAGGTTTCTCTACGGCTGATGTCATTTTCCATATGGCGGGCCCCTTTACACCGAGGTTCAACCTTCTTCTTGCAGCTTCCGGCACAATTCAGATCTGTCTGTTCGTAACATTTCTCCTTACAACGCAGACAGCACTGATCTATGGAGCGATCGGACCTTCTTCAGTTGACTTGCTGTTCATGGTCTTTGGCGCATTTGTAACCGGTGTCATAGGTTACTTTACGGGTTCTTTCTTCGGTGCAAGATTCTCTGATGAAGAGAACAAGAAGAGGATCGTAATGATCATCGGAATCGCAATTGATATTGCTGCAGTTCTGGGTTTTGCCGTAACACTTCTTCTTAATAACGCTGACATTGCTTCTCTTGGTATCAAGGGAATCATTGCAGAGGCCGGAAACTCATGGTTCATTAAGGCATTCCCCGTAGGCGGCTGGATGACAATGATCTATGACGGAATAATCAATTCATCCTCGTGGCTTTTGGCAGCAGGTGCGGTTCTTACCATAGTGGCTGTCCTGGCGATCATCGTGGTTTACAGCAGATTCTCACTTGAGTACTATGATGAGGCTATCGAGTATGCTCAGAAGGCACATGATCTTGCTGAGCAGAAGAGGGCCGGAATCGATGCCGATACTGCAGCTATGACTAAGCGTGCAAAAGTCGGCAAGGAGAAACTCGGCGGCGGCAGCGGAGCATCTGCCATTACTGCCATTCATTTCCTGATGAACAAGAGAGGATCCAAGTTCTTCTTTGTAAATCCGATAGGAATTACTTACAGAATCATTACGGCATTCTATCTTCTGTTTATGGGACGTGATACGGACCGCCCCGAGGCATTGATCATATCTGCATTTATGATGATGATCATACTGAATGCCATCCTCTATGCAGGCGGCAAGACTGTCATGGAGTTTACCAAGCACTACATCTATCTTGTTCCGGAGTCTTCGAGGTCTAAGCTTTTCGCATGCCTCAGGGCAGATCTTCCTGAGATGATATTCGACTCCATTCTTTGCGGCGCGCTTATGTTCTGGCTTTGCAATTTTACGATACCTGCGGCATGTGCTTTCGCGCTGATGATGTGTGTTTATGATCTCCTGTGTGAGATGGCAGCGCTTCTCATCATGAGACTGCTTCCTTCTCTCGGAAGATATCTGCTCATGATCATCAGAAACTTCGGTGTTATGGCAGTAGCCGGAATTGCATCTGTTCCTGTCGTAATAGTATACTTTGTAGCGAAATCCATGACAGCTGCGATCCTTGCAGGAGCGGCAACAGGAGTTGTAATGCTTCTTATCCTGCTTCCGATAGCCTCCGTGGTTGTTGACAGAGCGGAGATGTAATTATGGCTTTTATGGGGATGGTCTTCGGCGCGATATTCATCGTCATCCTGTTGACGGTGCTTGGTATCGTTGGCATGTGTCTGGTAATCGGTATTATCTGCAAGATCGTAGGCAAGATTAAGGACAGCAAGGGAGCAAGGATAGCCGGAACGGTGTTCCTGATCATAGCACTGGTTCTTATCGCGCCGGTCATCGCCCTGTTTGCATACGGATACTTCAAGACTGCCTTCGTCGAAGTGAATATGCCTGACGGCAGTACCGAGAGGGTGTATGTCAAGACCGTGAACCGTTTCCGTGACAATCTTATAGGTTATATCGATACCGGTGATGAGGAGTATTTTGAAAACCTCGAATCGATGATCGATGATGATGAAGCACTGCTTTATTACCGCGATAATAATTACAGAAGTATTCTTGAATATGGTCTGGATGCAGGTAATGCGGAGATTGTGGAGTATGCCCTGGATCGCGGTTCCGAAGTGGATTCTAAGGAGAGATTCGAGATCATGGCTTATGTGGAGTGCACATGGGACGAGTATCTTGATATGGTTGCCACGAGGCCGGTTACTGAGGGAGATGTGAGGATCGCTCAGATGCTCTTTGATGAGAACAGCGATACTTCTTTTGATACAGGTGTTCCGTACTATTCCAATATATTCGGCAAGGCTACTTGGGCCGTTCTGTATAATGATGATACAGTGACTGACACAGAGATTGAATTCCTTCAGGTCTTTATTGATAACGGCTGGGATTCGGACCCTTGTCTGATGCTTGTCTATAATGCTCCGAGTAACTACTATTTCGGACCTGAGACTCATGAGGATGTAGCCCGTGACGATAATTATTACTATGTATTGGATGTCGCAGGACTCAGTGAGTGATGTCAGGATCTCTTCCTGTAGAGTTTCCTGAAATAGTAAAGCTGTACCTGTTTGGTAAAGAACGCAATAAGCGGACCTTCAAGGAGCACTGACAAAACTGTCAGTGCTCCTATTCTTGCATGAAGCAGAATGCCTGCCGTCATGGTAACGACATCCATTGCTATCTTCACATACTGAAGCTTTTTATGTGTGATCTCTGTTATGAGTAAAGTCACACCGGTAAAGGGATCAACTCCGATATCGACAGCAATGTATATCCCGAGACCGAGTGTAAGAACGGCTATGCCCAAAACGCCGATTACCACATGGACCCAGACGTGGGATGAGTCAAAGAATCTCTGAAGTAAAGACGTGCTGAGATTGGCAAGTATTCCGTATATCAGAAGATAGATGAGCGTTCCGGTGCTGACGTACTTACGTCTTACGATTAGAAGGAAAACAATGAGTACGATGTTTATGCCCATCGATACTGTTCCAATTGAGTCGAGGGAAAGACCGAATGAAGTACGAATGCCGTCATATAGTGTTCCGATAGCATCCATGCCGAGTGAGGCAACGTTCATCATCCCGCATCCCGTACCGCATAGAATTGAAGCAATCACGGTAAGTGTAATGTCTGTCGCCATTTTCAGTCTTCGCTTTTCCATACTTCATTATAACGCATATTATTATGTAGAAACCGAACACATGTTCTGTTATAATCTGTATATGTTTAAGTTGGTTTCACAGTATAAGCCTTCGGGCGATCAGCCTAAGGCGATAGCGCAGCTGGTTGACGGCATAAGGAATGGAATGAGGGGGCAGACCCTGCTCGGCGTTACAGGCTCCGGCAAGACATTCACGATGGCGAATGTTATCAAGGAGATCAACAGGCCGACTCTTATTCTGGCGCATAACAAGACTCTGGCGGGACAGCTGTATTCGGAGTTTAAGGAACTGTTCCCCGAGAATGCCGTCGAATACTTTGTCTCATATTATGATTACTATCAGCCTGAGGCGTACATTGCTTCCACGGATACATATATCGAGAAGGATTCTTCGGTTAATGACGAGATTGACCGCATGAGGCATTCAGCCACCAGGGCGCTTCTTACACGGGACGACGTCATCGTTGTATCGTCGGTATCATGTATTTACGGAATCGGCGAGAAGGAAGACTATCTGTCGCTGATGGTCGATCTTCATGTGGGGCTCGAGATATCGCGGGATGCCGTTATGGCGGAACTTATCAACATTCAGTATGACCGTAATGACTTCGAACTTAAGAGAGGAACGTTCAGGTGCAGAGGAGATGTCCTGGATGTCTTTACTCCTGATTCGGATAATCTCATAACAAGGATTGAATTCTTCGGCGATGAGATAGAGAAGATTTCCTATGTCGATGCGATTACCGGCCATGTTCAGTACACTAAGCCTTTCGCTGAGATTTTCCCTGCGTCGCACTACGCCACGGGAAGGCAGAAGCTCGAGCGCGCACTCGTAACCATTGAAGAGGAACTGGACGGCAGGATCAAGGAATTCCGTGAAGAAGGGAAACTCATAGAGGCATACAGGCTTGAGCAGAGAACCCGCTATGACATGGAGCTTCTTAAGGAGACCGGCTTCTGTAAGGGTATCGAGAATTATTCGAGACACATAGCGGGACGTAAGGAGGGAGAGCCTCCGTGTACGCTCCTAGACTTCTTCCCTGATGACTACCTTATGTTCATTGACGAGTCGCATGTTACGGTTCCCCAGGTAGGTGCCATGTATAAGGGTGACAGATCGAGGAAGGACATGCTCGTTCAGTATGGCTTCAGACTTCCTTCGGCACGTGATAACAGACCTTTGAAGTTCGATGAGTTTGAACCCAGAATGGGACAGACGATATTCGTCTCGGCAACCCCTGCGGATTATGAGAAGGATCATTCGGAACAGGTTGTTGAGCAGGTTATAAGACCTACAGGACTTCTTGAGCCTCAGATATTTATCAGACCTGTTGAGGGTCAGATCGAGGATATCATTTATGAGATCCGTGAGAACAATAAGCGCGGGGAGAAATCCCTTATCATGACACTGACCAAGAAGATGGCGGAGGATCTTACCGACTATCTTGAGAAGGAGGATATCAGGGTTACGTATCTTCATTCCGACATAGAGACTGTTGAGCGTATGCAGATACTTAACGGTCTGAGGAACGATGAGACGGATGTTATCGTAGGTATCAATCTTCTTAGGGAGGGTATCGATCTTCCTGAAGTGTCGCTGCTGATGATACTAGATGCGGATAAGGAAGGATTCTTAAGATCCGAGAGATCCCTGATCCAGATAATAGGACGATGCGCGAGGAACAGCAACGGCCGCGTAATTCTCTACGCTGATGAAGTGACAGACTCCATGATGGGTGCCGTATCCGAGACTAACAGGAGACGCGCCATTCAGGAGAAGTATAACGAAGAGCACGGCATTACTCCCAAGACTGTAATCAAGCATGTTAAGAATGTGTTTGATACTGTCGATGAAGCGAAGAAGAAGGATAAGATCAAGAAGCTCGATGTTAAGAAACTCATCGAATCATCCGATCCCGGCAAGCTGTCCGATGAGGACAGGGAGAAGCTTATTGCGAGCCTGACTTCGGAGATGAAGAAGGCCGCGAAGGATCTGGACTTCGAGAGGGCAGCAGAGCTTCGTGATGTGATCATAGGACTTAAGACCAAGGTGCAGTAAATGGGAGAGGGATTCGTACATCTTCATCTTCATACCGAATACAGTCTTCTCGACGGAGCCATAAGGATCAAGGATCTGCCCGAGAGATTGAAGAACATGGGTATGCGGGCCTGTGCCATCACGGATCACGGCTCAATGTTCGGATGTGTTGAATTCTACAGGACCATGACGGAAGCCGGGATCAAGCCGATCATCGGCTGTGAGGTGTATGTGGCGCCCGGATCAAGATTCGATAAGCCTAATGACACCAGAACCAAGGCATACAACCACCTTATTCTTCTTGCCAAGAATAACGAGGGACTTGCTAACCTCAACAGACTTGTTACCGCGGGATGGACTGACGGTTTTTACAGGAAGCCTAGAATCGATAAGGACCTTCTTGAGAGATGGCACGACGGGCTGATATGTCTGTCTGGATGCCTTGCAGGTGAAGTGGCGTGTCTTATCAAGGAAGGTCGCATCAATGAAGCTGAGGCTGCCGCCCTGTGGTATGACAGGCTGTTCGGCAGGGATAATTATTATCTTGAGATTCAGAGCAATTTCCTGAGGGAACAGGGGACAGTCAACGCCGCACTTATTAAGCTATCGAGGAAGACGGGTATTCCTTTGGTGGCAACCAATGACTGCCATTATCTGAAGCAGGAAGACAGCCGCGTGCACGAAGTTCTTCTTTGCATGCAGACAGGTACCAAGATTACCGATCCTGACAGGATGAAATTCGAGACGGACGATTTCTATGTGCGTTCTGAGACGGAGATGCGAAGATTCTTCTCCGAGATTCCTGAAGCGGTTGATAACACCGTAAGGATTGCAAAGATGTGCAATGCAGAATATGATTTCAATACGATTCATCTTCCGAAGTACGATGTCCCTTCAGGATTTACGGACAATGCCCAGTACTTAAGGTATCTGGTTACGACCGGACTTGAGAAGAGGTTTGAAGTCAGAGGTGCGGCTGCCGATACGAGTGTGTATGTCAAGCGTGCTGATTATGAATTAAGTGTCATCAATTCGATGGGATACACGGATTACTACCTAATCGTCTGGGACTTCATTAATTTTGCCAAGACCAACGGAATTATGGTGGGACCGGGAAGAGGCTCCGGTGCCGGATCACTCGCGGCGTATGCCATAGGGATAACCGATGTTGATCCGATAAAGTATAACCTCGTGTTCGAGCGATTCCTTAACAGCGAACGTGTGTCGATGCCGGACTTTGACGTTGATTTCTGTTACGAGAGAAGACAGGAAGTCATTGATTATGTATCGCGTAAGTACGGTAAGGAACGTGTTGCCCAGGTTATCTCGTTTGGTACCCTCGCGGCAAGGATGTGCATAAGGGATGTAGGAAGGGTTCTCGACCTTCCTTATAACCGCATCGATAAGATCGCGAAGATGGTTCCCGACGGAATGGGAATGACCATAGCGGGGGCTCTGGAGCTTCGTAAGGACATGAAGGCAGAGTATGAGGCTGATCCTGATGTTAAGAAGCTCATCGATATTGCCATGAAGCTGGAGGGAATGCCGCGCCATACTTCGACTCATGCCGCGGGAGTAATCATCTCCGGTGTTCCGATAACTGACATAGCGCCTCTTGCCGTGAATGACGGCAATATGGTAGTGCAGTTTGCCAAGGCTGACATCGAGAGCGTCGGTCTTCTTAAGTTCGACTTCCTGGGGCTTCGTACACTTACGGTTCTCCGCGATACCGCAGACATGGTTAAGGAGAACTACGGCAAGGAGATCAACTTCGACAAGATTCCTTTCGATGATCAGAATGTTTATGACATGATAGGCCGAGGAGATACGGTTGCCGTGTTCCAGCTTGAGAGCGACGGCATGACCTCATTCATGAAGGATCTGAAGCCTTCCTCGATTGAAGATGTCACCGCCGGAATCTCTCTTTACCGCCCGGGTCCAATGGACCAGATTCCCAAGTACATAAGTGGCAAACATAATGCTTCTTCAATCACATACGATCATCCTCTTCTTGAGCCGATACTCAATGTAACTTACGGATGCATGGTCTATCAGGAGCAGGTAATGCAGATAGTAAGAGATCTGGCCGGCTTCTCGATGGGACAGTCCGATAACATCAGACGTGCGATGAGCAAGAAGAAGAAATCCCTGATGGAGAAATACCGTCAGCTGTTCATTTACGGAGGAGTTGACGAGACCGGCCGCGAGATCGACGGTGCCATAGCAAGAGGAGTACCGGAACAGACCGCAGATAAGATATTCAATGAAGTGGCGGGATTTGCAGGTTATGCATTCAATAAATCCCATGCGGCCTGTTATGCTGTCGTAGGTTACTATACGGCATATCTTAAGTATTATTACCCTGCCGAGTTCATGGCTGCGATGCTCAACTCTTTCAGATTCAATATCGCAGCTGCGGCTTATTACATCAACTGCTGCGGCAATATGGGAATAGAGGTATTGCCTCCCGACATTAACCGCAGTTCGGCCAAGTTTAAGACCGAGAGACTTCCTTCCGGGAAGATGGCGATAAGGATAGGACTGTCCGTCCTTAAGAACGTCGGTGAGGCGGCTGTCAGCCTTCTGACTGATGACCGTGATGAGAACGGTCCTTATAACTCGTTTGAAGACTTCCTGAGAAGAAGTGCCAAGCTCGGATTGAAGAAGAATCTTGTTGAATCGATAATCCTGTCATCTGCCCTTGATTTTACGGGTTATAACAGGGCTACCATGATCGCTACCGTCAGGACAGAACTCGATAAGATGTCTGTGGAGAACAACCGTCAGGTTGAAGGTCAGATGAGCCTGTTTGATGTCATGAGCGGGGAGAAGGAAAGCCGCAGTAATTCGATAAGCATCAATTATGTTGATGAATTCCCCGAGTCCGAGAAGCTCTCTTACGAGAAGAGTGTCGTGGGATTGTATCTGTCGGGTCATCCGATGGCTCAGTATACTGGCTTCATCGATAAGTACTGTACTTTTGACATGAGGGAGTTCAGGGAGGCTGTTAATGCCGAACGGACTGAATCCCTGAATGACGATAAGCAGGTCATAATGTGCGGAATGCTCTTGTCCAAGAAGGTCAGGACTACCAAGTCCAAGACCGCCATGGCCGTCCTTACCGTTGAGGATATGTACGGTCAGTTTGAAGCGGTCATGTTCGGCAAGATATTCGATCAGTATACTTCCGTTATCGAGACGGATAAGCCCTATGTGCTTGTTGGAAGAAGGAAGATACAGGGAGAAGACAGTTTCTCTTTGTCTGTTGATGCCATTTTCCCAATGCCTAAGTCTGAGCAGGAGATAGGGGAAGTTACCGGCAACTGGCTTTTCCGTAAGGTTTACGGATCGCGAGGTGACAATTCGGGAGGAACTAATAACCGTAAGACCATGGGCTTTGTTCCGGTTAAGAATCCTGATTCGGCGTCTGATTCATCGGTAAGCTCGAATCCTTCAAGATTCAGCGGAACGGTAAGAATCAGGTATAGCGGGGATCCGAACACCCCCTCTTATCAGAGACTTTTGAACTTCCTGGTATATTTCCACGGAAGCACTCCGGTTCAGATCGAGTTTGAGGATGGAAGCATCGCTCCGCTGGACCCTGTATGCAGTATTGACGTCTCCGAAGATGTAATCGTCAAGCTTCAGGAATTCTGCGGAGAGGGAAATGTTAGTTTTGTGTAAACAATGGCTTTAAGCCTTGTTTTACGGGTATCCGCTCACCTCATAAATGATAAAATCCCATTAGGTAGGGTTTTGCTTGGGGAGGTAACACTATGAAACGGATATTTAAGTCAAGGAAAGGATTCACTCTTATAGAGATGGTGCTGGTTATTGCCATTCTGGTTGTGCTCGCGGCAGTTCTTTTGCTGGGAGTCGGCACTTATCTTGACAAGGCCCATAACGCTGCAGCATCATTATCCATACATAACAGCAACGTTGATACCATTAATAGCGCCATTGGCGATGTTATCGGTGGTTGATGCTTTAATATTTTGACAATAGTGTATAATCATATCGTTAAAACTTCTGCGGAGGTATGATTATTATGCTTAATATCCCTTATGACGAGAACAATATTCCCGATATCAATACACTTGTTGCCAAGAATTACGATAATGTCAATCCTGACGAAGTCGCACCCGTAAAGAGAATCGGAATTCTCACAAGCGGCGGCGATGCGCCCGGAATGAATGCAACTATCAGAGCCGTTGTACGTGCCGGAATCAATTCCGGAATGGAAGTATACGGCGTAACAAGAGGTTTCCACGGATTGTGGAAGGGTGAGATATCACAGATCGGTATGAGAGATGTATCCGAGAAGCTGCAGCGCGGCGGAACATTCCTCATGACAGCAAGATCCAAGACATTCACAACTGACGCAGGTGTCTTGAAGGGCGCCAAGATGATGGAGGTCTACGGCCTTGATGCACTTGTAGTTTCGGGCGGCGACGGTTCGTTCAAGGGTGCGAGAGCGCTTGCAAGAGTCGGTGTTCCCGTAATTGGAATTCCCGGTACGATCGATAACGACATCGGATGTACTGATTACACGATCGGTTATGACACTTCCATGAACACAGCAATGGAGGCTATCGATAAGCTCCGCGACACCGCTTCGTCTCATGAGCGCTGCTCTGTTATCGAGGTTATGGGAAGAAGTGCCGGATACATTGCTCTTAATGTAGGTATCGCCACAGGTGCTGAGGTTATCCTCATTCCTGAGGTTCCTTATGATTTTGACAGGGATGTACTCAGAGTCATTCTTGACGGAAGGAACAAGGGCAAGAGACACTATATCGTAATCGTAGCCGAGGGTGCCGGCGATGCAACTGATATTGCAACAAGGATCGAGAAGCAGACAGGCATCGAGTCAAGACCTACCATTCTCGGCCATCTGCAAAGAGGCGGATCACCTACGCTCCGCGACAGAACAACGGCAAGCCTTATGGGTGTAAGAGCCATCGACTGTTTGCTTAACAAGAAGTACAACAGAATCATTGTAGAGAAGGAAGGAAAGATCACGGATATCGATCTCGAAGAAGGTCTTGCCATGAAGAAGACCATTCCTTCCATCGAGATAGATAACGCGAAGAGACTCTCATAAAAGAAGGTAATGTACAAGTACACAACATTTGAAGAAGAAGCAGAACGTAAGAAGATCAGGGGCCGCGTATTAAAGGTCCTTGAGTTCGACAAAGTTAAGGATAAACTGCTTGAATTGACGAGAACGTCCTATGGGCGTTCTCTTGCTTCGTCTGTCTTTCCTACCACGGATCCTTCCGTCGTGAAGGAAAGTCTGGAGGACACATATGAAGCGTTTACATTCATAAGCAAATACGGTTCGCTGCCGATAGGTACTTTCCCCGCTGTAGAGGAAAGCCTGAGATATATCGATGCGGGCGGCTCTCTCGATATGAGGGCACTCCTGGATATCGCCATATTCTTAAGAAGCATCGTTGAGCTTAAGAAGGTCGTCTCGGATGAGAAGAGGCAGGATCTTGCAGATACCAACCTGTTTATGTCGATTGCCGCTCTCGAGCCGGAGACGCGTCTTCAGGAAGAAATCGGAACCTGCATCATAAGCGACACCGAGATGAATGACCGCGCGAGCAATGAATTGTACTCGATAAGGCGAGAGACCAAGGATGTAGTCAGATCGATCAGGGTCATACTCGACAGGATCATACGTAACAGCGGTGATTTGCTTCAGGAGCAGATCATCACGATAAGGGACGGCAGATACTGTGTTCCCGTTAAGTCTGAACAAAGATCCAAGATCCCGGGTATCATCCATGACACTTCATCTACGGGACAGACGGTATTCATCGAGCCTATGGGCGTTGTTGAAGCGAATAACAGGATCAGGGAGCTGGCTTCGCTTGAAGAGGCGGAGATCGAGAGGATACTTAAGAACCTGACTGACATGGTCGGAAGATCGGCTCAGGTGATCAGAAGCGACATAAGCCTGATCGCGCAGATCGATCTTAACTCGGCCAAAGCGGAGCTTGCAGTATCCATGAATGCGGTTAAGCCGCTGCTTAACACTGACGGTCACATCAGACTTCTCAAGGCACGTCATCCTCTTATCGATAAGGATGCGGTTGTTCCTGTTGATATCGAGAACGGAGATAAATACAGCACACTTGTCGTAACAGGTCCTAATACGGGCGGTAAGACGGTCTCGCTTAAGACCTGCGGACTCATGACTCTCATGACTATGACGGGACTCATGATCCCGTGCGCTGACGGAACGGAGATATCCGTTTTTGACAGGGTGCTCGCAGACATAGGCGATGAGCAGAGCATAGAGCAGAGCCTTTCGACGTTCTCTGCACACATTTCAAATATCGTTTTCATCCTGAAGAACATACGCGGAAGGTCGCTTGTTCTTCTTGACGAGCTCGGGTCAGGAACTGATCCCTCGGAGGGTGCTGCGCTTGCCATTGCAGTGCTCGATGCACTCAAGTCGAAAGGCTGCGTCATCATGGCAACAACGCATTACAGGGAGCTTAAGGAGTACGCCGTAACAACTGAAGGCGTCATGAATGCTTCATGCGAGTTCGATACGGATACGTTAAGCCCCACGTACAGGCTCATCATCGGCACTTCCGGGACGAGTAATGCTTTCGTTATATCGAAGAAGCTCGGCATGCCGGCACACATCATAGACGATGCGAAGGCGAGGATGACTGACGAGGATCTGAAGCTGATGAAGCTGCTCTCGGAGGCTGAGGAAGACAGGCGCAGGGCAGGAACGCTTGAGAAAGAGAACGACAGGCTTAACGTGGAGCTTAAGGAGAAGCTTAAGGAGCTGGAAGAGGAGAAGAAGGCTCTGAAGGCATCGAAAACGAAGATCCTGAACGACTCGCGTGCCAGGCAGAAGGAGCTTCTTGAGGAGAAGCAGGAGGAGCTAGACGAGCTCATAAAGCAGGTGAAGGCAAAGGCCAAGCATAAGTACGATGACGATGCCAAGGCTGAACTTGATAAGATCAGAAGGAAGCTTCGTGCAGGCGTCAAAGATCTTACTTCCGATGACGACAGTGCCGTCGCTAATGTAAGGCTTCCGGGCGAGCCTCCGAAGAAGATCGAGAAGGGGCAGAAATACTTTGCTCCCAACCTCGGCGTAGTGGGCGTCGCACAGGATTCTTCAGATAAGCCTAATGCGAAGATAAGAATTAAGAGCGGCGTCATGACATATTCCGTACCTGCGAGCGAACTTAGGATCCCTACGGCTGATCAGCTGACAAAACCTGAGGAACCCGAGGATAATATCTTTGCAAAGTATAAGGGCTCGAAGGCGGGAAGCACGTCGACGCTTAAGGTCAAGAAGGCGCAGACCGTTGTATCGGAGATCATGCTCATCGGCAAGAGGGCAGTCGAGGCTGAATCTGAACTTGATAAGTACATAGATGACTGTAATCTCGCGGGACTTAAGACCGTGAGAATAGTACACGGCAAAGGCACGGGTGCCTTAAGGTCCACGGTTGATTCCAAGCTTCGGGCAGATCCCAGAGTTAAGGACTTCAGGCTGGGCGATCCGGCGGAGGGCGGCGACGGTGTAACCATAGCTACTCTTTACTAATACATGAATCGGAAGGTAAATATGGATAACGGCAACAGACTCAAGATAATAATCGGCGCATACGGAAGCGGAAAGTCCGAGATATCGGTCAATATGGCTCTTGCCATGAGAAAGAGTTTTCCTGATGATAAGGTGCTTCTTGCAGACCTCGACATAGTAAATCCTTTCTACAGATCTGCCGATGCCTCCAAGGTTCTTGAGGAGAATAAGATACGACTTATCTCTCCAATGTATGCCAATTCCAATGTTGATGCTCCCGTGTTAAGCGGAGAAGTTTACGTAATCTTCGATGATGAGAGTTACAGAGGTGTATTTGACATCGGCGGTGAAGACATGGGTGCCACGATATTAGGTTCGATGAAGACACGTCTTGATAAGTCCGGAGCAGATCTTCTTATGGCCGTTAACACCAGAAGGCCGTTTACGGCGACCGTCGACGAGATCATCATGATGGCATCCGAGCTTACCGAGGCTTCCAAGATGAATATCACGGGTTTTATCAACAATACCAATGTGCTTGAGGACACAAAGCCCGAGGATATAATTGAGGGTGAGAGGATAGTCAGGGAAGTGGAGCAGAAGACGGGAATACCTCTTGTAATGACAACGGTCATGGACGGGGTAATGCCTGACTCTATGTTGGATGAACTGAAGGCTCCTGAAGTTATGAAGATGACAAGGACAATTCATTATGCGTATTGATACAAAGACGAGAAAAGAATGTAAGTCGGCTGCCAAGCGCAGCGTCAGGAGCCACTACTTCGTATTCGTACTGATGTGTCTGTTCGCGGCATTCATCGGCGCGGAGTTTATCCTGTCCGACAACTTCATCTCTTCAAGATCAGACGTCATGGATATCGTGACCCGCGATTATGAGGATACGATCATCGAGACGGAACACAAAGCGGCTTCAATGACCGGCGCATCTGTTCTCTCGGATAAGATTCGCGGGGCGACGGAACTCGTTGAATTTGAAGATGAGGAGACAAATGCGGTTTTCTCCAGGTCAGCGGGAACGATCAATCACATAATCAATGCGTTTACAAACGGAACCATCGTTGACACGATCTCATCTGTAGTGCTGAACATCGTCGGTTCCAAGAGCGTAGCTGATACGGTAATGATCGGAGTATCCTCGGTTATAGCAGTCGCTTTCTGGATGTTTGTCCAGCTCGTTTATACCTCGGTCATAAGAAGAGTTGCATTGGAAGCGAGGATCTATAAGAAGGTCTCCATCAACCGCTTCCTGTTCTTCATGAGAACAAAGAGCTGGCTTAATGCCGCACTGACTTTGACTGTTTACTCGGTTGTCTCTTATCTCGCGCTTGCCACCATCGTAGCGTTCCCTGTTGTTTTCTACGGACTTTGCATGGTGCCTTACATACTCGCCGAGAACCCGAAGATCAACCCTTTTGAGGCCATAAGACTCTCGTGGCGAATGACCCGCGGCAACAAATGGAATATGTTCGTTAACTCTTTCACTCTGTTTGGCTGGAATGTCCTGGGTGTCATTACTGCAGGTATCACGAACATCTTCTTTACAAACCCGTATAAGCTCGCGATCTACAGTGAGTTCTATGCGCGCTTAAGGGCAGATGCTATCGCTAATTCGATCAAGGGCAGCGAGTATTTTAACGACAGATATCTCTTCGAGAAGTGTGATCTCAACCGCCTCAAGGGCGCGTATCCCGAGGCTGTACACGTGTTAAGTGCACCTGAGTACAAGCTCGAGAATCTTACCGGAGCGAAGAAGTTCTTTGCCGAGCATTTCGGTGTCGTGCTCTGGAATACGAAGGACGAGATCAAGTACGAGGAGAACCAGGCAAGCAGGCAGCGCATCATGTACATGCGTGACGAGATGGAGGGGCTGGCATATCCTACAAAGCTTGCGCCGATCCCCGAGTCGCGCAAGGAGAGCAGACTTTCCTCCATGCATTACATGCGTCATTACTCCGTGCTGTCACTGGTTACAATGTTCTTCATCTACTCGGGCTTCGGCTGGGTATGGGAAGTTGTCTACTACTACATGCTTCAGGGACACTACATCAACAGAGGTGTCATGCACGGCCCGTGGCTTCCTATCTACGGCGCGGGCGGTATCGCGATACTCATCTTCCTTTTCCCGCTTCGCAAGAGCCCTTCCAAGCACTTCTTTGCCACCATGGCTTTGTGCGGAACACTTGAGTATGTCACGAGTGTAATACTCGAGTATGCGTTCGGGGCAGAGTGGTGGAACTACGACGGCTTCTTCCTTAACATAAACGGCAGGATCTGTCTTGAGGGACTTCTCGTATTCGGACTTGCAGGTCTCGCATTTATCTACTTCCTGTCGCCGATCATCGATGACAGGATCAGAAAGATAAATCCTGCAAAACTTCTTCCGGTTGCAATAGTCCTGATAGCGCTGTTTGTTTTTGATTTTATCTATTCGAACATCCATCCGAATATGGGAGACGGAATTACTGACGGCTTTGCCGGAACGGAACAGATAATCCCTGCAGCGACCTCGACGGATGCTGCGTGATTTTTGTTGAATCCCCATAAAATATATTTGTCGTTTCTGCGGAAATATTGTAAAATAATCAAGGTGTCTTGAGTCATTGACGAAGGATATCCAAAGATTATTTAACGGAGGAAATGAATATGGGATTGATTTCTAATGTAATGGGCGCAATCGGCGATTCTGTATCATCTGTAGTAGCTGATCAGTATACCGAGTTCTTTACATGTGATTCCCTGGGACAGAATGTTCTTGTCCGTCAGGGAGCAAGGAGAATGCAGAAGGGACACAACAAGGGTGACGTTGAAGTTATCAATAACGGTGCCATGATTGCAGTTCCTGAGCACACTGCATGTCTTATGGTTGATAACGGCAAGGTAGTTGACTTTACTATCCAGCCCGGTATGTACACATGGGATTCATCATCTGCACCTACTGTATTTGCAGGTAATGACGGATTCCTCGACGCAGCTAAGAAGCTCGTTTCCGAGACTTGGACACGTATGAAGATGGGCGGAGAGATCGCTACACAGCAGAGGATCTACTTCGTTAACATGCTCGAGATCAGAGATCAGAAGTACGGTACACCTACAGCACTTCCTTATCACGATCCTGAGTACAGAAACATCTACATCAGACTTAACGGTGTATTCTCATACACGATCAAGGATCCTGTAAAGTTCTTCCAGACACAGGTCGGCAATATCCAGGGTGAGTATACTAATGCTCAGTTCATGGGTACACCCGCTGATCCCAAGCAGCCCAGAATCGAGTTCATGGATAACTTCTCTGAGGTTCTCAATAAGTGCGGAAGCATTGATAGGATCATGTTCGCTGACCTGCCTTCCAACCAGGGCAAGCTCCGTACATACATGCAGGATGCTCTCGATGAGGAGTGGCTCAAGAACAGAGGTGTTGTTATCTCCTCCGTTGCTATCGGCGGCATCACACCTGACGATAAGAGTAGAGAGAGAATCGAGCAGATCGATCAGTCCAAGATGTTTGGTTCTGATCCTAATGCTCTCGCAGCTCAGGCTGTTCTCGGCCAGACAGAGGCTATGAAGACTGCGGCTGGCAATGCCAACGGTGCGGTTAACGGCCTTATGGGCATGGGAATGGTTGGCGGCATGGGCCAGATGGGCGGCATGGGCAATGCTGCATTCCAGTTCATGGGTCAGCAGCAGGCTCAGCAGGCAGCACCTGCACCTGCACCCGCACCTGCACCGGCTCCGGCAGCGGCAGGTTGGACATGCTCTTGCGGTACGACTAACTCAGGTAAGTTCTGCTCTAACTGCGGAAAGCCTCAGCCCGTTGCTCCTTCAGGTTGGACATGTGAGTGCGGAACACAGAATACAGGTAAGTTCTGCTCGAACTGCGGTAAGCCTCAGCCTGCAGCAGGTTGGACGTGTGAGTGCGGAACACAGAACACAGGTAAGTTCTGCTCCAACTGCGGTAAGCCCCAGCCTTGATCGCAGCCCGATAAATGCTGAATATGAGCCTCGGCTTCACGGCCGGGGCTTTTTTATGTTCTTTTATGGTCAAAAAACATAAATGACTATAAACACTTATGAATTGAAAATCATTTGCCTTCGTTTTATAATTCTATGAATTTATAAGAGGGAGTATAAGGCAATGGCAAAAGTCACATTTAATGACGACCTGTGCAAAGGCTGCGGTCTTTGTGTCAATGCGTGTCCCAGGAAGATCCTCGAGCTTGATAAGACGAGACTTAACAACAAGGGTTATCATCCCGCTGTATGCACTGATCTTGATTCGTGCATCGGCTGCGCTTTCTGCGCTACTACATGTCCCGATGTTGTCATTACAGTTGAAAGATGAGGATTAGATGATGGCACAGAAGAAAGTACTTATGAAGGGAAATGAGGTTATTGCTGAAGCTGCTATTAGAGCCGGCTGCAGGAATTACTTCGGTTACCCGATCACACCTCAGACTGAGGTAATGCATTATATGGCAAAGAAGATGGTCCAGATCGGAGGAAACTTCGTTCAGGCCGAGAGTGAGGTAGCGGCTATCAATATGGTATACGGTGCAGCTGCCGCAGGATTCAGAGTAATGACATCTTCGTCATCTCCCGGAATCTCTCTGAAGCAGGAGGGAATATCTTATATCGCAGGTGCAGAGCTTCCTGCTGTTGCGGTAAATATCGTAAGAGCAGGCCCGGGTCTTGGCGGAATTCAGCCTTCACAGGGAGACTATTTCCAGGCTACTAAGGGCGGCGGACACGGTGATTACAGAAATATCGTCATCGCACCTGCTTCCGTTCAGGAATTGTATGAGCTTACTGTCGAGGCATTTAACCTTGCCGATAAGTACAGGATGCTCTGCATGATCTTAGGTGACGGAACTCTGGGTCAGATGATGGAGCCTGTCGCATTCAGAGACGAGGAGCCTATCGTTGAACCCGAGAAGCCTTGGGCCGCATGCGGAAGAGGTGGAAGAGCCGAGCACAATACGGTTACTTCAATCTACATCCAGCCTGATGATCTCGAGAGAAAGAATCAGGAGCTTGTTGATAAGTACAAGATCATAGAGAGAGACGAAGTCAGATACGAGGCTATCGGAATCGAAGATGCCGAGATTGTCATCGTTGCATTCTCCACATGTTCGAGAATCTGCCGTAACGTTATAAGACAGGCAGCAGAGAAGGGTATCAAGGTCGGTATGATCCGTCCCATCACTCTCTGGCCGTTCCCGAAGAATGTCATCCGCGAGACGGCAGCTCTTCCTAACGTTAAGGCTTTCCTCGATATCGAGCTTTCCGCAGGACAGATGGTTGAGGATGTGCAGCTTGCTGTCAGAGGACAGAAGCCCGTTCACTTCTACGGAAGAATGGGCGGTAACCTTCCTATGCAGAAGGAGATCCTTGATAAGATCATCGCGATCCACGAGAATCCCGAGAAGGAGGCACTTGACTGATGGCTGTTGTTTTTGAAGCTACAAAGGGTTTGACGGGCAAGCCTTTTCACTATTGCCCGGGATGTACACACGGTATTATTCACAGACTTATAGGTGAAGTAATGTGTGAGATGGGTATCCTCGAGGATACTGTTTCTGTTGCATCTGTAGGATGCTCCTATAACAGTTACG
Source organism: uncultured Eubacteriales bacterium (assembly GCA_900314745.1). Classification (GTDB taxonomy): domain Bacteria; phylum Bacillota; class Clostridia; order Saccharofermentanales; family Saccharofermentanaceae; genus Saccharofermentans. Next base: position 71,788 of record OMWK01000005.1, on the reverse strand, counting down.
AGTACTTCTCCTGTGATGCGGTTCAGGCTGCACACGGAAGAGCTCCCGCTGTTGCAACAGGTATCAAGAGAAATCTTAAGGACAAGGTTGTCTTCACATATCAGGGAGACGGTGACCTTGCTTCCATCGGTGCTGCCGAGATTATTCACGCAGCAGCAAGAGGAGAGAAGATCACTGCATTCTTCATCAACAATGCAGTTTACGGAATGACTTCAGGTCAGATGGCTCCTACCACACTTCTCGGTCAGGTAACCACAACATCTCCTTTCGGAAGAGACGCTTCTTACCAGGGTTATCCCGTTAACGTAAGTGAGTTGATCGCGCCCCTTACAGGTGCAGCTTATGTAGAGCGTGTTTGCCTTACTGATTACAAGAACATCATGGCAGCCAAGAAGGCCATCAAGCAGGCTTTCCTCGCACAGCAGGCTAACCTCGGATTTACTATGGTCGAGTTCCTTTCGACATGTCCCACCAACTGGGGTAAGGAACCTCTCGAAGCCATGGAGTGGCTCAAGGAGAAGATGATCCCTCAGTATCCTCTCGGCGTATTCAAGGGAGAGGATATCGATTTCAAGAAGGTCGAGGCAGATCTTAAGGCCGCGAAGGAAGGAGCGAACGCATGATAGATTTTTCTATAATCCTCGCAGGCTTCGGCGGTCAGGGAATTCTTTCCGCAGGTAAGATGGCTGCAGAGGCAGCTTTGTATGAAGGTAAGGAAGTCTCATGGTTCCCGTCTTACGGTCCTGAGATGAGAGGCGGAACGGCGAACTGCTCAGTTGTTATCTCTGACGAGCCCATCGGTTCGCCTGTAGTAAACAACGCAGATGTACTTATCTGTCTCAATCAGCCTTCTGTCGAGAAGTTTGAGTCATATCTTAATCCGGGCGGAATCCTCATTATCGATTCTTCACTTTTCTATGTTGAGCCTACACGTAAGGATATTAAGTTCATACCGATGGAAGCGAGCAAGATAGCAAGTGATCTCGGCAACATGGCGTTCGCTACGATCTCCATGCTCGGATGTATGTCGGCAGCAACAGGATGCTTTAAGAAGGAGTCGTTCGAGTCCGCTCTTTATGAGATCCTTCCTGAGAGACGTCATAAGTTCATCCCCGGTAACATGGAGGCTTTCTCAAAGGGCGCTGAGTTTGCCAAGTAACAGCACGGGATGTTAGAATAATTTTATGGCTATTTCTCCTGAAATTAAGATTCATCTCATACATGATCTTCTGCCGTTCTGGTTAGGAATGGTGGACAAAGAGTACGGCGGATACTACGGCTATGTTAAGTCTGACGGGACGATTGAACCCAAGGCTGACAAGGGCTGTGTATTGAACAGCCGTATCCTCTGGGTCATGAGCACCTGCTACAAGCTTTGCATGGACGGTGCGTTGAGTGAAGTCAAACTTCAGGATGCCGGTTATTCTTCTCTCGATATCCTCGAGGGAGCAAGACGTGCTTATGTATTCTTCAGGGATCATTACTTCGATCCTGAATACGGCGGAATCTACTGGTCCGTTACATATGACGGCAAGCCTTCCGATACCACGAAGCATGCATATAATCACGCTTTCGCGATATATGCGCTTTGCGAGTATTATGAGGTAACGGGTGACATAGAGGCGTTCAAGTTCGCGTATTATCTCAAGAACTGCGTCGAGAACATGTTCACTGATGAGATAGGCTATCTCGAGTCGTTCGGCAGGGACTTCATCATGGATAACAATCCGCATCTGTCTGAGAACGGAGTTCAGGCTTACCGCACAATGAATACTCTCCTTCATATCATGGAGGCTTATACCGAGCTTTACAGGATCAACAAGGAGACGAAGGATCAGTTCGTAAAGAGGAAGATCTACAAGATCCTCGATATGATAGAGAACAGGGTCTATAACCCGAACGAGGGAAGACTTGAAGTATTCTTTGACAGGGATTTCAACAGTCTCATAGATCTTCGTTCGATAGGTCATGATATTGAGATGAGCTGGCTTCTTGACAGAACGTGCAGCATCCTGGGAGATGACAATCTTTCCGAGAGAATGGCGCCGATATCAGCAGCTCTTGCAGAGAAGACTCTGGAGTACGGATTCGACGGAAACTCCATGGCTTATGAGATCGAGAACGGTATCGTTAAGGAAGAACGTGCGTGGTGGATACAGGCTGAAGCGGTCGTCGGATTCGTAAATGCCTTCATGAAGACGGGCGACAAGCGTTATAAGATGGCCGAGAGGAAGACATGGGAATTCATAAGAGATCACATGATCGTTAAGACCCGACCTGCCGAATGGTATATGGAAGTATCCAAGGACGGTGTACCGGATCTTTCCAAGCCTCTTGTAGATGAATGGAAGTGTCCGTATCACAACATCAGAATGTGCTGCGAGATCTTAAGACGCAACGAGCGCGCGAGCGAAGAACTGTAAGTTCAAACGCAAATATTAACCTTTTGTAAAATTGCACAAACGAGGGGCTTCAGCCCCCGTTTTTTTTGTGTTTTCAGTTGGAATTATAAAAAAATAATTATATAATATACGCGTAGTAAAAGGCGGAGGCATGCGTATGGACGAGGCTTATTTGTTTAACCGCGGAGACAATTACATGAGCTACAATCTTTTGGGAGCTCATCCATATAAAGAGTCTGACGGTAATGAAGGATATGTTTTCAGAGTTTGGGCACCTAATGCTCTCTCTGTCAGCGTTATAGGAGATTTCAACGACTGGAATGCAATTTCCAATCAGATGAATAAATTAGGCGGCACCGGTATTTGGGAAGTTAAGATTCCCGGTGTATCCCAGTGGGACCGCTATAAGTACAGAGTAGTCGGAGCTGATTCCAGAATCTACGATAAGGGCGATCCTTATGCGAGACATTTTGAGACCAGACCTAACAATGCATCGATCGTTTATAACCCCGATGATTATGAGTGGGGTGATAAGGATTACATGAAGAACAGGCCTGATGCTCTTGCTGCAAGACCTATCAACATCTATGAGATGCACCTGGGTTCATGGAGACAGCATCCGGACGGAAACTTCTTCACATACAGAGAGATAGCTCTTGATCTTGTTGATTACTGCAAGAAGATGCATTACACACATATCGAGCTTATGCCTGTTCTTGAGCATCCGCTCGATGCATCATGGGGCTATCAGGTTACGGGTTACTATGCAGCAACCTCAAGATTCGGAACTCCCGCAGACTTCAAGTTCATGGTGGATATGCTCCATCAAAGCGGCATCGCAGTTCTTCTTGACTGGGTTCCCGCACACTTCCCGAAGAACCTCGAGGGACTTGTAAGATTCGACGGTACTCCCTGTTATGAGTATGCTGATCCGAGAATCGGTGAGCACAGAGAGTGGGGTACATATGTATTCGATTATTCCAAGAATGAGGTTGTCTCTTTCCTGATCTCGAATGCCGTATTCTGGATCAACGAATTCCATATCGACGGACTTCGTGTTGATGCCGTAAGCTCCATGCTCTACAGGGACTACGGACGTCAGAACTACATCCCTAACAAGTACGGCGGAAATGAGAATCTTGAAGCCATTGAATTCTTCAAGAAGCTCAATTCAACTATCAGGAAGAATTATCCCGGCGTAATGATGATCGCTGAGGAGTCAACGGCTTGGCCTAAGGTATCTCATCCTGTTGAAGACGGCGGTCTCGGGTTCACACATAAGTGGAACATGGGATGGATGCACGATACTCTGGATTATTTCTCCACAGATTCATATGCAAGAGGCTGGCATCACGATGAGTTCACTTTCTCGATGATGTACGCTTTCGCTGAGAACTATGTTCTTAGCCTGTCGCACGATGAGGTAGTACACGGTAAGTATTCACTCATCAATAAGATGCCGGGTGACGTATGGAGGAAGTTCGCTTCACTCCGTACACTGTTCATGTATCAGATGAGCCACCCCGGTGCGAAGCTTAACTTCATGGGCGCTGAGTTCGGTCAGTTCATCGAGTGGAGATTCTACGAGCAGCTCGAGTGGTTCATGCTCGACTACGAGTCACACAGACTCCTCCAGGATTACTGCTCCAAGCTCAACCAGTTCTATATCGAGCACGGACAGCTTTGGCGTGATGATCATACATGGGCAGGCTTCGAGTGGATCGCGGCTGATGATACAGTCAATAACGTATTCGTTTATACAAGGAAGAGTCCCAAGAAGGATGAGAACGATATCTATGTTGCTCTTAACATGGTTCCTCAGCCTCTTGAAGAGTACAAGATCCCCGTATATGAGCTCGGTACATACAAGATCGTTCTGAATACGGACGATATGGCTTTCGGCGGTAGCGGATATCCTACCGGAGTAAGCATGGAGGGCACTTTCGAGGCGATAGACGAACCTTTCCAGGGTAAGCCTTATCACGTGAAGTTTAACTTACCGCCGCTCGCAGGTGTTTACTTCATGAAGGTCAAGGATCCCGAGAAGCCGAAGATCAGGAAGACCGCGGCGAAGAAACCGGTCGAGTCGAAGAAGCCGGCAGCAGCTAAGAAGCCGGCAGCCAAGAAGGCACCGGCAAAGAAAACAACAGAGAATAAAAAGAAGAACATAAGTAATTCGGAGGTAGGAAAAAATGGCTAAGACTGATGTAGTTGCAATGATACTTGCAGGAGGCCAGGGAGCAAGACTCGGTGTTCTCACGAAGACTGTAGCCAAGCCTGCGGTTCCGTTCGGAAGCCGTTACAGAATCATCGATTTCCCTTTGTCCAACTGTGTTAACTCGGGTATTGAGCGAGTTGGAGTCCTGTCACAGTATCAGCCGCTTGCATTGAACACATACGTAGGTAACGGACATCCTTGGGATCTCGACCGTAACAATGCAGGTGCATATATCCTTCCCCCTTACCAGAGATCAGGTAAGTCTGACTGGTATAAGGGAACAGCTAATGCTATCTATCAGAACAAGGACTTCCTTGATGATTTTGATCCTGAGTATGTTGTAATCCTCTCAGGTGACCATATCTATAAGATGGACTACGGCGCAATGCTTAGAAGCCACATCGAGAGAGAGGCTGACGCTACCGTAGCAGTTTACGAAGTACCGTGGGAGGAGGCTCCCAGATTCGGTATCCTGAATACCGAGGGTGAGGATCAGATCGTTGAGTTCGAGGAGAAGCCTGCGAAGCCGAAGAGCAATCTCGCTTCCATGGGTGTTTACTGCTTCACATGGAAGGTTCTGCGTGAAGCTCTCGTAAGAGACGAGGCTGATCCCGAGTCCAACAACGACTTCGGTAAGAACATCATCCCGATGCTCCTTAACGGCGGTAAGAAGCTGTTTGCTTACAGATTCGCAGGTTACTGGAAGGATGTAGGAACGATCTCATCCCTGTGGGAGACTAACATGGATATTCTCGACAAGCCTGAGGACATCAACCTCGTTGACCGTTCCTGGAGAATCTATTCGAGAAACCCTGTTAAGCCTTCACAGTTCATCGGTGAGTCGGGTAAGGTTACCAACTCAGCTCTTACAGACGGATGCCGTATCTTCGGTGAAGTAAATCACTCCGTTCTGTCTGAATCAGTAATCGTAGAGAAGGGAGCGGTCGTTAAGGACTGCGTTCTCCTTCCGGGTGTAGTAGTTAAGGAAGGCGCGAGACTCGAAAGATGTATCGTAGACTTCGGAACGATCATCGGTAAGGACGTTAAGGCCGGACCGAAGATCGAGGGCGAAGGTCCTTATACGAACCACAAGCTGTGCTCTGAAGGAATCTGCGTATTTGAGCGCGGATTGAAGATCAAGGACGGTGCCGAGATCCCCGGCAACTCCATGATCGATTCGGATATCGATGCGGGTGATAAGTCCGTTATCGAAGAGAAGTTCAGAGTATAAGAAAGGTCAGAAGGAGGAATAAAAATGTTTAATGATGTTATGGGCCTCATACTGGCCGACAATAAGAAGATTGGATTGGGTGAGCTTTCCGAACCGAGAGCTCTGTCCGCCGTTCCGTTCGGAGGTAGATACAGGATCATCGACTTCATGCTCTCAGACATGGTCAATTCCGGTATCAAGAACGTAGGTATCCTGACATATAACAAGTACAAGTCGTTGATGGACCACCTGGGAACAGGTTCACCTTGGTCACTTGACAGGAAGAACGACGGACTTCACATCCTGCCTCCGTACGTTAACTCCGAGGCATCCAATATCACAGGTGATGAGGAGCTCGCAGGTGTTCTCGACTTCTTAAGACATTCAAGATCCACATACGCCATCGTAGCTAATTCCAATATCATCCTTAACTGTACTTTCGATGATATGATCAAGGCTCACGAGTCAAGCGGAGCTGACCTTACGGTAATGTATAACCGTGATGCTCTTAAGTATGGTCATCCGTGCTACATTCTCGAAACAGATGATAAGGGCTTCGTAAAGGATATGCTCTACAATCCCCAGAAGGCTACTTCGAATAAGACATCACTCGGAATCATCTGCCTGAGAAGAGACATGCTCATCGATATCATCTCGAGACAGATGAGCCACGGACAGACACACTTCGGTCTGCACTCCATGGTTAAGATGTTCGACGAGATTAAGGTCTACGCTTACGAGTACGCAGGCACGGCTCTTCGTATCAACAGCGTTCAGACATACTTCAACGCTTCTATGTCACTTCTTAAGGATGAGACAAGAAACGATCTGTTCTGGAGCGGCAAGCCTATCTATACGAAGGTTAAGGATGAAGCTCCTACACTTTACTTTGACAATGCCGAGGTCAAGACTTCTATCATCTCCGATGGTTGCCGCATCTATGGCGACATCGATCACTCGATCATCTTCAGAAGTGCTACGATCTCAAAGAACACAACGGTTAAGAACTGCGTTGTAATGCAGGACGTTCACATCTCAGAGAACTGCCATCTTGAGAATGTAATCCTTGATAAGAATTCATTTGTAAGACCGGGCGTAAGACTTATCGGACATCCTGATTATCCCGTAGTTATAGGAAAGGGCGCTGGTATCTGATATGGAGAAGATTAAAGTATTATTTGCATCATCTGAGGTAAGTCCTTTTGTTAAGGTCGGAGGTCTCGCTGACGTTGTCGGTGCACTCCCTGTAGAACTTAACAAGGACAATATTGACGCTAGAGTCATCCTTCCTCTTTATAAGAAGATCAAGATCAAGTATCAGGACGAGATGCAGTTCCTCGGCTGGAAGCTCGTAAGAATGGGCTGGAGATCACTCTATGCAGGTCTGTTCCAGCTCGAGAAGAACGGAACGATCTTCTACTTCGTAGATAACGAATACTATTTCAACTTTGATCAGATCTATGTCGAGTATGTATTCGATATCGAGCGTTACTGCTTCTATCAAAGAGCTGTTCTCGACTTCATGGGTGACTTCATGAACTTCGAGCCTAACGTTCTTCACTGCAACGACTGGCAGACCGGCATGATGCCTCTGCTTCTCGATGCTCACTTCAAGAAGCACGGCTACCACACAAATGTGCAGACCGTATTTACAATCCACAACCTGAAGTATCAGGGCGTTCACGCTACTGATGTAGTAAGGGAGATGCTCGATCTTCCCGATGAGTATTTAAGAGACGAGTTCTGCATCAAGGACCGTGCGATCAACTTCATGAAGGCAGGTATCGTATTCTCCAATTCCGTAACGACGGTTTCTCCTACATATGCGTACGAGATCATGACCGATTACTACGGTGAGGGACTTAACTATACTCTTCAGAAGTACGCTTACAAGGTATCCGGTATCTTAAACGGTATCAATGACCTTGAGTACAATCCGAAGAAGGATGACAAGATCCCGGTTAAGTACGATATCAAGACCTATCAGAAGGGTAAGGCTGCATGTAAGGAATCACTCCAGAAGCAGCTCGGTCTCGAGGTCAATCCCGGTGCACCTCTGTGTGCTATGATTTCCAGACTCGTTGACCAAAAGGGTCTCGATCTTCTCCTCTATGTACTGGATGAGATGCTCTATGACGGCATGCAGATCGTTATCCTCGGAACAGGCGATAACTATTACGAGAGAGCACTTGTTGATACGGCTAACAGAAATCCCGGCAAGATGTGCGCATGCATCGATTTTGACTCAGGTCTTGCACATACTATCTATGCTGGTGCCGATATCTTCCTTATGCCTTCACTGTTCGAACCCTGCGGTCTCTCGCAGCTCGTATCCATGGCATACGGTACTGTTCCGGTTGTACGTGAGACAGGCGGACTTAAGGATACTGTTACTCCTTATAACGAGTTTACGGGTGAGGGCAACGGTTTCTCATTTGCCAATATCAATGCTCACGAGTTCCTCTTCGTTACCAAGTACGCCTGCGATCTTTACAGAAATCACAAGGATGTCTGGGATAAGCTCGTTAAGGCCGGCATGAGCGGAGACTATTCATGGAAGAAGAGTGCCAAGGAGTACGCAGGTCTCTATTCTCTCATCACAGGTATTCCTCTTGAGGAGGAAGCTCCTAAGGAAGAGAAGAAGCCTGAGGAGAAGAAGGCCGAGGATAAGAAGCCTGCAGCAAAGAAGACTGAGACTAAGAAGGCCGCTGCGAAAGCACCTGCCAAGAAGTCATCTGCAAAGAAGTCTTCAGCAAAGAAGCCCGCTGCTTCAGACAGCAAGAAAGAAGAGACTAAGTAAGTCATGTTCTTTCATGCGTCCAGACTTCCTCTGTACAGGTCACCTTATGGTGCGCAGCCGACTGATACTGAGATAACTATCAGATTCGACGCTTCTTCTGACAGTTCGGAAGTTACACTTTGTTATTCTTACGGACTTTACGGCTTCTCGTATCATGAAGAGCCGATGCATGAAGTAAAGTCTGAAGGAACAGACACAGAAACAACAAGATACGAGACAAGGCTTATGCTCCCGCATGAGCCCGGTCTCGTTTTCTATTGGTTCAGATTCAGGATCGCTGAGATGGTCCCTTCCGAGGACGAGGACCATGAGCCGGTATCTGAGATCCACACCAAGTACTATGTCCTTGAGGGCGACACCGAGGACGGTTCGGGCAAGCTTTATCATGAACCTCCGAGAATCGGCGCCGATGAGGATAAGTATCCGTATGCATGGCAGATAACCGCATACCGAAGGGATTTCAAGACTCCTGATCATATGAAGGGCGCTCTGATCTATCAGATCTTCCCGGACAGATTTGCGCGTGATAAGGAGTTCACTGTTGAGCGGATGATGAATGCATCCCCAAGGGAGGAGCGCGTATATCACGACGACTGGTACGAGGATGTTGATATCAAGGGCAAGCCGTCTACGGGTTATCTTGCCTGTGACTTCTTCGGCGGTTCTCTTAAGGGAATAGCCGAGCATCTCGATTATATTAAGTCTCTCGGTATAGATATCATCTATCTTAATCCGATATTCGAGGCAAGATCGTCTCACAGATACGATACTGCCGATTACCATAATGTGGATCCGATGCTTGGCGGCAACGAGGCTTTCGCTGTGCTTCAGAACGCGTGCAGGGAGAAGGGCATAAGACTCATTCTCGACGGCGTGTTCTCGCATACCGGAGCTGATTCCCGTTACTTCAACAAGTTCGGAAGGTATGAGGGCACGGGTGCTTTTGAAGCGTACGAGAAGGGCGTGGAGAGTCCGTACAGATCCTGGTACAACTTCTATAAGAATGAGGACGGGTACACCGTTTACGATTCGTGGTGGGGTTTCCCCGATCTTCCCAATGTCGATGAGAATGATCTTTCCTACAGAAAGTTCATCTTCGGCGACGGCGGTGTCGTAGACACTTGGATTGGAAGAGGTGCGTCAGGACTTCGACTAGATGTATCTGATGAGCTTCCTGATTCTTTCATCAGACAGATGAGGGATGTCATTAAGGCTAAGACCGGCGGGGAAGGCATGCTCGTCGGTGAAGTATGGGAGGACGCGAGCAATAAGTGCTCCTATGGTTCATACAGAGACTTTATGCTCGGTTCCACGCATGATTCTGTAATGGGTTATACGTTCAGGACCACAGTGCTCGAGTTCCTTCAGGGATATGTATCGGCAAAGGTGTTCAACGCACGTCTGGAAGGCTTCCGCGAGAGATATCCCGCGCAGAGCTACTACTGCATAATGAACCTTCTGTCTTCACACGATGTTCCGCGCGCTTATACAATGATGAGCAAGCCGTGGGATACCGATAACAAGGAAGACCAGCAGAAGATATGTGTACCCGAGTCCGAGGCTTCAAGGTGTGCTGACCTTTGCAAGTTAGGTTACGCAATTCAGATCGGATACATCGGAGCTCCCTGTGTTTATTACGGCGATGAGATTCTCATGGACGGATATAAGGATCCGTTCAACAGAAGGACGTATCCGTGGGGCAAGGTTCCCCGTGAAGGCGTGGAGCAGCTTGAATACTGCAGAAAGCTTGCTAAGCTTCGTGTAGAGAATCAGGTCCTCCGCACCGGTTTTTACAGGACGCTTTACACTTCCGAAGACGTAATCGTTTTCGAGAGGTTCCTTGATAATGAGAGCAGGGATGCATTCGGCAATACCGTGCTTCCTTCCCAGGGTGCACGCAAGGTTGTGGTTTTTATCAACAGGGGACACAAGGGCGCATACTTCAAGCTGGACGACAGCGGGCGCGATTTTAAGCTGGAACCCGTAGAGGCTCCTGCCGTGTCACTAAGTTCAGACGCCGTAATAAAGGGAATAAGCTTCGGTCCTATGCAGGCTGGAGTTCCTTCATTAAGTGCGCTCTTTGTTGTTTATGATCAGTAACGGGTGAATTCGTGGATATCATCACAAGCAAAGACAATCCAAAAGTAAAGTATTTGGCTTCGCTTCATGACGGTAAGAATGCACGCCGTGAGGGCGTCGTATTCATTGAGGGTGTGAGAGGCTGTGAGGACGCGCTCGGATGCGGCGTTGTGCCTTCAATTGTGGTTGCTGATGAAGAACACGCTTCGTGGGCAATCGCGCATGCGGACCGGTTCTCATGCGAGTGCCTTATTTTAAGCGAGACGTGTTTTAAGAAGATATCGCAGACCGTACACCCTCAGGGGATGGCGCTTGTTGCAAAACGACCAGTTTCTTCGGGAGATGTGGTTTTAAGAGGGGACGGGAAGGATATCTTCATGTGCCTTGAGGATATACAGGACCCGGGCAACCTCGGAACCATGATAAGGATCGCGGATGCCTTTGATTTCACAGGGATTCTTATCACCAAGAACACTGTGGATCCTTTTAACGACAAGGTCATCCGTGCTTCGATGGGTTCCATCTGGAGAGTGAATATTACATCCTTTGAAAATTCAAATGATATGATAAGCGCACTTCACGGCAAGGGAGTTAAGGTCATCGCGGCAGAGCTTCACGGCGATGACTTAAGTCAGGCGAAGATTGATCTGCCGGCCGCGTATTTCATAGGAAATGAGGGCGCGGGACTTAAGGCTTCCACCATAGATCAGTGCGATATCAAGGTGAAGATAAGGATGCAGGGTAAGGCAGAATCGCTTAATGCAGCTTCCGCCGCTTCGATAATCGGCTATGTCCTTCAGGAACTTAGAGATTAACGGCTGATTATCGTACAGGAGGACGGTATGGTTGATAATACAATACTCGATACTCTTTATGAGCATGTGCTGAATACGCCGGACAGGACAGCTATTAAGTATGAATCTGAGAACAGGTTAACTTTCAAGGAATACTGGACTGTCACCGGAAGAATCTATGCCTGGCTTAAATCGAGAAGGATAGGTACCGAGGACGTCGTAATGTACTGTCTTCCCAGAGGCACAGATCTTTATGCCTGCATGATCGGGACTATCAGGGCAGGGGCTGCATTTGTTTTAGCAGAGACAGGTAACGATAAAAGAACTGATTTCATAAGGAAAGACTGTAACTGTAAACTGTTTGTTGATGAGTCTTTATGGGAAGAGATAAAAAGAACGGAACCTATAGACGGATATGAGACTTCCGATCTTCACAGCCTTTGCTATATAGCTTACACATCGGGAACTACCGGAAATCCCAAAGGTGTCATGCATGAATACGGAACGCTTATTAATGCATGGAAATCAGCAATCCTGAATGGAGTTCCGATTCTCGCTCCTGAGGATACATATTCTGTCATGAGTCCGATAAGCTTTGTATCAATGCCTATTATCGTCGGATTCTCAAGTGTGTTCGGAAACGCTGTGGCGATCGTTCCTTATGAGTATTGTGATGACTCGGAAAGTTTTGCCGAATATCTTTGCAGAAATGATGTTAACTGCGGGTATCTTACACCTTCCAGGCTCCGTAAACTGCTCCCTCTCAAAAAGAGTCTTAAGACATGTGTTCTGTCAAGTGAACCTGCGGATGGTTTGTATCTTGATGGAACAAGATGTATCAACTGCTATGCATCAACTGAGTCCGGATGTCTTCTGACGCTGAAGGAACTGACACATCCGCAGACTCCGGCACCTGTCGGTAAGCCACAGTCGGATGTTGAAATCCTTATCCTTGATGAGAACGGTAAAGAGGTTCCGGCAGGGTATACCGGAGAGTTGTGTTTCCGCGATCCTTTTGTCAGGGGATATCTGAATCTTCCTGAACTGACCAGGAAGAAAATAAACGGGACAATTATTCATTCAGGTGATGCCGGAATGATGACTTCTGACGGTGATCTTGTTATATGCGGAAGAATCGATGAGATGTTCAAGATTAACGGTTACAGAATTGAGCCTGATGAGGTGGGAAACGCGGTAAGACAGGTAAGCGGCATCAAGAATCTTGTAGTCAGGGGATTTGTTTATAAAGATATCTCATCCATAATTGTTTTCTATACCGGTGACATAATTGTTGATGAGGTCATGATGAGACAGAAACTTCTGGATATTCTGCCTGAATACATGATACCTACAAACTATATTCATTTGGAAGAGTTTCCTTTGCTCGAGACCGGAAAGACTGATAAAAGAAGTCTCTATCCTCCCGAAGGAAGCTGGGATGAATTCAGAAAACAGGAATCACCCGATCTTCAGATTATTGGACAGGGAAGAAAGGCCATAGTATATGCGATCGGCAGTGACAAGGTTATCAAGCTGTATAAACAGTCGGTTCCGTATGAGCGTATCAGGCTGGAACTTGAACATACACGGATAGCATACGGGAAGGGGCTGCCTGTTCCTAAGGCGTATGAGATGGTCCGTTCGGATACCCGGTATGGTGTCATGTTCGACAGGCTTGGTGGTACTGTAATTGAGGAAGCCATAAGGTGTGGTACAGGAAATTGTCAGGAACTGATTAAGCTTTTCGCAGGAGCGGTGAAGAGTATGCATAAGATCAGCATGAGTGATGAGAGCATTCAGGATCTTAAGGGCATATCGTTATCATGTGCACAGCAAATAGATCACGCTTACTGCAATGAGGAGGAGATTCAGAAAATCTCGGATATCATAGCATCGATACCTGATTCGGATCATTTTATTCATGGTGACTGTCACCCCGGAAATGCGATGATATTTAATGACGGGATAAAGTTCATCGATCTTGTTATAAGCGGTAAGGGGGACCCGGTGTTTGATCATCTTTGTATGTATTCGCATTATGTTTTCCTTCCTTCATTCATGACCGATGAACAATGCGTCGCGAAGTTAGGAGTCGATAAGTTAAAAGCCGGAGCTTTGTTTGACGTTTATCTTAAGTCCTACTATCCGGATATTGAAGATAAAGTGTTGTCTGACATGAAGGAGAGGATCAGAGGAATACACGCAGCCAGGATCTGTATAGCTTCTGTTATTCTTCCGGGTGTGTTTACGGATGAGGAATTGAAAGAAGCCAGACGGAGATCTTTGGAATACTGGAACGGACACTTAAGGCAGGACGGAAATGGGAAGCATCAGAGCTCGTTACAGTAACAGTTTTTTCCGGTGGTATCTCGGATATACTGCATTAGAGACGGACCTTTTGTTTTTCATTGTCTATGATGCGATGTTCCTTACTGAAGTGAAAGGCCTGTCGGTGGCGGCTGTATCATGGCTGACATTCCTTTCGCTCGGTTTCTCTCTGATTATTCAGTACCCTCTTCTTAAGTGGATAAACCGCGTCGGCAACAAAACTGCTGTAATCACGGGAAGTGTCTGCTTCGTGCTGTCTTCTGCCTGCATTACGTTCGCTCCCGGGTTCATTGTTGTTCTTATAGGAGGGTTTATAAAGTGTATTGCTCACACACTGAGTGCTATAGGAACAGCTGTGTTGAAGCGTAAACTTGTGAGCGAGTACAAGGAAGATATGTATGTCACATATCAATCTGATGCAAGCGGTATAACTTCAATAGTCATGATGATCACATCTTTGCTTTGCGGCTCTCTTTTTGAGATTAATGCTTATCTTCCTATGTTCGCCTGCATGGGCTTAAGCTCTGCGGGTGTGGTATGTGCGGTGTTTATCACACGTGGGGATACTTCTTCAAATGAGATTTGTATCAGAAATCTGGAAAAGAAGAGAAGACGTGCGTCTATGAGCTCGTTCGGTATACTGCTTCTCATATCTTTTGCCATGTTTACGGCGATAACGGGAACAGGACTTACATATGCGCGGCTTAACTTCCAGACTTTGCTTAATGATCATGAACCTGGGCATATTATCTGGCTTCTCGGACTCATATCTTCCTTGGTTTATCTGCTCAGATTTTTATCGAATATCCTCATGAGCAGGACCTATTCAACTTTCAAGGACCGTGCTGCTGTTCTGGTGTCAATAATGCTTACGGCTGGTCTGATCCTGCAGATCCTTCCGTGGATTACAGGAAACACAGGGAAGAGAGCGATCATGATCGCAGGTTATTTTATGATTGCATTTGCACGTGATCCGTTTATTACTCTTGTGCAGAATATCTCTCTTAAGGTTGACGAGGTCGAAGCACAGCAGGGAAGCCTGGTTGCATTAAACACAGCGAAAAAAGCAGGTGCGCTCTTCCTTTCCGCTGTAGGAAGCTTGCTTACGAAGTGGGGCATCGTTTATGTCATGCTGTTAATGCTCTGCATTTCATTGGCGAATATATTCGTTTGTAATTCGGCCATAAGCAGACAGCAGGCAAAGTGAAGGTCCAATCTTTTGCCTGATTATCCGAAAATCCTTATTAAAATTGACAACATCAAGCCGCGACCAATATAATGCTCTTCGTGGCATAATTTAATGCGTACGTATTATTTATATACATGGAGGAACTTTCATGGGTTTAACAATTTCGCAGAAGATCATTAAGGACCATCTACTTTCCGGTGAGATGAAGGTTGGCGAGGAGATCGCTCTTCGAATCGACCAGACACTTACACAGGATTCTACGGGTACCATGGCTTACCTCCAGTTCGAGGCTCTGGGCATCGATCAGGTTAAGACTAAGCTCTCTGTTGCTTACATCGATCACAACATGCTTCAGTCCGGCTTCGAGAATGCTGATGACCACAAGTACATCCAGACAGTAGCGAATAAGCACGGCATCAGATTCAGCCGTCCCGGTAACGGTGTTTGCCACCAGGTTCACATCGAGAGATTCGGTGTTCCGGGTCAGACACTTCTCGGTTCTGACTCTCACACACCTACATGCGGCGGTATCGGAATGCTCGCCATCGGTGCAGGCGGACTTGACGTTGCAGTGGCAATGGGCGGCGGTCCCTACTACATCACAATGCCCAAGATGGTAAGAGTTACATTGAAGAATAAGCTCGCTCCCTGGACAACAGCCAAGGATATCATCCTCGAGGTTCTCCGCATCATGTCCGTTAAGGGCGGTGTAGGCAAGATCGTCGAGTATGCAGGTGACGGACTTGCATCTCTCACAGTTCCCGAGAGAGCAACTATCACAAACATGGGTGCCGAGCTCGGTGCTACAACATCCGTTTTCCCTTCTGATGAGGTTACTAAGGCTTTCCTCAAGGCACAGGGAAGAGAAGAGGTATGGACAGAGCTCAAGGCTGACGAGGATGCAGTTTACGATGAGGAGATCGAGATTGATCTTTCCAAACTCGTACCTCTCGTTGCTAAGCCTCACATGCCTGACCAGGTTGTAACAGTTAAGGAGATCGAGGGTCTTAAGGTTGACCAGTGCTGCATCGGTTCCTGCACAAACTCTTCACTTTACGACATGCTCAAGGTTGCTAAGATCCTGAAGGGTCACACAGTTCATCCTGATGTTTCACTCGTTATCGCTCCCGGATCCAAGCAGGTATTCAACATGCTCGCTGAGATGGGTGCTCTTGCCGACATGATCGAAGCAGGTGCAAGAATCATCGAGTGCGGATGCGGTCCCTGTATCGGTATGGGTCAGTCTCCTAAGACTAACGCTGTATCCTTAAGAACAAATAACAGAAACTTCTACGGAAGATCCGGAACGAAGTCCGCTTCCATCTATCTTGTAAGCCCTGAGGTTGCTGCTGTTGCCGCTATCACAGGTGTAGTTACAAACCCTGCTGACTTCGGTGAGCCGCCGGTAGTAACAATGCCTGATGCATTCAAGGTTAACGACAACATGGTTATCATGCCTTCTGCTACACCTGAGGATGTAGAGGTAGTAAGAGGACCTAACATCAAGCCTTTCCCTGCACACCATAAGCTCGCTGATACAGTTGAGGGCAAGACACTCATAAAGGTTGAGGACAACATCACGACAGACCACATCATGCCTTCCAATGCGAAGCTTCTGCCGTTCAGATCCAACATCCCTTACCTTGCAGACTACTGTCTCACACCCTGTGATGAGCAGTTCCCGGCAAGAGCGAAGGAGAACAACGGCGGATTCATCATCGGCGGACAGAACTACGGTCAGGGTTCTTCCAGAGAGCACGCTGCTCTTGCACCTTTGCAGCTTGGCGTTAAGGGTGTAATCGCACTCTCTTTCGCTAGAATCCACATGGCAAACCTCATCAACAACGGTATCCTTCCTTTAACATTCAAGGATGCTGCTGACTACGATAAGATCAACATGCTCGATGAGCTCGTTATCGAGAATGCAAGAGAGCAGGTTGAGGCTGCCGCTTCCGGCAAGACTGTTACGATCACAAACAAGACTCAGGGTTATTCCTTTGAGACTGAGCTCGTGATCTCAGACAGACAGAAGGATATGCTCCTCGCAGGAGGCCTTCTTAATTACACCAAGGAGAATGCCTGATGGCTGAAATGAACAACGAAGAAATAATAAGCAAACTCGCCAAGGTTGCGGGTAAGAAGGCTAAGATCGAACCCGAGCTCTACGGAAGATATAACGTAAAGCGCGGCTTGCGTAACAACGACGGTACGGGTGTTCTCGTAGGTCTTACTGAAGTCGGTGAGGTAATGAGTTACCTTATGGATGACGGAGACAGAATGCCTGTAGACGGAAGACTTTACTACCAGGGTTATGAAGTAACAGACCTTGTTAACGGTTTCTATAAGAAGAGATTCGGTTATGAGGAGATCGCTTTCCTTCTCATCACGGGAGATCTTCCCACGGAGAAGGAACTCGAGGAGTTCAGAGCGCTGCTTTCCTCCAAGAGACCTCTTCCTGACGGATTTACCGAGGACATGATCCTGAAGGCTCCGAGCCCTGATGTCATGAATAAGCTTGCAAGATCCGTTCTTGCTTCTTATTCCTACGACAGCAATCCGGATTCACTTGAAGTATCCAACGTTATGCGCCAGTGCATCGAACTCATAGCGAGATTCCCTGTAATGATCGCTTACGGTTACATGGCAAGACTTCACTACGTTGAGCATAAGAGTCTTTTCCTGCATGATCCCGTGCCCGAGTACAGCACGGCACAGAACATCCTGCATCTCATCCGTCCCGACGGAGAGTTCACAGAACTTGAGGCACGTGTTCTTGACCTCGCGCTTGTACTTCATGCTGAGCACGGCGGCGGTAACAATTCGTCCTTCGTAACTCACGCGGTATCTTCCACGGGTACTGACACATATTCCGCCATTGCGGCTGCAGTAGGCTCTCTTAAGGGCCCTCAGCACGGCGGCGCATCCAACAAGGCTTACGCCATGATGTGCGACCTGCGCGAAAAGGTAAGTGACTGGACTGATGAATATCAGGTCAGAGATTATCTTGCCAAGATCATCAGGAAGGAGGCCTTTGACAAGTCGGGCCTCATCTACGGTATCGGACATGCTGTATATACACTTTCTGACCCTAGAACAAGACTTCTTAAGATGCACGCTGAGGAGCTTGCGAAGGAGACAGGAAAGGACGATATCTTCAACCTCTATACGATGGTCGAGAGAATTGCTCCCGAGGTCTTCCACGAAGTCAAGAAGTCTGACAAGATCATGTGTGCAAACGTTGACTACTATGCGGGCTTTGTTTATTCAATGCTCGGCATACCTCCGGAACTCTTTACTCCGATTTTTGCAAGTGCAAGAATCGCGGGCTGGAGTGCTCACAGGATCGAGGAGGTTGTCACAGGAGGAAGGATCATGCGTCCTGCTTATAAGTGCGTAAGCAAGAGACGTGAATACATCCCTGTCGATGAGCGTAAGGGCATAGTCTGAAATCCTTAAACCGGACTTAAGAAAACTCCTTCGCAAGAAGGAGTTTTTTGTTGCCCTAATAGTATCAACATAATTTGAATATGTTATAATTTCGGTAATGATTTTTATATGAGGAGAGGGACCATGGCAGAGAATGAGAATTTACCTGAAGAGATCGTACAGGGTGCTACCGAAGACATTACCGATAAGAAATGTCCCAATTGCGGCGCTACTGTAGCTTATGACCCGGCAACACTGTCGATGACCTGCGAATACTGCGGTTATCACAAGGAACTGCCTAAGCCTGATGAGGCAGGAACTGCTACACAGGAGATTGACTTCAATTCCGCCAAACTTCGTACAAGCAAGGACTGGGGAGCAAAGAAGAAGAATATCACCTGTAAGAACTGCGGCGGTTCCGCAATGTACGACATGACCGAGACTGCTTCGACCTGTCCTTTCTGCGGATCCACTAACGTAATGCCCGTAGATGATGACGAGGATGTAATGGCTCCCGGCGGCATCGTTCCTTTCGAGATATCAAGAGAGAGGGCGGCAGAGCTCTTCAAGAGTTGGCTCGGCAAGAAGCTCTTTGCTCCTTCCAAGGCGAAGAAGAGCTGCGAAGCCAAGGAGTTCCACGGCATCTACCTTCCTTACTGGACATTCGATTCACAGACGACATCATCCTATTCCGCAAGCTACGGCAAGGATTACAAGGATAAGGACGGCAACACGAAGACCAGATGGTATAAGTGCAGCGGTGTTCACGATGAGTTCATCGACGATGAAGTTGTCTATGCCAGCACGAAGACGAATGACAGTAACATCAAGACAGTATCGAGCTTTGACTTCTCTAAGCTCCGTGATTACGATCCCCAGTTCATTGCAGGCTTCGCTGCCGAGAGATATTCACTGGGTCTTGATGACGGATGGAATATTGCACAAAGTCAGATCAGGGCGAAGCTCGAGCAGCACATTAGAGAGAACGTCAGGGCGAGATATAAGGCTGACCGCGTTAAGGATGTTAAGCTCGCGACTTCTTATGACAAGATTACTTTCAAGTATCTTCTTGCTCCTATCTGGATCTCGAATTTCAAGTTCAACGGAACGATCTATAACTTCGTTGTTAACGGACAGACAGGCAGGATCGCAGGAAAGTCACCTGTATCCGCTTTCAGAGTCATCATCGCGATCATCCTCGCGATCGTTGCATTAGGATTGCTGTACTACTTATTCTCATAAGAAGAACCAATAATGTGTTAATGGAAGCGCCGGTAAGTACCGGCGCTTTTTTATGACTAACGCCTTTCAATGTAGTATAATGAGAACATGGAGTCGGTCTTGTTTATCTTTGCTGTAATCGGCTTTTACATTCTTTATACTTCCGTGCTTGGAAAGAAAGCTTGTTTCTTCCCATTGATGTTCATATCTTCGGCGGTATTAGTTCTATATCTTGCGGGAGTTGCCGGCGTGCTTAATGTCGGATATTGGATCTTCATTACTACAGGATGTTTGATGATTCCCGTATCACTTTTTTTTACAGGGAAGGATAGGATTAATAAGATACCTTTAACTTTTGCTGATCCGGTGATTGTATTCATGATCCTTGGCGTGACCTGGATACGCTTCATAACAAGAGACAGGGGACTTTCAAATCCTGATGATTTCAGTCACTGGTACAGAATGTGTAAGGTTATTTTTTATGATGATTCTTATCCCGTTACACCTGAAATCGGATTCAGCACATATCCCCCCGGAACCGCGACTTGGATATATATAGTGACTAAGTCGTTCGGTTTTAGTATCGCTAATTGTTTTACGGCTCAGGCTGCATTGAATATGGCATCGGTAAGTGTGCTTTTCGCTGTGCTTGCGAAGTGTAAGGATAAGCTTAAGAAGGTTCTTCTTGGTATATGTGCCGCAGCATCGTTCGTGTTTCTTACTTCAGTTGCTGTAAGCACCTTGTCTTTGGCTGTAGACGGAACTCTTGGAATGGTGGCGCTTGGATGTATCGTGTTCATCGCTGAGACGAAGTTTGATGAGAAGAAGGATGTCGTGTCGCTTATTCTGATACTGTCTTTTCTTGTTATGGTGAAGTTCTCCGGATTGTTCTTTCTAGCTGCAGCACTTGCACTGTTCATAGCATTGAAGAAGGGGAAAGCATTAAGAACGATCCTCGTTGCTGCTATTCCCGTGGTGCTGAATTTGCTGTACAGGATAAGAAATTCGTTCATATACACTGATATCAGCCAAAGTAGACAGGCGTCGTCAGTTGAGAGATTTCTTGACCTTCTTAACGATAAGTCACCAGATCTTATACAATATGTCATTAAGGGTGTGATTGTACAGTCCGTATCCTTTATGAGCGAATACGCTCAGGTAATGCTCGTGTGGGGAGTTTTCTTCGGATTTGTATTTCTCATTATCTTCGAGAAGAAGAAGGAGCCTAAGTTCTGGTTTAAGTATGTGTTCATAACTTATTGGGTATACGTTTTCTTTATGATCCTGATGTACATCTTCTCGATGAGTGTAGAGGAGGCAGAGGGGTTCGGAAGCTTCTACCGCTATATGGGAACGATTGCGATACTGGTGGGAGGAATCTTCTGCTATTATATGCTTAACAAGTTTACTTCGGAGAAGATGAAGTGCTTCTACCTTGCTGTAGCTTTGTATCTTGTTATCGCGGTGCTCGGAGGTCATGTGCTATTTAATTACGATTATCTCGTGGGCGGTGATGATTATATCCCCAGTGACTTATGGTATGACGATGCATGGAATGCTCTCGCGGCATCTTCTGAGGAGAACACGGAGTATACAGAGGACAGCTATCTTGTTATCTGGAACCAGAGGATCTGGGACGGATATTTCTTCCCGGATTTTTGTAAGGTGGATATGATGGAGACTTTCTTCAGAAGCAAGAACATCGGGTTTGTTATTTCCGATGATCCTTCTTCTGTTGAAGTGCCTGAGGGCGAATATGACCATATAGTGGTCGTTATGTGATACTGTTATTGAGTCGTTATTAAAGGAAGCGGATCATAGACAGTAAGCGGAACGAAGATAACAATCGTAATAATGAACGCCGGGAATTCCCGGCGTTTTTATTGGTGTAAAATTATCAGGTCTCGAACTTCGGATGCCAGGCGGCGAACTGAACGAGCTGTTCTTCGGTCCTGTGGTAGTATCTTTGCCCCTTATCGAGTCTGGCGATCGTCTGCATCTCTTCGTCTGTAAGAGTGAAGTCCAGGATGTTCAGATTGTCCCTGATGTGATCGACATTTTTGCTTCCGGGTATTACTACAAATCCCATCTGCGTATGCCAGCGAAGAATGATCTGGGCCGGGCTCTTGCCGTATTTCTTTCCGAGTTCTGCGAAGACGGGCTCGTTTATAAGCGACTTGTCGCCGTGTCCCAGAGGATACCAGCTCATAAGCTTGATATCGTACTTGTCGAGTGTCTTGCGAAGCTCTTTCTGGGTGAAGTAGGGGTGCGCTTCAACCTGTATGAACTGCGGTGCGATCTCCCACTTCGTCTCGAGCTCTTCTATGTACCTCCCCTCGAAATTGGAGATGCCGATGCTTCTTGCTTTGCCTTCCTTATATGCTTTCTCGAGAAGACGGTAGCCTTCTAGCCAGTTGCCTGCCGGCTGATGGATATAGAGGAGATCTACATAGTCGACGCCCAGCCTTGCAAGGGTCTCGTTGACAGCATCGGGATTCTCGTATTCGCTCGGCCAGAGCTTGGTGGAGAGGAAGATGTCCTCTCGCTTGATGCCGCTTTCCTTCATTCCTCTTCCGACAGCTCTCTCGTTGACATATGCGTTTGCCGTATCGATAAGAGAGTATCCCATCTTAAGTGCTTCCCTGACGCTGTTTCTGGCATCTTCCGGCTTAAGCATATAAGTGCCGATTCCGATTGCAGGACATTTGATCCCGTTGTTAAGTGTTACGTATTCCATTTTGAATTTCTCCTTTATTCTTTCTGCTGCGATGAATCCTGCATCTTTATGACTTTTGCAGGTACTCCTCCGACTACTGCATATGCAGGTACGTCCTTTGTTACTACTGCGCCTGCTGCCACTACTGCGTATTCTCCAATCGTGACGCCCGGACAGATCGTTACGTTCATCCCAAGCCAGGCATTCTTTTTAACGAGAACTTTTCCATAAGTGTATTTGGTGTGCCGTTCGTTCATATCGTGGTTGATGCTCGCGATGTGAAGTCCCGGTGCGGACATTACTCCGTCTTCGAATTCGATGCCGCCGGATGCGGAAAGGATTGCTGAATGATTGATAAATACTCCTTTGCCGAATTTTACACGGTTTCCGAAATCACATGTAAACGGGGTAAGTATCCTTACATCATCAAGTTTTCTTCCGAAGAGTTCTTCCAGGTATCCTACATAAGCGGGATCATCAGGCATGCACGCATTTGCTTTGGCACAGAGAACTCTTGCTCTCATCATCTCTTCAACAGCTTCCCTGAAGTAAGGTTCTCTGTTGTCAGTCGGACCTCCCTGGTCCATTAATTCATAAACATAACCTTTGGTGTATTCCATATCAGATATCGTCTCCTTAGATTATTCCGTTAGCTGCAAGCCATTTCTTAAGGTCATCTTTTGAATTTGCTGCCTGGGAGCCCGTAATCGACAGTCCATTCTTAACATCAGCTCCTTTAGCGTACTTCTTAACATCACGTTCGGAAGATCCCATTCCGCTTCCTTCGTTGGTGCAGAAGGGGAGGATCGTCTTACCCGTAAAATCATATCTTTCAAGGAATGTAGCCACTGCCATCGGTATCGTTCCCCAGTAGTTTGGGTATCCGAGCACAATGGTGTCGTATTCATCTATGCTCTCAAGGTAGTTAGTAAGCTCAGGACGTGCGTTCTCCCTTAAATCTTTCTTCGCTTCATCGATGCAGGTCAGGTATACGGGAGAGTAGGGCTTTTGCATCTCGATCTTAAAGGTGTCCGCGTGGGTCAGTTCCTTGGCAAGCCCTGCAGCGATTTCTGTGTTGCCGACAGTCACATATCTCATCGCTCCGCCGAAATAATTCTCATCTGCTCTGGAGAAGAATGCTATCAATACTTTTGCCATGATCTTATCCTCCTTTGGGGTGATCTGATTTACTCTTGTGATTACATTATCGCTGTTGAATTATTTATAAGTCCAATAGAAATGCTGTATAATCAATTTAAGAATTAAATAGCATGCGAGGTGTTCCATGAATACAAAACAGATAGATTACTGTATAGAACTTGCGCATACGCTTAACTTCAGCAGAGCTGCGGAGAACTGTTTTGTGAGTCAGCCGACATTCTCTTATCAGATAAGGCTTCTTGAAGAGGAGGTCGGCTTTGCAATTTTCGAGAGGGGCGGGAAAGGTGCATCCCTTACGCCCGCAGGTGAGCAGTTTACACAGTATCTTACGGGAATGAGGAAGGAGCTGAAGCGTGCCATTGAACTCGGGCAGAACTTCAGTGCCAGATACACGGATAATATAAGCATTTGTCTCATGGTAAGGCAGGCTGTTTACTTTCTTCCTGAAGCGATACGAAGATTCGGGAATGACATGCCCGGAGTTCAGATAACTCCGGTCTTTCAGTATGAGAACGGCATCGAGACCTTTCTTAAAGGTGAGGCTGATGTGTTCTTTGCGCTTGAGGAGCAGACCAGGCATATTCCGGGCATAAATGTGCATAAGCTCTTTGATTCCAGAATCTATCTCATTTCTGAAAGGAACGATCCATTGGCTTCAAAAGACCTGATAAGGGAAGAGGATCTTTACGGCAGGACTTTGATGGTCGGAGGCGGGTCGCCGCCTGCGCTTAAGCAGGTACAGCAAAGACTTATATCATCAGGCAGGATAGACTACTTTAACAGTCCGGATCACGACAGCACTTGCATAAACGTTGCATCGGGAAGAGGGATCTGCCTGGCACCGGGATTTTTGAATGATCACAGCGGGCTTTTGTCCTGGATACCGTTTGACTGTGAGGAGCGATTCCACCTGGTGCTGTGTACGCATAAGACTGACAGCAGGAAAAGCCTGGATCACTTCATAGAAACCTTGCAGACGCTGTACCGTGAGGCCGTGGCATTTCCTCTTTAACCGCATGGTAATAAACTGACGGTTAAGTGATAATTATGGTATCATAAGCAGGTTATGGAGAAGACTAAGAAAACATCGATACTGTATGCGCTTGCAGGCTTCGCTTTCACAGCTGCACTTTTGGTATGGAGCTTTGTTCTGTGCCATGAGAACTGCACGGCTTACGATAATTCATATCAGTATTTTCTGAACCTTCATTCGTGGAAGGAGATGTTCGATCTTATCAAGCTCGACTACAGCCCGCCGCTGTACTCGATAGTTCTGAAGATCTTCTCGGAGGTGTTCGGCACCGGCCTTCTGAGCCTTCGTCTTTGCACGGCAATCATTCTGTCTGTGCTTTTCTTTCTGGCCATGTTTCCCCTTCGAAGACTCATGGGGAAGACGTGTGCTTTTCTTGCCGCATTTCTTTTCCTTGTTTCCGGATATAACTATTATTTTGGTGTTGCCATAAGGCCCACGGTACTGGCTTATGTTCTGACGACGGGAATGTTCATCTATTCGATGCTTGCATTCTTCGGCGATAAGAAGAGTGACCTTGTTAAGTTTACTGTCTTTGCGCTCATGTGCATGTATACGCATAACGTCTCACTGATCGCGGCGTTCTGCGTTTACGGCGTCAACGTTATCGGTTCGATCATAATGAAGAAGAAGGATAACGTAAAAAAGTTCCTTATAAGCGGCGTTATTGTTGCGGTGCTTTACATACCGTGGCTGATAGTTCTTCTCGGACAGGCCGGAAATGCCATGGATCACTTCTGGAACAGCACGAATACATGGCCTTATGCTCTGTATATTGCTTTCATCGGCATGGTCATAAGCTACGGGAACCTTCTTTTTGCTTTCCCGTCAGTAGTGCTCATAATCTTCATGCCGTTCATCAATTACCTCCTGCTTATTAAGAAGGGACGATTCAGGGAAGTTAACAGGCTGAGCGAGCTTGTAAGCGTCAAGCAGATCAAGGAAGGCTGGCCCAATCTTTATAAGCTCATATACTTAACAATTACTCTGGGACTTTCTGTGACGGGATTCTTCCTCGTGACAAAATTCGTTCTACCGATATTTGCTAACAGATACTTCTACATTCTCTCGGGAGCGGGCATAGTATTCGTTGCCTGTCTTGTGACTTTGTGTAAGAACAGGAAAGTTCCTGCGATCATCCTTGTAGCTTTCATGACGGTCACCTTCTTCGTGAACGCTTACGGAGAATACCGCATTGTCAGTAACAACGACAGAGACCGGATGATCTCCGATGTCACTGCGATGGCGGGCGGAAATCCCGTGTTCATCCACTTCTATGAGGAGACTTTGGGAGTGGCGGGTTACTATTTCCCGGAATCGAGCCATTATGTAACGCAGGAGACCTTTACGGTGCTTCAGAGCTACGACGTCTTTGATCTGGACTATACCTACATCGATCAGGCTGATGAGGTATGGGATTACACGGACGAATGCTATATATTCAGTGCATTTGATTTTGAGTTATATGATCTCGAGCCGATCTCGTACTATGAATATTACTTTAAGGACGCTGACGGTATATCGATAGAGTATATGGGTTCCTATTACATGCCTTATACCAATGAGATAGGTTATGGAACCTATGATGTTGATATCTATAGAGTTACTCGTACTAATTCCTGAATATATATGGTAAAATACAAGAAGTTTGTTGATCAGGTTCGACAAGCATTCTATCCTAACATTATTCAAAGGAGATTGTAGCTTATGCCATTGGTAACAACTACCGAAATGTTCAAGAAGGCTTATGACGGCGGTTACGCTATCGGTGCTTTCAACGTTAACAACATGGAGATCGTTCAGGGAATCACAGAGGCAGCAGGCGAGCTTAACAGCCCTGTTATCCTTCAGGTTTCCAAGGGCGCAAGAGCTTACGCTAATCACACATATCTCGTAAAGCTCGTTGAGGCAGCAGTTATCGAGAATCCTCAGATCCCGATCGCACTGCACCTTGACCACGGTGACACATTCGAACTTTGTAAGAACTGTATCGACGGCGGTTTCACATCTGTCATGATCGATGCTTCTTCCAAGCCTTTTGAAGAGAATATCGCCCTCACAAAGCAGGTTGTTGAGTATGCACATGCTCACGGCGTAGTTGTTGAGGCTGAGCTTGGTACTCTCGCTGGTATCGAGGATGAGGTTGCTGTAGAGTCCGGTAAGGAAGCTTACACAAGACCTGAAGAAGTTGAAGAGTTCGTTTCCAGAACAGGCTGCGACTCCCTCGCTATCGCAATCGGTACATCACACGGTGCTTATAAGTTCACAGCTGCTCAGTGCACAAGAAACGCTGACGGTATCCTCGTACCTCCTCCGCTTCGCTTTGACGTTCTCGAAGAGTGCATCAAGAGACTTCCCGGATTCCCTATCGTTCTGCACGGTTCTTCTTCCGTACCTCAGGAATTCGTTAAGATGGTTAACGAGTACGGCGGAAACATGCCTGATGCTGTTGGTATCCCTGAGGAGCAGCTCCGTGAGGCAGCTAAGCTCGCAGTCTGCAAGATCAATATCGACTCCGATATCCGTCTTGCTATGACAGGTAACATCAGAAAGTACTTCGCAGAGCATCCTGATCACTTCGATCCTCGTCAGTACCTGAAGCCCGCTCGTCAGGCTGTTAAGGATATGGTTGCCCATAAGATCAAGTATGTTCTCGGTTCTGACGGAAAGATCTGATCTTAAAGAAACGATCGAATTGTTTACTGACCGCTTCGTTTATACGGAGCGGTCTTTCTTTATTTGTTGTATAATCTCTAAGTTGGTAATTACTTGCAGAGGTTAAGTTATGCATAAAGAATTTCTGATGGGAAACGAGGCGATAGGCAGGGCCTGCATAGCGGCAGGTGTCAATCTCGTCGCAGGGTACCCGGGTACTCCTTCGACTGAAGTCCTCGAGACTATAGCCAAAGAGAATGACGGAAGCATATATGTTGAGTGGTCCGTCAACGAGAAGGCCGCTCTGGAGGTTGCCGCAGGTGCAGCATATTCGGGAGCGAGAACCCTGGTTACCATGAAGCAGGTGGGACTTAATGTCGCATCCGATCCTTTGATGAGCCTTGAGTATGTAGGCGTAAAGGGAGGAATGGTAGTCCTTGTTGCAGATGACCCCGGTCCGATCTCATCACAGACAGAACAGGACACCAGGACATTTGCAGAGTATTCCAAGGTTCCGTGCTTCGATCCTTCAGATGCGAAGGAAGCTTATGAGATGATCTTCGAAGCTTTCGAGCTTTCCGAGAAGTACGGTACTCCCGTTTTTATGCGTCCCACTACGCGAGTGTGCCACTCCTACCAGAGCATCGACGTGCGTGATTATGCGGAGTATGAGGACCACAGGCCTGAGGGATTCGTTAAGGATTCCAAGCGCTGGGTAATATTTCCAAAGCTTTCATACGCCAATCATGCGAAGATAGAGGAGCGCAATGATAAGCTGTCGGCGGAGTTCTCTTACCGCTCGTCACCTAATACATTCATCGAGGGTAATACAACTTATGGTGTTATCTCGCAGGGAATATCCTTTGCCAATGCTTTGGATATAGTTACAAAAGCCCGGTCAGATAAGAAACAGGTGCCGTCTCTTCTTAAGATAAGCACGCCGTTTCCGTTCCCTGATAAGCTGGTGTCGACTTTCCTTAATGACGTTGATGAAGTCCTGGTAATTGAGGAACTTGACCCTTATATCGAGAGACATGTTCTTCAGTTGTGCGGTAAGAATCATATTGACGTGAAGATTACGGGTAAGCTGACGGGACATGTCGCCCGTTCAGGCGAGAACATGCCGGATCTTGTACAGAAATACATAAGTGACTTTATGGGATGGGAACTCCCTTCCTGTGAGAAAATGAATACTCCTGAGCTTCCGGTGCGTCCTCCGGTGCTTTGTGCGGGATGTCCCCACAGAGCTTCCTTCTATGCCGTCAAGAAGGCCATGAAGGGCAAGGAGACGATATTTGCAGGCGACATCGGCTGCTACACTCTGGGTAACGCCATGCCTCTTGATATGGTTGATACCTGTCTTTGCATGGGTGCGGGTCTTGGCATCGCACAGGGAGTCGGCAGGGTTAAGCCCGATACCAAGTGCTTTGCGTTTGTAGGCGATTCAACATTCTTTGCTTCTGCAATAACGGGTGTCGTAAATGCAGTTTATAACCAGGCTGACATGACGCTCATAGTTCTCGATAACTCGACTACGGCCATGACGGGTCACCAGCCTCACCCGGGAACAGGCCATACTATGATGGGAGAGTTCACGGATAAGATCGACATCGAGAGCATCTTTAGGGGAATCGGCGTGGAGACTGTGGTAAGGCAGGATCCTTTCAAGCTTGATGAGGCAGTGGAAGTCGTGAAGAAAGTCGCAGACGAGCCGGGTGTGAAGGCGATTCTTTTCGAGGCGCCGTGCGCAGTGCTGTTTAAGCCCGAGACGCCTTATGAGGTCGACCTCGATAAGTGCGTCGACTGCAAGATGTGTATCCGTGAGATCGGCTGCCCCGGTGTTGTTCTTAAGGACGGACATGTGGCAATTGATACCGCTCTTTGCAACGGGTGCGGCCTGTGTTCGCAGGTCTGCCCCTGCAATGCCATCGGAAAGGCGGTGAAGGAATGAGTACAACAAATATCATTCTTTGCGGAGTTGGAGGGCAGGGCACTGTTCTCGCGAGCAAGCTCACTGCAGCCGCATCCATGTCGAAAGGCTTAAGCGTCAGATCTGCCGAGACCATCGGCATGGCGCAGAGGGGCGGAAGTGTATTAAGTTACCTCCGCATAGGAACATGTTCGTCGCCTCTTATCGGAAGCGGGTGTGCGGATCTTATAATCGGCTTCGAACCCGCGGAGACAGTGCGTGCTTTGTCCTACCTTAAGCAAGGCGGCACAGTGATAACTTCCGACCGCGCGATGATGCCCGTAACTGCTGCGCTTCAGGGCTCTGCTTATGAGGGCTCCAAGATGACGGATTATCTTAAGTCCCTCGAAGGCGGACTTATAGGCAAGCTTGTTATCGTCAACACGGATAAAGCGCTGGCAGACTTAGGTTCAGCGAAGGTAATGAACATGGTGCTCTTAGGTGCCGCCGCAAGGGGAGGTTTCCTCGGTGAAGTCGGCATCGAAGACATTAAGGAAGCACTGGTAAAGAAGGTTAAACCGCAGTTCCACGAGCTTAACTTCAAGGCTTTGGAATATGCGTCAATTTAAGGAGGGAATATGAGGATCAGTGACAAGCAACTGGAGCAGGTTAACAGCAGGATCGAGGCGCTCGTTAAGGCGGGAAGCTTCTATGGCAGGAAGCTCGAGGAAGCCGGTATCAGGGGCGTTAACTCGGCAGAGGACTTCGAGAAGCTTCCTTTCTCGGAGAAGAACGACCTTCGTGAGGCATATCCGTTGGGACTCATGACTGCACCCGAGGATCAGATCGTGCGTATCCATTCCTCTTCAGGAACTACGGGACTTCCCGTAATTATTCCCTATACAGCCAAGGATGTTGACGACTGGGCAATCCAGTTCAAGCGCTGCTACGAGATGGCTGGCATCACCAATATGGACCGCATTCATATCACTCCGGGATACGGACTTTGGACCGCAGGTATCGGATTCCAGTTAGGTGCCGAGAAGCTCGGTGCCATGTGTATTCCGATGGGACCCGGCAATACCGATAAGCAATTGCAGTTCATGATGGACATGAAGTCCACCGTTCTTTGTGCGACATCTTCCTATGCATTGCTCCTTGCTGAAGAGATAGAGAAGAGAGGTATCAAGGATAAGATCCATCTTAAGAAGGGCATCATCGGTTCCGAGAGATGGGGCGATAAGATGCGTGAGAGAATCCACAATGAACTCGGCATCGAACTGTTCGATATCTACGGCCTTACCGAGATCTACGGCCCCGGTATCGGCATCAACTGCCCGGGCGAGAAGTATATGCATTACTGGGATGATTATATCTATCTTGAGATTATCGATCCTGTTACGCTGAAGCCGCTCCCGGACGGCGAGTGGGGTGAGATCGTTATCACGACTCTCGTTAAGGAGGGAGCTCCTCTTATCCGTTACAGGACTCATGATCTGTCCAGAATCATCCCCGAGCCCTGCAAGTGCGGCTCTAAGTTCCCCCGTATCGATGTCATTAAGGGCAGAACAGACGACATGATGAAGATCAAGGGCGTCAATGTATTCCCCGCTCAGATCGAGGAGATCCTGAAGACATTCCCCGAGTGCTCTTCCGAGTATCAGATCCGCATATCACACCTCGACGGCCGCGACACGATGAGGATCTATGTCGAGACTTCGGGTGAGTATGATTTCAATGAACTCGGTGAGAGGATTGCAGCTGCAGTTAAGTCCAGAATCGGATTCACACCTATCGTTAAGGTTGTCGAGATCGGCCTGCTCCCGAGATCCGAGAAGAAGTCCAAGAGAGTCATAGACGAGAGATTCGACTGATATTTGTGCATCTTACCGCGGCAAAATGCATCTTGCCGTGTAAGCTGTTGAGAACGGTTATGTAATGCCATATAGTCGCCGTAAGAAAGGCGGTGCACTATATGGCATACATTTTACTTGCAGCATTACTGATACTGGAACTCGGGTTTACGGCATTTGAGCTTACACGCCCCACGTCGAAAAGAAGATGGACCCCGAGAAGGTTCGTGGCGGATTCTGCGGAACTCGTTCTCTTTCTTCTTATGGTCTTCCTTCCGGGTATCGACCTCGGATTCAGATTTAAGGCTCTGCTTACCATACTTGTGGTAAGAATCGCTGTTGCAGGTCTGTTCGCGGTTTTATACAGGAAGAACAATAAGACCAAAAAGAAGTTTGCCATCGTAATGAGTGCAGTGATAAGTGTAATTCTTCTTACTGTGAATATGATACCGGCGTTCGTTTTTGCCGACTATCACGGAAGACCTTTGACCGGAGAATATGAGGTTAAGGAAGACAGCATAATCCTCATAGATGAATCCCGTATCGAGGAGTTTGAGAATGACGGTTCCTATAGAGAAGTACCGGTTCATTTCTACTATCCCGATGATGAAGATATCGCAAGTCACTCTCTTCCTCTTGTCATATTCTCACATGGCGCATTCGGTTATTATCAGAGCAATGCATCGACATTCATGGAGCTTGCAAGTCACGGTTATGTAGTGGCAAGTCTGGACCATCCGTATCATTCATTCTTTACTCACGATTCTGAAGGTAAGCTTATCACCGTTGATCCGGAGTTTCTCCAAACTGCTTTATATGTCGGAGGAAATGATAATGACATGAGCGAGGAAGAGGTTTATGAGATCACATCCGAATGGATGAGGCTTCGCGAAGAGGATATGAATTTTGTCATAGATGAGCTGGAGAATGAGACTTATGAGCAGGAGTGGGGAAGACTCATGGACACATCCAGGATCGGCCTGATGGGGCACTCTCTCGGAGGCGCGACGGCAGTTACTGTCGGAAGAAGAGCAGACATCTCGGCGGTCATCGACATCGACGGTACCATGCTCGGTGAGCAGACAGGAGTCAGCAACGGAATGCCGGAGGTTAACGAAGAAAGATATTCAACTCCCATCCTCGCTATCGATAACGACGAGCACCATCAAAGCCGTTTGGAAGCTTATGAGACGGGATATACGTACTCGAATAATGTTATACTTGATAACGCAGACGAAGGCTTCAGCACTTACTTCAGGGGCGCGGCACATATGGATCTTACGGACCTGCCGCTGTTCTCGCCCTTCCTGGCCGGAATGCTCAATACTTCAGAAAGCACAGTGAATCACGAGAAGTGCACGGATACTCTGAACCGGATCGTGCTTGATTTCTTCGACTGCTATCTTAAAGGAGAAGGACAGTTTGCCGTAAACGAGAGCTATCTTTGATGGAGATCAACATAAAGAACATAGATCCTTCGCAGAAGGAATACATTGAGATCGGATGCTGGCGTGTGAATGAGCGCGTGAATGAGATCGTGCGTTTCATAAAGCTTAGGGACGGACATGTGGAGGCGTACAAGGACGAGAAACAGTACCGTATCGCTTTGTCCGACATACTCTATGTTGAAGCCGTGGATGACAGGTGCTTTATCTATCTTGATAACGACTGCTATGAGTCACGCAGAAGACTTTATGAGTTCGAGGATATGCTGCCCGCCGAGAATTACTTAAGGATCTCCAAGCAGGTGTTGGTGAACCTGATGAAGATAGAGCAGATACGCCCTGCACTTAACGGACGTTTCCTATGCCGGCTTAGTAACGGTGAGGACGTTATTGTCTCACGTAAATACGTGCCTGATATGAAAGAGAAACTAAGAGGTGACAGAAGGTGAAGGACAAGCTTAAAAACATGCTCGGAAACTTCTTCATAAGCGTTGCTCTGATCAATGCCGCGATGCTCGTTCTGGGTCTCCTCTTAAGGCCTGAACAGAAGTTCGGCTATGAAGTATTCATGTATCCTCTGATCTACGGGGTTATAGGTACCATTCCAGCACTCATAACACGGGACGGGAAGGAGCTTAGCGTAAAGCAGACTTTGGTTAAGAATGCCGTGCAGATGCTGATGACGGTCGTCCTGATACTTGCCTTCATGTTCGGAGGACATCCGGTCGACCGCAACCTTGTTGTGACAGCCGTGTCTGTTGCAATCAGCGTGGTCATCATCTACGCCGGCGTAGTCATAATAGGATGGTTCCTTGACAAGAAGGCCGCCGATCAGATGAACGAGGACCTTACAAGATTCAAGAATAAACAGCAGGATATTTATAAACCACGTTGACAGAAAATTATACCTCGTGTTATGATGTATATCGTCTAAGGAGGTATAGATATGCTTAAGAAGATCATTGCAGGTTTAACGACAGCCGCGGTGCTCGCAGGTATGTCCACTGCGGTAATGGCAGCCCGGAACGAGACGCCTTCGGGTATCCCGATCGACGAAGTAGGAAGTCGGATCGAACAGTGGGCTTCAGAGAATGAGAACGAGTATCCGTCATTCGCAGTTGCAGTTGTAAACGGCGGTGAACTGGTCTATTCGGGGGCGTTCGGATATATCGACATTGGGAACGGGATTGAGGCGACACCTGATGACACTGTTTATGAGTGGGGTTCCTGCTCCAAGACATTGGTCTGGGTCAGCGTAATGCAGTTGTGGGAGCAGGGGAGGATAGACCTTAACGAGGACATCCGTAATTACCTGCCTGAAGGATTCTTCCATAACTTAAGATATGACGATCCCATCACCATGTTGAATCTCATGAACCACAATGCCGGCTGGGGTGAGTCGACATGGGCAATGCAGGTCACAGATGAGAATGACATCATGGATCTGGGGGAAGCTTTGCAGTATTCAGAGCCGGTACAGATGTACCGCCCGGGCGAGGTTGCTTCCTACAGCAACTATGGTGCGGCACTCGCAGGCTATGTAGTCGAGTGCATCACAGGCCAGTCTTATGAGGATTATGTACATGAGCATATCTTCGATGTGCTCGGCATGGAGCACACTGCCATCGCACCGGCACATAACGATAACGAGTGGGTTTACGAGAGAAGACAGCAGTTCGTGAATTATCAGCGAGCCGGTGATTCCTGGGTAGCTAACGGTCATCAGCTTTGCTTCATCCAGCCGTATCCTGCAGGTGCTGCCTGCGGTACGATCGAGGATATGGCACTATACTGTTCCGCTCTTGTGTCAGACGAGAATCCTCTGTTCGAGAACGAGTCCACAAGAGATGAGTTGTTCTCTGCCACGATGTTCTGCGGCAGTACTGATATTGCTTCCTGCTGTCACGGTTTCTGGCTTGCCGATTATGAATATGCATCCACATTGGGCCACAACGGGGGAACCAACGGCGGCTCCGCTAACCTTGAATTCGATCCCGTAAGCGGCATCGGTGTTGTTACTCTTATGAACGGCAGCGGTAAGCCTCATCAAGCCATGGATCAGCTCGTGTTCGGTGATCCTGTCATTCAGATACCGGAGACAACATGCGGTGACCTTTCTTCGCAGGATCTGTCGGGGCTGTGCATCAGTGCGAGGTCGTGGAGACGCGGTCCTCTGAGATTCATGTCGATGTTGGGACTCATGCCGATCACGCGAGTAAGCGAAGATGAGTACGATGTCGCAGGCATGTATACCATTACAAGATTTGCCGAGGATGCTTTTTACTTACAGGATGATTCGCTCGGAATGGCGGCTGAGTATAAGGTTCTCGAT
This sequence comes from uncultured Eubacteriales bacterium, assembly GCA_900314745.1. GTDB lineage: Bacteria > Bacillota > Clostridia > Saccharofermentanales > Saccharofermentanaceae > Saccharofermentans. Next base: position 37,020 of record OMWK01000005.1, on the reverse strand, counting down.
GACGGCACACGCGTATTCGATATCGCGTCTTCCGGTTATGTTACCGAGAAGGGGCTGGCGGCTGAGCTTATTTTGATGTGTCTTTATGTGTTGATCGTACTTGCTGCAGCCGTGCTTCTTATCATCAAGCTCATAAAAGTAATTGCCGGGAAGAATAAGCCCTATGAAGGTTCAAAGATCATTACGGCAGCGCAGATCGCGAAGATCGTCTCTGCCGGTGTCATCGGTTTCTGGCTCAGTGTGCTGAATGAACAGTACGGACTTTATAAGATGCAGGGCGTCATTGGCTGCTTCGTGCAGATTCTTTGCTTTGCAGTGTGTCTCGCGTCAGCATTTGTATCCGTCAAAGCTCTCACCAAGGGCGGCAAGGGTAAGTTTAAGTACATAGTAAACGTATTCGGCAACGTATCTTTTGCAGCGGCAATGGTTGTATTTGAATTAATGAGATTCTGGAACGTTTAAAGTGTAATTCGTCGATGCTGCGCAGGTCGTGGTTTATAAAACAAAAGAAAACCCGGTTCGAGTGAACCGGGTTTATAAGTGGTGACCCCAACGAGAATCGAACTCGTGATTGCGCCTTGAGAGGGCGCCGTCTTAACCGCTTGACCATGGGGCCATCTATAAGCGAATGTAATGCGCAAGACGAAACGCTCGAGTATAATATCACAGCATTTTCGAAAAGGCAAGGAGTATAATATATTTAATTTGGAGGGATGGATTATGGATATGGATACGAATATGTATATGTGGATAGGGGTTCTTGTCCTAAGCCTAGTGCTGATAATTCTCTTTGCTGTCGCGTCTTCGGTTAAGAATGCTGCTAAGAGGAAGAGTATGCGCGAGCGTTATGCGAAGATGACGGGCGTTGCTGTCGGTACTGTCCTGAGCCGTAGAATGGTGAAGAAGAATGTAAGACACACCAAAGAAGGTGAGGATTACGACTTAAAGTGCATCATTACGTACGAGTTCGAGGCTGAAGACGGTAAGATCTACAGGAATGAAGGCGAGGGATCAGGTGCCTTTTGGGAAAGAAAACAGCAGAAGATCCGCTATAACCCTGAAGACCCTGCCGACAACTGCACCAAGTACGTCTATGATGACAAGATGGGGATATCCGATGCGATAGGAGGAATACTGTTCCTTATTATCATGGCGGGAATCGCACTGGCTGTTTACTACGTATTCAAATCCAAAATTTGACATATTTTAATAATAAGAAGAAAGACAAAGCCGTCTTTCTGTGGTAAACTATGCTTACTTGAGAAAAACGAACAAATATTCTATTGGTGCGATTGATGAAAGAATATAAGTATATAAGGATACACGGTGCGAGGGAGAATAACCTCAAGAACATAGATCTCGATATACCGAGAGACGAACTCGTAGTTTTGACGGGTCTGTCGGGTTCGGGTAAGAGTTCCATTGCTTTCGATACGATCTATGCTGAAGGACAGAGACGCTATGTGGAGTCCCTGTCTTCTTATGCCCGTATGTTCCTGGGACAGATGGAGAAGCCTGACGTGGACAGCATAGAGGGTCTGTCTCCTGCGATATCAATAGACCAGAAGACGACCAGCCATAACCCGAGATCTACCGTAGGAACGGTAACCGAGATCTATGATTATCTGAGACTTCTTTATGCCCGTGTCGGCCAGCCCGTATGCTGGAAGTGTGGCAAGCCCATTACGTCCCAGTCCATAGACCAGATAGTTGATAAGCTTAAACTCTATCCTGAGGGTACGAGGCTTATCGTAATGGCGCCTACCGTAAGGGGTAAGAAGGGCGAGTACGGCAAGCTTCTCGAGGATTACAGGAAGTCGGGTTATGTCAGGGCGAGAATCGACGGATCGATGTATGATCTCGGCGAAGAGATCGACTATGTCAAGCTCGACAAGAATGTTAAGCACAATATAGAAGTAGTAATAGACAGACTGGTATTGAGGGATTCGAATACGACCAGACTGTACGATTCGTGTGAGACGGCACTTAAGCTTACGGACGGACTTCTCGTTGTTGAGGCGCAGGTCCTGACTTCTGAGGACGAAGCGACGGGTGAGAAGACATATGAAGTATCGGAGGAGATGTTCTCCCAGAATCTGTCGTGCCCTGACTGTGGCATATCTTACGGTGAGATAACTCCGAGAAGCTTCTCGTTTAATAATGCATACGGAGCATGTCCTGAGTGTTCGGGCATCGGTTCGCTTATCAGGGTTGATCCCGACCTTTGCATCAACGATCCCAAGCTGTCCTTGAATGAAGGCGCCATAACTGCAGGCGGCTGGAATTTCAATGATACCAAGAGCTGGGGCAGGGGCTTCATTGTAGCTTTGTCCGAGAAATATAATTTCTCACTCGATACTCCTTATAATAAGCTTCCCAAGAAGATCAAGGATATCATCATGTATGGCAACGGCGGTGAGAAGATGAAGATCGACACCTCGAACAGTACATACAGAAGGGACGGGGATTATTACGCAGCGTGGGAAGGACTGACGCACAGCATAATGCGCCGGTATAAGGAGGCTTACGGCGAGGATGCCAGGGCTTCGTACGAGCAGTACATGAGTTCAGATATCTGTCCTCTTTGCAGCGGTGCGAGACTTCGTAAGGAGAGTCTGTCCATCTATATCAATAAGACTAATATCAGTGAACTTACGAACAAGTCCGTTAAGGATGAACTGAAGTTCTTCTCCAAGCTTACGTTCAGCAAGAGAAATGCCACTATTGCGGATCCCATTCTGAGGGAGATAAGAGCCAGACTTCAGTTCCTGTCTGACGTAGGACTCGAGTATATGACATTAAGCCGCCCTGCCATGACGTTATCAGGCGGAGAGGCTCAGAGAATAAGGCTTGCGACCCAGATCGGCTCCGGACTTCAGGGTGTTCTCTATATTCTGGATGAGCCTTCCATCGGACTTCACCAGAGGGACAATGAGAAGCTCCTCGGTACGCTGTTCAAGTTAAGGGATCTTGGCAATTCCGTTATAGTTGTTGAGCACGATGAGGATACGATGAGAGCGGCAGATCACATTGTCGACATCGGCCCCGGAGCAGGAATGCTCGGAGGACAGGTGGTTGCACAGGGAACTGCGGATGAGATATCCAAGGTGCCTGAATCCATAACAGGTCAGTACCTAAGCGGTAAGAAGTTCATCCCCGTGCCTAAGAACAGAAGGCCTTTTGACCCTGAGAATGTTCTTAGCATTAAGGGCGCTTCGGTCAATAACCTTAAGAACATAGATGTGGATATCCCTCTCGGAGTATTTACGTGCATTACGGGCGTGTCCGGATCAGGTAAGTCATCTCTTATCAATTCAACTCTGGTTCCCGTTCTTCAGCACGAGCTTAACGGAGCGCGTAAGAAGAAGGTAAAGTGCGAATCGATAAAGGGATACAGCAAGCTTGATAAGCTCATTGTAATCGACCAGTCTCCTATCGGCAGAACTCCGCGAAGCAATCCTGCCACATACATAGGCGTGTTCGATCTCATAAGGGCACTTTATGCGAATACGCCCGACGCCAAGATGAGAGGTTATAAGAACGGAAGATTTAGCTTCAACGTCAAGGGCGGAAGATGCGAAGCCTGTAACGGTGACGGTGTCAATAAGATCGAGATGCATTTCCTTGCCGATGTCTATGTTAAGTGTGATGTATGTAAGGGAAGAAGATACAACAGGGAGACGCTCGAGGTTAAATACAAGGGCAAGAACATAGCTGATGTGCTCGATATGTCGGTTGATGAGGCCTGTGAGTTCTTCGCTTCCGTGCCTAATATTTACCGCAAAGTAAGGACACTTAAGGAAGTTGGTCTGGGGTATATTAAATTGGGTCAGCCCTCAACGGAACTCTCCGGAGGAGAGGCTCAGCGAGTCAAGCTCGCATCAGAGCTCTCGAGAAGGTCGACCGGTAAGACTCTGTATGTCCTGGATGAGCCTACGACGGGACTTCATGTGGCGGATGTGCATAAATTGGTTGACATCCTTGAGAGGCTTACGGAAAATAACAATACCGTGCTGGTCATCGAGCATAATCTGGATGTTATCAAGACTGCGGATTATATCATTGATCTGGGACCCGAGAGCGGCGATGAAGGCGGTACAATAGTCGCTAAGGGCACACCGGAGCAGGTTGCCAAGGTTAAGGGTTCATACACGGGTCAGTTCATTAAGCCTTTGCTCGAGAAGGCTAAGAAGAATGGACAGTACGCTGACTTGTCGGCGTTCATAGATGTTGATAAGCTTGAACTTGAAGCTCTGGAGATATCGACCGGACCGAAGGTTCGAAGGAAAGTTAAGGAATAAACATAAGGAATAAGGATAAAGGAAAGAGGATAAGATTATGCCATTATGTTCAGTATGTAAGAAGAGGCAGGCAATAGTGTTCACCAGCCGTTATGAGAACGGCAGACGAATAGATGACGGATATTGCATGAAGTGCGCTTATGAGTCCGGATTTGCCGGAATCAGCGATATGTTCGCGGCAGCGGGAATCAATGCCGACAACATCGATGAGATGAGCGACAGAGTGGAGAATATCATCGGCAAGACCGGTAATGCTACAAATCCTGCGGACTTCCTTAAGGCACTCACGGGTGAGAATTTTGACGGCTTCGACGGAGTCGACGGCGGATATGATTTTGACGAGCCTGGTGATTCGTTCGAGGAAGTTGATGATTCGATGGATTTCATCGATGACGACCAGAATAATGTGGGAGTCGCCGATATCGGTAAGGATTCGGACATCCCCGCCGAGGACAGTTACGGTACAAGACCCGGTAATAATCCGATAAGCAGTTTTATGGATTCGCTTTTCGGCGGGAACAAGAACGGGGAAGAGGAGGCTTCCGGTGACGATGCCGCAGGAGGCAAGAAGGCTCGTTCCAGGGATAAGAATTCCAAGAGGAGACTTAAGTTCCTTAATGAGTTCGGAACGAACCTTACGGAGCGCGCGAAGGAGGGGAAGATCGACAGGATCCTTGGAAGAGATACCGAGATAGACCGTGTCGTTCAGATTCTCAACAGAAGAACCAAGAATAATCCCGTTCTTATCGGTGAGCCGGGTGTAGGTAAGACTGCGATAGCCCAGGGCCTTGCGAATAAGATCGTAGACGGTACGGTGCCCGAGAAGCTGCAGAATATGCAGATCTGGCAGCTTGATCTTCCTGCAATGGTAGCAGGTACTCAGTTCCGAGGTATGTTCGAGAACCGTATCAAGGGTGTCATCAACGAGGCCATAAGAGAGGAGAATATTATTCTCGTTATCGATGAGCTTCATACAATCATGGGCGCGGGAGATTCCGAGGGCTCGACTAATGCAGCCAACATTCTGAAGCCTGCGCTTGCGCGTGGTGAACTCAGGATCATCGGTTCCACGACAACGGCTGAGTACAAGAAGATCGAGAAGGATTCCGCGCTTGAGAGAAGATTCCAGAAGGTTGTCGTTAACGAGCCTTCCGAAGAGGTGGCTGTTGATATCCTTATGGGAATCAAGGATTACTATGAGAAGCATCATAACGTCACTTATTCACCCGAGGTAATCAAGTTCTCAGTACAGGCATCCAAGAGGTATATCACGGACCGCTATCTGCCAGATAAGGCGATCGACCTGATCGATGAGGCGGGCTCACGTGCCAATCTCGATAACATCAAGCTCGTTAAGCTTAAGAAGGCTGAAGAGGCATATAACAAGTCCACCAAGGAATACTCGGCTATGGTCGAGAAGATGGAAGGACTGACACTCTCCGAGCGAGAGCAGTTCTATGCCAAGGTTGCCGAGCTTCGTGCCGCATCAGAGAAGGCACAGCAGGAGTTCGAGAGCCTTAAGGATGAAGTAACGCCGGATCCTATTACTGTAGAGGATATAGCGAGAGTAGTAGAGATGTGGACGGGCATTCCCTGTAAGTCCATATCCGAGAGTGAATCTGAGAAGCTCATTCACCTTGAGGAGAGGCTGCACGAGAGAGTAATAGGTCAGGACAAGGCAGTAAGTGCAGTGGCACAGGCTGTAAGACGTAACCGCTCCGGCTTCACAAAGAAGCATAAGCCTGCTTCGTTCATCTTCGTAGGTCCTACCGGTGTAGGTAAGACTGAACTTGTTAAGGCTCTGACCGAGGTTATGTTCGGTACAGAGGAAGCTCTAATCAGAATCGATATGTCAGAATATATGGAGCCGCATTCGGTAAGTAAGCTGATCGGTTCTCCTCCGGGATATGTAGGTCACGAGGATTCGGGCCAGCTTACAGAGCAGGTAAGACATAAGCCTTACTGCGTTATTCTCTTCGATGAGATTGAGAAGGCACATGCCGATGTCTTTAATCTCCTGCTTCAGATGCTCGATGAGGGAAGACTCACGGACAGCCACGGTGTTCACGTTAACTTCGAGAACGCGATCATCATCATGACAAGTAATGCGGGCAACACCGCTAAGGCTCCGACTATCGGATTCTTCTCCGGTACCGAGGAGGCTCTCGAGTCCAAGGTCAATTCCGCATTGAAGGAGACGTTCAGACCCGAGTTCCTGAACCGTGTTGACGAGACCATCATATTCAGCGAATTGAAGCCTGAGGAGATCAGACAGATCGTCGATATCATGATGAAGGAAGTATTCTCCGTTCTTTCCGACAAGGGCATTGTCGGAAGCATCACGGACAGGGCTGCAAACAGACTTGCCAAGCAGGGATATGATCCTAAGTACGGTGCGAGGCCACTTCGTAAGGTCATCAGGAAGCAGATTGAGGATAAGCTCTCCGATATGACTCTCGACGGCAGTCTCAAGGATGTGGTCGATATCGTAATTGACTATAACGAAGGTGATGAGGATATGACCTTCATCACGACCAAGAAGAAGCCTCATAAGAGGAAGACTGCATCTAAGGGTACTGAATAAGAACCATGAGGATAACTGTAGTCGGGGGCGGTAACATAGGCACGCAGTTCATGGTGCACTGTGCTTCTAAGGGGCACGACGTGACCGCCTATACCTCTAAGCCGGAAGTCTTCGGTTCTCACCTTAATATCGTTGATGAGAATGATGTAACTACTTTGGAAGGAGACATTCGTAAAGCTACGAATGATCCTTCAGAAGCTTTTTCTGACGCGGATTTCATTATGATCACACTGCCCTCGTCGATGATGAGGGATATCGCATCCGTTATATACGAGCATGCGAGGCCTGACGCCATAATAGGTGTGGTCCCGGGGAACGGCGGAAGTGAGTGTGCATTCGCTATGTGCATTGAACGCGGCAACACGTTCTTCGCGATTGAGCGCGTTCCTGCTATTGCGAGATTAGTCGTGAAGGGCAGGACCGTAAGATCAATGGGTTACAGAGGAGAACTGCATGTTGCGTCATTGCCTGCGAGTGAAGTTGACAGGTGCTGTGAACTCATATCGTCAATCTATGACAAGCCGTGTAAGCCGATCCCGAACTATCTTAACCTTACGATGACTCCGTCTAATCCGATACTTCATACGACCAGACTGAGGACTATATTCGGGGATTATAAGCCGGGTGTTGTCTATGACAGTCTGCCTTTGTTCTATGAGGAATGGGATGATGCATCGTCGAGGCTTCTCATCGCATGCGATGAAGAGGAACAGAGTATCTGTAAAGCTCTGCCTGAGTTCAGGCTCGAATTTGTAAAGTCGCTCCGCATACATTATGAGAGTCCGACTGTAGAGGCGATGACGGCTAAGATATCATGGATACCGGCATTCAGAGGCCTGACTACGCCTTCGGTTGAAGTTGACGGGAAATTCATACCGGATCTTCATTCGAGGTATTTTACTGCGGATTTCTCTTACGGACTCTCTATTATCAAGCAGATAGGAGTCTTCGCCGGAGTTGATACGCCTAATATCGATGAGACTTTGGACTGGTATGAGAGGATCCGCATAGAGCAGGGTGATTTCTCATATTCTGATTATGGCATCAATGATTTTGATGATTTCAGGAAGTTTTACTTAAGATAGTTAGTTGACAACCAGACTGACTTTGAATAATATAACAGTTGTTATATAATAACTGTTATATTAAGGTGGTCAAATGGCTCGTAAAGTTACTATCACAAAAGAGATCATTCTTCAGAATGCACTTGATATGCTGATCGAAGAAGGATACCGTTCGTTAAGCATTCATACACTGGCAAAGAGGATAGGGTGTTCCACTCAGCCCATCGCATGGCATTTTGATAATATGGAAGGCCTTCGTAAGGCTCTTTATGAATATGCGTCGGAATATGTCTCCAATAAGACGGATCTGTCCGGAACTTCCGGCGCGGATGCTTTTGAGAAGCTGGGCAGTTCATACATTGAGACTGCGATCAAAGAGCCGAATCTTTTTAAATTTCTGTACTTGGGCGAAGGTCCTGTAAGCAAGCCGTACAGCATTGAAGATCTTCCCAAGGGGCAGGTGAACGAGAAGCTTATAGCGGGCATCTCCGGTGACACCGGTCTTACACCCGAAGCTTCTTTGCGTGTCGTAAACAATACTGTTATTTATTCACACGGAATAGCGGCAATGATTGCTACCGGGGTCTTTAAATCAACGCTTAAGGCAGCCATGAATATGATCAAGAGCGCTTCCGAAGCGTTTGTCATGAAAGAGAGGGCATCTGATGGAAAATACTAATGCTGCATTTCTGCTTCCTTTGAGGTCGAGTTTGTTCTTAATCATTTACATTTGCATAATGTCGATTTCAGGCAGGGAATTAAGTGAGGTAACTTCCTGGTGGACGCCTGTGGCGGTGGCAGTAAATCTGTTTACGATAATCCTTCTGTTCTACTATGCGCGTCAGGAAGGAAAGACATTCAAAGAGAAGATAAACTATGAGAAAGGAAAGACATCTGTAAAGCAGGTCATCCTCATATCGCTTCTGGTCCTGGTTGTCGGTATGGGAGGTATGTATCTGTCGGCGTTTGTCATCTATGGTACTGTAATGCCTTTGGAGGCGGCGATGATGGCAGCTCCATTGAGCAAGCCGGTTGCAATTCTCGTTTTCCTTCTGCTTCCTGTAACCACCGCACTTGCCGAGGACGGACTGTATCTCGGATTCGGCGTTAACGGCATAACAAACAAGGCGGCAGCGATACTTGTTCCTGCATTCTTCTTCGCACTGCAGCACTGCTTCATTCCGACAATGTTTGACCTGAAGTATGTTCTTTACAGGTTCTTCTCGTTTTTGCCTTTGACTATAATACTGTGTTGGCATTACTATAAGAACCGGAATCCGCTGCCTATAATGATAGGGCATGCGCTAATTGACCTTGCCACCGTGATTATGGTACTTAGTACCTCTATGGTGCCGGGACTATATGAATCAATGCTGGAGCATCTGTAATGATCAGATTTATTGAGGATAGGGAAACTAAGAAGGAAATCTCCCGCTCTATACTCGAAGCGCTTACCGAGTGGTTCGAGGTCGAGGAGAGCCGTGAAGGTTACATAAGGGATTCTCAGGAATGTCCTTTCTTTGCTTACTATGACGGTGAGAAGCCGGTGGGCTTTCTCTGCCTTAAGGAGACCGGAGATACCACTGTGGAGCTCGCTGTTATGGGTGTGCTTAAGGAAAGCCATCGAAAAGGAGTAGGGCGCAGGCTTTTCGCTGCGGCGAAGGATTACGCTTGTGCCAAGGGGTTCTCTTACATACAGGTGAAGACGGTAAGAAGCGGCATGTACCCGGATTACGACATTACAAATGCATTTTACAGAAGTCTCGGCTTCAGGGAACTTGAGGTGCTCGAGACTTACTGGGATGAGGCGAACCCGTGCCAGATCTACATCATGAGCCTTAAGTCTGCCGTGCAGACCATCGCGACGCGCCACAGCTACCGCGGAAAGTTTAAGGATGAGCCTGTACCGAAGGAGGACCTCATGGCGATTGCATCATGTGGTATCGATGCGCCTTCCGGCTGCAATAAGCAGACGACGGATCTTATAGTAGTCGATGACAGGGACGTGCTCGACCGCATTAAGGCTGTCATTGATCCTCCGGTTGCGCAGACAGCCCCCGCGATGATCGTTGTGCTGTCGCGTAAGATAAATGCTTACCGCGACCGCTGCTTTGCTATACAGGATTATTCTGCAGCGATAGAGAACATGCTGCTTGCAATAGTGGAACTCGGATATCAAAGCTGCTGGTATGAAGGCCATATAACAGATGAGGATAGAATCTGCGATAAGATCGCACAGATCCTTAATGTGCCGGAAGGTTATGACGTGGTGTGCATCCTTCCCGTAGGCAAAGCCGCGGATGATTTCCATGCTCCGAGCAAGAAGCCTTTCGCCGAGCGCGTTAAGTTCAATTACTGGGGATAAGTATATTTGAAGAAGAGAGTTAAAGAAGCAGTTGGCGCGGTTTGTCTCGCCGCTTTGGCAGCGGGTGCACTGCATCACATAAATCAGGTAAGGGCCTTAAGCGTGCCTGAAGTAAGCGCGGAAGCGTCGGAAGAGACTTTGCCCGTGATAGATGACCACAATCCCGATCCCGTTACCTACATTGCACAGGAGCCGGTGACCTCTTACGTGCATTATGACATCCTCGAGGTCGATGAATTCTGATATAATGAATTAAAGTCTGAAACTTCCGGGGGCCACTTATGCCAGACTCTGATGCCAAGCGCAAGATGACCGAACAGGAACTCGTATCATATTTCTTTGATGCCGTTAACTACGGTCATATCTATAATGTTTATCAGCCTAAGATGAATCACGTTACCGGACGAATGATCGGTGCGGAGGCTCTTATGCGTATGAAGCATCCGCTTTACGGTCTTCAGATGCCGTCTGATTTCATTCCGGTATTCGAGAAGAACGATATGGTCTTCAGTGCAGATCTTGTTGTGTGTGAGAATGTCTGCAAATTTCTAAGAAAGTGTATTGATGAAGGCTTTCCTGTTGTACCGATATCTGTAAACATGTCGCGCTATGACGTATATAACCACGATTATGTGGAGCAGGTCGAGTGCATCCGTAAGGAGTACGACATTCCTGTTGAGTATATTCATATCGAGATTACTGAGACATCAGCGATTGGAGGCATGGAGCTTATGACGGATGTTATCGATAAGTTCCACGAGCTCGGGTACAAGGTGGAGATGGATGACTTCGGAAGCGGTTATTCATCGCTTAACGTCCTTAAGGACCTTGATGTCGATGTCATCAAACTTGACATGAACTTCCTGTCAGGTGACATAGGAGGAAGAGGAGGCGCCATCATAAGTTCCATCGTTCAGATGACCAAGTGGCTCAATACACCGGTCGTTGCAGAAGGCGTCGAGACAAATGAGCAGGCGGACTACATGAAGAGCATCGGCTGCAACTACATACAGGGTTATCTGTACTCGAAGCCTCTTGAGGAAGATGAGTTCCGTGAGAAGCTTATGAAGCTCGACCATGAGCCCGTAGTCGCTTCTAATGAACTGATGCATTCCATTAAGACCGGAAGGTTCTGGGATCCGCAGTCGATCGAGACACTGCTGTTTAATCATATGTCCGGACCTGCCGCTGTTTTTACATTCAGGGATAAGAAGATAGAGTTCGTAAGGGTCAACGAGAAATACATAAGAGAGATCGGCATGAATCTCACTGCCAAGGAGATGCTTGGATTTGATCTTCTCGGGGCAATGGATGAGTTTAACGTAAGAAAGTTCATTGACGCCCTTAACGATGCCATCATAACTGAGGAAGAAGTTACCTGTGAGGTCTGGGCAACGATTTGTTCGAAGATCTGCGGGGAAGAGAAGATTCTCGTCAGAAATGAGCTTCGCATGATAGGCCGCGCAGGCGATCAGTATCTTTTCTACGCTATGGTAAGAAACATCACTTCGGACAGAAGACGCTTCGAGGCTCTTGCAGACAGCGAGAAGAAGTTCCGCATGGCAAGCGAGAACAACAATACTTATGCATGGGAATATGAGATTTCCACAAAGAAGATGAGACCGTGCTTAAGATGCATGAGAGACCTGGGCGTTCCTGCGGTGGTTGAGAACTATCCTCAGCCCGTATTCGACAGCGGACTGTTCCCGATGGACTACTACGATATGTATATGGACTGGCATCGCAAGCTTGCTCAGGGTGTCGAGCACCTTGAGGGTGTGATACCTCTGACAGCCGAGCGGATCCCGTTCCGGGTTAAGTATACAACGGAGTTCGACGAGAACGGCAGACCACTTAAGGCTTACGGTTCTGCGACACTTATTGTCAAGGATGAAGAGCAGAAGTGATTCTTGATTTAAGCATGCTATTACCTTATAATTCAATGGCTCTTATGATCCATTAGCTCAGTTGGTAGAGCACTTGACTTTTAATCAAGGGGCCTCGGGTTCAAGCCCCGAATGGGTCACCAAATACATAAGAAACCCCTCTGCTACGTACTTGCAGAGGGGTTTCTTGTGTTCGGAATTGTGGCAAATTGTGTGAATTTCTTAAAGATACTTTGACAATCAAAATAAATATTGTATTATCACCTTAACGGGGAGGTGATAGATATGGCATCTCAAAACAAAGGTAAAGCAAAGAAAGTATTCGGAATAATAGGCGTTGTCCTATTTTTCTTGAGCTATCTTCCATTTGTCCCGCTTATCGAAGTCGGGATACACGGTGTTCAGTCCGGTTTGTTCGGCGGTCCGTACATTTACGGATTCGATGCTATAGCGAATTGTTTCCTGTGGTTGTGTGTCGTCCCGATATATCCGATCTGTATCCTCTACCAGTTGATATTCGGAATTGCTTATATCAGGAAACATAAGGTGCTGAAGATAGTCACTATCGCTGTTGTTGCTTCTTTGGTCACGGCTATACTTGCTACCGGTATCTACTACGAGGTGAAGAAGAAAGAACTGATCGATGCTGACAGAGAACTCATTATCGAGTACCTTTCCGACAAATACGGCGAAGAAGTTACAAGCGATATAACCATTACTCTGACCAATTATGATGACAGACAGTACCGTGTTACGTCTCCCGTGCTCCCCGAGGACGGTTATTTCTATGTGTATACGTCTGAAGACGACGATTTTTATGATGATCTCTTTAAGACCTATATGCGTTGGGATGAGACCTTTGAGGAAGACTTTGAAGCTTATATTAACGAACAGTACGATATGCCTGATAACATGAGTCTGCAAAGCGTGCCGGATTCTGTGTATTTCGGTGACTTTACTTACGGCGATGACCACGATGAGCTTTTCGAGAGTGCGCAGTACAGAGTTACCGGCATTGAAGTTGATGAAGGTGAGCTTACTGACGAGGATGTGCTCGAGATCCTCAACGGCGTGTGGGAGGAGCAGATCCCGAAGTTAAGTGATGTGATGGGAGAAGATTACCTCTGCCTTTATATTAAGGAGAACGGCGAGCATGCGTTCTACATCACAATATATCCCGATTCTGCTGCCGCGGATATATCGATCTATACGGGCAGGGGATATCAGGTGTTAACGCAGCTTAACGGTGCGCGGATAGAGCTGTCCTGATCAGCAGAAAACATAAGCAAACAAAAACTCTCGGGAATCCGAGAGTTTTTAAATGTCGTAATGGCTGGGGTGGCAGGATTTGAACCTACGAATACGGGAGTCAAAGACCCGTGCCTTACCCCTTGGCGACACCCCAGTGACAGGGTTAAGAAATAAGTGGGGTGGGATATGGGATTCGAACCCATGACTTCCAGTGCCACAAACTGGCGCTCTAACCAGCTGAACTAATCCCACCATATCGGCTTTCTGTCAGCCTATGAATTATATGGGGAAGAATACGCAAAGTCAAGTTTATGTTACGCAGCCGTCACTAAAGATGTAAAATGTACTACATGGTTAACAGAAGGAAAGTGCTTACGGTTGTATGTTTCTTCTCGGTGTTGCTGCTGTTGGGAACCATATTCTATACCCAGACATACTATCATGCGGATCAGACTGCTATTGATGCGCTTTCTTCTGATGGGAACGTAAATATAAGCAGGACCGATTACGGCTGGTTTTTCGACGGGTCTTCTTCTGAGAATGCGTTTGTGTTTTATCCCGGAGGCAAAGTGGAAGAGGAGGCGTATGCACCTTTACTGCACCAACTGGCGTCTCAGGGTGTTGATGTGATGCTCGTGAGTATGCCGGCAAGGCTTGCGGTTCTTAACAGTGACGGAGCGGAAGACGTTATGTCGGAGTATGAATACGATCATTGGTATATCGGCGGACATTCGCTGGGAGGCGCAGCTTCTGCTCTTTATGCTTCGGAGAATGAGAGGCAGTTTGACGGCATTATCCTTCTGGGTTCGTACTCGACAAAGTCGCTTGCAGGGATGAGGGCGCTTCTTATCTACGGATCGGAAGACCATGTGATGGATATGGAAGCATTTATAAATGACCGTTCCAATGTTCCTGCGAATGCAGAAGAGTTCGTAATCGAAGGCGGCAATCATGCCCAGTTCGGGTCGTACGGAAAGCAGAAGGGGGACGGCGAATCTTCAATTACGGGGGAAGCGCAGATCGCGATTACGGTTGATGTGATTGTTTCTTTCGTGCAGGAAGGGCAGAAATAATATGTATGAATTAGTGGACAGGTTAAGGGGCAATGAGCTATTCGCGATGGAGACGGACAGGCTGAGGCTTGCCGTACTTAAGCGCTCTTCTTCCAAGATGGTTGCAGACTACCTCATCCGCAACAGGGCTTTTCACAAGAAGTGGTCTCAGACTCACAGCGACAGCTACTTCACCGAGCGCACCCAGAAGGATTATCTGCGCTACGACTGCGGTGAATATGCTGAAGGAAGGCTTGTGCCTTTGTATATTTTCCGTAAGGGAGAACCCGACCGCATATTGGGGAGGGTGACCTTCTTCAACTTTGCCTACGGCGGCATGATGAGCTGTGCCGTGGGATATCACATGGATGAGGAAGAGACGGGAAAAGGCTATATGACGGAGGCGCTTACCGAGGCCTGCCGCATGATCATGGATGTCATGAAGATACACCGCATAGAGGCATTTATCTTGCCGAATAACGAGAAATCCCTGGCGCTTATCAGGCGGTGCGGTTTTGTTCACGAGGGCAGGCGTATCTCATATATGCATATCAACGGAAGATGGGAAGATCACGAAGCTTTCTATCTTTTGGCGCCGGATCAAAAATCTGTATAAAAATATTTGAAGAATAGAAAAATAGTATATAATTAGAGGTAGATTATTAACGGAGGCTTTAACCGTGAAGAATATTAAGAGAATTATTTCAGTTGCGTGTGCTTTATCAGTAGTTGCGGCTTTTGCAGCCTGCGGTAAGGAAGAAACACCGGTTGAGACATCTTTTGTTGATATAACACCCACGCCCATCCCGGTCGAGACTACAACTACACCGACGACCACGATTCCTGTATATTCGGGACCTCTTCCGTCGAGCGACATCGCCGTAACATGGGGAGAGACAGTACTTGATTCTCCGGTTATCATGTATGCTGCCGTTTCCGAGGGTGAGTTCTTGAGAGTAAGGAAGGGACCTTCAACAGAGTACGATATCGTAGGAACTCTGACACGTAATCAGCAGGTTCAGATCGTCGCTGTTACGGATTCTTCATGGTATAAGACATCTGACGGATTCTATATTTCCGCTACTTATCTTACTCAGGCTCCTTCATAAGGAAATGAATAAGTAATGACAGGACCGTCCGTAAAGGGCGGTTCTTTTTTGTCAAAAAGTATTGGACATTTCCAAATCAGTGTTGTATTATACATAAGCACTTCACGCGGGTGTAGTTCAATGGTAGAACTTCAGCCTTCCAAGCTGACCACGTGGGTTCGATTCCCATCACCCGCTCCAGATATAAAGGACACCATCTTTTGGTGTCCTTTTTTGTGGATGAATTCGTGTATGAACAACACAAGATCAGGCGTTTAAGAACCGATTTGTAGATTTCCAAAAACAAAGCATAAGATTTCCAACATTATTTGTTGGATAATTTATGTGCGATTTTTTACTCGGGAATTAACAGGAAATTTTCTCACTATCTTGATAACACTTTCGATTTTTGCAGAAAGTAAAGATTGTTAACCTCATTCCAACAAGGCAATCGAAGAGATTGTAAATCATTTAACCAAAGGAGAATGAGGTAATGAAAAAGAAGATTATTTCAACTGTTCTGAGCGTTACTATGGCTGCTTCACTCGCAGGCTGTGCACTTGCGCCCAACCAGGATGAGGGCGGCGCTGCTGCTACAGGAGACGGCGAACTGCAGGTCGGTATAGTACTTCCTACAAGAGATGAGCCGAGGTGGATCCAGGACGAGGCTTCCTTCACATCCATTTTGGGTGACGCTGGTTTTACTTCCGAGGTTCTTTTCTCACAGGGCAGCTCTGCTACTGAGCTTACCAACGTAGAGTCACTCATCGAAAAGGGAATCGATGTTCTCGTTATCTGCGCTCAGGATGCTACGGCAGCTGCACAGGCAGTTGAAGTTGCTCACGCTGCAGGCGTTGAGGTTATCTGCTACGACAGACTTATCACAGATACGGACGCTGTTGATTACTATGTAACATTTAACAGCTTTGATGTAGGAGTTCAGCAGGGACAGTATCTTATCGATGCTTATGCAGGTCAGACAGATGTACCGCTTTATCTTTACTCCGGTGCTACAACAGATAACAACGCTTTCATCTTCTTCGCAGGCGCATGGTCAGTTCTCTCCGAGGCTGTAGCAAACGGTCAGTTCACTGTTGCAAATTGCGATGCAATCGAGCCTTATATCGGCCAGACTCTCGATGTAACAGCAGATCACGAGGCACTCTCCAATATTCTCGGTACTATTACAACTAACTGGGATTTCAATACAGCTAAGTCACTTGCTGAGGCAAACCTCGTTGCCAACGACGCTTCTCTTAAGGGTGATGTCGCAATTCTCGCACCTAATGACGGTACTGCAAGAGCTATCGCTGATGCGTTCAATGCTGACGCTGACGTTACTTCATTCGTAGTAACAGGTCAGGACTGTGAGACAGCTTCCTTGGGCTACATCTGCTCAGGTCTTCAGAGCATGACAATCTGGAAGAATACTGCATCTCTCGCATCCACAACATGTGACATGGTCAATGCAATCCTTTCCGGCGGAACACCTTCCACATCCACAACTTATAACAACGGCGTATCCGATGTTCCTTCCAATGAGACAGCGGTTACCGTTATCACACTCGACAATATCAACGAGCCCGTCGATGCAGGTTATGTAAGTGCTTCCGACATTGAAGGCTATCCCGGATGATGACAGGATCATCAATTAATCAGAACTAAAAATAAGGTTGCGCGGACCGGGTAGCATTGCCCCCAAGAATGTGACTTCCCGGTCCGCTTATTTCAATCGAAGCCAATAAGAAACTGAGAGGAAATACACATGTCTGACGAATATATCCTGGAAATGAGAAACATATGTAAAGAGTTTCCGGGGGTCAAAGCTTTAAACAATGTGAATTTTAAGGTTAAGAAGGGTGAGATCCACTGCCTTGTCGGCGAGAACGGTGCCGGTAAAAGCACGCTGATGAAGGTTCTGTCCGGTGTATGGAAATACGGAACATATACGGGGGATATCGTGCTTAACGGAGAAATACAGCAGTTTAGAAGTATTGCGGACAGCGAGAATAAGGGTATTGCCATAATCTATCAGGAACTGGCTTTATTCCCGGAACTGTCGGTTTATGAGAATATCTTTATGGGCCACGAGATTATGAGAAATCATTCGATCGACTGGAATGAGACGATCATTCAGGCTCAGAAGTATCTTGAGAAGGTCAGGCTTAAGGTCAATCCCGCAGCTGCAGTTAAGACGCTTAATACAGGTAAGCAGCAGCTGGTCGAGATAGCTAAGGCACTTTCGAAGAACTGCAGTCTCCTTATCTTCGATGAGCCCACTTCATCGCTCAACGAAGATGACAGTGAGAATCTTCTTAACATCATGAGAGAGCTTAAGGAGCAGGGGATAACCTGCATCATGATCTCTCATAAGCTCCGCGAGGTAACTGCCATAGCGGACACGATTACGGTCTTGAGGGACGGTTCGACTATCTGCTCGCTGGATGCTGCGACAGACGACATCTCTGAGGCTAACATAATAAAGAACATGGTCGGAAGGACCATTGACGACATCTATCCCAAGCGCACCGAAAAGCACATCTCCGACATCATGTTCGAGGTTAGGAATCTCTCCGCAGAGGACCGCGCTACAGGAAGGCAGATCCTGAAGGATGTAAGCTTCAACGTAAGAAGAGGCGAGATCGTAGGTCTTCAGGGATTGATGGGTGCGGGCAGAACGGAATGTGCGCTCGCAGTCTTCGGTAATCCGTACAAATATAAGATAACTTCAGGTGATGTCTGGATCGACGGCGAGAGGGTTAACTTCAAGACTCCGAAGCAGGCTATCAAGAAAGGTCTGGCTTACGTGTCTGAAGACCGTAAGGGCAACGGACTGGTGCTTATACAGGATGTAAGATACAACATCTCGATCGCCAACCTTGAAGAGCTCATCAAGAGAGTCTCCATCGACGATAACAAAGAGATCGGTGTCGCCAATCAGTACAGGAAAGAAATCAATATCAAGACTCCAACCGTAGCCCAGAAGGTCGGCAATCTCTCCGGAGGAAACCAGCAGAAGGTGCAGATAGCCAAATGGCTGTTCTCGCATCCTAAGGTCCTTATCCTGGATGAGCCTACGAGAGGAATCGATGTCGGTGCCAAGTATGAGATCTACTCGATAATGAATGAACTTGTCGCTCAGGGAATGAGCATAATCATGATCTCATCTGAACTTCCCGAAGTCCTGGGCATGTCTGACAGACTCTATGTCATGAGCGAGGGAAGGATCACCGGTGAATTGCCGATAGAGGAAGCAACTGAAGAGAAGGTCATGAAGATGGCCATTAGTGCATAAGAATTAGGAGGGAAAACAATGGGCAAATCGCAATCAACAGCAGCGGATATCGCTCTTGGATACGATGACGAGAGCCGCTCCGGCGGCAAGACAATGGCAGCGTTTAAGGAGCTTATTACGCTCATTAAGACAAATGCCACGAGCTATATGATGTATTTTGCGCTCGTAGTAATCATGCTTGTATTCCAGATCTGGACAGACGGCAAGTTCTTTACGGCACAGAATATAACGAATCTTTTTAACCAGGCGGCATACGTAGCTGTGCTCGCCATAGGAATGACACTCATATTGATCCTTAAGCACATCGACCTGTCGTGCGGATATGTAGCCGGCCTTTCCGGTGCCGTGGCGGCGATAATGATGGAGAAGATGGGCGTAAACGTCTGGATCGCAATGCTTGCAGTTCTTCTCATGGGCCTTGCGATCGGTTTCTATCAGGGAACACTGGTAACAAAATTCGGAATCCCCGCATTCATAACTACTCTCGCGGGCATGTTCATCTTCAGAGGACTTCTCACAAGGTCCCTTGCAAAGTCTGGTACGATCATTGTTACTGACGAGACATTCAAGGCAATGTGCCAGGGCTTCATTCCCGACATTCCGGGCAACACCACAGGTGTTCACATCGTCACCATGATTATCGCATGCATCGCAGTCGCAGCTTTTGTATGGTTCCAGGTAAGAAGCAGAAGAAATAAGGAAAAGTATGATTTTCCCGTAGTTTCGCTCTCTATCTTCATCACCGGATGCATTGCAGTATCGGTCGTAATCCTCTTCGCAGCATGGATGCTCGCCATCAACAAGGGTATCCCGATCAGTGCCTGCATAGTAGGCGTCATTCTCGCAGGATATGCTTTCATGCTCTCCAAGACTAAGCTTGGCCGTCACATCTACGGCATCGGAGGCAACGATCAGGCTGCTGAGCTCTCCGGCGTAGACGTTAAGAAAGTTACACTTTTCGCTTTCTGCTCAATGTCGGTACTTGCTGCAGTTGCAGGCTTCCTCTACACATCGAGACTGTCTTCTGCAACACCTACGGCAGGACTTGCTTTTGAGATGGATGCCATCGCATCTTCTTACATCGGAGGCACGGCCGTAAGCGGCGGCATAGGTAAGGTAACAAACGCCATCATCGGCACATTTGTTATCATGTCCCTCACAAACGGCATGAACCTCATGAGTATTGATATCTCCTATCAGTACATCGTTAAGGGAATAATATTCATCATCGCAGTCGCATTTGATGTTAAATCAAGAAAGAAATAATTCTTTCCTGATATATAACCTCCCCAACATCAGAATTGTCGTATGCAGTTTTTGCATGCGACAGTTTTGATCTTTTATAATATAATTTAGTGTCTGAAGGAGGGCTTCCATGTATACCGTAATAGTTGCGGATGACGAAGAAGGGATCAGAAGAGCGTTAGTCAGGAAGATAGACTGGAACAGCCTGGGATTCGAACTTGTCGGTGAGGCAAGCAACGGAGCCGAGGCTCTTGATCTTATGGAGAAACTTTGTCCGGACCTTCTTCTGACGGATATCATGATGCCTTTCATAGGCGGAATCGAGCTCGCGAGGCAGGTCCGCGAGGTAAGGCCTTCCACGCAGATAGTGTTCCTGACGGGATACGAGGTCTTTGAATACGCCAAGCAGGCTATCCAGTACAACATCATCAGCTACCTTCTTAAGCCCATTTCAGCTGATGAATTAAGTTCCGAACTCATTAAGATAAGGAAGATAATCGACAAGAAGTTCGAGCAGTTCCGTTCGAATAACGAAGCTAAGGAGCATCTCGATACATTGTCATTTGTTGTTCCGCTTCTTCTTGACGGTTTCCAGCATGCCGATTCGGTCAACAACCGCGGCAACATCATAAGTGAAGCATCAAGGCAGGGGCTTCTGGAGCCGGGAACAGAGATATCCTATTGTGTAATGGTTATCGGCATATGCGATAAGAACGGATTGAATGTGACATCCAAGGCCTGCATCAATTCTCTGGACCTCATCCTCGACAAGTACATGAAGCACGTGAGTTTCTATATGGACGGGCGTGTGGTTACGCTTTTGTACGGAACGAGAAGAACTCTCGAGAAGTACCTCCATATCGCGGTTGAGGATATAAGCCAGAGCGTCGACAGGATCATGAACTTAAGGTCATTCATCGGCATAAGCAGGATCGGCGACGACATCGTTAACCTGCACGAGCTCTATGTGGAGGCCATGAATGCGCTTTCTTACGATAATGATGCGTCCGGCAGCATCAGATACATTTCCGATGTGGAGAATGATTTCTTCTCTGACATAGAGAGATTCGAGGACTTCGTTGCGATGGAGGAGAGGTATGTCAGAGGCGGACTCATAAAGGAAGCTGAAGAGACATGTGACAGGCTTTTCGACTCGCTTGACAACGTGAGCAAGTATAAGCTTACCGCGAACTTCATAGTGCCGAACCTTACCTCATCCGTGTACAAGATACTGTATTCCGTTGTGGACAAGGAGCATACCGACAGACTTCAGGCAGAGTGCCCGCTTCAGATGACGGATCTTTACGGCAACATCTCTAATATCAGGGATTACTGCAGGAAGCTGTGCGTAAGTGCGGCGGAGCTTGTTAAGGATCAGTGCAGGAAGTCCGGTTCAAGACACTGCGAACTTGCTCTCGAGTACATAAACAGGGAATTCTCGAATCCGGATATCTCGCTTGTGAGCGTAAGCCGTGAGATCGCGGTGAGCCCAAATTACTTAAGCGCTCTCGTAAGAAGAGAGACGGGAAGCACATTCATTGAGCTGCTTACCAAGAGGAGGATGGAGGAAGCCGTGACCCTTCTTAAGTATCCTGCTTTTAAGGTCAAGGACGTAGCGTTGAAGTGCGGTTATGTCGACCAGCATTATTTCAGCTACAGCTTCAAGAAGGAGACCGGAATGTCTCCCATCCAGTATAAGAAGCAGATGAGCGAAGAAGATGCGACAGGAGCAGACGTCTGATAATGGGGAAGAGAAGACAGTCATCCATATCGCTTTCAAGGGCGATGACGCTTGTTGTTGTGACCATGGTGTTTACCTCGGTCATCATCGTACTCATAATCTTTAACCTCGCGTTCAGGGATTCACTTGAGAAAGCTGCCGTAACCAGCGCCGGCCAGTCTGTGGAGCAGGTGGCGCTCACAATAAACAACTATACCCGCGACATGACAGAGATAATGGATAAGCTCTACATGAACAGTGTGGAGGACCCCGATTCTCAGGAGGAGTTGTTCGAGAGCCTTATCAACATACGTGATGATGTAGTCATGATTGCTACATATGACATGCATAACAACAACACGGGCATCTGGTCCAACTACGATACCAAGGAGATGATCTACACCAATCTGTCCCTGTTCTCGGTTCCTTCGAACGCGAGCGGCGGGATCAGCATATCGCCTCCGCACGTCGTTACCGTGCTTCAGGATTATTACCCGTGGGTAGTAACGCTTACGAAGACGGCGGAGGAGACGTTCAGCAATGCCGCGAAGATTGCGATAGACGTAAGGTTCTCCGCGATAGCAACATATATCGACGACATCGGCATTGGACAGCACGGATACTGCTTTATCATCGACGGTGACGGCAATATCATCTATCACCCTCAGCAGCAGCTTATCTATGCGGGTCTTAAGAGCGAGGACGAGGAGAATCTTCTGGAGCTCGAGGATGGTTCGCATATCGCTGACGGAGTCATATATACCGTAAGGTCGCTTGATAACTGCAACTGGAGGATCGTCGGCGTTACTTTCCTCGATGAGACCGTTGCCGAGAGGGTTACGACCATGGCTACGGCTTCGGTTCTGATCTTCCTTGTCATAGTGCTTCTTACATTCTTAAGCGGAAGCCTGTTCTCGTATCTTTCGCGGCGGACTTCGTATTCGAGCCTATAGAGGGTTCCGTTGAAGTTAACGACCTGTCTGATTCGTTCGAGCACCTCGTAAAGCGCATACAGCAGCTCATGGAGGAGGTAAAGGCCGAGGAGACAACGCTTCGTAAGACTGAGCTTAAGGCACTGCAGGCGCAGATCAATCCGCACTTCCTGTATAACACACTTGATTCCATCTCGTGGATGTGTGAGGAAGGCAAGACAGAGGAAGCGGTTCTCATGGTAAACTCGCTCGCTAAGCTCTTCAGGATCAGCATAAGCCGCGGGCAGGAGATCATCCCGATCGAAAAGGAGGTGCAGCACGCCGAGTGCTACCTCAAGATCCAGAAGTTCCGTTATACCAACCACTTCGACTATGAGTTTGATGTGGAGGAATCCTGCAATGCTTATTACTGCAATAAGATCACTTTGCAGCCTCTTATCGAGAATGCTCTCTATCACGGTCTCAACATGATGGATGACGGACACATTGCGATTCGCATCCGTGAAGATGGTGATGACATAGTGATGGAGGTTGAGGACAACGGCGTCGGTATGAGCGAGGAGCAGATAGCCGAACTGTTCGTCAATGACGGAACCGATAATCACGGTATAGGTGTTAAGAATGTCAATGACAGAATCAAGATCTATTTTGGAGATAAGTACGGCATCACCGTAAGATCAGAACTGGATGAGGGAACATGCGTGACAGTAAGGATACCTAAGGTGACAGAGGAGAGAAAGTATGAGAAGTAAGATTAAGTTCCCGTACATAATCATCATGTCGCTGATACTGCTGCTTCTTCTCGGAATCGGCATCTATACTCTTGTGAGAAGAAATGCCGGCAGTGAATATATCAGGAGGGGCGACGACAAATCGTATATCGTTGTCATCGGCAAATCAGATGTTTCCGCTTTCTGGAGAAGTGTGTCATACGGTGCCCATGCGGCAGCCTCCGAATATAACCTGAACATGACTTTTGTCGCTCCCGCGAGCGAGGAGAATTACGAGGCGCAGAATGAGATGATAAGGGCTGCCATCATGGGACAGGCTCAGGCGATCATATTCTCCGCCATCGATTACAACGGAAATGCGGAGGCGATAAATGAAGCGATCGAAGCTGGTATTCCGGTCATAGTTATAGACAGCGATGTCAACTGTGAGGAAGTGTCATGCAGGATCATGACAGATAATTATCTCGCGGGAAGAATGGCCGGTGAACAGGCTTTGGAGAATAATCCCGGTCCGCTTACTGTCGGCATAGTCAATTATGACATCAATTCCGCGAACGGCCAGCAGCGTGAGCAGGGATTCTGTGACGCTGTCAATGAGTCGGGAAGAGTAACCGACATCTATACCGTCAACTGTATATCCACGAGGGAATCGGCTTACGAGGGGACGATGCAGCTTCTTACGGAGCACCCGGACATTAATACGGTTGCGGCCCTTAATGAGCTTATGAGCCTTGGTTCTGGCTATGCCGTCAGAGATCTCGGCGTTGCCGATGCCGTTGATATCTACGCATTCGACAGTAATGTCATATCCGTTGGAATGCTGGAGACGGGTGAGATAGAGGGTCTCATAGTCCAGAATCCTTACGCGATGGGATATCTCGGAGTCGAGACTGCCTACAGGCTGATAAACGGCCTTCCTCTGCCCTCGAGGCAGATAGGTACGACAACCACTTATGTGTCGAGTTCCAATATGTACGATATCGATATTCAGCGAATGATATTCAGGTTTGATGATTAACGAGAAGTTTTCAATTTTTATTTACTAATATGCTAAAATAATAGGATAGAAAACCTGATTTCAGGTGCCTCAGGAGCCTATCTTATGACGAGAAGACTGACGCAGAAGGGCAACATGAACGACCGTATGGATGCTGCCCTCAATAAATTCAGATCACGTATGACTTCTTATCCGCCCGGAATGTGTCCGCTGGTTATGTACAGGACAATCCTTCAGATGTCCATAAATCAGTCCTGCGGCAAATGCATTCCCTGCCGCGACGGCCTAGTGGAGGCGGAGAGAATCCTTAAGAAGATAATTGAAGGAGACGCCGAGATAGGCGCTCTCGATGAATTGAAGAAACTTAGTGAGATGATATCCGAGACTTCGGACTGTGCAGTCGGTGTTGTCGCAGCAAATACCGTTCTCGACAGCTTGAGGGAATTTCCGGATGAATACGAGAGCCATATTAAGAACAAGCGCTGTGTTGAGAACGTCAACCAGACGGTTCCGTGCATTACGCTCTGTCCCGCTCATGTAGATGTTCCCGCATATGTTGCGCTTATCAATAAGGGCGATTATGCAGGTGCGATCAACATCATAAGAGACCGTAATCCTCTTCCTACGGCATGCGCTATGGTATGTGAGCATCCCTGCGAGAGGAAGTGCAGACGTTCCATCATTGATCATCCTATCAATATCAGAGGACTTAAGAAGTTCGCGGTTGATCAGATAACGGCTGATCAGGTTAAGACTCCTGCTCCTAATGTGGCGACGGGCAAGAAGATAGCAATTGTGGGCGGAGGTCCTTCCGGTCTTACGGCTGCTTATTTCTTAAGCCTTATGGGACATACTGTGGAGATCTTCGATGAGCACGAGAAATTAGGCGGAATGTTAAGATACGGTATCCCCGAATACAGACTTCCCAAGGCGAGACTTGATGAGGATATCACCGCCATACTGAATGCAGGAGACATCACTGTTCACACCGGTACCAAGATCGGCCGTGATGTTACGGTTGAGGAACTCGATGAGAAGTTCGATGCAATATATCTCGGCCTCGGCGCTCAGCTCGGCAACAGGATACCTGGTAAGAACTCCGACTGTGAGAATGTTATTCCCGCTGCTGATTTCCTGCAGGCGGTTGCAAGAGGCGATGCTCCCGACTTTAAGGGTAAGACCATAGCTTTGATCGGCGGCGGTAACGTCGCGATGGATGCGGCCCGTACAGCCGTCCGTCTCGGAGCTGATTCGGTAAATGTCTTCACTCGTAAGAGAGATGACTATACGGCGCTGGATACTGAGATTGAGAGTGCGATGCAGGAGGGAATCAGATTTACGACTCTTCTGAGTTTCCTTCATCTTGAAGCGGACAAGGATAATCCCGGAAAGATATCCGCAGTATGGCTTCAGCCCGAGATAGTCGGAGAATATGACTGGTCAGGTTTTGTAAAGACAGAGCACTCTGTCACCAAGTACCCTTACAGATTCAAGTGCGATTATCTCATCATCGGCGTAGGTCAAAGATGCGATGTTGAAGTATTCGATAAGGCAGGAATTCCGACTGAGAGAGGAAGGATACTCGCCGATACTGCATGCATGATCGAAGGCAAGGAGAAGTTCTTCTCCGGAGGAGACTGCGTAACAGGACCTTCGACGGCTATCAATGCGATAGCGGCAGGCCAGGTGGCAGCTCATAACATCGACGAATTCTTGGGTTATCACCACAAGATAGAATGTGAAGCCAAGGCCCCTTCTCCTATGCCTAACAAGTGCATACCTACAGGCAGAGCCGAGATTGAAGAGAGACCTGCCTATGAGCGTAAGAATGACTTTGTTCACGTGGAAGAGCAGATGACTCCTGAAGAGGCAGACAGGGAGTCCGGAAGATGCTTAAGATGTGACTACTACGGCTGCGGCTGTATGGAAGGAGGCAGAGCTCCATGGTAAACATTACAGTTGACGGCAGACACTTAAGTGTCGATGAGAACAGCACGATATTGGAAGCGTGCACAGCAAACGGGATAAAGATCCCTACACTTTGCTATTTGAAGCAGCTTAACGAGATCGGATCATGCCGTATCTGCATGGTTGAGATCGAGGGCGAGAAGAGTCTGTTTGCATCCTGCAGGACTAAGGTCAGGGAAGGAATGGTAATAACGACTGCTTCCAACAAGATCGTATCTTACAGGAAGCATATGCTCGAGCTTATACTCTCGAACCATAAGGTAGACTGCCTTAACTGCACTATGAACGGTGTATGTAAGCTCCAGCAGCTTTGCAACGAGTATGAGGTTAAAGGAACTTCCATTCAGGGTTCGAGAAGACATATCGAGGATAAGCTTCCCATACTCGACAGCAATCCGTATCTGTCTTATGACCCCAGTAAATGCATTCACTGTTACCGCTGCATAAGCGCGTGCAACAAGGCTGCGGTCAACGGTACACTGCGAAGCGGCAGAAGCGGCCTTTTCAGAACCATTGAGGCTCCGTTCGGAGAGGACTGGAAGTCTACCGGATGCGAGTCGTGCGGCAACTGTGCCGAGGCATGTCCTACAGGTGCATTGTCTGAGAAGAGAAAGCGAAAGTACAGAAGCTGGGAGGTTAAGAAAGTTCTTACCACCTGCCCTCACTGTGCGACAGGATGCCAGTATTATCTCATCGTCAAGGATAATAAGATCGTTGACACCGAAGCTTACGACGGTCCGTCGAATCACGGCCTTCTCTGCGTTAAGGGAAGAAGCGGAAGCTTCGATTTTGTTCATTCACCGGACAGGATCACGACGCCTCTTATCAAGAATAAGGAAGGTAAGTTTGAGCCTGCGACATGGGAAGAGGCAATTTCATATACTGCAAAACGCCTGATGGAGATCAAGGAGAAGTACGGTAAGGAATCGCTCGCCGGATTTGCATGTTCGAGATCTGCCAATGAGGATGTCTATATGGTCCAGAAGATGGTAAGGACGTGCTTTGGCAACAACAATACCGATAACTGTGCGAGAGTATGCCACTCTGCAACGGTTGCAGGTCTTGCCAAGACTTTGGGATCCGGTGCAATGACGAACCCCATCTACGATATAACGCACGATGTCGATGTTATCCTTCTCGTAGGATCGAATCCTGAGGAGGCACATCCTGTCGTAGGAATGCAGATACGTCAGGCTGTTAAGAACGGAACAAGGCTTATCGTAGTCGATCCAAGATCCATAGGTCTTACCAAGTATGCGGATATTCACCTGAAGCTTCGTCCAGGTACTAATGTTGCTTTTGCAAACGGTATGATGCACGTCATCATCAAGGAAGGACTTACAGACGGGAACTACATTAAGGAGAATACCGAGGACTATGAGAAGATAGCCGAACTCGTTAAGGACTATACTCCCGAGAAGGTCGGTGAGATATGCCATATCGAGCCCGCGAAGATAGTTGAAGCTGCAAGGATGTATGCGAGGGCCGATAAGGCTCCTATCATCTACTGTCTCGGTGTAACTGAGCATTCGACTGGAACTGAAGGCGTAATGAGTTTAAGCAACCTCGCACTTCTTACCGGAAAACTCGGAAGATCGGGATGCGGCGTAAATCCCTTAAGAGGTCAGAACAACGTGCAGGGTGCCTGCGACATGGGTGCACTTCCAACGGATTACCCGGGATACCAGAAGGTCGACAACGATGAGGTAAGAGCCAAGTTCGAGAAGGCGTGGGGAGTAGAGCTTAATCCCAAGCCGGGTCTTAAGGCTACGGATGTTTTCCCTGCTGCGATCAAGGGAGATATCAAGGGACTTTATATATGCGGTGAGGACCCGCTTGTTACGGATCCCGATACCGAGCACATAAAGAAGGCACTCGGAAGTCTTGATTTCTTCGTTATCCAGGAACTGTTTATGACAAAGACCGCCGAATGTGCGGATGTTATCCTTCCCGGCGTAAGCTATGCGGAGAAGGAAGGTACGTTCACGAATACCGAGAGACGCGTACAGCGTATCCGCACTGCGGTTAAGCTCGAAGGTGATGCGAGACTCGATACCGATATAATCATCGATCTCATGAACGCGATGGGTTATCCCCAGCCTCATCTTACGGCTTCTCAGATCATGGACGAGATAGCGTCAGTAACACCGAGCTTTGCCGGTATCTCTTTCGAGAGGCTTGATAACGGCGAGTCTTTGCAGTGGCCCTGCAAGGATAAGCAGAGCACAGGTACTCCCATCATGCACGTGGGTCACCCTGCAAGAGGCAAGGCGCTGTTCTATCCTGCTCTGTATAAGGCGGCATCGGAGCTTCCTGATGACGACTATCCGTTCTTCCTCACCACGGGAAGAATCCTCTACCAGTACAATGCTGCGGCCATGACCAGCAGGTCGGAAGGTCTCGTGGAAATCGCGGGAGAGGGCTTTATTGAGATCAATTATAAGGATGCCGAGCGTCTTGGCATAAAGAACGGTGAGAGGATATACGTCGAGAGCAGAAGAGGCAAGATAACGGCTACTGCAAGAGTCGGACGTAAGGTCTCCCAGGGTGAGACATGGATGCCGTTCCATTTCCCGGATTCGCCCGTCAACACGCTTACTAATGCGGCGCTTGATGACTTCGCCAGAATTCCTGAGTATAAG
The DNA here is from genome assembly GCA_900314745.1 of uncultured Eubacteriales bacterium. GTDB lineage: Bacteria > Bacillota > Clostridia > Saccharofermentanales > Saccharofermentanaceae > Saccharofermentans. The sequence continues at coordinate 7,899 of OMWK01000005.1, read as the reverse complement.
GTCTGCGCTGTCAACATAAGCAGGATGGACTGATGGAGATAGAAGAAGCCGTAAGTACGATTAAGGAAGAGCTCGCTTCTGTTACTGAATGCGAGAGTGTTGAGCTTATAAGTTCTGCGGGGAGGATACTCGGCGAAGATGTCACAGCCGGGATATCCGTCCCGTCTTTTCCAAAGTCTGCCATGGACGGCTACGCCGTGCGTTCGGAGGACATCGCGCGCGCTTCTTCTGATGCTCCCGTAAAGCTTGAGGTAATAGGCTGCCTCTTTGCAGGTGACAGCATACCGTCTGATCTTGCCGGGGAAATCCCGTCCCAAAGTGCCGTCCGCATCATGACAGGTGCTGCCGTGCCCATGGGTTACGACACTGTCGTTAAGCAGGAGGATACGGATTACGGTGAGAAGACTGTAAGCATCAATAAGTCTCAGGGCGCATATGTAAATTACTGCAAAAAAGGCGAGGACATTAAGGAAGGAACCTTAGTTCTTAACAGGGGTTCTCTTATCGGAAGAACGGAGGCCGGAGTTCTCGCAAGCATAGGAAAATCCTCCGTAAACGTCTTAAGAAGGCTTCGCATATTTGTCATATCCACGGGTTCGGAGATAATCGACGTCGGCTCGAAGCTCAATGATTCCGGGGTTTATAACAATGTTACGTATATGATAAGGGCTTCGCTTCATTCCGGGGCCTTCGATGTGTCCTCGTGCATTGTGCCCGATGATAAAGACACCATAGAAGGTGCCATTAAGGAGGCTTTGAAGACTTCTGACATCGTGATTACCACAGGCGGCGTGTCCGTTGGTGCCAGAGATCTCATCCCGGATGTTCTGGGCAGAATAGGCGCGAAGAAGGTGTTCTCTGGGGTTAACATTAAGCCCGGATCACCTACCATAGGGTCGGTCGCAGAAGGTAAAGCGATACTCTCGCTCTCGGGTAACCCCTATGCCGCGATTGCAAATTTTGATCTTTACATCGGGCATATTATTCATTCGCTTACGGGATGCAGTAGTTTTCTTCCCGTAAGATTTACTTCGGTACTTAGAAGTGAGTTCTCGAAGCCCTCCAATGTAAGAAGACTTATAAGGGCTCATGTGGATTCGGACGGTGTCACAATACTATCTAAGAATCAGGCATCTTCTGTTATGTCGAGTTATTTGGGCTCCAACTGCTATATAGATTTCCCCGTGGGTTCATCATACGCGGTCGGAGATGAAGTCAATGTGATACGGATCCCGGAGGTGCTCTTATGAGTGCCAATACGAAGGCGTATTCCGTAGGAATCCTCGCGGGCGGCAAGAGCTCGAGAATGGGGAAGAACAAAGCTCTTCTAGAGTATGAGTCCGGCACATTTATCAGTAGGCTGTTCAGGGAATTTGACGGGCATGAGATCATTATCTCCTCGTCGGGCCAGAAGGAATATGAGAAGTATCCTTATAAGATCGTAAGTGATGAGAACAAAGACATCGGACCGATAGAAGGCATCAGGCAGATACTTAAGTCATCGGAGAATGACTATGTATTCATCTGCGCCTGCGACATGCCGTTTGTGACCTCTAAGATAGCGGACTATATCGCTGAATTCATCTCATCTGATTACGACTGTTATGTTATCTGCGATGAGGACAGGATACATCCTCTCTGTGCGATATACAGCAGAAGACTATTGCCCGTAATAGAGAAGCTCATAGCAAACGGTGAGCATAAACTCAGGCTGATATACGATAATTCAAGAACCAAGTATATAAGTCTCACCAACACGGTATTCGGGAAGAAGACAGTACGTAACGTAAATACCAAGGATGAATACATAGAACTTAAGTATCCCGTTGTCTTCGCGGTATCAGGATACAAGGACAGCGGCAAGACATGGCTTATAGCGGAACTCATAAACGAATTCATAAATGAAGGACTTACTGTCGGCGTTGTTAAGCATGACGGTCACGATATGATAGAGGAGTCCGAAGGAACGGATACGTATAAGTATGCCGGTGCAGGAGCCATGGTTACTGCAGTATATTCCGATTCGAGATTTGTTATAAGCGGAAACGGAAGATCAGATTCCGAAGATCTGATAGCGTATATGAAGGGACTTATGAACCCTCCGAAGATAATAATTCTTGAAGGCTTTAAGAATTCATCATATCCGAAGATAGTTCTGGGGAAAGACGGTGTATTTCCTCCTGTGGACGAATCGACAGTCATTCTTAAGATTGACGGCAGATGCGGCAGAAGTGAAGTCGCGGGCGTCGCAGGTTCCGTAAAAGACTATTTCGATATCTGATCAGCGAAGGTAGAAAATGAGACTCATCAATACAGTAGATGCTGTCGGGCATGTGCTTTGCCACGACATGACGCGCATTATTCCCGGGAAGGAGAAGGGGCCGCTTTTCCGTAAGGGACACGTGGTAACAGAAGAGGACATTCCTCTTTTACTGTCGATCGGGAAAGAGCACCTTTATGTGTGGGAGATGAATGATAACATGCTGCACGAAGACGATGCGGCAGCTGTTCTTGGCGACATCTGCACAGGCGGTTCATCCTCATTTGAATTGACCGGACCGAAGGAAGGTAAGATGGAGATCATAGCGGCAGCCGACGGTCTTCTTAAGATAGATCGCGATAGGCTTAATGCGGTCAATTCCATGGGCGAGATGATGATCGCTACAGTTCACGGAGATTTCCCTGTAAAAAAAGGAGACAGGCTTGCCGGCACGCGCATCATTCCCCTGGTCATAGAGAAGGACAAGATGGATAAGGCAAAAGCTATAGCGGGCGCTAAGCCCATACTGTCGCTTCTTCCGATCCGGGCTTTGAACTACGGCATCATTACGACGGGTTCTGAAGTATATAAGGGACTTATCGAGGATAAGTTCGGACCTGTCCTTAAGGCTAAGATGGATGAGTATCACTGCACTCTTACAAGGCAGATAATACTTGACGATGACATGGAGAAGATAACAAAGGCCGTGCTGGATTTGTCTTCCGAATGTGACGTGGTTCTTGTAAGTGGCGGCATGAGCGTCGATCCTGATGACAGGACGCCCGGCGCTATCAGAAACACCGGCGCGGATATCGTAACCTACGGAGCTCCGGTCTTGCCTGGGGCGATGTTCCTGTTGGCGTATCTTGAGGTTGAAGGAAGAACGGTTCCCGTGATGGGTCTTCCCGGATGCGTGATGTATGCCAGAAGGACAGTATTCGACCTGGCGCTTCCGAGGATACTCGCGGGGGAGAGACTTACGGCATCAGACATAAGTCAGCTTGGTGAAGGCGGACTTTGTCTTAACTGTGCCGACTGTCACTTCCCGAACTGCGGCTTTGGTAAATAGGAGGATAACATGAATCTATTCAGTCATTTGGATGAGAACGGTCAGGCTTCCATGGTGGATATCGGCGCTAAGGACATAACGCGCAGGTTTGCCGTAGCTTCCGGAAGCATTGCGATGAGCGGCGAGTGCTTTTCGCTTCTTATTGACGACAGGATGCCCAAGGGAGATGTGTTCTCAACCGCACGCATAGCCGGAATCCAGGCTGCCAAGAGAACGTCTGAACTCATTCCTCTTTGCCATGCGCTTATGCTCGAGAAGGTCTCAATCGACTTCGCTTCTGATGATAAAACGAATACCGTTGAGGTGCGCTGCGAGGTGCGCTTAAGCGGCAAGACGGGTGCAGAGATGGAGGCTCTTACAGGAGCTTCCGTCGCACTTCTTACGGTCTACGACATGTGTAAGGCAGTCGACAGATCGATGGTCATTTCCGGTATCCGTCTTATAGAGAAAGACGGCGGGAAGACCGGGCATTATTTAAGAAATGAAGGTTAGAAAATGAAAAAGAAAATACTGGCAGTAATAATTGCATTTTGCATGGGTGCGGCTTATACGGGCTGCAGTGTAAAAACTTATGAGGATAAGACGGTGACAGTCCTCGCGGCAGCATCGCTTACGGATGTAATGGGTGAACTCGAAGCTTCATATGAGGAATCGCATCCGGGCATCGACCTTGTGTTCTCTTATGCAGGTTCCGGTGCTCTTCAGGCACAGATCGAAGAGGGCGCTCCTGCGGATATCTTTATAAGTGCTGCAAATAAGCAGATGAATGCGCTTAACGAAGAGGGGCTCATGGTTAGTGACAGCATTGTCGAATTGCTTCTTAACAGGGTTGTCCTCATTGTTCCTTCGGACAGCACTCTGGAGATAGATTCATTCGAAGATGTGCTTAATGATGATGTCGGGATGATAGGTCTTGGCGAAGTTGAGTCAGTTCCTGCAGGTAAGTATGCCCAGCAGGTCTTCGAGTCCCTCGGAATCTGGGATGAGGTTCAAAGCAGGGCCAACTTCGGTACTGACGTAAGGACAGTTCTTACGTGGGTTGAGACGGGCGAAGTTGACTGCGGCGTTGTCTATGCTACTGATGCATATACTTCCGATGCGGTTACGATTGTTGCCGAGGCGCCGGAAGGATCATGTGACAGGGTTGTTTATCCTGCAGGCATAGTTGAAGGATCCGAGGTGCGCTCTGAGGCTGAGGAGTTCCTCGCGTACCTGGGAAGCGAAGAAGCGGGCTTTGTATTCGAGTCCTACGGTTTTACCATGGCGGGTTAATATGGATCTGTCTCCTTTATGGATAACATTTAAGATATCGATAGCGGCGACAGCCATCGTCTTTGTTACGGGGCTGCTGCTTGCATGGGGTGTAACTTACACGAGAAAGGGCAGGGCGGTCATCGATGCCGTCCTGTCACTTCCTCTTGTTTTGCCTCCCACGGTAATGGGTTTCCTCATTCTGATATTCATAGGTTCGAATTCCAGTCTCGGCAAGTTCCTGGATTCGTTCGGGATAAAGCTCGTCTTCACCTGGCAGGGTGCGGCAATAGCTGCGGCCGTAGTATCTTTCCCCGTCATGTACAGGGGGATAAGAGGTGCTCTTGAGCAGGTCGATACGGAAGTGATAAATGCTGCGAGGACTTTGGGACTGGGTGAGTTTCTTATCCTTACAAAAATTATGATTCCAATGGCGGCACCGGGCATCATAGCTTCGGTGGTATTGTCTTTTGCAAGATGCCTTGGTGAGTTCGGTGCGACGCTGATGGTGGCGGGAAACATACCAGGAAAGACGCGCACGATGTCGGTCGCGGTCTATACCGCGATGCAAAGCTCTGACCGAAGTCTCGCGCTTAAATGGGTTCTCCTAATCATCTCGTATTCACTTCTGATACTTGTTATCATGAATCTGCTTCCTGCTATAAGAAGGAGGCGCGCATGAAGACGTTGAAGGTGGACATCAGGAAAAAGTGCGGCAGCTTCCAGCTTGTAAGTAAATTCGAGACAAGCGCGGACAGGTTTGCCCTTCTCGGCGCATCGGGCTCGGGCAAGTCCATGACACTGAAATGCATTGCCGGTATCGAAAAGCCTGACGAGGGATTCATAGCAATAGGGGACCGGGTGCTGTTTGATTCAAAAAGGCATATCAATGTTCCCGCACGTAAAAGAAGAGTCGGATATCTGTTCCAAAACTATGCGCTCTTCCCGAACATGACGGCGTTTGCAAATATCAACATGATTTGCCGCGATCCTTCAAGGACGGAATCTCTTCTTAATATGTTTGATATTCATAACTGCAGGGACTTAAGGCCTTCCAAGATGTCAGGCGGACAGTGCCAGCGCCTTGCGCTTGCGAGGGTGATAGCATCAGATCCCGAAGTCATACTTCTAGACGAACCTTTCTCGGCACTCGATAACTACATGCATACGATAATCGAGCGTGAGATCATGGATCTTCTGTCCGGGTTTGACGGACCTTCTGTGCTCGTTTCTCATGACCGCAATGAGGTCTTCAGGATGTGTGACACGATAGGCGTTATGGATAACGGAAGTCTTATCGACATACAGGATAAGGAAGGATTCTTCGATCACCCGGCAACTTTGGTCGCGGCAAGGCTTACCGGATGTAAGAACATAACAAGGCTTACTGAAGACGGGTTTGCAACTGACTGGGGAATAAAGCTCGGGCTCTCACCTTCCGATCTTAAGGAAGGCTATAAATACGCAGGTTACCGCGCTCACTTCTTTGAAGTGGCGGGAGAAGAGCAGAAGGGAAAAGAGAACGTGTTTGAAGTTCAGGTGGAGCGTGTCATAGAAGACACATTCTCGAATGCTATATGCTTCAGACAGAAGGGGAACGACGTTAAGTCTCAGGATTCTCTTCTGACATACATTACAGGCAAGGATACGGATGCTGATGACGTGAAGTTTCTTAAGATCGATCCCTCGCGTCTAATGCTTCTTAGAAGGTGAACATGCTTAAGGACGGATTAGGACGGGAATTAACATATCTTCGCATATCTTTAACGGATAAGTGCAATTTAAGATGCAGATACTGCGTGCCGCCGTGCGGAGTAAAACTTAAGGAGCACAAGGACATCCTCACTCTCGAGGAGACGCAAAGACTTGTCGATATCTTCACAAAACTTGGCGTGAACAAAGTCCGGTTTACGGGCGGAGAGCCGCTCGTCCGTAAGAATGCGGTGGGCCTTATTAAGAATGTATCGAAGCTTACAAACGCACCTCACATCTTTATAACCACAAACGGTGTTCTGCTTGAAGATTATATCGATTATCTTTGCGATGCTTCGGTTAAAGACATAAACATAAGTCTCGATACACTGGATCCTTCTGTGTTTGAATCGATTACAGGATCCGATTCTCTGTCATCGGTCATTGAAGGCATACGTTCCTGTCTTGTGAGGGGCATTAATCTCAAGATAAACACTGTTCCCCTAAAGGGAATAAATGAGGATGAGATTCCGGCTCTTGCGGGACTTGCGAGGGATAATAATTTATCCGTAAGATTCATTGAACTGATGCCCATCGGGTGCGCGGCATCTTATGAGGGCATAAGCAATGATGAAGTTAAGCGCAGGCTCATTGACGTGTACGGGCAGGGTGTAAAAGCAGAAGCGGAAGGAGGCGGCCCCGCTGAGTATATGATGTTCGAAGGCTTCAGGGGCAAGGTCGGGTTCATAAGTCCAATCTCGCACTCGTTCTGCCTCCAATGCAACAGGTTAAGGCTGACCTGTGACGGGAAGCTTAAGCTCTGTCTTGCATCGCTCGTAAGCGTTGACCTTAAGTTTCTAATAAGGTCGGGCGCATCCGATGAGGACATAAGTGCAACGATAATAGATGCAGTTAAGAATAAGCCTTCGCACCATGAGTTCAGTTCCGGTGTTTTTGACCCCGGAAACTCCGGCATGATAGGCATAGGAGGTTAAGATGGGTAAAGTAATAGCCATTTGTACAAGCAAGAAGAAGGGCACGGTAAAAAACGAGATTGCAAGTGCATCTTTGATCAAAGATCACGGCGTTGAAGGTGATGCTCATGCAGGTTCCGGAAGGCAGGTAAGTCTTCTGTCCTATGAGAAGTTTACAGAATTTCGAGATCGCGCAGGTGAACGGGCTGACATTGTGCCCGGAGTCTTCGGAGAGAATCTGCTCGTTGAAGGCTTTGACTTCAGAACCCTTAAAGTCGGTACGAGGTTTAAGTGCGGGGAAGCATTACTCGAACTCATGCAGATAGGCAAGAAGTGTCATACCGGATGTGCGATATCAAAGATAACAGGTGAATGCATCATGCCGGTCGAAGGCGTATTCGCGAAGGTTATGAAGAGCGGTACGGTGAATAAGGGGGACAGCTTCGAGATTATTTATGAGCCTTCGGGACGTGCACCTTACCGTGCGTGCATTATTACTGCAAGTGACAGATCGTTCAGGGGTGAGAGGGAGGACCTGAGCGGTCCGAAGATTGAGGAAATCATAATGGCTCAGGGGTACTATGTCGTATCAAGAGTGCTCCTCTCTGATGATGAGGAAGGGATTTACAGGGAGCTGGTGAAGCTTACTGACG
>OMWK01000014.1 GCA_900314745.1 uncultured Eubacteriales bacterium | reverse complement strand
CATACGGCCTATAATGTGCCCTGTGCCATAGAGGGCGTTCTCCGAACGGAACACATAACATGCCTTTCCAAAGAGGAATGGCAGTCTGTCAGATAACTTCGAGTTTGTCGGGCTGAAAGATGCTACCGTACCGCAGACATTTTTAGTGCCATTCACCTATTGAAATAATAGGTAAATAGGTTTAGTATTTTATGGGCTGACTAATCTTCAGCCTTTAAAATATATTAGAAAGAGGCATTTTTATGTCTGCAGAAAACTTACTTACTCTTAAGAATCTCACTGCCGGTGTCGGCGAAGCCGGTATCGAGATCCTTCATAATATCAATCTTAGAATCGGAAAAGGCGAGACTCATGTTATCATGGGCCCTAACGGAGCAGGTAAATCCACGCTCGGTTATACGATAATGGGCAATCCTTTATATGAGATCTCTTCCGGTAATATCATTTTCGACGGGGAGGACATAACAGCTCTTACAGCCGATAAGCGTGCCAAGAAAGGCATTTTCCTTACATTCCAGAGCCCTGTTGAGGTTCCCGGACTTACTATCAGACAGTTCTTAAGAAACGCTCTTCAGGAGATCAAGGGAGAGAGAATCAAATTTTCCGAGTTCAACCGTAAGCTTCGGAGCGTTATGGATACGCTTTCTTTTGACGAAGAATATGCCGACAGGGATATCAATGTAGGTTTTTCCGGCGGTGAAAGAAAGAAAGCCGAGATCCTTCAGCTCCTGATGCTCGAGCCCAAGCTTGCCATCCTTGACGAGACAGACTCCGGTCTTGATGTAGATGCCGTAAAGACCGTATCTGCCGGTATCAGTGAGTATAAGAAGAATAAGGACGGTTCACTCCTTATCATTACGCATAATGCAGCTATCCTTGAGGCCCTTCATGTCGATAAGGTTCATGTTGTGGTCAAGGGAAAGATCGTTGCCGAGGGAGACGGATCCCTTGTTGAAGAGATAAACAGAAACGGATTTGAAAGATATACCAATGAACAATAATAAGAATTCCATAAAGGATATAGACAGAACACTGTACGACTTTAAGGACGATGAGAGCCGTGGTGATTTTTTCCGTGAAAAAGAAGGTATTACCGAGGAAATCGTAAGACGTATCTCTGAGGAGAAAGAAGAGCCTCAATGGATGCTCGACTTCCGTCTTAAGTGTCTGAAGATCTATAAAGAGACTCCGATGCCTGTCTGGGGTCCGGATATCTCCGAACTCGATATGGACCAGATCGCCTCCTATGTAAGACATAAGTCGGAGATGAAGAACAACTGGGAAGATGTTCCCGAAGATATCAAGAATACTTTTGAGAGGCTCGGTATCCCTCAGGCTGAGAGACTGTCACTTGCAGGCGTAGGTGCCCAGTATGATTCTGAGATCGTTTACCACAACCTCAAGGAAGAAGTTAAGAAGCAGGGTGTTATATATACTGACGTTGAGACTGCCATGAAGACAGGTTACGAGGATATCGTAAAAGATTACTTCATGACTCTCGTTCCCCCGACAGACCATAAGTTTGCAGCCCTTCACGGTGCAGTATGGTCAGGCGGATCCTTCGTATATGTCCCCAAGGGAGTTAAGGTCGATATCCCTCTGCAGTCTTATTTCAGACTCAATGCTGCAGGTGCAGGACAGTTTGAGCACACGTTGATCATCGTTGAGGAGGGAGCAGATGTTCACTTTATCGAAGGATGCTCTGCTCCTAAGTATAACGTAGCTAATCTCCATGCCGGATGCGTGGAACTCTTTGTTAAGAAGAATGCCAGACTCCGTTATTCAACGATCGAGAACTGGTCCAAGAATATGTTCAACCTCAATACCAAGAGAGTTGTCGTTGATGAGGGCGGTAAGATGGAATGGGTATCCGGTTCTTTCGGATCTCATGTATCTTATCTCTATCCTATGACGATCCTTAAGGGTGAAGGCGCCCAGATGACTTATACCGGTATCACTTTCTCCGGTGAAGGCCAGAATCTTGATACTGGTGCCAAGGTAGTTCATCTGGCTCCGAGAACGACATCCGTCATTACATCAAAATCGATCTCAAAGAGCGGCGGTATCGGAACATTCAGATCTTCTGTTGTGATCGCAAAGCAGGCTAAGGAGTCCAAGTGCTCCGTATCCTGTGATTCCCTGATGCTTGATTCCATTTCAAGAGCCGATACGGTTCCTGCAATGGATATAAGAGCACATGACGCTGATGTAGGACATGAGGCCAAGATCGGCAGGATCAGTGATGAGGCCGTATTCTATCTGATGTCCAGAGGAATGACTGAAGAGGATGCCAAGGCTTTGATCGTTTCGGGTTTTGCCGATTCCGTATCCAAGGAGCTTCCGTTGGAATATGCGGTCGAGATGAATAACCTGATCAAACTTGAGATGAGCGGACATAAGACCTGACGGAGATGATTATATGAATATGGATTTAAAAGTTAATATTTCACCGGCTCTGACATTCAGCTGGATGAAGATAAATGATGATCATATAAAGCTTGAGACCGGAGAACTCGGGATTCTCGATTCAAAGGCAGATATACCCGAAGGTATCTTTGTTTCAAAGGGTGATCATGACTGGAGCAAAGTTAAGGCAGGCTGCGGAAAGGACGTTGCAGCACTTATCTCAGACGTAAAGGGCGATATTCCTTTGTTTGAGACTGCAAAGGACAAGTCTTATTCAAAACCTCTGGTCCTCAGGCTCAAAGCCACAGCTACAGGTGTTTATAAGGCTGTAGTAAAGCTTGCTCCCGGAAGTGAACTGACTGTTATAGAGCATACGGATTCTAATATTCCTGAAGGCTTTGCGGCTGTATCCGTAAAATATATCCTCGGAGAGGGTGCAAAGCTCACTTTGGTCAAATCCCAGACTCTCGGCGATAAGTTCATCTTTATCGATGATATGGGTTCGGAATTAACTGATAATGCTGTTTTCGAGGTCTTCAGGACTGATCTCGGTGCTTTGAAGGCATATCAGGGCTGTAACAGTGAACTCACAGGTGAAGCTTCATCATTTAAGGTTCTCGGTTCTTACTATTTAAGAGGCAGCCAGCTTCTTGACTTTAACTATATTGCCTCACATGACGGTAAGATGACGGAAAGCGACATGCGATTCAACGGTGTCCTTAAGGATGAATCCATGAAGACATTCAGGGGAACGCTCGATTTCAAGAGCGGCTGCTCAGGTGCAGTCGGTGCCGAGTATGAGGATGTCATGCTCTTGACAGACGGCGTCGGAACCCGCTCGCTCCCCATTATCCTCTGCGGTGAGGAAGATGTCGTTGGTGAACACGGCGCATCAGTCGGACAGATCCCTGACGTTGTCCTCTTCTACCTGATGTCCAGGGGGTTCTCGAGAGAAGCTTGTGAGAATATGCTTATCAATTCAAGGCTTAATACGACAATTTCAAAGATCTCCGATGAAGAGATCAAAAAGATTATCCTTGATTATCTGAAGAATAAACTTGATCTTTGGAGTATAGATGAAGAATGAAGAACGTAAATGAGATCCGTGCTGATTTTCCCTTAATAAATGAGAAGACAGTATATTTTGATAATGCTGCCACAACACAAAGACCTGCTGCCGTTACAGCGGCGATCAAGGAGTTCTATGACAACTATAATGCCAACCCCTTAAGAGGTCTTTATGATCTGAGCTCCCTCGCCACGGAGATGTACGGTAAGGCTAGGGCCGCCTGTGCCGCATTTATCAATGCCAAGTGTGCAAGAGAGATCATATTCACCAGAAATACGACAGAGTCCATCAATCTCGCGGCATATTCCCTGGGTGAGCTTCTGATTAACGAAGGCGATAATATCGTGATCAGCGTATCAGAACACCACAGCAATCTTTTGCCATGGCAGAGAGTAGCAAAGCAGAAGAAGGCGAATCTCGTATTTATGGAACCTGACATGACGGGTCTTCTTTCTTTGGATGAGATCAAGAGCAAGATCGATTTAAAGACAAAGATCGTTTCTATCGGGCATGTAAGCAATGTCTGGGGCAGGACCAATCCCATCAAAGAGATCGTTGAGGCTGCACATAAAGTCGGAGCCGTTGTTGTAGTCGACGGCGCTCAGGCTGCCCCCCATATGAAGGTCGATGTCAGAGAGCTTGATGTCGATCTCTACGCTTTTTCGGGCCATAAGATGCTCGGGCCCATGGGTATCGGCTGTCTTTACGGCAAGCTAGATCTCCTTGATAAGATGCCTCCGTTCCTTATGGGCGGGGAGATGATCGAGTATGTTACAAGGACCGATGCGACATTTGCCGAGATCCCTCACAAGTTCGAGGCAGGTACCGTTAATGCGGCTGACGCATATGCACTTAACACTGCAATCGGGTATATTAATGAGATCGGATTTGATTATATCGAGAATCACGAGAAGCAGCTGACTGCAAGAGTAATGGAAGGTCTTTCAAAGAATCCTTATGTTACGGTCTACGGCTCTCCCGATCCCGAGGAACACTGCGGCATCGTGACATTTAACCTTGAGGGGGTTCATCCTCATGATCTGGCATCGGTACTTAATGATGACGGTATCTGTATCAGGGCTGGTCACCACTGTGCACAACCTCTTATGCAATTTATGGGAGTCGGTTCTACTGCTAGATTGAGCCTTTATCTGTATAATACTGATGAGGAAGTTGATTTCTTCCTCGAGAAATTATCCAAGGTTAGGAATCTCATGGGCTATGGATCTTAAGAATCTGTATAGGGAAATCGTTAATGATCATAATCTGAATCCCCAGCATAAAGGGGAGATGACAGATCCCGATATGGAGCTCCGCGGGGTTAATCCTTCTTGCGGAGACGATATATTTCTTCAGTTGAAATTTGACGGAGACAAGATCTCCGATGCTATGTTCAAAGGATCGGGCTGCGCTATTTCCCAGGCTTCCGTAGACATGATGATCGATAATATCATCGGCCTCAGCAAGGATGAAGCTTTGAAGCAGAGCGCCCTGTTCCATTCCATGATCAATGGTGAAGTAACCGATGAAGAGGAACTTGAGGAACTGGATGAAGCATACTATCTTAAGGATGTATGCCATATGCCTGCCAGAGTTAAGTGTGCTCTCCTCGGATGGAGAACTTTAAAAGAAATGCTCGGTTGACACTGAGAGTTACATTCGCCTTAGAGTTGCGGGGGTGTGAATATCTTCTCTACCACTATCTCTGTCATCTCTTGCACCGATTCTGTATAACCGCCTCTGGCCCATTTTATAAATATCCCAAAAAGGCCATATGCCAGATAGAAACTTTCATATGTATTCAAGGCCTGATTGGTGTCACTGTCAGTTGTAATCAGTTCGTAGGCAGACAGTATTGCACCGTGATGACCTTGTTCAATTATAAGATCATTCTTTTTACGCATAGAATAGCAGAAATCAAAATACTGCTTCACGCGATATCTGTCATTCAGCGGATGTTCCTTGAGTTTGTGTTCACGTTCGTATTCCCGCCACTTCATGACGATGTACGATGTAATGATCTCGTCTTTGGATTTGAAATTGCGAAAATATGTTGCTCTGCCGATGCCCCCTGCTTCACAGAGTTCGTCAACAGTTATCTTTTCTATATTCTTTTTCTTCATTAATTTGAACAATGCTTCTCCGTAGGAAGAGATTACATAATCTGACATTTGAAAGATCACCTTTCCGGTCAATGATACTATTTCCGTCAATAGTATCATTTTCCTGATTTTATTGAGTTTAAAACAATGGGCTGATACTATAGTATCATGCAAGACGGTTTTGTCGAGTCCTAAATATCAGGAGAATATCGATATGGGAAATACAAAAAAGAAAAGAATTATTAAAGTGGTACTTATAGCTGCCGTAAGTATAATCGTGGTGACAGCGCTGGGCATAGCAATTTTCCTAAAGATGACAGTTCTTAACACTTTCCCAACTCTTGAGGGAGAACCCGAGATTGGCAAATGGTACGATGTACCAGTGGAAGGAGCATTGTCTTCTGATGGCAGTGAGTGGCATGGCATATTCCGTAAGGGTACTGAAAACAAGGTGGTTGTATATTTCTTTGGAGGCGGTGTAAGCATTACACCGGCAACCTCTGAAGGCGGGACGGAATTTTATGCCACTACAATGCTTGCTCAGGATTTTGTAGCACAGGGCGGTATCGGCAGCAGCGCTGATAATAACCCTTTTAAGGATTGGAGTTTTATTGTGATCCCTTATGCTACAGGAGATTTTCATGCCGGAACAGGTGTATATGAGGGAGAGAAAACAGTTTATCACACGGGATACAACAATTATTCCGCCTTTATTGAACAGATAAAGACGTATGTAGGAGAACCCGATACGCTGCTCGTGACCGGTTTTTCTGCCGGAGGATTTGCAACCGCCCTGCTCGCCGATGATGTGATCGATCGTTTCCCGAGTGCCGGGAATGTTACCGTCTGTGTTGACAGTTCACTGCTGCTTTATGACGGATGGCATGACACAGCCGTTGATCTATGGAGAACTCCGTCAGAGATATCTGACAGACTGACTACAGACAACCTTGTACTTGATAGTTTGACTGCACTATATGAGAAGCGTGGTGACAGTGTGAAGATACTCTTCGATTGTTCTTATCGTGACGATACATTAATACAGTATCAGTCATATATCGATACCGGAAAGATGGATAATACCAGGGAATTAGGAGATAATTTCCAGCAGGATCTGAAAGAAATGGTAATAGCATTACAGGAGAATATACCGAATGTGGGTATATATATCTGGAGCTACAGTGAGGATGCTGATACTCACAATACACAGCATACTATCATATCATCGAATGTATTCGACAGTCTTGGCAATGACAGAAGCGTCGGTGAGTGGATATTTGATGCTGTGAATGGTGATGTAAGAACTTATGGTTTGGAACTGCTGGATAAAGAGTTCTAAACTCCAAAATCCATGATAGAATGTATAAGATACAGGAAAACCTTGAAAATACTGGGTTGCAACTGCCGGTTGACAAAGTTCAAGGTCCGGTTGGTGGATTTGTTAAGAGCATTCTTGCTAATCTCAAGCCATCAAAACCCGGAGGTGGTGTAAATGACAATTGCTGACAGAATACAGAGCCTTAGAAAGTCGAAAGGCATGTCCCAGGAGGAACTGGCTGACAAGGTCGGTGTATCAAGGCAGGCCGTTTCTAAGTGGGAAAGTGAACAGGCAACCCCGGATCTCGATAAAGTCGTGATCATGAGCGATATTTTTGAAGTTACTACGGATTATCTTCTTAAAGGGATCGAGCCGGTTAAGTCCGATGATCACAAGACGATGGCTGATGTTATCGATCAGAAGGTCCTTACAGAGAAGAACGGCAAGCGCGCGAAAACTGCCATTAAGTGGTTTCTCATAGGATTCGGCGTTTTGCTCGCCATAGATCTCATATCGATGCTGGTTTATTTCTTGGTCAACGGATTCCCCGTCTGATTTGATCCTCAAATAATCTGACACTAAAAACAGCAGCGTTTTCGCTGTTTGTATTAATGCGCTCAAAAAAGGAGTTATCTATGAATAAGATAAAAGAATTCATCAAAAACACCAGTCCGTTCAACAACCGGACCGACATGCCTAAATTATTGTATGTCATCAAGGTCATCCTGATCTTCTGGGTATTCAAGTTCGGTGCAGAACTGGTTGGCGAAGGCATAGTCCTGGCGATACACTTTGCCTGCGGTAAGAACCCTCTGCAGGGTGAGATGTTCGGCGATATCACGATTACATTGATCACTTACTACGGATACGGCGTCATGATTGGAATAATAATCCTTCTCTGGAAGCTGTTTCAAAGAAAGACTCTTACAGAACTGGGGATGGCGAGACCTGCATGGAGCTATTTCGCAGGAGCCGGAGCAGGAGCACTTCTTTTGCTTGTTTCAGTTGCTTTGGCAGTTCTTACCGGCGCGGTAAGGTATAACGGCGTTTTTCGAAATATCGACACTGCGATGGTATTCCTCATGCTCGGAGCTTTTATTCTTCAAGGTGCCTTTGAAGAGGTGCTCTGCAGAGGTATCGTTCAACAGCTTTTGCAGAAGAAATCCATCCCTGTCGCTGTAGGTGTAAGTACAGCCTTATTTATCATTCCTCACATCGGGAACATGGACTTCAGTGCCCCTGCCATTGCAGTAACGGCAGTTATCAACCTTATCCTGATATCGGTCATCTTCTCGCTTCTTACTATCCGTTTCAAAAGCATCTGGGCGGCCTGCGGCCTGCATTCGATATGGAACTATATCCTGTACAGCATCCTGGGGCTCAATCTGAGCGGCAATGATGAGATCATTACTGCCGTATTTGATATGAGTTCTGACGGAGACAATATATTAAATGGCGGAAAGTACGGTATCGAAGCAAGTATCATCACAACCATAGTATTAGTAGCCGCTGCAATCGCACTGATCGTGTTTAACATACGGAAGCCGGAACGTGGATGATCAAATGCTATAATTATCTTGTCTGAGAGAGATCCCTTAGTTCAGATAATAAACAGGACTATACGAGATTTAAGGAAAAAGATCGAACATGACATATTTCGTTGAAGGTATACAGGGAAGCGGCAAGAGCACGCTTGTAAAGCTTTTTTCAGAGAGATTTCCGGAGCATAAAGTACTCGAAGAAGGAGACTACTCTCCGGTGGAACTTGCATGGTGCGCGTATATGGGTATGGAAGATTACCGGGCCGCACTGGAAAAGCATTCTTCTCTGAAATCTGAGATAGAAGCAAAAACACATTTTGAAGATGATCATGTGGTTGTCTGTTATACAAAGATAAGGACCGAAGACGGCTTAGTCAGGCACTGGACTCACAGACAGGATCTTGAGCTCAGGATATGCGAAGAATTGTTTCCCGGCAGGTACACGGTGTTGTCCTCGAAATCGTACGGGGATGATGATATTGATAAGTTATGAGAAGCGGGATGTATATTGTCAGAGCAGAAGCAGATCAGATAGAGAAGATTGTGGATATGTCTGTCAGAGCATTTGAGACAGATGTAAATGTCGGTGGAACAAAAGGTGACTGCCCGCCCGGATTCGATTCGATAGAATGGCATAAACAGATGGCCTGTGAGGGGTATTTGTATCAGGCAATGATAGGAGAAGATCTTGTAGGGGCTGCCATTTTATTCCCGGATGAAACAGGAAAAAGCGTATACATCGGCAGGATCTTTATTGACAGCGTCTATCACAGAAAAGGTTACGGCATCCGTCTGATGGAATGCATAGAAAAGAATTTCCCTTATGCTGCTGAGTTTGATCTGGACACCCCTTGCTGGAATGAGCGGACAAATGCGTTTTACGAAAGATTGGGGTATCGTATCATGAAGGTTGAGGATGGGTTCAATTTTTATCAGAAAAGAAGAGAATAAGTTAGAGGAGATAATAATTGATCTATAAGAGCGGATGCCTATGAATAATATCAAAGCAGCAAAAGAAACAATAAAGATCACAGAGTGCGGATCTTACGAAGTGTCCGGCAAGAAGGTTGTGTTTAGTAAAGAAGAACACAACTGTGTTACCGTGTATTCTCCGGAGGACGGTGAGAAGCTTCTTGAGAAATATGCATCTATTCCTTCTGGTGGCAGGGTCTGCACGTTCAAGGTCATCAACTCGGATTCGTTCGAAGCAGCACGTGACATGGAAAAGCCCTTCGTCATGAACTTTGCCAATGCCCATAATCCGGGTGGCGGATTTAAACTTGGCGCAAATGCCCAGGAGGAGGCACTATGCAGATGCAGTACGCTCTATGCATCGATCTCATCTCCCAAGGCGTCTGAGATGTACCGTTACAACAATACACACGTTTGCATGGTCGAATCGGATTACATGCTCTTGTCTCCGAATGTGCTCGTATTCCGCAATGCATCGCTTGAATTACTTGCTGAGCCTTTTACTTCTGGTGTCATCACGGTTCCTGCTCCCAATAAAAGAGGCGCGGCAATGTTTGCTCCCGACGGTCTTGTTGAGGAGACCATGCTAAGGCGGATCAGGATACTTCTCCTGATTGCCGCAGATAACAGATACAGGAATCTCGTCCTCGGCGCATGGGGCTGCGGTGCTTTCGGTAATAAACCTCAGGACGTGGCGGAGTGTTTCAGAAAGGTATTGATCGACGAAGGATACGGGCGTCTTTTCGATGAAGTCAGATTCGCAATATACGGCCCCGAGAACGGAAATAACATCACGTGGTTTAGGAAAGTGTTTTGCGTGAAATAGTTCCATCCCTATTGCAAACGCACTATACATTTTTCACTGCAGTCCATAAGTTAAATACAGGGAGAATAAATATGTGGAAAGATCTGACACTTGGGTGGCAAATAGCTTTTGCGGAGGCATGGATCGCTTTCGGGAACGGAAGCTGTCCTATAGGCGCAGCTATCTTTGATGAGGAAGATAATCTTCTTGTAAGAGAGCACAACAGGGGGGCTGAAGAAGATACGGTAAACAGGAACGTGGCCCACGCAGAAGCTTGTGCGCTCCGCCGACTGGATACATCTGCTTGTAATCCCAAGACCGTTGTTCTTTACACTACCATGGAGCCATGTCCAATGTGCATGGGCACGGCAGTAATGTCTAACATCAAGCATCTGCGCTACGCTTCCGGAGATCCATACTGCGGGAGCGTTCACTGGAAGGAAGAGGACCCTTATGTTAAAGGACAGGGACTTGACTACGAGCTTGAATCCGGCGAAAAGGAATTTGTCCAGCTTGTAATACAAAGTTCTTCGAACATTCGAATCTTACAACAGTCATGCTGTAAAGGCAGCGAGAAGGTTCTACAGTAATAAAAAGCTTGATTCATATGTATCTGAGAATACCGCTTTTCCCGTTGTTTATGATGAGATCGCTATGATAAAATAAACCATATTTACGAGGAGGAGGTACAAATATGAGACGCTGCAGCGATAAGGCTCCATGCAGAGCTTGAGGAGACTGCATGGAGGAGCGGAAAACTGATCTGTGATCCTCAAGCTTTGCTTCTGAAATAGATATTAATTTAGGAGCAAAGAAAATGAATAAGAATAAACATTTAAGGAATTTCTATATACTTTGGGGTACCCAGAGTCTGTCACAGCTTGGAAGTTCCATTACTGCATATGCATTAACGCTGTGGCTTTACGATGTGACAGGATCGTCGCTCGATACAGCGGCTCTCCGTATCTGTACATACGCTCCCTATGTGCTCGTCAGCATATTTGCCGGAGCTCTTTCCGATAAGTTCGATAAGAAAAAGACGATGCTGATCTGCGACCTTTTGGCTGCTGTCAGTACGGTCATGGTGTTCGTTTTATATAAAACGAATCTGCTCTGTGTATGGCATCTTTATCTCATCAATGTGATATCGGGACTCATGAACACCTTTCAACAGCCCGCTTCCGAGGTGGCTTTTACGCTTATCACTCCCAAAGACTGTTATCAGAAGACCGGAGTACTTCAGGCGTTATCCAGGTCGCTCATAACGATCGGACATCCGATAATCGCGGCTGCTGTCTACGGGCTTTCCGGACTTGATGCAGCGATTGCTCTGGACATGGTGACATTTCTTATAGCCTTTCTGGCACTTGCGTTGTTTATCAGGATCCCCGAAGTTTCAAAGGAAAACACGGAAGGAAAAGATACACTTCGTCTTGCAAGAGAGGGGTTAAGTTATTTGAAGAGCAAGCCGATGATCTTATACGTGATCCTCTTTATGGCAGGTGTAAATCTCATATCTTCAGCTTTTGAGGCAACTCTTCCGGGTTATATAAAACCTAATCCGCTGGGTGGAAACTATGTACTTGGAATTGTAAGTTCATGCTCCGGCATAGCCATGATCTTAGGAAGTCTTATCTTTACCAAAATGCCAAAACCTAAAGACCGGGTAAGGGTTATATATCTGTCAATGCTGTTTTCCCTTGGAACGGAGAATTTCATTCTCGCATTCTCGAGAAGTCCGATCCTGTGGTGTATAGGTCAGATCCTCGGATGGATATTCGTTCCGGTAATGAGCGCAAACCAGAATGTGATCATGAGAAACGAGATACCCGTGGAACTACAGGGCCGTGTATATGCCTGCAGAAACACATTGCAGTTTTTTACGATACCAATAGGACTTTTCCTGGGAGGCTTCCTTGTCGACAACATTTGTGAGCCTTATATGAGAGACAGCTCATATGCTCTTTCCTTCTTTTTCGGATCGGGGAAAGGCTCAGGCGCAGCTATGGTGCTGTTCATACTTGGAGTTGCCGGGACCGTTATGTGTCTTGTGTTCGGGAGAATACTTAAGAAGTACAGTTACAGCGATTAGTACCCACAAAAAAGTGGGTAATTTCCTTCTTGCACCAAATGCGATACAGTTAAGACATCTGATGTGAACCGACAACTGGATAAGACCTGCTAAAGGTCATCTGTTCTATGACATAGATGTGATGAATAAGACCTACAGGCGCATTCACTCGCTCGGAGACAGAACGGTCTACTACGGTCACGGGAATCCGACGAAGAACCAGACTGCAGCGAGAAAGGCACACCGATATATGAAGAGCAAACGGAAGAGTAGCAGGCAGGGTGATCGAAGAGGCAATTAGCAGAGGCTTTGATGTAACAGCATTCGGCCGCAGAGAAAACAATACTAAGGCGCAGGATTATGTTCAGAAGGATCTTTTCGATTTGACAGCTGATGATCTTAAAGGTTTTGATGCAGTAGTAGATGCTTTCGGAGCATGGACTGAGGATACACTTGAACAGCATAGCACATCCTTGAAGCATCTGTGCGATATTCTTTACGGAACAGATACAAGGCTTTTGGTAGTAGGCGGTGCGGGAAGTCTGTATGTGAACCCTGAGCACACGGCATGTGTATCCGACGGTCCCGATTTTCCGGATATGTTTAAGCCTCTTGCGTCAGCTATGGCAAAGGCACTCGGAGAGCTCCGTGAGCGCAATGATGTAAAGTGGACATACATCAGCCCTGCAGGAGATTTCCAAGCAGACGGAGAAAGAAGCGGAAAGTATATTCTCGGCGGAGAGGAGCTGACTCTTAACAGCAGAAATGAAAGCATTATCAGTTATGCAGATTACGCGATCGCAATGATCAATGAGATCGAAAAAGGTGATCACATCCAGCAGAGGATCAGCGTAGTCAGAGCGTGATAACATGCAAACTGCATTGACGCTCATCGTGTAACTGAGTATATTACAAGTGCAACGGTTACCAGCAATTTCCTTGCAGGAAGCGTGGGAGCAAATCCCGTAATCGTACGAGGCATAATGAGCAGCCTGAAAGAAGCGAGTATCATAATGATCAGCCAGGGAAAGAGCGGAATAACACTTGCTAAAGATTTAAGCGATATTACATTCTATGATGTTTACAGAGCTGTAGATCCGATAGATGAGGAAGGGTTGTTTCACTTCCATGAGAACCCGAATATGAATTGTCCTGTCGGAAGAAATATTCATTTGGCAATGGATGACAAACTCCGCGAAATACAGACAGGTATGGAAGATCAGATGAAAAAGATAACCATGGCCGATGTGGCGGCGGAAATCCACAAAGCTGTAAAGTAAAAGCATAAAGCGGGCTGTCGTCTTTTAGATGGCAGCCTGTTTCATAAAGGTATAGAAAATGAATACTAAAGAATATCTAGACATTTATCAGATTTATCCCACAGAAGAATCCATGAAAGCATTGTCTGCATTGTGGTAATTGCATGAACGTTTGTCCTGCAGGTGCGGTAGTCAGGAGGTGAAGATATGAATCAGGAAGAACGTTTAGACTATTTGATAGAGGCTTTTAAAACTGACTCTGTCGAGTATAAGACTATACAGACTCCGACGGATACTGCCGGGAAAAAGAAGTTGCTCAGATCGCTTATGAATATAAGAATGCCGGCTCCGTTACCTGAAGAAGTAATAGAAGTTCAGGATGAATATCTGTCTTTGAGATCAAAAGAAATCGGTGTAGTCAGAAGCAGTGACATTCCGGTGATCAAGGACGGCATATCCATCTGGCAGGGTGATATCACCAGGCTTGCTGTTGATGCGATCGTTAATGCTGCAAACTCACAGATGCTTGGATGCTTTGTTCCGATGCATACATGCATTGATAATTGTATCCATACTTTCGCAGGGATACAGCTTCGCACAGAGTGCAACAGGAAAATGAACCTGCTTAGAGACAAGTTCGGCCGTGATTACGAGCAGCCGACAGCAGTTCCGATGCTTACAGATGCCTATAATCTTCCTGCGCGAAAAGTAATACATATCGTCGGCCCGATCGTAAACGGAAGCCTGACACCGGATCTCGAGAAAGATCTTGCCGATTGTTATCTCAACTCACTTGATATGTGTGCTTCAAACGGTCTTAAGAGTGTTGCATTCTGCTGTATATCAACGGGTGTGTTCTGCTTCCCGAATGACAGGGCATGCAGGATCGCGGTGCAAACGGTGACAGAATGGATCAATGAACATCCTGGTA
Organism: uncultured Eubacteriales bacterium; assembly: GCA_900314745.1. Taxonomy (GTDB): domain Bacteria; phylum Bacillota; class Clostridia; order Saccharofermentanales; family Saccharofermentanaceae; genus Saccharofermentans. Next base: position 41,189 of record OMWK01000014.1, on the reverse strand, counting down.
TCATTGACCGTGTTATCTTCAATGTTTTCAAAGATGAAGACAGGAGGCTTTATGAATCAGAATTACGATGAGAACATAAAACGGCTTAAGCACGAACTTGAAACCTGTGACGCAGTTCTTGTTGGTGCAGGAGCGGGTCTGTCGACGTCTGCAGGTTTTACTTACAGCGGAGAACGTTTCGAAAGATACTTCTTTGATTTCGCGAAGAAGTTCGGTATCTCGGACATATATTCCGGAGGATTTTATCCGTTCCCGGATGATGAGACACGCTGGGCTTGGTGGGCGAGGCATATCTATTACAACAGGTATATCGATGCGCCGAAGCCTGTGTATAAAAAACTGTTGGAGCTCGTAAAGGATAAAGACTACTTTGTGCTTACGACTAATGTTGATCACCAGTTCCAGAAAGCGGGATTTGATAAAAAGAGACTCTTCTACACGCAGGGAGATTACGGGCTTTTCCAGAGCGTAAATCCCGCGATCAAGAAGACATTTGATAATGAAGAATGGGTCATAAAGGCAATGGAGGCTCAAGGGTTTGCAAGAAATGCGGATGGCATTTTCGAAGTGCCTGAGAATAAAGCTATCGCCATGAAGATCCCGACGGCCCTTATTCCGAAGTGCGCTGTAGACGGAAGTGATATGACCACAAATCTTCGTTCAGATTATTCTTTTGTTGAGGATGAAGGCTGGCATAGAGCATCGGATGCATATTCTGATTTTGTCAGAAGACATAAAGGTCTTCATATTCTGTATCTTGAACTCGGTGTGGGTGCAAACACTCCTGTGATCATTAAGTATCCGTTCTGGCAGATGACATATGACAATCCCAAGGCTGTCTATGCGTGCCTGAACTTTAATGAGGCATTCTGCCCCGAGCAGATCAGTGACAGGAGTATATGCATCAACGGAGATATATTCGATATACTTATGGCTTTGCTCCCGAAGGAAATACCGGATATTTTGTTATAGAATAAAACAAGCGATGTATTCTATACACGGAGTGTATATAAGGTAATGATACATAGAACAAAACCTACGGGTGTTATTAAATTTGCTACTCAATATAACGGCAGAAAGATCATTTTCGGTTTTGACAGGGACTTTGTCTTTGTTAATTGTGTCAGCTTCGAAGATGGTTCAGACGTTTCTAGCGAAGATGTAATTCAATGTATCTATGAGATCCACCGGGATCATCCTAAAGTTGCCATGGTGGATGGGACCGGAAGTTACTATTTTGACCATGAAAGTAAAACGCTCAAGGAAGACGGTAACGGACCGGTTTATGGGAACGGTATAGTCTTCGATTCATCGGGGCATCCGATCGTTAAAGTGGTCGATGATGTTATATACTCGGCATACAACAAGTGTGTATGTGATTATAACTATCCTGCTTCTGCTTTTGTGGTATCCGATTCCGTGTCCAAAGCGCGAAAGCAGGCGGAAGCTTCAGGCTGCTTTACTCCTCTTAAGAAGAAATACATCTTGTTTGGAGAATACCGCTGCAGCTGCAAAACATGCGGGGCTCAATACAGTCTGTCCGGATGGGTATTCCCGAAGTGGAAACGCATAACCCCGTATGAATGGCCGCATCCCGAGCAACAAATAGTGAAGAAAGACGATAAAGCTGATTAAAGATAACCATTGGTACCTCGACTTGCTATCTTGAAAATGATATATACCACGATATATACTATGAGTGAAAGGCAGGTGAGGACAATGATGACAGCTAAGATTTTTGAGAACGGCAGAAGCCAGGCGGTTCGCTTACCCAAGGAGTGCAGATTCGGCACTGAAGAAGTTATGGTTAATAAGATTGGAGATATAGTTATGTTGGTTCCAAAGGACGAGAAATGGAAGACCTTTATGGCTGCCATTGATATGTTCTCTGAAGATTACATGAAGGATGGCAGAGCTGATCAGGGTGCTCAGGAGAGAGAATCCTTATGAGGTATATGCTGGATACAAATGTCCTCATAAACTGCATTAGAAAGAAATCTGACAAGCTTCTTAAGAAACTGAGTAAGATCGATCCGTCTGATGTATGCATATCTTCTATCACGTATGCGGAACTTGTTCACGGGGTAGAAAAGAGTAAAGAGGTCGAACGTAACAGATTCGCCTTAGCTCTTATGCTTGCGAATATCGAGGTTCTCGATTTTGATGTGAATGCAGCCAATGACTATGGAAAGATAAGAGCGGATCTTGAAAGTAAAGGTGAGCCCATCGGACCACTTGATATGCTTATAGCAGCACATGCTCTTTCAAGTGAGTGCGTACTGGTAACGAATAACACCAAAGAATTCAAGAGAGTAGACAGTCTTAAAGTAGTCGATTGGACGTAAGTTAACTTAAATCGTCTTCTTCATCCTGACACAATCAAATGTGCCGCTTCGTATGATCGTATCATCAATATGCTCGAATCCGAGTTTCTCATAGAAGCCGATGGTCTCAAGACGGCTGTCTATCAGAATAGTCTTATACCCGAGTTCTTTTATCCAAGCTTCAGCTTCGGCAATAACACGACTTCCAAGGTGATGGTCTCTGTAATCAGGTAATACAACCAATCTTCCGATAATGACACTTAACTCATCAACTTCATAGAATCTGCATGTCGCGACAGGATAGCCGTCATCAAGCATGACGATGTACCTAGTACCGTCGCAGTCATGCTCATCAAATTCATCCCGTAACGAGATGTGATGCTGGCGGTTCATGCCTTCTATCCTTACGGAATAAGCACCGGCTCTTTGCCACTCTTCTGTCGCACGTAAAACTTCCATGGAAAGATTATATACAATGCTAATGAGCATTAGTACGAAGAAGACGATAAGAAGTTATAAGGAGTTACTGCTGAGGATGAATGATATGAATGAGTTTTGTAATAAATAGCATATGAATTATAACAAAATTCGTGTATAATATTGTTATCAACTAGCAGGAGGGACGTATGCCTACAATTAGATCAAGTGCCGATCTACGGAATAGTTATAATGAAATCTCGAGTTTTTGTCATACCTATGATGAACCGGTATTTATTACTAAAAATGGTAAGGGTGATCTTGCTGTTATGAGTATTGAGACTTATGAACAGATAGTGGGTAAGTTCGAACTATATGGCCTGATCTCAGATGGACTTGAAGATATAAAGAATGGTAATACACGCCCGGTCACTGAGGCATTATCGGACCTTAGAGGCAGACGTAAAAGATGAAATATAGCGTTCGTATTACTGATAGTGCCGAGACAGACCTTAACTCGGCTGTTGATTATATTGAGTTTAATCTTCTTAACCCACAGGCTGCTGACAATCTATTGGACTGTGTAGAAGGTGTGTTTAAGAAACTGTCGGATGCGCCACAAATACATGCACTTGTAGACGATCCTGTTTTGAATGCTTGGGGGATACGTTTTGTTACTGTAAATAACTACATGGCATTTTTTAGGATTGATGAGAGATCCAAAATTGTTTATATTGTCCGGTTTTTATATGGGAAGAGAAACTGGATAGATATTCTTAAGAATATGCCATCTTCAATGGATGAGTAGAGAAGATTAATCACTAGAGGGAATATAAGCCAATGGCGATATAAAGCTGGAATTCTCCTTTGGTAATAGTATGACAACAAAAAAGCGATGCGACATATAAGGTGCATCGCTTTTTGTATTATCGAATTGAACAAATAGTATACTATAAGCAGAAAGTACAGAACTGTCAGAGAGGATTTATTATGGCATCTTGGACTTTATTGGATATTGCATTGTTCTTAGATAGGTGGAGTGCACCGGTATTTTGTTTGGTCTCGCTTGTGTTCGCAATACTGATTCTGGCTGGTAAGAATAAGAATCTTAAACTGCTGGGATTAGGATCTGTTTTTGGATTGGGTAATACCCTGGCAACTTATATCAGATCGTCTATTCCTCATCTTTATGAGGCCGGAGTTCTGGATAAGGATTTTTACGCAGACGGCAGATTCACGATAGTCAGTATAATGCTGGGATCAACGGTGTTTGCCTTCACGGTAGTTACTTTGGTGTTAAGATGGCTTTACACCAGGAGAGTCTATGGGACGCGGATCAGTGTTCTTATCACAGTCCTGGTGCTTCTGGTATTAGGCCCTGCATCGCGGCTGATAATAAATCCGTTAGTTGCCAACTATCAGGGTTCATTAGAGTATGTCAGAGCCAGCGCATATGCGGGCGTGTTCAGCAGCTTGTTCGCGATGGCAGCTACGGCTGTTTTCCTGATTGTCTTTCTTAAGAACAGGAATAATGAGAAAACTATCCCTTCATACTGGATCTATTTTATGCTGTGCATCGTGGCAGATAGCGTATCCCGTCTGATTACAATCGGAGCTGTCGACAACGGGAATAGTGATAATTTCTTTTTGCTTGTCGTTATCATAAGTACTCTGCTGGGATTCATAAACCCTGTCTTCAACATATATCTCTTCATGGGATCGAGGAAAACCGAAGATGGAATTTGATAGTTTTAAGTGGACTAGAAGACCTTCCAGTTTTGATGTTAAGTCGTATAGGATAGAGATAACAACAGCGCCGCACACGGATTTATGGCAAAGGACTTATTATCATTTCCGGAATGATAACGCGCCGGTCTTTCAGATGGAGACGGAGGAGAAGTTCTTCTCATTTGTAGTCAAAACGGATTTCACGGAGAGTCATCACAGGTTTGATCAATGTGGAATTGTCATGTATCTGGACAGTGAGAACTGGCTTAAGGGATCTGTTGAATACGAGAATGAGAGTTTTCAGCATCTTGGCTCGGTGGTGACCAATCACGGTTATTCGGACTGGGCGACGACCCGGATTCCGGCAGATGTAAAAACTATGTGGTATCGCTTCAGCCGCAGAGAAGATGATTATTGCATTGAGTGCTCCGGGGATGGCAAAACTTTCAGTCAGATGAGAGTATGCCATATGTGGGAAGGCGCCGGTAAGATAAGCTTTGGCATATATGCCTGCAGTCCCGAAGATTCAAGTTTTACAGCTGTTTTTACCGATATGAATATTACCGAATGTGCGTGGAAACCGCATGACGGCCAGCAGCCGGATCAAGGTCAGTAAAACAGTGACTTAACATAGATCAATGCGCGCCGGTTTTGCCGTGGGTATTCTCTTTGTCAGGAGGTGATATCAATGGATATGACAAAACAAAACGCGAAGCGCGCACTTACATTAACCACAATACTTACACTCTTTGCAGCAGGCTTTGAGATCTTCATAGCTTACGTAAACTATAAGCCCGGAATGAACTTCTTCGATCTGGGAAGCTATGTGACTTCTAACAGGTACATCTACTATTTAATTCTTATCGTTGCAAATATGGTTTTGCTCCCGGGGGCAGTGCTTCTGTTCAAGGAAAACGGACTGAGCCTTAAGGATGAGATCTTTGGTAAGAAGACACTTCGCAAGGATATCCTTTACGGCATTGCAGCTCTTGCATTGACGGGAATTCCTACGTTTCTTTCCACATTTGTCTATGGACTTCAGACTGATATGGCCTGTAAGGGAGAAGAGATGACACCCGGATCATTCATCATGGGAGTGCTCGCTCTCGGCATCGTGAGCGGCATCGTAAAGGAGATATTCTTCAGAGGATTGGCCAAAGTCTTCTGCGGTTCTGTTATGGGCGAGATGACTGCGCTTATTCTTTTCAATGTGATGTTTGCGATGCTTGACTGGTATAATTACGGATTATCGTTCATAATCGGGTTAATATGGATCTGGGCTTACAAGAAGAGCGGTCATCTTATCGCCCCCATGATTGCACACGGAGGAATTAACGTTATTGCACTCGTATACTGGGTTGTGACAGCAGGGTAACTTATGGACAAGACTTATCTTATAAAACAGCTTAAAGAACTCTCTGACAGGTTTCATCTCGGGATTCCTGAAGCGGCGATTGAGAAGGCCATATCCTTCTCGCGTTTCAAGGTCTATTCGAAGGGCGAGATGATCGGAAGAAGCGGTGATAACGCCGAGACGGCAGGGATTGTCTTAAGCGGAGTGATCCGGAGTTACTACGTCGATAAAGACGGCAGCGACATCACCCAGTATTTCGCTCCCGAGGGCAGCTGGTGCATCGATTCCGGAATGGTCGGGTTTGATGAGATGCAGGCGAACTGGGAAGCGCTCGAAGATACGACGGTAATGCTGTTTGACGTAAAGGACATGAAGAATCTGATACTTGGCGACGAGTGGCTGAAGAACATATGGATAATGTCGCTCGAAGGCGGGATGCGGTACAAGATCTACAGGGAGAACGGCTTCCTGGTAGAGACTGCCACCGAGAGGTATATTGCTTTTCGAAAAAGAAATCCCGAGCTTGCCGAGCGTGTTCCTCTCCGCTACATAGCAACCTATCTGGGTATAACACCTGAATCCTTAAGCAGGATCAGGAGCGCTATGAGAGAATAGAATCATTGAATTGAGAGGTGACGGCAAATGAATATCAGAAAGACGACAAGAATATCGAAGTGGAAGACATCTTTGCTCGCCCTTGTTATGACTGTTTTGATGGCGGGCAGAATCGCTCTTGCCAACGGATTGCCGGCACCGACCTTCGATGTGGAGTTTAATAACGCTCCAGGGGGAAGGACTTACTATGTAATGCTTTTTGCTGATGCTCCGGACTACCAGGTGGATTTCTACGGTGTCGGTATTGATGGAACCATTGTCGATGATGAGATGCTGGAGAGCACATCGATCCCCGGGTTCCTGGAGTCTTATGAAGATCCTGACGGATTGACCCCGGCGCCGAATCCCGTAATTATGTGTGAGGGCGATACCTTTAACGGCTTTTATGTGCCTTATCAGAACGGTAATCAGTACCGCATAGTGATCTACTGGGATGACACCGGCGAGTATAAGATCACGGAAGTGTTCGAACTTAAAAGAGACGGTATCAGATATGCTGTTGATTTAAGTGAAGAAGGTGAAGTGATAAGCATCAGCGATGTATCAAATGAGCGGTTTATACAGAGACTTCTTCCCGGGACGCTCATAAGGCTGGGTCTGACTATAGCAGGCGAGTTCATAATAGCGCTGTTTTTCTGTTTCTTTAAGAAGAGAGAATTACTCACCGTGCTTATAACCAATGTCGTTACCAACTTTATCGCTCAGATGCTGAGTCTGTTCCTCTTCGAGATATACTTCTTAGCTTTCATTGTCATCGAGCTGATCGTCATTGTGTCGGAGTTTTTTATCTATAGAAGGTTCTTCGATAAATCCCGAAGCAACGGAAGAATATGGGCGTACACAATTGTTGCGAACTTGGTAACAGGAAGCTTTTCCTTTGTATTCGCGTTTATCTCGGCTTTAATAGCAGCAATGACACGATGATCATCTGATAGCCACCCCAAAAAGCTTACATGTGACTAAAGTCATACCGATATCCTGCCTTTTTTCACTACAAGGAGGACTTGCCGGTTGATATTATCGAGCCATAAGAGTTGCAAAGGAGTATCTATTCTTATGGACGTAATACTGAAGACGAAGGATCTTACCAGGAAATACGATGACAGGATCGTCGTCGATAACTTAAACCTCGAGATAAGGAAAGGCGAGATATTCGGCCTTCTCGGACCTAACGGTGCAGGCAAGAGCACGACGATGAACATGATCTGCAATATCGTAAAGCCGACGCTCGGAAGCGTGGAGTTCATGGGAGAGGACTTAAGGAAGAATTCCAGGGATCTCATGAAGCACATAGGCTTCATTCCCCAGGACCTCGCGATCCACAACAAGCTCAAGGCATGGGAGAACGTAGAGCTCTTCACTTCGCTTTACGGAATCAAGGGAGCGGATCTTAAGAAGGCGATCGACGAGTCGCTCGACTATGTAGGACTTCTCGAGAGAAGAAACGACTATGCGGGCAAGTTCTCCGGAGGAATGAAGAGAAGGCTTAACATTGCGTGTGCGATAGGACACCACCCGGATCTGCTTATTTTCGATGAGCCCACGGTAGGCATCGACCCGCAGTCAAGAAACTTCATTCTCGACAAGATAAAAGAATCCAACAGCAACGGCGCAACAGTAATCTACACCAGCCACTACATGGAGGAAGTGGAAGCGATCTGCACGAGGATCGCCATCATGGATAACGGCAAGATCATCGCCACGGGAACCTCCGAGGAATTGAAGAAGCTCGTTGTGGATGACACCGATTCCATCACGCTGGAGGAAGTCTTCCTCACACTTACCGGAAAGAAACTGAGGGATATCTGACATGATTAGATACTTAATGAAGAACTACATCAAGCTGATGTGCAGGAGCTCGATGAACATCATACTCATCGTAGTCGCGCCCATCATCCTCATCGCAGTGTTATCGTCGGCTTTCTCGTCCCTGATGGCTTCCTATGAGGAAGCGGAGTCGTTCGGCGCAGGATACAGGGTCTTAGGAGAGAACATGATGACACCTTATATCGATGCGCTTAAGGAAGCCTGTGAGGAGAATGACATAAGCCTTGTCGAATATCCCGAAGGCGACGTGGAGGACGTCATGAGATCGAACGGCCTCGCGGGCTTCGTGGAATTCAATGAAGACTCATACACGATCTACAAGAGTTCAGAGCACGAGACCGAAGGACAGATCCTCGAATACATGATGTCTTCATTCGAGAGGAATATCGAGATCGGCATGACGAGTGCGGTCACGGGGCAGCAGATCCCGGAGACTGAACTTAACATCACGGAACATGACTTCATGCCGGCGGTCGATGCAACCGACTACTACGGCATCGTGGAGATCGTATACTTCCTCTGGTGCGGAATCGTATGCGTGGCAGGCATCGTAAACAACGAGAAGAAGTTCAAGATTATCCAGAAGCTTCGTGTGGCAGGGCTTTCCGAGACGAAGATATACCTGTCGAAGTTCATTCCCACAGCAGCTGTCGTAAGCCTGGGTATACTCATCGCAGCAGTAACTTCATCACTGCTGTTCGGGATTCACTGGGGCAGCATCCCGCTGTCGGTTCTCATAGTATTCCTGGCAGTCACGGCAGCGGTATCGATGGGCCTTATGTTCTACACTATCTTCGATAATATTGTGGCAACGATAATGGTAACTTTTGCCATCGTCTGGATCTGCGGATTCTATGGCGGTTCGTTCGAGACTTACCTGTTCTCTTCGCATCCCGAGTTCATTAAGGAACTCTCGCCCATCTACTACTGCAACAGAGCGCTTATCGAGCTGTCAGTTCAAGGCAGCAGCGACTATGCAGTCAAGGGGATAGCCATCCTTACCGTAATGACACTTGTGACATCGGCCATAGCAATCCTGGCAGGCAGATTAAGAAAGAGAGGCAGCGCATGCTGACAGTAATCAGATCAACACTTAAGTTATTATTCAGGAACAAGGCGTTCTGGATCTTCCTCATCTTCGCTCCGGTAGCTACCCTGTTCATTCTCAACGTCAACGAGACTTATTCGATGACGGAGGACACCGCGGCTAACTTCGAGATCGTGGAGATTGAAGCGGATGACAAAGTAGCATACTACGGCGGTGCCAAGGCGTATACGGTTAAGGTTTACGACGCCTCAGGCTCTGACATGAGCGAGCAGCTTCTTAATGATCTGGCGGATACAGGCATGTATTCGGTCTGCCGCGCATCTACACCCGGCATTACTTCGGAGGAGCTTGAAGCACACATAAATAACGATGCCTATAACGACAGGATGGGCGCGGTGCTCTACTTAAGACCTGACTTCGATGAGCAGATTGCCTGCGGTGACACGGAAGGCGCACTCCAGATTTTCATCGTATCTGATGACGCGAGAACAGAGCTCCTCGAGAGTGACGTGAAGCTCATACTTCAGCAGCTTATCCTTGCCGGAAGCCCGGAGAACGTAGAGGACATAAGAAGCGTCATGCCTTCCAGACAGATCGTAAACATTGAAGCGAAAGGCGCCCGCGTATTAAGCCGTGAGCAGAACAACGAGAAAATGGAACTGGGTTATGCGTTCTCGTTCATGACATTAGGCTTCGTATTCTGCGGTGCATTCATCTCGCACACTGTCATTGAAGAGCAGAAGAACATGGTCTACACCAGGATCAGGCTTACGGGAAACCGCGACATCACATACCTTGCCGCGAAATTCATCTGCACCTTCATCACGTCGTGCATCATAACAGCGATTCTCGCGGCGGGAACAGCCGTCTTCAAACTTGCAGGAACGGAGCTTGCGCTCGGGAACTTCATACTTCTCGTGTTCCTTCAGGGCCTCATCTTCAGCACCTTGAGCCTCATCCTCGGCATTCTCGCAGGTGAGATCATGACATCCAACTTCGCCGCCTTCACGGTGTGGTGCATGTCGTCGCTTTTCGCAGGGCTTTACTTCCCGCTCGATGATTCTTCCGACGTTATCAAGGCGATCTCCTATGCGATGCCCCAGCGCTGGTTCATGGAGGGAGTCGACATGTTCTTCTTCAAGGACAACATGGCAGTTCTCTTCATCATGGGCGTTACGGCGGCGTACTTAATGATAATATTGAGTATAGGAAATGTCGGCATAAAGCTTAAGAAGCAGGAGGCTTAGTGAGCACCAACTTACGAAGTGTATTCTTCAGGGCGGCGAGGATAGTTCTGCTGCTCTCATATACAGCCTACAGTTTGTTTCTGTACTTCGCGGAAGCAGGAGTGTCATATCCGGCACTTCTGCTTTCTGCCGTTTACATAAGCGCACTCGCGTCGAAGGATTCCTTTCGCGGTAAATTCAGTTTTCTCCTTCCTGTCGCGGGTGCCGTCATCCTGATCCCGCTCTTTCTTATCGGCGGCAATGCATTCGTTCCGCTTCTGTTCTTCACGTGCCTTGAGATACTCTCGTGCTTTAAGATCGACACGAGATGGTATCTGCTTCTGCTGCCGGTTGCACTCATACCGTGCCCTTCTGAAGTGTTCGTGAAGATACTGCTCTATGCCGTGACCGCACTTTTGTATCTGCAGAACAACTACGTAGTCGAGCCCTACCGCGAGCAGATGTACGAGGACACCCTGAAGGAGCAGGGACTTAAGCGCGACATCGAGCGAAAAGAAGTCGAGTCCAGGCTTCTTGCAGAGAACCGCATCCTCGAGGAGAGGGCAGCGCTCTCGCAGACACTTCACGATAAGCTCGGCCACAACATCAACGGTTCGATATATCAGCTCGAGGCGGCGAAGCTTCTGCTGAATCAGGATCCCGATAAGTCGCAGAGCATGATCCAGGCCGTAATAGACCAGCTTAGGACCGGCATGGATGAGATAAGAGCGATACTTCGCAAGGAACGCCCCGAGAAGAAGCGCCTCGCCATGGTGCAGCTTTATAACCTGTGCGAGGACTGCAGCAGCAAGGGAGTCAAGGCGGAGCTTCAGACGGAGGGGGATATCTCCCTTATCACGGACAGACAGTGGGAAGTCATTCTGGACAACGCATTCGAGGCCGTGTCAAACTCGATGAAGTACTCCAAGTGCAACAGGATCGACATAAAGATAGTCGCGATGAATAAGATGGTGAGGTGCAGCATATCCGATGACGGCGTAGGCTGTACCGCCATCACAGACGGCATGGGCATAGCGGGAATGAGGCAGAGGATGAGAACCGCAGGCGGAGTCCTCGACTTCGAGACCGGAGCCAACGCGGGATTTACCGTAAACATGCTGATACCGATGGGAGGCTGAGTGAATGGATAAGATCAAGGTCATTATCGCTGATGACAGCGATTTTGTAAGAGACGGTATGAAGATAATCCTCGAAGCCGACGGGGAGTTCGAAGTGATAGGCTGTGCTTCGAACGGGCGCGACGCCATCGACATCGCGCGAACGACCAGGCCGGATGTCTTTCTCATGGATATACAGATGCCGGTGATGGATGGCATAGAAGCTACTAAGATCATCATCGAGGAGGGGCTGGGCAAGGTTCTTATCCTCACGACATTCGATGACGATGAACTCGTGCGCCGTGCGATCGCGGGAGGCGCGAGCGGCTACCTGATCAAGAACCATACTCCCGAACATCTGAAGCAGACCATAAAGTCCGTATATAACGGCGTAAGCGTAATGGAGGAGAATCTTCTGGGTTCCCTCACGGAGGGGGACTTAAGAACCGGCAAGGGATTTGATCCCGAAGGGTATTCCGAACGCGAACTTGAGATAGTGCGTGCAGTCGCGGACGGCCTCTCCAACAAAGAGATCGCAGGGAGGCTGTTCATATCGGAAGGAACGGTAAAGAACTACATAACTTCTATCCTTGCCAAAGAAGGATTGTCGCACAGGACTGCTCTCGCGGTGTATTATCTTACAGGGAAGAAACAGTCTTAACGGGAGGTTCGGAATATGGGATTTAATTTCTTTAAGATCGTCAATTTGAAGGACAGCTTCCGTAAGAAGCTTAACGGTTTTGTTCAGAACTTAGGTCCTGCCATCAGGGACGGCAAGACTATCACCTTCGCGGACAACGATATCAGTTATTTGCTTAAGCTTCAGCATGACCGTATCAAAGACAAGGACCTTACCCTGGACATGGAGATCTATGACAGGGATAAGGAGACCAATGCCACGGTCGGTTCACAGTGGCGAGATGCGCATTATGAGAGCTTTGTCTGCAGTGAACAGCTGGGTATAAAGAGGTTCATCACAAGGGACGGAAATAAGCTGTATTCCGATAACAGGAAGAGCGTGTTCTATGCGACGATAACGGATGTTACAAGCGGAGTCCATCCCGATGATGAGAGTGTGAGCTGCCCCAACTGCGGCAGCGTAAGCACGGTTTCCAAGCTTCAGGGCGGATGCCCTTACTGCGGTACTGTCTTCAAGATGGATGATCTCTTCCCGAAGGTTACCGGTTACTACTCCCTGGAGGATGTGGGAATAACGGGCGACGAACATAAGGTCCCTATGAGGCTTACGATAATCATTACGGGAATTGTGTTTGGTCTTATTCCTCTTGTTATGGCGCTTATCAAGGGTGACAAGGAGATTTGGGATGAGATTCTGAGTGCGATTTTCCTCGTTCCCGTAGGCTTGTTTGCCGGATATGTCTTCTATTCGATAGGACTTCTTATCAGGATGATCGCCGTGGGCTCGAGCCAATCCGCCGGCAAGTGGGGAACCATAGGCTCGAGGGCTAAGTTTGAGCAGAGAATGAAGAAGTACAGCCCGGAGTTCTCATTCGAGTATTTTACGAGCAAGGCGATATCACTTATCAAGACAGCGGTGTTTGCACCGAACGCGCAGGACCTTCTCTTCTATAAGGGCGGCCCGCTGGATCCGTCGTTTGGCGATATAATCGACCTTAACTACGGCGGCGCACTGGGCGTAACAGACATCAAAGAAGAGAACGGCCGCGTTACAATTACGACCGATGCTTTCTTCGATGTGCTCTATCTTCGTGACGACAGAATAAAGGAGAGAAGAGACAGGTTCAAAGCGGTATTCCAGAGAAGATCGGATATACCTATCGAGATGTCATTCTCCATGACGAAGATCCAGTGCCCGACCTGTGGCAGCAGCTTCAATGCGATTCAGAACAAGATGTGTCCGTTCTGCGGCCACGAGTACGACATTGAGTCTCAGGACTGGGTACTTAAGGAGATAAAGCCAGGTTAATTGGAAGCCGTTTTGTCGTATTCTGCGATAACTTCCTCGAGTATGTCGCAGGCGACGTCGATCGTGTTCTTGCATCTGATCTCAGGCTTAAATGACTGAGCCTTGATATCCTTGCACAGAACAGATCCGTACTTCTGATTAAATCTCTGGATAAGCATCCTTGTGACCGGCTTTATATCGGCACTCTCATGCGCTTTGGCTTCGATGTATCTCATGGATAACACCGAGACTCCGGCAAGAACGGCGCCGCAGGTGTTGCCTGTCTGTATTCCTGCGCCGAATCCGCCGAAGGCGATCATGTCGCGGTCGTGAAGACCAAGACCATAGTAATCGTTTCCTGCTCTTATGATCGTCTCAGCGCAGTTATAGTTGCCTTCGAAATAGTATTTCTCACACAGATCCTTAAGCATAGTATTCTCTTACTTATTGCCTAATGCCTTGTTAATATCGATATCCATAGTGTAACCTCCTGGGTCTAATGAGTATATTTTAACACTACATTACGCCTTAAGTGCCGTCTGATACTCAATCAGATGCCGAGAGCTGCTGTGTTTGTTACTTCAGCGCCGCCCTGCAGATCCTGATAGACGTATGTGAGATTCCAACCGTCGTTGGCATCGTTTCTTGTCAGGCAGCAGTAGTTTGTTCCGGAAACGAGCTGTGTTGCGAGTACTGCTACGGGTGTAACACCTTCAGCTGTGACTGCGCCTGTCAGATCCTCGCTGGCTGCGTCCTCCCATGCACCGACCATAGCGCCTTCGCCGTTGTCAGCTGCAAATGAAGCTTCGGTTGCCGTGGATGATGCTGCGTAGTCGATAACCTGTACGTCCTCGACTGTAACGCTGTCACCTACGTCCTGAACAGTTACGATTGCGTAGTAGGGAACTGCATCGGGAACTACGGCTGTAGCCTTGCAGAGGAAGCTGCTTCCCAGAGGGTTGTCAGCGGGTACACCGAGATAAGCTACGGGCTCGTAGTTAGTTCCTACCCAGCCTTCCATCGCCGTCGCGAAAAGGTTATTAAGGTCATCTGTCATCTCATAAGAGAAAGCTTCTTCTGCAGCCTGTGTCTCTGCTGCTGCGGCTGTCTCTTCAGGTGCTGCTGTCTCGGCTGTATTGTCTGCGCACGCTGTGAATACCGATGCACCAAGTGCTGTTACGATCAATAATGATATCAGTTTCTTCATTTTTCTCACCTCTTTCTTATGTCTTTGTCCTTAAGACGGATCAGACCGTCAGCCCTCTTCTGGTGCTTCTGTCGGAGCAGGTGCGGGCGTGGAAGTCTCTTCGTACATACCGCTCATGTCAATCATCGGGATGACGCCGTTCTCGTCACCGGACTGGATCATAGGCAGTCTGCCGTCCCATCTGCTTATTGTCTCATAGCGGATGATGTTTGGAGTCAGAGACTCTTCCCTTATCGCATTTGCTTCAGCTTCAGCCTCTGCAGAGATGATCATTGCATCAGCTTCCGCCTGGGCTGAAGTTCTTGTAACCGTAGCCTGTGCCTCCGCCTGCTCGATTGCTCTCTGGTTCTCGATCTGCTGTGTCTGATAACGGATCTGGGCAGCCTGCTGCTCTGCGATGACTTCGTTGTATGAATCCTCGTAGTCAGCGTTGTTTACTACGACCTTAATGATCGTGATCGTATCTTCGCCGTACTTCTCGTCTACCGAAGCCTGAAGCGCCTGTGAGATGGCAGGCTCGATGATACCTCTGTTCGTAGCGTCGATCGAGTTGTACTGCTTGGCAGCCGTCTTGACTGCGGATGCAACGAAACTGCTCGTAAGCAGCGTGTGCTCGTAATCACTGACATTGGCGACGAGCCATGAGGATCTTGAAGGATTGATTCTGTATGTGATGTTGATGCCCTCATAGTAGAGTGCGGTACGCTCATTCGTCTCACTCCAGATCTGACCGTCGATGGTAACATCCTGCTGCTTGTTGTTTACAAGCCTGATGTTCTCGATGAAAGGTATCTTAAGTGCAATTCCCGAAGGAATGCTCTCTGAGCTTACCTGTCCGAATCTTACGCGCACGCCGGTGTATCCGGTAGGCACGATCTTAAATGCATTTGCGATGAGAATGATGACTGCGGCTATAAGGATCGCCGTCAGTATCCACTTCTTTGCAGCTTTCTTTTCCATAAGGTTTGACCTCCTCATATATATTCCGCAGATGATTATATACGAAGGGGCGTCAGGTGATGATTAAGAAAAGTATAATTCGGCGGATGCCGCTATGTTATTATGAACGTGCATGTTTATTGAGATCGAAGACATTAATTCACCTGACCTCGACTTCTATGCGAGGTACACCGAGCAGCAGCTAAGAACTGTGGAAGATCCTGCGGGAGGACTCTTCATCGCGGAGAGTGCGGGCGTTTCCGTGCTCGCTCTTGAAGCAGGGTACGAGCCTGTCTCCATGCTCGTCGAGAGGGGACGGATTGATGTTGAGGCCGGTCCCGTGTTTGAAGCTCTCACGCGACTTCTTGGAAGCGGGGCAAAGGAAGCTCTTCCCGTATATGTTGCAGACCATGAGGTTCTCGTTAACCTCACAGGTTACGCTCTCGTCCGTGGCCTTTGGATGCTTTTTCGAAGGAAGCCTGAGGTTACAGTCGAAGAGTTTTGCAGAGGCAAGAAGCGCATCGCTGTTTTGTACGATGTGGTAAATCCCGTGAATGTCGGAGCCATCATCCGTAATTCGGCGGCGCTCGGCATGGACGGAGTGCTACTTACACACCCGAGTGTCGATCCGCTCACAAGACGTGCCTCCAGAGTCAGCATGGGAACCGTTTTTCAGATTCCGTGGGTCAGGGCTGGCTTTGAAGAATCGCAGGGCCTTAATCTTATAAACATATTAAGGTCCTACGGATTTAAGATGACGGCCATGGCTTTGACCGAAGATTCCACGAGTGTGGACAGCGACGAGATCAGGAGTAACGATAAGCTCGCGGTCGTCCTCGGAACGGAGGGGACCGGACTTCCAAAGGACGTGATCCGGGAATGTGATTACCGCGTCATGATACCGATGTTTAACGGTGTGGACTCCCTTAATGTCGCCGCTGCCAGTGCGATAAGCTTCTGGGAGCTTATGAAGCGGAAGGATGCCTGATAAGAAGGACTGTATCCTTGCCATTCAGTTCGATCTTGTTTGCCGATGAGTGATCCTCGGCGATGTCGCTGTCGATCCTGTTGTTCTTCCCCTTAACAACCGTAAAGAATGAGAAGCCCTCGGGTACGATCAAAGTTGCTGTTCCGCCGATCATGTTGATGTCGATGGGACCGTTCGTTCCGTCGATCTCTACCGTGATCTCTCCCTTGCCGTCTATCTCGAATTCCTCGAAGCTTAAGTCTGTAACCGCAATCTTCGAATCAGTGATATTAAGTTCAATCTTCTCCGCATTCTCCGGGATGCCAATCTTAACATCGCTTACATCCTTAATATCTATGTCTGCCTTATTCCTGTCGGAGTCGAGTCTTACATCGGAAGGAGCTACTATCGTATTGTCCTTAGTTCCGAATACCTTTACGTTCTGTGCTCCCTTAACATTGATATCGTAGTCTTTCATTTTGAGCTCCTCCTTTGTGTGTTGTGACTACACTATATCAGCCGCATCGGATGGAGTCTTTAATTCAGTCTTACGTATTCCTTAAATCTTTCTTAACTCCCGGTTTTACGCGGCAGCCGGAAAGTTTTTGTTGACATGCTTTTCGAGGGGTGTTATATTCTACTACGACAGCCGTAGTACGACAGGCGAAGCAACGATAGTCGGAGCTACGGAAACGCATAAGGGAAGGAGAACAAACATGGCTGAGATAAGCAGCGACGTCATCAGAGGTTACAACGACACCATTATCCTCTACCTCCTGCTTGACGGTCCTTCGTACGGATACGAGATCTCCAAGAGGATCCGCACCGGCGCAGAGGAGAAGTACATCATAAAGGAGACCACACTCTACTCGGCTTTCACGAGAATGGAGAAGAACGGATACATCGAGTCCTTCACGGATGAGGTTATGTCCGGAGGCAAGAAGAGGACTTACTACCGCATCACGGATTCGGGACGCGAGTACTACAAGGCCAAGTGCGAAGAGTGGCAGCTGACCAAGGAAGTTATAGAGAAATTCATTGTTAAGCAGGGAGAAGTGTAATGAACGCGATAAAGAGTTATCTGGATAATATGTTTCGCAATCTTCCGAATACAGAAGAAGTAAGAAGAGCGAAGTCTGAACTGCTTCAGATGATGGAAGACAAATTCGAAGAATTGATACGCGAAGGCAAGACAGAGAACGAAGCAGTGGGTGTTGTCATTTCCGAGTTTGGCAATCTCGATGAAGTTGCAGAATCCATAGGAATATCCCAGATCATAAGGGAGTCCTTATCCGAGCCCGAGAAGCCCATGCTCTCGTCGGACAGAGTCAGAGAGTATCTCTCGGCAGTATCCTCGAGATCGCTTCTCATCCCCGGCGGAGTCGGACTTTGCATCATGAGTGTTGTGACGGGCGCTATTACGGAGGTCTTAAGCTTCGGTAATGACACTGTCGCAGATGTTCTCGGTGCGCTTCTGTTCTTCGGCTGTATAGCAGTGGCAGTCGTAATGTTCATAGTCGCTCACTCGAAGAATTCGATGTTCAGCGAGATCAATAAGGATGAGGCATCACTCGGTGTTGAGACGGCGGATTATGTCCTCAATGAGAGAAGGCGCTTCAGACCCACATACAGCACGATGGTAGCCATCGGTGTAGCTCTGTGCATACTCTGCATCGTATTCCCGATTATCGTCTCGGCCATCCCCTTCGTAAACGACAATCTGGGAGGCGTGCTGTTCTTCTTCTCGATCGCACTGGGCGTATATCTCATCGTATCGGCCAATGTCCGCATGAACGGCTACGACAGGCTTCTTAAGCTTAACAAGGCAGGTCTCATGAGCGAGGAGTTCATTCCCAAGGAAGACCGCAAGATAAGTAAGGCGCCGATCATCATCAGTATCATAGTCGTTGTACTGGTAATCATCATCGCAATAATCTCCGGAGTAGTAAAAGTATTCGGTTTTATAGCATCGCTCGGCGAAGGTCCCTCTATTGTTGAGGAGTACGAGCTCAATGCGGATGATGTTGATTCAGTAAGCAGGATCGATGTCGAGGCAGTATCCTGTTCGATCACCATCGAAGCCGATGACGACATAGACGGAATCGAAGCCAGATACGAGGGCGCTGAGGATCTCATGACTGAGGTGGAGTTCGTTAACGGAGAACTCAGGATCACGCAGGATGTTCAGTCCAACGTAAACCACGGTATTAATGACGGTCCTAATGTATACATCTTCGTAGGTTCCGATGTCGATATCGAAGACATCGCACTTGATATGACAGCAGGCAACCTTGAGCTCAACGGCGTCGTTTTTGACGAGGTCTCAGGTGAGTTCGATGCGGGCGATATCACTGTTAATCACAGCACGGGAGCAGTTCTTGATATTTCTGCGGATGCAGGCAATCTCGATATCTCCGACAGCGACATAGCAAGAATAAATATCGATACCGATGCGGGTAATATCGAGATAGATCATACAGCGTTCGAGAATCTTTATCTCTCATCCGAGTTCGGCAATATCGAAGTCAGGGGCATTGATGATATTGATTATTACTCTTTCAACGTAGAGTGCGACTTGGGTTCTGTCGAGATTGACGGACACGATGAGGGCTCTGAGTATCAAAGCGAAGGCACCGGAACAGGCACGATCACAGCAGATTGCAGTGCCGGCAGCATCGAGATCGGATAACAGCTCAATTAAGTCATACTGGAATATGGATAGACATAGGCAGCCGGGGTAACACCCGGCTGTTTGTTTGACGAATGATACGGTGCATGACTATTATAAAAATATCTTGAGTCCGGGGGATAAGGATATGAGATTTAAGAAGGCTGCAGCAATTGTTCTGGCGGTGTCATTGGCGTCATCGGCAGTTTCCTGTAAAAGATATGATGATGAGAAGGATGTAGAGGACCTTAAGGAGCTTACCGGGTCATTTATCGAGGCGCTTGCCGCTGACGACGGCGATGAGGCCGAGGAACTTACATCGCGGTTTGATTACGGCCGCTCGGTCGAAGACGAATTCTTAAGCGATACCAGAAGCATAGTCATTCATTCGCTTCAGTACATGGAGCTCACCGACTTCGGTGATGTTGAATTCGACAGGGACCGGGGAAGAGCTGAGACCATGGCTGAGATCGAATATGTGGATCTTTATGATTTTATGCAGTCACTGGATTCGGTATATCTTACTGAAGACGATTATATTGAGGCGCTCGACAGCTTCGGTGACAGAAGGTCGGATGAGGTGCATTTGGAATTCATCTACGATGAGGAGACTGAGGAATGGCTGATGACCAAGAATTCGGCCAGGAGGATAACGAATCTCTACCTTTCACGGATGAGATATATCTTCTCTCCCGTATACATGTCGTCTTCGGACGCGTTTGAGTATGCGGTCAATGCGCTCCCTGCCGTAGCAGAAGGTGCATATGAGCTTATGGATTACGATATCGACAGGCTCCGTCATTACGACAACATCATCGAGAGAGGTGAGGGTCCTCTGACCGATGCGGCTTTCAACAGATTCCTATGCGCTTATATCAATTATGTCCTTGATCATGATATTCAATATGTGGAAAACGGATATTCGGATATTACACTTATAGGAAGTGCGCCTTCAGGCGATGAACTCTATGATGTCCTCCTGTCGGATGAATTCATCACTGTGTATTATGTCGATCAGCTCCGGGAGTCAGTCCTGGCCGTCGATCCTGCAGAATCGCGCGATATAATGACGGCTGAGATGTACGATATGCTTACAGAAGCGATCCCTGACGTAAGTCCCGAGGAATATTCTCTTGATGTTCATTACAACTCCAACGGTTACTTTGACTACGATGTCAGGTTTACGTCTGATATCATCCTTGATCCCGGCCGCGGGATATTTGAAGCTACGCATCAGGTTGACTGGGAACAGTTCGAACGGTGTATCCTCGAGGCTGCTCGGATTCTTCATGATTCAGGCGAGATCACACAGGAGCAGTATGACGACTTTGTTGAGAATCTGACACCCGATGTCTACGGATTTACATACGAAGGCGGGGAGAGCGGTTCCGGTCATCCGAATCAGGCGCTCGCGATCTACGAATCCGTCCCTGAATGGTGCGAGGACGGAAGCATCGTCTATGGCTATTCCAACATAGATGCGAACGGGTTCTGGATGTTCTACAGTAAAGATCCCGAGTGTCTGGGTTCGGTCGGTTACTGTGTAGGTGACGGCGGAGTATGGATATCCAATGTTTTCCTGCCGGAATTCGATCAGGGCACTGAGCTTATCGTTGACTGGTGGATAGACGGCGATCTCATAGTTGATACGCAGTACATCACCATAGAACGCGACCACACGCACGAGGTTGAAGTGTTCCTGCCTCTCGATGACATCCCTGAGGAATGCGAGATAGAGATGCGCCTGTGGGAGGATAATCACTCTCATGTCCTGTCGTACGTTACTTTGACGCGCGACTCGTGAGATCTACTTTACCAGCCTTCCGTTATAGGTGAGTTCGCCTTTGCCGATGGCAAATTCTATCGCCCTTTTACAAAGGATCTTTACGGTAGGGGTACTCATCTTAAATCCCAACGCCTTGCCCGTCTCTACTATGAGGCTGTCCATAGGCATACCGAACTGTGAACGCGCGAGGTAAACCGCTGCACAGGCCGCTTCTTCGAGGGGGACATATGTCGGTTCACTCCTGTCGGTTCTGCGGTAATTATCCGTTATGCGTCCGACCTTATCCGCATCCGTCCAGATGAAGAGCCTGTCATAGTTGGGATCGCTGTATCCGGTGTTCGGGTTATTAGTTATGTTAAGCTTCGATACCGGGAAGCGGAATCGTCTGATTATGTATTCACAGCGTTCCCTTACCGGGGCGGTCTTACGCGTAATACCGCAGGCTTCAGTGAGTCTGCCGACGAGAACGTCAAAACAGATCGGGGCCTCGGTCTCGATGATCGCCTTTGCCGCCGTCTCCAGCATTCCTATGTTCTTCTCATCGGCAAACTCCCTGCCCGTCATGGGAGGGAGGGTAATCTCCTTCCTGACATACGGGATTCCGGGATCGGAGGTTACTGCAACTTCAGTTTTTTTTTGAGTGTCGTCCACAGCGGGAGTCTCAGAAGGAGTCTCAGAGGGAACCTCAGCGGGAGCTGTCTCAACCACCGCCACATCCGGCTTTTTCCTGTTAGTTACCGCATTGATTATTCCGGCGATGACATTATCGGGATCTTCCCACCAGTCCATCGACCATACCTTAAGAACATTCCATCCGAGGCTTCGAAGCGTAGAGGGCTGCTCGATCTCCCTTGTCGTAACGGAGGAATTCGTGAGCGCGGAGGAGCCGTCTATAAGTATGCCCAGGCAGTAGCTTCCTTCATCATCCGGATCTACTACGCCGATGTCTACCTTAAAGCCGGACTTGCCGATGTTCGTGTCGGCTGCGAATCCTTTTTCGCGAAGTGCGTCGCAGATGCTGTCCCTGATGCCCTTTGTTCTCGCACTCCTGTCGACGAACGAGACTTCCGAGGAGGAAGACGTCTGCAGATCCGAATCCCAGAGTCCGTTTCCTTCCGCGTAGAGCAGGAAGCGCTTAAATGCGAGCACGCCTTCGGGTGTCGCTTCGCTCGTCTTGATCCTCTCGGGCGGGAGCGATGAGAACACCTTCATCTCGCAGCGTGAACGCGTTACCGCAACGTTGAGTCTTCTCCATCCGCCGTCCTGGTTGATGGGGCCGAAGTTCATCGAGACCTTGCCCTCAGCGTCAGGACCGTAGTTAACGGAGAAAAGTATCACGTCGCGCTCGTCGCCCTGGACGTTCTCGAGGTTCTTAATGAATATCGGCTCATTGCCGCCGTAGGCCCATTTCTCGAACTCCTCATCCTGCCTGCAGACGTCATCTATCATGTCCTCGATGAGATTCTGCTGCTGGATGTTGAAGGTGACTATGCCGTAGGAGAGCTTCGATGCCTCGGGGTCCTTTGACCTCGCCACGAGTTCGTCGGTTACGGCCTTTGCCTCGACCTCATTGGTTCTCGTCCTGCCGCTGTCGAACACGCCTCCGCACTTGACGAGAGTCACGCGCGATGCCCTGTCGTCGACGGACGGGAAGGTGTAGAGCTTGCTGTCGTAGAAAGATCTGTTCGAGAATGTGATCAGGCTCTCGTGGCGGCTTCTGTAGTGCCACAGAAGTCTCGTCTGCGGCATTCCTACCGCGAGGCAGTCATCGAGTATGCTCTCGAGGTCCTCGGTGTCGAAGTCCTCGGAGGCGGTTGTCTGATCCTTGAAGAAAGACGTCGGAGGCATCTGCATCGGGTCGCCGACGATAATGGCATTCTCGCCTCTCGCGATGGCGCCGACGGCCTCACACGTCGGAAGCTGTGATGCCTCATCGAAGATTACGAGGTCAAAGAGCGGCTTCTCCGACGGCGCGATGAACTGTGCCGCGGATATCGGGCTCATGAGAACGCATGGTGTGAGTCTCAGGATTATCTCCTGTGTATCGCGGAACAGGGTTCTCATTGATATTCCCCTGCCCCTGCTCTTGATGGCGCGCTGCAGTTCCCCGAGCATCGAAGCCGAATTCGCTTCTATGCTGAAGTCGGGAAGTCTCTTCGCGACCCTGATGATTATCTCTTCCTTGGTGATGTTCCTGAACTCGTCGCTTAATGCCTTAAGCTTTGCAACTCTCTCGTTGAAGACCTTGCCGCTGAAGTCCCTGAGAACGTCAGTTCCGTCGATGATCCTGCAGATGCAAAGCTTGGACCAAGCCTTCATATAGACGCTTATGAGGTTGTCGCGGTTAACTTTGCCGTCCGGGTTCCCGTATGCGCCGATGAGGGGCTTAAGCTTCATCTCGGCGCACTTTGCTGCCGTCCTGTTGGCTATCGTCTTCTCCCTGATGGAGCTCTCGTTTCCAGCTATGTCGTCGGCTATGCTTCTTACCTCATCGAAAGTCGTTCCCGCGTTACCAAGCTTACTTATCTTAAGCCTGTCGTTGATCGCGGTTCTCGCCGCCGCGTATTCACCGGAAGCTGCCGTGAGTTCGGGGATGACCGCGGGTACATCGGCCCCGGGATCGAAGCCCAGCCCGGCGAAAGTGCTCTTGTAAGAACTCAAAGCCCTGAGGTGTTCTCCGAGATTATCCTTGGCTTTTCCGGACTTATCCCAGACTTTAACACTGTTATAAACCTTGTTGACCGCCATGGATCTGAAAGGACCCCACTTGGCGTCCGCCTCCGTGAAGGCCTTAAGCAGGGCGTCTGCGTCCTGTGAAAGTATCGCCTTGTCCCAGGTCTGAAGCAGTTCCTTGCGCGCTGCGAGGAAGTTAGATGCCTTAACGCTGGCACTGTCCGCGGATGCGGTATCGGTGCCTGAAGATACTCGGGGCAGAGCCTCTTTGAAAGCGTTATAAGCCGCTTCGTATTTATCCGCAGCCTGTCTTAATGCGCTTAATTCCAGGGGGAGCTTAACCTTGGCGTCCTGGCTGTAGTCCGTGGCTTCGATATAGTTCAGTTTGCCTGAAGTCTCCGCACTTACCGCGATGTATTCGTTAAGAAGCGTAACCGAATTGCTGATAGCTTCCTCGGTAAGTCCCTCATCGTAGCCGTCGCCTAGGATTACATCCGGAACGCTGCTGTTCTCGGAATAGATGCAGAGCATCTCATAAAGAGAGTAGCCGCACGGCCTTGTTATCGTCAGCTCGTCCTCATAGATATCCAGCTCGTCGCGGCGCTTCTGTATATCCTCGAGAGCCTTGTCGTAGCCGGATTCCGGCATGTTCTTCATCTTGGACTCGAGCGCTACCTTGAGTTGGTCCAGAATCCATCCCTTGCGGATCTTGTTCGAGTGCAATTCCAGACTGAACGGCGCGAGGCCGATCCTCTCGAGCCTCGAGTAAACAACGTCGAGCGCTGCTTTCTTCTCCGCAGCGAAAAGCACCGTCTTGCCGTTCGCGACGGCATTGGCGATCATTGTGGTGATCGTCTGTGATTTACCTGTTCCCGGAGGACCGTGGAGGACGAAGCTGTTGCCTTCGCATGCCCTCTTGATCGCATAAAGCTGTGAGTTGTCCGCAGAGATGGGGAGGAGGATCTGGTCGTCACCCTTGAATTCGCGCGCATCCTTCTCCATGTCCTCATACTGCCAGTCGAGCTTGCCCTCAAGGAGACTTCTTACGACTTTGTTCGATGCGAGTTTGTCGCGGTGGAGGCGTATGTCGTTCCACATGACGAACTTCGAGAATGAGAACATTCCGAGAACGCATGCGTCAATGACCTTCCATCCCGCCTTGGTGCTTATTGAATTCTTAAGTGTCTCCAGTACGCCCGTGACGTTCTTGCCGTTCTCGTCATCCTCGATCTCACCGTCGAGTTCGGAGATGTCGAGGTCAAAATCGCGCTTAAGCTTCTCCACGAGCGACCTGTTCATTATGGTGTCTTCGTCAGTCTTACGGAGCACATATTTCCCTGCTCCGAACTTCCTTACAAGCTCTACCGGAACGAGGACTACGGGCGCATAGTAAGGGGTGTTGTCCTTCTTCTCATCTATCCACTTCAGCATTCCGCAGGCGAGGAAGAGCGTGCCCGCACCGTCCTCTTCTATGGCTGCTCTGGAGTTTCTGTAAAGTGCCTTGAGTTTGTCCTCGAGTTCCTGGTCGGGGAGGCTGGAGTAGATGTTCCCCGCAGCAGCTGCCGTCGAGAGAAGTTCACTGAAACCTTGAGTCTCGGCAAGCTCCTCGAAGCCGTATTCTTTGGCGGGAATCTGTTCGTTCTCCGCCTTCGTTCTGGAGATGATGATGTAATCCTTCTCGGCTGAGATCCGGTCTTCGATGTCGGATGCCGACGGTGCGAAAAGCGGAACCGTGTTGCCCTTGAGCCTTACGTTAAGGAGCGCGTTGCGTGTCGTTAGATCGAGCAGCTTACGCTCCCACAGGTCGAACTTGTTATTGCTTCTGGAAGACATATTCTCGGACATGATCTATCTCCTTATTCCTCATGAGGTCAGCATTTACATTATACAGCAGGCAGGACCTTCTCGTTGAGGCCTACCTTGAACTTCAAAGCCACATGACGTTAAGTTGAAAGATAACAACGAGGATTGTCTCATTCTGGTCTGATACTGCATATATAAGATTGTTCTTGTTAAGAATTTTTTGTTTATCCTTTGTTCACAGAATGATAATGAAATCGTGGGGGGGGGTATGGGAAACTTTATGCGGTTCAGAACATAAACGTTATCGATAAGGAGGAGAGCGATATGCTGATCAACAGTAAAATAACAAAGAAAGCAGTAGGCGCGGTTATTGCTGCAGCAATGGCTGTAAGTATGATACCGACGACTTTGTTCGCAGCAGGTATACAGGGTAATGCCAGACAAGGGTATTACGCGCTGGTGCCTAAGACGGGGACAGACACAGTTAGTATGAGTCCTGACGGAGTCTCGACTTTACGTGTTTATGACCATGGTGGCCGTAATGGTAACTACGATGATAACTGTGATGGTACTTTGGTGATAAATGCACCTGAGGGTTATAGAATTAAATTGAGCGGTAGCTACGCATTGGAAAGTTCATATTATTCTATCTACGATTATTTTGTACTAAATGGAGGAAGCAACCAATACTCGGACACTGGATCATTAAGCGATTACACGAGCGAATCTCATACGCTTAGTATTAGGTTTGTATCAGATTATTCTCGAACATACGCTGGTTTTGCATTAACTGCAACACTCGTTCCTTACACTGTAATAACTACAGCACCTACAGCTTCTGCTATTACTTACGGACAGACTCTTGCAGACAGCACTCTGACGGGTGGTGTGGCGATTAATGGTTCATCGGTTGTTGAGGGAACTTTTGCCTGGAGCAATCCGGATACTAAGCCCACTATCGCCGACAGCGGAGTAACACCATATGAAGTAACTTTCACGCCTAATGACAACAGTCTGCCGACACTTACATGCAATGTAACACTTACAGTCACAACTCCTGCAGGAGTCAATGATGTTATTGCCATGATCGAAGCCCTCCCTGATCCTGATGATGTTACTACAGCTAATGAGGCAGCAATTACAGCGGCTCAGCAGGCTTTGGCAGCATTGCCGGAAGACCAGCAGGCACTGGTTCCCGAAGAATTGAAGACTAAGCTTAACGACTGTGACCACGCTCTTCAGGTTGCTCTTATTGCAGAATTGAAGGATGCTCTTAGAGATCTGTTAGACGAGGTAGATGAATTCGGCGAAGAGTACTATGATCTTCTCCCTGAAGATATAGGAAATGACCTTATTGATTCGTACTCAAGCGCCACAGACGTATTGCTAAATGAGAACAGCACGCTTGTCGAGGTCGAGGCAGCGTTTGATAAGCTTTTTGACGCTTACGTAGCAGCGATCGATTACATCGACGGAATCGAACCCGAGGAAGAGGAGTCCGAGGAAGAGGAGTCCGAGGAAGAAGTTGTCGAGGAGCCCGTTCTTACACCTGAGCAGATTCAGGAGCTGGCAGTAAGACATTTTGTTGAGAGACTTTATCTCAATGCGCTGGAAAGACCTTTTGATGTAGCAGGAAGAGACAGCTTTGTTGATCTTATCATGCATCAGAACGGAACAGGTTCTGATGTCGTAAGATGCTTCCTCGGAAGTGCTGAATTCGCTAACAGAAATCTTAACAACGAAGAGTTCGTTAATGTTCTGTATAAGGCATTCTTCAACAGAGTTCCTACAGCCGCCGAAGCTGCAAACTGGACGAATGCCCTTGCATCCGGCATGACTAGAGCTGAGATTATCGAAGCATTCATCGCATCACCCGAGTGGGCGGAGGTATGCGCTTACTACAAGATCAATATCTAATCCTTCTTCGAAGTTAGAAGATATTTTTGAATAAGGCCTGTGCAGAAACTCGATTTATTATCGAGACCGCACAGGTCTTTTCCACACTAGCGAACAGTTCCTTTATAATATAGGGAGGTTGACGATTAACGGGAGTACTATGGAAGCGCATCATGATCCCGAGCATCATCTGCGCGATCGGTATGTTCGCAGAATGACGGGTATTGTCTTCGACATCGACGATACTTTATACAGCAGGCAGGACCTGTTCGTTAAAGCTGCAGAGAATGTGCTCGGTATAAGTGTCAGTGATCCGCGCGAATTCGTGCGCGTGTTCTACGCCAAGAGCGACCTCAATACCGCTGAACTCGAAGCAGGTCTCATCACTACCCGCGAGTGCAACGGCTGGCGGTTCGAGGAGACATATAAGGAATTGGGGCTCTGCTTCAATCCCGGAGACGGCGTACTTACTGCAGACGAGTATCTCGAGCTTCAAAGCCACATGTGTCTTACAGAAGAGATGAAGGCTCTGCTTACTGATCTTCAAAGGAGAAACGATATCGTTCTCGGTGTGCTGACTGCTGGCGAGTCGTCTCATCAGTGGGATAAGGTTAATATGCTCGGATTGTGCTCGTGGATTCCAAGAGAGAACATAATCGTCGCAGGCGACGTCGGCGTGAGCAAGCCCGATGTGAAGATCTTCCGCATGATGGAAGAAAGACTCGGACTGGAGCCTTCTGATATGTGGATGATAGGCGACTCATATAAGCACGATATCAGCGGGGCGCTTAACGCCTCGTGGCACGCTGTATGGCTTAACCGGAGAGGGATAATCGCAGACGGCTTAGCGCCCGATTTCGAGGTCTTCGATGATGAGGATCTTGCGGGTACTTTAAGAAGGGAGTTTCTGTGATGTTCGGAAAGAAGAGCAGACTGCGGGGATCTTATCCCAATCCGAATAATATGCAGATCCACCTCGCGATTAACGCCATTACCCAGGCGAGTGTGCACTGCCAGAGTACGACTGATAATGCCCATCTTCTTCCCATCTCGCGGCGGATGGCGGCAACTGCTGCGACACAGGGTGTGTAGATCAGCGAGAACACGAGCATCGATACCGCCGTAACTGTTCCGAGTGCCTTAACTTCTCCCGCGAAGAGCGTCTCCATTACGGATACGACACTCTCCTTTGCCATGAAGCCGGAGATAAGTGAAGTGATGATCCTCCAGTCACCGAGACCTATGGGTCTCATGACGGGTTCAAGTATTCCCGCGATGGTCGCCAGTATGCTGTCGTGAGAGCTCTCGACGAGGTTAAGACCGAAGTCAAAATTACTCAGGAACCAGACGACTATAGTCGCGATGAGAATTATCGTGAATGCGCGCTGAATGAAGTCCTTGCTCTTCTCCCACATGAGCTGCGCGACATTGCGGATTCCGGGGAGACGGTAGTTCGGAAGCTCCATGACAAAAGGCACCGCCTCGCCCTTGAACAGGGTTGACTTGAATACAAATGCGAGAAGGATTCCCGTGATGATGCCGAGGATGTAGATCGCCGTGATTATGAGCCAGGCGTATCCCGGGAAGAAAACGCTTACGAAGAAACCGTAGATGGGAAGCTTCGCCGTGCAGGACATGAAGGGTGTAAGAAGAATGGTCATCTTACGGTCGCGGTCGGAGGGGAGGGTCCTGGTCGACATGACGGCAGGCACCGTGCAGCCGAAGCCTATGAGCATCGGTACTATGCTTCTTCCGGAGAGCCCAATGCGTCTCAGAAGCTTATCCATAACAAAAGCAACTCGCGCGATGTATCCGGAGTCCTCGAGGAGCGACAGGAAGAAGAACAGCAGTATGACGATGGGGAGGAAGCTTACTACGGTTCCGACCCCCTCGAAAATGCCGTCGATCACCAGACTCTGAACCGCCTCATTAACTCTTATTTTGTCCATTCCGGCGGACACCAGATCCCCAAGCAGGTGTATCCCCGCATCGAGGAGGTCCTGAAGGAACGGGCCTATGAGGAAGAATGTCAGATAGAATACGAGCGCCATTATGCCGATGAACATCGGGATGGCCGTATATTTGCCGGTGAGGACACTGTCGATCTTCCGGCTTCTTATGTGCTCGCGGCTCTCGTGCGGCTTGATGACGCACTCGTCGGTGAGCTTCTTTATAAAGTCGAATCTCATCTCGGCCATTGCAGCGCTGTGGTCGAGACCTCGCTCATTCTCCATCTGGAGGATTATGTGTTCGAGCATCTCCTGCTCGTTATCATCGAGCTTCAACAACTCAACAAAAGACATATCGCCTTCGAGAAGCTTTGCCGCCGCGAATCTGAAGGGGATTCCTTCTCTCTTGCCATGGTCCTCAATCAGGTGGCTCACCGCGTGGAAAGCCCTGTGAACCGCACCGCCGTGATCCTCGGGATCGCAGTAGTCGTATCTCAGAGGCTTCTCCTGATACTTTGCTATGTGGACCGCGTGTCTTATAAGCTCGTCGACACCCTCATTCTTTGCAGCGGAGATCGGAACTACCGGAACACCGAGCATGGATTCCATTGAGTTGATGTCCACGGTTCCGCCGTTGCCTCTTAATTCGTCCATCATGTTGAGTGCGACGACCATCGGAACGTTCATCTCGAGAAGCTGCATCGTCAGATACAGATTCCTCTCGATGTTGGTCGCATCGACTATGTTGATTATCGCCTTCGGCTTCTCATTTAATACAAAATTTCTCGATACCATCTCCTCGCTTGAGAATGGGGACATCGAATAGATTCCGGGAAGGTCGGTGATTAATGTGTCAGGATATCCCTTGATGACACCGTCCTTCCTGTCGACCGTGACACCCGGGAAATTTCCGACATGCTGATTGGACCCTGTAAGCTGATTAAAAAGTGTTGTCTTTCCGCAGTTCTGATTTCCGACCAGAGCGAATGTCAGTTTGGTCCCGTCCGGAAGAGGTGTACCGCTCGTATGGTACTTACCCTCCTCTCCCAGGCCCGGGTGGTTGCTGGTCTTCTTACCCGAGAGAGTCTTGTTATTGACGTTCTGTTCTTTATGGATTCCAGGCTCGATCTCTATCTGTTCAGCCTCGGATAATCTCAATGTCAATTCATATCCGTGAATCTGTATCTCGATCGGATCGCCCATCGGAGCGAATTTAATTACTGTCAGTTCCGTTCCCGGGATAACGCCCATATCGAGGAAGTGCTGTCTTAATGCGCCCTGTCCTCCGACGGTAAGAACTGTTGCTGATTGCCCGATTTTCAACTCATTCAAATACATACTGAACAGATTATACCAAAACAACACCGTAATTGGGCTTGATATGCCATTTACGGTGTTATGGTACGGTGTTGTTTTTGATATCGATGGCATTAACTTCAATCGAGAACTCGATGAGACGGGTTAAACTGTCGATATCGAAGTCATTATCGCCCGTTAATCTGAAGAATATGACATCTTTGAACTCTATTAATCCGGCTTTGTAATAATTCAGTTTCCGTCTATTCGCCTTATATGAATATTCTTCGTTATCCATCATTCCATCTATTTCCAATGCGATGACCTTCTCAATGAATGGAACGTAGAATAGAGCGTCCGGATAGAATTTTATGCCTTTGACTATGAATTCGACCTCGGTTTTCCACATAAATCCCATATTCTCAATTTGCTTTATTGATAACAGTTCATTCTTGGATCTCAGATATTGACCCTTATAGGCTATGGGATGTTTATTCTCTATGGTGTTTTGATTCGGCCTGGCTCTCATAAAGAATGAGGGCAGAATTCCTGAGTGCCGGTATTTATCCAATGGAAATTTCTTGATATCCGGATCTCCAATATAGATGCTCCTCCACCTCTTCATCAAATACTCATATTCAACTTGATATTTGATCCTTTGTTCAATTAATTGTTTGTAACGTTTACCCTTTGATGTGTGAATGTAGTAGTGTCGTTTGTTGGTGCTGGAGATATCCGGATTATCGGGATCATGAATCAGATACACAGCCGGCCTTTCCCGATAATTGCCGATCCAGCCATTCGGGAGCGTTGCCATGATGTGTCTAAGATAAGAGATCCGGAGTTGTAATACTTCTCTCGATTCCATAACTTATGATAGCAAGCCGGGTTAATTGATAGTTTCGACAATTGATTACATTTTTCGACAAATATCGACAAGGAGTAATAGAATATAATCCAAAAACGGACGAGGTGGCTCATATGAACGAAGTATATGAATTTATCAAGGCGGCAGGCACTTATTATCTTGCAACGGTAGAGGGCGATCAGCCGAGAGTCAGGCCGTTCGGAACGATCGATCTGTTCGAGGATAAGCTCTATATCCAGACCGGCAAGATCAAATCCGTCAGCAGGCAGATCGAGGCCAATCCTAAGGTCGAGCTATGTGCGTTCAAGGACGGCAAGTGGCTTCGGGTATCTGGCGAGCTTGTAAGAGACGAGAGGGTGGAGGCGAAGACTCACATGCTCGATAACTATCCCGAACTGAAGGGCATGTATTCGGCGACGGATGATAATACGGAAGTCCTGTACTTTAAGAATGCGACGGCGACATTCTCTTCCTTCACGGAAGCTCCGAGGACGATGACGTTACATTAGACTCCTGCATGACCGCGTAGCTGTATAAGCCGATGCCCTGCGGTGCGTTCGGGTGGTAGTCGTTCCACATGTACACGGACGGGTCCGACTCTTGGAGCACCTGAAGGATCGTGTCGAAAGGATCGATGCACACAAAGCCCTCCTCACGGCACCACTCTGCCATCGCGGCTCGGAATTCAGCGCATAATTCATAAGTCTCATCGGGAAAATTCAGAAAAGGCCAGGGCGTGATGTAATAGAAATCTGCATCAGGAGATTTGGCCTTAAGCGTGTCTGTAAATATGCGAAGATTCTCCATGAATTCCTCAAGTGACGCTGCGCCCAGAGGCTGATCGATATAGAGAACGTCATTTATTCCTATTGCAACAACATACACATCAGCAACGGGAACTTCGTCACGAAGATCCACGAGCCACGTAGATGTCCATCCGCCATCCGAGAAGTTCATTATCTCGCCGCGGATGAATGGCTTCATAGGCTCATACCAGGGAATGTCATCGGTGACGGATCCGCGTGTTATGCTGTCGCCTACAAAGCAGAATGATTTCCCGCTCTCCATGTCTTCGAGAAGGCTGTGGTTAAGTTCGGAAGCGGGCTCAGTCTCGATTGAAGTTTCAGTTGGAATGGAAGCGGAAGTCTCAGCGTCTTTATTCATTAATAACAGAACAGAGGCCGACAGAATGAAGACGACCGCAAGCAGGATCGCGATTATGTAATCCTTGATTTTGAATCCGGAAGTCTTCATACCGCTATCTTAACATAAGGGGGTTGACAGAATATGTTGTATCAAATATAATCTGAACAAACACAAGACGAAGGAGAGCACGCTCATGACTATCTACGATTATTCGGTACCCCAGACAAACGGCGAAGAGCTGAAGCTCGATGCATATAAGGGCAAGGTAATGCTCATTGTTAATACAGCTACAGGATGCGGCTTCACGCCTCACTATGAGCCTCTCGAGAAGATGTATGAGGAGTTCCACGACAAGGGATTCGAGATCATCGACATTCCCTGCAACCAGTTCATGGGACAGACTCCCGGAACTGACGAGGAGATCCACGAGTTCTGCACACTTAAGTACAATACAAAGTTCCCTCAGATGAAGAAGTCCGATGTCAACGGTGAGAATGCACTTCCGCTCTTCGGATATCTTAAGGAGCAGCAGGGATTTAAGGGATTCGGAAGCGGACCCAAGGCGATCGCGATGGGAGCTATGCTCAAGACCGTCGATAAGGACTATAAGAACAATCCTGATATCAAGTGGAACTTCACGAAGTTTCTGGTCGACCGTGAAGGCAATGTCGTAAGAAGATTCGAGCCTACGGAAGACATGAAGAAAGTTGCCAAGGCCGTTGAGGAGCTGATCTGAAATGGCTAAGCAGACAGATAAATATGCGGCTATTAAACTCGAGAATCAGCTGTGTTTCCCCCTTTATGCTGCAGCTCGGGAAGTAGTCAATTATTACACTCCGTTCCTCTCCGAATTAGGGATTACCTATACACAGTACATTGCGTTTATGGTTCTGTGGGAGAATGACGGAATAGCCGTAGGTGAATTGGGTCGCCGTCTGTTCCTCGATAACGGCACCCTTACACCGATGCTTAAGAAGCTTGAGAAGCAGGGTCTGATCGAGAGAAGAAGAAGCGCCGAAGACGAGCGCGTGGTTAAGATCTATGTAACGCCGGAAGGATTTGAACTTCGTGAGAAATGCCTCCGGATCCCGCAGGAAGTCGGAAAGTGCGTAAAAGTCACACCCGAGGAAGCGGCTACATTATACGGGCTTTTGTATAAACTTCTCGGCAATGAAGAACGTGACTGATTTCAAAAAAAGCGTTTACAACCAAAATCACATGTGGTAGATTTACGGCATATAAAAACCGTTGATGCGGAGATAAAGATAATAAACGCCTTTACAGAGAGCCTGTGGTGCTGAGAGTCAGGCAGGAAACGGATTATCAAATGGACCGTTGAGGGCGCAGTCAAATGCTGCGACGGCAGGCACCGTTAGAGGCCGGGGATATGATGGTATCCTGCTTAAGTGTACGGTAACCCGTAAATCAAGGTGGCACCGCGGATAATGTAATTATTCGTCCTTGACAGAAGAAATTCTGTTGAGGGCGTTTTCTTTTGCCCTCAGCGCGAAGGAGGACAAAACAGATGCAGATCAGACCGACTTACGACGAAGTAAGGAAGATCGCCGCGGAGGGCAAGTATGATGTACTGCCTCTAAGCGTCGAGATCTTATCAGACTTCACAACTCCGATCGAAGCATTGAAGATCCTGAAGAACGCTTCAGAACACTGCTACATGCTCGAATCGGCACAGGCCAATGAGACGTGGGGCAGATACACCTTCCTGGGCTTCCGCCCGAGGCTTCTCATCACATGCAAGGACGGCGTGATGGAAATCGGAGACGAGAAGATCACGACACAGGATCCTTCCTCTGAACTTCGTAAGATCATGAGCGGCTACAGAAGTCCGAGATTCGATTACCTCCCGCCTTTCGCAGGCGGTCTTGTAGGGTACTTCTCCTACGATTACTTAACATACAGCGAGCCCACGGCAAAGTGCGACGTCGAGGACGAGGAGGGCTTCAAGGATGTTGACCTCATGCTCTTCGACAAGGTCATCGCCTTCGATAACTTAAAGCAGAAGATAATCATCATCGAGAACATGAAGCTTAATGAGGGCGAAGAGGGCTATAACCGCGCGGTTGAGACCTTGAAGGGCCTCGTAAACCTTCTTCATAACGGCGACAAAGCCGATGAGAAGGGCGGCAGGATCACGGGTGAGGTCACGCCCCTCTTCGAAAAGCAGGCCTTCTGCGAGATGGTCGAGAAGGGCAAGTCCTACATAAAAGAGGGCGACATCTTCCAGATAGTCCTCTCGAACAGGCTGTCCGCACCTTTTGAGGGGAGCCTTCTTAACACATACAGAGTATTACGAACGATCAATCCCTCTCCTTATATGTTCTATTTCTCGGGAACGGATGTCGAGGTTGCAGGCGCATCTCCGGAGACGCTCGTCAAGCTTCAGGATGGTGTTCTTCACACATTCCCTCTTGCAGGCTCAAGACCCAGGGGAAAGACACCCGAAGAGGACAGGGCTCTCGAGGAGGAACTTCTTTCAGATGAGAAGGAGCTTGCCGAGCACAATATGCTCGTTGACCTCGGAAGAAACGATCTTGGCAAGATAAGTGAATTCGGTTCGGTCGAAGTAGAGAAGCTTCACTCTATCGAGAGATATTCGCACATCATGCACATAGGCTCCACGGTAAGAGGAAAGATTACAAAGGATCACGATGCATTCGATGCGATCGAGGCTGTGCTTCCTGCGGGTACGCTCTCCGGTGCTCCGAAGATCAGGGCATGCCAGCTTATCGGTGAACTCGAGAACAACAAAAGAGGCATATACGGCGGCGCGGTCGGCTATATCGACTTTACGGGCAACATGGATACGTGCATAGCGATAAGGCTCGCGTTCAAGAAGAACGGCAAAGTGTTCGTAAGATCGGGCGCCGGCATCGTTGCCGATTCGGTTCCCGAGAAGGAATACGAAGAGTGTCTTAACAAGGCGAAGGCTTCGCTCAAGGCGCTCGAACTCGCGAAGGAGGATGAATTATGATCCTGCTCATAGATAACTACGACAGCTTCTCCTATAACCTCTATCAGCTGATTGGTGAGATCAATCCCGACATCAAGGTCATAAGAAACGACGAGATGACGGTCGATGAGATAAGGACCCTTAACCCTGACCGCATCATACTCTCCCCGGGTCCCGGAAGGCCGGAGGACGCAGGCGTCATCATCGAAGTCGTAAAAGAATTAGGCAAGGACTTCCCGATTCTCGGCGTGTGCTTGGGACACCAGGCGATATGCGCTGCATTCGGTGCTACCATCACATATGCGAAGCAGCTCATGCACGGCAAGCAGTCGGTCGTAAGATTTGATGGCAGATGTAAGCTTTTCGACGGGATCCCGCTCGGGAAAGTGGCAAGGTACCACTCGCTTGCGGCAGACCCCGATACTATCCCCGACGAGCTTATGGTGACGGCGCTCACGGAAGACGGAGAAGTTATGGCGGTGCAGCACAGGGAGTACAGGATCTACGGCGTGCAGTTCCACCCCGAATCGATAATGACACCCGACGGCAAAAAGATGTTAAGAAACTTTATTAAGGAGGCATAAGAAAATGATCAAGGAAGCAATCCAGAAGATCGTAGGCAAGGAGGATCTCACATACGACGAGGCGTTCGCCGTAATGAACGAGATCATGAACGGAGAGACGACACCCACACAGAATGCGGCATTCCTCGCTGCCCTCTCTACTAAGAGTGCGAAGGCAGAGACAAGAGACGAGATCGCAGGCTGTGCTGCAGCTATGAGAGATCATGCGATACAGGTCGAGACCGGAATGGACGTGTTCGAGATAGTAGGTACAGGCGGAGACCACGCGGGAAGCTTCAACATCTCCACGACATCCGCACTCGTTGCTGCAGCAGGCGGCATGAAGGTCGCGAAGCACGGCAACCGCGCAGCTTCTTCTAAGTGCGGAACTGCTGACTGCCTCGAGGCGCTGGGAGTAAACATCAACCAGAGTCCCGCACGCTGCGTGGAGCTTCTTAACGAAGTCGGAATGTGCTTCTTCTTCGCACAGAAATATCACACATCGATGAAGTACGTCGGCGCCATCCGTAAGGAGCTCGGCGTAAGGACAGTGTTCAATATCTTAGGTCCCCTCACGAACCCCGGCAAGCCTGTAATGCAGCTTCTCGGCGTTTACGATGAGTACCTCGTTGAGCCTTTGTCACAGGTTCTCGTAAGCCTCGGCATCAGAAGGGGAATGGTAGTCTACGGCATGGATAAGCTCGACGAGATCTCCATGAGCGCTCCCACAAGAGTAAGCGAGATCAGGGACGGTTGGTACAAGACATACACGATAACACCTGAGGACTTCGGTCTTACCCGCTGCACCAAGGAGGATCTTGCAGGCGGCACTCCTGAAGAGAATGCGAAGATCACACTCGATATCCTTAATGGTGTCAAAGGCCCCAAGAGAGACGCGGTTCTCATGAATGCCGGCGCTTCGCTTTACATCGGCGGCAAGGCGGAGACTCTCGCAGACGGCGTCAAGCTCGCTGCTGAGATCATCGATTCAGGCAAGGCTCTCGAGACTTTGAACAAGTTCATCGAAGTAAGCAACCGTCCCGAGGCAGAAGCATGACGATTCTAGACCAGCTTGCAGATTATGCGAGAGAGCGCGTTGCAGCAGCGAAGAGCGTCCGTCCCTTAGAGCAGATCAAGGCTGAGGCTCTGGCTCTTTCCAAGGGTGACTTCGCCTTCGAGAAGGCACTTCGTAAAGAAGGAGTTTCCTTCATATGCGAGTGTAAGAAAGCGTCCCCCTCGAAAGGCCTGATCGCGCCCGATTTTCCGTATCTTGAGATCGCGAAGGAGTACGAGGCGGCGGGCGCGGACTGCATATCGGTATTAACCGAGCCCAAGTGGTTCTTAGGCAGCGACGGGTATCTTAAGGAGATTGCTTCTGCTGTCAGCATCCCGTGCATCAGGAAGGATTTTACTGTAGATGAATATATGATCTACGAAGCGAAGATCTTAGGTGCATCGGCAGTGCTTCTTATCTGCTCGATCTTAAGTGAGGAGCAGATCCGCGAGTACATAGGAATCTGCGATGAGCTGGGACTATCCGCACTTGTGGAGACGCATGATGAGGAAGAGGTCGCTGTGGCCGTAAGAGCCGGTGCGAGGATAGTCGGTGTAAACAACAGAAACCTCAAGGATTTCTCCGTCGATAC
The DNA here is from genome assembly GCA_900314745.1 of uncultured Eubacteriales bacterium. GTDB lineage: Bacteria > Bacillota > Clostridia > Saccharofermentanales > Saccharofermentanaceae > Saccharofermentans. The sequence goes on along the minus strand of OMWK01000014.1, from coordinate 3,227 downwards.
CGGCAACAGCGCGAGACTTAAGTCTTTGGTAGGAGATGATATAATCTTCGTCTCGGAAAGCGGAGTAAAGGACGGTAATGATGTCGCTGAATTAAGAAAGATCGGCGTCGATGCCGTGCTCGTCGGCGAGGCTCTTATGAGAGCTTCCGACAAGAAGGCAAAGCTTAAGGAGCTACGGGGATAATGACTAAGATCAAGTTCTGCGGACTGACACGTACCGGGGATATCGAAGCAGCGAATGAATTGAAGCCGGATTACATAGGCTTCGTATTCTGGCCCAAGAGCAAACGTGCGGTGACGGCGGGCGAGGCTAAGATACTTAAGTCGAAGCTTGACCCTTCAATCGAAGCCGTCGGCGTATTCGTAGACGAGGATATGGAAGCCGTTAAGACTTTGCTCGATGGTGGTATAATCGACATCGCTCAGCTTCACGGGCACGAGGATGAGGACTACATAAACGGCTTGAAGAAAGCTTCGGGAAAGCCTGTCATCAAGGCCTTCAGGATAAGAAGCGAAGAAGATATCAGGAAGGCTGAAGCAAGCCCTGCAGATCTCGTTCTTCTTGATGCCGGAATGGGAGACGGAGTCACATTTGACTGGAGCCTCATTAAGAATACGGGAAGACCGTATTTTCTCGCAGGAGGACTTGATCCGGACAACGCGGCGGATGCCGTAAGAACACTTCATCCGTACGCGCTTGATGTCAGTTCAGGCATCGAGACAGACGGCTTAAAGGACACAAACAAAATGGCGGCATTTGCTGCTTCTGTCAGAAAGGAAGACATAACATGACTAACCCTAACGGACGCTTTGGCATTCACGGCGGACAGTATATTCCCGAGACGCTGATGAACGCGGTCATCGAGCTCGAAGAGGCATATAACAAGTACAAGAATGATCCGGAGTTTCAGGCAGAGCTTACCGAGCTTTTTAACGAATATGCAGGACGACCTTCCAGACTCTATTACGCAGAGAAGATGACGAAGGACTTAGGCGGCGCGAAGATCTACCTTAAGCGCGAGGACCTTAACCACACGGGTGCGCACAAGATCAACAACGTGTTGGGACAGGCGCTGCTCGCGAAGAAGATGGGCAAGACGCGTCTCATAGCTGAGACCGGCGCAGGCCAGCACGGCGTTGCGACGGCTACCGCGGCGGCGCTTTTCGGCATGGAGTGCGTCGTGTTCATGGGCGAGGAGGACACGAAGAGACAGGCTCTTAACGTGTACCGCATGAAGCTTCTCGGAGCTGAGGTCGTTCCGGTCAAGACAGGTACGGCGACGCTCAAGGATGCCGTGTCGGAGGCGATGAGAGAGTGGACCTCACGCATCTCGGATACGCACTACTGCTTAGGTTCCGTCATGGGACCTCACCCTTTCCCGACTATCGTCAGGGATTTCCAGGCAGTCATCTCCAAGGAGATCAAGGAGCAGATGTTAAAGAAGGAGGGCAGGCTTCCCGATGCGGTAATCGCATGTGTAGGCGGCGGCTCCAACGCCATAGGTTCCTTCTACAATTTCATTGAGGACAAGAGTGTAAGGCTCATCGGCTGCGAGGCGGCGGGAAGAGGAATCGATACGTTCGAGACGGCAGCTACGGTAAACACCGGAAGAGTCGGAATCTTCCATGGCATGAAGTCATATTTCTGCCAGGATGAGTACGGCCAGATAGCACCGGTATATTCGATATCGGCAGGCCTCGACTACCCGGGAGTAGGCCCCGAGCACGCATATCTTCACGACATCGGAAGGGCTGAGTACGTGCCCGTCACCGACGAGGAAGCGGTTCAGGCATTCGAGTATCTTGCCAAGACAGAGGGCATTATTCCCGCGATCGAGTCAGCACACGCTGTGGCATACGCTCGTAAGCTCGCGCCCACGATGGACAAGGACAAGATCATCGTCATAACAATATCCGGAAGAGGCGACAAGGACTGTGCTGCAATCGCGCGCTACAGAGGGGAGGATATCCATGAGTAATATTGCTGAGGCTTTCAGAAACGGCAAGGCGTTCATACCTTTTATAACATGCGGAGACCCTGATCTTCAGACGACGGCGAAGGTCGTTCGCGAGGCGGTAAGAAACGGCGCTGACCTTATCGAGCTCGGAATACCGTTCTCGGACCCGACTGCCGAGGGACCCGTCATCCAGGAAGCTAACCTCCGTGCTCTTCAGGGTGGAGTTACAACAGATAAGATATTCGACCTCGTGCGTGAATTGCGCACAGACGTCACGATCCCCATGGTATTCATGACATATGCAAATGTTGTTTTCTCTTACGGCGCGGAGATCTTCATATCGACATGCAGGGAGATTGGCATCGACGGGCTGATCCTTCCGGATCTTCCGTTCGAGGAGAAGGAGGAGTTCCTGCCCCTGTGCGAAGAGTACGGCGTGGATCTCATCTCGCTGATCGCCCCCACATCCGAGAACCGCATCGCGATGATCGCGAAGGAAGCAAAGGGATTCATTTATCTCGTGTCTTCACTGGGCGTTACGGGCGTAAGGTCGGAGATCAAGACAGACCTTCAGTCGATAGTAAATGTCATTCGCGCGAACACGGATACGCCGGTAGCGATCGGATTCGGAATCTCGAAGCCTGAGCAGGCCGCTAAGATGGCGGGTATCTCAGACGGTGCGATCGTGGGTTCTGCCATCATCAAGATCCTCGCCGAGCACGGCCGGGACGCGGCGCCTTACGTCGGCGAATACGTTAAGTCGATGAAGGACGCTGTCGCGGGGCTTAAGTAAAAAACTTCCCGATAGTACTTCAATTAAATATAACAGCGTTATATAATGTCTCCTAGTGAGTACAAATTGTTAAAGGAGAACTTAAAATGGAAGTTACAAAGGATATGCTTATTACAGACATTCTTGAGAAGGATCCCGAGATCGCAGGCATCCTCATGAACCTCGGAATGCACTGCATCGGATGCATGGCAGCAAGCGGCGAGAGCCTCGAGCAGGCTATGGCAGTTCACGGTTTCCCGGAAGAGGCAGTAGATAAGACAGTTGAGATGATCAACGCTTACCTCGCTAACAAGAAGGAAGCTTAACAGAATCCGGAATTCAGAATTCAGGTGATTAGAGCCCGGTGTGACTGAAGTGAACCCCTGAAGTTGGACGGCTTAAAACGAGTATAAGGACTGATTTCTTGCCTGGCAAGGAGTCAGTCCTTTTAGTTTGACCTGAATTCTCTCGTTGTTGTAGTAATCAATGTATTCTTC
>OMWK01000012.1 GCA_900314745.1 uncultured Eubacteriales bacterium | reverse complement strand
TCATGAAGCCCGCTAAGTCAGGTACCGGTGTTATAGCCGGCGGTCCTGTCCGTGCGGTATGCGAGCTCGCAGGTATCACTGATATCAGAACAAAGTCCATCGGTTCAAACAACCCGAACAACATGGTCAACGCTACAATGGAAGGTCTCAAGGGTCTTAAGTCTATCGAAGAGGTAGCAAGAGTCAGAGGCAAGTCCGTTGAGGAAATTCGCTAATTATCGGAGGTATTTAAAATGAAGCTCAATGAATTGACTTCAGGCGGAAATGCCAAGGCATACCGCAAGGGCCGCGGAGCAGGATCCGGAAACGGTAAGACATCCGGCCGTGGACACAAAGGTCAGAAGGCGAGATCCGGCGGCGGAGTAAGACCCGGATTCGAAGGAGGCCAGATGCCTCTTTACAGAAGACTCCCTAAGAGAGGCTTCAACAACAAGCGTTTTGCACCTGATTATATTATCGTTAACATTGCTGATCTTGAGAAGTTCGAGGGAACAGAGGTTACAGCTGCAGCTCTTGCAGAGCAGGGCATCATCACTCTTCCCAAGGTTAACGACGGCATCAAGATCTTAGGCAACGGCGATCTTACAAAGAAGCTCGACGTTAAGGCCACAAAGTTCTCGGCATCCGCTAAGGAGAAGATCGAGAAGGCCGGAGGAACGGCAACGGAGGTTTAATAGATGACGGATATGTTTGATACATTGATCAAAGCTTTCCGTCAGCCGGAACTTAAGAAGAAGATTCTTTATACTCTTCTTATTCTCGGTTTGTATATGCTTGGCGGTTTGGTTCCGGTTCCCGGAATCAATGCCGCAGCCTTTACCAATCTCGTTCAGAATTGGGGTCAGATCGGTGCGATGATGGATATCATCTCCGGTGGTGGACTTTATCACTGCACGATATTCGCAATGGGTGTAACACCTTACATCAATGCATCTATCATCATCCAGCTTCTGACAGTTGTTATCCCTTACCTTGAGAATCTTGCCAAGGAAGGTGAATCAGGAAGAAAGAAGATGGGCAGAATCAACAGATTCACAGCCATCGGTCTTGCTTTCCTCCAGGCTTGCCTCTTCTGCTATTCAGCAAGATCCACGATGATCACAAGCATCCCCAAGTGGCTGTCTGCTACACTCATCATCGTGTCATTCACCGCAGGTACATGCTTCGTTGTATGGCTCGGTGAGAGAATCAACGACAAGGGAATCGGTAACGGCGTTTCGCTGATCATCTTCGCAGGTATCGTTACGAGACTTCCTGAGATGGTTAAGAACGTTTATGCAAAGGCAGCAAGCGTTTCCGGAAAAGTTCCCAGTCTTCCCCTCGGTATTCTTGTAGGTATTCTGGTATTCTTTGCAATTCTCTTTATTGCAGTCTCCATCATCGTATTCTGTATCTTTGTACAGAACGCTGAGAGAAGAATATCCGTTCAGTACTCCAAGAAGACTGTCGGCAGAAAGCTTTACGGCGGACAGAGTTCATACATCCCTCTGAAGATCAACCAGTCCGGTGTTATGCCTGTTATCTTCGCGATGTCCATACTCTCACTGCCTTCAATGATTATTACGATGTTCTTCCAGAACAGCACTAACGTAGTTGTTAACTGGTTCAGGAATTTCAATACAAGTCCCTGGTACTATGTACTGTACTTCCTGTTCATAATCGGATTCACGTTCTTCTATTCGGCGATTCAGTTCAATCCCGTTGAGATCAGCAACAGCATCCAGAAGAACGGCGGCTTTATTCCCGGTATCAGACCCGGTAAGCCTACAACCGATTTTATTGCGAAGACATCTAACAGACTCAGCTGGGCAGACGGATTGTTCCTTTCAATAATCTGTCTCGTTCCTACTCTTTTGAGTCTCTTTGCCGGACTTGAGAACATGTGGTTCGCAGGAACATCAGTTCTCATCCTTACCGGAGTTGCGAACGATCTTGTAACACAGATCGAGGGTCAGCTCGCAACAAGAAACCTGAAGGGTTTCCTTGACTGACCGCAATTACAAGTAACATTCAGAAGAAGCCTTCGACGTACCTTAAGGTGCGCCGAAGGTTCTTTGTTTACCAGAAACTACTATCCTTACAGAAGAGAGGATCACAAATATGAAATTAATCATTCTCGGAGCCCCGGGCTCAGGAAAAGGAACATCAGCTACTGTTCTTCGTGAGAAGTACAGTCTGGCTCATATATCAACAGGAGACATCTTCCGTGCAAACATCAAGAACGGAACACCTCTCGGAGTAGAGGCAAAGAGCTACATCGACAAGGGTGCGCTCGTTCCCGATTCCGTAACTATCCGCATGGTTGAGGACAGACTTTCTCAGGATGACACAAAGAACGGATACATTCTCGACGGATTCCCGAGAACTCTCGCTCAGGCAGAGGCACTCGACGAGTTCCTTGCCAAGAACGGTTCTTCCATCGATGCAGTTCTTTCCATCGTTGTTGATGATGAGATAATCAAGGACAGAGTATCTTCAAGAAGAGTATGCGAGAAGTGCGGAGCTTCCTACAACGTACGCTTCAAGCCTACAAAGGTTGAGGGTGTCTGCGACGAGTGCGGCGGCAAGGTAGTTCAGAGAGCTGACGATAATGCCGAGACAGTTGCAAACAGACTTAAGACATATTATGAGAACACAAAGCCCCTCATCGATTTTTACGATAAGAAGGGTCTTATCGTAGAGGGCGATAACGGCAAATCTTCCGACGACTGCATCAAGCAGATCGAGGAAGGCCTTAAGTCAAAGGGACTTATCTGAAGAAGGTGACTTCAAATGGTAGAGATCTTATCTGATTATGAATTGGATCTGATGCGCAAGGCCGGCAAGCTTACCGCCGTTGTTCTAAGTGAACTTCGCAAGGCTGTTAAGCCCGGTGTATCTACTAAGCATCTCGATGACCTCGCGCAGCTTATAATCAGGGAAGCGGGCGGAACTGCTCCCTGCATCGGTTACGGTGAGCCGCCTTTTCCCGCAGCCATCTGCACTTCCGTCAATGACGTCGTAGTGCACGGCATCCCTTCCGAGAGAGTAATCCTCAAGGAAGGCGACATCGTTACATGCGATGTTGTCGCGGAGCTTAACGGCTTCATGGGAGACGCTGCGAGAACTTTCTTCGTGGGCGAGGTAAGCGAGGAGAAGAGACTTCTTGTTGAGAGAACACGTGAGGCATTTTTCGCCGGGCTCGAAAAGGCCCGCGTAGGAAACCGCATCGGCGACGTAAGTGCTGCAGTACAGGCTTGCGCAGAAGGATACGGTTACGGTGTTGTAAGGGAACTTACAGGTCACGGAATTGGAAGGGAGATGCATCAGGAGCCGGATGTTCCCAACTACGGCAAGGCCGGAAGGGGAGCAAGGATCCTTAAGGGAATGGCTTTCTGCATCGAACCCATGATCAACATGGGCAAGCGCAATGTTGTTTTGGGCAACGACGGCTGGGCAGTATGTTCTGCTGACGGAAAGCCTACTGCACATTACGAGAATACGGTTATAATTACGGATAACGGACCCGAGATGACAACATATGAGGAGGGACTTAATGGCTAAGGAAGATGTTATTGAGATTGAGGGTATAGTCGAAGAGGCTCTGCCGAACGCGAATTTTCTGGTTAAGCTTGATAACGGACACATCGTTCGTGCTTATATCTCAGGAAAGCTTCGTCAGAACTACATCAAGATCCTGCCCGGTGACAAGGTAACAATGGAGATCTCACCCTACGATCTTTCAAAGGGAAGAATCACCTGGAGAGGCAAGAACTGATTTAATTAAGCTGCAAGATAATATCAAAATTCATCTTGCAATTCAGAAAAATGCTGATAAAATATATTAGCGTGCGCGAAAAGGCGCATTGTTTAAGTAGCAGAAAATGCAGGAGGAGGAAAGCAGATGAAAGTCAGACCGTCGGTTAAGCCTATGTGCGAGAAGTGCAAGGTAATTCGCCGTCATGGCAAAGTCATGATTATTTGTTCCGACCCCAAGCACAAGCAGGTGCAGGGTTAAGGACAAGATCCGACTGCAGACAGATTTAGCCCTGTCGAGTCGCTAACGCGGTACTGCTCTGACCGCGACAATGAAGAACAAAACAACGAATTAAAGCTTATAACACGGAAGTGGGGGCGGCTGTTCCCTGTAAAGAGAATTCCCTGCGGCGTGTCGTATGATAATTCAAAATTACACCTAATGGAGGAAGAAAAATGGCTCGTATTGCCGGTGTTGATCTGCCGAATGATAAGAGAATTGAGATCGCTCTCACTTATATCTACGGCATTGGTACGACAAGCGCATCCAGCATCATTAAGAGTGCCGGATTGAATCCTGATACCAGGGTTAAAGATCTTACAGAGGATGAAGTCGCTAAGATCCGTGAAACGATCGAGCGCGAGAACGTTGTTGTTGAGGGTGACCTCAAGAGACAGGTAGCCGGAGACATCAAGCGTCTTACGGATATCAACTGCTACAGAGGCCGTCGTCACAGAATGGGCCTTCCCGTTCACGGACAGCGTACAAAGACAAATGCTCGTACCCGTAAGGGCCCGAAGCGTACTGTTGCAGGCAAGAAGAAGTAAGGGGAGGCGACTATAAAAAATGGCTAATAATAAGCAGTCTACTAGACCCAAGAGACGTGAGCGTAAGGGTATCGTTGAAGGTGCAGCTCACATCCATGCTACATTTAACAACACCATCATTACAATTACTGATAAGGCAGGAAATGCTATTTCCTGGTCTTCTGCAGGAATGCAGAACATGAGAGGTTCCCGTAAGGGTACAGCTTTTGCGGCACAGATCGCTGCCGAGGATGCTGCTAAGAAGGCAGTTGATCACGGCATGAAGACTGTTGAAGTTTATGTCAAGGGACCCGGAGCAGGACGTGAGTCTGCTGTTAGAGCACTTGCTACTGCAGGTCTTGAGATTACGATGATCAAGGACGTTACACCCGTTCCTCATAATGGCTGCCGTCCTCCTAAGCGTCGCAGAGTCTAATACGAAAGAAGGGTAATTGAATATGGCTAGAGATATGACACCTGTCCTCAAGAAGTGCAGATCCCTTGGTATTGAGCCTGCAGTTCTTGGTATAGACAAGAAATCAAACAGAAACAGAAACGTCAGACCTAAGAAGATGTCTGAGTATGGTACACAGCTTAAGGAAAAGCAGAAGGCAAAGTTCATCTACGGCGTACTGGAGAAGCCTTTCAGAAACTACTTCGAGAAGGCTCAGAAGCTCCACTATGGTACAGTCGGTGAGAATCTTATGATCCTCCTCGAGACAAGACTTGATAACGTTCTCTTCAGAATGGGTTATGCAAGAACAAGAGACGAGGCTAAGCAGATCATAAGCCACAGAGGCATCAACGTTAACGGCAAGACAGTTAACATCCCTTCATACCGTGTAAGCGTCGGTGACGTTATCGAGGTTAAGGAAGGTTCCAAGTCTTCCGCAAGATTTAAGGAAATCGTTGAGAGAACAGAAGCTCTTGCAGTTCCCGAGTGGTTGTCCGTAGATCGTGAGAAGCTCTCAGGTAAGGTAAACGCTTATCCTACAGGTGAGCAGATTGATGTTCCTGTAAACGCAGTTGCAATCGTCGAGTTGTACAGCAAGTAATAGTCTGTAGAACGGAGGAAAAATAATGAACGATATTTTACAGCCTACCATTGAATGTAAAGAAACAAGCGAAGATGGTTCTTACGGCAAATATGTCGTATCCCCGCTCGAGCGTGGATATGGCACGACGCTTGGAAACTCCCTGCGTCGAGTTCTGCTTTCTTCTCTTACGGGCGCTGCTGTTACTGCAATAAAGATCGATAACATCTACCACGAGTTCACGACGGTTCCCGGAATCATCGAGGACATGACAGAGATCATCCTTAACATCAAGGATATCCGCGTTAAGCTCCACAGTGATTCTCCCAAGACAGTATGCATCAGCGTACCTGAGGGCAAGACCGGAGAGCTCAAGGCCGGTGACATCGTTCACGATGATGAGATTGAGATCGTAAATCCTGATCTTGTAATTGCTCATCTTAACGGAACCGCCAAGGTGTTCATGGAACTTACAATCAGTAAGGGCCGCGGATATAATACCGCTGAGCAGAATAAGGTTGAAGGCCAGGCAATCGGCATTATTGCCATTGACTCTATCTTCACACCTATCAAGAAGGCAAACTTCGTTGTCGAGAATACTCGTGTAGGCGCTCGTACTGACTACGACAGCCTGACACTCGAAGTCTGGACAGACGGAACTATTAAGGTTGACGAGGCATTCTCTTCCGCAGCTGACATCCTTATCACACATCTGAGTCTCTTCAAGGCTCTGACAGATACGGACAGCGGCATCAGCTTCAAGACAGTTGAGCCCAAGGCGGAGAAGAATTCCGAACTTAGCAGAGCAATTGAGGACCTCGATTTCTCAGTTCGTACATATAACTGCCTGAAGAGAGCAGCGATCAACACAGTCGGTGATCTCATCAGCAAGTCTGAGGACGAGATGATCAAGGTTAGAAACCTCGGAAAGAAGTCGCTTGATGAAGTAATTGCGAAGCTTTCCGACATGGGACTGCACCTCTCGGATGCAGACCTTTAAGAGCACTTTAGGAGGAAATTGACAAATGGCTATTAATAGAAAGATGGGCCGTCCGTCAGATCAGAAGCTTGCAATCCTGAGAAGCCTTTCTACTGCTTTGGTTATCAACGGTAAGGTTGAGACAACGGTAGCTCGTGCTAAGGAAGTAAGCTCCATCATCGACAAGCTCGTTGCGGACGCTATCAAGGAGAAGGATAACTTCACAACTAAGGATGTTACTGTTTCAGCTGCAAAGCTCGACGGTAAGGGCAACAAGGTTCTTGTTACTAAGACATCCAAGAACGGCAACAAGTACGACACAGTTGATCGTGAGATCAAGACAAAGACAGTACAGGTTGATTCCGCTTCAAGACTCGCAGCTCGTAAGAACATGACATACTGGCTCATGAAGAGCCACGATGCTGAGGGCAACACCATCAATCCCGTCAACAAGCTTTTCGACGAGATTGCTCCCAAGTATGAGGGCAGACAGGGCGGTTACACAAGAGTTGTAAGACTCGGCGCAAGACGCGGTGACGGTTCTGAGATGGCTATCCTCGAGTTCGTTTGATCTTATTCGGGAATTAAGCTTAATTATCCAACGGGGCTGCATTGTAGCCCCGTTTTCTTATAAAAAGATATAATCAGGAATATGAGCAGCGCAGTATCAGTAAAGGATGTAAGTTTTACTTATAAGACCGATGAAGGTCAAAGCACCGGAACGAAGGCTCTTGACGGAATAAGTCTCGAGGTCGCTTCGGGGTCTTACTGTGCCGTGCTAGGTCCTAACGGCTCCGGCAAGTCGACGCTCGCTAAGATAATCGATATTCTGGAGATACCCGATGACGGAAGGATTGTAGTTCTCGGAACCGATGCCCAAACCGAGGATGATTTCTATAAGATCCGCGAGAACTGTTCATATGTGTTCCAGAACCCCGATAACCAGATAGTAGGAACGATCGTCGAAGAGGACGTCGCGTTCGGTCCTGAGAATCTCGGAGTCAAACTCCCCGAATTAAGAAGAAGAGTCGACGATGCACTGAAGTATGTCGGGCTTTATGAATTAAGGCACCGTGAGGCCGCTTCGTTATCAGGCGGTCAGAAGCAGAAGCTCGCTATAGCAGGTGCGCTCGCCATGGAGCCTAAGGTTTTGATACTGGACGAGTCCACCGCCATGCTGGATCCTATAAGTCGCGATGAATTCCTCGAGCTCATCGAGAAGATGAACAGGGAGAAGGGCATAACCGTATTAACCATCACCCATGACATGAATGAGGCCGGAAGGTGCGAGAAGATATTCGTCGTCGAGAAGGGTAAGGTCACGATGGAAGGAACTCCGTCGGAGATTTTCTCGAATCCCGAGGGTATAAGGCAGGCGGGACTCGAGCTTCCGCAGGATCTGAGCCTTCTTTATGAGCTTGGAAAGATAACGGGTAACAGGGCAAAGGAAACTGATATCAGGACGCCTGAGGACAGGCTTAATACGGCCGTACGCTTCGCGGAAAGTGCGGATGCAATTCCTGATATGCCCAAATCAAAGACGCGTAAAAGAGGCCGTAAGATCTTAGAGGTTGACGATCTGTCGTATACGTATGACGGCGGCAGGTCCTATGCCATCGAGCATATCGATCTCACGGTCTATGAAGGGGAAGTGCTGGCGGTAGTAGGCAGGAGCGGATGCGGCAAGACCACATTGATATCCCACCTGAACGGCATAGTAAGACCCCAGTCGGGAGACGTACTGTTCTATCAGGATGACGGGACGGTATATTCAACTTCGCGAAGGAAGGATATCCCGAAGATAAGACAGAATGTAGGTCTGGTATTCCAGTATCCCGAATATCAGCTTTTTGAAGAGACCGTAAGGAAGGACATAGCTTACGGATTGAAATGCACGGATGCTCCCACTGAGAATATCGAATCCAGGATAAGGGGAGCTGCGATAATATCAGGACTTCCGGAGGATGTCCTGGACAAAAGTCCCTTCGAGCTGTCGGGCGGACAGAAGAGGAGAGCCGCGCTTGCGGGAGTCCTCGTCATGAAGCCCAAGATCCTGGTTCTTGACGAACCGGCGGCAGGTCTTGATCCTATTGGAAGGCGCGAGATGTTTGATACGATACTCGCGTTAAGGGACATAGGCACGACCGTTGTAATCGTATCCCACAACATGGATGAGGCAGTTCGTTATGCGGACAGGATAGTCTGCATAAGGGACGGAAGGAAAGCCGTTGAAGGTGCAGCGGACGAGCTTTTCGCGAGCGAGGAGAAGGCGAGAGAGTACGGCCTCACGATGCCGGTGCTGTATGATTTTGCTTCCAGGGTGAAGCAGAGCCTCAAGGAGAAGTACAGGAGGATGACACCCATGCCCCCTTACGCGGATCCGGAGGCGGAGGCTGTGTCCATAATCAGGAGCGTGCTCAATGCTAAATAACATCAGTCTCGGCCGTTATGTTGATACCGGGTCGATACTGCATAAGACAGACCCGAGGTTAAAGATCATCCTCTACATCGTGTATCTTGTGGCGGTGTTCATCGTTGATTCGCCGCCGGCTCTTGTTGCGCTGTTTTTCATAACGATGCTGCAGCTCATAGTCGCGAAGATCCCGCTCGATGTCATGTGGTCGACATTAAAGCCGGTCCTGCCGCTCGCCCTGTTCCTTTTCCTTATTAATATCTTTACCATCAAGCAGGGTGAAGTCGTCTTTACGTGGAAGTTCATTACCGTTACAGACTACGGTTCCTCGCGGGCAATACTGATGTCGTTAAGGCTCGTGTTCCTGATACTCTCGACGTCGGTGCTTCTTACCCTCACCACGACTCCTCTTAAGGTGGCGGATGCTCTCGAGTATCTCATGTCGCCTCTTAAGGTGTTCCATGTTCCCGTTCACGAGGCATCGATGATGATGTCCATAGCACTCAGGTTCATACCGACACTTATCGAGGAGACCGATAAGATCATGAAGGCTCAGGAGTCGAGAGGAGCCAACTACGATACGGGCTCCTTTGTAAACAGGATAAAGGGGTACATCACCGTGCTGATCCCGCTGTTCGTGTCGTCATTCAAGCGCGCCGAGGATCTCGCCGTGGCCATGGATGCGAGGTGCTACAGGGGAGGAAAGAACAGAACGAAACTCAATCCTTTGAAGATAACCGGAAGGGATATCGCAGTCTTTGTGGTCTTTCTTGCAGGGGCGGCAATACTTATCGGATTACAGGTGTATTTCGCAAGGTAATGTGTGATACAATTACGTCGTTACTAACGCATTTGAAGGAGATTTCCAGATGGCATATTACGTAGGCATCGATCTTGGAGGAACTAATATCAAGGCCGGAATCGTTAACGATCAGGGCGAGCTTCTTAACAAGGCTAGCATTAAGACCAATGCTCAGAGACCCATGGAGGACATCATCACAGACATGGGTAATCTCGCAGTTCAGGTTATCGAAGAAGCCGGACTTAAGAAGGAAGACATTTCCGCTATAGGTATCGGTTCTCCCGGAACACCCGACAACGAGGCAGGTCTTCTCGTTTATGCGAAGAACCTTCCCTTCGTTAATGCTCCCATGAGGAAGATCATCAGGGATGTTGTGGATCTCCCCGTTTATATTGATAACGACGCTAACTGCGCAGCTATGGCTGAGGCGGTTGCAGGTGCTGCCAAGGGCGTTAAGGATTCCGTTACGATCACACTCGGTACCGGTGTAGGTGCAGGTGTTATCATCAACGGTTCCATCTACTCCGGATTCAACCAGGCAGGTTCCGAGTTCGGACACACTGTTCTCGTAAGCGGCGGTGAGCAGTGCTCATGCGGACGTAAGGGATGCTTCGAGGCATACGCTTCCGCTTCCGCTCTTGTAAGAATCACAAAGGAAGCTGCTGAGGCTAACCCTGATTCCAAGCTCAATGATGTCATCAAGGATCTCGGCAAGGTAAACGGCAAGGTTGCATTCATCGCTCAGAGAATGGGTGACAAGGCTGCAGATGAGGTTATCGACAAGTACACAGATTATCTCGCAGACGGTCTTGCAAATGCCATTAACACATTCATGCCTGAGGTCCTCGTAGTAGGCGGCGGTATCTGCAACGAAGGCGATCCTCTCCTTGTACCTTTGCAGGAGAAGACAATGAGCCGTCCGTTCTTCGGCCCCGGCGTAAGGAAGACAAGACTCGCTCTTGCCCAGATGGGTAACGATGCAGGTATTGTCGGCGCTGCCATGATGGGCATGAACTGCTTCGACAAGAAGCTCGACGGAACAGCCTGCTGATAAATGCCCACCGTCGCGCTCATAATCGAATTCGACGGTACGGATTTTGTCGGATGGCAGATCCAGGAGAACGGCAGGTCCGTTCAGGAGCAGATACAGACAGCTCTTACAACACTTTATAAAGAAGAAATCAAGGTAACGGGATCCTCCCGCACAGACGCCGGTGTACACGCACGCGGGCTGGTCTGTTCGGTGAAGGTCCCGTTTATCATCCCCGCCGAAAGGCTCCCTCTCGCATGCAACGCACTTCTGCCGGAGGACGTCTCTGTCGTGGATGCGTTCTATGTTAAGGAAGGCTTCAATGCGAGGTTTGACTCCCTCGGCAAAAGATATATCTACAGGATCATCAACGGCTCCGTAAGGCATCCGCTTATGGGAAGGTACACGCATTTTGTGACCGGAAGGCTGGATCTTGATGCCATGAAGAAGGCGGCGCCGTATTTTGAAGGAGAGCATGACTTCGCGGCTTTCTGCGCCGCGGGCGGCTCGCAGAACACAACCGTAAGGCGGCTTAATAAGGTCGAGGTGAGGACGACTTCGGACGGCATCATAGAGATCGAGGTACGGGGCGAGGCGTTCCTGTACAATATGGTGCGTATCATCGCAGGAACGCTGCTTTATGTAGGCATGGGCAAGATTGAGCCTTATGAGATCCCGGATGTCATAGCCTCGTGCGAACGTGAAAGAGCAGGCAAGACCCTGCCTCCGGAAGGTCTTACTCTGGAAGAAGTTTTTTACGACTGGGAGAATATCAGACTGTGAAATCCGCGCTTTTACAGGCGGGATGACGGCAGGGATCAGGGCATTTCAAAGTTTAAGAAAAGTTAAATTCGGTTCCCCCTTCATTGAAAGGCATATTTGCTGAATATATAATTTTGTTAACTCAGTGGAAGGGAGGGATTATTCATGACTAACATGTGGATTCTGTGGTTGATCCTGACCATAGTATTTGCCGTAATCGAAGCTTTGACACTCGGATTAACAACAGTCTGGTGTGCGATTGGTTCGGCGGTAGCGATGGTCATGGATCTGTGCGGGGCGCCTGTTGCGGCTCAGCTTACTGTGATGGTGGTTGTCTCGATCATTTGCTTCGTTGTATGCATGATCTGGATCAAGCCCAAGCTCGATGAGAGGCACAGAGTTAGTGTCGAGCCGACAAATGCTGACCGTGTGCTTGGCAAGGAGGGACTGGTTACAGTAACGATCAATCCTATCGAAGGCAAGGGTCAGGTCAAGGTTATAGGCCAGACATGGAGCGCCAAGTCCGATCGTCAGATCGAACAGGGCAGGAAGATCAGAGTAACCGGTATGGAAGGCGTTAAGCTGATCGTAGAAGAAATAGTATAATAGAGAAGTTATTAATTATCAGGAGGAAGAATTATGGGAAGCGGTGCAGTAGTAGCAATCATCATTGCGGTAGTACTCATCTTATTTGCAGTATCATGCATCAAGGTAGTTCCGCAGGCGACAACATTTATCATAGAGCGCTTCGGAACATATAAGACAACATGGGATACAGGTATTCATCTGAAGGTTCCGGTAATCGACAGAGTAGCCAAGAAGATCTCACTGAAGGAGAAGGTAGCAGACTTTGCTCCTCAGGCAGTTATCACCAAGGATAACGTTACAATGCAGATCGATACGGTTCTCTTCTATCAGATCGTAGATCCTAAGCTCTATACATACGGTATCGAGCGTCCTATCTCAGCTATCGAGAATCTCTCCGCTACGACACTTCGTAACATCATCGGTGATCTCGAGCTCGATCAGACACTCACATCCCGTGACATCATCAACTCCAAGATGAGAGAGCTCCTCGATGAGGCTACGGATCCATGGGGAATCAAGGTCAACAGAGTTGAGCTTAAGAACATCATTCCTCCCCGTGAGATTCAGGTAGCGATGGAGAAGCAGATGAAGGCTGAGCGAGAGAAGAGAGAGGCAATCCTCATCGCTGAAGGTCAGAAGGAAGCAGCCATCAGAGTTGCAGAGGGTGAGAAGGAGTCAGCAATCCTCAGAGCTGAGGCTAAGAAGGAAGCTGCCATCCGTGAGGCTGAAGGTCAGGCAGAGGCTATCCTCAAGATCAATGAGGCTAAGGCTCAGGGTCTGCAGATGATCAAGGATGTTCAGGCTGACGACGGTCTCGTTAAGATCAGATCTCTCGAGGCTATGGAGAAGATTGCCAACGGCCAGGCTACGAAGATCATTATCCCTTCAGATCTTCAGGGCGTTGCCGGACTTGCCACATCCGTTAAGGAGATCATCAAGTCTTAATCGTACTGATAATATGGTATACTTAAGGCTCCGGGGGTAATACCCCGGGGCTTTTTTGTGAGTCTGTAAACTTACAGGTTCAATACGGATTATAAGGAGGGCTCTCATGAACGTCTGGAACGACAGAACCAACATGACAATGTTGACGGATTTCTATGAGCTTACAATGGGCAAAGGTTACCTCGACGGAGGTAATAAGGACAAGATCGTTTACTTCGATGCCTTCTTCAGAAATGTACCGGAGCAGGGCGGATATGCCATCATGGCAGGTCTTGAGCAGGTTATCGACTATCTTTCCAATCTGCATTTTACTGAAGAGGATCTGGAGTTCCTGAGCGGATACGGATTCGACGAGAAGTTCATCGATTACCTGAGAAACTTTAAGTTTACATGTGATGTATGGGCAGTGCCCGAGGGAACACCCATATTCCCGAGAGAGCCTCTTATCAAGGTAAGGGGACCTGCTATTCAGGCACAGCTTCTTGAGACAGCTCTCCTTTGCACAATCAACCATCAGACACTTATAGCAACAAAGACTGCAAGAATAGTCCGTGCCGCTGAGGGCAGACCGATCATGGAGTTCGGTGCCAGAAGAGCGCAGGGATTCGACGCTTCGGTTCTCGGAGCAAGAGCAGCTTACATCGCAGGTGCTGCAGGAACATCCTGTACGATCTGCGGACAGCAGTTTGACATACCTTTGTCCGGAACGATGGCTCATTCATGGGTCATGCTCTATGACGATGAGTTCGAGGCATTTAAGGCTTATGCCGAATCCTATCCGGATAAGTGCCTGCTTCTTGTAGATACATATGACGTATTGAAGTCCGGTATTCCTAATGCGATCAGATGCGCACACGAAGTGCTCGAGCCCATGGGCAAGAGACTTCTCGGTATCCGTATCGATTCCGGAGACCTTACATACATGACTCAGAAGGCGAGGAAGATGCTCGACGAGGCAGGCTTAACCGACTGTAAGATCACCGTATCGAATGCCCTGGATGAATATCTCATAAGAGATCTTATCTCCCAGGGTGCATGCATAGACTCCTTCGGTGTGGGCGAGAGACTTATAACTTCCAAGGCAGAGCCTGTATTCGGAGGCGTTTATAAGATTGCTGCAGTCGAAGACAGCGAAGGCAACGTCATCCCCAAGATGAAGATATCCGAGACCACGGCCAAGGTAACAACGCCGTGTGACAAGGAGATCATAAGATTCTACGACAAGGATACGGGCAAGGCGCTGGCGGATGTGCTTTTCGTTAAGGGCGAGAAGCTTCCCGAGGGCGAGCCTTACGAGATATTTGACCCCGTCGAGACGTGGAAGGCGAAGACGCTCACGAATTACACAACAAGAAAGCTTCTTGTAGAGGTGTTCAGGAACGGTGAACTCGTGTATGATGTTCCGAGTATAAGCGAAGTAAGAAATTACTGCACAAAGCAGCTTGATACGCTCTGGGATTCCGTAAAGAGATTCGAGAACCCGCATAACTACTATGTGGATCTGTCACCGAATCTTTGGAAAATCAGAGACGATATCTTAAGAGGATACAGAAAAAGCAGATAAGAGGTAATGACAATGGCTAATCCTATCGTAACTATAAGAATCAAGGGAATGGGAGATATCAAGGCAGAGCTCTATCCTGATGTTGCTCCCGCCACAGTTGAGAATTTTGTAAAGCTCGCAGGCTCCGGTTTCTACAACGGACTTACATTCCACAGAATAATCCCGGGCTTCATGATCCAGGGCGGAGACCCTGAGGGAACAGGTATGGGCGGTCCCGGATATTCCATCAAGGGCGAGTTCTCAACCAACGGATTCCCGAATCCTTTGAACCATACAAGAGGTGTTCTCTCCATGGCGAGATCCATGATGCCTGATTCCGCAGGATCACAGTTCTTCATCATGCATGAGGATGCACCTCACCTCGACGGCAACTATGCTGCTTTCGGTAAGGTTATCGAGGGCATCGAAGTTGTAGACAAGGTAGCTTCCGTTAAGACGGACTACAACGACAAGCCCCTCGAGCCGGTTGTAATCGAGATCATGTCAGTAGAGGTATAACGGCTTCTAATGGACGCCAGATCCGATTCCCGCGTAAAACATATTGACTTTATATTCATAGATCTCTTCTGCGTGGAGATCTCGTTTGTGCTTGCCATAATTACAAGATACGGCCTCACGGATTTCATCGCTATTCTCACCAACAGCACGGGTGAGGATTACAAGGCTTTCCGTCTGGTCAATGTTGTGCTGATCCTCGCGTATCTTGTATTCATGCTGTTCACGGGACCTCATACGGGCATAGTGAAGAGGGGGCATCTTAAGGAATTCTGGAATGTATTCATACTGAACTCCGAGATACTCTTTACCCTGTTCGCTTTCCTGTACGTCATCAAGGTTTCCGCCATCTATTCGCGACTCATGATCGGCTATTTCTTCCTGTTTGACATAGCCATAATGATGCTCCTTCGAACTTTCCGTAAGGAAATACTTAAGATCAAGTTCCTGGACGGAAGTGAATCGGCGGGCGTTCTTCTCGTTGCTCAGACGGATACGGCTGAGACGTTCATCCACACCTTGATGAACAACAACAGCGGCTTCTATCACTTCAAGGGAATAATCTTTACGGATAACTATAGCGAGTCCGAGTTCATGGGCATCCCGGTAATCAAGCAGAAGGATATGCTTAATTACGTAAAGCTCAACCCGATAAACGACGTGTTCATGCTCACGAAGTCCGGAGGACGTCTGGCATCACAGTTCATCAACATGGGTATAACGGTTCACAGAGCGATGGATCTTGAGACTCCGAATATGATCAATGCGTCGTTAAATCAGATCGGCAACTACACGGTCATCACATCGACGATAAGCCGCGCTACACTGGGCGAGCTTCTGATCAAGAGAATCTGTGACATCTTCTTCTCGATCATAGGTCTCATCTTAACTGCGATACTTACCGTGTTCCTCGCGCCCATCATCAAGATGCAGGCACCGGGTCCCGTTTTCTTCAAGCAGAAAAGAGCGGGTAAGAACGGCAAGATTTTTACCATGTATAAGTTCCGTACAATGTATGTCGATGCGGAGGAGCGTAAGAAAGAACTTATGTCCCAGAATGAGATGAAGGGACTCATGTTCAAGATGGAGAATGATCCGAGAATCTTCCCTGCAGGCAACTTCATGCGTAAGGCTAGTATCGATGAGCTTCCGCAGTTCTGGAATATCTTCAAGGGCGACATGTCCCTTATCGGAACGCGTCCGCCGACGCTCGACGAGTATGAGAACTATAAGCGTCATCACATGAGCAGACTTGCCATGAAGCCCGGTCTCACGGGAATGTGGCAGGTATCCGGAAGATCGGATATCAAGGACTTCGAGGAGATCGTACGTCTTGATAACGAATATATAAGGAACTTCAGCATAGGTCTTGATATCAAGATATTCTTCAAGACCATAGGAACTGTACTCGGCATGAAAGGATCGAAGTGACTTCTGATAAGGATGCAATCAATAAGCTTGAGAAATTAACTGAGGTTCTGTTCCTCTCCGCTTTCTCCTGCTATGTGATCTTCTTCTATCTTCAGACTACGACATTCATCATGACCGTCCCCGGGGCTGTATATTCGCTCATAAGAGGCGTGCTGCTTCTTACGGGTCTTATAAGGCTCTATACCTGGCGCAGTGAGATTAACGCATTAACAGGGGCCGTTCTCGCGGCTTTCCTGGGACTTGGCGTGTTCTATCTTGTAAGCCGCGGCGACACCATGGTGCTCGATGCAGCTTTAATGACGATCGGCGCCTACCGGGTGTCCTTTCGACGGATCGGAATCCTCTATGTGTTTATCGGCACCCTCATAAGCCTGCTTGCACTCATATGCTCGCTGACGGGCGTGACAGTGGATTACACTTTCCTCACGAACTACGGCGACAATGAGCGTCTGAGACACTCTCTCGGCATCATATACCCCACGGATTTCTTCGCGCACATCACATATCTCATGTTGACGTATTTCCTCGTAAGATGGGACAGAGTCAGGTACCCGGAGATAATTGCTGCAGGTGTGATCCTCGGTGCCGCATATTACTTCACGAGCGCGAGGGCCGACATGGTATGCGCGGCTATAATGCTCGTCCTGATGCTTGTATGTAAGTTAAGAAAATTCGGGGAGACGAAGGTCCCATCCGGGATAAAGATTGTCATGCTCTGCGCCCTGATGCCCGTGTGTGCCGTAGTCACGGTTATAGTCACGAGCCTTTACAACCCCGGAAATGCGCTCATGTATAAGCTCGACTTCATGTCTTCGTACAGGCTCAGCCTCGGAAGGACAGGTATGGATCTTTACGGATTCACGCCTCTCGGCGCACCTAACTTCGCGGAGAACGGCAATGCGAACGGCGGCGTCAGGAACTACACTTACGTCTTCTACGACTCCGCGTACATCAAGTATCTTTTTAAGTACGGCATCGTGCTTCTGCTGGTGCTCATCCTTGTGTATGCGCTCATCGTGCTGCGTCTGTCCTCAGCGAAAATGATGTATGCGATGGTCTTCATAAGCGTGATAACAGTGTCCTACATGATCGAGCACCACATGCTCGAACTATCATATAACATAACTTTTCTCATGCTGACGGCTGATATTTCAACTATTTTACATTCCCGCTCTTATATAAATATAAATAAGCGTAATGGTATAATCACATAGATAAATACCCCCTTCGGAGGATTAATATGAATTACATCATTAACGAAGACGAGACCGAGATCAACATTAAGGACCTGTTGACCTACTGTTTTCTTCATTGGAGAAAGGCTCTGGCACTGATGCTTATCGTAGGTATCGTTCTTGGCGGCATAATGGGTGCCCGTGACGGTATCAAGACTTCCAAGCTCGCAGCTGCATATCAGGAGTATCTCAATGATCCTGACGCTCTGATCGCTAAGCAGAATAACACCATCTACGCACAGAAGAACGGTATCGAGCTTCCTGATGATGAGATACTTACGGCCGAAGAGCAGCAGATCCTCGAAGAGGTAGCTACTCTCGACAGTATCAACAACATGAATGACATCATCGCTCAGAGCAGACGTGACCTGATGGCTCTGACTGACTACTATAACGACTCCATTCTCATGAATGTAGTTCCCCAGTATGTTCCCACGGCTGAGGCTGATCTCATGATCACAGTTCCCGAGGGAGCACCTTCCAATGCCGTAAACGTTCTTCTCGCAGCATACGTTGATTACCTCCAGAACGGTAACTACCTCGACGAGTATGCTATCGAGCTCGGCATGGACGTTAAGTATCTGAAGGAGGCCGTATCCGTATCCGACATCACATTCGGCAACATGGATGCAGGCAATACGACATCTTCAAGTTCAGGTTCAACTACGAATGTAAGCACAGACGTGGATGTAAACTTCTCACTCTCAACTGACGTTGACGGTTCAAGAGTAGGACTCATCGTAATAAGAACGGTAGGCACATCCGCTGAGTCTGCACTCAACCTTCTCGACTACATCTTGGCAGAGGTTGATAACTACCGTGAGGCTACTGCAGAGACAGTAAGTCCTCATGAGACAACAGTCGTTAACTACTACTTCAACATGGTCAAGGATGACAGGATCCAGGTCCTTCAGACAGAGACATCCGAGCAGCTCGTAGACCTTCAGGAGAATCTTGAGATCTATGTTAAGAGTCTTAAGAATCTTCAGAAGCAGCACGGCGGACTCATCGTTAATACGATGCATAAGCTCCCCAACGCGCTTCTCGAGGGAACAAAGACCGGCGTTAAGTTCGGTGTTGTAGGAGCAGCTGCAATATTCCTTTTCTATGCTCTTGTCCTCATTATCAAGTACATCATCAGTGCCATCGCACTTACAAAGTCACAGCTTGTCAACAGATTCACGCTTTTCGATCTGGGTTCCGTAAGAGACGGAGAGAAGAAGCTTTATAAGAACAAGGGCAAGTTCGACAAGTGGCTCCGTAAGAAGGGCAGACTCGGCGAAGGCGATGTCAATGCGGTAGAGGCTGCTGCGGCTAACCTTCAGGTTTACGGTTCCGAGTATAAGTCCGTCCTCATCATCGGTAAGGGCGAGACGACGAAGGGTCTTGCGAAGGCCGTTAAGGACAGGAAGATCCATACTGCACCGAGCCTTATCGACAACCCTCTTGCAAGAAAGCTGCTTCTTGAAGTTGACTGTGTAATTCTCGAAGTAAATTACGGCGAGAGCAAGTTCGAGGATATAAGAGACCAGCTTAAGCTCATCATGCTCGCAGGCAAGCCCGTAGCAGGTTTCATCGCTGACTGATAACATGGGACTTAAGATCTTACACATTTCGAAGTACTACTATCCCTTCTCGGGAGGGACGGAGCAGATAGCGCGCGACGCAGTCGTATCCCTGAAGGATATTCCGGGATGCGAGCAGCTCGTGTTCGCATTCGATCACGGCACGCCGAAGGAGTCCAGGGATTCCCGCGATGTTGTTGACGGCGTAGATGTAATACGCTGCAGATGCTTCGCGAAGGTTTCCTCGCAGTCTTTGTCCGCATCTTACGGCAGAAGGCTTAAGGAGGCGCTGGACGAGTTTAAGCCCGACGTGGTCATCCTTCATTATCCGAATCCGTTCGGTACGCATTTCCTTCTCAAGCTTCTTAAGAAGAGGCCGGAGATCAAGCTCGTAACATACTGGCATCTTGATATCGTTAAGCAGAAGTTCCTGAAGCTTTTCTTTAACGGGCAGAACAGAAGACTCATCAGAAGGTCATCTAAGATAGTCGCGACGAGCCCGAATTATGTCGAAGGAAGCGAGTATCTTTCTTCCGTTCCCGACAAGTGCGTCGTTGTTCCTAACTGCATCAATGAGAACAGACTCGTCATCGATGACGAGGTTACAAAGAGGGCGGAGGAGCTTCGTGAAGAGCATAAGGGCAAGACCGTATGTCTTGCAGTCGGCCGTCACGTCGAGTACAAGGGATTCAAGCATCTTATTGAAGCTTCCAAATATCTTGATGACAGCTTTGTCATCGGAATCACCGGCAAAGGTCCGCTGACTGACGATCTTAAGAGCCGCGCTTCTGGTGACAATAAGGTAAATTTCTTAGGCCTTGTAAGCGACGTTGATCTTCGCGCGTGGCTTATGACCTGCGATGTATTCTGCTTCCCTTCGATAACAAAGAATGAGGCGTTCGGTCTCGCTCTTGCCGAAGGCATGTACTTCGGTCATCCGGCAGTTACGTTCACCATCGAAGGCTCAGGCGTTAATTACGTTAACCTCGACGGTGTCACGGGCATAGAGTGCCCGAACGGCGACAGCAGGGCTTTTGCCGAGGCGCTAAAGAAGCTCTCGGATGATGAGGAACTCCGCGCAAGACTTGGCGAGGCTGCAAGGAAGCGCGTGATCGATAACTTCACCTATGCTACCTTCAAGAAGAATATTCAGGCACTTGTGACGGGTCTTTGATATGAATCTTACACTGACGCGTTTCAACAAGGGGTCTGCCATAGTTAACGCCCTGATCTGGTTCAGTATCCTTACTGCATCCTGTGACATCGTTCTCGCGTTTGATGTCGCGGGGCTTACCGTTAGAGTATCCCAGCTCGTGGCGATGTCGGTAATGTTCCTGTTTCTTCTGAGGATCATAAAATTCGGCAACGTTAAGATCCTGACGCCGTACTACAATCTTCTGATAGTAATAGTCTTTAACACGATATGCATAGTGAATTCCAAAACTTTGTTCAATGCCGTCGGTTACGACCTGTGGCTCATATTCGACTGCGTCCAGGTTCTGGCATTTACTTATTTTCTGAGTAAGCAGGAGACCATACAGTCGCTTGTGCGTAAGTACATCATGTGCTTCAATGCGCTCGCGGTGGTCGGCTTCGTTCAGTTCGCGCTGCAGTTTGTCGGCATCAATTTCTATGTAACTCAGTACAACGACCTGCACAGGAGTAACGGATTCTCCTTTGAGCCTTCGTTCTATGCGACGTACATGATCATGGGTTCGATAATCTGTCTTTATCTTCTCGAGAGACGGAACTACAAGTGCATGAGAAGAAGATATCTTGTCCTGTCGACTCTTCTGAATGTCGGAGCCGTCGTAATCTCGACCTCGAGAATGGGACTTCTCATCCTTCTCATCTACGTTGTCTACAGAGGCATTATGTGCCTTCGCATTTACATTCATAAGAAGGCTTCGCTCATCAGGATACTGTTTACGCTGATGCCCATCATGGTCGGCATAGCGGCAGTGCTCTTCATACTGGCGGTTGAGTTCCAGGTTGACTTCGTACTTCACTACTTAAGCGGCCTCGGAATCGGAGGCACGGCATCACACTCGACGGACGCGAGATCTGCGGGATTCATCGATACATGGAAGCTCTTCCTCGACAGCCCGTTCTTAGGATGCAGTCTCGGCGGAATCGACGCCGGCATCATCGAGTACAAGGCGAGAAACTATACTGTTGCCAACAACGGCGGCGCGAGTATGTGCATATCGCTGGAGGCGCTCGCTGCATACGGAATATTCGGAGCGTTCTTCTTCTTTAAGTACATGTACGACCTGACTGTCGGCGGATACTTCAAGGCGAAGAAGCGCCCGGGAGACAAGAGGGACCGTGAGCCCGTATACGCGATGCTCATTGCTCTGTTCTTTGAGTTCGTTATCCTGCAGCTTAACCAGAATGTGTTAAGGCCTCCTTTCTGGGTCCATATCGCGCTCGTTTCCACAACTTTGCAGATCTACCTGAGAGAGTCGAGCAAACTTACAAGAGTGACGGAAATCCGGGAGGATATCATCTGATGGCAGACGTTAAGATAATCGCTAATTACCTTCCCCAGTATCACCGCATGCCCGAGAACGACAAGTGGTGGGGAGAGGGCTTCACCGACTGGGTCGCCGTGAAGAAGGCTGAACCTCAGTTCGAGGGACATGATCAGCCCCGCGTTCCTGCCGGTGAGTATTACTACAGTCTCGACAACCCCGACGACATAGCAAGGCAGGTCGCTCTTGCAAATGAGTACGGGATCTACGGCTTCGGCATCTATCATTACTGGTTCTCCTCGAAGCAGCACTTCATGGAGACACCGGCGAACATATTCCTTAACAACAAGGACCTCAACACGCACTTCATGTTTATCTGGGACAACACTTCGTGGATACGTTCCTGGAGTGCGGTCAAGGGAAACAACTGGGCGCCCTCGTTTGAAGGCGAGAAGAAGCAGGGTCCCGAGATATTAGCTGAGCTTAAGTACGGCGGCAAGGATGAGTGGAAGAAGCATTTCGAGTGGCTTCTGCCCTTCTTCCGCGACGAGCGCTACATCAAGATAGACGGCAAGCCCGTGTTCTCCTTCATGAGGATGAACGCCGACCCTGAGATCATCACCGAGATGGCGAAGTACTGGGACGAGCTCGGACGTGAAGCGGGCTTCCCCGGCGTGTGCTGCATGAGCAAGTGCACGTGGAAGGGAGTGGGCCTCGACTACAGGTTCTACTACGAGCCTTTCCAGTTCAACGACATCCACGAATTACTTCGAAAAGGACTTGAAGAGGTCTACATAAGAAAGTTTAAGAAGAAGCCGGGACTTCGTATCGCGGACTACGACAAGGAGTGGAAGAGCATTCTCTATTCTGCAAGACACTGCAGCAGGAAGAATACCTTCTACAGCGGAATCGTGGGCTTCGATGACACACCGAGAAGAGGTAAGAAGGCGAGAATAATCAAGGGGCAGACTCCCGAGAAGTTCGAGGAGTACCTCTATCAGCTTCTGAAGATATCTTCCGACCAGGGCAGGGAGATGCTCTTCATAACGGCGTGGAATGAATGGAGTGAGGGCGCTTATCTTGAGCCCGACACCGTTAACGGCACGGCATATCTTGAAGCCGTAAAGCGCGCTTCGGAGAGGCTTAAGAACGGATAATGAAACTTGCTGCCTGTGTAGTTCTATATAACCCTGACGAGGGTGTAGTCGATAACATTAAGACTTATGCTTCCGGTGTTGACGAGGTGTTCGCCGTCGACAATTCGGATGAGCCGAATGCTCCGCTTCTCGATAGGATAACAGCTCTTGTGGAGAATGTGATCGTAATTCCCATGCACGGCAATCGGGGGATCGCGGCAGCTCTTAACAGGGGCCTGAAGGAAGCTTCGAGAAGAGGGTACGGATATATCCTCACCATGGATGAGGATTCGTATTTTACGGATGATACCCTTCAAAGATATAAGGATAAGGCTGAGGCGCTCTTTGCTTCAGATGAGAAGGTCATCCAGGTCGGAATACATAATTCCGGCGATAAGGATGATGATCTTGTGGTAAATAATGAGACTCCCGAATGGCTCATCACTTCCGGTTCGATCATGCGCGTGGAGGACTCTCTCGCGGCCGGAGGCTTCCTTGAGAAGCTGTTCATAGATGAGGTGGACAGGGAGTTCTGTTACCGTGCAGCCGACAGGGGCTACGGCTTCAGAAGGGTGCTCGATCTTACGATGCAGCATAATCTCGGTTCTCCCATAAGAGGTAAGATCTTCGGCAGGGAATTCGAGGCGATGGGACACAGCAAGATCAGGAAATACTATATCTTCCGCAACTGCACATATGTCATGAAGACATACCCGAGAACGAGAAAGCCCTACAGACATTTCCTTTTTGCAACATGGCTTAAGACCATTCTTGTCGAGGACGACAAGATGAATAAACTGAAGTACATGAGAATGGGCCGAAGGGATGCCAGGCGCGGCAGATTCGGAAGGCTCGAGGTGTAAATGACTGAAGCGCAGAAGACAAAGAAGGTAGAGACGATAGTCGGGAAGCTTAAGAGGATCGCTGATGCTTCCATAAAGAAAGAGAATTACCGCAAGGCTCTCGATGCGATCACTGCGGCTTCGTTTATCCTTGAAGAGTATAACCAATACTATGTCGATGAGAAGCTCGAAGGCTTTGTAAAGGATATCGCGAAGAAACTCGTTGTCCCGGCATACGGCAGGGAGGAGGGAGATCCTTCCACCATTTTGTTCTACGACAGCTTCGGCTTCGACGTAAGGGCGCTGGCTCTCGTGTACATGCATGCGCTCGCGGATCTCGGGTACAGGGTGATCTACATAACCAAGGCTGAATCGAAGGACAGCCAGCCCGAGCTTCATGAAGCCGTTAAGCACGGCAATGTCATCTGGAATTATGTATCTTACGATAACCGCGAGCAGGAAGTCCGCGACATAGCGGCTTTGTTCGGGAAGTATAAGCCCGCCAAAGCGATCCTGTATTCGACTCCCGATGATGCCGCTGCTATGGCGGTATTCTATGCATATGAGGGCATCGCCGAGAGGTTCAAGATCAACCTTACCGATCACGCATTCTGGCTCGGTCACGATTCGTTCGACTACAATCTCGAGTTCAGAAATTACGGAGCCTGCGTATCCGTTAAGTACAGGGGAGTTCCAAAGGAGCGAGAGATAATAATGCCGTTCTATCCCTACCACAGAGACCAGGAATTCCAGGGGCTTCCGTTCAATCCCAAAGGAAAGAAGATCGTCTTCAGCGGAGGATCGGTCTATAAGACTTTGGGAGATCCTCAGAACCGCTATTATGTGATCCTGGATAAACTTCTTACGAAGCATGAGGATCTGGTGTTCCTTTATGCCGGCACGGGCGATGACAGTGAGATAAGAAAGCTTCAGGATAAGTTCCCGGGACGGGTTTACCGCATAGATGAGCGTAAGGACCTGTTTGAGCTCATGCAGCAGTGCACGTTCTACCTCAACACCTTCCCCTTCATCGGAGGCCTCATGATGCAGTTCGCGGTCGACGCGAAGAAGGTGCCTCTTACACTGAGAAAGGAAGGCGCGAGCGACGAGAACAAGGAGATCCTTCTAAGTCAGGACAGCGTCGAATACGATGATGTCGATTCGCTCGTAGCGGAGGCTTCAAGGCTCCTTACCGATGAGGAATACAGGGAGAAGCGCGGGGAGGAACTTAAGGCGGACCTGATCTCGCCATCTGACTTTGCACGGGAACTTAAGGATGCCCTCGAAAGGCACACGACCTCATACGAGGTTAAGATAAAGGATACTGACACGACTGAATTCAGGAAACAGTATATAATAAGATTTAGTGACAAGACCTTCAGACAGGTTATTGCTTCAGGCAACAAGAAGACGCTCATAGGGGATTTCCCGGGCCTGTTCGTGAAGAAGGTATTTAACAAAGTAGTGAAGAAAGAGAAACTTAACTGAAGGTAGATTATGGATATCAAGACTTATTCATTCGAACCGCACGGAGATGACAGAGGTCAGTTGGTAGCGCTGGAGGAGTATAAGGACTTTCCGTTCGCCGTTAAGCGCGTCTACTACATCTACGATACTTTGAAGGATGTCGTAAGAGGACA
Organism: uncultured Eubacteriales bacterium; assembly: GCA_900314745.1. Taxonomy (GTDB): domain Bacteria; phylum Bacillota; class Clostridia; order Saccharofermentanales; family Saccharofermentanaceae; genus Saccharofermentans. Next base: position 32,528 of record OMWK01000012.1, on the reverse strand, counting down.
TCATGCACACAAGTGCTTAAAGCAGATCCTTATCTGCGTTCACGGTAGCTGCAGGATTCATCTTGATGACGGACACGAGACCGCCGAAGTGCTTCTTGATACACCGACCAAGGGTCTTTACATAGAGAATGACATGTGGAGAGAGATGTATGATTTCTCTTCCGATGCCGTACTTCTCGTGCTCGCATCCGAGCTTTACGATGAGTCGGACTATATAAGAAATTACGATGACTTTAAGGCTTTTGTGGCCTCTAAGGAGAATTGACATGAAGATACCTTTCGTTTCATTCCGTCCTCTCGAGAAGGAACTCGACAGGGACTTAAGACAGGCTTTTGAAACCGTTTATACGAATTCATGGTATATCGAGGGAGAAGAGGACGCGAAGTTCGAGAAGGCATTCGCGGAGTATGTCGGAACGGATTATTGCGTGGGATGCGGCAACGGTCTTGATGCTCTCGTGCTCGCGCTTAAGGCTTTGGGCATAGGAGATGGAGACGAGGTCATCGTTCCTTCGAACACATATATCGCTACGGCTCTCGCCGTTACTTATACTGGCGCGAAGGTCGTATTTGTAGAGCCTGATATAAGGACCTACGACATCGATCCCGGTCTGATCGAGGCCGCCATTACGGATAAGACGAAGGCAATTATGCCGGTACATCTTTACGGCCAGCCCTGCGACATGGATCCCATCATGGAAATCGCGGGAAAGTACGGGCTTAAGGTCATAGAGGACTGCGCACAGGCGCACGGCGCGACATACAAGGGAAGAAAGATCGGAACGTTCGGCGATGCGGCCGGGTTCTCCTTCTATCCCGGCAAGAACCTCGGTGCACTCGGTGACGCAGGTGCGACTGTCACATCCGTAAAGGAAGTCGCGGATAAGATCAGAGCCTACGGCAACTATGGATCTGACTATAAGTATCACCATATCTATAAGGGCAACAACAGCAGACTCGATGAGATGCAGGCGGCTTTCCTGTCTGCCAAGCTTCCTCATCTGGACAGAATGAACGAGGAGAGAAGACGCATTGCCGGCAGGTATCTTGAAGGCATTAAGAACCCTCAGATCATCCTTCCGTACGTTGCAGATTATGCGGCTCCCGTCTGGCATATCTTTGCCATAAGATGCGAGCGCAGGAACGAGCTTGAGAAGTTCCTTAACGAAGCGGGAATAGGCACAAACAAGCATTACCCGATACCGATGCATCTTCAGGGCGCTTATGCGGATCTTGGATTTAAGGAAGGTGATTTCCCTCTCGCAGAGCTTATCTCGGCGACCGAGCTGTCTCTTCCTATGTACTACGGCATGACTGACGAGCAGATCAATTACGTAATAGACAAGATAAATGAGTTCGCTTGAAGTATTCATCCTGACATATAACAGGGCGGGGTATCTTAAGGAGAGCATAGAAAGTGTTCTTAATTCGACATTCAGGGATTTCACGCTGACTGTCGTCGACAACTGCTCCACCGATAATACGGAGGAAGTCGTCAGAAGCTTTGACGACCCGAGGCTTAAGTATGTTAAGCATCCGGAGAACATCGGAGGCATCAACAACATTAATTCCGCCATTAAGATGAGCACGGGCGACTATATCGTTCTTTTCCATGACGACGACCTCATGAAGCCTGAGATGCTCGGAACAGAATATGATTACCTCGAGAAGCATCCGGAAGCGGGCTGCGTCTCCTGTCTTACCACTAACTTTAACGAAGACGGCAGGACGGAGGACATGCGCGCGACATATGACGGCGAGTGCATGATGTACACGGGGCACGGGCTTTTCGATGCGTATTTTGACAAAGGCCCCAACACAGTCTGCCCCTCGATAATGTACAGGAGGGAGATGCTCCACAGTAACGGGTTCATATTCGACCCCAAGGTGGGACCCTGTTGTGACATCAAGCTGCTCTTCGACATAGAAAGAAGCGGCTGCGGAGTGCTGTCGCTCAATAAGTGCCTGATGCTCACGAGACGCCATGAGGCTCAGGACAGCACCATGAATTATTTTCCGATGCACATAGAGCTTTACGATTATCTCGATAAGGACCCGTATTACGGCCCGATGCTGAGGGAGAAGACTGAGTGGAAGCTTAATAAGTATGCCGATTTCTCGCGGGCGCTCTCGAGCCTTCTCATAAAGGGCACAAGCGATAACGGTAAGATACGCACCTGCGAGAAAACCCTTAGAAGAGTGTGCGGGGGAAGGGTTAAGGACAGGCTCATCTACGATGCGGTGAGTGCCGGCGTGAGGCTCTGTCCCGGTTTGATGAAGAAAATGTATTACTCGCGTAAGAAAGGAGAGTCCGCATGATCATAGTTCAGTTCTCAGGAGGACTCGGCAACCAGCTCTCCCAGTATGGACTTTACATGGAGTACAAGGCCAGGGGATATCAGACATATGCGGACTTAAGCTGGTACGGAAACGCGCAGCCGAAGGACGGCAAGGTTGATACGAGAAAGCTTGAGCTTCCTCACCTTGGCATTAATCTTGATATGTGTCCGGAGAAGTATTCGTACTACGGTCATGAGGAAGGATACAGCCGTTACTTAAGAAGGATAATGGTCGGTCCCGTGTATTTTGAGAAGGACTACAAGTTCACGCCTGAACTTCTTAACGTAAGAAGAGGATATGTCATGGGCGGATGTTTCCTCGGTGAACAGTATATGCCGTTCAGCGAGGCGCTTGTCCGCGAGAGCATTGTGTTCAGGGGAACGGATTCGGATTACATCAGGGAAATGGAGGAGAAGATAACCTCCTGCAATGCGGTGTCCATACACATGCGTCTCGGTGATTATCTTAATAACGACAGTCTGTACGGAAGGATCTGCACTCCGGAATACTATCAGCGTGCGGTAAATCTCGTTAAGGAGTCGGTGCCTGATGCGAAGTTCTTCATCTTCTCAAACGACGTAGCAGAGGCCTCAAGGATGTTAGGTCTTGATGACGCGGTTCCCGTTGAGGGCAACACGGGTGATAAGTCCTATCTTGACATGTATCTTATGAGCAAGTGCAGGCACAACATCATCGCCAACAGCACGTTCAGCTGGTGGGGAGCATGGCTTAACAGGAATAAGGATAAGAAGGTCTTCTGTCCGACCACTCTTCTTAACGGGTACGATAACGGTAGTGTATATTGTAAGGAGTGGGTACGCGTACCTTCATGATGATAAGGGGAGATGGAAATGACGAAGCATAATGTCCTGATAATAGGCGGTAACGGATTTATCGGATCCAATCTGGGAAAGCACCTTGCAGACTTAGGCTGGAGCGTGACGAGCTTTGATATCGCGAGGCCTCCGATGCCCGATTCGAGGGTAGAGTATGTCATGGGCGACTTCTTCGACGATATTGTTCTCTCCGAAGTGATAAAAGGGCGCGACATAATCTATCATGCTTTATCCACAATCAATCCCGGCAATTCCAACGAGAAGTACATGATGGGATACGGAAGGGATTTCATTCAGACGGTTAAGCTCTTTGACATGCTGAAGGAGACGGATACCAAGCTCATATTCCTGTCTTCCGGCGGAACGGTGTACGGCGTGCAGGATAAGCAGCCCATAACCGAGGAAGCGCCGAGGAAGCCCATAAACCACTATGGCAATGTTAAGGTCTGCATTGAGAATACGCTCCGCATCTTCGACATACAGGCGAAGTCCAAGATGATGATAGCGAGGATCTCGAATCCCTACGGTCCCGGTCAGGATTACAGGAAGGGCGTCGGCTTCATCGATGCCGTGCTGAGGAAGACCATTGAAGGCGAGCGCGTCGAGATATGGGGAGACGGAGAGAATATCCGCGACTATATCTATATTGAGGACGTGTGCAGGATGTTAGGCGTTCTTGCTGACTACAGCGGCGAGGAGACGGTCTTTAACTTAAGCTCCGGAACTGGAACTTCGCAGAAGCAGATTATGGAGATCGTGAAGAAGATCGACGACAGCGTAATGTGTGAGTATAAGCCCGCGAGAAGCGTCGACGTCAGGAAGATAATTCTCGACAACTCGAAGATAAGGAAGGTCTGTCCCGGTGAGCTCATGGGGATAGAGGAGGGCATCAGGTCCGTATATGACTATCTTAAGGGGATTCGTGGTAAAATATAAGTTCTAGAGAGGCTTAACTATGGAAGAGAAGAAGATAATCAAATCAATATCAGAGAACCCGCAGCCCCAGACAGTCGAGAAGGACTGGGGAAGTTATACGGTACTTCATGAGGAGAAGGATAATCTTACGATCCTAGTAATCCTTAATGAAGGTCACAGAATGAAGTATCACAGCCACGAAGGAAGACGTGAACTCTGGATCGTCGCGAGCGGTACCGGAAGAGTCATAATGAACGAGGAAGAAAGATTCGTCAGAACAGGCGATGTTGTTCAGATTCCGAGACAGGTAAGACATACCGTTATCGCAGGGTCCGAGCTTAAGCTTATTGAGGTACAGATCGGAGACACATCAGCAGCGGATAAGAAGGTCTACAATCTGCAGCAGGATTATTACAGTGACGGAAGCACGGGTTATTCCGTCAGCTGATCAGGAGATAAAGATAATGATGGAGAAGGATTCGAAGATATACGTAGCCGGCCACAGAGGCATGGTAGGAAGCGCGATAGTAAGAGAACTTGAGCGTCAGGGTTATACGAATATCATCGTAAGGACACATAAGGAATTAGATCTTACAAGACAGGATCAGGTTGAGAAGTTCTTTGAGCAGGAGAAGCCGGAGTATGTATTCCTCGCTGCTGCCAAGGTAGGCGGCATCATGGGAAATGCAACTGCGAAGGCTGACTTCATGTACGACAACATGATCCTCGAGATGAATGTCATAAACGCAGCGTGGAAGAACGGTTGCAAGAAACTCGAGTTTCTGGGCTCCAGCTGCATCTATCCGAAGTTTGCTCCCCAGCCCATGAAGGAGGACTGCCTTCTTACAAGTTCTCTTGAAGAGACTAACGAGGCCTATGCGCTCGCGAAGATATCGGGACTTAAGTACTGCGAGTATCTTAATACACAGTACGGAACAGACTACATAAGCGTAATGCCGACCAATCTTTACGGTCCTAACGATAACTATCATCCGGAGCATTCACATGTTCTTCCGGCACTTATAAGAAGATTCCATGAGGCGAAGGAAGCAGGCGTTAAGAGCGTTACCTGTTGGGGCGACGGCTCACCTCTTCGTGAGTTCATGTATGTCGACGATCTTGCTTCGCTTTGTGTGTTCCTCATGAATAACTATAGCGGCAACGAGACTGTCAATGCCGGTACGGGTAAGGAACTTACCATCAAGGAACTGACCGAACTCGTAGCGAAGGTAATCGGTTATGAAGGAGAGATTCTCTGGGATCCGAGCAAGCCGAACGGCACACCGAGGAAGCTTCTCGATGTATCCAAGGCTGCAAAGCTTGGCTGGACATATAAGACCGAACTTGAGGACGGAATCAGACTTACATATAAGGATTTCCTTGAGAATCCGATGAGAGCAGAGCGATAAGGGAAGGTAACGATGCCCTCTTCACGTAAAAGCATACTTGTTACTACATCATGGTATCCGACACCGGAGAATCCTGTTGCAGGTTCCTTCTTCAAGGAGCAGTGTGAGCTTTTATCCGAAGAATACGATATGACCGTCCTGAAGCTTAATCCCGCCAATACGCTCGGGATCAAGTATCTGATGAAGCGCATTCGCGGGAAGGATATAGATCTTAAGCTCATAAGTGATCGTGAGGGTTTAAGCGAATATGAATGCGTGATCTACCGTCCGGTGTGGTATGCGCTTATAAATAACGCCTACAGCAGATATACGATCAGGAAGAAGGGGCTCGCTTTTGTCGGCGCCGTTGATACGGATGCCGATAAGAAGTTCTGGAGGAAGCATATAGGAAGGCTCGCGGAACGTCTTAAGAAGAAATTCAATCTGGTATACGGCATATCAGCTCAGGGAACGGCAGTATATGCGAAGCTTCTCGCGGATCACTTCAATGTTCCCTACATCCTATCGGAGCATTCGCCGTTCCTGATACCGGGCTCCGTGATGAACCATACCTTCAAGGAGGCACTTGAAGGTGCACACACGTTCCTTGCCATCAGCAATGACAAGATAAGACAGGTTCTGATGCAGAACATTCACCTTAAGAATATCGAGTATATAGGCAATGTCATAGATGACCGTAAGTTCAGATATGAGCCGGTTCCTCATGATGAGAAGACCTTTCTCATCGTGGCGTCCCATTCGTTCTACAAGAATTACGATCTCTTCCTTCAGACGATGGAGGAGCTTAAGCGCATTGCGGATAAACCCTTCAAGGTGATAATAGCAGGCTACGGTGCCAATAAGGGCTATAGCCAGGGCGTTGACGAGTTCGTTAAGAAGGTGGGGTCTTCATCGATTAGCGACAGGGTTGAGATGATACCGTCTGTCTCCAGAGATGAGATAGCAGCGCTTTACAACAGGGCTGATGCCTTTGTCATGACTTCGATTCAGGAGGGACAGCCGGTAGCGCCGCTTGAAGCCGCATGCTGCGGATTGCCCGTTTTCTCCACAAGGTGCGGGGGAGTTGAAGACTATGTCGATGACAGCATAGGAAGGATAGTCGGCATACTCGACTACGGGAAGCTCGCGTCGTATCTTAACGATTTTCTTACGGGAAAGATTACTTTCGACGGGGCTCACATACACGATGCCGTAGCGGCAAAGTACGGCCGCGAAGCCTTTACCGCGAACTACATCCGCATCGTCGGCGAAGCCATCGGATGACGGGAACCTGATTATGGGCGACAGGAAATGCATCATAACAAAGTATAAATTCGCACTGCCGATGATAATCTTCTCCGGCATTCTGTTTGTGCTCTTGGCTCTTAAGATGGACACGGAAGCGGGCCCCGATGAGAACATGCGCATGCTTGTCGTTAACTGGATCGTTGAACATAATGCGCTGCCGACGGGCTTTGAACAGGAACTCATAAATCCCCTGTGGGGTTACTCATATGCATTTACGCCATACCTTCCGTCCATCATCGCAGCTCTCTTCGTGAAGATATTCTCGTTGTTCACGTCAGATCCGCAGACACTTCTTTTTGCCGGAAGGCTCGTGAGTGTATTCTCCGGAATGGGTACGGTCTATGTCGCTCTAAGGACGGGAGACAAGCTGTTTGAGAATAAGGGTTCGGTGTATTTCTTCGCAGGCGTGGCGGCGTATCTTCCGCAGTTTACATTCCTGTCGTCGTATCTTAACAACGACATCGTCTCCGTGCTCTCGGCGTTCATGATCCTGGATGCCGTCCTCGAAGGCAGGGACAGGGGTTGGAACATCAGGACTATGCTCTACCTGTCGTTCGGCATAGGCATATGCGCCCTCACGTACTATTTCGGCTATGCGTGGATATTATTCGCCATCGTGGGCTTCTTCGTGACTTCCCGCAGGCAGGAGACGGACAGGAAGCAGGTATATCGCAAGGCCGGAATCGTAGTCCTCATGGTGTTTGCCATCGCGGGCTGGTACTTCATAAGAAACGGCATTATCTATCACGGTGATTTTCTGGGATACAGGGCGCAGTCGGACTGCGTGGAGCTTTTTAAGCAGAGGGAGCTTATCTGGCCCGTCAACAATCCCGGAATGCAGACGATGCATCTTCGCGACATGCTGACCTACGGCAGGTGGATAGAGACGACCGAGGAGAGTTTCATCGGAATGTTCGGAGGCATGACTATCTGCCTCGACGGCAAGTTCTACGACCTTTATAAACTCGCTTTCCTTCTCCTTGTGATGCTCTTTGTGCTCTACAGATATAAGACCAAGGAGAAGATCAGAACATCGCTTCTTCTGATGCTTCTGTTTACGATGGCATTCCCCGTTGTATTCTCGATCTACAGTTCATACACAAGAGATTTCCAGCCGCAGGGAAGATACATCATGTCGATGCTCCCCGCGATATGCGTCTTCACATCCGTAGGTCTTGATGAATTCTCCAAGGCCGTAAACAAGAAATTCGTGCCGGCGCTGTCGGTCATCTGCCTTCTTATCCTGGTGGCAGTTCTTTACTATACCGTCATGCTTCCGACGCTGACATTTACTTACCTGCCCGGAGCAGGAAGCGTTCAGTTCTACTATATACGCTGACCGTTGTTGATTAGATTGCTCCGAATATCTTAAGGAAGCAGAATCCGAAGAAGATAAAGCCTATGTAGCAGGTGCCCCACTGTACCTTGCCCATCAGTGATTCGTCTGCTCTAAGGTGCTTTATCCGAAGTCCCATGCAAAGAAGAGGCATCAGAGGGAGGAAATACCTTCCCTGTATGCTTGATATCGTATCGCTGTCGATGTCGGTGAACTTGGCCGCCATGGGAAGGGTGATGAGTATTACCGATATGATGATAAGGACAGCTCCGTAAATTTTGATTCCCATTCCGGGGAATCTGTCTTCGCCATTCCTTCTTGTGAGCGACATAAAAAGCATGAGATAGAAAGAGGCTGTGATCGTTACAGGAACGTAGATCTGATACCAGCCGGGATAAGCGACCATCGAATGCATGTAGAAGTCGGAGATCTCGATGGCAGTCATCTGGAGCATCTCATAGTATCTTGCTACTATCGCGAAAACCGAGCCTCCGCTGCTTGGTGCATATGAAGGAATGAAGTAATCCAGAACGTGCAAACGGCTCTGAAGGACTGCGAATGTGATTGTGCCGCATATTGCGATTGCCGATGTGACAATGAGTTTAACTGACTTGGGATTTCTCACATTAAGCTTGTCCGAAGGCACGGCGAGGAGAATGAGGATCAAAGGCGCGTAGACGAACTTGCAGAGTGCGACGGCGACCGACAGCAATGCGAGGACAACGAACTGCTTTGCTGTTATCTTCTCGCGCTGCATGAATACTGCTACAGTAACGGAAGTGAACAGGAAGAGTATGCCGAGGATGCTGCTGTCGTAAGAATAGGTAACCGTCTGCTGCAGCACCATGGGGAAAAGCGACAGAACAAACAGGGTCTCCTTGCCCACGGGTATGATCCTGATCGAAAGGTAAACGAGAAGGATGAACAGCGCGGCATTGAAAACTCTTCCTAGATAGAATGTCGGAACGGCACCGAGATGGAGAAGTCTTCCCAAGGCTATGCCGATACCTGAAGCGATGTACCCGAGAGGAGCGTTGTTGGCGTTAAATGAGGGATTATCGGCGACATCTGAGAGTATGTATTCATGCAAAGAGTTATCGCTGCAAAACAACGTGAATGATTTTGCAGTGTTCTTATACGAAGCCTCTGTGATATATACCGGAACATCTCTGAATGTCTTCAGAAGTTCCGCGTCATCCGCACGCATATAGAAGAGCACGTTGCCTTCTTCGTCCACCGGGTCTGACAGACCTTTGAAAGAGAAGATGTTCGCATACTTATATGCATAGGCGTAATGTACCTGCTCATCGTTTCCGGTACCCGGAGTAAGAAAGCCTATCATCATTATTGCAAATATCGAAAGAGCAATGACAGCCGTCTTCTGAACGGATATCTTCCTTATGAAGATGAGTCTGTAAAGGATTATCGAAGCTAATGCCCACAGTACGCATAGGATGAAGAATGCGGCCGCAAGAAGAGCGGGGGGAAAGACTCCGAGCGCTGCGTGCTTAAGTATTCTGTGACATCCGATTACGGCTGCAAGCTCGATGAATACGAGAAGCGCGATTTTGCTTTCCGGGAAGAAATGCATTGCAATTCTTGTAAGCACGGGGAAAAGGATCAGCAGGAGAATTGTTGTTATTATCATTCCTGCATTAAGAAGCGATGAGCCCGGAAGATCATACTCGAGCATGAAGCACAAAGAGCATCCGAGAGCTTCCCCGTTATGCATAAGTCCGGAGGATCCTCCGTAAACCGTCGTATAAAGTGTAGCCGCCGAATCATTTGATGATGTTGAGCTTACATTGAGATAATATGTTCTGCCTGAACAGTCTTCGATTCTGTTGTTAAGCGTCAGATCGATATAGGAGTTATCCGGAAGTGTACTTACGTCATACTGCCATGTTCCAAGGTTTTTGCCTTCGTTATCCTCGAGGGAGACCGTCATTGTACCTTCATTGATCCTGGCGTATGTCGCGGGAAGCAGACGTATCTTCGTAAGTCCTTCAGAAGTCGGGACAAATGACTGCCTGTACAGATCCCCTTCGACTATCTCAGGCAGAACTTCCATGGCAGGAAGCTGCTCCGACTGAACATGCAGGGCATCCGAATAAATGAAGACCAGCGCAGACAAAGCAGTCAGCAGACCGACGATTAGTGCCGTGATATTGGTTTTGTTAAGGAATCTTCGCCAATTCGTCTTACTCATATGCGTTGATAATAATATTTTTCATATACCTTTTCAACTTAACAAGCGTGTATAATATAATAATTAAATAAGGAGGCCGACTATGAAAGGTATAGTATTGGCAGGCGGATCCGGCACGAGGCTTTATCCGCTTACTATGGTTACGAGCAAGCAGCTTCTTCCGGTTTATGATAAGCCGATGATCTATTATCCTCTCTCTGTACTCATGAGTGCAGGCATCAGGGATATACTTATAATCTCCACACCTACGGATACTCCAAGATTCGAAGCTCTCTTAGGCGACGGATCTCAGTACGGAATCTCACTGACCTATAAGGTTCAGCCTTCTCCCGACGGACTTGCACAGGCATTTGTCCTCGGCGAGGAATTCATCGGCGACGATAAGGTAGCTATGGTTCTGGGTGACAATATCTTCACAGGTCACGGCCTCGGCCTTAAGCTTAAGGCTGCCGTAGATAATGCCGAACAGGGCAGAGGCGCTACGGTGTTCGGCTATTATGTCGAGGATCCCGAGAGATTCGGAATCGTCGAATTCGATGAGAACTGGAGGGCGGTATCGATTGAGGAGAAACCCGAGCATCCCAAGAGCAATTACTGCGTAACGGGACTTTATTTCTACGATAACGATGTAGTTAAGTATGCTAAGAACCTGAAGCCTTCGGCGAGAGGCGAACTCGAGATCACGGATCTTAACCGTATCTATCTTGAGCAGGGCAAGCTCAATGTTGAGATCCTCGGAAGAGGTTTTACATGGCTCGATACAGGTACGCATGAGAGCCTGTTTGATGCCGGCAACTTCATCAAGACCGTTGAGCAGCATCAGCACAGGAAGATCGGATGCCTTGAGGACATATCGTATGCGAACGGCTGGATAACGAAGGAGCAGGTTGAGCAGACGATCAAGCTGATGGGCAAGAGCCAGTACGGCCAGTACTTAAGAGGAGTACTTGACGGCAAATACATAAACAAGTGACTTTCGGGTATACTTGGTTGAATAATTGTTTAAGGAGAAACACATGAACATTATAGTGACAGGCGGCGCAGGATTTATCGGCAGTAATTTTGTTTTCCACATGCTTAATGCACATCCGGATTACAGGATCATCTGTCTTGATAAGCTTACCTATGCAGGTAATCTCTCCACATTGGAGCCCGTTATGAGCAATCCAAATTTCAGATTCGTTAAGGCGGATATCTGTGATAAGGAAGCTGTTGATAAGCTTTTCGAAGAGGAGAAGCCTGACATCGTAGTTAACTTCGCAGCAGAGTCACATGTTGACAGGTCTATCGAGAACCCCCAGATCTTCCTCGAGACAAACATCATCGGAACTTCCGTCCTCATGGATGCTTCGAGGAAGCACGGAGTTAAGAGATATCACCAGGTCTCAACAGACGAGGTTTACGGTGATCTCCCTCTCGACCGTCCTGACCTGTTCTTCACGGAGAACACTCCCATCCACACAAGTTCACCTTATTCGTCTTCCAAGGCAGGAGCGGATCTTCTTGTTCTTGCTTACTACAGAACATACGGACTCCCCGTTACAATCTCGAGATGCTCTAATAACTACGGCCCTTACCACTTCCCTGAGAAGCTCATCCCTCTCATGATCATCCGTGCCCTGCACGACGAGTCACTCCCCGTATACGGTGACGGTCTTAATGTAAGAGACTGGCTCTATGTTGAGGATCACTGCAAGGCTATCGACCTCATCATCCATAACGGCAAGGTGGGCGAGGTCTACAACGTAGGCGGCCACAACGAGATGGCAAACATCGACATCGTTAAGCTCATCCTGAAGGAACTCGGCAAGTCCGAAGACCTCATCACATACGTAACTGACCGTGCGGGTCACGACAGAAGATATGCCATCGATCCCACAAAGATCCATAATGACCTGGGCTGGCTTCCCGAGACGAAGTTTGCCGACGGTATCGTAAAGACGATCAAGTGGTATCTTGAGAACGAGTCATGGTGGCAGCCCATCGTAAGCGGCGAGTATCAGAACTACTATCAGAAGATGTACGGAGATAAGTAATAAATGAGATTTTTTGTTACGGGTGTAGGCGGACAGTTAGGACACGATGTCCTGAATGAACTCGACAGGAGAGGATACGAGGCAGTAGGAACCGATATCCTCGATGAGGTTAAATCACAGTTCCCTTACGTGAAGCTCGATATCACGAACGAGACCGAAGTCAACAAGGCGATCGCACTTATCAAGCCCGACGTCATCGTTCACTGCGCCGCATGGACAGCCGTTGATGCAGCGGAAGATCCTGAGAATCAGCCCAAGGTCAGAGCCATTAACAGCGAGGGTACGAGATACATCGCACAGGCTGCAAGGACCAATGATGCGAAGATGATCTACATCAGCACCGACTACGTCTTCGACGGAACGGGCGAGAGACCATGGGAGCCTGATGACAGGAATTATGCACCCTGTAATGTTTACGGACAGAGCAAGCTTGACGGTGAGCTCGCTGTATCCGGAATCCTCGATAAGTACTTCATTGTAAGAATTGCATGGGTGTTCGGTAAGAACGGCAAGAACTTCATCAAGACCATGCTCAATGTCGGAAAGACACATGATGAAGTCAGAGTAGTTAACGATCAGATCGGTACTCCCACGTATACATACGATCTTGCAAGGCTTCTTGTCGACATGGCTGAGACCGATAAGTACGGATACTACCATGCGACGAACGAAGGCGGCTACATCTCATGGTATGACTTTACGTGCGAGATCTACCGCCAGGCAGGTCTTTCCACGAAGGTCACACCCGTGTCGACAGCGGAGTACGGTCTGTCCAAGGCTGCAAGACCTTTTAATTCAAGACTTGATAAATCCAAGCTTACGGAGAACGGCTTTACTCCGCTTCCCACATGGCAGGATGCATTGTCTAGATATCTTAAAGAACTGGAGGAGCAGTAATGGGACAGATCAAAGTCACTAAGACTCCCATCGAAGGCTTGTATGTTATCGAGCCTGCTGTTCACGGCGATGAGCGCGGATACTTTATGGAGACATATAATCAGAGGGACATGGCAGAGGCAGGTCTCAATCAGGTCTTTGTTCAGGACAATCAGTCCATGTCCACAAGAGGCGTTTTAAGAGGCCTTCACTATCAGAAGGAGCATCCTCAGGCTAAGCTCGTAAGAGCGATAAAGGGCGAAGTATTTGACGTTGCCGTTGATCTTCGTAAGGACAGCGCCACATACGGACAGTGGTATGGTCTGGTCCTTTCAGAAGAGAATAAGAAGCAGTTCCTTATAAGTGAAGGATTCGCTCACGGCTTCCTCGTATTGAGTGAGACAGCAGAGTTCTGCTATAAGGTAACGGATTTCTGGCATCAGGGTGATGAAGGCGGTCTGCGCTGGGATGACCCCGACATCGGCATTGAGTGGCCGGGCGTAATCGGTGAGAAGTTCACGGACGGAACACCGCTTAACATAAATGACAGAGACAGAAATTTCCCTGGCATTAAGGATGCCTTTAAGTTTTGATAGGTAATATATGATCCCGATTGTAATTCCATCGTATGAGCCGGACGACAGATTTCCGACGATATTGAAGGAGATAGCTAAGGCCGGGCTGGGTCCGGTCGTCGTTGTCGATGACGGAAGCGGAGATGCGTATAACGGATTCTTCGAAGAAGCTGAGACGCTGGTAAGCCACCTTGGCGGCGTGGTTCTTCACCACGAAGTGAACAAGGGAAAGGGCAGAGCCCTTAAGACCGCATTCTCATATATCCTGGAGAATATGCCGGAGGCCATCGGCTGTGTAACGGCTGATTCCGACGGTCAGCATTCAGTTGAGTGCATTAAGAAATGCATGGATTCCCTTGAGAAGAATCCCAATAGTCTCATACTGGGCGTGAGGGATTTCTCGGGCGAGGACGTGCCGTTCAAGTCCCGCGCAGGCAACAACATAACAATCTTCGTCTGCAGCTACTTATGCGGAGTCAAGGTATCCGATACCCAGACAGGTCTTCGGGGAATATCCTCGGCTTTCATGAAGGAGCTTCTCGATGTCGAAGGAGAGAGGTTCGAATTCGAGACCAGGATGCTCATCGTAACGAAGGACAAATATCCCATAGTCGAGGTTCCAATCAAGACCATCTATGATTCCAAGGAGAATCATCAGACACACTTTAATCCCGTCAAGGATTCGATCCGGATATATAAGATATTCGGTGCGATATTTGCAAAGTTCCTGTTCTCATCACTGTCGTCCTGCGTCATAGATCTTGTGTTGTTCTATGTATTCTGTAGGCTGTTCAATCAGATGTTTGATTCTGCCGTTTATGTCATGGCGGCAACAATTGCAGCGAGAGTGCTGTCTGCCACTTATAATTATCTTGTTAATTATCTGTTTGTATTCAAAAGCGGGAAAAGCCACACGACATCGTTCCCGAAGTATGTTGCCCTCGCAATAGCACAGATGTCCATCTCAGCAGGACTCGTTACTTTGCTTGTCTGGATGTTCCGGGGCGTTCCGGAGCTCGTATTTAAGATTCCTGTTGATCTGATACTGTTCCTTCTTAGCTACTATATTCAGAGGCGCTTTGTTTATTGATGGCAAAAGAGGATAACATTCCTTCGTCACGAAGAAGAATGGTGTTCTGCGGGGTTGCCGCAGTTTTGATCTGTCTGGTTACTGTATTCTCCATAGAGTGGACGCTTGGAAGAAGAACGGTCGGCAGTGAGCTTGATTCACATATTTACAGCTCATCCACGTTCAGACTCTTAAGCGTGTCATTTGGTGAAGATGATCCCGAAGAACAGCTCTTCCTGTTCAATTATGATTCAAGATATAACGATTCATTTAAGTTCGAGTTCGATGAGGATTCGGATTCATATATGATCCTCTATACATATGAAGGCAGGGATATGTTCCTTGGCTCAACCGCTGATCATGAGCTTCATCTAAGCGAGGATGATCTTGGTTCAAGCTGCAGATGGAATGTCGACCGCATAGGCAGCTCCATGTATTATCTGATAATTAATGAAGAAGATGGTCTTGCGATATGCGAGACGGATGACTGCCATGTGGTCATGAGCGCTCCCGATGAGGAAGAGCCGCTGATGCAGATGAGGCTTCAATGAATATCACCGGACTTAAGACGAGATTAACCAAAGACAACTGCTGGTACAATCTGCTCTTTGTGCCTGCTCTTGTGTTTATGCTCTCATCACTTTGTGCCGGATTTACTCCGGTATTTGATGCGCTTCCTTCAGAGTTTAAAGGCTTCGCGAGACTTCTTGCCGTAGCCGTTGCCGTTATGGGACTTCTTATGAAGGATGAAGGCAGGCGTAAGATCAAGCTCATTATATTCCCGGTAGCAGCGGCGGTCGGTTTGCTTTTCGCTCTTGAAGAAGGTGTCACATACATATTGGATGCGGCGGTGATACTTCTCCTCATTGTATGTGCGGATGTCCGCATGACAGCCTTAACGGTTTTCTCCTTCTTCTCGGTGGTGACGGGAGCGACGTTTATCCTCGGAATGAAGGGTTTTGTCAGGGTTTATGATTTTGGCGGAATCAGCTCGTTCGGATTCAGGAATTCGGCCGGTCTGTACTTCTCTTTATTAATGATAATCGCTCCGCTTATCGTGGTGATATATCTTTGGATAAGGGAGCGTAAGACTTCATCTTTGATATTTAAGGGGATATTCGCGGTGCTGGTGAGTGCCGTTACCGTAGTCGCCGTACTGAAGGCTCAGAATCTCGCAGCCCCTGTTGAGGCAGGTTCATATGAGATATACGGTGCGGATACCGTGATGGGACTTGAGGTAAAGATGAAGGGCTTTGACGATTATTCCATAAGCTTTGGAAATACCGCTCCCACATCGTTCACGATAACTCCTTCGGGAGATAACTATGAGATAACAATTGACTCCTACGGGGTAAGGAAGACGCTCTGCGTACTGGACGGGAAACTGTATGCCGGTAATTACGAGCAGTCTTCCTATGCTCACACATGGGCCATAGCAGAGATCGCAGGAACACCTTATTTTACTTTGACGAATGTCGAGACTGGACTTACCATTTCCATGCGCGAAGACGGTTACTGTGAACTTAAGGAAAGCTGTGATGACTCTTGCCTCATGCGCATTGGTTCCGAGAACCTCGAGTATTACGGGAATGATCCGGTTCCTGTAAATGATCTTAGTGCCGCTTCTGTCATTGCTCCTGACCGGATGACCTATACGGGCAGTGCAGTCTGTCCCGACATAACTGTTGATTACGGCGGCTTTATCCTAGAGGAAGGAACCGACTACGAGGTCATGTATTGGGATAATTATCTTCCCGGAACGGCTTACATAGAGGTAAGGGGAATCGGAGATTATACAGGCACATGCAGCAAATCGTTTGCCATTATGTACGGTGACCATATGCTAGATGATCCTTTTTACAGGGATACGTCCGATTATGTTATCAGAGTGTACCGCATGGCGTACTTAAGATACCCGTCATTAGATGAAGTCAGAAGCTATGTTCAGGTCCTGGTCGGAAGCAACAGAACTCCCGATTCCGTCATATGGGAAGTCTACAATAACGGAGGATTCGTCGAGAGTGATGCGGCGTTCATTGAGGCGGTCTACAGACTCATGCTTCTGAGGAACGGAAGTCGCGATGAGCTTACGCTCTGGATCAATGAGCTTAGCAGCGGATCCACCCGGGAAGATGTCATAGATGCCATATCGGTGTCACCTGATTACCAGAATATTTGGCACAATTTCGGAATCGGTTACAGGTGATTTTCTTTATAAACCACTATATAATGTAACACTTGGGAGGAATCGGAAGTGCTTAGACTGTATATAGATCCCGGTACGGGCAGTATGTTGTTCTCGATACTGATAGGTATTATCGGTGTCGTTGTATTCTTCTTAAGAACTGCTATCGTAAAGATCAAGTTTATTCTGTCCGGCGGCAAGAAGGCCAAGATAGACAAGAATAAGCTCCCCATAGTTATCTTCTCTGACCACAAGCGTTACTGGAATGTATTTAAGCCCATATGCGAAGAACTCGAGAAGAGGGGACAGAAGGTCTGGTACTACACCGCTTCGCCTGATGATCCCGCACTTGAGTACGGCAAGACCACAAAGAATGTAACTTGCGAATTCATAGGCGAGGGCAACCGCGCTTTCTCAAGACTTAACATACTTAATGCATATATTGTTCTCTCCACAACTCCCGGACTTGATGTCTATCAGTGGAAGAGATCCAAGACAGTTAATTACTATGTTCACATACTCCATGCTCCCGGAAATATCTCCCTTTACAGGATGTTCGGAACAGACTATTATGATGCACTTCTTCTGTCCGGTGACCATCAGGTAAAGCAGACGAGGGAGCTCGAGCAGCTGCGTCATCTGCCGGAGAAAGAAATCAAGCTTACGGGTCTCACATATCTGGATGACATGAAGAAGAGGCTGGATGCGCATCCGGCATCCGGAAATAAATCCGGTAAGCCCGTGGTCCTTCTTGCTCCTTCATGGGGGCCTTCCGGAATACTTACAAAATACGGTTCATCTTTCCTAGATGAACTCATAAACACCGGTTACCACGTAATCGTACGTCCTCATCCTCAGTCTTTCTCTTCCGAGAAGGACATGCTCGATAAGCTCATGAAGCAGTATCCCGAGAATGAGAACTTCGAGTGGAACAGGGACAATGACAACTTTGATGTTCTCGCCAGAGCGGATATCATGATCTCCGATTTCTCGGGTGTAATCTTCGACTTCCTGCTTGTGTTTGATAAGCCGATCATGTATGCGAACGCAGGATTCTCCAAGGATCCTTATGACGCATGGTGGCTCGATGAGACACCTTATACTTTCGAAGTGCTCCCCGAGGTAGGAAAGGAAATCACCGATGAGTATAAGGGCAACCTTAAGAACATGATAGACGAGTGTATCAATGACCCCAGGTATGAAGCTGCAAGACAGAAGGTGCGCGATACCGCATGGAAGAATATCGGCGGAGCCACGGCTTCAGTCTGCGATTATCTTATAGAGAAGCTTGGCAAGCTTAGTGAAGAGGAGAAGACTTGATACCCCCTCTGCTGACAATTTTCTTCGACCTTTTCATAAGACCTCTTGAACTGTTCTTTGAGGTGGTCTTCACAATCGCGAATAGAATAGTCGGCAATCCCGGATTCGCAATCATAATCTTAAGTCTCGCCGTTAACTTCCTGGTACTTCCACTGTACAAGCGTGCGGATGAGGTTCAGAAGGAGGAGAGGGATCTCGAAGCTTCCCTTGCAGACGGCATCGCTCATATAAAGAAAACGTTTAAGGGCGATGAGCGAATGATGATGCTCCAGACATATTATGCCCAGAATAACTATTCACCTTTATATGTGCTTAAAGGATCCGTCTCGCTGCTTTTGCAGATACCGTTCTTCATGGCGGCATACAGGTTCCTGTCAAATCTTAAGCTTCTTAGGGGAGTGTCATTCGGTCCGATAGATGACCTCGGCGCTCCGGATCACATGATCGTCATGTTCGGAGTCGGCATCAATTTGCTTCCAATCCTCATGACACTTATTAATTTCATATCCGGATATATCTACACAAAGGGAATGCCGCTTAAGAGCAAACTTCAGCTCTACGGAATGGCGATCATCTTCCTTGTGTTTCTTTATAATTCGCCGTCGGGACTTGCATTCTACTGGACGCTCAACAATGTGTTCTCCATGCTTAAGAATGTTTTCTACAGGTTCAAGCGCCCGGGATTTACACTCGCATGCGTATTCGCCGTTGTTGGCGCTTCAATGCTGATGTTCGTTAACACCATCTATGATTCCCCGTACCCGGCAAGACAGTTAAGACTTACCATATTCTCGGTTCTTCTTATAGTTCCGCTTATAGTAGCTTTCATAAAGGGCAAGCGCCCCTCGCATATCATGAAGCTCATCAGGGCGATCAATTACTCAGGTCACAACAAGGGTCTGTTCATTCTAAGCGGAATGTTCCTCACTGTATTCCTCGGGCTTCTCATACCGTCTTCCGTCATCAAGACGTCGCCTTCGGAATTCATAGACATAATCAATTACAGATCTCCGAATTACTATGTATTTACTGCAATGTTTACGGCAGCAGGTGTGTTCCTCGTCTGGGGAGGCATCTTCTTCGCGCTTGCAAGACCTCACACGAGAACTTATTTAAGTCTCATATGGTGGAGTGCATGTCCGGCGGGTGCCGTTACATATCTGTTCTTCGGAACGAAGCTCGGAAATCTGTCGACTGACCTCATTTACGATGAGCCCTTTGTCTTCGGTGCAAAGCAGCAGAGCATTAACGGTCTCGCTGTTTTCTTTGCAGTGGCGGCTGCGGTGCTTGTAGCGACGGTATTTAAGAAGATTTCAAAGCTTTTGGCATTTGCTTTCTTTGCCGCGTCACTTTCCATGAGCGTATTCAATATGTACAGGATAGAAGTTGCCTTCGGCCGCGTCTCAATGGGAAGTGAGAGCAATCTTGCGAGCATACCTCTCTCGAGGGACGGACAGAATGTTATGGTGATAATGCTCGACAGGGCTCCCGGTTATCTTGTGCCATATATCTTCGAGGAGATACCTGAACTTCAGCAGCAGTTCGACGGCTTCACTTACTACCCGAACACTCTGTCATT
This sequence comes from uncultured Eubacteriales bacterium, assembly GCA_900314745.1. Taxonomy (GTDB): domain Bacteria; phylum Bacillota; class Clostridia; order Saccharofermentanales; family Saccharofermentanaceae; genus Saccharofermentans. The sequence goes on along the minus strand of OMWK01000012.1, from coordinate 12,556 downwards.
CGGTTCGCACACGAAGTTCGCGGCGCCGGCGCTTTTCGGCGGGTATGAGTACACACCTGCCGAGATTTGCACTGTTACGGAGCAGACTCTGGTCGAAAAGCATGACGAGGCGCTCTCGGTTCTCCCCGTGCTTTTCAGGGACAACGGCTATGAGGTAACGGTGTGTGATCCGCCTTTCGCAGGATACGAGTGGACACCGAATCTTAACGTGTTCTCGGGAGACCTTTATGAGGGAATAGATTCCTATATCACGAAGGGAAGATTCGTTAACATCAATGCGGATTTCTCCGCACAGCAGGAAGCCATGTGGGAGAGGAATTTCTTCTGCTACAGCATGTTTAAGACTTGCCCTCTGTTCCTGCAGCAGAGCCTGTACAATCAGGGTAATTACAATCAGGCTGACGACGGATTCTCAAGTTCCGTCGATGCCGATGAGGAATTCACGACACCGCAGACAGTCACCAGTGCGACGCAGTCGACGGGTGTATCCCAGGTGTTCATGAATGCATATACGGTTCTTACGAATCTTGACGGCATAACTGAAATAAGCGACGGCAGCGAGAACACATTCATGTACATGAATAACGTAACGCCGCACAACACGATGATGCTTCAGGAGCCCGAATATGCTCCGGCACAGATCGTCGACAATACTTGGTATGACCAGACTCATGCGGACAGGTTCTCTGACCGTGTCTACGGATATGAGCTTTGTATGAATTCGTCTCCTGCGATGTCCCACTATCAGTGCAATGCGGCTTCGTACATTCAGCTCGGTAATTATTTTGATTACTTAAGGGAGATGGGTGTCTGGGACAATACGAGGATAATCATCGTATCGGATCACGGACCTACGGCAGACATGTTCGGAGGTGCCACAATAGTACGTGACGTCAACATGGAAAGCTTCAACTGTCTGCTCATGGTAAAGGACTTCGGAGCTACAGGATTCAATATCTGCTCCGACTTCATGACCAATGCGGATGTTCCTTATCTTGCAACCGCGGGAGTTATAGACAACCCCGTTAATCCCTTTACCGGAAATCCTCTTACGATGGACGGAAAGACAGATATGCCTATGCTAATATATGATTCTGCAGACTGGAATGTAGAGGATGCGATAGCAGGTCCTGACGCATATTCATTCTCCGAAGGAGACTGGTATGCGTTCAACGGAACGAGAATATTCAACAGGGATTCATGGGAGTTTGACGGAACAAGATGAGTGCGCTGTACACATTATTCATATATCCGCTTGAGCTTCTGTTCGAGGTCGTATTCGCGATCGCGACCAGGATCGTACCTCATCCCGGGTACGCGATAATAGTATTAAGCCTTATTGTTAACTTCCTTCTTCTGCCTTTGTATGCCAGAGCGGATAAGCTTGAGAAAGAGCAGAAGGTTAAGAAGGATCTGATGGCGCCTATGGTCAGACGCATCAAGGAGGCCTTTAAGGGCGACGAGCGCGTCATGATACTTCAGGCTTACTACAGAGAGAATGATTACAGATCTACGGATGTCTTTAAAGAATCCGTGTCGCTTCTTCTGCAGATTCCTTTCTTTATGGCGGCGTACAGATTCCTGTCACACCTCGCGATCCTACAGGGAGTGTCATTCGGTCCCATACATGATCTTGGTGCACCGGATCAGATGTTCGAGGTGTTCGGATTCAGCATCAATATCCTGCCGATCCTGATGACTCTGATAAATGTGGTGTCCGGCATCATCTACACGAAGGGCATGCCCGTTAAGAGTAAGGTTCAGCTTTACGGTATCGCGGCAGTGTTTCTCGTGCTTCTGTATAACTCACCTTCGGGACTTGTATTCTATTGGACTTTGAACAATCTTTTCTCGTTCGCGAAGAATGTCTTCTATAAGCTTAAGAGACCGGGACTGGTGCTGTCTGTCCTGTTCGCAACCGTCGGCGTGTTCGCCGCTGTTTATCTTAATACCGCTTACTACACGCCGTATGCGTCGAGAAGGATCAGACTTACGGTGATTGCTTTGGCTCTTGTGCTACCGTTGGTATTTGTACTTATAAGAAGCAGGAAGCCTTCGCTGACAAAGGGAATCAGATTCCCTGAGTATACAAAGACCGACAGAAACACTTTCATCTTCAGCGGTGTGTTTATGTCCGTGCTTACGGGCGTCCTCATTCCCTCCGCCATAGTTAAGATATCCCCGTCGGAATTCATGGATCTGATGAACCTTAAAAATCCCCTCATTTATATCCTGCACTCATTTCTTATAGCGGCAGGATATTTCCTTGTGTGGGGAGGAGTGTTCTTCAGCCTTATTAATAAAAAAGCCAAAGTTATCATGAGCAGGGTGTGGACGGCGTTGTGTCCGGCATCGCTCATCACTTACATGTTCTTCGGAAATGACCTGGGAGACATATCGGTTAATTTCGTTTACTTTAAACCGTTCGATTTTTCCCTGTCCCAGAAGTTACTGAATCTCGGACTGATAATCCTGTCGGTTATTGTCATTCTTGTGCTGTATCATGTGAACCGCAAGATCTGCGCAGAAGTGATAATCGCTTTTGCGGTTGTTTCTCTGGGCATGGGCATTTATAACATGATCCCGATCAATAAAGCGTATCTGAACAACCGCAAGATCGCCGACATGAGCACTCCCAGGATCCCGCTTTCTACTGAGGGGCGTAACGTTATGGTCATCATGCTCGACAGGGCGCCTGCATATCTTCTTCCGATCGTATTTGAAGAACTGCCTGAACTGTACGATCAATTCGACGGTTTTACTTACTATCCAAATACCCTCTCGTTCGGTAACCGTACCAAGTTCGCGGCTCCCGCGCTTTTCGGCGGGTATGATTATACTCCGGAAGCGATCAATGCGGATGAATCCAAGACACTTCGTCAGTCACAGAACGAAGCCCTGTCCGTAATGCCTCTCATATTCAGGGACACGGGATTTGAAGTTACCCTCCTTGATCCGCCTAACGCGAACTTTCAGACACCCTCGGATCTTACGATCTTTGACGGACCGGAATATGAAGGGATAGAGGCATACTACAATAAGTTCCTGTCAGATGAGGCATACTTTGTGTTTGACGATTATCAGGAGCGTATCTGGAACAGAAACTTCTTCTGTTATTCGATCTTTAAGATAAGCCCGTTATTCATTCAGGCTACTGTTTATAACGAGGGCTGTTATAATCAGCTCGATACCAATGATGTCCCTCAGGATGAAGTAACCATACCTCAGATAGGATTCAGTGCATCGTCGAGCGGCGGTGTTGACAGGGACGGAATAGCCGCATATGATGCTCTTTCCAATATGGCCGGAATAACGACTGTTTATGAAAGTTCCGATGATACTTTTATGTATTACGATAACGAGACCACTCATGATGCCATGCTCTATCAGGCGCCGGAGTATGTTCCTGTTCAGTATGTCGACAACATCGATTATGATGCTCAGCATCAGGACAGATTCTCGGATCCGATAAACGGTTATTATCTTGATATGAACAGCTATACGACGATGAGGTATTATTCCAGTAATGCTGCGGCTTATCTGCAGCTTGGAGCATACTTCGATTTCTTAAGAGAGCAGGGTGTTTGGGATAATACGAGGATTATCATTGTCTCTGACCACGGTATCGCACTTCGTGACGCACTGATGTTCGACGGGCAGCTGATCATGAATGAGATGTGCATCGATTCGTTCAATCCGTTGCTTATGGTCAAGGACTTCGGTTCGACGGGCTTTACTACGGATGAATCGTTTATGACGAATGCGGATGTACCGTATCTGGCCACCGCAGGAATAGTGGATGACCCCGTGAATCCTTTTACGGGTAATCCGATCACAATGAACGGCGTTCACGATATGCCGCTGTTAGTCCTGGATTCCAATGACTGGAGCGGGGCCGGCGCAGATGATTACCGTTTTGCCGAAGATGATTGGTATACTTTTAACGGCACACGTATTATAGACAGGGATGCATGGGAGTTTGACGGAACAAGATGAGTGCACTGTATACATTGTTTATATATCCGCTCGAACTCTTTTTTGAAGTGGTCTTTTCCGTTGCGAACAGGGTAGTAGGACATCCGGGCCTTGCGATAATCATCCTGAGCCTCGCGGTAAACTTCCTTGTTCTTCCTCTTTATAAAAGAGCTGATGAGGTTCAAAGGGAAGAGCGCGATCTTGAGGCTGCACTTGCTGACGGCATTGCACACATAAAGAAGACATTTAAGGGCGATGAGCGAATGATGATGCTCAACACCTACTACGCACAGAATAATTATTCACCGCTTTATGTTCTGAGAGGATCGGTATCGCTTTTGCTTCAGATCCCGTTCTTCATGGCGGCCTACAGATTCCTGTCTAATCTTAAGCTCCTTAGGGGTGTGTCCTTCGGTCCGATAGCTGATCTCGGAGCCCCCGATCAGATGTTCGTTCTCTTCGGATTCGGCATCAACATACTTCCTATCCTGATGACACTTATAAACTTCATATCGGGATATATCTACACGAAGGGAATGCCTTTGAAGAGTAAAGTCCAGCTTTACGGAATGGCGCTTGTATTCCTTGTGCTCCTTTATAATTCGCCTTCGGGTCTCGCATTCTACTGGACACTTAATAACGTGTTCTCGATGCTTAAGAATGTATTCTACAGATTCAAAAGACCGGGATTTGCACTTGCCTGTGTTGCTGCGGGTGCAGGTGCCGTTCTTGTTCTATTCGTAAATACGATATACGATGCGCCGTATCCCGGAAGACAGCTGAAGCTTACTCTGGCAGGCCTTCTTCTCATTATTCCCCTGGTCATCCTTATCATCAGAGGCAAGAGACCTTCGGCAGCAGGTAAGCTTGGCGATAAGCTGGTCTACACCGGTGCAAACAGAAACATATTCATCTTAAGCGGAATATTCCTGTCGCTTCTTACGGGACTTCTGATCCCTTCTTCGGTCATAAGATCCTCACCGACAGAGTTCATAAACTACTCCGATGTCAGATCCCCCAACACATATGTTATACATGCGGGTCTTATTGCCGCAGGTTTCTTCATCGTTTGGGGAAGTGTGTTCTTCTATCTTGCAGGCAAGAAGGGAAGAGTCATCATAAGCAGCATCTGGTGGGCTCTTTGCCCCGCGGCTCTGGTTACGTATCTGTTCTTCGGAACTGACCTCGGAACCATCTCCAATAATCTGATGTTCGATACGGTCTTCAGTTACACCTTCATCCAGAAGGCAGTCAATGCTGCTGTTGTTATCGTGGCCATTTCCGTGTTTATCCTTCTCATGTGCAAGGCGCGTAAACTTGCGGAAGGGCTGGCCGTGATACTTGTCGCCGTATGTGCTGTCATGAGTATTCTCAACATGAATGTCATAAGAAAGACTTACGAGCAGAATAAGGACAGGATTCTCATGGAGATTCCTTCGATTCCTCTGTCGACAGAAGGAAGGAATGTCATGGTCCTCATGATGGACAGGGCGCCCGGCTTCCTGGTACCTGTAATCTTCAATGAGATCCCTGAACTTGCGGAACAGTTTGACGGATTTACTTACTATCCCAATACACTTTCATTCGGAACACATACGAAGCATGCCGCACCGGCGCTTTTCGGAGGGTATGATTACACACCCGGAGTTATATGCGGTGATGAGGGAACAACTCTTGTGCAGAGTCAGAACGAGGCTCTTGAAGTGATGCCGGTTCTCTTCGCGCAGGAGGGATTTGACGTAACTTTGTGCGATCCGCCTTATGCGGGATACATGTCTCCTCCGGATCTTACCGTCTTCGATGCACTCGGATACGACAACATCAATGCTTACATTACAGAGGGTAATGTCGGATCGGATGCGCTTGACTTTAACGGAGACAAGGAGCTTTTGTGGGAGAGGAATTTCTTCTGCTACTCCCTTCTTAAGGTAAGCCCTCTGCTTGTTCAGAGCACCATCTATAATCAGGGCAACTACAATATGACCGATGTCGGCATTACCGAGGAAGGTCAGTTCACCATACCTCAGATAGGCTACGGTCCGTCGACATCAACGGGTGTCAATGAGGGCTTCATGAATGCGTATTCAGTGCTTTATAACTTCGCGGACATCACGCAGATCATCGACGGAGATGAGGATACGTTCATGTACATAGATAATGAGACTCCCCACACGACGATGCTTCTGTCCGAGCCCTCGTATGAGCCTTCACAGTACGTGGATAATACGGAGTACGACGCTTCTCATTCTGACAGATTCAGCACGCCGATAAACGGATACACGCTGCAGATGAACGATTACAACTGCATGCGTCATTATGAATGCAACGTCGCAACTTACATGCTGCTCGGAAGATATTTTGATTACTTAAGAGAGCAAGGTGTGTGGGATAACACAAGGATAATCATAGTTGCAGACCACGGCACGATGAATGTCGATGTCGCCATGTTCGGAAGTCAGACTACGCTTAACCGCGTCGGCATAGAGGCCTATAACCCCGTCCTCATGATCAAGGATTTCGGTTCCACGGGCTTTACCACATGTAGCGACCTTATGATAAATGCTGATGTGCCCTACATCGCGACACAGGGAATCATCGATAATCCCGTCAATCCGTTTACCGGCAATGCTTTGATGTATCATACGGATTATGGAATGCCGGTTTGTGTATATGATTCGAACGACAGTAATGTTACTTCCGATACCGAAGCGGGTGCCGATGCGTACCGTTTTGTTGTTGATGACTGGTATGCCTTCGACGGTGATGAAGTCTTTGATCCGGAAGCATGGACTTATCTCGGGGTGTCATAAATGAAGTTCTCCGTAATCGTCCCCGCATATAACGAAGGCGCAGTGATAAGGCAAAACCTTATTGAGATCCGCAATGCCCTGGAAGGCAAGGTTGATTCCTATGAGATCCTCGCGGTAGATGACGGAAGCTCCGACAACACAAGGGAAGAGATACTTGCGGCTTCCGGTATTTACGGTGAGATCAAATACGCGGGATATGAGGTGAACAGGGGCAAGGGCGGCGCTATTAAGCACGGCGTCGGGATGGCTTCCGGTGAAGTAACCGGCTTCATAGATGCCGACCTCGACATATCTCCCGATCATCTCATTAAGTATCTTGAACGCATGGATGAGTCCGGCTGCGATGTCGTCATCGGTTCCAAGATGCATAGGAAGTCGGAACTCGATTACCCGCCGCTTCGAAGATTTGTGTCCTGGGGTTATTACGTGATCCTTAAGATACTCTTCGGCATGAGCACTAAGGATACACAGACAGGCATCAAGCTTTATAAGTCGTCCATCATCAAGAAGGTTGCACCGCTGCTTCGCGTTGAAGGTTATGCGTTCGACATCGAAGTCCTCGCGCTCTGTTTTCACGAAGGCGCTAAGATTGAAGAGATGCCTGTGCGGATAGTTTTCAAAAGAGACGAGTCTTTTGGTAGAATTAAGATTAAGGATATCTTCAGAATGTTTTCTGACACGATAGGTATCTGGTGGAATCTTAAGATACGAAGGAGCTATTTTAAGTGAAGTGTCTGATCCTTGCGGGTGGTTTGGGAGAGAGATTATGGCCTCTTTCCAGGCGCGATTACCCAAAGCAGTTCATCGAACTTACACAGTATCATTCCGTATTTCAGGATACTATTGCACGCAATATGCCGTATTGCGACGAGTTCATCATCGTCGCGGGCGCTGAGCACAGATTCATCATCGACAATCAGCTCAAGGCTTTCCAGGGGCTCGCATACCGCCTGATCTTCGAGGACGTTCCGAGAAGGACGACGGCTTCGGTAACGCTGGCTCTTATGTCCCTGCAGCCTTCGGAATTTGTTCTTATCGTTCCTTCCGATGTCATGATCGACGCTTCCTCGGGTTACGCCGATGCCATCCTGAGCGCCAAGTCCATGGCGGCTGAGGGCAGGCTCGTGGTCTTCGGCAAGGAAGAGGAAGAGATCAACCGCCGCTACGGATACATATACGGTGACCCGGTAAGGTTCAAGGAGAAGCCCGAGGACCTGTCCGTCATCAAGGCACCTTTCTACAGAAATCTCGGCATGCTCATGGTGCGCGCGGGAGATTATCTCAACGAGCTTCGCAAGATCGACTCCGACATATACAAGTCCTGCGCCAAAGCCTTTTCGATGAGGAAGGAAACCGGAGGCGACATCGAGTTCGGTGAGGACGCACTCGGCCTCATAAAGAGGGTCTCCGTCGAAAGGCAGGTGCTGGAACATACCGGCAACATCGCCATGGTGAAGGCTGACTTCGAATGGAACGAGCTTACTTCTATTGAAGATCTCGAGAAGTTCTCTTACGGGAACAAGGGCCCCGCGGTTGCACTCAACTGCGAGGATTCGTTCATAGTTAACAAGTCTGATACGCAGGCTGTCGTAGTGAGCGGCATCAGGGACGCGGTCATAGTCAACACGGATGACGCAGTCTTTGTCGGCGCGAGGGGACGAAGCAGCGAGGATGATCTTAAGAATCTTCTTGTTAATGACAGGACCGGAACCCACAAGATAGATAAGTACATTAACGGCAGCAACACTCACTACAGGCAGTGGGGATATTATGTCGAACTCGAGAAGTCCCAGAGGCACTACGCGAGACACATATTCGTAAGCCCCGGCAAGACCATATATGAACACTCGCATGAGACGAGAACGGAGAACTGGATAATCGTAAGCGGCAGGGCGAGAGTTACACTCGATTCCGTAAGCACCGTATATGACGGCTGCGGAAACATCGAGGTCAGGCCCTTTGTAAGACATCAGATATCGAATGTCGGTGACACTGTCCTTGAGTTCATGGATGTGGCTTACGGCGATGACATTCTCGTCGATGACAGACGTGCAAGAAGCGCTTCGGATATCGGAGAGCTCGATTTGGGCGTTAAGGCCGAGGCGATACTTAAGCTCTCGCCTGCGCTTAAGGAGTACATCTGGGGCGGCAGCAGGCTTAAGAACGAATACGGTATCAGGACCGACATGGACAGGGTCGCGGAAGCGTGGGTATTATCCGCCCATCCCGACGGTCAGTGCCGTGTGCAAAACGGAAGACACGCGGGAGCTTACCTTGGCAAGTACATCGAGACTGTCGGCAAGGCATCACTTGGATGGAAGTGCGCATCGCTACGGTCCTTCCCGCTTCTCGTGAAGCTCATAGATGCCGAGACGGATCTGTCTGTACAGGTTCATCCCGATGATGATTACGCTTTATCGAATGAGAATTCCTATGGCAAGAACGAGATGTGGTATGTGCTGGATTCCAAGCCCGGCGCAGGCCTTTACGTGGGATTTCGAAGGGACGTTACGAGGGAAGAGGTCGAGGCCGCCGTTAAGGACGGAACGATAACTGATCTTCTTAACTTCGTTCCCACGAAGAAGGGCGATACATTCTTTATTCCTTCGGGAACGGTGCACGCTATCGGAGCGGGGAACCTCATATGCGAAGTACAGCAGTCGAGCAACTGCACTTACAGACTTTACGATTACGACCGTGTGGACAGATACGGCAACAGAAGAGAGCTTCATCTTGATAAGGCGCTCGAGGTTGCCGACTACAGGAAGTATGAACCGCAGAGCCTTGAGGGTGAGGGCAATCTCATCTGCAGGTGCAAGTACTTTGAGGCTTTGATATACGATGTGGACGGAACTGTTACGGTGCCTGCGGACGACAGCAAGTTCGATGCAGCGGTCTGCCTCGAAGGCGAGGGTACTATAAGCTGTGCGGATCAGACTGTCAGCATTCGTAAGGGAGAATCTGTATTCCTTCCGGCTTCCAAGGATCCCATCGATATGTCAGGCACGATGAAGGTTCTTATCTGCCACGTTTGATTCGGATTTCTTAATTCTCAATACGAATACGGTGATTATGAATATCGCGCCCGCAATCCATGTGATGGGCTCGCACATTGCTATGCCAAGATAACCGAGTCTCACTGCGAGGAAACGCGCCGTGATTATCTTAAGGATAAGCTCCATCAGGCTCGCGATGATCGGAACGAATTTTGCTCCCATACCCTGAAGCGTCGTCCTCGTGATAAGAAGTACCGCGAGAACGAAGTAGAACGGAAGGTCAAAACGCAGATAGAAAACAGCGGTGTCGATCAGCTCCTTAGTAGATGAACCTGAAAGAAGGATTACGAGTTTCTCTCCGATTGTATAGACCATAAATATAAGGAAGGTAGCTATGCCGAATCCGCAGAAAAGCACGCTCCTTAAGCCCTGTTTGATCCTGTCGTATCTTCCGGCACCGTGATTTTGGCCTGCGAAAGTTGCCATCGCGTTTGCAAGTGTGGACAGAGTCATCATGCAAAGCTCCGAGATCTTACGGGCAACCGTGTGTGCGGCTATAGTTGTCTTGCCGAGGTCGTTGATCGCCCCCTGAAGTATCATGGAGCCGAGATTAACAACGGTGAACATCAGCGCGAAGGCGATGCCCGAAGTGAAGATATCGATGAGAAGGTTCTTATCGAGAACGAAGTCCTCTTTGCCGATATGGACCTCGGGAACCTTGCGCAGAATGTAAAACAGCGTCAGAAGTGAAGATATGACCTGCGCGATCGCGGTCGCATATGCCGCTCCCGGAAGTCCGAGGCCGAATGTCCTTACGAACAGAAGATCGAGAACGATGTTTGTGCTTACCGATATCATCAGGAAGAACAGCGGCGCCTTGGAATTGCCTATGGCCTGAAGTATTCCGCGGAGCACGTTGTAGGTGAACATGAACCCGAGAAGGACGATTACGACTGAAGCGTAACTAAAAGCCATGTCGAAAATGTCTTCGGGTGTATGAAGAACCCGCATCAGGGGCTTCAGTGACAGGAAGCCTGCGAGGGGCACGACGATCGCCCAGATCAAAGCGATGAAGAGCGTATTCGCGATTGCCTTCTTCAGGGCCTTCTGATCCTTGCTTCCGAAGAATCTCGAGATGACGACGGCAAATCCGCTGCTCATTCCGAACATCAGGGAGTTGAAGAAGCCGTAGATCGTGGAGACGGATCCTATGGCGGTCAGGGCATCATCTCCTAAGGAGTGTCCGATGATCGCGATATCCGTGAAATTATATAACTGCTGAAGTATGTTGCTTAAGAAGATCGGTATGGCAAAAAGCACCGTCATCTTGAGCGGATTACCTCTGGTAAGATCTGTTGTCGCGCGGTTTGATGCCATATCTATATTTATATTATCTGTTAGGAACCATATATATCACATTTAATTGTATTTTGTCAGATTCGTTATAAAATGGACTCATGGCTAAAGTAGTTACGGAATACAAACTTGCCAAAGAAGTATTTTCCTTGGGCCGCGACATTATAATGTCTGACGAAGCGCAGTGCATGAAGACTTTCACGCAGCACGGTACCACATCCGTGTTTGAGCATGCTCTCGCAGTTGCCAAGTTCAGCCTGCTGTTTGCAATCAACCTCGAAGCGATGTTCGGGGTTAAGGTCGACAGGGAAGCTCTCATCAGGGGCGCACTTCTTCACGACTATTTCCTCTACGACTGGCATAAGCCGAGTGACAAGAGGCGCGGACTTCACGGCTTTACCCATCCTGCCATAGCCTGTGAGAACGCGGTGCGGGATTTTCACATCTCACCCATTGAGCAGGACATTATCAAGCATCATATGTTTCCGCTGACGGTCATATTCCCGCATTCGTGGGAAGGCTGGCTCGTTTGCTTCGCAGACAAGTGGTGCGCTCTTTGTGAGACATTCGGCATGGATGTTTCTTCTTATATTATCTACAGAGTCAATCTTCATTATGAGCTTCTTAGAGGCCGCATCACCCTTGGTGCTCCCGGGAAGAAGGAAGACAAAGCCGTGATTACTGACGGCGTTAAGGTCACAGAGGAAGATTCCGGTGTCTGACATGAAGCTTACGACTCTTTGCTACCTCACAAGAGGTGAGGACATACTGTTTATGGTGAAGGGTGCAACATCCAAGAACATCGCCAACATGAACGCGGGCAAGTATCTCGGTGTGGGCGGCCACCTTGAAGAAGGCGAGTCGGCTTATGAGTGTGCCCTGCGCGAGATATATGAAGAGACGGGAATAGAAAGCCGTGAGATAAAGGGCTTCGGCCTTAAGGGCATGGCGTCGTTCTTCAACGATTCGTGTGACGATGAAGTTATGTATATATATAAGGGAGAGTACACAGGGACAAGGGAGATCTGTCCCGGCACATGCGATGAGGGCGTGCTTACCTGGGTACATCGAAAGGACATACAAAGCATCCCTACATGGGAAGGCGACCGCGAGATATTCAGACTTCTGTTTGATGAGGAAAGAGCCGGAGTATTTGAGTTAAAACTCAAGTATAGCGGGAACGATCTGGTGTCTTCGGAAACATACGGATGACGTATGTTTTGATGATATTTAAAAGATTTTCAAAAAAGGTGAAAAATGTGCTTGACAATATGGGGGGTGCGTTGTATTCTTACTAAGCACTTCGCAAGAAGCACTTGCAAAAGGACTTCAAGCGACAGGCGCGGATCTTGAAAATTGAATAGAATGCAGAACTTAAAACAACGAGCCTTAAGTTGATTCGTAAGAATTGAGTTTAAT